>NZ_FTMD01000006.1 GCF_900156155.1 Aromatoleum tolulyticum
CCTCGATGCACCAGCCCAGCCCTTCCTCGGCGAGCAGGCGCGACACGAAGGCGTAGTCGGATTCGCGGTACTGCACGCAGTAGCTGCGCGGGCGGGCGGTGGCGAGGAAGGGGGCGACGTCCTCGTGCCAGTGCCACGCGGCGTGCGCGCGGTAGTCGGCGAACACGGCGTCGAGGATCTCGGGCACGGACTTGTCCTGGAACACGCGGTTGTGGCGGCCGCGCGTGAGCAGCCAGGTCCACGGCACCACCGTCAGGCGGTAGCGGCTCCAGCCGCCGTCACTGCCGGGATTGGCGACCGCGCGCACGAGGCCCGAGCGCTCGCTGCGGCTGCCGTCGGAGAGCGCGCTGCGCAGCGTCACCGCCTGCCCGAGCATCGGCTCGAGGGCGAGGAAGGCGTCCTGCGACAGGGTGTCGAGGTGGAACTCGAAACCGCCGGACAGGGTTTCGCGCCCCCACCAGGCTTCGACCGCGAGCGGCGGGCCGTCCGTGTGCCAGTGCAGGTCATACAGGCGGGAGCGTGCGGCGACAGTCGGCATTTCGTCGAGGCAGGATCGAGTGCGGATTCGGAAAAGTTCATGAGCATATCATTGCAAGGTTTTTATATGCCAAATGAGATGATAGTGTTCTTTTCATCACGGATTGCGTCCCCGTTACGTGCGTGGCTGCGACATACCGCTTGGGCCGAGTCTGTAGGCGCCCTGCGATTGTCCTTCGACGAACTCAGGGCGAACCGACAGCCTGCGATTGTTTGGTTTCAATAAAGTCTTGAACCGTGCTCTCGCCGAATCAACAACTTAGTCTTCGCCGACTCGATTCAAACTGACGATAAAGTCTTGAACAACGCGTGAATCCACGTATCTCCCCGTGCGCTGCAACAATACAGTCTTAAACGATACCTCGTCAGTCATGGGCGCAGTGCCGCAGCCAGTTGAGCGGCGTTCTCGGCAATCCGGCGCCTACGCGTTGGTGTGTCAGGATGATTGCAGAGCGGATCCCCCGAGGTTGAGTGCCCGGCTCTCGGTGCGATCCCCGCTATTGTGTAGTTCGTTGTGCGGCAGCGCGGTCCTCCACTGCCGCGTACGCGTCAGCGCTGGGTCGGCGCTTAACGTAGTGCTTTGTTTACAGCTGTCTTTTTGTTACGCCGCCAAGCTTACGATACACCCCACGCGAGGCCCGTTCGTCGCTAGCAGCCGATTTGGCACAACGAACCATACAATAGCTTAGCTTTCAGATGGCGCCTCCGGATCGGGCCGCGGTGAGGACAGCGGACGCGCTCCGGGTCCAAACAACTCGATGTGCCCGTCCTTCCAACCAGCAACACTGCGTCCCGCTGCTACCGCGTCGCGGGCAGCCTTTTGCGTCACATCGTGGGCAATGCGAATGATCGCCTCCAACGGCAAGGCCGCAACGCGTGGCTTCGGCTTCATGGACGTCTTCCAGTTGGTGCCTTAGTTTTTGAGCAGTTGGCGTCCGCATGATTCGTCATCTTCGGACCCCGCCCTGTTCGCTGATCATGCCCCCGATCTTTTGGGGCCGCTCGCCGCAATCGCTGCCGCGATCTCATCCAGAGATTGGTTCAAAGCCTGCGCGAGCCGGCAACACACCGACAGCCGCGGATCCTCGGTTCCAGCCTCAAGGCGCGATAGCATCGCTTCGGGAATGGCACTCATTGCGGCCAAGTCATGTTTCGACATCCCTCTCTCAAGCCGCATGAAGGTCAAGCTCCCTCGCTCCGACAGCACGTGCGCCATGCGCTTTCTGGCTTCAATCAGGCGCTTCCGCCTCGCCGGATCGGTTTCGATTTCCTGTATCCGGTCACGAACATCCCGCCAACCGGGCCGTAATGGCGGTGTACTGCCTGCGACGGGTGCCTCGTTCGAAACAAGAATCGCCGGAGCAGTCCCTGATGATGTGCAGAATGCGTCTACGTTGCCGAAAAATCTTATGGGTTGCATGAACTGCCCTCGACCGGCCATGTCGTCTCGTTGCCATTATTCTCCAACGAACGTGGGATGCAAATGAACGCGGTCATCGAGGGAAAGGAATGCTCGATGTATCTGTTGTCCTGCTGACGCCTCCGCGCCATCGGATATTCAACGGCATGTGGCTGAACGATGCAGTCAAAAGGCCCAGCTATTCGCTGACAGCAACTCGGCCAAGGCCGACCTTGGGTCGCTGGCCCGTGTCGGGCGGCAATGCGACGATCACGTGCCGTTCTCCTCCTTGTGCCGGTCAATGAGTCAAACGACGGGATGTCGTATCCCAGTCGCAGTGCTTGGCAGCTAGGATGCCATGCACTTAAGATGCAGCGCGAATCTTCATGTACCCGGAGGTCACTTGGTAAACGACTGGGAATTGTCGAAGAGTGTCGAGCGCACGACAAACCTCCGCACGACGAAGGGCGCTGTGCTAAAGGCGATCGTGCTGTTCGTGATCGCCGCGCCGGGCATGGGCGCATGGGCGCAGAATCTTCCACCGCCTTCACGAACGGTTTTCAGGTGTGAAGTGGATGGCAAGGTGACCTACTCGGACTCCCCGTGCCTGGGCGCGCGCAAGATAGAGGTCGAACCCACACGGGGGGTAAGCAAGTTATCGGGCAGTGAACGCGTTGGCAACGACGTTCGCCTCGAACGGCACCGCGAAATCATGGCCGACGCACTAAAGCCGCTCACTGGCATGGACGCGAAGCAGATGGATGTCTATCGGCGACGGATGAAACTTGAACCCACCGATCGGCAGGAATGCCACGACTTGGATGGCAACCTCGCGACTATGGAGCAGCGCGAAAGGCTCGCCTCCGGACCGCAGCTCTCATCTATCCAAGGCGCATTGCTAAAGCTGAGGCTTCGCTATCGCGAACTTGGGTGTTAGACGAACTGACTGGAGGCCCCCATTCAAGAGCCAGCGCCTCACCTGACGCACGACCAACGGAAGCACCTCGGCCGGAACGGTCGTTCGATCGGCGGCCTGTTCCGGTCACCAATGCATCGGTTACCCGCCACTCAGCCGCGGACTGCGACGAGCGGCAGCTTTCCAATCCGGTGAATGCGAACTCCCGATCCGAACCTTGGCACTATCACGAGTCTACGGCCCAAATCGGTCGCTCGCCGCAAAATTCTCGCAACGCGCAGATGAGTTGACATTGACGCGGCAGCCTGATTCTAACCAAGGCACAGGTGCGACGTTCCCCCGTGCGCGGTCAATCCAGCTCAGTGAAATCACAGTTGACGATGACTTTTTGGATCTTGTCTGCTGTCATTAGGTAGTCCTTCAACATTAAAAAACCATCGGCGTGACTAGGAAATCGAAATCCCAGCTCGAAATTCTGAGCGTCGCCTTCATCATCGACGTCAATCAGTCCGGCTTGGCTCAGCGCGAGGAAATATTCTTGAGCTTCTCTACGGTTCAAACGAAGCTTTTGCTCGACGGTTTGAATCGACATGACGCACCGCCCAAAGAAACCGGACTGCTTGCCATTTATCAAAATGAACGCAACGAACTCCCGCTGCTTGCGCGAGAGGTCGCAGAGGGCGTCGAACAGATTCGAGACACCGGACAACTCTTCCTTCCAGTCCCTTGTTCCGGGCGTGTTACCCATCGCTTTTAGGAATGAAACGGCAGATACAGGAGGTTTAGCCGTGATTTGTTCCGCTTGAGCTAGAAGGCTTGCCGGCTCAAGAGCCTGGCTCACGGAAGGCAATTGGGCGTCAACGAAATTACTAAGCTGCTGCAAGTCGTTGGAGGACATCTGCTCGGCCTTTGCAATGATGTCGTCGATATCCCATACGTGATGTTTCGGCTCGAATACGACCTTGCCATCGGTTTCGAATTTGGCTCGGTAGTCCTTTTTTTCGATCAGCATCAGAATGACAAGGGTATCGTATTTCTTGTAGAGCTGGTGTTTGATGAACAGCTCGATTGTCTTCTTGATCTTGGCTGCGTCAGCGGTGGCCGTCACCTGCACGCAGAGCTTACGGCCTTCGTCAGCCAAGTCGATAGCCGCAGTGTTGAGCGCGCTCTCGTTGAGGTTATCAAGTTCAAATCCGTAAACCATGTTAAGGACGTCCCTGAAAAAGGTCTCGCAATCCCTGTTCAGATCCGTGTGCCCCCGCTTGCTCCGAGACTTCACGATGTAGCGAAGGACGGAAAGCTTCATCACGACGTTTTGAAATAAACGGGCTCTTTCTAGTGGCATCTTTTTCGACGGTAAATGTCTAAAGCATTGAATTTAGCCCAGATCTTGAGCCTGTGGCCTGATTCGGTCGGTTGCCCCAGTTCGACATTTGAACATCGCTCGTCATGGCTTGACCTCTCGAAGGGGCTGCTCTCGTCCTGCGCATTGTCGTATTTAAATGAATTGGGTATGGTGCCGAAGGGGACGGCATTTTAGTCTATCTGGATGCCTGTCCTTCGAGGAAGCGCTGCAGGATAGTGGCGGACGGGTAGCTCGACATCGAGGCAATACCGTTTGCCAACTCAACTGGGTAAAGGGCGCCCTCGAATTTGTGGCTCACCAATGATGGCAGAGTGGCGAGAATCCGGCTCAGTCCGATCAGGTCCCCTGCGGTGGGCCAATCACTGTCGGCTTTGTAGTTCCCTGTCGGCACATTAAGCACCATAAAAGCTCCCGGGTCGACTTTGACATACATTTTCTCGCCCCAGTTGGTTTTGAGTCCGTAGGGATTGGAAACGTCAGGCGAACGGTAAACTTCACGGTGCACGTATGAGTGCATCAGGGGAGCATAGGTCAGCGGCTCACCGCGGTTGTGCGGCGCTGCGAAGCGAACGATGGACGCCAAGTGGTCGAAAAATGTACCACTCTTCTCCTGTCCGATTATGTGCACCGGGCGACCCGTGACCTTCGCGTACTGCAAAAAATCCCGGATATTGGGAACCATCTTCGAGTACTGACTTCGCAGCGTAAGCGGCCCATCTTTAATGAACAAAGTGTCGGCAACTAGCGAGCGGTCGCTGTGATGCCACATTAGCCGCACCGCTGTGAAGAGCATCAGATGTTCCATGATAAGCATGTACGACGACGCCAGTGACTCCGGCGCACTGTCCTCGCCCATTTCCATGTGGAAGCCCCACAGGTCTGACAGGAACACCTCTCCACCACAATGTGGACACAATCCAGTTTCGGCATCGTGATCCAACCCGCTGTCGACATCCTTGCGGCAGTGTGGGCACTGAAACGCTGGGGACCGCGCTGTCGAGTCTGGCTCCCATTTGCGATAAGCCAACCACTTCATCGTGTCGTGGTAGGCTCCACCTTGGTCCACGCGCATGGAGTCTCTGACGATGTTACGAACCGCGTCGTAGTTCGTGCCCATGCTTGTACGAACATTCTTCAGCGGGAAGACCGTAGCATGCTGCACGCCAGTATCCTTGAGTGCGTCACGAAGTAGCAGCGGATGCGGCAAGTCCTTATCGATGACATCCAGCTTGGCCTTGTCAAGCATAAGTAACGCAGTCTTGACGAAGGCCACCTCACGCGGAGGCTTTTGCTCTGAGCGAACCGGAACGAACGAGCCGTCTACGGCCCAGACACCCCGCAAGGGAACAACCTCTTTTGGATCGAACGTTTGCCACACCGTCTTAGACGGGTCGCCGTCAACCGCAGGAGCGCTCTCGAAGTCTTCAACGAGAGATTTGACCCAGGGGCTTTCGATAACCGCCAGATGTCCGAGTTTTGATGCAGCCTCGCCTGGGAGTCTCGTACCTTGTCCATAAGGCATAGTGCCTCCTCGTCAAGCCGCAGGCGCAGCGACAGATGTTCGAGCTTCGAAGCGAAACGCCTGAACGGGCACTACGAAACGGTGAGACATCGTCAGCATGCGCATGTAGCCGGGCGTTTTCGCCCTCAGGATGTCATCCTCTACTCCTGCGAAGGCGACCTGCACCCGAGACAATGACTTCGTTTCATCTTGGCTCGATAGGTGTCCAACGAAGAAGTTCTCAGTCTGGGCTAGCAGCTCCTTGTTGATGGTCGACGGCGACTGAGTCGAATACACCATCCCTATGTGGAATTTAGCGCCTTCCTTGGCAAATCGCGCGTATACGCCAGTCAAGTCCTTGCTGTCGGGCGGAAAGAGGTTGTGCGCTTCCTCGAAGTACAGCTGGACATAGCGATTGCCCAGCGTACTCGATACGAATTTGGTCTCTTGAGCACGAAACACTGCAGTGGAAAGCAGATTGGAGAAGTACCGGCGAATGCTGTCAGTGGCGTTCCCGAGGTCAAGGATGACGGTCCGCCCTTGGTCGAGGAGCTGGAGAATCTCGATCTGAAAGTTCCCTGCATCGGCGGCGTGGTAACCGATGTATCCGCGAAGTACGGCGGGGCCAGTTCCAGTAGCAGGATTCAAGAAATCGAGTAGTGCCGTCATGTCGGGGTCAAACACCGGCCGGGTACCGCTCATCAGGTTGGGATCGTTCGGAGCCTCGCGCCTGAATCGCGCCATGACTTCCAACTCGCCTTGTAACTCGTCCAGATTCGTAGGCGCCGCAGGCGCCGGTGTTTGGCGAACCGCGCCGTAGGCCGCCGTCCTCAGTTGCGCATTGAAGTGGCAGTCAAAGTGGCGAACGTACTGACTTGCGATCAAGCGAAGCTGGCGAAGACGAGCTTCGTCGGCAGCGAAACCTGCCTTGTTCAAACAGGCCCAATACATCTGCACCTTGCGCACAGCCCGCGTCCGGTCCGATTCATTCATACTGGGCAGGTCTGCTAGCTCAGGTAGGCCAACACTGGCGAAGCTGCGAATGTAGTTGGACCTCTGGTTGTCTTGCTCCAGAAGCGAGGCAATTACTTCTAGGCAAGCCGCCGGCTGCTCGTAGAAATTTAGTCGGAGCGGTCGAGACGGAGTGTTTGGCCTCGGTGTGAGCGCGTATACTTGGCTCCGAGCCTCGTTGGCCGATCGAAGCGATCGGTTCCCATCCTGCGGGTTGTCATTGGCGTACTCGCCATTGATGTCGAAGATCAACTGGCCGACCGAATTGTCGGTTTCTGTCGCGTCAAGCATCGCCTGCGCGAGCAGTTTGACAACGTTCGATTTGCCCAGGCGAGTCTTGCCAAACATGGCCGTCCGACAACCCTTAAAGTCCCGCATTGAGACCTCAACCGGAATGTTTGTCACCGTTCCGTTGCTGAAGAGCCCACACTCCATAGTTCGGAGGGTTCCAATGGTGGACCGCTGCTCGGGCTTAACCATTCCATTGACGATGAGACGCAAAAGCGCATCATCAGGAGCGAAAACTTTGTAGCGATGGGCGCTGACGACGTTGTTGACGTCACCGGAGAACTGTAGCTCCTGCATATTCAGAGGATTCGCGTAAAACATCCCGAGCACGTCGCAATCGAGCGCGCCCCACTGCAGCTCGCTTTGCGTCCAAACGTCAAGCTCCGGCATCGACTTTTTGTGCAGTTCGAAGTACGTTTGCTGCACTTGGTTCGATAGCGGTGTAGGTGAGACGCCGGTAACGCGCAGCAGCGTAAAGTGCGGTGGCGTACTGCCAGCGTTCACAGGCGTCATGATGAGAAAGGAGCCGCGAGGGATACCGCCAACGGCTAGCTTGTAAGGATCACTTGTGATGATCTTGGCGGCGTCAAAGCCAAGTTCGAGCACGTAGCCAACAAAGCGCATGTCGGCTGTTCGCCGCGCCTGTTCCATTTGATCTTCACGCAACAGGAAGGTCCGCAGCGCATCGATCGGATTTCCTTGTGTGGCTGCAGTATTGAGCAAGCTACCGAGTTCGCCCATTTGACTGTCCTCTCCCTAGATGTTTGCCTGAATAACAAGCTCTTCAAAGTGACGCCTGCCTGCGCTGTCAGCCGAGATGGGCGAACGGCGTGAGACTACCTGCTGTTTGAAATCGCGCTTGTCGTAAAGATCTCGCACGCTTTGGTGGTTGGCATTTGTGCACAAGACCTTAACGCCACGTCGCGCAGCCCTTAGCAACGCTTCGGCTAAGCGTTCCTGGTCGGCCCAAGAAAACAGCACCTCGTTGTACTTAACGAACCCGTTGTAGTTATGACGTACCGTGTAAGGTGGATCACAAAAAACAAAGTCGTTCTCTAGCGCGCGATCAACCAGCAATTCGAAATCGCCAGGCACCAGCTCCGCGCCAGTCAGCAGCTTCGACATTGCCTCGAAATTATCGGTGTCGATGACAACCTTCTCCTTGGTGCCCCGCGGAACATTAAATTGTCCTTGTCGGTTAACCCGGTAAATACCGTTAAAACAGGTTCGGTTGAGATAGATGAGTCGGGAAGCCTGCTGGAAAGGCTGCGCGGGTACGTGACCACGCAGCCAGTAATAGTATCCATCAGCATCCGCTCGATGCCGACGCTGGCGGTATTTCAGGCTATTTTCGAGTACCTGCCAATCATCCTTAATTACCTGGTACGCATTTATCAATTCAATATTGACGTCGCCAAGCAGAGCACGCTTGGGCCGAATGTAAAAATAAACAGAACCAGCCCCAAGGAAGGGCTCAATGTAGGTGCCGTACTCTGTAGGAAGCAGATCTGCATAGTTGCAGACAAACCAACGCTTGCCACCCGGCCACTTCAAGAATGGAGTGAGAGTCCCAAGAGACTCAGTCTCAACCGACTTCAACTAAATCCTCCCATCACACGTGCGCCAGTTGCCCCTCAAGCGGCTTGCCGGGCGCAGTATGGCATACATGGTTGTCATCTTAACAAGAGCTGTGTTCGCGTCCGCGGCTAAATGTCAAATTGTCTCTCGTTGACGCGTAAGTTCGGCCCAACGTCTGCCTCGGGAACCAGCATTCGAGTCGGTACAGGCTCGTCAATTAGGCGCAATGCAAGGAGGACAGGGGCGACTAACAACACACGACGGTCCCTGCCTTCCACGATTTCCTCTTTCCGCCTCGTTACTCAGTTGCCGTCGCTGCTTCCAGTTCATTCTTGGCCAACGTTTCGTAATCGACATGTGTCAGCTCGGAGGTCAGGTAGTCGTCGTTCAGGAGCTTATACAGCTTCTTGATGCTGGCCTTCGACGAGAGCACCAGTTTTCCATCGGCCACCTTGATGCCAATTTGATGCTGTTTCGCTTGGACAAAGGCGATGATCGCAGCCACCTCCATATTTAGCACTCGGCTTCTTCCCGCCCGGAGAATGTCTTTCCTCGAACCTAGGCATGCGGCTAGGTAGCCCTTGGCGTCGTTCACCAAGTCGAGAGCCATAATTCGGTTCGTCACCTCCCGCATAGCATTCTTTGCAATCTCGTCGAACGCAAACGTCTTCTCGAATTTCCCGAAATCATTAATGTAAAACTCATCATCAAGCAACACCACCTCGAATCCGCCAGTCACCTTCAGAATATCTTGATTGATGAACGCGAATCGCGTGTTGTCCTTCATGACCAGCAAGATCTGGTCACGCTTGACGAGCGATACCGGATAGAACTTTTTGAAGAACACCACAGCGCTCTGCGCTGAAGAAATTTTGATCGCAAGACTGGTCACCGTCGACAAATCATTAGCGGCGAACGTAAAAGTCTCTGGATCGTTTCCATCCGCAAGCGACCGCAGCTTCGCGAATTCGGTCGGCTGTTCTGTGAGGTCATACATGAACAGGGTATCGGCTCGATGATCCATTTCCGTCAAGGGCCGCGTCTCCAGATTCTCAGTCGCCAGAAACTGATCGACGCTCCGCACGAATTGCTGGCACACCGCCTCCGTTGCTCCATCATCAAAATCAGCCAACCAGTACGTCCGCGTGTCGCTTTCCCCTGTGCCCAAATATAGTTTCAGATTGATTCCGTCGGCGTGCAGGATCGCCCCCAGTCCCGCCCGCAGCGCGTCGATTGTCTTCATGGTTTTATAGTGATCCCCTTCCGCGCAAAGAAAATGTTCTTGTCGAGTCGAAGCGTGTTAACACTGGCACCCAGATCGATATCTTCCCGTGCGATCAATACGGCTGTCCCAGTCGGCACGCCTGCGGAGCCCTGCTCGAACTTGACTGTGCAAATCTTGAACCCGAGCAGAGACAACGTCGGGTTCGCATAAAATAGGTTTGTCCGAACGTAAATTGCGCCAATCAACGTGAGGGTGATGATGAGGCTCACGACTTGGCGCGGCGTGTCTAAACTAAAGCTCAATAACGGAATCACGTATGTCGCAAGGAAGACGAGGTGATCCGCGCTCTTGTCCTCGATCTCGATAACTTTGAATGGCCCGTCCTTCGCTCCCCGTATGATTCGTGCGAATACAGCGTAGAACGCAAGCGACACGACGAGGACCACCACGCAAAGCAAGGGAAGATAGTTCTTCGCGGCAATAGCACCCAGCTCCTCCCACGAGGCGAACTTGCAAGCGAAGCACAGTTCAACGTCGATCTTGTTCACGAAGATCAGGACGAGCAACAGCCACAGGGACAAAAGATACATTCCAACCTTTATCAGTCGGATCATCCGGATTGGGCTTGCGTTCATGTTCTTACCTCCCCACCGCCGCCCATATTACTCAAACATACACGATCTGGGCATCTTAAACGCTTCTGCATGCCACATTGGCGCGCATTCCGGTGCTCGTCACCAGCGACAGTAAGCAACGGGACTCTCACTACCGTCGAGCCACATAGAAAGCTGTCGCTCAACATTGAAGTGCGCTGAACGGCGGCAGTCGAGCGTTCAACAGCCCTTCGTTTCGCTGGGGCCCAATGACCGTTCAGGCCGAGGAGCTCTCAGTCAATCTCCGCTCGTGGCGACTGCTCGGCTCATAAACCTGCCACCGGGCCACCGAAAGGTGGAATGTCTTTTGTGGAGAGAGCGGTCGAAGGACCGCTTCGAGTGCTGGCCTCGGTGATAGATGTGCGGGGCGCCCAGCAACACTAGAAGCGCGTGGGCGAAGAGTATTCTCTAGCATTCGGAGCAATGGGGTGAAGGGGCGAAATGCCGCTTCGCTGTCGCCCCAGAAGCGGGAGCGTGCCCCGCAAGGTTCGACTAGACTTGTAATTTGGCCCGAGCCGCCCTGCCTCCAGATGTCCGCAACCATCAAGCGACGCCGAGATCGCAGCCCAGAGAGCGCTCTGCCTGACCCGCGGGCGCTGCTACGTTTGGATCCGATGGACAGGATCAACTGCTTGCGCGCGGGGATCGAGTCCGTTGCTTTGGTCGAGATCGCTAAGGCTGTCGGTCGATCGACACTGGAATTGATCGAACTGCTCCAGCTCGCGCGCTACTCACATGTCGGCACAGTCGGAAGGAGGGCTCGGCTCACGACTGAGCAGAGTGAACGAGTCCTCGCCTTCCTGCGTCTGATTGAGGTCGTGGATCATATGGTGACCGCTGCCAGCGACGACAAGCCGTTCGACGCGCCGCGCTGGCTCGGCGACTGGATCGCAACCCCATGCCCAGCCTTGGGTGGGCAGTGCCCCGCAGCCTTCACCGACACGCTCGAAGGGTACCGCGTACTCGATCAGTTGTTGTCCCAAATGGCATCTGGCGCATATGCCTAGGTTGCGAACGACGAACGCGAACAATCTGTCGTCGGATTTGTTGTCTAGACGAATGCCTGCTGCTAGTGGTCGGCGGTCACGCGAGAGCCCGGCTCGCAAAGTCACCTGAAAACCCAATTCCGTCGGAGTGTTTGAATCAACGCTCTACGAACAGTTGCTCCTGCCGCGGTTGCGGTACACGTGCGGGGAACTGCATATTCAGCCACTCAGCATCGTTGCGACGAAGCCATTGGTAAGACTTCGGGTGAGCCCTCCCGAATTGCGTACGGGACGCATCTGCCTGCCCCCTACAGAAGGCTACGCACGTGTTGCGATGCGCTTGTCGCGCGGCGTCGAAGGTTTGTTCAGGTTGCCGGCGCCGGTTACGGTGCCCCACAGTAGCGCAGCCCGCTGGAGCATTAGCACCGATGGTGCCAGTCTCCATGACTTCCTGCCAATCCCGATGAAAGAGAAATGTGTCCCAAGAGCCGAATAGCCAGTCGATCAGCATTAAGATCTCGGAGCAGGTGCGGATCGGGCGTGTATACGATAGAGCCTGTACGAGTTGCTCCAGGTTAGTTGTACCGAGCAGGGTGGCGAATGGGGGCACGCGCGCAAGCGGACCGAACCAGCGCCTGACTTCAAGTAGAAAGTCGTCGCGACGGATTCTTCCAGCGGCTGTGAGCAACCCCCGAGTTCCCAAAGCGTGGCGAATGGTGGTGATCACGCGCCCTGCGCTCGAAGACCAGGAGGGCGCGACCAGAACGGAGCCTGAAAGTTGGGCGAGCCGAATGAGAATCGTGCTCTGGGTGAGACCTTTTTCGTTCTCAACAGCAACGGGCTGCGCCACCAATGTAGGCGCGTCGGGTAGCCACAGCCGACCGTCCCGCGTGCTTTTTGGGGGATGTCCCTCGACAAGATTTCTGCCATGTTTTGCACACTTGAGCGTTGCCGGCAACTGGTGTTGACGATGCCAGTATGGAACGCCGTGGGCGCTGATCTCTTCCTCTCGACATGCTGGGCAGAAACGCCAGTTGTGAATTCCACCATGCGAGATGATCGCGAGGCCGCATGGTTTCTGGACATCCTTGTTGCGGGGAGGCTGCGGCTGGCAACGTTGCCCTCCGTTCGGAGAATCATCCCGCGCCAGTCGCCCGAGACTCCGAAAAAAAGGAATCGCCGTGGCGTCCCGAACGAGGGCAGCGCGGGAGCCATATACCCCGTCGGTCGCTTCGCAGAAGTACGTGAAGTTCACCGGGATGTCCGCGATGCGTCGCACAGGTGTCGGCCCGAACAGGGCCGCGCAAGTCTCCCAGTCGCTTTGCGTTCCGTTCATCAGACGCGTGCGGGCGACGAGGCTATACAAGGTCTCGTCGGGATGCCGGAGAGGAAGATTGGGCAACTTCATGAGATTCTGCCAAAGAATTAGCCAGGGCCCCATTGTCAGCCGTGCAGGTCGTGTCGCTTGGTCCTCCTTGGGACATAACCCCGGCCCGCGCGCTGAAAAGTGCGTTCGGGACACGGGCCTATCCAATTCGTTGGAATATCGAGCTGCTTCGGCAAGATGGGGGCCGGGGCGATGGCTGCCTTGTGGGTAGCCCCTGTGCGTACTAGATATTGCAGAACGGCTTCCCCTTTGTGGTGCTCGATTCCCGCAACACTCAGGATGTTGCACTTCGCTACGTCGGCACTGCCCAGCACGTTCAGCGCCCACAGGAGGCGACGCATGTAGAAATGCCAGATCGACTCCTCATGGGTCTCGAGCGCGGCGCGGGAACGAGGAAAAGCGTCGGCGCTCGGCCACGATTCTCCGCGGAACAGAGCCGCATTGACGATGCGATGCTTGGTGACCTTTACTGGCTTGCCCGGACCAGCATAGAGGCCGGCTGCAGCACGTTGGAGGGCCTCGGCCCAACGGGCGTCGGTCGCGTCTTGGGTGGGGTCTCGTAACGCCGATGCACCGATAGCAGCCGTACCGGCTATCGGCCGTGTTGCGAGACGTGCCTCGATCTGCGCCGCAGCATCCGGGGCCACGCGAACAGCACGCTTCATCATCGCAAAGTGCCGGACCCAAAGCGCGTCAACGTCAAGCCCATGTCGGCGGGCAAGGCTGGTAAGTTTGTCGATCAGCGCGTCTGCCGTTTTCGGAATCCCTGCGGTGTTGGCGGGATCCACTATCGAAGTTTCTCTCAGACGCGGCTTTACTTGGCGCCGAACTTGCCACTCTGCCGACGCGGTATCGCGTGCCTGAATAAAGAGGTTGGCCTCCCTGAACAAAAATGCGGCGAGGGCCAGATGTCTGTTCACGGGCACATCAGCAGCGGCCGATGGACAGAGAACGTGGAACCAGCCGCTTCGGCGGTCGGCACGATAGGCGGGGTCGATCCGCGCGAGCAGTTCGGCACCGAAATGCTCTTCTACCGCAGCGAATAGGTCGATCCGATTGATGTTGCTTCCGCGGGAGAAACCGAGTTCGCGTGCGCGATGCCTGTACAGAGCAACCAAGGCGTCCGTGCTGATGGCCGTCCCCGGTGCGGGCAGCAGCGCCATGGCGAATTGGGCGAACTCGACCTCGGATGTCGGCGCCTCTTCATGGACCGAAGGTGCCACCTCGATGATCTCGTTGCCGCAGTGGCACGATTGCCAGAGGCCGAGAATGAGGTTCTTCGGAGATTCGAACGGGCAACGGCAAATTGGACAGCGGTCGATCAGCTTCACCCCGTGTTTCCAGCAACACGTGATGCCCGGGATCTGATGTTCACGATGGATGTACGACGTGCCCCATTCCTGCAAGTCGTCCACCAGACATGTCGGACACAAATGTGTCGTGCCGCTTTCGCCGACGATGCGACGTGGCAATTCCACGGCCGCCGCTTCAGGAGAACCGGCAGCGCGATCCACAGTGTATCGCCCGCCGGCGAACTGCTGAAACAGTGGCAACAGTGTCGATTCTCGGTAGAGTGCAGTTAGGTTGTCGGAAGCCCGGCCCGGTAGTTTCGCGGCGAGCCGCTCCAACTTGGGCGGCACCCAGTAGGTCAGGCTGAACGGCGCCGACTCGAACAGCTCTCGGTATGTGGCGTGGGTCGTTTGGTGTCCCCGCTGAACATGGTATCGGCTGACTCTGGACGCCAGTGTTTCGTCCGGAAGTGCGGCTGGAAAGAAAGGCGGTCGCTTCCTCGCTGCAGGCTCGGGGGTGAGTTCGTGCGGCGTTGTGCCTGCGGTCTGGTCTCGGCGCTCGTAAGTTGAGCTCATTCTTCTTCTCCCATCAAGGATCAGTATTAGGCCCGTGCGCCATTGGCGCGGAGCACCTCGAAGCCGGTGAGCAGGAGTTCCTGAAGGCCGCTATGCCGGACATCACTCGGATCGAGTCCTGTCCGTACCTCGGCGCGCCGCTGGAGCTCTTTTTCCTTACGGGTGCGTTTCGCACGGACCGTCGCACGCGCGCGCTCGGTAACAGGAACGCGGGGGGTAGTCGTGTCCTGTCCTTTGGGCCGGACCTCCGAACCGTATGCCTTTCCGGCGTTCCCTTTAGCTTGTCGGGTGTTTGCGGTGGGCGAGTCGGGAGCAGTGCCGCGCGATGCGGAAGGGAGGCGACCCCAGCGTTCGGCGTAGCGCTGCCACGGTACGTCCGTGTAGTCCATGAGCAGCGTTGGGTCTTGGTCGCGGAATCCGCGGATCAGTGCGCGCTCGCGATCGCTGAAGTCGTGGCCTAGAAACGCTTGCTCCATGTGCAGCTCGGTGACCGCTCTGTCGCCGAGTTCGATCGCCAGGCGCTGCGAGGCCGCGCGGATTCGGCACGCGTAGTCGCGGATCCCCCCGCTGTAACGAAACAATAACGTGCCGTTGGGATCCTCAATCGACGTCGATTCCGGCATCACGTCGTAGCGCCACAGCGCCTTGGCGAGGCAATCGGTCCAGTCGAACTCGTCGGCCTCCAGTGGGTGTAGCTCAATTGACCCGCCGGAGTTGATCCGCCGCATGTCCTGTGAGAACGAGTCCAGCGCGTCTAGCCCGAGCGGGTTTCCGATCAGAACGACTGGGATGCCGAAGTTAAGCAGCCGCAGAAAGAAGGTCGCCGTCAGTGCCCCATGGGCTCCGCTGCAAAAATTGCGGCTCTGCAACTCGTCGATGACGAGGACGCCGACCGCGTGGTTGCGCAGGATGATGCCGATATGTACGGCCAGCTTCTCGTTGCTCAGGCGGGTGAGGGACCGGTCCGTGGCGTAGCTCGTGCCGATCGCTGAGTCGAGGGCGCACAGGATTTGCAGCAACAGCCCGCCGAGCGATCCGTCATGGCTCATGGCCACGTAAAGCCATACGGCCTGCAACATGTGCTCCCAGCCTGCTGCCTGGCAACGTCCATGCTCGATGGACTGAGGTAATAGCCGGAGCGCCCGGATGACCTCGTAGGTCTTCCCGAGGCCCGTGATGCCCGAGACTCGCATCCCCTTGGCTTGGGTTGTCAGCCACGGCAGCGTCCGGGCCTCGTTGCCAGCGAATCGGGCGATGGTCATGCTCATGGCTCGGACCGCAGCGAGTCGGGGGTCGCGCGCCCGGTAGCCTCGTCGAATGAGGCGATAGACGCGCATGGCAATCTCCAGCGAGGTCGAGGTTGGCTCGAACATGGTCTCCTGCAGCAGATCGAGTAGATCGAGTCGAGCCTGGGGCCCCAGCGACCGCGTGTCGATTCCATCCTGCGGTGACGATGCCAACCGTTGCGGCAGGTCTTTGGCGAACAAGTGATCTGCGAGGGGTTCCAGGAACGGGTTGCCGTCCGGCGGCATATCGTTGTCAGCGGTGGTGTTCGTCATGGGTGCCTCTCGTTGTGGAAACCGGCAAGCCGCCGCCGGAGGAGCGCGGCCAGCGCGCCGGGCTGCTCGGGGGACTCAGCTCTTTTGGACGGAATTGAAACGGATTGAGGAGCGGGGGTGTCGCTCACGACGTTGGCTGGGGGATCCCCTTGGGGGACGCGCGCGGCAGCTGCCTCCATTTGCGCACCTCGTTCCCGGCGTTGGTTGGCGCGCACCCCAGCGCGTTCTCGGCCGCCGGGCTCCTGCCTGCCGCCGGCTGCCAGCCTCTGCGCCTTGTTGGCGCGTGCGTTAGCCTGCGTTTCCTCTCGAAACGCGCGTTGATCGGAGGCGGCTTGGTCGCGCTCCGACGCAGTCTCGATGTTTCGTCGTTTCTCGACGTCGTTTATCGCGGAGAGGTCCGCGATGCAGCCGTCGTGGACGAGAATCAGGTCGTCGGAAACGTTCGGGATGACATGGATGCCGCGGTCGTCCACGAGGAGTATCTCGGACAGGTCGTCGGGGTCGGCACGCACCTCGATGTGGGGTGGCCCGTCCGCATTTTTCAGGCGGCGGTAGAGGCCGGAGGCCGCCAGATGTTCGCTGTTGAATCGCGCGTTCCGCAGGAGTTCAACCGTGTTTCCGGTTGCGGGCCGATGCAGGACTAGCCCGTTACGCTGGACGCTCGCGTGGAATCGTGGGAGCAGGTGTGCGCGAAGGTATGTCGGGTCGACTGTTCTGCCTGAGACGTAGCCATGGCGCTTTGCCCAACGGTAAATCTCTATGCGAGTGGGTTTGATATTCTCGCGCCGCATCTCCGTTGTCAGCAGATGCGGCACCTGTTGTTGTGTGTTGGCCCAATGCATCCATAGGATCAATAGCCGGGTGTACTCAAAATGACTTATGAGTGCCTTCGTGATGGGAAGCGGCTCGCCGCGCTTGCGTTGGCGTCCCTTGGTTGTCCCCTCGAGGTGGTGGTCGAGCCCGCGATGACGGGAATGGTGACCCGACTCCGAAGTGGAGTTGCGGTCTGCTCGCTTGGACGAAACAAACTCGATCCGCGAACCTATTTGCTCGGTGCAACTCTCGATGCCGTTGAGGCAGCGTAACTCCCCATTGTCGGACAGGAGCTTCGAGAAAACGATGTTTGGGAAATCTTCCGGCGGGAGTTCCTGCAGATCGTACCGTTCAAGGAGCGATGCCTTGTCGAGCCCGCTGCGGAGTATCGCCAGCTTGGCGTCGTCGGTCTTGAGTCCTCCGATCGCGACTTGAAATCCACAGTACAGGCCGAGCCAGCTGTCTCGAACAACAAGCCCTCTACCTACGCCAATGGGAGTGACGCGATCAAAGCAGGCAGTCAGGTTGACGTCGATGGGCGATGCATCCAGTGAGCCGACCTGTCCAACGGCACAAATTCCATCACGTGCGGAGCCAACGAGCGGCCGGTAGTCGCGCGCCCAGTCCCCCTCTCCCATGAGACGTCTCGCGGCGGCTTCTTCAGGCGTCTTGGGTCCGTGGTAGCGAAACTCCCGTTCGGTGGGCCGCATATGCGCGGGCAGCAACTCGGGCGCGAGGAGGCCATGTTTCAGCGTGTGCCCAGTGGCGTAGAACGTCTGGGTTGTGGCAATGAACGCCTGTGACACAGTGGTTCCTGGCCGCACGTACAGATGCCATCCGTCCTGCAGATTTTGCCGGTCCTGTTCGTCGAGGACTTTGCCCTGCAGTGCGGTTTCGCCCACGCTCGCTGCGGCGTTCTTGCGCCCGAGCTTTTTCCCTTCCTTCGCGTATCGCGGCTTCTCCGGTGCGCCGCAGTTGGGAGTATTGGGAAGCAGGGCATTCTTGATACGGCCGAATGCGTAGTAGCGGTGCAGGGCATCGAGAACCTTGCCCTTATTGACCCCCGACTCCTCGGCGTGTGCGGACGCTAGCCTGTCGAGTTCGGTAAACGCGGGAAGGCGGATATTGCCCGAGGAAGAAACAAGTGGTTCGATCAGAGCCCATTTTTGATCCCGACGGAGCAATGGAGATGACCGGATCTTTCCCTTTCTCGGCGGGTATCGCTGTTCAATCTGCTCATCGCTCAGTGCCCAAAACAGGGGCAACTCGATCTTCGTAGGCAGGAGCAACTTGCGATCGATCCAGCCCGCGAGAACGACCGTGTCCAGAGCGAAGAAGCCGCGCGCGTAATAATTTGCCTGTTTCTTGCCGTCGCGCTTCCGCGGGGCGGTCGGAACAGGGATGACGATGGCCTGCGTGTGATCAGGCATGACATCCAGGACTCGATATATGCCCTGCAGCGGGGATTCAGGGCATGTCGACTTAAGCACCATGCCCGGTTCGACGGTCGCCATCACCACGTCCTCCCAAACAGTTGGGTGCGAAGCGCATCGCACACCTGCCGTCCGCCAAGCCGGGCGGGAAGAGACGTCAGAATTCTGTGCGACAGATCGATATCAATCTTCTGGTGCCAGGCGCAATGCCGGAACAGCAACCAACCGGTGTCGCTGTCCAGCTCCATGTGCTTGGCGGACGCTTGGACCGCATCGGTAATCGAAAGGTCTGGGCGCTCGCAGAAGCCCCTTGCGAAAAAGTCGGCAAGTCGTGCTAGGTGCGGCGCATAGTCCAAGTTGGCGCTATCGAGGAGCCACTCCAATTGCCCGGCCATAAGAAGGGGAATCAGTGCGGAGTACGAAACCCGGTATGGGATTCCCAACTCCCCACAGTACCGACGCTCCAACTCCAGCCGCTCCAGCGTGCGCCACCGGACCTCGTCATCCGCGTCGTCGATCGGCTTCGAGGAAAAGCCGGCGAGCGTCGGACCGTGATGACCTGGAACGGAAACCAGCAGGTCCAGCGTTGCGACGTACGGCAGCCGTGTTCCAAATTCGTAGCCATGGTCGATGCCGGCGTCTTGCGCGATTTTGAGTAGACCGCGCGACCAGGGAAGCTGACCGTCTTGGGTACCCGGCACGCCTGTCAGGGGGTGCGGGTGTGGCATCGGCCACAGGGGGAATTGCTCTCGGATGTCGAGAACGCCCAACCACAGGAGCATGAGTGCGGTGTGATACTCGCCGCGTGAAAAGTAATGCGCAACGCGTCCTAGCCCGGGCATCCAGGAGACGACCTGATTGGACGTCGGTGATGGATTTTTTCGCCGGATCGTGAGCCACGGCCGGTAGTTGCGGCCATGTCCTTGGCCGTGGCCGCCTTGAACGCGCTCCATCAGCTTCTTCCAGCTCATACCTTTAGCCGGCCGTTGCTTTGGCTCCACCTTGATGGGCAAGTGCGCGGCGATCTCCGCATCAGTTGCAGCGGTCGAGTGGGTTGTCGAACCCGTGCATGGAGCGCTTGTGAATTGCGCGGCTATATGGTTGTCGACGTCTTCTTGTGTCTGCTCCGCTACTGCTGGCATATGCGCCTCCGAAATCCAGCGAACCCTTGCACCGACAAGGTTCTGGCTCCGAGTGTGGGCTAGAGCCTCGCCAAGCCAGGGCAAAAGTTCCGAATTTGGACGTAACTCCCACCTGCCGCGGCACTAAAGCGGCCGCAGCACGTTGGGAACCGAAGGAAGGCGGCTTGACGCTGGGGAGGGGAGTGACGATACTTTGAGGTGTCCAGTCTCGTTGTAGCGTCAGCTACGCGAACCCCAGCGGGGCAAGCCGAAAGGTTTGCCCCGTTTTACATTTCCGTCTCCTCCTCTTGGTTGCCCTTCACGCGCCGCCGCAAGCGCCTTTGCGAGGCTGGAGGCTCGGTTCTCATGGATTGCGGAAGGCGAAGGGCGATCCGCATCAACTCAATTTGAGCCGGATGTAAGTGGTCGAGTTGGCGCCTCAACTCGTTGCATAGGCGATAGACCGCCTCGGGCGCCTCGCTCGGAACGACGAGCTTTCGTTGGGACGCCTCCAGCGATTCCCACAGTCGTGACTGCCAGGTGCTATCTAGTTCCAGCGCGCTAATCAATTTTTCGACGAAGGCTGCCGTCGGCGGGCCCTTGGTACCGATTTCCAGTGCCGAGATGTAGCTCTGCTCGTAGCCGAGCTTGTCGGCCAGTTCTGCTTGCCTCAGCTGGTAGACGAGGCGCAGTTCCTGAAGCGTGGCTGAGAAGGGGCTCATAAATCTGACGAGGTCGTAATAAGCACCGGATGCTGTTATATTAGGTTTAACCGTTTATAGTGTCAACGAATGTTGATATGACCGTGCGCCAGATTGCCAACCAAATCGTGCCGGGGCTGCATCATCGACTGCGACGGGAGCGAGAGCGCCTGGGACTCAGTCAGGAGGAGTTCGCTCGCCAGTTGGGGATTACTCGCGTTACGCAGAACTACTACGAAAACGGCTCGCGGGAACCAGGGCTCGGTTACCTCTCGGCCTTTGGGCAAAATGGAGGGGATCTGCTGTACCTGCTCTTTGCTGAGGAATCGGGCGCTGAATATGCGGAAATCCTCGACTGGGAGCTCTTCGAAAAGGTCTGGGCTTGGGTTCAACGGGTTGCAGTCGACACCGAAGGCCGGCCCTATCCGGCGGATCTACAAACCAAGGCCTTCCGGCTTGCCTATCGGGCATGTAGACGGGCAAAGCGTGCTGATCCGGATGGGCTTGATCTCACATTGCTTCTTGGAAATGCAGCCTGAGACTAAGGTGGAATCATGACAAGAGACGGTAGGAAGGAAATCGAAGAGCAACTCCGTCAGCTCGAAGTATTGCAGTCTGAGTTGGAAGATCGACCGGCGGGGAAACCTTCTGACCCGGATGAAGTGCTGCAATTTATGGAGGCTGCACTGCGAAGAACTCGTGGCAGCCGAAGTTGGGCTGCGAGGTTCGAACGATTCGCTTGGCGGATCGCCGCTCCATTTTGGGACTTACGTCTGCGCGCGCAGATTCGACTGGTCCGGGAATTGGGTGCGACCTTGGGCTGGACCGCGAGAGGCACGTCGGAGGCGATCTTGCATCTCGACGACCTGGTCTTTGCACGCACTTATGGCTGCCGAGTCGAGGCATCTGTAAAGCGGGCTGTTCGCGAGTTGGCGAACCGCGGCCTTCTTGCCACACATGAATTGCGAAACTTGGTTAGCAACCGATGCCTGCGCGTTGATGCCGCCGGCCGGGTTTTTGTGCCTACGAAGCCATGGCTGATGTCTGCGGCGGTTGCCCTGTCTCTCCTCGCCACGCTCGTCATGCTGCCGATCCTCGTGCCGGTGCTGTGGGCTGAGGCCGAGATTTGGAGGATAGTGCTCGGTGTATGGGCAGTCGCAGTGCCGTACGGATTCGTCTGCTGGCAGATCCAGAGGTACTTTGTGAGGCCTCACCGGTTAATACCGCGGGCACAAAGGGTCATTCCCCACCTGCATCCAGTCCGTTAAGGATCCGTCCGGTCGGAGGGGTAGGAAGGCGCCATCAGCGGGGGTGGCAACTTTTTCGTCAGGCTATAGGACGTGTTGCTCGGGTGAACCGGCCAATGGCGGTTTTTACGTGGAAGCTGGCGTTGAACTGGCCCGCGCACCGGCAAGCCGCCATTCGCCTTGCTACGCCACTTCTTGCGGACGACGGGCAGCTTTCTGAGCGCTACAGCCGTTGGCCAGCGACTTGGCGAGGTCTCTGTCCGGCCATCAGCTGTCACTCGCCGATTCCACAGAGCCGTCATTCGAGCGACTGGTCCGCTCTGGAATCTGCCAGACGTCTTACGCGAGCAACTCGATCCAGCCGGTACGCTATCGAGTGGCGAGCGGCAACGCAACGCTCAAACAAGTGAGAGTTGGGCGCGAGAAATCGAACGCTATGCAGCGCGTACCAATCGAACCGACACCCAGATCAGTCATCCACCACGACGGTATGCGGCACCCTTCCGACCGGCACCGAACGCAGCACTTTGCGGCTCGCAGTGTCGACGATTGACACGTCGTCCGACAGGCCGTTCGCTACGAACAGCAGGCTGCCGTCCCGGTTCAGCGTCGCGCCCCACGCGCGATTGCCCACGAGCACGTAGTCGGTGACCTGGCGGCTCGCGACATCGACGATCGCGATGTGATTGGCGCGGCCGAGCGTCACATATGCGGTCTTGCCGTCGCGGCTCATCGTGATGCCGACGGGGGTGACGTCGTCGGGCCGGAAGCCCTTCGGCTTGAACTCGACCTTCGCCTTGAGCGTGTTCTTCGCGCCGTCGAGCACGGTGACCGCGCCGCCGAGCTCGTTCGTGACCCACACCTCGCCGCCGTCCGGCGTGATCGCGAAGCGGCGCGGCCGGTTGCCGACGACGACGTTCGCGAGGATGCCGTTCGTCGCCGGGTCGATCACGTGCACCATGTTCGCGACTTCGGAGGTCACATAGAGCCGCTTGCCGTCCGGGCTGAGCTTCACGCCCTCGGGCTCCTCGCCGACCTCGATCTTTCCGATCTTCTTGCGCGACCCGACGTCGATGACTGTGACCTGCGCGTCCTCCTCGTTGGAGACGTACATCCGCTTGCCGTCGGGCGACAGGTCGAACATCTCGGGATCCTCGCCGACCGGAATGCTGTGGGTGACCTTGAGCTGCGCGATGTCGATGACATCGACCCGGTTCGAGTTGCTCGCGATCACGAACAGCGCGCTGCCGTCCGGCGACAGGCGCATGTCGCGCGGGCGCTTGCCGGTCGCAACCGTCTTGATGACCTGATGCGTCTTGCCGTCGAGCACGGCGACCGCATTGTCGTTCTCGCTGCTGACGAAGATGAGGCCGGTGTTCTTTGCGTGGGCGGGCACCGCGAGCGCGGCGGCAAGCAGCGCACCGACGAGCGATGCAGGAAGTCGGGGGAAAATCACTAGCGTCTCCTCATTCGTTGATACTTCGTGGCACTGCTGAGCGCCCGGGCCGCTGCCGGGACCTTCAGAAGGGTTTCAGCGAGCGTCGTGCCGCTCGTCGATGGCGGCAGCACCGAAAGATCGCTCATTTGTCGGGGCGGTCAGGGCGAGGGGGACAGGCGTGATCAAAGCCCCTTCCACGCGTAGCGTAAGCCGATCCACGCACTGCGCGGCGTGCCGGGGGCGATGAACTGCTCGCGGCGCCATCCTTCTGGATCCGCTTCAAAGGTGTTGCCAGTACCGACGAATGGGTTTTCGGCCAGCGCGCCGGCCGTCGCATAGCGGCGGTCGAAGACATTGTCGACGCGCGCGAACAGCGTCCAGTCGCGCGCGAGCTTGTAGTCCGCGTTCAGGTTGACGATCGCGTAACCGCCGAGCTTGCCGCGGCCGCCCAAATCTTCGTCCGGCTCGTGGCGGTTGTTCTCGTTGCCCCGCACATACTGGCTAGAGTACGCGAGCAGGTCGGCGCCGATGCGTAGCGCGTCCGCGGCACGCCAGCCGAGGCCCAGCTTCAGGCTGTGCGTCGGCAGCCCGGGCAGGCGATCGCCGCGCTCGACGCGGATCTCGTCGTCGGGACAGCCGCCTTCGCCTTCGGTGCTGTTGTTCTCGGCGAGCATGCAGGCGGAGGACTGGAACGTCGCGTTGAGGTAGCTGTAGTTCACGCGCCAGTCGAGGACACCGGTCTCCCCGGAAAGGCCCAGTTCGACGCC
Organism: Aromatoleum tolulyticum; assembly: GCF_900156155.1. GTDB lineage: Bacteria > Pseudomonadota > Gammaproteobacteria > Burkholderiales > Rhodocyclaceae > Aromatoleum > Aromatoleum tolulyticum. Next base: position 23,792 of record NZ_FTMD01000006.1, read on the forward strand.
TTCGCGGCGGGTGCGGCCGAAGTTCGTGAAGAAGCCGAGGCTGCCACCGGTGCCGACGAAGAGGATGTCGTCGCGGTTGGTGCTGCGGAAGGCGGTTGCATTCCACAGCATGTTGCCGGCGATTCTGCCGCGCACACCCAGCTCGAAAGTCCGCGTGACGACCTGGTCGAGGAAGGGGTCGGCGGCCATCGCATTGGGCAGGCTGCAGGCATTCTCGGGATCGGCGCACCCCAGCTCGATCGGCGTCGGCGCGCGGCTGCCCTGGGAGAAGCCGCCGTACACGGTAAGGGAGGGTGCGGCTTGCCAAGTGAGGCCCAGCGCGGGGTTGAGCTTGCGGTAGGTGAAGTCGCCGTTGAGGGCGTCACCCATGCGGTCGCGGTTTATCACCCGGGTGCGATTGAAGCGCAGCGAGCCGGTCAGATGCACGGTGGAGGCCAGCGCGACGGTGTCGGTGGCATAGACGCTGGTGGTTCGGGTACGGCCGAGCAGGCTGTTCACCTGCTCCTCGTCTTCGTCGGCCTCGATGCCACGATTGCCGGTGAGTTCGCCACCCTGCTCGCTCTGACGGAAGCTGGCACGGCTGCGGTCGTGGGACACCCCGACGGCAAACTGGTGGGCACCGGCGATACGGCTCCACTGCAGGGCCAGGCCCGCGGCGTTCTGGTCGGTACGGGTGCGGTTGAGCACACCGTTTTCCGGCCCCTCCCCGGCGGGAAAGCCGGCATCGGCCCATTCCTCGAACTCGTCCTCGTACTCGTCGTTGCCGTCGCCGTTGAGCGTGCGCGTGCGGGTGCGCCGGACATAGACGGTGCCGGAGATCTGGTCGTTGTCGCTCAGCCACTGACTGCCGGAGAGCGCCAGCAGGGTGCTGCGGTTCTTCGTCTGGTCGGGATGGGTGAAGATCGCTTCGCGCCGTTGGCGTTCCATGCTTTCGGGCACCAGGCCGTTGCCGATGAGATCGGTGTTGGCGTGGGCCAGCGTGAGGGCGAGATCGGTCGTCGCAGTGCTCCAGGCGAGCTTGCCGAACAGCTGGCCGACCTCCGAGGGAGAACGGTCGCGCCAGCCGTCCTCCTTCATCCCCTCGGCAGCGACAAACCAGGAGAGTTCGTCGCGCTTGCCGCCGTGTTCGACGGAGCCGCCGCGGCGACCAAAGGAGCCGCCGTACAGCTCGATCTCCCCGCCCGGGTGGGTGTCGCCGCGCTTGGTCTGGATCGCCAGCGCGCCGCCCAGGGTGTTCAGACCGTAGAGCGGATTGGAGCCCGGCACCAAGGCCAGCGTGGCGATCGCCGCCTGGGGGATCAGGTCCCAGTTCACGACGTCGCCGAAGGGCTCATTCACGCGCACGCCGTCGAGGAACACGGAGAGGCCCTGCGGCGTGCCGAGCAGGGGCGAGGCGGAGAAGCCGCGGTAATTCACGTCGGCCTGGTAGGGGTTGCCCTGGATCTCGTTGACATTGACGCTGGGCAGGCTGCGCTGCAGGTCTTCGGCGAGCGATTGGCCGCCCGCCTCGCGCAGACGCTGGCTGCTTAGGGTCTGGACGTTGGCGGGGACCTGGTCCTTGGGTAGGCCGATACCGGGCAGCGGCGTGGTCCCGACGACCTCCACCGGCGCGAGTTCGACGGTCTCGGCGGCGACAGCCGTCGCGGCGGGCCCCACAGAGGCGATGAAGAGGGCCAGCGCTTTGCGGATTGGTGCCCGGCTATCGTGCTGCATGATGCTCCTTGTGGTGCTCTGGTATGGGTCAGGTGGTCGTTCTCGCGGCCTTCGATTCGCTTGCAATTGGCCTGTGCCGAAATCCCGCCGGATACATTGCACGGAGCAGAGTACGTACGCCCCGCGTCGTCTTCCATAGGAAAAATTCCCGACTTTTATCCGGTGCGCGAACCGCCCGGCTGATGTGATACTGCCCACATGGAACTGACCTACGTACTGTTGCGCCGCGCGGCGGCGATTTCGCTCGCCTGTCTGCTCTGCGTCCTGCTCCTCGCGGCGTGGCGGGCTCAATCCGATGTCCGCCGCGAAGGCCAGGGCGCCGGGCAGCTCGCGCTCTTGAGCAGCCAGCTCGCCGCTTTGCAGAACGCGCCGGACAATGCGCTCGGGGAGCGGATCGAGGCTTTGCGCGAAGCGGGCCGCTTGGGCCGCTTGCGTCACCTCCAGTTCCGGCTCGAGGATGGGAGAAGCGGTGAAGTGCTGGCGCAATCCGTGGCAGAGGAACTGTCCCCGCCGGCAATGCGACCCTTCCTGTGGCTGCTGGGCCTCTTTGCGCGCCCGCACGCGGCGGAGGAATCGGCCTGGCTGCTGGAGCGTGCCGATGGCCGCACGTTTCGCATCACCCTGACCACGCATCCGTTCAGCGAGCAACGAGAGGCGTTCGACGAAATCCTCGGCGTCACCGGGGTCCTGCTGCTCTATAGCCTCAGCCTGCTGGCTGCCCTGTACTGGGCGGTGCGGCACGCCTTTGCGCCATTGCGCCAGATCCTCGACACCATTGCCGCCTTCGAGCGCCAGGACTATGGGGCACGCTTGCCCGCCCTGCGCATCCGCGAACTCGATGTGATCGCGCGTGCCCTCAACCACTTGGCGGCGGCGCTGGGGCAGACGCAGGAGGAGCGACGCCTGCTCAGCCTCAAGGTGCTGACCCTGCAGGAAGACGAGCGCGCCCACATCGCCCGCGAGTTGCACGACGAATTCGGCCAATCGCTCACCGCGATGCGCGCGGATGCGACCTATCTGCTGCGGCGGACCGAGCAGCAGCCGGAGCTGCACACCGTGGCGGCAGAGTTGGAGCAGCAATGCGCCCGCGTCCAGCAGGACATACGCAATCTGCTTGGCTGGCTCGGCAACCCGTGCGACGAAGGGAGCCGCGCATCGATTCCAATCTGCGACCTGATCGAAACCCTGGTCCAGAGCTGGCGCCAGCGCCCGGGACAAACCATCCACTACCAGCTGGCCGTGGACCTTGACGGCAGCGATATCCCCCAAGGTCTGGCGTTGAACCTGTACCGCATGACCCAGGAGGCGCTCACCAACGTCGCCCGCCACGCCGGCGCGAAAACGGTGGCAGTGGCCCTCGCCGCCCGCTTCGGGGAGGGTGTGCAGTGGTCGGTGTGCGACGACGGCATCGGCATCGCCTCCTACACCGAGGCGCTACAGCAGGGCAATGGCCTGGCCGGCATCCGTGAGCGGGTCTGGGCCCACGGAGGCGAACTGGAAATGCTCGATCGAGGCCCGGCGGGCGGGCCGCGGGGGCTATGCCTTCAGGCACGCTTTCCCTGGCCGGAAGCGGCGCGCGAGCCAGCCGACCGCGCATCGGCAATGACGTACGCGAGGACAGTCGAATGACCAGCTTGCACGTGGCAATTGCCGACGATCACGCCGTGGTGCGCACCGGATATCGACGGCTGTTGGAACTGGAGCCAAATGTCAGCGTGGTAGCCGAATTCGCCGACTGCGAAACGGCATACACCTGGCTGAGCGCCAATCATGCCGACATTCTCATTCTCGATCTTTCCATGCCCGGGCGCGGCGGTCTCGAAACACTGCGGCGGCTCAAAGCCCGAGTGCCGACATTGAAGGTTCTCGTCTTCAGCATGCATGGCGCGCCGGCGATGGTCAGTCAAGCCATGCAGGCGGGTGCCGACGGCTATCTGACCAAGAGCAGCGCCCCGGAAGCGCTGATCGCAGCAGTGCTCGACCTTGGTGCGGGCGGGCACCCGTTGTCGGCCGAAGCAGCGCGCGCCCTGGGCGAAGCCGGGAACGACAGCCAGGCGCCCCATCAGGTGCTGTCGCCGCGGGAATTCCAAGTCTTCACGATGCTCGCGCAGGGACTCGCGGTCGACGAGATTGCCGCGCGGCTTTGCGTCAGCGCCAAGACCGTCGCCAACTACCAGACAGCCATCCGGCAGAAGACCGGGCTGAGCAATGCGCTGGAGATGTTTCGCTACGCGCGGACCCACGCACTGCTCGAGTGAACCGAAAGGCCGTACTACTCGGTGCTCCAGCGTGCTTCAGGTCTGCTCTTCCTTCATAGGGTCACGGGACTGTGGCCAACCGACCCACCGACGAGAGCACGTCGGACAATCTCCCACCACGGCGCGTGACCCAGAACGCCAATAGCAACGGCGCAGGACGTGAAAGGTGCGTTCTCGCATCGTCAATTCGGTCGAGTACGTACGGCCGAGGTCGACGCTGGCCAGGCGTGTGGCGACTGTCCGCTGTTCGAGGGGAGGCTCAAGGTCCGGTAGTCCCGGCAACCTGCCGTTGAGCCTGCCTGTGGTTCAAAGACGGCTGTGGGTCGGCTGCCGTCCGCCGGGCGTGGCAACTGAATGGCCGGTCCCACACGCAAGCAGCCCGCGAGGCCGCGAAGTGACGAACTTTCACCAGTAAGGTCCCAAGCAGTCAGAAAGCCGTCGTCCAGCCTCTTCGCGGTTTCGTCCGTGCCCGACCCGTTGCTGCCGCTCGACGCGTCAGACGTTCAACGGCAGGTTTCCGGGTGGAGCAGTCGCCGCAATTTCCGAACGTGCGTTGGAGTGAGGGGCCGGGCAATCTATTTTTCTGATCCGCGGGACGTAGATGGGGGTTCGCAGTCGAGGACGATAACGTCGATATATGGCTTCTCGCTCTCGCTGAGCAGCGCGGACAGTCTGGATTCGAGCTCCCCGGCGCATCTGGGAGGACTGCCGCCGTCCGCGGCAACCGGCATGCCCCGGCCTCCGAACCAGAAGATCAGATAGATTCCGTGGCCGTCGGCACCCGGGTCCCGCACGTAGTGGTCCAGCAACTGGGTTCGCCATGCCAGCCAAAGATCCTTGTGGCTGTCGCGCTTGATCTCGATTGGAACGTTGAATCCGCCAGTTCCACCGAACGATGCACGAATGTCGGCTCGCCTGTTCTCCCGGTACTCACCTTCCGGCATCAACTCGACACCAATGCCTCGAACCCTCTCCCTCAAGAGCTCAAGCAGCCGATCGCGGCAATCGTTCTCCGTCCTGGCACTGGTGGGCCTGCCGTACTCGTCGATATTCCAGTAACGCCTGTACCCAGTTGTATTGCCGTCCCGATCGCTGCGATCGAGGTCGCGGAGGTGCTGTGCAAGCAAGGCCTTGAGGTCTGCAGGGTGGGCCGGCGGGCCGTTTTCCAGCAGTCTGGCAATCGCGGACGCCGACGGGTACCGGAAACGCGCTTCGCGAAGCACGACTCGCTGCGACTCCTGGTGCTCGCGCAACCGGTCTCGCCAGGCATGCAGGGATTCATCGTTCAGCAGCTCCGTAAAGGCCTTCGATGCGGAGTCGGTGGCTCGGTTGCTGAGTCGCGCGATCAATCCCCGCACGAGATCAGCGGCGTTCATCTCGGCAGTCACCGTATAAGCGCCGGTCGGGCGCACCGGAGTCGTATATGGTCCGATGCTCCGGATCAACATGACGAGGGTCGATTCCGAGAGTTCCGGTAGCCCGGTGGCTTGCGCCGGTCGCTCTGAAAAGAAGCGGGCGATCAGCATCGACCGGGCCTGATTGCCATCGACGTAACTGGAAAGGGGGCCCTCGTATTGGATGGGATCGAGCAACAGTCCGGCACATAACCACTGGCTGCGTTGTGCCACGTCCAGGCTCTTGCGAGACAGCTTGGCGGCAATCAACTCCACGAGTTTCTGACGATCGCAATGCCTGAGCGCAGCGACGAGCAGCGTGCCGAGATCGCCCAGCCGCTGCCGTTTTGCGCGAGCCGGGTAGGCCGCCAGCAGCTTCAGCGCGGCCAGCCGGCTGACGTCGCGGTAATGGTCGTCGTAGGCCAGCGGAAAGATGCCCGCGACGTGCTCCTTACCGGCCTTCAGCATGGCCGATGCGTACGCAACGAGGACGTCGGCCACGAGTCCGGGGCGTTGTGCAACCAAGCTCTGGAACCAAGCGGGTGCGGCACCATAGTCGTGCGTGAGGCGGAAACATACGAGGCGGGTCAGCACCTCGTCATCAAGTTCGAGCTTGCGCACCGGATTATCCTGGAACCATTCCTCGGCACCCGCCAGGCTCGCTTCCGCGATGTAGTGATGGCGGTTGTCGAGGGCGAGCTTGATGATTTCCGAAACCGTTGGAAGGTCTTCACGCGCCAATGTCCGCCGCAGTCCGGTCAGCGCCGTCAAGACCATGCCGGCGTCGCCGCCGAGCCAGGCATGCATGCGGGCCTCGGCGTTCTCGCCTTCCGCCTCCTGGAAGCGGCCGAAATAGACCATCGCAAGGTCGTGCATGATCTTCGGGTGGGCCGAACCCGCTTCTATCGCATCATGGTGCTTGCGGACGAACGCCTGCCACTCCGCGACGCGGCGCTCCGCTTCCGAGGACCGGTTCCGCTTCCATTGCGCATCCTCACGCCTCCAGTCGTCCCAATTGCACCGCAGCCAGGCCTTCACGTTGGGTTGCAATTTCGGATGCCTGGCAGAGACGGAAAGGAGGGCATCGAGCAGGCCCGGCGTGTAGTCGAGCCGCCGAAGGAGCGACATGGCTCCTCGGTTGAACAGGAAGTTTCGTGCTTCCGCCGAATCGAAACCGGCTGCCTGCTCGAACAGCCAGTCGGCGGTGTCGGGCGCGACGCGCGCGTCGTAGATGCGGCGCTCCGTCTCAAGCAGGCAATGCAGGACGTCCTTCTTCGGCGCGCACTGTGCGAAGGAGAACTCTAGGAGCTCGCGAAGTATCTGCTGACGCTCCGACAGCCAGTCGGTAATCTGCTGCTGGTGCTTCTTATCTAGGCGGGAATAGGCGTGCTCATCGAGCCCCATGCCGAGCCAGCGCCAGACCCGTTCCGGCGCAGCGAACTCGCCCGCAAGCTGCAAAGCCTTTACCAGAAGCCCTCCGGCGAGGCGTTTGAGGTGGAAATCGTCGAGCGACCGGCGCAGTCTCGTCCATGCCTCGGCGAAGCGGTCCGTCACCTGGGGAATCTCGTCGATCGGGGTTCGCTCGAGGAACTCGCGATCCCAGAACATCAGGTAATGGCCGATGAGCCGCGGATCTTTGGCCGTGTGGAGATAGTCCACGATCTCGGCTGGCGACAGCTGGACAGGGTAGAGCTCGGTGAGCAGTATGCCTGTCAGCTCGTCGTCTCCGTCGGGCACTCGACCGCCCGAAATGTCGTCGAGCAGCGCGCGTAGCCTACTGCGTCCTCCATCGGTCGCGTGGATGTACGCTTGGATGGCGGCCTTTCTGTTTGTCGGCCAGCGGCTGCGATCGCGCGCGATGGCCAGCAAGGCTTCACAGAGCTCGGGTAGAGGATCACCGTGGCGGATCGCTTCGAGCACGCAATCTACCAGCGACTCGTGCGCCTGGCTGCGATCGGGAGACTCGAGGATCTCCCGGAAATGGTCGACCGATTCGCGGTCGGCCAGCGCACCGAAGGGCGGCGCATTCCAATCCTGAGACCGGAACCATGGATAGCGTAGGGCTTCACGGCTCAAGGCATTCAGGACGCAGCGCTTGTCGTCCGCGGTAAAGGCCCTCACATCCCCGTACAGAACGACGCCCAGCGGATCCGCTTCCACGAGGGTCCTGCGGGCAGACGGGAAGAGCACGGCCAGCCAAGCGTGAAGGCCGCGCAGATCGGATACCACGCCACCGTCGCCCGCCTCCATGACCGCGCGAATCCTCCCGAGCGGAAGCCCCGCGTGGTCGATTTGCCGCGTTACATAACGGGCCGCGAGGAATTCCGCGATGCGGCGGTGTGCAGGCTCGCGTCGATCCACGTTGCCGTGGCCGGCGAACAAGCGGCTCTCCAGCGCTTGCCTGAGCGCCTCCCCGATATCGAGTCCGAGATCCTGAAGCGCCGGATAAGCGGCAGTGGCGGCATCCTCATCCAGCGCGAAGCCTGCGAGGCCGCCGAGCAGTTGAATTGCATAGAGCTGTCCGGCGGCATCGAGGAGTTTGTCAGCCGCGATACGACGATTTCGCGTCACGTCTCGACGTTGACGGTTGTGTTCGTGGGCGAGCCGCCGGCAGGCCAGTTCGAATGCATCCTTCAGATTGTCCGGCCAGCCGTCGTGAACGGCCTCGGCCAGCATTCCCAGATTCTGCGGATTGCGCAGCAGGGCCTCCAGCCCTCGAGCGCGCGCTGATTCCATGAAGGCGTCGGGATCCGGGATGCGGTGGTCCTGCGAGAGAACGACACCGACCTGCTCATCGGTGAGGTCGTCGAGATGAAATACCGCGACCCCTTGCGGGGTGATCGAATCCAGATGCTCGCGATCGCTTCCAAGCCAGTCGGCCTCCCGGCATGACAGCCGAAAGACCGGCTGGCCGATTTGCAGGAGCTTGTGGCGTATCGCGTCCAGCGGCGCCACGTTGTCGATGCTCCCGGCTCGCACCTCGTCCAGCCCATCGATGAAAATCGGCTTCCCAAGCCATTCCGGTCGTGGTGGCAATGCGATGAAGTCACGGGCGGACACCGGCTCGGTGCCTGCAGCCGCGGCCTCCATCCCGAATGCCGTGGTCTTGCCTGCACCCGGCTCTCCGAGCAGGACGTAGGCGGGGCGATCGCGGATGTCCTCCAGCGCCAACCCGGCCCGTCGCTCACCCTGGGGAAGAATCTCGGTGCAGGTGCGGCCCAGCGATGTCATTGAAACTCGGACAGCCAGTGTTCGGCGGGCTGTGACAGGAAGTCGACCAGGGGAATACCTCCCTCGCCGACGACCAGCCGCTGGCAGTCGGGGTAGTTGGAGGAGAAGGCAGCCAGCCCTGGCATGGGCCGGCTGGCTTGACCGCTCTTGACTTCGATCGCGACTGTCCTGCGTCCGCGGGAGAGAACGAAATCGACTTCGAGCTTGCCCTTACGCCAGTAGGTCAGCAGATCCTGACCGCCGCTGTTGTAGAGGTGCGCCCCGACGACGCTTTCCACCATGCGCCCCCACCGCGACCGGTCTGCTTTGGCGCTCGCGAAGTCGTACCCGCTCGCGACTGCCATCAGCGCGCTGTTCAGTGCGAGCAGCTTCGGCGAGGAGGTGCGCTGCCGGAGCATGCTGCCGGAGAACTTCTGGAGCCCGGCAAGCAGTCCGGCCTTGCCGAGGAGGTCGAGATACTTGGCGACAGTACCGACGTGTGGCTCCGCACCTTCGCCCGGTTCGCGGAGGTTTTGCGCTATGTTGTCGAGCGCGAGAATCTGGGCCGAGTAGTCGCATCCCAGCCAGAAGAGCTGCTTGAGCAGTGCCGGACGGTCGATTCGGTTGAGTTCGAAGACGTCTTTTTCGATGCTCGGCTCGATCAGGCTGCCGGTGACGTAATCCCGCCAGCGTCGCTCGTCGCGCCACAGCCCGCTGTTCATGGGGCCGGGATAACCGCCGAAGTAGATGTATTCGTCGAGGCTCATGGCGAACGCCGAATGCATTTCCGGATAGGACCAGTGGCCCATCCGAAGCAACTCGAATCGTCCCATGAGGCTCTCGCCGAGACCATGTTGCACGAGCAACGGGGACGACCCCAGGAGGATCACATGCATGTTCACGCCGGCCGTTCGATCCTGGTCCCAGAGCCCCTTGACGATTTCCGACCAGCGCGGGATCTTCTGGATCTCGTCAATGGCAAGAATGAACGATCCGTCGGCCTTTGCCGCACGGCGCCTTGCTTCATTCCACTGCTGGATCAGCCACTGACCGTCAATCTTGCCGGTGCCGACGGTCTGTTCGGTTGCGAAGGTGTCATCGAGAAGCGGAAAGCCTATGGACGACCTGCTTTCCACACCGGTCGGCTCCGCCGAGACATAGATGACGTGGGGAGTGAAGTCCTGCAGGACGGTATTGACGAGCGTCGACTTGCCGACTCGTCGCGGACCGACGACGATGTTAAGTAAGTGGACGGGCTCGCGCAGTCGTTGGCGGAGCGTGGCGCCATGAGGACGCTCGTAAGGAAGCATCGCGGATAACTATGAGTTAATTTACTCACAAATTACCTCATCCTTCGTTGGAGTTCAATGTCTTGCTCCGTGTCGAGGACCTGCGCCCCCGAATAGGTACAAACCAAAGTCAGGAAAGCTCGCCAGCAAAAGCGGAAGCAGGCGTGGCGCGTGTAGGTTGACAGGTCAGCGCGGGCAGGTCTCTGACGGAAGCGGCCTCTCGAATGGCTAGTCTGCGGAAACAACGACCGTCAGCTCCTGGCCGGACAGAGACTTCGCCATGTCGATCGTCAACGTCTAGAGCGCTCAGAAAGCTGCACATCGTCCGCAAGAAGTGGCGTAGCAAGACGAATGGCGGCTTACCGGTGCGCGGTCGCGCTCACGTCTGCGTCCGCGTAAACCGCCTTCTGCCGGTCAGGCCGACGATGCGACGCTGGTTTCGTAGTGTATGGAATGGCCTCAGCAGTTCAGCACCCGGCGCTTAGCGCGTCGAGCCGGCTCGAAAATGAGGAGTTAGGCGAAGACGTCCGATACGTGACTGGAACGCCCGGTAATTGCGATCCCGAGCAACCGTGACTGGTATGGCGCGCGCCCTCGTTGCTGCCTGCCTCGGCAAGCATCTGCCCAACATCCCCGAAGCGCCGACCGCAGGAGCGCAGGGGAGCTGTCCAAGTCTTTATTGAAATGGCTTGGCGCTGCATTCAAGACTCTATTGTCGCGTTCAAGACATTATTGCCACGTAACAGCGATCTCGCGCGCCTTGTACTTATCGGAGAGATGTTATAAGTTACTAACTGGTCAGTCATTAAAACGGTGCCGCACACCGGTTTCTCGCTCGCATGTCCGATCCCGCCCGTTCGCCAGCCCGCCAACGCCGCAAGGAAGCCCGTCCCCAGGAACTCACCGCCGCCGCGCTGTCGCTCTTCGTCGAGAAGGGCTTCGCCGCGACACGGCTCGATGACATCGCCGAGCGCGCCGGCGTATCCAAGGGCACGCTGTATCTCTATTTCGACAGCAAGGACGCGCTGTTCAAGGCCGTCATCCAGGAAGGCATCGTCCCGGCGCTGCACGCGGGCGAAGCGCTTCTCGACGAGTACGACGATCCGCTGGCGCTGCTGCGCGCGATCCTGCTGGGCTGGTGGGAGCGCATCGGCAGCACGGAGCTGGGCGGCATCCCGAAGCTGATGATGTCCGAAGCGCGCAACTTCCCCGACATTGCCGTCTATTACCAGCAGGAAGTGATACAGCGCGGCACTGCGCTCCTGCGCAAGGCGGTCGCGCGCGGCATCGAGCGCGGCGTCTTTCGCGAAGTCGATCCCGAAGCGATCTGCAGCGTCCTGATCGCTCCGCTCGTCTATCGGGCGATGTGGCTGCACTCCTTCGGCCCCTGCTGCGGCCAGGAAACCGACGTGGCGCAGTACCTGCACACCTATTTCGATCTGGTCCTGAATGGCTTGCTGGCCCCGGCGCCAAGCGGAGATGCGCGATGAAGACAATACTGACAGGTGTCGTCCTGGCCGCTCTGCTTGCCGGGTGTTCCGGCCCGGCTCCGGTCGAGAAGCCGCCGCGGGCGGTGCTCGTGCGCACCATCGGCAGCGGCGACAGGGAGCCGCAGCTGCGCGTATATATCGGCGAGGTGCGTGCGCGCCATGAGGCCGACATCGGCTTCCGCATCGCCGGCAAGCTCGTCGAGCGCAACGTGGACGTCGGCGCGCGCGTGCGGCCGGGGGCGGTGCTCGCGCGCCTCGACCCGCAGGACGTGAAACTCGCCGAACAGGCGGCCGCGGCACAGGTGTCGGCGGCGGAGGCCGACGTGGCGCTGGCGCGGGCGGAATTCGAGCGGGTGCAGAACCTGCACGCGCGCAATTTCGTCAGCGCCTCGGCGCTGGACGGCCGGCGTACCGCCCAGCAGGCGGCCGAAGCGCGGCTGCGCCAGGCCCGCGCGCAACTCGCCACGGCCGGCAACCAGGCCGGCTACGCGGCCCTGACCGTTGCCGACGAGGGCGTGGTCACGGCCGCTCCCGCCGACGTCGGGCAGGTTGTCGCGGCCGGTCAGCCGGTGCTGCGCGTGGCACGCCCCGACCAGCGCGAGGTGCTGATCCACGTACCGGAAAGCCGCATTGCCGAGTTGAAGACAGGTTCGCCCGCTGCCGTGCGTGCGTGGGCGCATCCGGCGCGCACCTATATCGCTGCGGTGCGCGAAATCGCTCCCGCGGCCGACGCCGCGACCCGTTCCTACGCCGTGCGCGTGAGCGTTGCCGATGCCGATGACGCGTTGCCGCTCGGCGCCACGGCGAGCGTCGCGTTTACGGAATCCGGCGACGCGGCGCACACGCTCCTGCCGCTCGCCGCAGTGACCCGCGTCGATGGCCGCGCGACCGTCTGGGTCGTCGACGAGGCCTCGCGTCTCGCGCCCCTCGCGGTGGATACGGCGGTATTCCGCGAGGACGGCGTCGTGGTCGCCGGTGGGCTGCCGGCCGGCTCGCGCGTCGTGGTGACGGGCGTGCATCGCCTCGTCGCCGGCGAAACCGTGCGCGCGGTCGATGAAGCCGCCCCGGTCGCACTGGATGCACGCAAATGACCACCCCGCGCGAGTTCGACGAAGGGCGTTTCAACATCTCCGCCTGGGGGCTGCGGCACCAGACGCTGGTGCTCTATTTCATGGCCGTCCTCGCCGTGATCGGCCTGTATTCCTATTCCCGGCTCGGCCAGTCGGAGGACCCGCCCTTCACGTTCAAGGTGATGGTGATCCGCACCGAGTGGCCCGGCACCGATGCCGGGGAGGTCGCGCGCCAGGTCACCGACAAGATCGAGAAGAAGCTGCAGGAGGTCGCCCAGGTCGACGTGCTGCGCAGCTTCTCGCGCCCGGGCGAGTCGATGGTGTTCTTCGTCGCCAAGGACTCGACGCCGGCACGCGAGATGCCCGAAGTCTGGTACCAGGTGCGCAAGAAGGTCGGCGACATCCGCCATACCCTGCCGCAGGGCATCGTCGGTCCGACCTTCAATGACGAATTCGGCGATACCTACGGCAACATCTTCGCGTTGGTCGGAGAAGGCCTCGACTACGCCGAACTCAAGCGCTATGCCGAGGCAATCCGCAGCGAAATCCTGCGCGTGCCGGACGTCGCGAAGGTCAGCCTTTTCGGCGAGCAGCCCGAGCGCGTGTATATCGAACTCTCGAACACCAAGCTCGCGACCTTCGGCCTGTCGGTGCGCGACATCGCCGGCGCGCTCGCGGGCCAGAACGCGACCACCGGCGCGGGCTTCTTCGATACTCGCGACGAACGCGTGTGGTTGCGCCCGAGCGGCGCGTTCGAGGACCTCGACGCCATCCGCGACACCGTCATCCGTGCGCAGGGACGCAGCTTCCGTCTCGGCGACGTGGCCGAGGTGCGTCGCGGCTTCGCCGACCCGCCGCGCGAACGCATGCGCTTCAAGGGCGAGGACGCGCTCGGCATCGGCGTGTCGATGCGCGCAGGCGGCGACATCATCGCGCTCGGCCGCCACCTCGACGAGGCGACCGCCCGCATCGACGCGCAACTGCCCGTGGGCGTGCGCCTCGAGCGCGTCGCCGACCAGCCGCGCGCGGTGTCCCGCTCCGTCGGCGAATTCGTCCAGGTGCTTGTCGAAGCGGTCGTCATCGTCATGGCGGTGAGTCTGCTCTCGCTCGGTTTGCGCACCGGCGTCGTCGTGCTCGTGATCATCCCTGTCGTGCTCGCGATCACCTTCCTGTTCATGCACCTGTTCGACATCGGCTTGCACAAGATCTCGCTGGGGACCCTGATCCTCGCGCTTGGCCTGCTCGTCGACGACGCGATCATCGCCGTCGAAATGATGGCGACGAAGATGGAGCAGGGCTGGGAGCGCGCGAAGGCCGCGAGCGCCGCCTACGTCACGACCGCAATGCCGATGCTCACCGGCACGCTCGTGACCGCCGCCGGCTTCCTGCCGATCGCCACCGCAGCCTCCGCCACCGGCGAGTACACGCGCTCCATCTTCCAGGTGACGGTCGCGGCGCTCCTCGTGTCGTGGATCGCGGCGGTCCTCTTCGTTCCCTGGCTCGGCTACCACCTGCTGCCGGACTTCCGCGCCCTGCGCGGCAAGCCCTCGGCGCTCGCGCGGCTGCTCGGGCGCGTGTCACCGCGGCTCGGTGCGCGGCTTGCCGAGCGAGACGCCCACGCGCACGAGCAGCACGACGAATACGCGATCTACCACACGCGCTTCTACACGCGCTTTCGCGCCCTCGTCGACGCCTGCGTCGCGCGCCGCTGGCTCGTCATCGCGCTGACCCTGATCGCCTTTGCGGGCTCGCTCGTCGTGTTCGCGCGCTTCGTGCCGCAGCAGTTCTTCCCCGACTCGACGCGACCCGAACTGCTCGTCGACCTGCGCCTGCCCGAGGGCGCCTCGCATCAGGCCGCCGAGCACGCGGTGCGGCGACTGGAAACCTTTCTGGATCAGCAGCAGGGCATCGAGAACTACGTCGCCTGGGTCGGCGGCGGCAGCCCGCGCTTCTACCTGCCGCTCGATCAGCAGCTCCCGCAGACGAGCTTCGCCCAGTTCGTGATCCTCACCGAAGGCCCGGCGGCGCGCGAGGCCTTGCGCACGCGGCTGATCGCGCTTTTCGACGAGGCCCCGGCCGAACTCATCGGCGTCGTCAACCGGCTGGAGAACGGTCCGCCGGTCGGCTTCCCGGTGCAGTATCGCGTCAGCGGCCAGGCGCCGGACGAATTGCGCCGCATCGCGCACGAGGTCGCCGCGAAGCTGCGCGCCCACCCGCAGCTTTCCAACGTGCACCTGGACTGGGAGGAACCGTCCAAGCGCGTGCGCCTCAAGGTCGACCAGGACAAGGCGCGGCTCCTCGGTCTCACGACACAGGACATCGCGACGCTGCTCAACACCTCCGTGCAGGGCTTCGCCGTCACCCAGTTCCGTGAAGGCACCGAGATCATCGACGTGATGCTGCGCGGCGCCGAATCCGAGCGCGTGCATCTGGGCCTGTTGCCGGACCTCGCGATCCCGGTCGGCGGCGGCCGCAGCGTCTCGCTCGCCCAGGTCGCGACGGCCGAATACGGCTTCGAGCAGGGCGTCGTCTGGCGTCGCAACCGCATCCCCACCGTCACGGTGCGCGCGACCCTGTACGGCGGCGTGCAACCGGCCGTCGTCGTCGCCGACCTTGCCCCGCAGATCGCGTCGATCGAAGCCGGGTTGCCGCTGGGCTACCGGGTCGAGGTCGGCGGCGCCGTCGAGGAGAGCGCCAAGGGCGGCACGTCCGTCGCCGCTGGTATGCCGCTGTTCTTCATCGTCGTGCTCACAGTGCTCATGCTGCAGCTGCAGAGCTTCTCGCTCGTCGCGATGGTGCTCCTCACCGCGCCCCTCGGCATGATCGGCGTGACCGTCTTCCTCCTCGCCTTCGGCAAGCCCTTCGGCTTCGTCGCCATGCTCGGCACGATCGCGCTCTCCGGCATGATCATGCGCAACTCGGTGATCCTCGTCGACCAGATCCGCCAGGACCGCGAGCACGGCCGCAGCGCGTGGGATGCCATCGTCGAATCGACCGTGCGCCGCTTCCGCCCCATCATGCTCACGGCCGCCGCGGCGATCCTCGCGATGATTCCGCTCTCGCGCAGCGCCTTCTTCGGGCCGATGGCCGTCGCCATCATGGGCGGCCTCACCGTCGCCACCGTGCTCACGCTGGTCTTCCTGCCCGCGCTGTATGCCGCGTGGTACCGCGTGCGCCGCGAACCCCGGAAAACCGGGGAAGACGGGCCGCCTGCAGTGCAGCAAGTGCGCTAAAATGCAAAAGTTTACTTATCGCGCACTAAATTAGCGTGTGCTAATATTTGCACAGGAAGCCAATGCCATGAACTTCGAACGCGCCCGCTTCAACATGGTCGAGCAGCAGATCCGCCCTTGGGATGTGCTGGATATGGACGTCCTCGACCTCCTGATGACGGTCAAGCGCGAGGAATTCGTTCCTCCCGCCCACAAGACGCTTGCCTTCGCGGACGTCGAAATCCCCATCGGCTGCGGCCAGACCATGCTCAAGCCCGTCATCGAGGGCCGCATCCTGCAGGCGCTGCCGCTCAAGCGTTCGGATTCGGTACTCGAGATCGGCACCGGCTCCGGTTACTTCGCCGCGCTGCTCGCCGCGCGCACCGACTGGGTCCGCTCGGTCGAGATCGAGCCCGAACTCGTCAAGTTCGCGACCGATAACCTGAATCGTGCGGGCGTCGAGAACGTCATCGTCGAGGAAGGCGACGCCGCCCGCGGCTGGAGCAGCCGTGCGCCCTACGACGTCATCGTCGTCTCGGGCGGTCTGCCGGTCGTGCCGCAAAGCCTGCTCGATCAGCTCAAGGTCGGCGGCCGCATGTTCGCCTTCGTCGGCGCGGCGCCGGTCATGGAAGCCCGCCTGATCACGCGCGTCTCGGAAGACCAGTACCAGACCGAAGACGTGCTCGAAACCGTCGTCCCGATGCTGAAGAACGTACAGCGCAAGGACGAATTCCGCTTCTGAGGAGCCCCCGCATGCGACAGATCACCGCCACCGAACTCGCCGAACGGCTTGCCGACTCGCAGAGCGACAAGCCCTTCCTGCTCGACGTGCGCGAGCCGGTCGAGTTCGGCATCTGTCGCATCGAAGGCTCCACGTTGATGCCCATGGCCTCCGTGCCGGCGCGCCAGGCCGAGCTCGATCCCGACGACGAGATCGTCGTCATCTGCCATCACGGCGGCCGCAGCGCGCAGGTGTGCATGTTCCTCGAGCGCCAGGGCTTCTCCAGGGTCATCAACCTTGCCGGCGGGGTCGCCGCCTGGGCCGCCCAGGTCGACCCGACCATGCCGCAGTACTGACGTCACAGCGAATTGCCCCCGGAGAAGTCGATGAAGCGCGCAATCGCCCTGAGTCTCGCCACCCTCTTTTCGACCAGCGTCTGGTCGGCCGACCTCCTGCAGGTCTATCGCGACGCGCTCGCCAACGACGCGCGCTTCGCCGCCGCCCGCGCCCAGTACGAAGCGGGTCAGGAGCGTGTCGTACAGGGCCGGGCCGGGCTCCTGCCGACCATCGGCGCCAACGCGAACACCACCTGGAATGACGTCGACACGCATACGCGTGCCTTCGGCACGCGCGAATACAACAGCAACGGCTACGGCGTGCAACTCACGCAGCCGCTGTTCCGCTGGCAGAACTGGATCCAGTACAAGCAGGGCGAACTGCAGACCGCGCTCGCCGAGGTCCAGCTCGGACAGGCGCGCCACGACCTGATCCTGCGCGTCTCGCAAGCCTATTTCGACGTCCTCAACGCCCAGGACGCCCTCGCCGCGCAGTCCCAGCTGAAAAAGGCCGCCTCCGAGCAGCTCGAACTCGGCAAGGCCAGCTTCGAAGTCGGCACCGTTACGATCACCGACGTTCACGAAGCCCAGTCGCGCTTCGACCTTGCCTCGGCACAGGAAATCGCCGCGCAAAACGACCTGGATGTACGCCGCCAGACGCTGGTCCAGATCGTCGGCAAGGACCCGTCGCCGCTCGCCGGCTTGCGTCCGGGCCTTTCCCTGACCCGCCCGCAGCCCGACAACATCGCAGAATGGGCAACGGCCGCAGAGCAGGGCAGCTACGCGGTGCAGGCGCAGCAACTCGCGCGCGAAATCGCCGCGCGCGAAGTCGAGCGCAACCGCGCCGGCCACTACCCCACCCTCGACGTCGTCGCCGCCCGCAGCCACAACAGCGCAGGCTTCAGCTCCAGCGCCGCCGGCGGCTCGACGCGCACCGACGCCAATACCGTCGGCCTGCAGCTCAACGTCCCGATCTTTGCCGGCGGTGCGGTCTCCTCGCGCGAACGCGAAGCAGCGGCCCTCAAGCTCAAGGCCGATGCCGACCTCGACGACGCCCGCCGTACCGCCGCGCTCGCGGCGCGTCAAGCCTACCTCGGTGTCACCAGCGGCATGGCGCAGGTCAAGGCCCTCGAAGCCGCCCAGGTCTCATCCACCTCTGCCCTCGAAGCCAATCGGCTCGGCTACGAAGTCGGCGTGCGCATCAACATCGACGTCCTCAACGCCCAGTCCCAGCTCGCCGACACCCAGCGCCAGCTCGCCCGCGCCCGCTACGACACCATCCTCGCCCAACTGCGCCTGAAAGCCGCCGCCGGCACCTTGGGCGAAGAAGACGTCCAGCTCATCGACGCGCTGCTCGCGGAGTAATTGGCGCTGAATTCCCTGTGGGGCGGCCAGTTGGGGAGTGGCCACCGCAAAGCACGCCAGTTGTCATAGCGGTACCTCCGCTCCGTACCTCACCCGCGAAACAGTTTCTCCACAATCTCCATCGTCCGCGCCGTCGCCCCGCGATGAGCGGCCGCAAACTGCCTTCCTGCGGCGCCGACTGTCTCGCGCGCCTTCCCATCGGCCAGCAGCCCGAGCGCCATCCGCATCCCCTCGTCGACATCGGCAGCCCGCCGCGCCGCCCCCGCGGCAATCGCAAGATCCGCCACCTGCGTGAAATTGAACGTGTGCGGACCCAGCACCACCGGCGTACCCACCGCGCACGCCTCGATCAGGTTCTGCCCCCCGAAAGGCAGCCAGCTGCCACCGATCAGCGCGACGTCCGCAGCCGCGTAATACGCAAACATCTCGCCCATCGAATCGCCCAGCCAGACGCGCGTGTCCGCTGCAACGGCGGTCCCGTCCGAACGCCGCTGCAGCTTGAGTCCGCTCGCCTCCACAAGCCGCGAGACCTCGTCGAAACGCTGCGGGTGCCGCGGCACGATTGCGAGCAGCGCATCGTCCGGCGCCTGCGCCCGGAACGCCTCGAGAATCGGCGCCTCCTCGCCCTCCCGCGTGCTCGCCGCGAGAAGGACCGGGCGCCCGCCGAAGCGTTCGCGGAAACTCGCCCCGAGCGCGAGCAGCGCATCCGGCGGCGAGATGTCGAACTTGATGTTGCCCGTCACCGTGACGCCACTCGCTCCCAACTCGCCGAGTCGCTGCGCGTCCGCCTCCGTTTGCGCACCGATCGCAGCCAGCGCCCCCAGCGTCATCCGCGTCAGTGCCGGCCAGCGCGCATAGCGGCGCGCTGAGCGCTCCGAAAGTCGGGCGTTGGCGAGCAGCACCGGCACTCCATCCGCGCGACAGCTCGCCAGTAACGTGGGCCAAAGCTCGGTCTCCATCACGATGCCGACGCGCGGCCGGAAATGCGCGAGAAAGCGCCGGCAAAGCGAGCCCAGGTCGTACGGCAGGTAACAACGCAGCACACGCGCTTCCCCCCCGAATAGGCTCGTGGAGGTATCGCGCCCCGTCGGCGTCATGTGTGTCAGCAGCACCGTGTGATCAGGCCAGCGCGCGAGCAGCGCGCGAACCAGCGGTTCCGCCGCGCGCGTCTCCCCTACGGAAACTGCATGCACCCAGATCACCGGCAGCGGCGTCCGGCCCGCATAACGCCCGAAGCGCTCGCCCAGATGCCTCAGGTAGGCTGGCTGACGTCGCGCGCGCCACAGGAGGCGAAGCAGCACGAAGGGCAGGGCGCACAGCCAGAGCAGGGTATAAGGCAGTCGGACAAGCATCGAAGGTCGAGTTCGGACGGACGCGGAAGTATATCCCCCGCCGCTCGTCAGGTCGGTCCGGCGATTGAGTGTGCGACGAACACGCGTCCCATCCATTCCTGATGCATGTCGATCAGGGCGAACCCTAACTTTCTGTAACGAAGGCGCCCTCCGTGCATGCGATAATTCGCGGTCAAAATTCCCACAAACGGTCGTACTGCGTATGAAGATCCTCGTAACCGGCGCCGCCGGATTCATTGGCATGCACACCAGCGAGGCTCTCCTCGCACGCGGCGACGAGGTCGTCGGTCTCGACAACCTCAACGACTACTACGACCCGCAACTGAAGCTCGACCGCCTCGCGCGCCTCACCCCGCATCCCGCCTTCCGCTTCGTCAAGCTCGACGTCGCCGACCGCGCCGGCATGGAGCGCCTCTTCGCCGAGGAAAAGTTTGATCGCGTCATCCACCTCGCCGCCCAGGCCGGCGTGCGCTACTCGTTGCAGAACCCGCACGCCTACGTAGACAGCAACCTCGTCGGCTTCGTCAACATCCTCGAAGGCTGCCGCCACAACAAGGTGCAGCACCTCGTCTACGCCAGCAGTTCCAGCGTCTACGGTGGCAACGCCAAGATGCCCTTCTCCGAGCACGACAGCGTCGACCACCCGGTCAGTCTCTACGCCGCCACCAAGAAGGCCAACGAGTTGATGGCCCACACCTACAGCCACCTCTACGGCTTGCCCACCACCGGCTTGCGCTTCTTCACGGTGTATGGCCCCTGGGGTCGCCCCGACATGGCGCTCTTCCTGTTCACAAAAGCCATCCTCGAAGGCCGCCCGATCGACGTCTTCAACCACGGCAAGATGAAGCGCGACTTCACCTACATCGACGACATCGTCCAGGGTGTCATCCGCACCCTCGACCGCACAGCCGAACCGGATCCCGCGTTCAATCCCCTCCAGCCCGACCCGGGCCGCAGCTCAGCCCCGTACCGGGTCTTCAACATCGGCAACCACGATCCCGTCGAACTCATGAGCTTCATCGATGCTATCGAGGACGCCGTCGGGCTCAAGGCCGAGAAGAAGTTCCTGCCGATCCAGGACGGCGACGTGCCGGCGACGTACGCCGAAACGGCGGAACTCCACGCCTGGACGGGGTTTGCGCCGGCAACCAGCGTTCCGGAGGGGGTCGTTCGATTCGTGGGGTGGTACCGAGCTTACTATGGGATGTGATTTCCTATTACTTTTGTGGAATGGCACTGATTTTGCGGCAGTGCAATAATCTTCTGTTTTTCCGGATGATTAGCGCATCTGTGCGCATCCTGAAGTGCCGCAGTCAGCGTGCCTTAGCCGCTGGCGCCGGGATAGCTCAACTATTTCAAGGATAAAGGATGATTCTGGTAACGGGCGGAGCCGGATTTATCGGCGCCAATTTTGTGCTTGACTGGGTTTCGGTTGTTGGTGAGCCGGTGGTCAATCTCGACAAGCTCACGTATGCAGGGAATCTCGAGACGCTTTCCTCTCTAAACGGAGATTCGCGACACCTTTTCGTGCATGGCGACATCTGCGACCGCGCGCTCGTCGAAGAGTTGCTCGCAACGCATCGGCCGCGCGCCATCGTGCACTTTGCCGCCGAGAGCCATGTCGATCGCTCGATCCATGGTCCCGGGGACTTCGTCCGTACCAATATCGAGGGCACCTTCACGCTGCTCGAAGCGGCACGCGGCTACTGGAGTGCCTTGGACGCGGACGCGAAATCGGCGTTTCGCTTTCTGCACGTAAGCACGGACGAAGTCTACGGCAGTCTCGGGGCGGGCGATCCCGCCTTCACCGAACAACA
Source organism: Aromatoleum tolulyticum (assembly GCF_900156155.1). Classification (GTDB taxonomy): domain Bacteria; phylum Pseudomonadota; class Gammaproteobacteria; order Burkholderiales; family Rhodocyclaceae; genus Aromatoleum; species Aromatoleum tolulyticum. Next base: position 45,018 of record NZ_FTMD01000006.1, read on the forward strand.
TCCGTTCGAGCCCAATAGTCCCTACTCGGCCAGCAAGGCCGCAAGTGATCACCTGGTTCGCGCCTGGCATCACACGTATGGTTTGCCGGTCGTCACCACCAACTGCTCGAACAATTATGGCCCGTATCATTTCCCGGAAAAGCTCATTCCGCTGATGATCACCAATGCCTTGGCAGGCAAGCCGCTCCCGGTGTACGGCGACGGCATGCAGATCCGTGACTGGCTGTACGTCAAGGATCACTGCAGTGCCATCCGGCGCGTGCTCGAAGCCGGTCGGCTTGGCGAAACCTACAATGTCGGCGGATGGAACGAGAAGCCGAACATCGAGATCGTTCACACCATCTGTTCGCTGCTGGATGAACTCAAGCCTGATCCGGCAGGCAGCTACCGCCGGCTCGTCACTCATGTCGCAGACCGACCGGGTCACGATCGTCGGTACGCGATCGACGCACGGAAACTGGAGCGGGAGCTCGGCTGGAAACCGGCGGAAACCTTCGAGACGGGCATCCGCAAGACTGTCGAGTGGTATCTCGCCAACAATCAATGGGTTGCCAATGTCCAGAGTGGTGCGTACCGCGACTGGATCAGCAAGAACTACGAGGCTCGCCAATGACGCGCAAGGGCATCATACTAGCCGGCGGATCCGGCACCCGGCTTCATCCCGCCACCTTGGCGATTAGCAAGCAACTCCTTCCGGTTTTTGACAAACCGATGATCTACTATCCCCTCAGCACCCTCATGCTGGCCGGGATACGCGACATCCTGATCATCTCCACCCCGCAGGACACCCCGCGTTTCGAACATCTGCTTGGAGACGGTTCCCGCTGGGGTCTGAATCTCCAGTATGCGGTACAGCCGTCGCCGGATGGCCTTGCACAAGCTTTCATCATCGGCGAGAAATTCATCGGCAGCGATCCATCAGCTCTCGTGCTGGGCGACAACATCTTCTACGGGCACGATCTTGCTCAGTTGCTCGCCAGTGCGATGGCAAGGCGCGAGGGCGCGAGCGTGTTCGCCTACCACGTACATGACCCGGAACGCTATGGCGTCGCCGAGTTCGACACAACCGGAAAGGTCCTCTCGATCGAGGAAAAGCCCGCGAAACCCAAGTCGAACTATGCGGTTACCGGTCTGTATTTCTACGATCAACATGTCGTCGAACTCGCGAAAAACCTGAAGCCCTCTCCGCGCGGCGAGCTCGAAATCACCGACCTGAATCGTCTCTACCTGGACCAGCGAAGCCTGAGCGTCGAGATCATGGGGCGCGGTTACGCCTGGCTCGACACTGGCACGCATGAGTCTTTGCTCGATGCGAGCCAATTCATTCAGACCATTGAAAAGCGTCAAGGGCTGAAAGTTGCGTGTCCTGAAGAGATTGCTTATCGCCTCGGCTGGATTGACGCGCGCGCACTCGAGGCGCTGGCACAACCGCTATGCAAGAACGGCTACGGCCGATACTTGATGACTATCCTCAAGGAGACCGTGTGCTGATGAATGTCGTCCCGACACGAATTCCCGACGTGCTTTTAATCGAGCCTAAAGTATTTGGCGATGATCGCGGATTCTTCTTCGAAAGTTTCAATGCAAGGGCCTTCGAGCAGGCAACTGGTCTGACCCCTAATTTCGTTCAAGACAATCACTCTAAGTCCTCCAGAAACGTATTGCGCGGCCTCCATTACCAGATCCGCCAACCGCAAGGAAAGCTCGTAAGGGTAGTTCAGGGCGAGGTCTTCGACGTCGCCGTCGATCTGCGCAGAGGCTCGAACACCTTCGGACACTGGGTCGGAGTTCGCTTGAGTGCGGAAAACAAGTGCCAGTTCTGGGTGCCGGAGGGATTTGCGCACGGCTTTCTAGTGTTGAGCGAGACGGCCGAATTTTTGTACAAGACAACGGATTATTATGCTCCGGAGCACGAGCGCAGCCTGCTTTGGAACGACCCGTCCCTGAATATCGACTGGCCGATCAAAGGTGAGCCCCGGCTGGCAGAAAAGGATGCGGCGGCGCAGCTGCTATCGACAGCGGAGGTGTTTGGCTGATGCGTGATTATTCCGCTAGTCCCGTCGAAATGGTTGCCAGCCTTTGGCAAAATCGTGAGCTCATAACCGCATCGGCAAAGCGCGAGGTTCTTGGCCGTTACCGTGGTTCAGTCATGGGTATCTTGTGGTCGTTTTTTAACCCATTGTTTATGCTCGCAGTTTACACGTTCGTTTTTAGCGAAATCTTCAAGGCGCGCTGGAACGCCGCGAGCGAATCAAAGACTGAATTCGCCTTGGTCCTGTTTGCGGGGTTGATCGTTTTTAACCTGTTTGCCGAGTGTGTTAACCGTGCGCCGAGCCTGATTCTCTCGAATGTTAATTATGTGAAGAAGGTAGTATTTCCGTTAGAAGTTCTGCCCTGGATTACGTTGGCTTCCGCACTGTTTCACTGCGCGGTTAGTTTTGCGGTATGGGTTATCGCATATGTCGTCTTGTACGGAACTCCGCACCTAACAATGATGTATGTGCCTTTTGTGATTTTCCCCTTTATTTTTCTTGTGATGGGATTGAGTTGGGGGCTCGCGTCCCTGGGGGTATACCTTCGTGATGTTTCTCAGGTTATCGGGATTGTTACTACCGTGTTGATGTTCCTGAGCCCGATCTTCTACCCTGCAACGGCATTGCCAGAGAGTTACCGTGGTTGGCTATATCTTAACCCGTTGACTCCGATCATCGAGCAAACGAGGGACGCTTTGTACTGGGGGCGTTCGCCGGACTTCATGGTGCTGTTGATCTACTGGTTAGTTGGTGCACTAGTTTCATGGATCGGCTTTGCGTGGTTCCAGAAAACTAGGAAAGGGTTTTCTGATGTCCTCTGAAGTAGTCATTCAAGTAAGTTCTCTGAGCAAGTGTTTTGAGATCTACGATCAGCCAAGAGACCGACTAAAACAATTTGTTCTCCCTCGCGTTCAGCGTAAGCTCGGGAAGTTGCCAAATAAATATTACCGTGAGTTCTGGGCGCTGAGAAACGTCTCATTTGATGTGCGTAAGGGAGAGACCGTCGGCATTGTCGGCCGAAATGGAAGCGGGAAGTCCACTCTATTGCAAATGATTTGCGGGACTCTTGAGGCTTCGTTAGGAACGGTCTGCACGCGCGGCAAAGTGGCTGCACTGCTTGAACTAGGATCTGGATTCAATCCTGAGTTCACCGGGCGAGAAAACGTCTATTTGAATGGATCAGTTCTTGGTCTCAGCGTGGATCAGGTCAGCGAGCGCTTTGAGTCAATTGAAGCGTTTGCGGATATTGGTGAGTTTATCGATCAGCCGGTTAAGACATACTCAAGTGGAATGATGATGCGCTTGGCCTTTTCCGTAATAGCGCACGTGGATGCGGATATTCTGGTGATCGACGAGGCTCTTGCTGTTGGGGACGCCGTCTTTATTCAGAAGTGCAATTTGTTTTTGAAAAATTTTATTCAGCGCGGAACTCTGTTATTTGTTTCGCACAGCATGCAGGCAGTCCTTGAATTATGTGATCGTGCTATATGGCTGCGAGAAGGAGAGATGGCTGCAGACGGTAATGCCAAGGAGGTCGTTCGACATTACAATGCATACGTTCATCAGCAAATTAACAAAGACGCAGTCATTCAAGTAACCGCCTCGATGCCATCGGTAAGCGATGCTGAAAGCAACCAACGAGTAGGGGAGAGTTTGGACGTTGCAGCCCGACCTGCCCATGCGTATTTGGCGAAAGTGTTTGCCTTTGATTTTTCCTCGGCATTTTGGGGAGCGGGTGGGGCAGAGATTGTCGGAATAGAACTCCTTGATTCAGACAAGACTCCAGTCACTCAACTTAGTGGTGGCGAAGTCATTACCGTGCGTATCTGCTGTCATGCGATAAACAATTTGATTCATCCTATCGTCGGATTCTGCGTGCGCAATCAGCGCGGCGTCGAGCTGATAAGCGAAAATACTAGTCTTGGGTATATGGTTGACTTGCCGCCGTACGTGGCAGCAAATTCAAATTTCGTTGCTGAGTTTCAGTTCTTCCTTCCCTATTTGCCGGTTGGCGAGTACTTCATCGGTGGTGCGGTCGCGGATCGTGTAGATGGAGAGGGGCATACACAACATCATCGTCGCGACGATGCGTTGAGGATTTCTGTCGTGAGTTCCCATGTTGTCTATGGGGTGCTATCTATGCCAATGACGAACTGTACAATTAGGCTTGAGTGAATCGCTATGGAAATTTCTAGTCCAATTGTTTCAGTGCACACGCCAAAGGTTGCCGGCACTTCTTTTCAGCGGCAATTAATTATCGCGTTAGGAGAGTCGAATGTGCTTTTAGACTATCAAGACGATCCTGTGGATGTGCGATCACATTATAGTATTGATCCGAATTGTTATTCTCGCAGCGGTGTGAATAGCATTGCTCCATATCGTGCAGTGCATGGTCATTTTCATCCCTCGAAGTATGACGGAGTTGCCGGCGCGGTAAGAATTACATTCTTGCGGCACCCCGTCGATAATTTGATATCGATATATATGTTTTGGACGGGGCACGACAGAAGTGCATGGGATAGCCCTGTTTTTCAGTATGTTAAGGATACGGGTCTCACGATTGAACAGTTCGCAATGTTGCCTAAGCTCAGGTTCCTCTATTCTGAGGTCTATTTTGGGGGGGTCGATATGCATCGCTTCGATTTTGTTGGGGACTATGAGCGGTACGACTGCGAGTTGGCAAGGCTTGGGGCGGTCGTCGGAATTCAATTTAATGAAGATATAAGACTGAATGTAACCAAGGATGTCGCGCGAAGTGCGCCAGCGTCAAGTGTCGGTAAGGACACTAGACTATCTTTGCAAAGAATATTGGAACAGGATATTCGGTTCTATGAGCGTTATGCGGGAAAATAGCACGTTGAATCAGGTTGCCTGTTGCCCGGTATGCGGGGGGGGGCGATTTCGCCCAAACGGAGGTCCTCTGGCCAGATCTAGTAAGTTCTTGGCAGTTGGATTCTTATGAGGTTTCGTATATCAATACGCAACAGGGATTTCACTGTACGCGTTGCAGCAATAATCTTCGTTCGATGGCGTTGGCCGCAGCAATTCTCAACGCGTATGGTGAAACGGGTATATTTTCTGATTTTTGCAGCGCCGTAAGGCCGTTGAGGGTGCTTGAGATAAATTTGGCAGGGAATTTAACGCCTTTCCTTAGTTCGATTAACGGGCATCGTTTAGTTCAATATCCGGATTTTGATATGCAAGATCTGGATCTCCCGTCGGATTCATTTGATCTTGTTGTTCACTCGGATACCCTCGAGCACGTCCAGAACCCGACTAGGGGGCTGTCAGAATGTTACCGTGTGCTGCGCACGGGCGGGCATTGCATTTTTACGATCCCAATTGTGGTTGATCGAATGTCACGAAGCCGAGAAGGTCTGCGACCAAGCTATCACGGTAGATCAAATGTTCAGGAAAGCGACCAGCTAGTTCGCACTGAGTTTGGAGCGGATTTCTGGAAGTTTGTTATTTTGTCTGGATTTAGGAACTGCAGAATCTTTTCTTACGAGTATCCAGCGGCGATGGCGGTGATTGCTAGAAAATAGGGTGTTTTGGAAGCTATATGATGGATTTCACTGGCGAGCGCTACGTTCCTGAAGTCGGGGGTGAATTGCGACTAGAACACTTGCACCGATATGCATGGACGAGCCCATTGTGTCGGGATTGCGTGGTTCTTGATGTGGCCTGTGGTGAAGGCTATGGTGCTGCCATGCTTGCGCGCGAAGCGAGAGGGGTGGTTGGCGTGGATATTTCCGAGGAGGCCATAGCTCACGCCCGTGAGCGTTACGGCGCTGAAGAAAATATATGCTTCCATCAGGGTAGTGCGCTGAAGATTCCCATGCCTGATGGTCACTTTGATCGGGTCGTCTCGTTCGAAACGCTCGAGCATCTAGCTGAACAGGAGGCGATGCTCACGGAAATTCGCCGCGTGCTTAAGCCGGATGGTGTTTTGATTCTTTCGTCTCCGAATCGTCCTGTTTACAATGCGTTTCTCGATGAGCCCAATAAGTTCCATGTCAGAGAGCTCAATTTTGAGGAGCTAGATAAGCTTCTAAGAGCGCATTTTTCTAGTATCCAATACGTTCATCAGCGTATTTCTGCTGGCTCGGCGCTGCTGCCGGGCGGGTGCCAAGCGCGCGAATACGTCGCGTATACCGATACGGGTTCCAGGATTGAAGTACGCACAGCACAGCTTGATGATGCGGTGTACTTTATCGCGGTTTGTGGTAACGATGCGGCAGTATTGCCGCGATTGCCCGCGTCTATTGCACTGTCGGAGGACTACGATCCCGTTCGACGGCAGCTGGAAATTGTGCGGTGGGCGCGTTCGTTGGAGCAGGATCTGGCGAAGGCGCGTCAGGCGCATGCGGAGTCGTTTCGTGCCCATGAAGAGGCTAATAGCTGGGCAAAAAGCTTGGACTTGGAGGTGGCGCAAACCAGGCAGGCCCTTCAACAATCGATAACAGATTACGAACGCGTTGTGGCCGGAGCGCGGTCGCTCGAAGAGCAGCTGCGTCAGGAGAAAGGAGCGTGCGCGAATGTGTCGCGGCAGTACAAAGAGATGGAAAACCGCACAAGGTCACTTGATGCCGAATTGGCTCAAACGCGAAAGGCTCTCGATGTTGCGTTGAGGGAGAAAACGAACGCGCTGGGAATGATCGAGACCCTTGATGCCGAATTGGCTCAAACGCGAAAGGCTCTCGATGTTGCGTTGAGGGAGAAAACGAACGCGCTGGGGATGATCGAGACCCTTGATGCCGAGTTGGGGCAAACGCGAAAGGCGCTTAGTGATGAGTTGCGCGAGAAGGTGAGCGCATTGGGGATGGTCCAGACACTTGAGGCCGATCTGCTTGCGCGTGCATCAGAGCTCTCTGCGCTGAAGGGGGAGTTGAGTTCGTCTTTGCGCAGTCTAGCGGAATGTTCGCGCACCTCGGATGAGATGTTACGCCGGATGCACAGACTTGAATCGGATCTCAATTTGATGCGAAAGTCGCGCTCGTGGCGAGCGACGCGACCGCTTCGGTTTCTGGGACGGGTGCTCAGAGGCGATCGTGCAGCCGCAGGTGCGGGTCTGCGCCCATATGTGCATGCGGCGGGGCGTAAAGTAAGTCGACAGGTCAACTCAAGACCGCTGCTGCAGAAGTGGTTAGAACTAACGGCGTTTTCCGTGGCACCGTCCCTCTTCGAGGGCATCCCACGATACGAGACTTGGAAGCTGAGTCGGCATCGGCCCACACCGATCGCTGCGGCGCAAAACATCGACCTTCATGCGAAGCTGGACGGCACCTCTTTGGACGAACGCCTTAAGTTGGCTGTTCTCGATACGGTTGATAACCCCGTAGTGAGTATCATCATTCCGGCTTATGGTCAACTTGAGATGACTTTGGCATGTATCAAATCGATCGCACGTCATCCGCCGCGCGTTCCGATTGAAGTGCTCGTTGTTGAAGACTGCTCAGGTGATCGCGAAATAGCTCGGCTGAGGGAGGTACGTGGTCTTAGATATGACGAGAATCCGACCAACCTTGGCTTCGTGCGGTCTTGCAATCGGGCGAGCACGCTCGCGAGAGGTGAGTATGTTTATTTCCTGAACAACGACACCGAAGTCACGCCCGGTTGGCTCGATGCAATGCTGGATGTGTTCAGGCGTTTCCCCGACTGTGGAATGGTCGGGTCCAAGCTCGTCTATCCGGATGGGAGGCAGCAGGAGGCCGGTGGCATCGTATGGCGCGACGCCAGTGCATGGAATTTTGGTCGGCTTTCCGACCCCGCCTCCAGCGTATTTAATTACGTTCACGAGGCAGATTACTGTTCGGGCGCATCCCTGCTCTTACGGAGCAGTTTGTTTGAGAGGCTCGGTCGCTTCGACGAGCACTATGTGCCGGCGTATTGTGAAGACACGGATCTTGCGTTCAAAGTACGAGGGGCTGGTTACAAGGTTTACTATCAGCCGGCCTCTGTGGTCGTGCATCACGAGGGGGCTTCGCATGGAACGGACACGAACCATGGTGTGAAAGCGTATCAAGTGGAAAACCAGCGAAAGTTTTTCGTGCGCTGGCGAACGACCTTGGAAAGAGAGCATTTGGCGAACGGAGAGTGCGTCTTCTTAGCACGAGATCGTTCGCAACGCCGGAAGTGCATTGTAATAATCGATCACTATGTGCCGCAGCCGGACAAGGATGCGGGGTCCAGGACGATGGTTCAATGGATGCGACTGTTTTGCGAGGCCGGGCTAAACGTTAAGTTCTGGCCGCAGAATCTGTGGTACGACCCGATTTACACTGCACCCTTGCAGCAGATGGGGGTCGAAGTGTTCTACGGGCCTGAATATGCAAATAAATTTGACGACTGGGTTCGCGAAAACGGAAAGTATATTGATTATTTCCTGTTGAGTCGCCCGTATGTTGCGATTGATTATATCGAGGCTATTCGCAAGCATTCCGCTGCGCGTGTCCTGTACTACGGCCATGATGTGCATCATTTGCGGCTCCAGGATCAAATCAGACTCGAGCCCGAAAACCATCGGCTGCGCGGTGATGCGTCGTCGCTCGAAGAACTAGAAAAGCGCGTCTGGGGATTGCTGGATGTTATTTACTATCCGTCTGAAACTGAAACGGATTATGTCCAGAAATTCTTGGAGTCGAATCAACTGGGCGGGCAAGTTCGGACGATCCCGGTTTACGCATTTGATGAGTTTAGTGATGACGCTGCAGGTAATTTGTCCGTTCGGAAAGATATCGTATTTGTTGCAGGGTTCGGTCACCCTCCCAATGCGGATTCGGCCGAGTGGTTGGCGAAGCACGTGATGCCATTAATCTGGAAGCGCCTCCCGGAAGTGCACTTGTATCTGGTTGGCTCGAACCCGTCGGCCCGGGTGTGCGCGTTATCCGATGACCGCGTAACGGTCACGGGCTTCGTGTCCGACGACGAACTTGCTCGATACTATCGGCAGGCACGCCTCGCTGTTGCGCCTCTGCTTTATGGCGGAGGTGTCAAAGGAAAAGTCGTCGAGGCCATGCGATTTGGACTTCCCGTCGTTACGACATCGGTTGGAGCGCAAGGACTTTCCTCGGCCGTTCATGCCCTCTCGGTCGCGGACGATCCGGAGAGCTTCGCGGATGCAGCAATTGAGCTTATGGCGAATGATGTGAGATGGCGCGAATCCTCGTCGGCTGAGTTGTCATTTGTTCGCGAGTTCTACTCGGTGAATGCGCTCAGAAAGGTCTTCTCAGAAGAAATTGATTTCGGCGAGGAACGACGCCTTCAATGAGGATCGCTCTGTGCGAGCAAAGAAAGGGATCGACGTAACTACCGATTCTAGCCGAACGTACAAATTCTTGGACCGGAGCGGCCTTGTTAGGCGTGTGTGGAGGCCGGCCGTAAACTTTTGATGTTTGGGTGTGGCGCATCAGGCGACGTGAGGATGTGTCAGTTCCATATACTGAACCGTCGGGTGTAAATAGGTAAAGAAATTCACTATGAAAGTTCTAATCACTGGAATCGGTGGAATGGTCGGGACGCATTTGACCGACTATTTGCTTCGGGAAGGAATATCCCCTCTTGGCTTGTATTACAACTCGACGATTTCGTTGGCTGAGATTGATCGCCGTGCGACGTTGGAAGAATGCGATGTGCGTGACGCACTGAGAATTTACAGGCTTATGGATGGTTTTAGGCCGGATGTTATCTATCATCTTGCGGCGCAAAGCTATCCTGCGGTTTCGTGGCGGCGGCCTGCCGACACACTTGACATAAACATCATTGGTACTGTCAATGTCTGCGAATCAGTCAGGCTGATTCAACGTGTGTCACCCTCGTACAATCCGGCGATTGTTGTGGCCTGTTCGAGCGCAGAATACGGCGCTAGCCTTACACCGGAGAATACCCCGATTACCGAGGATGCCCCGCTCTTGCCCCTTAGTCCATATGGGGTTAGCAAGGTTGGGCAGGACTTGATTGCCTACCAGTATCACCATTCAGACGAGCTTCGAACTGTACGGGCCAGAATATTCAACACAACCGGTCCGCGGAAGGTCGGTGACGCGGCGAGTGATTTTACGTACCGTGCTGCTGAAATCGAAGTCGGGCTTGCAGATTGTCTTCGTGTAGGAAATTTGAGCACGCGGCGCGCAATTACGGACGTTCGTGATCTGGTAAAGGCGCTGGTATTGTTGGCAGAACACGGTGATCCGGGTGAAGTCTACAATATTAGTGGCCAGCACGTTTATTCGATGCAGGAAGTGGTCGATCTTGTTTGCCGCTTGGCATCGGTTGGAATACGTATCGAATCGGACACGTCTTTGTTTCGCCCTACCGATGAGCCGGTCATTTGGGGTGACTCCGCGCGTTTGACTCAGCATACGGGGTGGGTTCAGCAAATACCCCTGGAGCAGACGATCGCCGACATGCTTGATTATTGGCGCGGGAAACTAGCGGGGGCGAAGCGATGATTGTACGTGCGCGAGCTCCCCTCCGGCTTGGGTTGGCTGGTGGCGGCACCGATGTTTCTCCCTTCTGTGATGTCCACGGGGGGCATGTCCTCAATGCGACGATCGATCGGTACGCGTATGCAGTAATCGAAACGCTCGACGAACCGTTGGTTCGGTTTGTTGCTACCGATCTACAGGCCGAAACGACGACGGCTCCAGCTGTGCCGCTTGAGCTCGATGGCCGCTTGGATCTTCACAAGGCTGTCTACAATCATATGGTGCTCCGATACAACGGCGGGCGCCCGTTGCATCTGACGCTAAGTACCTTTTGCGATGCCCCCGCCGGCTCGGGTCTGGGTTCTTCGTCCACCTTGGTAGTGGCGATGATCCGTGCGTTCGTGGAACTGCTTAACCTGCCGCTGGACGATTACGCAATCGCCCAACTTGCGTTCCTGATTGAACGGATCGATTGCGGGTTGCAAGGAGGTCGCCAAGACCAGTATTCGGCAACGTTTGGCGGTTTCAATTTCATGGAGTTCTACTCAGATCACCGGTCGGTGATTAACCCGCTACGGATCAAGAACTGGATTCTCTGCGAACTCGAAGCATCACTCGTACTCTTTTTTACGGGAGTTTCGCGGGAATCCGCACGCATCATTGCAGATCAGAGCAGTAATATTAAGGCCGGTGCCAGCGATGCAGTGCAGGCGATGCACGGGCTAAAGCGAGAAGCGCTGGTGATGAAGGAATGCTTGCTCAGGGGCGACTTCGATGGCCTCGTCGAATCGATGCGTTTAGGTTGGGAGAACAAGAAACGGTCGGCAAAGACTGTCTCAAACCCCCACATAGACGAGATCTATGATGCGGCGCTCAGATCAGGCGCGTTGGCCGGAAAGGTCTCTGGCGCAGGCGGAGGCGGCTTTATGCTCTTCTTTGTACCGTCGGAAAGGCGTATGGATGTTATTCGGACGCTGAGCGAATTCAGCGGACAGGTCAGTAATTGCCATTTTACAAAAAATGGAGCGCAAGCATGGAGGTTGGCGTGAGAGCGTATATAAGGTCACAACTTGCAGAGACACAGACGGTCATGCAGGCGATGTTCGCGGATGATTCCCTGTTGGCGCGGGTTGAGGCAGCAGCACGAGCATGCGTGGAGTGCCTTGGGAGTGGTGGGAAGATTCTATTGGCCGGCAATGGGGGGAGTGCCGCCGATGCCCAGCATATAGCGGGTGAGTTTGTCAGTCGTTTTGCCTTCGATCGTCCTGGCCTGCCCGCAATTGCCTTGACTACGGATACCTCCATTCTCACTGCGATAGGCAACGACTACGGATACGAAAGGCTATTCGCCCGGCAGGTACAGGCACATGGTCAGAAAGGCGACGTCTTTATCGCCTATTCGACGTCGGGTCAATCACCGAATATTCTTGCGGCGTTGAAGGAGGCGCAGGCGAGGGATCTGGTATGTGTGGGGATGACCGGAAATCGTGGCGGTCCGATGAAGGACTATTGTGAGCATTATCTTGAGGTTCCTTCGCGAGACACGCCAAAAATTCAGGAAGGCCATACCGCGTTGGGGCACATTATGTGCGGCCTGGTTGAGCGGGCGTTGTTTACAGAACCTGCGTGATGGAAGCGATTGTGCTCGCGGGTGGCTTTGGCACTCGGCTCCGTCGGGTCGTGGCGGACGTGCCGAAGCCAATGGCGCCAATCAATGGGCGACCGTTCCTGGAAATATTGCTTACAACCCTCGATCGCAAGGGATTTAGTCGCGTAGTCTTGTCACTCGGGTACATGGGAGAAAGAATACATGGTTATTTTGGTGAACGCTTTGCGAACCTTGAACTTGACTACGTGACCGAGTCGCAGCCCCTGGGGACTGGCGGTGGAGTGCGGCTCGCGTTGACTCGCTCGGTCTCGGACCATGTGTTTGTCTTCAACGGCGACACTTATCTCGATTTGGAGGTTGGGAAGGTCGAGCAGCAGTGGAAGTCGAACGGACGTCCGATCATCGTTGGTCGAGAGGTTCCGGATGCATCACGCTATGGGCGCCTTCTAATTGCCGACGGTGTGGTGACAGGTTTCGCGGAGAAGGGGATGTCCGGGCCTGGCTTGATAAATGCAGGATGTTATGTGCTGAATCGTCATCAGCTTGACGGGTTCTTGCCTGGCTCTGCATTCTCACTGGAAGGGGATTTCCTTACAGGGGAAGTCCTTAGTGGGACGTTTGATATCTACGTGACCTCGGGAAAGTTCATCGATATCGGGGTGCCGGATGACTTTCAGCGAGCGCAGTCTGAGTTGGCGGCGTCGTAAATAGTATGCTTAGGCGCGCTCTCTTTTTGGATCGTGACGGTGTGATCAATATTGATCACGGCTATGTGCACCGTAAGGAAAACTTTGAGTTTATTGACGGAATATTTGAGCTCGTAGCAGAGGCAAATCGCGCCGGCTATGTGGTGATTGTCGTTACGAATCAAGCTGGTATCGGTCGAGGGTACTACACCGAGGATGATTTCACTGCTTTGATGAATTGGGTTGGCGGCGAATTTATTGCGCGCGGTGGCCGGATTGACGGCGTTTACTATTGCCCGGATCATCCGGAGCATGGGGTCGGTAAATACCGACGCGAAAGTAATTTTCGCAAGCCTGGTCCCGGTATGCTGATTCAGGCGGCTCACGACTGGAAAATCGACCTGCCACAATCGGTTCTGATAGGCGATAAGCTTTCCGATATGGAGGCGGGACGGTCGGCGGAGGTTGGAACCCTACTTTTCCTCTCTGGGGAGGCCTGCGACCTGGTTGAATTGTCGCGCATCACGAACTTGGCTGAAGCGGCGAACTTCTTGATAACGGAGTGCAACGACGGGATGGGCGGGAAGAGTTCATTTTGACGTTGCAGATGATCGTGAATCGATTTTTACTGATTTGGTTTGCAGTTCGCAAGAGGAATAATCTGAGCCAATCTGGGTACGTCACAAGAACAGCTGCGTTGGTGTGGGAATGCTGAATTTTATAGATGCGCGGCGTGCTCTATTACTGAAACTGAAGCGTTGGGTACGTGAGAGGGGGCGGCGTTTTTATACTCTGCTGCCGTTGACTGGTCCGCAAAAGTCGCGATTGCTGACGCTTGCATATATGGGGGCAGGATCACTGTTTGAGGGTACCCCAAATTATGAGATATGGAATAGGCGAGGGGCGCTGAACTCTGCACCCGTGACTTCTTGGGCGCCAATTGCTCCGGAACAGTTTGAGGGTGTTGCGCGGAGTATCCGAGTCGAGAGCTCCCAGAGCCCTTTGGTGTCCTTTGTTATTTTGAGTTCGACTGACGTATCGAACACGCTAAATACCTTGCGTTCAATTGCATGTGCGCGGCTTGGCTTTGAGTATGAAGCCGTAGTTGTCCAACAACAAGAATGCAGGTTTCCCCTGAATAGTCTTCTGTTAAATGGCGGAATTCGTTACATTCAGCGTGTAGACGACAGTCACACAGCTGCGGCGTTGAACAAAGCGGTTAACAGAACGCGTGGGCGCTACTTGGTATTTGTTGGACCAGACGTTGAAATCGCAGAAGGCTCTATCGACGCACTGCTGCGCGCTTTTTGTCTAAAGAGCGAAATTGGAATTTGTGGATCGAAAATCCTTTTTAGAAGCGGTTTGATTAAGCAGGCAGGCGGTTACGTTCGGGAGGATGGCGCGACGTTAGAGCTAGGGCGGATGGAAAAGTCCTCGAGCCCCAAGTATAACTATTTGAAGCTCGTTGATTACTGTTCTTTTGCATTATTGATGATTGATGCGGAGCTGTATAGGACTGTAGGTGGCCTCGATGAGACGATGTCGCCAGTGGGGTACGGTGCCGTTGATCTAGCGTTTGCAATCCGCGAGGCAGGAATGAAAGTAGTGTACCAGCCTGCATCGTCGGCGCTTCAGCATGATGAGCCCCGGTGCATCGAGAAAGGTATGGGGATGGTTGTGTCTGATCAATCGCACGATCAGCATACCTTCACGAGAAAGTGGATCACGTCGTCATTTGGGAAGCGATTGGAGTATGTGCGCTCAGGATTGCGCAAGACAGTGTTGATCGTAGATCAATATGTCCCGCAACCGGATCGTGATGCTGGATCTCGCACCATGATCGAGATCGTCCGGGGCCTGTTGGACATAGACTTTGAGGTGAAATTTTGGCCTCAGCACTGTTGGTATGACCCTATCTATACGCCGCAACTGCAGGAGATGGGCGTAGATATTCAATATGGCGATTCTCGGGAGGGCAATTTTACGAATTGGTTCAATGAAAACGGTGCGGATGTTGATTTCATACTAGTTTCTCGACCTGATGTGGCTAGAGAGTATCTCGGCCAAATCCGAAAACGATCTCCTGTCCCGATAATCTACTACGGGCACGATATCCATTACCTCCGGCTTGCTGATGAGCTGGGGTTTGATAGAGGTGAGGCGAGGCTGGTTCGGAGGGAACTTGGCAGGTACTTAAGTCTTGAGCAGCACATTTGGAGGTCCGTGGATCGCGTGTGCTATCCGTCTAGGCGCGAGGCAGACGAGGTGGCCCGTGTGCTTGCTTCACGCGAGGGAGTGGCAACCATTCCCTCATATGCCTTTGAAACGGTAGTTGACAATGCCGCCGAAAACCTTTCTGAACGAAGGGGCATTCTGTTCGTCGGGAACTATGCCCATAGGCCAAATGTTACAGCAGCACGATTCGTGGTCAGTGAAGTTCTCCCGCTCGTCAGGGCAGTATTGCCCGACGTTGAAGTGGTGCTCGCCGGCGCAAACCCGGGAATTGACTTATACCGTCTCGCGAATGACCATGTTGTAATTACAGGTTATATATCTGACGACGCGCTGGCCGAATACTATGGTAATACACGGGTCGTTGTGGCGCCTTTACAGTTTGGGGCTGGCGTGAAGGGAAAGGTGGTGGAGGGAATGCGTTTTGGCGTTCCGGTCATTACTACACCTGTCGGAGCGCAGGGGCTTGAGGATGCCGGCGCTGCACTCGGCGTGTACGCGACGGCGGCAGAGATTGCCGGTGAGGTTGTTGCCATGATGACGAACGATGAGCTCTGGCGAAGTAGGTCGAAAGCAGGACTTGCTTACGTTCGACGGCGGTTTTCAAGATTTGCTCTTCAGGAGGCACTTAAAGCTCTATTCGTCTGATTTTGTGCATGACGGATGTGAAGGTGATACGCAATCGAACACGCAGGAGCGTAAGAATGTGAAAGAGTGTCTCTTGACGGCCATAAGTTGTTGTGTTTGCGCGCAATCAATTTGTGTACGCAACTTGTGCGTCGAATGTTCGCTCTTGAGCCGTGTTGGTGTGATGCAATATCCTAATTGCGTAGGAGGGAATGCTCCAGACCTCACGGTCACGGGATGTAATGTTGGACGCTTGTTGGGTGAAAATCGCATTATTTTATAGATGTACAGTACGGTATTTTGATGCAGTCGAAGTGCGGCGTCACAATTTTCTAAGGGTTATTAATGATGTCAAATGGACGACCGTCAGGTGGTGTAGACAATTATACGACGATGACAGGAAAGATGAACGGGCGTCTATGGGGTGCGGGCGGTGCCCTAACGTCTTCTAGGGTGTTACTGTTATTGCTATATGTGATAATTGCATTTGTCCTCGTCAGTCTTTTTGCGCGTCCAGGCTATTTGGATTTCGTAACGCCCAACCATAGTGACTTGTATCGATATTATCTAATAGCGCATGAGCGCTGGTCGAGCGCTGACTTCTTGTCTCCTCGTCCTGTCATGCTCGCGTATCTGAGATTGGCCGGGATTTTCGACGCTGAGAATGCTCTCGCGGTCTTGCTAGTTGTGCCGTCCTTAGTGTTCATTGCGTTAACAATACTTTTGGTGGAACGGATTATTGGTCATCGATTTCCCTTATGGGCTATCGGGATCTATATGTTCATCGTCGTTGGTTCGCCATTGTATTTTCCGATCGCGCAATATGATTTTGGGGGGATGCTCGCGGGGGCGTTGAGCGTAGTGGCCGTTCTGATGTGGCTAAATCAGATTGAAGTCGAGGGGGGGAGAGTAAGGCTGTCGCAGTTAGTCTTTCCCATAGTGATTTTTTGGCTGTCGGTTGAGGCTAAGCCAACGTACGGAGTGTCCATTGCAGGAATGGCATTTGTCTTCGACCTTCTTTCGAGGGGGCGAAAGGGGCGGTGGCTCACCACGGGGGCGGTCGTTTCGGTAATAGCGCTAGTGTTTATCAAGGATGCAGTGTTAGGGTCGAAATTCTTGAGACTCGATACTGCGTCCGACGCATACACGCTGGCGGTTAGCCCGCGCCGCAACATTGAGCTGTTGTTGTTTTACTTAGTAAGCGGTATTGGCGTGCCAGTAATGGTTGCGGCTACGATCGCAAGCACAAGCTTTATTGCTGGGCGGCATTGGAAGTTTATTTTGTACGCTATTGCATGTGCCGTGGGGGCGACGATACCAATGGCGCTACTAGTAAACCGAGAATGGGATATATATGGATGGTATTCCCTAGTGCCCGTGGCTCTCATCGTGGTAGTGGGAGTGATAAAGTTTTCGGAAATTGGCTTAAATAGTCGAAAGTTAAGTGTAAGTGGTGCCGCACGTATCGCAGGGCTAGCGGGCATTATAACGGCTGTGGCGATCCATGCATTTTCGTTTGCCGCGTCGACGGAGTGGTCCGTCGAAAATCAACGGTATGGTAAGGCTGTGTTGAGTAGTCTGCGCTTGCTGCATTCCCAGCAAGGGCAGAAGGTATTAATTGCAGGTGTGAGGGGGCCGTATCACCCTTTCAGAAATACGCGATACGTATTGACGCGTTTTCCGGAAGTTGGGAAATTCGACTTGATATTGCGTAGATCCGAGCGCGGTTGGAATAATATGTCCAAGGAGCTCGTAAATGGCGTTTATGCGGACGAGGCCGCGGTTGGTGGCTATGACAAAGTTTATGTGTTCGGCAAAAGTGGATCGCTCGAGCAGGTGACCGACGGTCCGCGACTGCAAGAAATGCTACCCGCGGAGCGAATCCTCTTGTTGGTGTGTGGAATTACGTGGCGTAGCATTGACGATGTCGTTGTCGTCGGGAGAGCGCTTGAGTGCGCAAACGAGGCGGCCGAATACCAAGCAACAGTTTCACTAGCCGAGGACGCTGTTAGGCGGCATTTGTTGTCGTCTTGGATCTATCTGCACTATGGGGCAGCGTTAGCAGAAATGGGTCGGCTTAGTGAAGCACAGCAATACATTAAGATGGGGCTTGATCTCGAGCCCAATAACCCTGCATTAGCGGCGTTGAAGAGAAACGTTGAACAACGATAGGTAATTGTATGGTCATTAACGATATTAAAGCGCACATTGATTGCAACGCTGATGCTGTGGATCGTGCTCTACAACGGGTGCGGAAGAGTGGTTGGGTGATACTTGGGCCTGAAGTTATGGGGTTTGAGTCGGCGTTTGCTCAATACGTTGGTGTGGAAAGATGCGTTACAGTTGCCAATGGCACGGATGCGCTTGAGATCGCGTTGCGTTCAGTGGGGATTGGTAGCGGCGACAGGGTTGCAACCGTCGCGAACGCTGGGATGTATGCCACAACGGCGATGCTAGCGATTGGTGCGTTCCCGGTGTTTATGGACGTAGACCTTGAGTCTAGGACGGCAAGTTCAACCTCCGTTAGGCGGGCGATAGACCTGGGGGCAAGGGCAATCATCGTAACCCACCTTTATGGGAAAATTGCTCCAGACATCGCGGAGATCGCCGATATTTGCAGGCAACGGCAAGTTCCGTTGATTGAGGACTGCGCACAAGCTCACGGAGCGCGGCTTGATTCGCGCATGGCCGGTGCGTACGGTGATTTGGCGTGCTTTAGCTTTTATCCAACTAAGAATCTTGGTGCCCTCGGCGATGGCGGCGCTATCGTGACGAAGCGCGTCGAGCTGGCGGAGGCGGCTTTACGACTTAGGCAGTATGGGTGGTCGGAGAAGTACAAGGTCGCATCGCCTGGGGCGAGAAATAGCAGGCTTGACGAAATTCAAGCGGCCGTTCTGATGGAGCTGTTGCCGAGACTAGATGCTTGGAATCAGAGGAGGCGTTGTATAGCGGAGTCATACAGTGCCGGGTTGTCGAATCCGGCTGTTTGCGCACCTGAATGTGGAGGCGCCGATTACGTTGCTCATCTATATGTTATCAGGACGAACGAGCGCGATTCTCTTCGCGAGCACCTAAAGCGTGTTGGGATCTCTACCGACGTTCATTATCCAGTTCCGGATCATATGCAGCCGGTGTTTGGGGAGAGGTATTCGTGTCTGGAGCTGCCAAACACCGAGGCCCTTGCGAAAACCGTTTTGACATTACCATGTTATCCGGAAATGACCGACGCTGATGTAGAAAGGGTAATCGATGCAGTCAATCGGTGGTCCTGATGAGGTACTCCATTGTTGTTCCCGTGTATAGAAACGAAGCTTCAATTTACCGCCTTCTAGATGTCCTTTCGTCGATCAATCAAGAGGTAGGCGGAGAGTTGGAGGTGGTATTTGTTGTTGATGGTAGTCCGGATCGTTCGTTCGAATTGCTTCAGAATGGTATCGAGCAACTGAGTTTCCCCGCTCAGCTTCTAGCACTTTCAAGAAATTTCGGCTCCTTTGCGGCAATTCGCGCCGGTTTGACAGCGGCACGCGGTGAGTTTTTTGGAGTTATGGCGGCCGATTTGCAGGAGCCGCCAGAGTTGTTGATATCGTTTTTTAGGCATCTGAATGCAGATGAATGTGACGTTGCGATAGGTACGAGATATGGACGAAGCGATCCATTAGTGTCGCGGATCGCGTCTCAGGTGTTCTGGGGGCTTTATCGCCGCATAATTGTTCCGGAAATGCCTGATGGGGGGGTGGATATATTTGGGTGCAATCGAGCATTTCGGGACGAGTTGCTTAAGCTAGAAGAGTCGCGGTCGTCGCTTATTGCGCTTATTTTTTGGCTAGGGTTCAGAAGGAAGTTCGTGGGGTATACCCGGCTTGTTCGTACTGAGGGTAAGTCGGCTTGGACCTTTAGAAAGAAGATCGACTATATGCTGGACAGCGTATTTGCCTTCACGGATTATCCAATTAAGATGCTTTTTAGGTTTGGGTTGATTGGGAGTGCGTTGTCAGCGGTATTGGGAAGTCTTGTTTTGATCGGTCACGTCGCGGGCAAGATCGTAGTTCCTGGCTATGCAGCGACAATGATGGTGTCGTTGTTTTTTGGTGCGCTAAATTTATTGGGCCTCGGATTGGTAGGTACGTATGCTTGGCGTGGCTATGAAAACAGTAAAGCAAGACCTTCGTCCGTGGTGGCGATTCGGAAGTCAAATTGTAAAGGTGGTGTATGACGCGCACGAGTAAAGTGCATCCTACGGCGGACGTTCAGACGAGTAACGTTGGCGAGGGTACGACTGTTTGGCAGTCAGTGGTGATTCTGGCTGGCGCAAGAATTGGTTGTGATGTAAATCTCTGTGCGCACTGTTTTGTTGAAAATGACGTAATTATTGGCGACAGGGTGACGGTGAAATCAGGGGTATATTTATGGGACGGTGTCCGTTTGGGCGATGACGTGTTTGTTGGGCCGAACGTGACATTTACGAATGATAAATACCCAAGATCTAAGGTCTACCCGCAACGATTTCACGAAACGCATGTCGAGGCGGAAGCATCCATCGGCGGGGGAGCCGTCATACTACCTGGCGTAACTATCGGTCGGGGCGCAATGGTAGGTGCAGGCGCTGTCGTGACTAGGTCTGTCCCGCCTTATGCGATTGTTACTGGCTCTCCGGCTAGGATTGTTGGGTACGTTGAGAACAATGCCCAAGGGAAGGTTAACTTCAACGGCGCAGTTGGGGGCGATTCAGATGGAAGGGAGGGGCGAATTGATGTTGGCGTAGGTGACGTGTCGTTGCATAGATTTACAGCTGTGCAAGACATGCGCGGAGATCTATCCGTCGGTGAGTTTTTGCGCGAAATTCCCTTTTCCCCAAAGCGCTATTTTTTGGTTTTCAATGTGCCTAGTGAAAAGACGCGCGGAGAGCATGCGCACTTTAACTGTCACCAATTTTTGGTTTGCGTGAAAGGCAGTTGCGCGGTTGTGGTTGATGATGGGGTGTCTCGAAGTGAGGTTCTGCTCGATTCGCCTCATGTCGGAATATATCTGCCGCCTCTCACTTGGGGTATTCAATACAAATATTCAAGCGATGCAGTCTTGCTTGTTTTTGCCTCCGACTATTATGATCCGACTGATTATATTCGTGATTACTCGGAGTTTGTAGAGATTGTAAAAGGGAAGGCGGGAGGATGATGTGTTGCAGTGCAAGAGATGGGGCCGGTTTATTGCGGGGGGGGCACTAAATACGGCTGTTAGTTACGGTGTATATTTTCTGTTGCACTTGGTTGTGGTGTATCAGTTAGCGTATTTTGCGGCGTATGTCGTAGGTGTTGTAGTGTCTTACCTGTTTAATGCGAAATTTGTATTTAATGTTCCGGTGACAATTGGCGGAATGATTAGGTATCCACTCGTTTACGTTGCGCAATATGCTTCTTCTGCATTGGTTCTAGGTGTTCTTGTGGAGGCTGGGATTGGTGCAACCTTTGCTCCTTTACTGGTCTCGATAGTTGTTCTTCCTGTTACCTATCTTTTAAGCAGCGCGGTGCTAAGAGGGGGGCGATAGAGTCTTGTTCAAGTGGAAAGCGGTAGGGCTGAGTGTTCCGTTGGGTATGATTTTTGTTGTCTCATGTTCCGCGGTTCTAGGAAGTTAGGTGCGAATTTAATGAGTGCGGCTAGTCATCGAATGAATACGTTGCAGGATATATCGGAAGCGCGAAATAATAGCATTACGTTAGTGAGGTTGTTAGCGTCATTGGCCGTAATATATGGGCATTCGTACGCTGTGGCTGGCTCTGGTGGCTCGGACTGGGTTATGCGCATAACGGGTTTTGCGCATGCTGGCGGTGTTGCAGTTGATTTGTTTTTTTTGATGAGTGGGTTCTTGGTGACGGCAAGTATTTTGAAGAGGGGCGTATTCGTATATGCGCGTTCTCGGATGCTGAGACTGTTTCCTGCGCTCTGGGTGTATCTGGGAATTACAACATTAGTGATTGGTCCTTGGGTTTCGAGTCTTTCTGTTTTTGATTATTTCTCTAACGGACAGACGTGGGCATATTTGTATCACCTTGGGTTTGGGCTAACTACGGAGTGGTTCCTTCCCGGTGTGTTCGAAGAATTGAAAAACAAGGGCGTTAACGGATCTATCTGGTCTGTTATTGTTGAAATTCGAATGTATATTATTGTTGCGGTCGTGTACCTGTCGGGGTGTCTTACGAATAGGTCCCTTTTTAATGTTCTTGCGCTTCTAGTAGTTGTTGGTGTGTGGAGTGGGCTGCTCGAAGTTCCAGGAGTTAAGGGGGAGACAGATAACCATGTCGCGCTGCTCTTTTTGATTGGTGCTTTCTTGTATGTGAATAGGGGAAGTGTCGTTGTTTCGCCGATTTACTTCATTTTTGCGTTGGCTGTGGCCGGAATGACGCATGGGACGCCAAAATTTGTTTATGGTTATAATCTTGTTCTAATCTGTGTTTTCATCTTCCTTGTATTCCGGAGTTTTGGTGCTTTCATGGATAGGCTTGGCGATTACTCGTATGGCGTCTATTTGTGGGGCTGGCCAGTTCAGCAGTTGGTGATGCTGTTGTTTCCGCAAGCTACCCCCGGCGTTAACGCATTTGTGTCGAGTGTTGTGGCGCTTACGATAGGAGTTGCGTCGTGGCATCTGGTGGAGAAGCCTTGTTTGGCCTTAAAGGATAGGAGTTTTGAACGCTGGCGGGGGTGGCGTAAAGTTGGTGTCTCAAGTGCATCCGCGCGGCCGGCTGAATAGGTTAGCCTCCTGCTAGTTATTTACAAATTACGCTTGTTAGTTCGAATGAAGGCGTTGTCGTTGTTATTGATAGCGTACATCGTGGATGTGGGTGTTGTGAGTGAGAGCAGGGGCTGACGTAAAAAGTTGCGCTAGTGGTTATGGTTCGGTGGGTTCAGCGAAGTGCGTTTCGGATGTGGAATCTAGTGATATGACGGTGGCGCCGGTCTCGGTGTCGATCATCAGCCACGGTCATGGCAGCATGGTAGAGGCTTTGGTCGAGGCGCTGGCCGGGTGTCTTTCCGTCGGGCAGATCATCCTCACGCAGAACGTTCCGGAACCGCTAGCTGCGGTGGGGCGCAAGCACGACATCCGCATCATCGCGAACCCTGCGCCACGGGGATTCGGCGCGAACCATAACGCCGCCTTCCGGGTGTGCGACCGCCCCTTCTTTTGTCCGCTCAATCCTGACATCGAATTCGACGGAGATCCGTTCGCCGCGCTGATCGAGCGGCTCTCCGCGATCCCGACGGTGGCGTTGGCGGCGCCGGCGGTCGTCGCCCCCGATGGCCGCATGGAAGACAGCCTGCGTCCGTTCCCGTCGGTTCGGAGGCTCGTGCGCAAGGCGCTGGTCGGCGATCCGGGGCGTTATGCGGTGGCTGTGGGGGATCCGGATTTTTATCCCGAGTGGGTCGCGGGCATGTTCATGTTGTTCCGCAGCGCAGCGTACCGAGACCTCGGCGGTTTCGACGAGCGCTTCTTCCTCTATTACGAGGACGTTGATGTGTGTGCACGGGCGTGGAAGGCGGGCATGCCCGTCCTCGCGTGCCCCTCGGTGGCGGTGGTGCACGACGCCCGACGCGATAGCCACAGGCGGTTGGCCTACCTGCGCTGGCACGCAAGGAGCATGCTGCGATATTTCGTCAAGTATTGGGGGCGGTTGCCAGATGTTCCGGGTTCCGGTCCGGTCGCGACCAAGTCGCCGTGACATGGGCCTGCCGAATGTCGAGGCGTAATGTGGAGTCGGATGGCGCGATGGTGAAAAGCGTCGCAAGCGCCGGTCGCCGAGTGGTGGTGACCGGGGGGGACGGTTTCGTGGGGAGCGCGTTGGTCGCGCGGGGTCGCGTTGGTGAGGCGTGCGTCGTCGGTGTCGTGCGGGGCGAGTCCGTTCCGCCGGGGTGCATTCGGGGGCCGTCGCTGGATGCGGATGCGGACTGGGGATGCATCCTCCGTCGAGACGACGTGCTGATCCACGCGGCCGCGCGTGTGCACGTGCGCGTGGATGGCGCGCCGGACCCCTTGGCGGCATTCCGTGCGGACAATGTCGTGGGAACAGTTCGTCTGGCCCGACAGGCCGCGCTGGCGGGGGTGCGGCGCTTCGTGTTCATCAGTTCGATCAAGGTGAACGGGGATCAGACGCCGCCGGGGGAGCGGTTCACCGCGGACATGCGACCCGCGCCGACCGATGCATACGGGATTTCCAAGGCGGAGGCCGAGGTGGCCCTCGCTGCGATTGCCGCGGAGACGAGCATGGAAGTGGTCATCGTGCGGCCCCCGCTGGTGTATGGCCCCGGTGTCCGTGCGAACTTCCATGATCTGATGCGCTGGGTGGCGAGCGGATTACCCCTTCCGCTGGGTGCGATCGAGCACAATCGCCGCTCGTTGGTGGCTCTCGACAATCTCGTGGATCTGCTTGTTACGTGTGTAGACCACCCCGCGGCCGCCAGCCGGATCTTTCTTGCTGCTGACGGCGAGGATCTGTCGACCGCCGAACTGATCCGCAGGCTCGCTGCCGCGATGGGTCGTCGGGCCAAGCTGCTGGCGGTGCCCGAGTGGGTCTTGCAGGCGGGAGCGAGGTTGATGGGGAAGGAAGATATGTTGCTGCGGCTGTGCGGCAATTTACAGGTCGATTGTGCGAAAACCTGCGAGGTGCTGGGCTGGCGTCCGCCGATCAGTGTCGACGAAGGGATGCGCCGGGCCGTGGCGGGGTACAAGGCGTGATCCGCTTCGTCGTGGTGATCACGCTAGTCGCGCTCACGGCCGGTCTCTTGACCGGGGCGCTGCGGCGTTATGCGATGGCGCGGAGCTTGATCGACGTACCGAATGCGCGGAGCTCGCACACGATCCCGACGCCGCGCGGCGGAGGGGTGGCGATTGTACTGAGCTTCTTGACGGCCATCGTTCTTCTGGCATTGCAAGGAGGCGTCGGCGACCTCCTGGCATTCGCGATCGTCGGCGCCGGCGCGCTGATCGCCTTGGTCGGGTTCATCGACGATCATCGGCATATTGCAGCGCGTTGGCGATTGCTTGCGCACTTCGTCGCCGCAGTATGGATCCTCGCATGGTTTGGCGGGATGCCGTCGTTCGATTGGTTCGGCAGGTCGGTGCAGCTCGGGATCTGGGGCCCTGTCCTGGGTGCAATCTACCTCGTCTGGTTATTGAATTTGTATAATTTCATGGACGGCATCGACGGGATCGCGAGCGTCGAGGCGATCACAGTGTGCTTGGGCGGGGCGTTGCTCTATATCGTGATCGGGCGGGCCGACGAAGCAATCGTCCCGCTGACGCTCGCGGCCGCGGTCGCCGGTTTCCTGTACTGGAATTTCCCGCCCGCCAGGATCTTCATGGGAGATGCCGGGAGCGGTTTTCTGGGCATCGTCCTCGGCATCCTGTCGTTGCAGGCGACGCAGGCGTCACCGGCGTTGTTCTGGTGCTGGCTCATCCTCCTCGGAGTGTTCATCGTCGATGCCACGTGGACGCTCCTGCGCCGACTGTGCCGGGGAGAACGCGTCTATGAAGCGCATCGCAGCCATGCGTACCAGCATGCGTCACGGTACTTCGGAGGTCATTTGCCGGTAACGGTCGCGGTCTGCGCGATCAATGTCCTCTGGCTGCTTCCGGTGGCTCTGTGCGTCGGCACCGGGCTCCTTGATGGCGTTGTCGGAATTGTCATAGCATATGCACCTTTGTTGCTTGCCGCAGTCGTATTGCGTGCGGGCGAACGCGAGTTTCAGGTCGGCTGAGGCGTCAGTGATTCGGCCGCCCCATTTGGGTAATCAGCCTGTGCCGAAATGTTGCGGCGCGGCAGAACTTCGATGGGATGCAGTAGAATCGTAGTCGGCATTCCTGTTCGCGAGCCTTCTATCCCTTAGGAATCGGTCAAGATGACGTGGTTGAACCGTTCCATTCTGGTTTTGTTGTTCGACTTGCTGGCGGCGTGTGCTGCCTGGTTCGGTACGTACATATTGCGGTTCAACTTCGAGTGGCCTGTCGAATACGCGGCGCAGATCGGTTTGGGCATGCTGGTGCTGCTGCCGGTTCACGGGATCGTCTGCCGTCGGGCCGGTCTCTACCGCGGCATGTGGGTGTTCGCCAGCTTGCCGGACCTCGCGCGCGTGCTGCGCGCGGTTGCAATTTCCTCCCTTTCGGTCTGGGCTTTCGTTGCGCTGTACCGTGCGCAGCCGGCCGTTCCCCGTTCGACCCTGTTGCTGTATCCGATCCTGCTGGCCGTGATTATGGCCGGCGGGCGGGTCGCCTATCGGATGTGGAAGGAGCATCGGCTCTATGGCGGACTGATCGCCAAGGGAAGGCCGGTGGTCATCGTCGGGGCGGGGCGCGGGGGCGCGATGCTGGTGCGTGAACTCCAGCGCAGTGCCGATTGGAGGGTTGTTGGTCTAGTCGATGACGACGAAAGCAAGTGGGGGCGAGAGCTTCTCGGATTGCCTGTGCTGGGTTCCGTCGAGGAGTTGCCGGAGATTCTCGCGAGCGAACGTGTACAGCATGTAATCTTGGCGATGCCTTCGGCCGCGACGCGCGTGCGGCGCCACGCGACGGATCTGGCGGTCCGGGCCGGAGCGAAGGTGTTCACCGTGCCGGGGCTCGAGGATGTGATGGGCGGCCGGGTGGCCGTGGCGTCGATTCGACGCGCGGATATCGAGGACCTCCTCGGACGCGAGCCGGTATGGATCGATACGCCGCACGTCGAGGCCATGCTGCACGGCAAGGTTGTGCTCGTGACAGGGGCCGGCGGGTCCATCGGCGGCGAGCTTTGCCGACAGTTGTCGCGCTTTTCTCCAGCACGCGTGGTGCTCTTTGAGCAGAACGAATTTGCCCTGTACACAATAGAGCAGTGGTTTGCGCAGAATTGCCCCGAACTCGCGGTCGTTCCGCTTGCGGGCGACGTCAAGGATGCTACGCGCCTTGATGAAGTGTTTGCCGCATGGCGGCCGCAGGTCGTGTTCCACGCGGCCGCGTACAAGCATGTGCCCTTGATGGAGGTCGGCAACGCGTGGCAGGCGGTGCGCAACAACGTGCTGGGCACCTTGCGCGTGGCCGAGGCCGCCCAGCGTCATGCCGCCGAGCGCTTCGTGCTGATTTCCACCGACAAGGCGGTGAATCCGACCAACGTCATGGGGGCGAGCAAGCGGCTTGCGGAATTGCTCTGTCAGGCCATGCAGGACCGGAGCGGTTCGACCCAGTTCGAAATGGTGCGTTTCGGCAACGTACTTGGCAGCACGGGCAGCGTGATTCCGAAGTTCCAGGAGCAGATCGCGCGCGGCGGGCCTGTGACGGTGACGCATCCGGAGATTAACCGCTACTTCATGTCGATTCCCGAGGCGGCGCAGCTCGTGTTGCAGGCAGCATCCATGGGGCGGGGCGGGGAGATATTCGTGCTGGACATGGGGCAGCCGGTGAAGATCGTCGATCTGGCTCGCAACATGATCCGATTGTCGGGTTTCTCGGAAGACGAGATCCGCATCGAGTTCACCGGCTTGCGCCCGGGCGAGAAGCTTTACGAGGAGTTGCTGGCCGACGCAGAGGAAACGCGCGAGACGCCACATCCGAAACTGCGCATCGCCCGTGCTCGTCCGGCCGTGGTGTCGCTATTGGCCGAACTGAACGCGTGGCTGACACAGAGCGGGTCGCTGACTGACGACGAGGTTCGTCGTGGTCTGCTGCGTTGGGTGCCGGAATATGTTCCCATGTACGGTCGCCCGGCCTTGCGTGTGGTCGAGGGCGAACGGAGCTTTGTGCGCGCGGGCAGCAAGGCCTGACGGAGCGGTTTGCGCCGTAGCGCAATTGTGTGCGAATGCTGCTCCCGCAGGGAAATCGGCGTTGATTCGCGACTGAAGCAGCTCCGACGCGATAGAATTTCGCGACGGACTTCTTGTAGCGCACCCGATTTTCATGGCCAGTTACGCGGTAGGTGACATCCAGGGTTGTTATTCAGTGCTTCAGCGCCTGCTGGAGCGGATCGCTTTCGACCCGAAGGTGGACCGCCTGTGGGTCGTGGGCGACATGGTCAATCGCGGCCCCGAGTCCGTTCAGACGCTGCGCTTCCTGTCGGGTCTGGGAGAGGCGGCGACGATCGTGCTGGGAAACCACGATCTCTACCTCCTGATGGTAGCGGCGGGGCATAAGCGGCTGGATGACGACGACACGCTGTTCCAGGTGCTGGAGGCGCCGGATCGTGATGAGCTGTTGGCGTGGGTGGCGACCCGGCCGCTGATGCACGTCGAGGGTGATTTCGCGATGGTGCATGCCGGGCTGCTGCCGCAGTGGAGCGTGGCTCGGGCGGTGGAGCTAGCGGCGGATGTGAGTGCCGCACTGGCTGGCCCGGATGCGCAGGAATTGCTCAAGCATCTCGGAGGCAACGAGCCGGATGCGTGGTCTGAGAGCCTGATCGGGTTGGAGCGCCACCGGGTCGTCGTCAATGCGCTGACGCGCATGCGCTTCTGCAGTGCAGACGGGCGCATGGCGCTGCAGGCGAAGGGCTCGCCGATGCGCGCGCCTGCCGGCACGATGCCGTGGTTTACGACGCCCCAACGATTGAGTTCGACACACACGATCGTCTGCGGCCACTGGTCGGCGCTGGGCTTCTACCGGGCCCCGGGCGTCATCGCGCTCGATTCCGGCTGCGTATGGGGTGGCAAGCTGACGGCGGTGCGCCTCGAGGACGGCGCCGTGTTCCAGGTTCAGGCTTAGGCTTAGGCGACCTTCTTCCCCGCTTCCTCGTTCCTGGGGCTGTGCGCAGTCACATCCCCGACGCTTGGCAATCGCGCGACGATCGCCGAGTGGGCCATGGCGGCCACGTCACGGCGGTGAATACCTTCGGTGGCGATTGGTGCCGCGACGTCGATGCGCGCGATCAGGCGCTGCTCCCCGAGGATTTTGCCGAGGCTCTGTCCAAGAGTGAGGTCTCCGTCGTAGGCGGCCGCGCGACTGGGCTGCTCGTCGGCGCCCGCGTAGGAGAGCGCAAGCGGCTGGATCGGATGGCCGCATTCGATTGCCGGTTGCAGCAGGGCGGCGTGGAAATGCAGGATGTGGTTGCCGTCGGTGGTCGTGCCTTCCGGGAAGACTGCGACGTTGCGTCCGGCATCGAGCAGGGCGGCAATCTCCGCGTTGATGATTTTCGCGTGACCGCGGCTGCCGCGGCGCAGGAAGACGGTTTCGTTCCTGGCTGCGAGCCTGCCGATCAGCGGCCAGCCGCGCACTTCGGCCTTGGACACGAAGGCCGATGGCGCGAGGGCGTTGATGACGAAGATGTCGACCCACGAAATGTGGTTGGCGACGAGCATGCAGCCGGGCTGGATGGCGTGTCCCGCTATCCGCAGTTCGACGCCGATGATGGCGAGCAGTCTCTGCGACCAGCGGCGACGCAGGCTGCGGTGCGTCGCATCACCGGTCAGCGGATAGACGGTGAGAACCGTGAGCAGCCCCTGCGCCAGGTGCAGCGCGAGTCGCAGGTAGCGCCATACGCGCAGCCAGCGCGGGGCGGGTGGGCTGGGGGGCGGTTGAAGGGCGTGCGTTTTCAGTCTTGGCGTTCCATGAAGTGCTTGGCGTAACGGCCGTCGAGCCGGTTCATCGATAGCAGGATGGGCAGGTCGGCGGTGTTGAAGTCGGGGTCCCACGCCGGTTCGCCGCAGATCCACGCGCCGGCGCGCAGGTAGCCCTTGACGAGCGGCGGGGCCTCGCCCGGCAGGTCGTTGCGCAGGCGCTCGAGGGGCAGCGGGCAGCGCGGGAAGACGCGGTACTCGAGCGGGGCGCCGTGCTCGTCTTTCAGGCGATTGTACAGGCTCGCGGCAGTGTGTCCGCCGTCGGCCATGCTGACGGAGGCGCAGCCGATCAGGTAATCGTAGCCGTTTTCCCGCATGTAGCGGGCCAGGCCGGCCCACAGCAGCGTGATGACGGCGCCGCTGCGGTAGTCGGCGTCGATGCACGAGCGGCCGATCTCGACGATGCGGTTGCGCAAGTGCTGCAGGCGCGTGATGTCGAATTCGTTTTCGGAGTAGTAGCCGCCGACTTTGCGCGCGGCAGCGGGCGACAGGATGCGGTAGGTGCCGACGATGCGTCCGGCAGCCTCGTCGCGCACGATCAGGTGCTCGCAGTAGGGGTCGTAGATGTCGCGGTCGACGCCCGGCGTGCGGCTCGGCAGGCGGGCGCCCATTTCGTCGGCGAATACGCGGTAACGCAGCTTCTGCGCTTCGAGGATCTCGGTTTCGCACCCCGCGAGCGCGACGTGCAGGTTGCGGTTGCGGCGTTCCGCGGTGTGCGCCTGTTTCTGAAGCATGACGTTCATCCTTGTTCTGGCGTGTTCCCCGCATTGTCTGAATGCTGCGTTGCGGTGCCATGACGAGGGCGTTACGATGGGGTGACGAAATCGCGTTCCGTCCGCTTGGGGAGAAGCAATGGAAAACTGTGTGTTCTGCCGCATCGTGAAGGGTGAGCTGCCCGCCTCAAGGGTGTTCGAGGACGAGTCGACGCTGGTGTTCATGGATTTGCAGTCGGTGAATCCCGGGCACATGCTGGTGGTCGTGAAGCCGCACCGCGCGAATGTCTATGAACTGGATGATGAGCTGGCCGGGGCCGCATGGCGCACCGCGGCCCGCATGGCGCGTGCGGTGAAGGCTGTCGTCGGCTGCGAGGGGGTGACGTTGCTGCAGGCGAACGAGAAGGCCGGGGCCCAGACCGTGTTCCACTTCCACATCCACGTCGTGCCGCGCTGGGAGGGCGACGGCATGGCGCTGGCGTGGCCGGCGAAGAATCCCCCGCGCGAGGCGCTCGAGGAGATGGCGGCGAAGCTGCGGGCGGCGTTGTAGGGGCAATGCCGCAGCGCCCTATAATGGCGGGATTTTCCTTCCTCCGGGTAATTGAATGTCCATCCTCGTCTGCGGCTCCATGGCCTACGACACCATCATGGTGTTCCATGATCGTTTCAAGCGCCACATCCTTCCCGAACAGATCCACATCCTGAACGTGTCGTTTCTCGTGCCGGACATGCGGCGCGAATTCGGCGGGTGCGCCGGGAACATTGCCTACAACCTGAAACTGCTGGGCGCGGATCCGCTGATCATGGCGACCGTGGGGGACGACGCGGAGCCCTACCGCCAGCGCCTGCAGCGACTCGGGCTGCGCCAGGATCACGTGAAGCAGGTGCCGGACAGCTTCACCGCACAGGCCTTCATCACCACCGATCTCGACGACAACCAGATCACGGCCTTCCACCCCGGTGCGATGAATCATTCGCACCTCAACCGGGTGCAGGACGCGACCGGCGTGAAGCTCGGCATCGTGTCGCCGGACGGTCGCGACGGCATGCTGAACCATGTCGCGCAGTTTGCCGACGCGGGCGTCCCCTTTGTGTTCGATCCCGGTCAGGGGATGCCCCTGTTCTCGGGCGAGGAGCTGCTGCAATGCCTGAACCAGGCTACCTATTGCACGGTCAATGATTACGAAGCGCGCCTGCTGTGCGAGCGGACCGGGCGTTCGTTGGAGCAGCTGGCGGAAAGCGTCGAGGCGCTGGTCGTCACGCTCGGGCCCGAGGGTTCGCGCATCTATGCGGACGGTCGGTGCATCGAGATTCCATGCGTGGCGACTGATGAAGTGGTCGATCCGACCGGATGTGGCGATGCCTACCGGGCGGGTCTGCTGTACGGGATTGCAGAAGCTTACGATTGGACGCGGACCGGGCGCTTGGCGTCCCTGATGGGATCGATCAAGATCGCCAGTCGCGGGGGGCAGAATCACGCGCCGGATCGTGCTGAGATCGGCGCGCGTTATGCGAAGGTATTTGGAGAGGCACTATGGTGATGGATATGAGACAGCGTGCCGTTGCGGCGGCCTTTGCCGTGGCGGTGCTTGGACTCGGGCTGGGTGGTTGCGCGACCGGTCTGGGCGGCGAGACCTACTCGCGCGGCGAAGCGCGCCGGGCGATGACGGTGCAGTACGGTGTGGTCGAATCGGTTCGCTACGTGAAGCTCGAGGGAACCAAGACCCCGATCGGCGCACTCGGGGGTGCGGCGATCGGCGGCATTGCGGGCAGTGGCATCGGCGAAGGGCGCGGTGCGGCGATCGCGACGGTGATCGGTGCGGTCGCAGGCGGCCTTGCGGGTTCGGCGATCGAGGAGGGCGCGACGCGCTCTCAGGGCGTGGAGGTCACCGTCCGACTCGACAACAATCAGCTCATGGCGGTCGTTCAGGACGACAAGGGCGAGGATTTCCGTTCCGGCGATTCGGTTCGCGTCGTGCGCGACGGATCGACGACGCGCGTGACGCGCTGAGGCTGGCGCCGGACAGGGTTCCGATCAGCCGAGCAGGACCAGTCCCCACACACAGGCAAGATTGACGAGCGCGAGAAGGACGGCGGCGCTGCCGATGTCCTTCGCCCGCTTGGCGAGCAGGTGGCGTTCGAGGGAAACGCGGTCGACGGTCGCCTCGATCGCCGAATTGATCAGCTCCACGATCATCACGAACAGTACGCTGCCGATGAGCAGGGCTTTGCCCGCTCCGGTGACGGGCATGAACAGCGCAAGCGGGATGAGAACCGCGGCAAGGATGCACTCCTGGCGGAAGGCGTCCTCGTGTCGGAAGGCTGCGCTCAGCCCGTCGAATGAATAACGCAGGGCGTTGAACAGGCGGGTGAGTCCGGTCTTGCCCTTGAACGGGCTTTCGTGATGCTCGCGGTGCGGCTGGGTCATGGGGTGGTGTCGCGTGAGTGTCAGGGGTAGAAGGCGTAGATCCGGTATCCGGTCGCGCCCAAGCCGTCCGCCGAAAAGGGCAGGGTCACGGCGATGTCGCGTCCGGCGGCAAAACCCTGTTCGAGATCTGCGCCCGGAAACCAGTCCTGTGGCGTGAGTACGCGCCGCACGAGAGGACGATCCCGCGCGTCGGTCAGGGTCAGTTCGAGGTGCGGCCAGGCCAGCGGATGGGGGGCGCGGTTGCGGATCGTCGCGTTCAGCACGAGGTTGGCCGCCTTGCCGGGCTCGGACTGCAAGTCCGAGGATTCGACGCTGATCAGGCCGGCGATGTGCGGCAGTCCGACTTTGCAGCCCAGGGCGTGGCATGCGTTTACCAGCGTGGGCCGCAAGGACGGCCATTCCCGTGCGAGGTCGGCGCGGAAAAGATAGAGCATCTGCGCCGCGAGCATCCCGCTCAGCAGGCCGATGGCGAGGCCGGTGAGGCCGCGACGGGCAGGAGGGCGCGCCGGCGGTGCGTAGTCTGCAAACTCGTCTTCGGTATCCGTCGGCGGTTCGGTGAGCGCGGGCGTGGATTCTTCGGCAGGGAAGTCTTCTTCGGGGCGTGGCGGCGTCGGGATGCCCGGCTCGATCCTGTCGGGTGAGGTGGAAAGACCCATCAGGGTGTCGGGCGCGGCCTCTCCGGCAGGTTCCGGCTGCTCGCGATGATCGGTGTCCCGCCACGACCGGCCGCCGTCATGGTAGACGGGCCTGCGGGGGCCTTCTTCGCTCGGGCGCTTGGGTCCGGGGCGCGATCGGTCTGTCTCGGCGGGTGCCAGCTGCGCGTCGATTGCCGGGTTGATGTTCTCCTGATCCGCAGATGGCACCCCCGCCGCTTGGCGAACGTCCTCGGCGGTATCGGGCGGAAATACTGGCTCCCGCGTGCGTTCCTCGGGTTCCTGACGCGGACCGCTTGCCGCGCGCTGGGGGACGAGCGCGTCGGGCAATTCGAAGTCGAGCTGGTCCGAGAACGTGTCTGCCGCCTTGTCTTCGAGTACGAAGAAGCGGTCGGAGCGGTCCGGTGCCGGTTCGGGCGTCCTGGGCGCTGCGGGAGGGGTTGCGTCCTCGATCAGGTTGTCCAGCGCGTCGAACGGGAGCAGGCAGCTGCCGCAGCGCACCTGCCCGTGGTGTGCGCGCAACTGCTCGCTCCGCACCCGGAATACCGTGTGGCAGGCCGGGCAGCGGGCGAGCATCAGTCGTTGCCGGCCCCGGTGGCGGGCCGGGTGCCTTCGAGGCGCGCCCAGCCCTCGTGGGTCGCGCCGACGCGCAGAGCGATGAAGGGGGCGTAGGCGGCGATGACCTGATCGGTCTGGGTGTCGAGTACGCCCGACAGCGCGATCCGTCCGCCGGGCGCCACGCGTGCGGCCAGCAGGGGCGCGAGCACGCACAGCGGGTTGGTGAGGATGTTTGCGACGACGATGTCGAACTGCACGTCGAGCGCTTGGCGCGAATGCTGCAGGCGCATCGTCACGCCATTGCGCTGCGCATTGTCGTGTGCGGCCTCGAGTGCCTTGTCGTCGATGTCGACGCCCAGCACGTCGGCGGCTCCGAGCTTTGCCGCGGCGATGCCGAGGATGCCCGAACCGCAGCCGTAATCGAGCACGCCGGCGCCGGGCGTGACCGCGTCACACAGCCATTCGAGGCACAGGCGCGTGGTCGGGTGCGAGCCCGTGCCGAAGGCCATGCCGGGATCGAGTTCGATGTTGATGGCGGTCGGATCGGGGGCGGTATGCCAGGAAGGCACGATCCACATCCGCTCGGTGATGCGGATCGGGTCGAACTGGCTTTGCGTGAGCTGCACCCAGTTCTGCTCTGCGACGTCCTCCAGCGTGAAGGGCGGCACCGCGTCGAAGCCCGCGTCGGCGGCCGCCCGCGCGAGGGCGACCGTGAGGTCGGCACCGGCGTCGAACAGCGCGGTGACGCGGCTGTGGTCCCACAGGCCCACGGGGTGATGGCCCGGCTCGCCGAACTGCGGCTTTTCCGCCTCGGTGCCGGCGTCGGCGTCCTCGATGCTGATGGAGAGCGCGCCTGCCTCCATCAGCGCTTCGGACAGCGCCTCGGCCTTCTTCGCCTCGGCCTGCAGGGTCACGGAAATCCACATGCGCGGCGGCTCCGGCTCGTCAGCTCTTCTTGACTTCGTTGCGGTCGGCCAGCTTGTGCTCCAGATAGTGGATGCTGGTGCCGCCTTCGATGAAGCGCGCGTCGAGCATGAGTTCCTGGTGCAGCGGCACGTTCGTCTTGATGCCCTCGACGACCATCTCCGACAGCGCGATGCGCATGCGGCGGATCGCCTGTTCGCGCGTGTCGCCGTAGGCGATCAGCTTGCCGATCATCGAGTCGTAGTGCTGCGGGATCGTGTAGCCGTTGTAGACGTGCGAATCGACACGGATGCCTGGGCCGCCCGGCGTGTGCCAGTTGGTGATCTTGCCGGGGCAGGGGGTGAACTTGAACGGGTCTTCGGCGTTGATCCGGCACTCGACCGCGTGACCGCGGAAGACGATGTCCTTCTGGCCGAACCACAGCTTTTCGTTCGCCGCGATGCGGATCTGGGCCTGCACGATGTCGATGCCGGTGATCAGCTCGGTGACGGGGTGCTCGACCTGCACGCGCGTGTTCATCTCGATGAAGTAGAATTCGCCGTTCTCGAACAGGAATTCGAAGGTGCCGGCGCCGCGGTAGCCGATCTTGCGGCAGGCCTCGGCACAGCGCTCGCCGACCTTGGCGATGGCCTTGCGGTCGATGCCGGGCGCGGGTGCTTCCTCGATGACCTTCTGGTGGCGACGCTGCATCGAGCAGTCGCGTTCGCCCAGGTAGACCGCGTTGCCGTGCTCGTCGGCGAGAACCTGGATCTCGATATGGCGCGGGTTCTCGAGGAACTTCTCCATGTACACGACCGGGTTGCCGAATGCCGCCTGCGCTTCGGCGCGGGTCGTCTGCACGGCGTTGAGCAGCGCAGCTTCCGTGTGCACCACGCGCATGCCGCGTCCGCCGCCGCCGCCGGCCGCCTTGATGATCACCGGATAGCCGACCGCGCGCGCGATCTTGACGATCTCCTTGGGGTCTTCCGGCAGGGCGCCGTCGGAACCCGGCACGCAGGGCACGCCCGCGGCCTTCATCGCATCCTTCGCGCTGACCTTGTCGCCCATCAGGCGGATCGTTTCGGCGCGCGGGCCGATGAACGCGAAGCCGGACTGTTCGACGCGCTCGGCGAAGTCGGCGTTCTCCGACAGGAAACCGTAGCCGGGGTGGATCGCCTCGGCATCGGTGACTTCCGCCGCCGAGATGATGGCCGGGACGTTCAGGTAGCTCTGCGCCGACGCGGCGGGGCCGATGCACACCGACTCGTCGGCGAGCTTCACGTACTTGGCCTCGGTGTCCGCGACCGAATGCACGGCGACCGTGCGGATGCCGAGTTCGCGGCAGGCGCGCAGCACCCTAAGGGCGATCTCGCCGCGGTTCGCGATCAGGATTTTTTCGAACATGGCGCGCCGATCAGGCAATGACGAACAGCGGCTGGCCGTACTCGACCGGCTGGCCGTTCTCGACCAGGATCGCCTTGACCGTGCCGGTGAACTCCGACTCGATCTCGTTCATGAGCTTCATCGCTTCGATGATGCACAGACGGTCGCCCACGGCGACGCTCTGGCCGACGTCGATCAGCGGCTTCGCGCCCGGCGCGGTCGCGCGGTAGAAGGTGCCGACCATCGGCGATTTGACGACGTTGCCGTCGGGCAGTGCATCAGCCGCCGGCGCGACGACCACATTGGTGGCGGGCGCTGCAGCGGGGGCGGCCATGGGCGCGGCTGCCAGATAGGCCGGTGCCGTGGGGGCGGCGATGTGCTTGGCGATGCGTACCTTCTCTTCGCCCTCGGTGACCTCCAGTTCGGAAATGCCCGATTCCTGGACGAGGTCGATCAGTTTCTTCAGCTTGCGCAGATCCATGCTGTTCTCCGGACAATGCGGCGCATCCGGGGCGCCGCCAGAGGGGTTTCGTGTCTAGCTTTTCCGCAGTTGCGTCAGGGCGAATTCGAGTGCGGCCATGTAGCCGTATGCGCCCAGTCCGCAGATCACGCCGATGGCGCGATCGGAAAAATAGGAGTGATGGCGGAACGATTCCCGTGCGTGGATGTTGGACAAATGTACTTCCACGTAGGGAATCGCCACCGCGGCCAGCGCGTCGCGCAGGGCGACGCTCGTGTGGCTGTAGCCGGCCGGGTTGATGATGATGTAGTCGATCGCTTCCACGGCTGCAGCCTGGATGCGGTCGATGAGCTGCCCTTCGTGATTGCTCTGGAAGGACTCGACGATGACCCCGGCGGCACGGGCACGCGCATCCATTGCGGAATGGATGTCGGCCAGCGTGGTGCGACCATAAACATCGGGTTCGCGAGTACCGAGGAGGTTGAGGTTGGGGCCGTGCAGAACCAGGATGCGGGTCTGCGGAGGCGGTGGGGCCTCGGTGGTTTTGCTGCGTTTTGAGCGCGTCATAACGGCAAGTTTGCCGCAGATCGCCGCACTTTGTCCAGTGAAAGCGTTCCGGGCACGTCAGCGCGAAGCGAGAAGTGCGCGAATTTTGCCCTCAAGTTCCGCTTCATTCAAGGTGCCCAGCTTCACGAAATCCAGTTCGCCGCGTCGGTCGAAGATCGCGGTGAATGGGAGCGCCTGGGACGTGTTTCCGAGCGCGCTCGTCACGGCCAGGGTCTGCAGCGGGGCGATCAGCAGCGGGTAGGGAACCTTGTTTTCCTCGGCGAATCTGTGCACGTTGTCGGGCTGGTCGATGCCGATGCCGACGAATTGCACCGGTGCATCGGCGAAGCGCCGGCTCACGGCAGCGAATTCGGGAATCTCGCGCAGGCAGGGCGGGCACCATGTCGCCCAGAAATTGACCACCAGCACTTTTCCTTGCCACTGCGAGAGGGTCTGCGGCTGGCCGTCACTGTCGGGCAGGTTCAGGGCGAGGATCGGTGCGCCCGCGTCGCGGGCGACCTGTGCCGCGGCAGGGCGCGGAGGCGAAGAGTTGCGCTGGGCGAGATAACCGGCGAAGCCTGCGGCTGCGGCGACGGCGAGGATCAAGGCGTTGCGGACGAGCGGTTTCATGGTGCGGGCGGTTTCAGCGCACGGGTTCGGGTTCGCTGCGGCCCTGGGCGAGCAGCGCCTCGACCGCCGGCAGGCGCGCCCTTTCCGCATGCCGGCGGTTGGAGCGTTCGGAGTCGGCCGGATAGATCGACAGGCGGATCGGAACCTGTTCCCAGTCGAAGCTCAGTATGGCTTCCGGCGCGTGCGGCGCGGGGCGGCGCGGTTCGCGGTGTTCGTAGGCGATGTCCTGGTTGAGGAAGAAGATCTCGACCTCCTTGGCGCTTTCCGGGAAGAGTTCGATATCGACCTCGGTGTAGCGACCCGCGGTGCCGTCGAGGGCGCCGCCGGTAAGGTAGGGGCGAAACTCGTCGAGCAGGCGCATCACGCCGACAGCGGCGCGACGCATCTCGAGTACGCGTTCGGCCTGCTCCTCGTCCTGGTACAGCGACTGCCAGGCGCGCAGCTCGGCTTCGATCTCGGCGTTGTTGGGCAGGGAGTCGGTGTCCGAAGCGCCGAGTTGGCGGGCGGCCTTGCGCTTGGCGAAGCCGAAATCGCTGATACCGTCTTCGGCCATCATGCGGGCCGCTGCCGCGGCGATTTCACGCCTCAGGGTTGCGGAGCGGGATGGGGGCGCGCGGAAAGTCATGGTCGCGAGTCCGGCTGAGGGTCCGTGTAGAATGCGCACCATTCTACACGGACCGGTTTCAGGCACATTGCAGCGGTCCGTAAGTCCCGGAGTTTCGATGCACATCCACATCCTTGGAATCTGCGGCACCTTCATGGGCGGCGTGGCGCTGCTCGCCCGTTCGGCCGGGCACAAGGTGACCGGCTGCGACGCGAACGTCTATCCGCCGATGAGCACCCAGCTCGAAGCGCAGGGCATCGGCCTGACGGAAGGCTACGATGCCTCGCAGGTCGACCTTGCGCCCGACATGTTCGTCGTCGGCAATGCCATCTCGCGCGGCAATCCGCTGCTGGAGGCGATCCTCGAACGCGGACTCCCCTATGTGTCCGGTCCGCAGTGGCTGGCCGAGCACGTCCTGCAGGGGCGCTGGGTGCTGGCTGTCGCGGGCACGCACGGCAAGACCACGACGACCTCCATGCTCGCGTGGATTCTGGACGATGCAGGGCTCAATCCCGGCTTCCTCGTCGGCGGCGTGCCGGGCAACTTCGGCGTGTCGGCGCGCCTCACCGATTCGCCCTTTTTCGTCATCGAGGCGGACGAGTACGACACGGCATTCTGCGACAAGCGTTCGAAGTTCGTGCATTACCGTCCGCGCACGGCCATTCTCAACAATCTCGAGTTCGACCACGCCGACATCTTTGCCGACCTCGCGGCGATCGAGACGCAGTTCCATCACCTCGTGCGGACGATTCCGGCATCCGGCCGCATCGTCGCGAATGGCGGCGAAGAGAGCCTGAAGCGCGTGCTCGCGCGCGGCTGCTGGTCCGAGTTGGAGTGGTTCGGCGACGCCGCGCAGTGGTCGGTCGAGCCGGGGGCGGAGGAGGGTAAGGGCGAGGGCGAGGCCGTGTTCAGGCTGCGCGGCGAGGAGTTGGGGCGCATCGCGATGCCGATGTCGGGCAGTCACAATCGCAGCAATGCACTGGCGGCCATCGCCGCGGCCCGCCATGTCGGCGTGACGCCGGCGCAGGCCATCGCGAGCCTCGCGCGTTTCCAGGGGATCAAGCGTCGCATGGAGGTGCGCGGCCGCGTAGACGGGATCACCGTCTATGACGATTTCGCCCACCATCCGACGGCGATCGCGCTGACGGTCGAAGGGCTGCGCAAACGCGAAGCGCAGGGGCGCATCCTTGCGGTGCTAGAGCCGCGCTCGAACACGATGAAGCTGGGGGTGATGAAGAGTCGCTTGCCCGACAGTCTGGCCCTGGCCGACCGCGTTTACTGCTACGCGAACAATCTGGGCTGGAATGCGGGCGAAGCGCTCGCGCCGCTGGGCGGGCGGGCCGGTACCTTCGATTCGCTGGACGAGATGGTCGCGGCCGTCGTCACCGAAGCCCGCCCCGGCGATCACGTGCTGGTCATGAGCAACGGCGGCTTCGGCGGCGTGCACGACAAGCTGCTCGCCGCTTTGCGTTCCCGCCAGGCGGGTTGACGAAACGTGCGAGAGCGGCTTCGCCGAAGCCGCTCCAGCCGACGATCCGGCGTTAGTCCTTCTTGCCTTCGAGCTGGCGGGCCTGCTGGTCGGTGATGTACTCGAACACCCTCACGACCTTGCGCACGCCGTCCGTGCGGCGTGCCACCTCGGTCGCGGCGTCCGCCTCGCGGCGCGTCACGATGCCGAGCAGGAACACGGTTCCCGCCTCGGTCACGACCTTGATATGGTTGGCGCTGAACTGCGCCGAATCGACGAAGCGCGCCTTGACCTTCGACGTGATCAGCGAGTCGTTGCCGCGCGAGGTCAGCGACGAGGTGCCGGCGACCTGGATCTCATTGACGATGCCCTTGACGTTGGCGATGCCGCCGGCCACGCGCTCCGCTTCGGCACGGTGCGCCTCGGAGGGGGCTTCTCCGGTGAGCAGCACGTTGCGGTTGAAGGACGTCACGTTGATATGCACGGCGTCGCCGAGGCGATCGCGCAGTGCGCTCGAGGTGCGCCATTCGATGCCTTCGTCCTCGACGTAGGCGCCCGAGGTGCGGCGGTCGGCAACCATGGCCGCGCCCGCTCCGACCCCGCCCGCGACGAGCGGGAAACAGCCCTGCAGCAGCGGCAGCGTCGCTGCTGCGCCCAGGCCGAGGAGCAGGGTGCGCCGGCTGGCTTGAAGGGTCTTGTTGTTCATTAGTCTTCAACTCCGAGTAACAGACAATCGATGCCGTCGCACAGGCAGTGCAGGACGAGCAGATGAACTTCCTGGATGCGTGCCGTGCGGTCGGCGGGAACGCACAGGTGGATGTCGCCGTCGCCGAGCATTTCCCCCATTCTGCCGCCGCCTTTGCCGGTCAGCGCAATGACGCGCATCTCGCGTTCGTGGGCGGCCTCGATCGCCGCGATGACGTTGGGAGAGTTGCCGCTGGTCGAGATCGCGAGCAGGACGTCGCCCGGTTGCCCGAGCGCGCACACCTGCTTGGAAAATACCTGGGTGTAGTCGTAATCGTTGGCGATCGAGGTCAGCGTCGAAGTATCGGTCGTCAGCGCCACTGCAGCGAGCGGCGGACGCTCCATCTCGAAGCGGTTGACCAGCTCGGCGGCGAAATGTTGCGCATCGGCAGCCGAGCCGCCGTTGCCGCACGCGAGGATCTTGCCGTTGTTGAGCAGG
Source organism: Aromatoleum tolulyticum (assembly GCF_900156155.1). Taxonomy (GTDB): domain Bacteria; phylum Pseudomonadota; class Gammaproteobacteria; order Burkholderiales; family Rhodocyclaceae; genus Aromatoleum; species Aromatoleum tolulyticum. The sequence goes on from NZ_FTMD01000006.1 coordinate 85,717, forward strand.
CTGCCGGTCATGATCTCCACGGCCCCCGCGATCGGGGCGGCCAGCGCCTCCAGCGAGTCGAGCTTGGTGCGCGCGCTGTCTTCGAATTGTCGGGAGATGCGGTGAATCAGGTCCATGAGGGGCTCGGGTCGCTTCTGTCGGGGGCAAAAGTCTAGCACGAGGCGGAGGCCGGCCCCGCCGCGGCCGCCGTGCGGCGCAAGTGTGCCGTGCCGGGTGCTGCAGCGGCGGGTTCCCTTACAGACGCTTACCATGCGTCGGCGTCGAACGCTCCCCGCAGCCATTCCACCGCAGCTTCGTCGAGTGCGCTCATCAGTACCGCGTCGAAGCGGCACGGGCTCTGTGCGTAGCGACGGCCCGCGCCCGCGAGCCACCAGCGCGCCGCAAGCACGATGCGCCGGCGCTTCGTCGTGGTGATGCTCGCCGCCGCGCCGCCGAAGCCCGGATTGCTGCGCAGACGGACTTCCACGAACACCACCGTGCCGCGGTCCAGGCACACGAGATCGACTTCTCCGCCGCGGCAACGCACGTTGCGTGCGAGCGGGGTGAGGCCGCGGCGCGCGAGGATTCGCTCGGCGAGTTCCTCGCCGGCCTTGCCGCGCGCTTGCGTGAGAGGCGCCGGCCGCCGGACAATGCCTTCCCTCTTGCTGCGATCCCCGATGTCCATGTCGAACAGCTCGTCTCCGCTTTCAAGTACGCCATCATTATATGTGGTGGCGACTCCGCTCGGGAATCTTCAGGACGTCAGCATGCGCGCGCAGGGCGTGCTGGCGGAAGTGGGCGCGATCGCCGCCGAGGATACGCGCCACAGTCAGCGTCTGCTCGATGCGCTGGGCATCCGTACCCGGCTCTTTCCGCTGCATGAGCACAACGAGCAGGCCGCCGTCGGGCAGGTAATCCGGATGCTGGAGGCGGGGCAGCACGTCGCGCTGATCAGCGACGCCGGCACCCCAGCCATCTCGGATCCCGGTGCGCGTGCGGTTGCACGCGTGCGCGAGGCGGGCTTCCCGGTGGTGCCCGTTCCCGGTCCCTGTGCGGCCATTGCGGCACTGTCCGCGTCCGGATTCGTGGACGACGGTTTCCGCTTCGTCGGCTTCCTCCCGGCCAAGCAGGCGGCGCGGCGGGCGCGGATCGAGGAGTTGCGCGCGCAGGAGGTGCCGCTGGTGTTCTACGAATCGCCTCACCGCATCGCCGAATGTGTCGCGGATCTCGCGGCAGTGCTGGAGCCGTCGCGCGACATTGTGATCGCGCGCGAAATCACGAAGATCTACGAGCAGATCGCCCGCATGCCGTTGGGTGAGGCACCGGCGTGGCTGGCGGCCGATGCGAACCGTTGCCGCGGGGAGTTCGTGCTGATCGTGGCCGCTGCGCCTGCGGTCGAAGGCCTCGGCGCGGATGCCGAACGTGCCCTTGCGCTGCTGCTCGAGGAGCTTCCGGTCAAGACCGCCGCGCGGCTCGCTGCCGACATCACCGGCGCGTCGCGCAAGCTGCTGTATGCGCGCGCGCTCGAACTGAAGGGCAGCTGAACCCGCATATATAATTGGCGCGACCAACGGCGCCCGCATCCCGATCCTGGAACGTCATGCACAAAATTTCCCTTATCCGCCCCGACGACTGGCATCTGCACGTGCGCGACGGCGCCGCGCTGGCGGCCGTCGTGCCGCACACCGCGCAGCGCTTCGGCCGTGCGCTCATCATGCCCAATCTGCGGCCGCCCGTGACCACGACGGCGCTGGCTCTCGAATACCGCGACCGCATCCGCGCGGCGGTGCCGGCCGGCATCGAGTTCGAGCCGCTGATGAGCCTCTACCTCACCGACAACATGGCGCCGGACGAGATCGATCGTGCCAGGGCGAGCGGCGCGGTGGTGGCGGTGAAGCTCTATCCGGCAGGCGCGACGACCAATTCGGATGCGGGTGTGACGGCGATCGAGAAGGTCTATCCGGTGCTGGAGCGGATGGAGCGTGTCGGGATGGTGTTGTGCGTGCACGGCGAAGTGACGCAGGGTGAAGTCGACGTCTTCGATCGCGAGCAGGTGTTCATCGACCGCGTGCTTGCCCCGCTGACGCAGAAATTTCCCGGCCTGCGCGTCGTCTTCGAGCACATCACGACCGCCGATGCCGCCCAGTTCGTGAAGGCGGCGGGCGACAACGTCGGCGCGACGATCACCGCCCACCATCTGCTGCTCAACCGCAACGCGATCTTCGCCGGCGGCATTCGTCCGCATCATTACTGCCTGCCCGTGCTCAAGCGCGAGACCCATCGGCGTGCGCTGGTCGAGGCGGCGACCTCCGGCAATACGAAGTTCTTCCTCGGCACCGATTCGGCGCCGCACGCGCGCTCGACGAAAGAGGCAGGCTGCGGCTGTGCGGGTTGCTACACGGCGCATGCCGGGATCGAGCTGTATGCCGAGGCCTTCGAGCAGGCCGGGGCGCTGGACAGGCTCGAGGCGTTCGCGAGCCTCAATGGTCCGGCGTTCTATGGACTGCCGCCCAATTCCGGGCGCATCACGCTGACGAAACAGGTGTGGGACGTTCCGGCCGCCTACGATTATCTTGCCGGCGACCCGCTGGTGCCCCTGCGTGCCGGCGAAACCATCGCCTGGCGGCTGCTCTGATCGGGAGTCCCTATGCCGAATGCCCGGACAAATGCGATTGTCGCGCTGGCAATGCTGCCCATGCTCGCGGCGTGCGAGAACAGTGCGACCGCCTTCATGATCGAGGGCAGCCAGCACGCCCTGATTCTGGTGCGCGAGAAACCCTACTTCTGGCAGGGCACGGTCAATCAGGCGGTCATCGCGTCGCGCCTGCCGCACTGCCAGCGGCGCGTGCCGATTCATCCGGACGGCACCGAACTGACGCCGATGGAAGTGTTCGAGGCCGGTGATCGCCTGTGGGCGCTCCACCAGGGCAGCCGCTGGTACCTCGTCGGGACCGACAAGTGCCAGGTGCAGGACTGGGACAATGCCGCGGGTTCGACTCCGGGGCCTGCGCTCGGCACCTTTCGCTTGAAGGACGGCGTCGCCACCTTCATTCCCGCGGGCAAGTGAACGCGCGAAGCGTATAATCCGCAGCGGGAAGTTCGCCAGGCAGTCGCTGCGCACCTTGTGTGCGTGGAGGAAAGTCCGGGCCCCGCAGAGCAGGATGCCGGCTAACGGCCGGGCGCCGTGAGGCGACGGAAAGTGCAACAGAAAACAAACCGCCGATGGCCTGTTCTCAGGCACAGGTAAGGGTGAAATGGCGGGGTAAGAGCCCACCGCAGGACTGGCAACAGGACTGGCACGGTAAACCCCATCCGGGGCAAGGCCAAATAGGGGAGCAATGGCGTGGCTCGCGCTGCTCCCGGGTAGGCTGCTAGAGCGCCGTGGCAACACGGCCCCCAGAGGAATGACTGCCCGGCGGTTGCGGCTCAGGTCGCGGCCGTTCGACAAAACCCGGCTTATCGGCGAACTTCCCTCCTCCCGCTGAGCTGTTTTTTTCCCACTTGCGTGTGCGTTTTCCCACGCTTCCCCACTTCGGGCTCGTCCGGCGTCCGAATCTCTACGTTTTTCTCATGAAGTTGCGCTATCTGCCTTGATTTTTCAGGGTTTATGGCGGCGCTTTGCTTGTTCATAAGTCATTGTGTAGCAACGGAAAACTCCCCGCGCGCGGCTTGACCCTCCATTTCCTTTACTCTAAAGTGGGGGCTGGTGGTGAAAAGTGGGTTCAGGTGGCATATGCATGCCGCCTCGACGGGCAGAATCAGGGGGGGAAATGTTCCAGGGAGCCGCTGCGCTCAGTCTCGATGCCAAGGGTCGCGTTGCGATCCCTGCGCGGCATCGTGACGCCCTCGTTCCCGACGGGGCGCCGCTGGTCGTCACTGCCCACCCCCACAAGTGTCTGCTGGTCTATCCGCAGGCAGTCTGGGCGCCGATCCGCGCGCAGGTCGCGGCGATGCCCGGCCTCGATCCCGCTGCCGCGGCGCTCAAGCGTCTGCTGATCGGTTTTGCCCAGGAAGAAGAACTCGATGGCGCGGGGCGTGTGCTGATCGCGCCGTCGTCGCGTCAGTGGGCCGGGCTGGACAAGCAGGTGTGGCTGGTCGGGCAGGGGACTCACTTCGAATTGTGGTCGGATGCCGGCTGGCAGAAGCAGCAGGAGGCGATGCTGGCGCTGTCCGGTGCCGCCCTGCCGGCAGGATTCGAGAGCCTGGCGCTGTGAGCCCATCGCCCAAGCACGTGACCGTGCTCCTTTCCGAAGCTGTCGCTGCGCTGGCGATCCGGCCCGACGGCGTCTATGTGGATGGCACCTTCGGGCGCGGCGGACACAGCCGCGCGATTCTTGCGGCGCTCGGGCCGCAGGGGCGGCTCATCGCCTTCGATCGCGATCCGTCGGCGATCGAGGTCGGTCGCGAAATCGCCGATCCCCGCCTTACCCTCGTGCATGCGCCTTTCAGTTCGTTTGCCGACGAACTCGACGGCCTCGGCGTCAGCCGGGTCGACGGCGTGCTACTCGATCTTGGCGTGTCCTCTCCGCAGCTCGACGAGCCGGAGCGGGGCATGAGTTTTCGTTTCGATGCGCCGCTCGACATGCGCATGGACACGAGCCGCGGGCAGACCGTGGCGCAATGGCTGGCAGAGGCGTCTGTCGCGCAAATCACGGAGGTGCTCAGGGATTATGGGGAAGAACGGTTTGCTCATGCGATTGCAAAGGCGATTGCAGCTGCTCGGACAGGGGGGGTTGTTGCAACCACTCGACAGCTTGCCGCGATCGTGGAAAAAGCGGTCCGTACACGCGAGCCGGGGCAGCACCCGGCGACACGCAGTTTCCAGGCTCTACGGATTTTCATCAATCAGGAACTCGAAGAGCTGTCGCTGATCCTGCCCGATACCGTCGCCCGGCTCAAGCCGGGCGGGCGGCTTGTCGTGATCAGCTTTCACTCGCTCGAAGACCGCATCGTCAAGCGTTTCATGCGCGACGAATCGCGTCCGCCGCAGTTGCCGTCGCGTCTGCCCGTACGCGCCGCGGATCTGCCCCAGCCGCGTCTGGCCCTGGTCGGCAAGGCCGCCCGTCCGGGCGACGCGGAGGTTGCGGCCAATCCGCGTGCCCGCAGTGCCGTGATGCGCGTGGCCGAGCGCACGGAGGTGTCGGCATGATCCGCACCGACGCCTTCCTCGTGGCGGTGGCGGTGGCGAGCGCGCTGGGCGTGGTCGCATCGCAGCACCAGGCCCGCAAGCTGTTCTCCGAACTCGAGCGCGAGCAGACGCGCGCTCACGGCCTCGAAGTGGAGTGGGACCAGTTGCAGCTCGAACAGAGCACCTGGGCCGCGCATGCGCGTGTCGAGAAGATTGCCCGCGAGCGCATCGGGATGCGCGCGCCGGTGCCGGGACAGGTCTTTTCGATCGAGGGGGTCAAATGAGCAAACAGCGGACGGTGACCTTCAATCACAACCCCTTGCTGCGGCACGGCCTGCCTGCCTGGCGTCCGCGCGCGGTGATGCTGGGCCTGATGGCGTGCTCGCTGGCGCTGATCGGACGTGCGATGTACCTGCAGGGAGTCAACAACGAATTCCTGCAGGCCAAGGGCGAGTCGCGCTATGCGCGGGTGCTCGAGGTGCCGGCGACGCGCGGCCGTGTAACGGACCGCCACGGCGACATGCTGGCGGTGAGCACTCCGGTGCGTTCGATCTGGGCGATTCCGACCGACGTGAATCTCACTCCGCCGGACGCGCGCAAGCTTGCGGGTCTGCTGGAAATGGACGTGCAGGAGCTCAATCGCCGCCTCGCCGCCGGCCGCGATTTCGTCTACCTGAAACGCCAGGTGTCGCCCGAGTCCGCACAGCAGATCGCCGACCTGAAGCTCGCCGGCGTCCATCAGCAGCAGGAATATCGTCGCTACTACCCCGGCGGCGAGGTGATGGCTCACGTGCTGGGTTTTACCGGCGTCGACGACAAGGGGCAGGAAGGCGTGGAGCTCGCCTTCGACGGCACCCTCGCCGGCAAGGCGGGTGCTCGGCGCGTGATCCGCGACCGTCGCGGGCAGATCATCGAGGACGTCGAGGCCATCCGTGCGCCGCGCGACGGGCAGGACCTCGCGCTGTCGATCGACGCCAAGATCCAGTACCTTGCCTATTCGGCCCTGCGCCAGGCGATGCAGACGCACAAGGCGAAGGCCGGTGCTTCGGTGGTGCTCGATGCGCGCACCGGCGAGGTGCTCGCGCTGGTCAATGCGCCGACCTACAACCCGAACAATCGCTCGAACCTGAGCGGGGCCCAGTTGCGCAACCGCGTACTCACCGACGTGTACGAGCCGGGCTCGATCATGAAGCCGTTCATCGTCGGCCTCGCGCTGGACCGCGGGAAGGTACAGCCCGGTACGATCATCGATACGTCGCCGGGCCGGATGACGATCGGGCGGGCGACAATTTCCGATTCGCACCGCAATGGTGCGCTGACCGTGGCGCAGGTGATCCAGAAGTCGTCCAACATCGGTACCGTCAAGGTCGCGATGCATTTCTCGCCCGACGAGATGTGGCGTCTGTACGACGATCTCGGCTTCGGCAAGCCGCTCAATCTCGGTTTTCCCGGCGAGGCGGGCGGCCGCCTGCGCCCTGCGAAGACGTGGAAGCCGATCGAACAGGCAACGATGTCCTACGGCCACGGGGTTTCGGTGAGCCTGATCCAGATGGCGCACGCCTATCTCGCGTTCGCGCGCGACGGCGAGCTGGTGCCCTTGTCGCTGACGCGTCTGGACGCGCCGCCGGTCGGTGGCAAGCGCATCTTCTCGGCGGCGACGGCGCGCGAGATGCGCGGCATGCTCGAACTGGCGTCCGGCCCCGGCGGCACGGCGCCCAAGGCGCAGGTTGCCGGCTACCGCGTCGCGGGCAAGACCGGCACGGCCATCAAGCTGGAAGGCGCGCACTACACGAACAAATATGTTTCGTCCTATGTCGGGCTGGCCCCCGCCTCCGATCCACGGCTTATCGTTGCCGTGATGATCGACGAACCCTCTGCGGGACAGTATTACGGCGGTGCAGTTGCAGCGCCGGTGTTTGCCCAGATTACCGAAGGAGCGCTGCGTGCGCTCGGCGTGGCGCCCGATGCTCCGTTGGTGCCGCTGCAACTCGCACAGAAGCAGGGGGCAGTCGTGCCAGCGCGGGAGAACATGTGAGCCGCGAACTCGCATCCGCGATCCTCGAACGCCTTCAACAGGCCGGCGTCGCGCCGACCGGCATCACGGCCGATTCGCGCCGCGTAGTCGCGGGCGATGTTTTCGCCGCGTGGCCCGGGCTGGCCTCGGATGGACGCAAGTTCATCGGCGCCGCCGTCGAACGCGGCGCTGCCGCCATATTGTGGGACGACCGCGGCGGATTTCGCGTGGACGGCTTGCCGGTTCCGGCAATTCCCGTCGCCGAACTGCGCCGCCTCGGGGGCTATCTCGCGCACCTGATTCATGCATGTCCGTCCGACAGGCAGTGGGTCGTCGGGGTGACCGGCACCAACGGCAAGACGACCGTCACCCAGTGGCTGGCCGCTGCCCTGGCCCGGTTCGGCGAAAAATGCGGTGTGATCGGAACGCTGGGCAACGGCTTCCCGGGGCAGCTCGCCGATACGCTGAACACGACACCGGATGCGCTCGAAGTTCATCGCGTCCTGCGCGACTTCCTTTCTGCAGGCGGGAGTGCGGCGACGATGGAAGTGTCGTCGATCGGGCTCGACCAGGAGCGCGTCAATGCGGTCGCTTTCGATGTCGCGGTGTTCACGAACCTGACCCGCGACCATCTCGACTATCACGGCACGATGGAAGCCTACGGTGCCGCGAAGGCCCGGCTGTTCGATCAGCCGGGTCTGGGCTGCGCCGTGATCAATCTGGACGACGCCTTCGGCCTGAACCAGGCGCGTCGTCTCGCCGGCGCCGGGCTGCCGGTGATCGGCTATACGCAGTCCGCCGCGGCGACGCCCGTGCATGGCGTGCGCCTGCTGAGTGCGCAGGATGTCCGGATGTCGGCGTCGGGCCTGCGCTTCGCGATGGCTTTTGAAGGCGCGCGGCGCGAGCTCGACGTGCGCATGGTCGCGCCGTTCAACGTGTCCAACCTGCTCGCGGTTGCCGGAGCACTGCTCGCGCGCGGTTTGCCGCTGGACGAGATCGTGCATGCGATCGCGCATCTGACGCCGCCGCAGGGACGCATGCAGCTTGTGGGCGGTGTCGCCGAGCCGATGATCGTCGTCGATTACGCGCATACGCCGGACGCGCTGGCGAAAGTGCTCGAGTCCCTGCGTGCGACCGTCGCGACGCGCGGCGGGCGTCTCGTGTGCGTGTTCGGTTGCGGTGGCGACCGCGATCCGGGCAAGCGCCCGCTGATGGGCGAGGTCGTGCGCGAGCGGGCCGATCGGGTGATCGTTACCAGCGACAACCCGCGCTCCGAGGACCCGGCGAAGATCATCGACGCCATCATGCAGGGCGCGGGTCCGCAGGCGGAGCGGGTGATCGACCGGGCGCAGGCGATCCGCATCGCCGTCGCCGAGGCCGGAGCCGACGACGTCATCGTGCTCGCCGGCAAAGGGCATGAACCCTATCAGGAGATCCTCGGCGTGCGCTTGCCCTTTTCGGATGTCGAGCAGGCGCACATCGCGTTGCGTGAATGGAATCAAGCCAAGGGGGCCGATGCATGCTGAGCCTCAGGGACGCGGGACAACTCGCCGGTTTCCGCGTGGTCGGAGAGGCGACCTTCTCGTGCGTCGGGACCGACAGCCGGCGCATCCGGCCCGGCCAGTTGTTCATCGCGCTGCGCGGCGAGCATTTCGATGGTCACGATTTCGTCGAACAGGCAGTGGCGGCGGGTGCCGTTGCCGCGCTGGTCGATGAGACTTGGCAGCGCGAACACGAGGATATCGAGTTTCCGCGCCTCGTCGTGAGCGACACCCGTCGTGCGCTCGGCGCACTGGCGGCCCATTGGCGCAGTCGCTTCGACATCCCTCTGATCGGGGTGACCGGCAGCAACGGCAAGACCACGGTCAAGGAAATGTGCGCCGCGATCATGCGCGCCCAGGCCCGACATGAGGGGCACGCCCCGGACTGCGTTCTTGCGACCACCGGCAATCTCAACAACGACATCGGTCTGCCGCTGACCCTGCTCGAGCTGCGCGATCACCATCGTGCGGCGGTGATCGAGATGGGAATGAACCACCCGGGCGAGATCGGCTACCTGACCGCCTTGGCCCGACCGACCGTGGCGATCGTCACCAACGCGCAGCGTGCCCATCTGCAGGGCATGGGTTCGCTGGTCGAGATCGCGAGGGAGAAGGGGGCCATCTACGGTGGATTGGGCGACGACGGCATTGCCGTCGTGAATGCCGATGATCCCCATTGCACGCTGTGGCGGGAGCTGAACCGGGGACGCGCCGTCGTCACTTTCGCCACCGGCCACGCAGCGGACGTGAGCGCGAAGGCCGATCTGCACGGGCTCGGCGCCCGTCTCACGCTGAGCACCTCCGAGGGAAGCGTGGAGTTCGATCTGCCGGTGCCGGGCGAGCACAACGTGCGCAACGCGGCGGGCGCCGCAGCTGCATGCCTTGCCGCCGGCGCATCGCAGACCGCGGTCGTCGAGGGGCTTTCCGGGTTCAGCGGGGCGCCGGGCCGCCTGCAGCGACGTGCCGGTCAGAACGGTGCGCAGGTCATCGACGACACGTACAACGCGAATCCCGACTCGGTGCGTGCCGCGATCGACGTGCTGGCCTCGACGGCCGGGCATACGGTGCTGGTGCTCGGAGACATGGGTGAAGTCGGCACGACCAGCGCGCAACTGCACGACGAGGTCGGAGGCTACGCCAAGAGCAAGGGCGTGGACGAACTCTACGCCTTGGGCGAAATGAGCGCGGTTGCGGCGCACAACTTCGGCGACGGCGGGCAGAAATTCGCCACCGCCGAGGCCCTGGTGGCCGCCTTGGCGCCGCGACTCGATGCGAACACGGTGGTGCTGGTGAAGGGCTCCCGTTTCATGCGGATGGAGCGGGTGGCGAACGGGCTTGCGGCGGTGCACAATGGCGCCCCTTCACAGGAGTCTCACTAGTCCATGTTGCTCGAACTCGCCCTCTGGCTGGGTCAGGATATCCGCACCTTCAACGTGCTCGGCTACATCACGCTGCGCACGGTCCTTGCTGCGCTCACGGCGCTGATCATTTCCTTCGTCTTCGGCCCGTCGCTGATCCGCTGGCTGGCAGCGAAGAAGATCGGCCAGGCCGTGCGCGACGACGGCCCGAAGTCGCACCTCACCAAGGCCGGCACGCCCACGATGGGCGGCGCGCTGATCCTCATCGCGATCGCGGTCACGACGCTGCTGTGGGGCGATCTGCGCAACCAGTACGTGTGGGTGACGCTGCTCGTCACGCTGGGCTTCGGCGCGGTCGGCTGGGTCGATGATTGGCGCAAGGTCGTGCATCGCGACCCGAAGGGCCTGCCGAGCCGCTGGAAGTACCTGTGGACCTCGCTGATCGCGCTGGCTGCGGCGCTGTTCCTCGGGCTGACGGCGCACGAGCCGGCGCAGACCGAACTGATCGTGCCCTTCTTCAAGGCCGTGTCGTACCCGCTGGGCATCTACGGCTTCATCGCGCTTTCGTATTTCGTCATCAACGGCACGAGCCACGCGGTGAACCTCACCGACGGTCTCGACGGCCTCGCGATCATGCCGACGGTGATGGTCGCGGGCGCGCTCGCGATCTTCGCCTACGTGGCCGGCCATGCCGGTTTCTCGAAGTATCTCGGCGTGCCCTACATCAACGGCGCGGGGGAACTCGCCGTGTTCCTGGGCGCCCTGTGCGGCGCGGGGCTCGGCTTCCTGTGGTTCAACGCCTACCCGGCGGAAGTCTTCATGGGCGACGTCGGTGCGCTCGCGCTGGGGTCCGCGCTGGGCACGGTCGCGGTCGTCGTGCGCCAGGAGATCGTGCTCTTCATCATGGGCGGCCTCTTCGTCGCCGAGACCATGTCGGTGATGGCGCAGGTGCTGTACTTCAAGTACAGCGGCGGCAAGCGCATCTTCCGCATGGCGCCCCTGCATCACCACTACGAGCTGGGCGGCTGGAAGGAAACCCAGGTCGTGGTGCGCTTCTGGATCATCACGATCATGCTCGTGCTGTTCGGCCTTTCGACCCTGAAACTGAGATGAGCGACGCATCCGACAAGCTCGTACTGGTTCTCGGGCTCGGCGAGTCCGGCCTGGCGATGGCGCAATGGTGCGCACGCCAGGGGGCGCGCGTGCGCGTGGCGGACAGCCGCCGCGAGCCGCCGGGCCTGTCCGTACTCAGGGCGAGCGTGCCGGCAGCCGAGATCGTCCTCGGCGACTTTGCGGACAGCCTCCTCGACGGCGTGGCGCGCATTGCCCTCAGTCCGGGCATCGACGCGCGCACCCCGGTGCTCGCCGAAGCGCGTCGCCGCGGCATCGCGATCGTCGGCGAGATGACGCTGCTTGCCGAAGCGCTCACGGAGCAGGAGCGCGCCCGCACCCGGATCCTCGCAATCACGGGCACCAACGGCAAGACCACGACCACCGCGCTGACGGCGGCGCTGTGCCGCGCGGCCGGACTGGACGCCGTCGCCGCGGGCAACATCAGCCCCGCCGCGTTGACGGTGCTCATGGAGCGGCTCGATCGCGGCGCAGCGCTCCCCGAATGCTGGGTGCTGGAGCTGTCGAGCTTCCAGCTCGAAACCACCGCCGGCCTGAACGCCGAAGGCGCGACGGTACTGAACGTAACGGACGATCACCTTGACCGTCACGGCGACCTCGGCAGCTATGCGGCCGTCAAGGCGCGCATCTTCGACGGCGACGGCGTGCAAGTGCTCAACCGCCAGGACCTGCGCGTGATGGCGATGGCGCAGACCGGGCGGCGCGTCGTGTCCTTCGGCACGGACGCCCCGACCGGGTCCGAAGATTACGGCATCGTCGCCGATGCGGACGGCACCGCATGGCTCGCATGCGGCGGACAGCGCCTGCTGCGCATCACCGAGCTCCCGATCGCCGGCGCACATAATGCGGCGAACGCCATGGCGGCACTGGCGCTCGCCCGCGCGATCGATCTTCCCTATCCCGCGCTGATCGAGGGCCTGAAGTCCTTCCGCGGGCTACCGCACCGGGTCGAGCCCGTTGCACGGCGTACCGACGGCGTGGTGTTCTACGACGACTCCAAAGGCACCAACGTGGGTGCGACGCTGGCCGCGCTGGAAGGGCTGGGGCGGCAGGTCGTCCTGATCGCCGGCGGTGACGGCAAAGGGCAGGATTTTTCGCCGCTGCGCGAGGCCGTTGCCCGCCACGCCCGCGCCGTGATGCTCATCGGTCGTGACGCCGCGCTCATCGATGCCGCACTGGCCGGTTCGGGCGTGCCGACCGAGCGTGCGGCCGACATGGAGGCGGCCGTTGCCCGCGCCGCGACACTCGCGCAACCCGGCGATGTCGTGCTGCTCTCGCCCGCCTGCGCGAGCCTCGACATGTTCCGCAACTACGCCCATCGCGCCGAGGTGTTCATCGCGGCCGTGCTCCGTCAGCCGGGGGTGAGCGCGACATGAAATTCGTGACGGCACTGAGCGGCTGGATCTCCTCGCGCAACACCGGCGGCATCGGTTCGGACACCAGCCGCGCGGTCAATCGCCTGATGCGTCCGCAGACGCCTGCCCGCGACCTCGATCCGCTGCTGATCTGGTCCGCGGCCGCGCTGCTGCTGATCGGTCTCGTGATGGTCTATTCCTCGTCCATCGCGATCGCCGAAGGCAGCAAGTTCACCGGCTACCAGCAGTACTACTTCGTGATCCGCCACGCGATTTTTCTCGCGATCGGCGTGGTCGGCGGCCTGATGGCCTTTCAGGTGACGATGCGCCAGTGGCAGCAGTTTGCGCCGCTGCTGTTCCTCGCCGGCCTCGCACTGTTGGTCATCGTGCTGATCCCCGGCGTCGGCCGGGAAGTCAACGGTGCGCAGCGCTGGCTGCCGCTCGGTCCCGTCAATCTGCAGCCGTCCGAGCTGATGAAGCTCTTCGCCGCGCTGTACGCCGCGGATTACACGGTGCGCAAGCTCCCCGACATGGGCAGCTTCCGCCGAGGTTTCCTGCCGATGGCGATCACCATCGTCCTCGTCGGTTTCCTGCTGCTGCGCGAGCCCGACTTCGGCGCCTTCGTCGTGGTCGCCGCGATCGCCTTCGGGGTGCTGTTCCTCGGCGGCATCAACGTGCGCGTCTTTGTCCTGCTGGCGATCGTCGCGGTGATCGGCCTCGCGCTGCTGGTGTGGCTCTCGCCCTACCGCCGCGACCGCCTGTTCGGCTTTATGGACCCGTGGCAGGACGCCTTCGGCAAGGGTTACCAGCTGTCGCACGCACTGATCGCATTCGGCCGCGGCGAGTGGTTCGGCGTCGGCCTCGGTGCAAGCGTCGAAAAGCTCTTCTACCTGCCCGAAGCGCATACCGACTTCCTGCTCGCGGTGATCGCCGAGGAACTCGGATTCGTCGGCGTGCTGACCATCGTCGTATTGTTCGCGATCCTCGTGCATCGGGCGATGATGATCGGGCGCGAGGCGATCAAGCTCGAGCGCTACTTCTCGGGCCTCGTCGCGATGGGTATCGGCCTGTGGATCGGCGTGCAGTCCTTCATCAACATGGGCGTCAATACGGGCCTCCTGCCGACCAAGGGGCTCACGCTCCCGCTGATGAGCTTCGGCGGCTCGGGCATCGTCGCGAACTGCATCGCGCTCGCGATCCTGCTGCGTGTCGACTGGGAAAACCGCCAAGTGATGCGGGGGCGCTCATGAAGACGCTCCTCGTGATGGCTGGTGGCACGGGCGGTCACATCTTCCCCGGCATCGCCGTGGCGGAAGTCCTGCGCGCGCGCGGCTGGCGCATCGTGTGGATGGGCAACCCCGACGGCATGGAGGCGCGCATCGTCCCCGAGCGTGGTTACGAGACCGCCTGGGTGCGCTTCACCGCGCTACGCGGCAAGGGCATCGTGCGCAAGCTGCTGCTGCCCCTGAACCTGTTGCGCGGATTCTGGCAGGCGCTGCGCGAGCTGGGGCGCATCCGGCCCGACGTCGTGCTCGGCATGGGCGGCTACGTGACCTTCCCGGGCGGCATGATGGCCGCCCTCACCGGCCGTGCGCTGGTCCTGCACGAACAGAACTCGGTCGCCGGGCTCGCGAACCGCGTGCTCGCAGGCGTCGCCGACCGCGTCCTCGCCGGCTTTCCGAAGGTGCTGAAGAAGGCCGCCTGGGTCGGCAACCCCGTGCGTGCCGACATTGCGGCGCTCGCGGCGCCCGCCGAGCGCTTTGCCGGCCGGAGCGGCGCGCTCAGGGTGCTCGTGGTCGGCGGCAGTCTGGGTGCGGCGGTGCTCAACGAAACGGTGCCGCAGGCGCTCGCACGCATGCAGCCGGCCGAGCGCCCGCACGTCACGCACCAGGCCGGCGCGAAGCAGATCGACGCGCTGCGCAGTGCCTACGCCGCTGCGGGCGTCGAGGGCGAGCTGCTGCCCTTCATCGACGACATGGCGACGAAATACGCCGAGGCCGATCTCGTCATCTGCCGCGCGGGTGCGCTGACGGTCGCAGAACTGGCGGCTGCGGGCGCCGCGAGTCTGCTGGTGCCCTTCCCGCATGCGGTGGACGATCACCAGACGGGCAACGCGCGGTTCCTCGCCGATCAGGGAGCGGCATACCTGCTCCCGCAAACCGAACTCAACGCCGAGCGGCTGGCGGGCATCCTGGCGAGCCTCGATCGCACGCGTCTGCTCGAAATGGCGACGAAGGCGCGCGCGCTGGCCAAGCCGCATGCCGCGGAGGCGGTCGCGAAAGTCTGCGAAGACCTCGCGGCAGGGAGAAAGCAATGAAGCACAAAGTCAAACGCATCCATTTCGTCGGCATCGGCGGCGCCGGCATGAGCGGCATCGCCGAAGTGCTGGTCAACCTCGGCTACACCGTCAGCGGCTCGGATCTCGGCGAGAACGCGGCGACGCGCCGCCTGCGCGCACTCGGCGCGCGTGTCGTGTCCGGCCACGCTGCCGAGAACGTCGCCCAGGCCGATGCTGTGGTGATCTCTACCGCAGTGCGCAACGACAACCCCGAAGTGACGGCCGCGCGTGCGCGCCACATCCCGGTGGTGCCGCGCGCCCAGATGCTCGCCGAGCTGATGCGCCTCAAGCAGGGCATCGCGATCGCGGGCACCCACGGCAAGACCACGACGACCTCGCTCGTCGCGAGCATCCTTGCTGAGGGCGGGCTGGACCCCACCTTCGTGATCGGTGGCAAGCTCAACGCGGCGGGTGCGAACGCGCGTCTCGGCAAGGGCGATTTCCTCGTCGCCGAGGCTGACGAGTCCGACGCATCCTTCCTCCTGCTGACCCCGGTGATCTCGGTCGTCACGAATATCGACGCCGATCACATGGACACCTACGGGCACGACTTTGCCCGCCTCAAGCAGGCCTTCGTCGATTTCCTCCAGCACCTGCCGTTCTATGGCGTCGCGGTGCTGTGCGAGGACGACCCGCACGTGCGTTCGATCATGCCGCTGGTGTCGAAGCAGATCGTCCGCTACGGCCTGTCGGAGTCCGCGAACATCCGCGCCGAGAACATCCGTGCCGAAGGCGGCCGCATGCTGTTCGACGCTGTTCGCGTGAATGGCACGATCAGCCGTCTGCCGATCGAACTGAACCTGCCGGGCCTGCACAACGTACTCAACGCACTCGCCGCGATCGCCGTGGCCACCGAGGCGCAGGTGCCGGACGAAGCGATCATCAAGGCGCTCTCCGAGTTCAAGGGTGTCGGGCGGCGCTTCCAGCGTTACGGCGAGATTCCGCTGCGCGGCGAGGATGGCAGCGAGCGCGGCAGCTTCACGCTGATCGACGACTACGGCCACCACCCGGTCGAGATGGCTGCGACGCTGGCCGCCGCGCGCGGCGCGTTCCCCGGCCGCCGCCTCGTCCTCGCCTTCCAGCCGCACCGCTATACGCGCACGCGCGACTGTTTCGAGGACTTCGTCAAGGTCTTGTCCACCGTCGACGCCCTGCTGCTGGCCGAAGTGTATGCCGCCGGCGAAGCGCCGGTCGTCGCTGCCGACGGGCGTTCGCTGGCGCGTGCGATTCGCGTGTCGGGCAAGGTCGAGCCGGTCTTCGTCGAAGACATCGGCGATATGCCGGCGACGGTCCTCTCGGCTGCGCGCGACGGTGATGTGGTGATCACGATGGGCGCGGGCTCGATCGGCGCCGTGCCCGGAAAACTGGCTAACAACGAGGAAGTGGCGTGAGCGGCGAAGTGATGGACAAGGCCGTGGTCGATCCGGCCATGCGTGCGAAATTCGGCAAGGTCGCGGTGCTGCTGGGTGGCACATCGGCCGAAAGGGACGTCTCGCTGATGTCGGGCGGCGCCGTGCTCGAGGCCCTGCGCGCTGCGGGTGTCGACGCACACGGTTTCGACCCTGCCGAGTTCGACCTGCACATCCTCAAGGAACAGGGGTACGACCGCGCCTTCATCGCGCTGCACGGCCGTGGCGGCGAAGACGGCACCGTGCAGGGCATGCTCGAACTGCTGAAGATCCCCTACACGGGCAGCGGCGTGATGGCGTCGGCGCTGGCGATGGACAAGTGGCGCACAAAGATGGTGTGGGCGGCATGCGGCTTGCCGACCCCGCGCTATGCGATCCTGAATGCCGACACCGACTGGGATGCGGTCGTCGCCGATCTCGGCCTGCCGATCTTCGTCAAGCCGGTGCATGAAGGGTCCAGCATGGGGGCGACCAAGGTCACCGAGCCCGCCCAGCTGAAGGCCGCATGGGAGCTCGCAGCGCGCTTCGACGATCTCGTGATTGCCGAGGAGTTCATCTCCGGTGCCGAACTGACCGCGCCCTTCCTGCATGACCGGGCGCTGCCGCTGATCCGCATCGAAGCGCCCGGCGGCAACTACGACTACCAGAACAAGTACTTCACCGACGACACGCGCTACCTGTGCCCCTGCGGGCTGCCCGCCGCGCAGGAGCAGGCCCTGCAGGCGCTGATCATGCAGAGCGCGCGCGTGCTCGGTTGCCGCGGCTGGGGCCGCGCCGACCTGATCCTGACCGAGGACGGGCGTCCCTACCTGCTGGAAATGAACACCAGTCCCGGCATGACCGGCCACTCCCTCGTGCCGATGGCGGCGCGCGTGGCGGGCATGGACTTTACCCAGCTGTGTCTCGCGATCCTGGAGGATGCCCGCCTTGGCTGAATTCCGCCTGCGTTCTCCGCTTGCCGCACGCGGGCTATCCGGCACCAGCCGGATGCCCGGTCGCGTGCATGAGCGCGAGGGTGTGTGGCACCGGCCGGCCGTGCTGAACCTGTTTTCGGACATCCTGATGCTGTTCGCGGCGGTTGCGTTCGGCTACGCCTTCGTCGCGTGGTTCCTGTCGCGCCCGCTGTTTCCGCTGCGCGAGGTGGTCGTGCTGACGCCTCCGGCGCAGGTGACCACCGAGCAGCTCGAATACGTGGCCCGCAGTGCGATCCACGGCAATTTCTTCTCGGTGGACCTCGAGACCGTGCGCGAGACCTTCGAGAAGCTGCCCTGGGTCAGGCGCGCCGAAGTCCGCCGTCGCTGGCCCGACGTGCTGGAGCTGCGCCTCGAGGAACATCAGGCCGTGGCGTACTGGACCGTGTCCGGCAGCGGCGACTCGCAGCTGGTGAATCGCCAGGGCGAAGTCTTCGTCGCGGCAAGCAATGCCGAACTGCCGTCCTTCTCGGGGCCGCAGGGGTCGGCTGCCTACATTCAGGCGAAACACCGCGAATTCGGCGCGATGCTGGAACCGCTCGGCCACAAGCTCGTCGGTCTCGCGCTTTCGGCGCGCGAGGCGTGGCAGCTCAAGCTCGACGACGGCATGGTGATCATGCTCGGACGCGACCAGGAGAAGGCGCCGATCGGCCAGCGCCTCGAGCGCTTCGTGAGCGCCTGGCCGCAGGCGCGGGAAAAGGTTGGTGTGCAGGTGGCGGTAGCGGACCTCCGCTACCCGAGCGGATTCGCCCTCACCCCGGTGGGGGACTTCAAGGCAGCGAAAGGCAAGCAATGAGCAAGGAATACAAGGACCTGATCGTCGGGCTGGACATCGGTACCGCCAAGGTCACGTGCATGGTCGCGGAGGTTCGTCCCGACGGGCGGATCAACGTCGTCGGTGTCGGCACGCAGCCGGCCAGCGGTCTCAAGCGCGGCGTGGTCGTGAACATCGAGGCCACGGTCGACGCGATCTCGCGCGTGATCCAGGAAGTCGAATTGATGGCCGACTGCAAGATCCGCGACGTCTATACCGGGATCGCGGGCAGCCACATCAAGAGTTTCAACTCGAACGGCATGGTTGCGATCAAGGACAAGGAAGTCACCCCGCTCGACGTTGAGCGCGTGATCGAGGTCGCCCGCGCAATGCCGGTGCCCGCCGAGCAGCAGATCCTGCACACGCTCACCCAGGAGTTCATCATCGACGGGCAGGGCGGGGTGCGCGAGCCCATCGGCATGAGCGGCGTCAAGCTCGAGGTCAAGGTGCATATCGTCACCGGCGCCGTGTCGGCGGCCCAGAACGTCATCAAGTGCGTGCGTCGTTGCGGACTCGAGGTCATGGACCTGATCCTGCAGCCGCTCGCATCGAGCTACGCGGTGCTGACCGAGGACGAGAAGGAACTGGGCGTGTGCCTCGTCGATATCGGCGGCGGCACGACCGACATCGCGGTCTTCACGCACGGCGCAATCCGCCACACGGCGGTGCTGCCGGTCGCGGGCGACCAGATCACCAACGACATCGCGATGGCGCTGCGCACGCCGACCTCCGAAGCCGAGGAAATCAAGATCCGCCACGGCGTCGCGATGCACACGCTGGCCGACCCCGAGGAAATGATCGAGGTGCCCGGCGTCGGCGACCGCCCGCCGCGGCCGCTGTCGCGCCAGCGTCTTGCCGACGTGATCGAGCCGCGCGTGTCCGAATTGTTCGAACTCGTGCAGGCCGAGCTGCGCCGCAGCGGCTACGAAGAGCTGCTCTCCTCGGGAATCGTCCTCACCGGCGGTTCGTCGGTGATGCTCGGCATGGTCGAACTCGGCGAGGAAGTGTTCCACATGCCGGTGCGCGTGGGCGCGCCGCAGTACTCGGGCGGCTTGGCGGATGTCGTGTGCCACCCGCGCTATGCCACGGCCATGGGCCTGGTCATGGAAGGCCACGCCCAGCGTCGCCGCGGCATGCTGGCGCGCGACACCCGCAGCGTGAAGCAGGTGTTCGGACGCATGAAGGCGTGGTTCGAAAAGAATTTTTGACGGAATGGCGTGGAATTTTTCAGCCAAATTGAATGAGTTGTTGATCTGACCCCCTTATTTAGTTGTAAACTTTTGATTTATTACTAGATGTAGATTCGGCGGCAGCTCGGTGCGTATCGGGGTTGTTTTTCAGGAGGCGAGGCAAATGTTTGAAATCGTTGAGAAGGAGCAGACCGGCACGATCATCAAGGTGATCGGTGTCGGTGGCGCCGGCGGCAATGCCGTCGATCACATGATCCGGGAAGGGGTGCAGGGCGTCGAATTCATCGTCGCCAACACCGATGCACAGGCGCTCAATCGCTGCCTCGCCCCGAACAAGATCCAGCTGGGCAACTCGGGTCTGGGCGCAGGCTCGAAGCCCGAAGCCGGCCGTGCGGCGGCGCAGGATTCGCGCGACGCGATCGCCGCGGCGCTCGACGGCGCCCACATGTGCTTCATCACCGGCGGCATGGGTGGCGGCACCGGCACCGGCGCTGCGCCGGTCGTGGCCGAGATCGCCAAGGAGATGGGCATCCTGACCGTCGCGGTCGTGACCAAGCCCTTCGACTTCGAGAACCGCCTGCGCGTCGCGGAAAGCGGCGTCGAAGAGCTGACCCGCTACGTCGACTCGCTGATCATCGTCCTCAACGACAAGCTGCTCGAAGTGTACGGCGACGACGCCGGCTTCGAGGACTGCTTCCGTTCGGCCGACAACGTGCTGCGCAGCGCCGTCGGCGGCATCGCCGAAATCATCAACGTGCCCGGCCTCGTGAACGTCGACTTCCAGGACGTGCGCACCGCGATGGGCGAGATGGGCCGCGCGATGATGGGTTCGGCCGAAGCCTCCGGCATGGACCGCGCACGCATCGCCGCCGAGCAGGCCGCCGTGAGCCCGCTGCTCGAGGGCACCGAATTGTCCGGCGCGCGCTGCGTGCTGATCAACATCACCGCCAGCCGCTCGCTGAAGATGTCCGAAGTGCGCGATGCCGTGAAGACCGTCCAGGCCTTCGCCGCACCCGAAGCCTTCGTCAAGTACGGCACGGTGTTCGACGAGTCGATGGAAGACTGCGTCCGCGTGACCGTCGTCGCGACCGGCCTCGGCGTGCCGCGCGCCGCGCGCCAGCCGGTGATGCAGGTCGTGCAGGGCACGGGCACCTACGGTCCCTCGGTCGGCGGCATCGACCTGACCAACCTGGACGTTCCGGCGGTCATTCGCACCAACCGTCGCACGACGGTCGAGGCGATGAGCGCCAACGGCATGGGCACGTACGACATTCCGGCTTTCCTGCGCAAGCAGGCCGACTGAGCACCGCCGGCTCCGCCCATTACGGGCGCGTGCTGTGGACCGTCGCCTCCGGTCCGCGGCATGCGCCCGTTTCCGTTCCTGCCGGCGCTGCAGAGGCTTGATGGCACTCCGCAGCAACGCTGTGTTGCATGTTGCGTTGCAACCAAACTTGCCGCGTGATCCCGTGTGTGCATGCTAAACTGCTGTCGTGTAACGGGAATTTAACAATGATCAGGCAGCGCACCCTCAAATCGCTCATCAAGGCCACCGGCGTCGGTCTGCACGGCGGACGCAAGGTCCAGCTGGTGCTGCGTCCGGCTGCGCCCGATACGGGCATCGTCTTCCATCGCGTCGATCTCGATCCGGTCGTGGACTTCCCGGCCGACCCGTATTCGGTGTGCGACACGCGCATGTGCTCGGGGCTCGAGCGCGACGGCGCCAAGGTCGGCACCGTCGAGCACCTGATGTCGGCCCTTGCCGGTCTCGGTATCGACAATCTGCACGTGGACGTCGACGCGCCCGAGATTCCCATTCTCGATGGCAGCGCGGGTCCTTTCGTGTTCCTGTTGCAGTCGGCGGGGATCGAGGAACAGCAGGCACCGAAGCGCTTCCTGCGCGTAAAGAAGGCCGTCGAGTACCGCGAGGACGACAAGTGGGTGCGCCTCGAACCGTACGACGGCTTCAGGCTGGATTTCTCCATCGTGTTCAACCACCCTGCGATCGACAAGACCTCGACGCAGGTGAGTATCGATTTCGCCGAACACTCCTATGTTCGCGACGTCGCCCGTGCACGCACCTTCGGCTTCATGCAGGACGTCGAGTTCATGCGCGCCAACGGCCTGGCGCTGGGTGGCAGTCTGGACAACGCGATCGTGATGGACGAATACCGCGTGCTCAACGCCGAAGGCCTGCGCTACGTCGACGAGTTCGTCAAGCACAAGGTGCTGGATGCAATCGGCGACCTCTACCTGTGCGGTCATCCGCTTCTCGCCCGGTATTCCGCGCACAAGGCCGGCCACGCGCTGAACAACCAGGTGCTGCGCGTGCTGCTGGAAGACAGCAGCGCGTGGGAAATCGTGACGTTCGAGCAGGACGCCGCGACCCCGGCGGCGGTCAGCCACCAGTTCGAACTCTCGCTCGCCTGAGCGTCCGGCGATGCTGGTGATCCGCCTGTTCGCCATCCTCGCAGTGATCGGCATCGGCGGATCGCTCGCCGCATGGATGCTCACCGGCAATCCCAAGTACCGCCTGTGGGCGTGGAACTGCTTCCGCGCCGGGATCGTCGTGCTGTTCGTGTTCCTTGCGCTGTTCGCGCTCGAGCGCGTGTTCGTCCCGTTCGCGTAGCCTTCGCCGCGCCGCGGCAAGAGGGCGATTGATCGCCCGGTTGATAGTCAGTCGCGACGGCTGCGCCGCACCAGGCGCTCGAGCGATTCGCGCAGTGGCGAATCCGCGGGCAGTGTGGCCGAGAAATCCTCGATGCTGCGGCTGCCGTCTTCCGAGATCGTGCGTTGCGGCGGAGGGCGTCGCTCCTCGCGCGTCTCCAGCACTTTGACCTTCACCTGCACGGTCTTGATCTGCAGCCCGGCCGCCGCAAACTGCTGGACCAGCGACGGCGCGATCTGTTTCAGGCGCGCGGCCGCAGCGCCGCCGTTGGCAAGCAGCACCAGGATGTCGCCCTTCAGGTTGGCGACCGAACAGGCCGATGCGAGCGCGGGCGGGAGGTGTTGCTGGAGCAGGGTCTGCAGGCGCATCAGGCGCGCCGCATGGTCCTTCAGGCGAGCGAGAGCGTCGCCGGTGCCCAGGAAGCGCTGGATGAGCTGGGTCATTGCGGTGCCGAAGTCGGAGTGCGCCCAGATGGTAGGTCGTGCAGTCCCGGGCCGCAAGGGCCGGCCTTCCCGCTGCGCTCGCGTGCCGTCGCCGCATCCTCTGCAGGGGCTTGCGGCCGGCATGCTAAACTTCCCGCTTTGCCGAATCGGTCCCATCAGATACCCACATGATTTCCGGCCTGCTCAAGAAAATTTTCGGTAGTCGCAACGACCGCCTCATCCGCCAGTATTCCCAGACGGTACGCACCATCAATGCCCTGGAGCCGACGATTTCGGTCCTGACGGACGAGGCCCTGCGGGCCAAGACGGACGAATTCAGGCAGCGCGTCGCCAATGGCGAAAGTCTCGACAGCCTGCTGCCGGAAGCCTTCGCGGTCGTGCGCGAAGCGGCGAAGCGCGTCCACGGCATGCGCCACTTCGACGTGCAGCTCATCGGCGGCATGGTGCTGCACAACGGCAAGATCTCCGAAATGCGCACCGGTGAGGGCAAGACGCTCGTCGCGACGCTGCCGGCCTACCTCAACGCGCTGGCGGGCAAGGGCGTGCACGTCGTGACCGTCAACGACTACCTGGCGAGCCGCGACGCCGACTGGATGGGGCGTATCTACGGTTTTCTCGGGCTGACGACCGGGTGCAACCTGTCGCGCATGTCGCACGAGGAAAAGCAGGCTGCCTACGCCTCGGATATCACCTACGGTACGAACAACGAATTCGGCTTCGACTACCTGCGCGACAACATGGTGTACACCACCAGCGAACGCGTGCAGCGCAGCCTCAACTTCGCGATCGTCGACGAGGTCGATTCCATCCTGATCGACGAGGCGCGCACCCCGCTGATCATCTCGGGCCAGGCCGAGGATCACACCGAGCTGTATCTCAAGCTCAACCAGGTCGCCCCGGTGCTCACGCAGCAGGAGGGCGAGGGCGACGGCGAGGGCGAGAAGGTCACCAAGCCCGGCGACTATACGCTGGACCTCAAGGCGCGCCAGGTGCTCCTCACCGAGCAGGGGCACGAGAACGCCGAGCAGATCCTCACGCGCATGGGCCTGCTGGCCGAGGGAACGAGCCTGTACGACCCGGGCAACATCCTCCTCGTGCACCATCTCTACGCCGCACTGCGTGCGCACGCGCTGTACTTCAAGGACCAGCACTACGTCGTGCAGAACAACGAGGTGGTGATCGTCGATGAATTTACCGGCCGCCTGATGGCCGGCCGTCGCTGGTCCGAGGGCCTGCATCAGGCGGTCGAGGCCAAGGAAGGCGTGCGCATCCAGGCAGAGAACCAGACGCTCGCGTCGATCACCTTCCAGAACTTCTTCCGCATGTACGGCAAGCTCGCCGGCATGACCGGCACCGCCGACACCGAGGCCTACGAGTTCCACCAGATCTACGGCCTGGAAACGGTCGTGGTCCCGACCAACCGGCCGATGCAGCGCCGCGACGACAACGACAAGGTGTACCGCACCGCGAAGGAAAAGTGGGACGCGGTGATCGCCGACATCCGCGAATGCGTCGGCCGCGGCCAGCCGGTGCTGGTCGGCACGACTTCGATCGAGATCAACGAATTCCTCTCGGGCCTGCTGCAGCGCGAAAAGCTGCCCCACCAGTTGCTCAACGCGAAGCAGCACGAACACGAAGCCGAAATCGTCGCGCAGGCGGGTCGTCCGGGGGTCATCACGATCGCGACGAACATGGCCGGTCGCGGTACCGACATCGTGCTCGGTGGCAGTATCGAGCGCCAGATCGGGGCAATCCGCGATGACGAAACGCTGACCCACGAGCAGAAGGACGCGCGCATCGCCGGGATGCGCGAGGAATGGCAGAAAGTGCACGAGCAGGTGCTCGCAGCCGGCGGCCTGCACATCGTCGGCACCGAACGACACGAGTCGCGCCGCATCGACAATCAGCTGCGCGGCCGTGCCGGTCGCCAGGGCGACCCGGGCAGCTCGCGTTTCTATCTCTCGCTCGAAGATCCTCTGATGAAGATCTTCGCCGGCGAGCGCCTCAACGCGATCATGGTGCGCCTGAAGATGCCCGAGGGCGAGGCGATCGAGCATGCGATGGTCACGCGCTCGCTCGAGTCGGCCCAGCGCAAGGTCGAGCAGCGCAACTTCGACATCCGCAAGCAACTGCTCGAATACGACGATGTCGCCAACGACCAGCGCAAGGTGATCTACCAGCAGCGCAACGAGCTGCTCGAGAGCGAGGACATCTCCGACACGATTCATGCGATGCGCCAGGGCGTGCTGCACGACGCCTTCCGCATCTACGTGCCGGTCGACAGCGTCGAGGAGCAGTGGGACATCCCGGCGCTGGAGCAGGCCCTCGCGGCGGAATTCCTGCTCCGCCTCCCGGTGGGCGAGTGGCTGAAGGCCGAGCCGAATCTGGACGACGAGACCATTCTCAAGCGCATCCTTGCCGCTGCCGACGAGGGCTATGCAGCGAAGATCGCGCAAGTCGACACGGGGGCGTGGCACAAGTTCGAGCGCGACGTGATGCTGCAGAGCCTCGACACGCACTGGCGTGAGCACCTGGCCGCGCTGGACCATCTGCGGCAGGGCATCCATCTGCGCGGCTACGCCCAGAAGAACCCGAAGCAGGAGTACAAGCGCGAGGCCTTCGAGCTTTTCGAGGGCCTGCTCGAGACCGTTCGCGCCGAAGTCTCCAAGCTGCTGATGACCGTGCAGGTCCGCGCCGAGTCTCAGCTGGAGGAGGCCGAACGTCAGCCCGAGCTGGACAACGTGCAGTACCACCATGCCGACTACGATGAGGCGCTCGGCGCCACGTCGCAGGAGCAGGAAGGTGGCGTTGCCGTTGCGCAGGCCCCGAAGGTCGGGCGCAACGACCCCTGTCCTTGCGGCTCGGGGAAGAAGTACAAGCACTGCCACGGCAAGCTGAGCTGAGGCGCGATGGGTGGCACGACGCGTCCCCGCCACGTCCTTGAACGGCCCTTTGCGGGCCGTTCTTGGCTTCACGCGGAGCGTTCCCGGACGTGACCGGGCCGGCTGATCCCAAGGGCCGGCGTTCCGCCGAGCCCGCACTGTTTCCGGAACTGCAGCTCGGCGTTCCGGCGGATGCCTCCGAGCAGGGCACGCGCGAGCCGCGCGGCCTCGGTGAGTGGGTCACCTTCATTCGCGACCAGGAGATGCCTGCGCTCGGCGCGACGGTGGCCCTGATCCATTCCGTCACCGAGGACGAAAAATCCCCGACCGGAAAGCTCGCCCAGGCCATCCTGCAGGACGCGGCCATGACGGCGAAGGTGCTCAAGCTCGCCAATAGCGTCCTGTACAACCCCGCACGCCATGGCGTGAGCACCATCAGCCGCGCCATTGTCGTGCTCGGCTTCAATGCCGTCGCCGAGATTGCGATCGCGATTCGCGTGATCGATGCCCTGCTGGCCGGCGGCGTCCGGCAGCGCGTCGTGAACGAGATGGCGCGGGTGTTCCATGCGGCGGTGCAGGCGCGCGCGCTGGCCGCGCTGCGACGCGACGGGCGCAGTGAAGAGGTCTTCATCGCCGCCTTGCTGTCGCGGGTCGGCGAGATGGCCTTCTGGTGTTTCGGCGGCAAGCTCGCGCAACGGCTGGATGAAGCGCTCGCCGCGGGCCAGGCCGACGATGAGGCGCAGATGACCGTGCTCGGCTTTCGCCTGCGCCAGCTTTCGCAGGGGCTCGCGCGCGAGTGGAAGCTCGGTGCGCTGCTCCAGTCCGTGCTCGACGGCAGCAATCGTGCGGGCGTGGCGGAGCAGGCGATCCACTTCGGCCACCGGTTCGCCGTCGAGGTCGAGGGCGGGTGGGACAGCCCGGGTCTGGACAAGCTCGTTCGCGGTCTGGCGACCTTTGCCGGAGTTTCGTCCGAGGCGATGCGCGAGGAGCTCGCCGCCAACAGTGTCGAGGCCGCTCGCATTGCCGGATATTTCGGCGCGGCCGAGGCAGGAGCGCTGATCCCGCGGCCGACTCCCGCCGCAGGAGCCTCCGAGACCGGCGTGATCGAGGTGGAAGAAGCTTTCGCGATGGAGCCCGATCCGCATCTCCAGCTCAGGATCCTGCGCGAGATTTCGGGCCGCATCGCGGCTGGAGCGAACCTCAACGAGATCCTGCAACTCGTGCTCGAAGGCATCTATCGCGGCGTCGGTTTTGACCGCGTGCTGTTCGCGCTGATGTCGCAGAACCGGCTGCAACTGGTCGGGAAGACCTCGCTTGGTGGCGGCGCCGAGGCGTTGCGCCAGGCTTTCATCTTTTCCCTCGATGGCACGCCCGGGGATCTGTTCAACGAATTCTTCCGCAACCCGCGGGCGATGCGTTTCGGTCCCGGTCAGACGCCGCCGGGAATCCGGCTCGACCGTCTGCTGCAGGTGACCGATGCCGCCTGCGCCTGCATTGCTCCCATCCTCGCGCAGGGGCGCCCGATCGGTCTTTTTTACGCCGACCGCTCCCATTCCGCGGAGGGTATCGATGACGAACGTTTCGAAGCCTTCCAGCTGTTTGCCCAGCAAGTCTCGCTTGCCGTCACGGCAGCCTCGTCGTCGCGCCAGAACGGCTGATGCGAGGCCCTGCAGTGATGCCGTTGCCGGCATCCAATGAAACCGCGGCGGCGCGTGCCGCCCTTTGTCCGATGGAGACCCGTCATGCCCGTTAACCTCTCGACCCCGGTTGCCTCGGAGCTGCATCCGGTTGCAGGCGTTCGCCTCGGGGTTGCCGAAGCCGCGATCCGGAAGCTGAACCGTCGCGATCTGACCCTCATCGAAGTTGCGGCCGGCAGCCGTGTGGCGGGCGTGTTTACGCTCAACCGGTTCTGCGCCGCGCCGGTCCAGGTGTGCAAGGATCACCTTCCCGGCGGCAACGTCCGCGCGCTCGTGATCAATACCGGCGTCGCCAACGCGGGGACGGGCGAGGAAGGGCTGGCGAACGCCAACGCCACCTGTGCGGCCGTGGGCGGGCTGATGGGCATTGCCCCCGAGCAGGTTCTGCCGTTTTCCACCGGCGTGATTCTCGAGCCGCTGCCCGTCGACCGCCTGGTGGCCGGACTCCCTGCCGCGCAGGCCGATCTGCGTGCCGACGGCTGGTTCGATGCGGCGCACGCGATCATGACGACCGATACCGTGGCCAAGGCCGTGTCGCGCCAGGTGACGATCGCGGGGCGCACGGTGACGCTTACCGGCATCAGCAAGGGCGCGGGGATGATCAAGCCCAACATGGCAACGATGCTCGGCTTCCTCGCCTGCGATGCGGCAATCTCGCAGTCCCTGCTGGACGCGCTCGCCCTCGAGGCGGCCGACCTGTCGTTCAACAGCATCACCGTCGACGGCGACACCTCGACCAACGACTCCTTCATCATCATCGCGACCGGCAAGGCCGGCAACTCCGAGATCAACGATCCGCTGGGCGAGGACTTCCGCGCGCTGCGCGATGCGATCATCGACGTTTCGATCCGGCTCGCCCAGGCGATCGTGCGCGACGGCGAAGGTGCCACCAAGTTCATGACGATTGCCGTCGAGGGCGGCAAGGACCGCGCGGAGTGCCGCAAGGTGGCCTATGCGATCGGCCAGTCGCCCTTGGTCAAGACCGCCTTCTTCGCCTCCGACCCCAACCTCGGGCGCATCCTCGCCGCGATCGGCTACGCGGGCATCGACGATCTCGACGTGAGCGGGCTGCGCGTGTGGCTTGGCAGCGCAAGCGAGGAGGTGCTGGTCGCCGAGAACGGTGGCCGTGCGGCAACGTATCGCGAGGACGCCGGTGCGCGCGTGATGAAGGAATCCGAGATCACCGTGCGTGTCGATCTCGGCCGCGGTCTCGAGCGCGCCACCGTGTGGACCTGTGATTTCTCGTACGATTACGTGAAGATCAACGCCGACTACCGCAGCTGATGTTCCGGCGCAAATCGCGCACTGGCTGCATTGCTATGCTGTAAGTATAATCCGGGAAGCAGATCGACCCGGATCAAGATGGCAGACCAGCAGCAGTCAATGCGCGAATCGCGGGGTCACGACGACCTCTCGCCCCTGTTCGACATCATGCTCGAAGGCGTGGTCGTGCGCGACGGCGCAGGCCGCATCACGGCGTGCAATCGCACCGCACAGCAGATCTACGGCCTTTCCGCTGCCGAACTCGAAGGCCATACCGCCGAGAGCCTGCCGGTCGGCTTCCTCCACGAGGACGGATCTTCCTGTCCGCCGGACCTGCACCCGGCGATGGTCACGCTGCGCACCGGCCTGCCTCAGCGCGGCGTGGTGATGGGAATCGCTCATCCCGGGCAGGATCCGGTGTGGATCCAGGTCAATAGCCAGCCGATCGCGGACGCTACGGGCCGGATCACGTCGGTGATCACCAGTTTTGCCGACATCACGCCGATCAAGCGTGCGGAAGATGCCCTGCGAGCGAGTGAGGCGCGCAGTCGGACGCTTGCCGAGGCGATCGCACAGTCCGGCTGTGCGGTCATCATCACGGATGGCGACGGGCGGATCGAATACGTGAATCCCGCGTGCTGCAAGGCATATGGCTATACCGAGGAAGAGCTCATCGGGGCGCGGCCGAGCATCTTCAAGTCCGGCGAAACGACGCAGGAGGAGTACGCAAGCCTGTGGCGGACGATTCTCGCCGGGGAGACCTGGCGCGGCGAGATGTCGAATCGCAGTCGCGACGGCCGGCTGATCCGCGAGGCGGTATCCGTGTCGCCGGTGCGGGACGAGTGCGGCGAGGTCCGGCATTTCGTTGCGCTGAAGGAAGACATCACGCAGCTGCGCGATGACGAGCGCAGACGGCACGAGCTGTTCGAGCGCGTTGCGCGGCTCGAGCGCATGGAACTCGTCGCCACCCTGGCGGGAGGCATCGCGCACGATTTCAACAACGTCCTCGCTGCCATCCTCGGTTACTCGCAGCTCGCGGCCACGCAGCTCAAACAGGACGGCGGGCAGGCGCGCGTGCTGAAGTACGTCGAGGAAATCCGCTCGGCCGGCCAGCGTGCCCGGGAACTGATCCAGCAGCTCCTGAGTTTCCGTCGCGGCGGTGCCGTGCAGCCGGGCAGCTCCGAGCTCGCCCAGATCGGTCGCGAGGCGGTAGGGCTGCTGCGCGCGACCCTGCCCGACACGCTCGCGGTGGTTGCCGATATCGATCCCGGCCTGCCGCGACTGTCTGTCGATCCGGCGCATCTCCATCAGATCATGATGAACCTGCTGATCAATGCGCGCGATGCGATCGCCGGCATAGGCACCATTCGCCTGACGGCCCACCGCGCATCCTTCGACGGCATGCAGCGCTGCGACTCCTGTGGTCACGAGTTCATGGGTGACTACGTGGCGATCACGGTGACGGACGTAGGCGTGGGGATCGCGCCCGAGCACCGCGAGAAACTGTTCGAACCCTTCTTCACGACCAAGGATGTCGGGCAGGGTACCGGCATGGGGCTGGCTGTCGTGCACACGATGACCCACCTGTATGACGGCCACGTCCGCGTCGAATCGGAGCCCGGCAAGGGCACTGCCGTGCAGGTCATGCTGCCGGCGCGGCTGCTCCGGGAGGGCGGCCTCGCCTAGTGCCGGCGCTCAGTGCAGTACGCGCGGCATCGCCAGCACGAAGGCCGGGATCTCGGCGTCGAAGCGGTGTCCGTCCGCCGCGACCATCTGGTAGCTGCCCTGCATCGTGCCGACCGGCGTTTCGAGCACCGAGCCGCTCGAATAGCTGAACTGTTCTCCCGGGGCGAGCGCGGGCTGTTCCCCGATCACTCCCTGGCCGCGCACTTCCTGCACCTTTCCCGCGCCATCCGTGATGACCCAGTGACGACTGAGGAGTTGTGCGCCGATGGTGCCGGTGTTGCTGATCGTGATGTGGTAGGCAAACACGTAGCGATCTTCTTCAGGCGCGGACTGGCCGGGTACATATTCGGCCACCGCGGTAACCTTGATGCGGTACTTTTCCGATTCGCTCATTGATGGAGCCTCTGTAATGGATGCCGTTGTCCAAGGTGCTCGCGGTCATCGAGCACTCGACAGCGGCGCAGAAGGTTAAAATAGCACTTTTGTCCGGAAATTCCGCCATGTCCGTTTCATCCTTGACCGCTCTTTCACCGCTCGACGGCCGCTACCACGAAAAGGTCGCGGGCCTGCGCGAACATTTCTCCGAGCACGGCCTGATCCGTAATCGCGTCCGCGTCGAGATCGAATGGCTCAAGGCTCTGGCCGGCGAGCCGGGGCTCGCCGAGATCGCGCCGTTCTCGGCGGCAACGGTAGCGGAGCTCGACGGCGTCGTCGCGAAATTCTCCCCGGCAGACAGTGCCGCGGTGAAGGCCATCGAGGCGACCACCAACCATGACGTGAAGGCGATGGAGTACTGGCTCAAGGAGCGCCTGGGCCACAACGCCGAAGTCACAAAAGTGTCGGAATTCATCCATTTCGCCTGCACCTCCGAAGACATCAACAACACCTCGCACGCCCTGATGCTGCGCGAAGGCCGCGATGCGGTGCTGTTGCCCGCGCTCGACAAGGTGATCGCGCGCCTCCGCGAGCTCGCTCACCTGCATGCCGAACTGCCGATGCTCTCGCGTACGCATGGTCAGCCCGCGAGTCCGACCACGCTCGGCAAGGAGATGGCCAACATCGCCGCACGCCTGCTCCGCGCACGCGCCGCGATCGCCGCGGTGTCGCTGACGGCGAAGTTCAACGGTGCGGTCGGCAACTACAATGCGCACCTGTCGGCCTGGCCCGAATTCGACTGGGAGGGCTTCAACCGCCGCTTCATCGAATCGCTGGGGCTGGAATTCAACCCGTACACGATCCAGATCGAGCCGCACGACGCGATGGCGGAGCTCTTCGATGGGATCGCGCGCGCCAACACGATCCTCATCGACGCCTGCCGCGACATCTGGATGTACATCTCCTTCGGTTACTTCAAGCAGAAACTGAAGGAGGGCGAGGTGGGCTCGTCCACGATGCCACACAAGGTCAATCCAATCGACTTCGAGAACGCCGAGGGCAACTTCGGCATCGCCAACGGCGTGCTGCGCCACTTCACCGAAAAGCTGCCGGTGTCGCGCATGCAGCGCGATCTCACCGACTCGACCGTGCTGCGCAACATGGGCGTGGGCTTCGGTCATACGGTGCTGGCGCTCGATTCCTGCCTGCGCGGCCTGAACAAGCTCGAGGCCGATCCGCTGCGTCTTGCCGCCGATCTTGATGGTGCGTGGGAAGTGCTCGCGGAGCCGGTGCAGACGGTGATGCGCCGTTTCGGCATCGAAAATCCGTACGAGCAGCTGAAGGCGATGACGCGCGGCAAGGGCATCACGCGCGAGGCGCTGCAGGAATTCATCCGCACGCTGGCGATTCCGGAAGCCGATTGCCGGCGCCTGCTCGACATGACGCCGGCGAGCTACGTGGGCAAGGCCGCGGAGCTCGCGAAGCGCATCTGAACGCGCCGGCCGGCCGCCGCCGGCACGGTACGCAAGGACGAACGCCACCTGCGGGTGGCGTTTCCTTTAAGACGACGGAAGGGAAGCACGAATGGCGTTTGCCGACAATCTCAAGCAGCTGCCCAAGGTGTCGCACCTCGCGGCACTGAACCTCCTCGACGGCGAAGGTGCGGTCGCCGCGACCACCGAGAACAAAGCCGGTCAGGCCGGCTCGCTGGCGGTGTACAACCACCTCGCCCAGCTCTACGGTTCGATCAACGCCGAGGCGGCGAAGAAGGGGCTGGAACTTTATGCGGAGCATACGGAGGACGCGCGCGCGAATCCGGGCAAGCATCCGAACATCGACCGGCTGATCGGGATCGTCGAGCGCGGCGACGTGCTGCGCGTGAAGCAGGTTTTCGCGGTCTGAGAGGAGCGTGGCGGGGGCATCGCGGCGTCCCCGCGTGCTTCAGGCTCCGCCCAGGCCGAAGAAGTCGCGTATGCCCAGCATGCCGATCTGGAAGCCGATGGCGACCAGGATCAGGCCCATGAAGCGGGTGAAGATGCGCTCGACGCGCGGCGTGGCCAGCCGCTGGCGTACGAGCGCGAGACGCAGCGTCGCCCACAGCACGGCCGCGGTCGCGACCGACGCAAACAGTGCGATGACCGGCAGGTAGAGGCGGGACGGGTAGGCGACCGACAGCGTGATCGCGGTCGTGATCGCGCCCGGGCCTGCGACCAGCGGCATCGCGAAGGGTACGACGATGCGGTCCTGGGCGTCCTCGGGCGAGGCGTGGTCCTGCTGGATGCCGCTGGGGCTGCCGCGCAGCATGTCGAGGCCGACGAGGATGATGACCAGCCCGCCGGCGGTGCGGAAGGCGTCGAGCGAGATGCCGAAGAGCTCGAGGATGTAGCGGCCGCCGATCGCGGCGCCAGCGAGGATCGCCAGCACGGCCATCGCGGCCTGGCCGGCGGAGCGGCGGCGCGCCGCGACGGGCATGCCGGCGACGATGCCGAGGAAGATCGGCGCGGCGATGATCGGGTTCGTGATCGCCAGGAGGCTGACGAAGGCCTGCAGGAACTCGTTCATCGCCGCGTTGGAACCGGGGTCAGACGACCGCCTCTTCCTTTTCCTTCTTCGGCTTCATGAACTGTTCGCGCGAGACGCCCAGCCACATCACCAGCGGGCTCGCCACCAGCACCGAGGAGTAGATGCCGAAGAGGATGCCGATCGTCAGCGCCATCGCGAAGTAGTGCAGGGTCTCGCCGCCGAACAGCAGCATCGCCAGCACCATCATCTGCGTGCTGCCGTGGGTGATGACGGTACGCGAGATCGTCGAGGTGATCGCGTGGTCGAGCACTGCCGGCGTCGTCAGGCCGCGCTTCTTCTTGAAGGTCTCGCGCACGCGGTCGAAGACGACCACCGACTCGTTGACCGAGTAGCCCAGCACCGCGAGCACCGCAGCCAGCACTGGCAGCGAGAATTCCCACTGGAAGAATGCGAAGAAGCCCAGGATGATCACGACGTCATGCAGGTTGGCGATGATCGCGGACACCGCGAAGCGCCACTCGAAGCGCATCGCCAGGTACACGACGATGCCGAAGATCACCAGCAGCAGCGCCATCGCGCCGTCCGAGGCGAGTTCCTTGCCGACCTGCGGGCCGACGAACTCGACGCGCCGCAGTTCCGGTGCGCCGCCCACCGCGTGCAGTGTCGCCATCGTGCGCTCGGACACCTTGGTGGTGTCGAGATCGTCGCGGTTCGGCAAGCGGATCAGCACGTCGCGCGCGCTGCCGAAGTTCTGCACCTGCGCGTCCGGGTAGCCGCTGGTGGCGAGCGCGCTGCGGATCGGCTCCAGTTGCGGCGCCTCCGCGTAGGTCACCTCGACCAGCGTGCCGCCGGTGAACTCCACCGACAGGTGCAGGCCGCGCGTCGCGAGGAAGAACACCGCCAGCACGAACGTGATCAACGAGATGATGTTGAACGTCAGCGCATGGCGCATGAACGGGAGGTCTTTCTTGATACGGAAGAATTCCATGATTCAGCCCTGTATTCAGCCTTGTGCGTGCGCGGCGTTCAGTTGCCCGGCTTCCAGATCTGCCCGATCGACAGCGATTCGAGCTTGCGGCGGCGACCGTAGATGATGTTCACGAGCATGCGCGAGATCAGGATGGCGCTGAACATCGAGGTCAGGATGCCGAGGCAATGCACGACCGCGAAGCCGCGCACCGGCCCGGAGCCGAAGACGAGCAGCGCGATGCCGGCGATCAGCGTCGTGAT
This sequence comes from Aromatoleum tolulyticum, assembly GCF_900156155.1. Taxonomy (GTDB): domain Bacteria; phylum Pseudomonadota; class Gammaproteobacteria; order Burkholderiales; family Rhodocyclaceae; genus Aromatoleum; species Aromatoleum tolulyticum. The sequence continues at coordinate 119,709 of NZ_FTMD01000006.1, forward strand.
GTTGGAGTCGAGAATCGTGTCGAAGGCGCGTTCGTAGCCCGCATGGATGGCCGCCTGCGGCGAGACGCCGTTGCGCAGCTCCTCGCGGATGCGCTCGTTGATCAGCACGTTCGCGTCGATCGCCATGCCCAGGGTCAGCGCCATCGCCGCGATGCCGGGCAGCGTCAGTGTCGCCTGCAGCAGCGACAGCAGGGCGACGAGCAGGAGCAGGTTGGCTGCGAGCGCGATCACCGACACGAGGCCGAACAGCATGTAGTAGGCGCTCATGAAGATCGCGATCGCGACGAAGCCCCACAGCGTCGAGTGGAAGCCCTTGGCGATGTTCTCGGCGCCGAGGCTCGGGCCGACGGTGCGCTCCTCGATGATCTCCATCGGCGCGGCGAGGCTGCCGGCGCGCAGCAGCAGCGCGACGTCGCTCGCTTCCTGGGTCGTCATGCGACCGGAGATCTGCACGCGGCCGCCGCCGATCTCGGTGCGGATCACCGGTGCGGTCACGACCTCGCCCTTGCCCTTCTCGATCAGCAGGATGGCCATGCGCTTGCCGACGTTCTCGCGCGTGACGTCGCGGAAGATGCGGCTGCCGGCGGCGTCCAGCGTCAGATGCACCGCGGGTTCGTTGGTCTGGCCGTCGAAACCCGGCTGTGCGTCGGTGAGACGGTCGCCGGTGAGCACGACCTGGTTGCGCACCAGGATGGGCGAGCCGCCGCGTTCGTTGTAGAGCTCGGTGCCCAGCGGCACGCTGCCCGCAAGGGCGCCTTCGAGCGCGCCCGGCGTTTCGTCGACGAGGCGGACCTCGAGCGTTGCGGTGCGGCCGAGGATGTCCTTGGCCTTGGCGACGTCCTGCACGCCAGGCAGCTGCACGACGATGCGGTCGGCGCCCTGCTGCTGGATCACCGGTTCGGCGACGCCCAGTTCGTTGATGCGGTTGTGCAGCGTGGTGATGTTCTGCTTGATCGCGAAGTCGCGGATGGTTTTCTGGGCGTTCTGGCTCAAGGTCGCGACGAGCTTCAGGTCGTCGGCTGCGTCGTCGCGGTCGGCGAGCTGCAGGTCCGCGGTGCCGGCGGAAATCGCCTTGCGCGCCGCTTCGCGCTGTTCGGCGTCACGGAAGCGCAGCAGCACGTTGTTGCCTTCGCGCGTGATGCCGGCGTGGCGCACGTTCTTGTCCCGCATCAGCGTGCGCAGGTCCGCGGCAGTTGCGTCGAGGCGCTTGGTGATCGCGCCGGGCATGTCGACCTGGAGCAGGAAGTGCACGCCGCCGCGCAGATCGAGGCCGAGGTACATCGGCAGCGCGTTGATCGCGGTCAGCCAGCTCGGCGAGGCGGAAAGCAGGTTCAGTGCGACGACGTAGGACGGGTCGCGCGGATCCGGGTTCAGGCGCTTTTCGATGGCGTCCTTCGCGCGCAGCTGTATGTCGGTGCTGGCGACGCGCACGCGGATGCTGTTGGCGTCGATGAACAGCCCGGTGTGCTCGATCCGGGCATCCTTGAGCGCCTGCTCGATCGTGCCGTTGAGGGAGGCATCGAGCTTGAGCGTGGCTTTTCCGCTGGAGACCTGGACCGCGGGTACTTCACCGTAGAAATTGGGAAGGGTGTAGATCAGGCCGAGGAACAGGACCAGACCGATGAGAATGTTCTTCCAGAGCGGATAGCGGTTCATGACTTGGAGGGGCTGGAAAGAGGAGGCGACGGAGCGTCGCGGTTGCGCAGCGCCGGCGTGGCCGGCGCATGACGCGCGACCTTACAGGGTCTTCAGCGTGCCCTTCGGCAGCACGGTGGCGACGGCCTGGCTCTGCACGAGGATATTGACGTTGTCCGCGATTTCGATGCGCAGGAAGTTGTCGCCGACCTGGGTCACGCGACCGGCGATGCCGCCCTGGGTGACGACCTCGTCGCCCTTCGCGAGCGCCGAGACCATCGCCTTGTGTTCCTTCGCACGCTTCATCTGGGGACGGATCATCAGGAACCACAGGACGATGAACATCAGGATCAGCGGCAGCATGCCCATCAGGCCGCCGGTGGGGTCGCCGCCGGCTGCGGCCTGGGCGTATGCGTTGGAAATGAACACGGGTGACTCCGGGTGGTTGCTTAAAGCGGCCGATTATAGCAGCAGGCCTTGGCGCGCCTGTCGCAACCGGAAGCGGCGGGCCTGTGTACTACTTGCCGTCCGCGGGCATTCGGGCGCGGCCGGTCACTGCGTGCCCGTGCTGCGCTCGCCGCGGAAGCGCCCGAGGTAGGCGTTGAACGCGCCCGCGTCAATCGCCGTGCGCAGTTCCGCCGTGAGGACCTGGTAGTAGCGCAGGTTGTGGATCGTGTTGAGCATGCTGCCGAGGATCTCGCCCGCGCGGTGCAGGTGGTGCAGGTAGGCGCGGCTGAAGTTGCGGCAGGTATAGCAGTCGCAAGAGGGGTCGAGCGGGCGGGTGTCCTGCTTGTGGATGGCGTTCTTGATCTTGATGTCGCCGAAGCGGGTGAACAGCCAGCCGTTGCGCGCGTTGCGCGTGGGCATCACGCAGTCGAACATGTCGATGCCGGCGGTCACGCCGGCGACGATGTCCTCGGGGGTGCCGACCCCCATCAGGTAGCGCGGCTTGTGCTGCGGCAGGCGCGGGGCGGTATGGGCGAGGATGCGCTCCATGTCGTCCTTGGGCTCGCCGACCGACAGGCCGCCGATCGCGTAGCCGTGGAAGCCGATGTCCTCGAGCGCAGCAAGCGACTCGTCGCGCAGGTCCTCGTACATGCCGCCCTGGACGATGCCGAAGAGCGCGTTGGCGTTGCCCAGTTTGTCGAACTCGTCGCGCGAACGCTTTGCCCAGCGCTGCGACAGACGCATCGACTTCGCCGCCTCGTCGCGCGTCGCCGGATAGGGCGTGCATTCGTCGAAGATCATCGCGATGTCGGAGTTCAGCGTGTGCTGGATCTGCATCGAGATCTCGGGCGTGAGCAGCAGCTTCGCGCCGTCGATCGGCGAGGCGAACTTGACGCCTTCCTCGCTGATCTTGCGCAATGCACCGAGGCTGAACACCTGGAAGCCGCCGGAGTCGGTGAGGATGGGCTTGTTCCAGCCCATGAAGTCGTGGAGGCCGCCATGCGCGGCCACGACCTCGAGGCCGGGACGCAGCCACAGGTGGAAGGTGTTGCCGAGGCAGATCTGCGCGCCGATGTCGTCGAGCGCGGCGGGCGTCATCGCCTTGACCGTTCCGTAGGTGCCGACCGGCATGAAGACCGGCGTTTCGACAACGCCGTGGGCGAGCGTGAGACGGCCGCGGCGGGCGGCGCCGTCCTGGGTGATCAGGTCAAATTGCATCGTTGCGGCGGGTGATGAACATGGCATCCCCGTAACTGAAGAATCGGTAGCCTTCGCGCACCGCGTGGGCGTAGGCGCGACGGATGGGTTCCATGCCGGCGAAGGCCGACACGAGCATCAGCAGGGTCGACTTCGGCAGGTGGAAGTTGGTGATCAGGGCATCGGCGACGCGGAAGCGGTAGCCGGGGAGGATGAAGAGTTCCGTCTCACCCACGCCGGCCCCGAGTTCGCCGTCCTGTGCGGCGCCTTCGAGTGCGCGCAGGCTGGTGGTGCCGACGGCGATGACCCGCTTGCCGGCGGCCTTCGTGCGCGCGATCGCGTCGACCGTTTCCTGCGGGATCACGTAGCGCTCGCGGTGCATGTGGTGTTCCCCGAGGTCGTTGACGCGCACCGGCTGGAAGGTGCCGGCGCCAACGTGCAGCGTAACCCATGCACCGTTCACGCCCTGGCGGGCGAGGTCGGCGAGCATCTGCTGATCGAAGTGCAGGCCGGCGGTCGGTGCCGCGACCGAGCCTGGTTCGCGTGCATAGACGGTCTGATAGCGCGACTCGTCGTGGTCGTCCGCGGCGCGGTCGATGTAGGGGGGCAGGGGCAGCTTGCCGTGCCTTTCCAGCAGCGCATGGAGATCTTCGTCTTCGGGGAAGCGCAGGTGGAAGAACTCTCCGGCGCGGCCGAGCACCGTGACGTCGAAGGCGTCGGCCAGGCGCAGGCGCGCCCCGGCGCGCGGCGACTTGCTCGCGCGCACCTGGGCAAGCGCCTCGTGCGGGCCGATCGCACGTTCGATCAGCACCTCGACTTGCCCGCCGGTTTCCTTGGTTCCGTACAGGCGGGCGTGGATCACGCGGGTGTCGTTGAATACGAGCAGGTCGCCGGGTTCGACGAGCGAGGGCAGGTCGCAGAAGCCGCGGTCGGCCAGTTCGCCGCCGGCGAGGACGAGCAGGCGGCTCGCACAGCGTTCGGCGAGCGGGGCCTGGGCGATCTGTTCGGGGGGGAGCAGGTAGTCGAAATCGTCGAGAGTAAGGGACATGCGCTTGCCGCTTGCAGGGGCTTTCGTGGATAATGCGGCGCTTCCCGGGCCGGGATGGCGGAATCGGTAGACGCAGCGGATTCAAAATCCGCCGCCGCAAGGTGTGTGGGTTCGAGTCCCACTCCCGGCACCAGTCTTTCTCCAGCGGAAAGCGCAGCAAAGGTCGCGGATTCTAACAGAGTTCGCGGAACGCCAATGCGGCTGCGCGGTCTCCTGTCTGTCCTCTGCCTGTTAGACATTCCTTCCGCGTGGCGGCACCCGCCGGGGCGCCGGTGAGCGGATATCCCGGGCCGTTCAGCGTGGCTGCGCACGGACGACGGCAGGGCCAGGTAATTTCAAGTTCTGAAAAAACTGAACGGCGTTCATTGTCAATCTTCTTTTTCGGAAGTGGTCGGGCGGCCATACTGCTTCTGCGGGCCGGCTTGCCGGCTCATCACGAAGGAGATGGTGCAATGCGAATCGATCTGCAATGTAACGGTGTCGAACCCCCTGCCGGTCTGCGTGAATACGTCGCACGGCGGATGAAATTCGCAATCGGCCGCTTCCGCGATCAGATCAAGTGGGCGCGGATCAAGGTGGCGGACGTGAATGGGCCGCGGGGCGGCGTGGATAAGCGTTGCGTGGTACAACTGCGCTTGCGCAACCTGCCCGACGTGATCTTCTCGATCACCGAAGTCGAGGCGCGCTCGGCGATCGATCGCGCCGCCGAACGCGTATCGCAGGTGCTGGCCCGCCGGCTCGAACGCCAGCGCCGCATCGTGCGCGAGCTCCTGCCGGAAGCAGTGCCGGCCGGCGCCTGATGGATTTCACCCAAAATTCGAACAACGGAGGTAATCGCTCGATGGAAAACCGCATCGCAACAATGACCCGCCCGGAGGCTTCGGTCCTCTCGACCAACCGGGTCATCCGCAACACCTACATGCTCCTGTCGATGACGCTGGCTTTCTCGGCAGCGACCGCGGGGCTGTCGATGGCGCTCGGCCTGCCGCATCCGGGGCTGATCATCACGCTGGTGGGCTACTTCGGCCTGCTGTTCCTGACGACCAAGTTCCGCGACAGCGGCCTGGGCGTGCTGTTCGTGTTCGCGCTGACCGGCTTCATGGGCTTCACGCTGGGGCCGATCGTGTCGAAGTATCTGGCGCTGCCCAACGGCCACCAGATCGTGATGCAGGCGATGGGCGGCACGGCGGCGATCTTCCTGGGTCTGTCGGCTTACGCGGTGACGACGCGCAAGGATTTCTCGTTCATGGGCGGGTTCCTGACCGTCGGCATCCTCGTCGCCTTCCTCGCCGGCCTCGGCGCGGTGTTCTTCGAGATGCCGGGCCTGTCGCTGGCGGTGTCGGCGATGTTCGTGCTGCTGATGTCGGGTCTGATCCTGTTCGAGACCAGCAACATCATCCACGGCGGCGAGACGAACTACGTGATGGCGACCGTGACGCTGTATGTGTCGATCTACAACCTCTTCACGAGCCTGCTGCACCTGCTCGGGGTCATGAACGACGACTGATCCCGTCCGCGTGAGCGGAACCTGGTGTCATCGGAGCGGGGCGGTTCGCGTAGGCGGGCCGCCCCGTTTGCTGTAAACCGTGGGAGCGGCTTCAGCCGCGAATGGGCGTTGATTCGCGGCTGAAGCCGCTCCCACAGGGCACGCTTCCCGCTGCGGTCGCTTACGCCGGGCGCGTCGTTCCCTTGATTCGCAGCAGCAGCTTGTGTGCTTCGTCGAGCATCAGCACGCTGGATGCGACGAGGGCCGAGCGCAGCCAGTCCGCGCCCGACAGCGCGACGGTGCCGAAGACGGCCTGCGCGGGCGGCCAGTTGACGACCACGACCTGCAGCGCGAGGACGCCGCCGAGGGCGAGCCATAGCCGGGCATTGCGCAGGAACTGGCGGTTGAAGGCGCTGCCGTATTCGCGGCGGGCGTTGAACACGTTGAAGAACTGGAACAGCACGAAGGTCGTGAAGGCCAGCGTGAGCGCGTATTGCTCGCCATGTGTAGCGAGTGCGGAGCGGAACAGCCACAGCGTGCCGATCATCATCGTGACGCCGTACAGGGCGAGCCGGCTGAGCCGGCGCAGGGTGAGGATGTGGGCGGCCTGCGGGCGCGGCGGGGCGCGCATGATGCCGGGGCGCGCGGGTTCGACGCCGAGCGTCATCGCCGGCGGCCCGTCCATGATGATGTTGATCCACAGCAGCTGGATCGCGGTGAAGGGCGAGGGCAGGCCGGCGAGCGTCGCCGCGAGCACGGTGAGGATGGCGCCGATGTTGGTCGACAGCTGGAAGCGCACGAACTTGACGATGTTGTCGAAGATCACGCGGCCTTCCTCGACCGCGCGCACGATGGTCGCGAAGTTGTCGTCGGTGAGCACCATCGTCGCCGCTTCGCGCGTGACCGCGGTGCCGGTGATGCCCATCGCGATGCCGATGTCGGCGGCCTTGAGCGCGGGGGCGTCGTTCACGCCGTCGCCGGTCATCGCGACGACGTGCCCGTCCGCTTTCAACGCCCGCACGATGCGCACCTTGTGTGTCGGCGACACGCGGGCGAAGACCGCGATCGAATCGATGCGGCGGGCCAGCGTCGCGTCGTCCATCGCGTCGAGTTCGGCGCCGCTCGTCACTTCCCCCTTCAGGCCCAGTTCGCGCCCGATCGCGGCGGCGGTGGCCTTGTGGTCGCCGGTGATCATCTTGACGCGGATGCCGGCCTGGCGGCAGCGCCGGATCGCCGCCGCGGCCTCGGCGCGCGGCGGGTCCATGAGGCCGGCGATCCCGACGAAGGTCCAGTCGCGCGCCCATGCCCACAGGTCGCCGGTGGGGTCGAAATCGCGCGCGGGGATTTGTCGTCGCGCGACCGCCAGCACGCGCAGGGCCTGGCCGGCGAGATGCTCGTTCTCGGCGGCGATCGTGGCGCGCACGTCGTCGTCGAGGGGGCGGTCGCTTGCGCCTTTCCCGTCGCCGGAGTGCCACGCCGACGAGCGTGCGAGCAGCACGTCGGGGGCGCCCTTGATGAACATTTCCACGCAATCGCCGCGGTGGTGGAAGGTCGCCATGAACTTGTGCGCCGAATCGAAGGGGATTTCGGCGATGCGCGGAGTGTGTTCGCGCTCCGCGAGCGGATCGATGCCGCCCTTCTGCGCCAAGACCCACAGCGCGCCTTCGGTCGGGTCGCCGACCAGTGCGGCTTCGCGCACGCTGGAGTCGGAGCACAGGGCCATCGGCAGGAGCAGCGGGCGCAGGTCTGCGAGCCCTTCGCCGCTGATGCGGCCGGTCGCATGGTAGCCCTCGCCGTCCACGGTGAAGCGGCAACCCGCGAACCATCCGGCACGGGCGGTCATCTGGTTGAGCGTGAGGGTGCCGGTCTTGTCCGAGCAGATGACTGTCGTCGAGCCGAGGGTTTCGACCGCGGCGAGCTTCTTCAGGATCGCGCCGTTCTGCGCCATGCGCCACATGCCGATGGCGAGCGTGACGGTGACGACCGCCGGCAGTCCTTCGGGAATCGCCGCGACGGCGAGGGCGACGGCGGTCATCGTCGCCTGGATCCAGGGCAGGCCGCGCGAAGCATCCAGCGCGAAGATCCCGGCGACGACGATCCCCGCGATCAGCGCCAGACGCTTGCCGAGCACGTCGAGCTGGCGCTGAAGCGGGGTTTCGCTGTGGGGCGTGCTTGAGATCATGCCGGCGAGGCTGCCCATCTCGGTCGCCATGCCGGTCGTGACGACCAGCATCTCGGCACGGCCGCGGGTGACCACGGTGTTCATGTAGAGCATGTTCACGCGGTCGCCGAGGGCGAGGTCGTGGGCGTCCAGCGTGTCGGTGATCTTGCCGACGGCCTGCGATTCCCCGGTCAGCGCGGCTTCGTCGACCTCCAGGTTGTGCGCGACGAGCAGGCGTCCGTCTGCGGGTACGCGGTCGCCCGCTTCGAGCAGCACGACGTCTCCCGGTACGAGACTCGCCGCGTCGACTTCCATCTGCCTGCGGTCGCGACGCACGCGGGCGTGGGCGGCGAGCATGTCCTTGAGCGCCGAGAGCGTGCGTTCGGCGCGGTGCTCCTGCCAGAAACCGAGGGTGGCGTTCAGGACGACCACCACGAGGATGACGAGCGCGTCCTTGAGTTCGCCGATGGCTCCGGCGAGCGCCGAGGCGAAGATCAGCACGACGATGAGGAAGCTGCGGAACTGGTCGAGGAACTTCAGCCAGGCAGGACGGGGCGGGGCCTCGGCGAGGCGGTTTTCACCGACGCGCGCGAGGCGCTCGGCAGCGTCCGCGCTGGCGAGTCCGTGTTCGGGATCGACTTCGAGGGCGGCCGCCGTGGCCGCCCGGCCGAGGGTGTGCCACCGGGTGTGCCAGTGGGTTTCTGAGTTCATCGCCGGACTATCCTCGCGCAGGGCGGCGCGGCGGCTGCCGCGCTGCCGTCAATCGGCGGGCGGCGTATCGGCCTGCGAGGGAGCTTCCTGTTCGGCAGAGATTTCGACCAGACGCGTCGCGAGCACCTTGTCGATGCGCTTGCCGTCGAGGTCGACAACTTCGAGCCGCCACTCTTCCCAGGTCGTAACGTCGCCGGTGTGCGGGATGCGCCCGAGCAGCCACATGACCATGCCGCTGAGCGTGTGGTAGCGTCCCTTGTCTTCTTCGGGGACGGCCTTGATCTCGAGGCGGTCCTTGAGTTCGGGGATCGGGATCATGCCGTCGAGCAGCCACGAGCCGTCCTCGCGCTGGATGGCCCACGCTTCGTCGAGGCTGGACGGGCGGAATTCGCCGGTGACGGCTTCGAGCACGTCCTGCAGCGTAACCACGCCCTGGATCTCGCCGTATTCGTCGATCACGAACACCATGTGGGTGCTGGAGGCGCGGAACTGGTCGAGCAGTTCCATGCCGGTGAGCGATTCGGGGACGTAGATCGCGGGTTCGAGCTGTTTCGTGAGGTCGGGCGTGCCGCCCTTGAGCGTCTGGTTGAAGAGCTGCTTCGACGAGATGATGCCGAGGATGTCGTCGAGGCCGCCGCGGCACACGGGGAAGCGCGAGTGCTCGGATTCGGCCATGCGCGCGAGGTTGTCGTCGAGCGGCAGGTTGATGTCCAGCCACACGACGTCGGAGCGCGGGACCATCAGCGAGGCGATCTGGCGTTCGTCGAGGCGGAAGACGTTGCGCACCATCTCGTGCTCGTTCTTTTCGATGACGCCGGCTTCCGAGCCTTCCTCGAGCAGCGCGTGGATCTCTTCTTCCGTGACGCCGGGGGCCGCCTCGTCGCGCTTGCCCAGCAGCGTGAGCAGCAGCACGGTGGACCAGCTCAGCAGGCGCACAAAGGGGCGCGAGGCGACGGCGAGCGCATTCATCGGCCGGGCTACGAGGCGCGCGATGCCCTCGGGGTTGATCTGCCCGACCCGCTTGGGCACCAGTTCGCCCACGACGATCGAGACGTAGGTGATGACGACGACGACCAGCACGGTCGCACCGATTTCGCTGGGGCGCTGCGCGAGGCCGAGTTCCTGCAGCCAGCGGGCGAGCGGTTCGGCGAGTGCGGCCTCGCCGACGATGCCGTTGAGGATGCCGATCGAGGTGATGCCGATCTGGATCGTGGAGAGGAAGCGCGTCGGTTCCTCGCCGAGCTTGATGGCGACCGCGGCCGCGGCGTCTCCGTCTTCGGCAAGGCGCGCGAGGCGGGCGCGGCGTGCCGTGACGAGTGCGATCTCGGACATGGCGAAGACCCCGTTGAGCAGGATCAGGGCGACGAGAAGGATGATTTCCATTTTCGCGGGTTATGCGGAACAGGGGCGCGCGTCCGGCGCGGGCACGCATGGCGGACGTGCGCGGAGACGCGATTGGTGCGCTGCCATTGCGGCAGGGAGCGGTCGGGCAGCCGTCGGGGAGGGATGCCTGCGGTGCGCAAGGCATGCGGGCAGTCCGTGTGCCCGGGCGAGTCGGATGACAGGGTGCGCCGGACAACATCGACCGGGCGAGGTGCGGGCGCATGCGCCCGAAGGGCTCGCCAGGCGGGGCCTGTGGCGTGGATGAGGCGAAGTTCGACTACCCATAGCGCGGGGTTCGTGCAGACCCCGCTACTCCTTCCTTGTGTGCTGAATGGCAGCATGATGCATCAGCGGTGCCGTCGCTGTCACGCACCCCCGGGTGAAGGCCGCAATGCGATGCAGGCGTACGAAGCGTTACAATGGCGCGTTTTGGTTACTTGGAACGGGTCGGATGAAGACCACCTTTCTGGATTTCGAACAGCCGATTGCCGATCTCGAAGAGAAGATCGAGAAGCTGCGATTCGTGCAGGACGACTCGGCGGTGGATATCTCCGAGGAAATCTCTCGCCTCGAAGCCAAGAGCGAGTCGCTCACGAAGGATCTGTACGCCAAGCTCACGCCCTGGCAGATCGCACAGGTGGCGCGCCATCCGCAGCGTCCCTACACGCTGGACTATGCGCGCCACATCTTCACCGATTTTCAGGAGTTGCACGGCGACCGCGCGTTCGCCGACGACAAGGCGATCGTCGGCGGGCTGGCGCGCTTCAACGGGCAGAGCTGCATCGTGATCGGCCACCAGAAGGGGCGCGACACGAAGGAAAAGATCCTGCGCAACTTCGGCATGCCGCGCCCCGAGGGCTACCGCAAGGCGCTGCGCCTGATGCGCATGGCGGAGAAGTTCGGGCTGCCGGTGTTCACCTTCGTCGACACGCCGGGCGCGTATCCGGGTATCGGCGCGGAGGAGCGCGGCCAGTCCGAGGCGATCGGCCGCAACCTCTACGTGATGGCCGAGCTCAAGGTGCCGATCATCGCCACGGTGATCGGCGAGGGCGGTTCGGGCGGCGCGCTGGCGATCGCGGTCGGCGACCAGGTGATGATGCTGCAGTATTCGACCTACGCGGTGATTTCGCCCGAGGGGTGCGCGTCCATCCTGTGGAAGAGCGCCGAGAAGGCCCCCGAGGCGGCCGAGACGATGGGCATCACCGCGGCGCGCCTGAAGTCGCTGGGACTGATCGATCGCGTGATCAATGAGCCGGTGGGCGGCGCGCACCGCGACCATCGCGCGATGTCGCAGTCGCTCAAGCGGGCGCTGCAGGATGCGCTGCGCCAGGTCGCGGACCTGTCGCCGGCCGAACTCGTCGAGAAGCGTTTCGAGCGACTGATGAGTTATGGCCGCTACAAGGAACAGAACGCCGCCTGAACCGGTCGCGGAAGAGGCCGTCGCCGCCGTGCTGGCGGCGGCCGGCGTCGCGCCCGGCGAGACCCTGTGCGTGGCGCTCAGCGGCGGGGTCGACTCGACCGTGCTGCTGCACATCCTGGCGCGGTTGCGCGGGCGCTGCGGCTTCACGCTTGCGGCTGCGCACGTCCACCACGGCCTGAGTCCCAACGCCGACGCGTGGCTGGAGGCCTGTCGCGCGTCCTGCGACATCCTCGGTGTCGCATTCCATCCCTTTCGTGTGCATGTCCGGCGCGACGATCCGGCCGGTCCGGAGGCCGCCGCCCGTGCCGCCCGCCACGCCGCGCTTGCCCGCGTACCGTGCGACTGGCTGGCCTTCGGGCACCATCAGGACGATCAGGCCGAGACGCTGCTGTTCCGCCTGTTGCGGGGCGCCGGGGTGCGCGGAGCGGGGGCGATGGCGGATGTGGAGCGGGGAACGCCGGGGCGGCTGCGGCCGCTGCTCGGCCTGCGGCGCGCGCAGATCGCCGCCTGGGCGCGCGCCCGCGGGCTGACGTGGGTCGAGGACGAGAGCAACGCCGACGAGCGTTATGCGCGCAACCTGCTGCGTCACCGCGTGATGCCCGTGCTGGAGGAGGCTTTTCCGGGAACTGTGCCGGTGCTGGCGCGTGCGGGTGCGCAGTTTCGCGAGGCGGATGGCCTGCTCGGAGATCTGGCGCGGCTCGACGAGGCGGCCTGCGGTGGGGCGACGCTGGAGCGCGCGAAACTGCTGCTGCTGTCCGACGAGCGCGTGCGCAATCTGCTGCGCTGGCGGATCCGTGCGATGGGGCTGGAGGCGCCGGCGCGGGCGCGGCTCGTCGAGGCGGTGCGCCAACTGCGGGCGGCGCCGGAGCAGGCATTGCGCTTGCCGCTGGGGGCCGCCGTGTGCTGTGCCTATCGTGGCCGGCTGTGGCTGGAGCCGGAGGGCGGGAGGGCGGTTCACGGTACGACCGTCTGGCACGGCGAGGCGGAGTTGCCGTGGGGCGCAGGCAGGGTGGTCCTTGCGGGGGCGGTCGGCGAGGGCCTGAGCCGCGCGGTCCTCGATCGGGCCCGGGAAGTGGTGCTGGGCCCGCGCTGGGCAGGGCTCGCGTTGCGTGCAGGCGTCGGCCGGCCGCGCCGCAGCTTCAAGAACCTGTGCCAGGAAGCCGGCATCCCGGCGTGGCTGCGTGACGGCCTGCCGGTGCTGAGCGTGGACGGCGCGGCGGCGTGGATCGGGGAGTTCGGCGTCGCGGCGGAGTTCCGCTGCGCACCGGGCGAGCCGGGTGTCGTTCCCATCTGGGAGCGCTGAGTCGCACGGCTGCCGGCCACGACGCGGAAGACCAATCGCCCTGTGCCGCCTGTCCGTTCGCCCCGAGATCGTCGCACGGCGATGGGTGGGCTTCGACAGGCTCAGCCCGAACGGACTGACAACTCATCGGGCTGCAGTGCTACTTGAAGCCTTCATTGAAGCCGCGCATCTGGCGGCGGGCCTTCTTGGTCGGACGGCCGTGCAGGTCGCTGCCGGGCACCGGGGCGAGCCGCCGTTCTTCCTTCTCGCTTGCGCGGCGAGCGCTGCTCTCGGGCGTTTCCTCGTATAGCTGCTGGGCCTCGACGGCGGGGCGGCGCTGTTCGTTGAGGCCGCGCACGACGACGGTCCATTGCGTGCCGCCGGCGACGATGTCGAGGCTGTCGCCGATGCGCAGCTCGCGTGCGGGCTTCACCGCCTGGCCGTTGAGTTTGATGTGGCCGCCTTCGATGGCCTGGTTGGCGAGCGAGCGGGTCTTGAAGAAGCGCGCGGCCCATAGCCACTTGTCGATGCGCATGCGCGCGGCGGCGGCGTGCCGGTCGGAGACGTGATCGGGGTGCGGCACGGTGGGGCGGGCTCCGTCGCGGGACTCAGTGGGCGCCGCGGCTGCGGACCAGATTGACGAGTTGTGCGAGTTCGACGGCGGAGCGCACTTCCATCTTCTCGAACACCTTGGAGCGGTGCGCTTCCACGGTGCGCATCGAGATGCACAGCTCGTCGGCGATGACCTTGTTGAACTTGCCGGCGAGGATCAGCTCCATCACCTCCTGCTCGCGCGCGGTGAGCAGGGCGAGGCGCGCCTCTACCGTTTCGCGCGTGGCTTCGGCGCGCTGGTTGTTGGCGTCGATCTCCAGCGCGCGCATGACGATGTCGACGAGATCGCTGTCGTTGAAGGGCTTTTCGATGAAGTCGAACGCGCCTTTCTTCAGTGCGGCGACGGCCATCGGCACGTCGCCGTGGCCGGTGATGAAGATGACGGGCAGCTGGTTTCCGCGCTGGCGCAGCACGTCGAAGCATTCGAGGCCGCTCATGCCTTCCATGCGGATGTCGAGTACCACGCAGCCGCGCCAGCCGGGCTGCAGCGCTTCGAGGAAGCTCTCGGCGCTCGGCCACGTGGCGCACGCGACGTCGCGCGTCTTGAACAGCCACTGCAGGGCGTCGCGGATCGCTTCGTCGTCATCGATGATGTGGGCGCAGGGCTGGGTCATGAGGGTTCCACGGGTAGCGACAGGGTGAAGATGGTACCGCCGTCGGGGTTGGTTTCGAAACCGAGCCGGCCATGGTGCAGTTCGGCGATGGAGCGGCAGATGTTGAGGCCCATGCCCATGCCTTCGGCCTTGGTCGTGAAGAAGGGTTCGAACAGCCGGCGGCCGGTCTCGGCATCGATGCCGGTGCCGTTGTCGGCGACGCGCACGACGAGCGTGTCGCCCTCGTGCCGCGTGCCGACGCGCACGGTGCGCCGCGCGGGGGGATTGTCGCGCATCGCGTCCATGCCGTTGCGAACGAGATTGACGATGACCTGCTCGATCATCACGGGGTCGGCGGCGACGGTCGGCAGCGCTTCTTCGAGGTCGGTTTCGATGCGCATGCCGCGCTTGGCAGAGTCGGCTTCGATCAGGCCGATCGCCTCGCGGATCATCAGATTGATGTCGAGCGGCTCGCGCTTGGGCTCGGAGCGGCGCACGAAGTCGTGCACCCGGCGGATGATGTCGCCGGCGCGGCGGGCCTGCCGGCCGATCCGGTCGAAGATGTCCTTCAGTTCGCTGCGGTCGATGTCGGGCTGCTCGAGGCGGTTGAGGCAGCCGGTGTTGTAGCTGGCGATCGCGGCGAGCGGCTGGTTGAGTTCGTGGGCAAGGGTCGAGGCCATCTCGCCCATCGTGATCAGGCGGGAGGTGGCCTGCAGGCGCTCTTCCTGCTGACGCGTAAGTTCTTCGGCTCGCTTCTGTGCGGTGATATCGAGCATCGAGCCCATCCATCCGGTGTGCCGGCCGGCGGCGTCGATCAGCGGGGCCTCGAAGATCAGCGCGTCGAAGCGCTCCCCGTTCTTGCGCCGCAGGCGCAGTTCGAAGCCTTCGGGCGGGGCGTCGCCGGCGAGGATGCGGTCGTGGATTTCCTGCGTCTGCTGCAGGAAATCCGGATCCCAGTAGGGCATGGGCGGCGTGCGCCCGACGAGTTCCTCGACACTGTAGCCGACGATCCTGCAGAAGGCGGGGTTGACGTAGGTGATGCGGCCGTCGAGGTCGCGTGCGCGCAGGCCGGTGAGCATCGAGTCTTCCATCGCCCGCCGGAACAGGGATTCGCTGCGCAGCGCCTGTTCGGCCCGGTGGCGGCGCTGCAGTTCGCGGCGCAGCTGCAGCACGCTCCAGATCAGGATGCCGCCGAGCAGCAGGATGGAGCCGATCAGCAGGACCTGCACCCAGCGCGTCTCGCCCTGGTAGGCGGTGACCTGCAGCGTGAGGCCGCCGCCGGGGGGGTCGAAGGCCATCGAATAGCTCTGGCGGTCGGACAGCGGGGCGATCTTGGACTTCGCGACGAGTTCGCGCCCGTCGCTGTCGAGCACGCTCACGCGGTAGCGCTCGGCGAACCACCACGGCAGTTCGTTGGTGACGAGGTCGTGCAGCGAATAGACGCCGACCATCGCGCCGGCGAAGCCGTCCTCGGCGTAGATCGGGACGTGCACCTCGAACTGCTGGCGGTCGCCTGCGGCCGCGTACACCTGACCGTACACGCGCCGCTCCAGCGCCTGGGCGAGACGGAAGCTGGAAGCCGATTGTCCGCCCAGCGTTTCCCCGATCATCTCGCCCTCGCCCATGGGCGGCACGGCACCCTGCAGGCGACCTGCGGCGTCGAGCCACATCACCCGCACGAGGCCGTTCTCGGCGCGCACAAGCTGGCGCAGTGCGGCGGACGCCTGGGGCTGGTGGCGGTCCGCGGCGAGGATTTCCTGGCCGATCTGGGCGAGCTGCGCGGCGTTGCGTTCGAGCTTGAACTGGAGGTTCTGCTCCATCCACAGCACGTCGCTGATGAGCGTGGCGCGCTGCTCTTCCTCGTCGTAGCTGCGCGTGAACCACACCAGGGCGGCAATCACGGCGAGGAACAGCAGCACCGTCAGGTAGGGCACGGCGGTGAGCCGGCGCTGCCGGACGGACAGAACGGAGAGGGCGGTCGTCCGCGGGGGGCTCATGTGCGCACGTCCGTGTCCGGTGTTGTGGATGTCCACAATGTAATAGATGCGCGTGGCTTCATAGACTGGTGGAAGTGTCCGGCGCCTCTGGCTGCTGCACGGCACCCGCCCGGACATGGGTCAGGTAAATAACTATGCAATCTGGAGGAGGTAGGGGAATGAAGATCCGCGCCCTTTTCATCGGTCTTGTCGCCATGGGGCTGTCCGCCGCTGCGGTCGCCGCCGATCCCTTAGTCATCAAGTTCAGCCACGTCGTTGCCAACGACACGCCCAAGGGCAAGGCTGCAGACAAGTTCAAGGAGCTCGCCGAGAAGTACACCAAGGGTGCTGTCAAGGTTGAAGTGTACCCGAACAGCACGCTGTACAAGGACAAGGAAGAAATGGAGGCGCTGCAGCTGGGCGCCGTGCAGATGCTCGCGCCTTCGCTGGCGAAGTTCGGTCCGCTGGGCGTGAAGGAGTTCGAGGTCTTCGATCTGCCCTACATCTTCGACGGCTACGACGACCTGCACAAGGTCACCCAGGGGCCCGTCGGCAAGCAGCTCCTCGGCAAGCTCGAGGCGCGCGGCATCAAGGGCCTGGCGTTCTGGGACAACGGCTTCAAGTCGCTGTCAGCCAACACGCCGATCAAGGCCCCGGAGGACGTGAAGGGCAAGAAGCTGCGCGTGCAGTCGTCCAAGGTGCTCGAGGAGCAGATGCGCGCGCTCGGCGCCATCCCGCAGGTGATGGCCTTCTCCGAGGTGTATCAGGCGCTGCAGACGGGCGTCGTGGACGGCACCGAGAACCCGCATTCGAATCTGTATACCCAGAAAATGCATGAGGTGCAGAAGCACATGACCCTGACCGATCACGGTTACCTGGGTTATGCGGTGATCACCAACAAGAAGTTCTGGGACGGCCTGCCGGCGGAGGTGCGCGGCCAGCTCGAGCAGGCGATGAAGGATTCGACCGAGTTCGCCAACAAGATCGCGCGCGAGGAGAACGACAAGGCCCTCGAGGCGGTGCGTGCATCGGGCAAGACCGCGATCTACAAGCCGACCGACGCCGAAAAAATGGCATTCAAGAAGGCGCTCGTGCCGGTGCACAAGAAGATGGAATCGCGCATCGGCGCCGAGACCATCCAGTCCATCTACAAGGACACCGGGTTCGACCCGTCGAAGCTGTAACTCACCGTCGTAACGTCACGACCGATAACTGATACGGCAAGGACCCCGCTACGCGCATGCGTGGCGGGGGGTTTGTCGTGCGACGGGAGAACCCCATGCTTAAAGTGCTCGATCATCTCGAGGAATGGCTGATCACCTTCCTCATGGGCGCGGCCACGCTGATCATCTTCGTGTCCGTCGTCCACCGCTACGGCTCCGGCCTGTCCATTCCCGGCGTGCAGGACTGGCTGCTGTCCCTGCATTTCGGCTGGGCGCAGGAGCTCACCATCATCATGTTCGTGTGGATGGCGAAGTTCGGCGCGGCCTATGGCGTGCGCACCGGCATCCACGTCGGCGTCGATGTGCTCATCAACCGGTTGTCGGACGCGAATCGTGCCAAGTTCGTGGTCATCGGCCTCGGTGCGGGGGCGCTGTTTACCGGCATCGTCGGTACGCTGGGCCTGACCTTCGTGCTCGAGAACGGCGCGCATTACCAGTTCCTGACCTGGTTCGGCATGGAGGTCGGCGACCTGTATGAAGGTCCGACGACGCCGGATCTGGAATGGCCGACCTG
Source organism: Aromatoleum tolulyticum (assembly GCF_900156155.1). GTDB lineage: Bacteria > Pseudomonadota > Gammaproteobacteria > Burkholderiales > Rhodocyclaceae > Aromatoleum > Aromatoleum tolulyticum. The sequence goes on from NZ_FTMD01000006.1 coordinate 137,397, forward strand.
GATCGTGTATTCCGCGATCCCGCTCGGCTCCTACCTGATGTGCTTCCGCTTCCTGCAGGTGATGGTGTCCTTCATCCGCACCGGCGAGCTGCCGCACCACGACCATGGGCACGTCGACGGCATCGACGAGGAGCACCTGCCGGTGGATGTGAACCCGTACGACATGGGCGACAACCTGCATCCGCACGACCTCAAGCACAAGCAGATGGGCGAGGACCGCACGAACGGCAAGGGAGGCAAGCAATGAGTGCCGCAATCATCTTCGTCATCCTGCTGGTGCTGATGCTCACCGGCATGCCGATCTCGATCTCGCTGGGTCTGACGGTCCTGACCTTCCTGTTCACGATGACCCAGGTGCCGATCGAGTCGGTCGCGCTGAAGCTGTTCACGGGTATCGAGAAGTTCGAGATCATGGCGATCCCGTTCTTCATCCTCGCCGGTAATTTCCTCACCCACGGCGGGGTTGCGCGGCGGATGATCAACTTCGCCACCTCGATGGTCGGGCATTGGTACGGCGGTCTCGGTCTCGGCGGCGTGATGGCCTGCGCGCTGTTCGCCGCGGTCTCGGGTTCGAGCCCGGCAACGGTCGTCGCGATCGGCGCGATCCTGCTGCCGGCGATGGTCAAGCAGGGCTTCCCGAACAAGTTCGGCGCCGGCGTGATCACGACCTCGGGCGCGCTCGGCATCCTGATCCCGCCGTCGATCGTGATGGTCATGTACTCGGTGTCGACCAATACCTCGGTCGGGGCGCTGTTCATGGCCGGCGTCGTGCCGGGCCTGATGCTCGCGCTGTTCCTGGGTTTCACGACCTGGTACCGCGCGCGCAAGTTCGACTACCCGCGCCAGCCGAAGGCGAGCTGGATCGAGCGCCTGAAGGCGTTCAAGGAGTCCGCGTGGGGCCTGTTCCTGATCGTCGTGGTGATGGGCGGGATCTATACCGGCATCTTCACGCCGACCGAGGCGGCCGCGATGAGCGCGGTGTATGCGTTCTTCGTCGCGGTGTTCGTGTACAAGGATCTGCGCATGTCGGACGTGCCCAGGGTGCTCTTGAACTCCGCGAACATGAGCGCGATGCTGCTCTACATCATCACCAATGCGGTGTTGTTCTCCTTCCTGCTCACGCACGAGAATATCCCGCAGGCGATGGCGGACTTCATGATCGGCAGCGGCGTCGGGGTGATCGGCTTCCTGATCATGGCCAACATCCTGATGCTGATCGCGGGCAACTTCATGGAGCCGTCGTCGATCGTGCTGATCCTCGCGCCGATCCTGTTCCCGATCGCGATCAAGCTGGGCATCGATCCGGTGCATTTCGGCATCATCATGGTCGTGAACATGGAAGTCGGCATGTGCCACCCGCCGGTCGGCCTCAACCTCTACGTCGCCTCCGGCATCACGAAGATGGGGATCACCGAACTGACGGTGGCCGTATGGCCGTGGCTGGTGTCGATGCTGATTTTCCTCGTCCTCGTCACCTACGTGCCGTGGATCTCGCTGGCGCTGCCGCGGGCGCTCGGCATGCTGTAGCATCCCGGCGCTCTACGGAAAGCCCGCCCGTTCCGGCGGGCTTTTTTTCGCCCGCACCAGTCTGGAGTAAACTTGTCCATCGGCCACACGCGGCCCACACGTCAAAGGACGATTCTGCGCAAATGACGATCTACCTGAACGAAGAAGAGGTCGGCAGCCTGCTGGACATGCCGGTGGTGCTGGACGCCGTGGAACAGGTCATGGCCGCCCACGGGCGCGGCGAGACCGTGGACTTCCCGCGCCAGCGCGTGCGCCTGCCGGCGTCGATGACGCATCTGCTGCAGGGCGGCGTGCCGGACCTGAATCTCACCGGCCTCAAGGTGTACACGTCCGCAGGCGGGCGCAACCGCTTCTGGGTTCATCTGTTCGATGCGACCAGCGGCGACCCGGTCGCGGTGCTGGAAGCGGACCGCCTCGGCATGATGCGGACCGGCGCGGCCGGCGGCGTCGCGACGAAGTGGCTGGCGCGAACCGATGCGCGCGTCGCCGGTGTGTTCGGGGCCGGGTGGCAGGCGCAGGGGCAGGTGCTGGCGCTATGTGCCGTGCGGCCGATCGAGCGCATCAAGGTGTTTGCGCGCAACCCGGAGCGTCTGGCGGCTTTCTGCGCGCAGATGAGCCGCGAGAGCGGGCGCGAGGTCGTGCCGGCGGCCAGCGCGGAGGATACGGTGCGCGGGTCGGACGTGGTCGTGACGATCACGACCTCACCCAAGCCGCTGTTCGACGCGAACTGGCTCGAGGAGGGCACGCACATCACCGCCGCGGGCTCCAACAGCCTGGCCCGCCAGGAGTTGTCCGAGGCGGCGGTGCGGCGGGCCGACGTGATCTGCGTCGATTCGCGCGAGATTGCGGTGCGCGAGGCGGGCGACCTGATGCCGCTGCTGGAGAAGGGACGCACCCAGCCGGGGCGCTGGGTGGAGCTGGGCGAAGTGATCGCCGGCGTGCGGCCGGGGCGCACCTCCTCCGGGCAGATCACGCTGTTCGAGTCGCAGGGCATGGCGATCCAGGACATCGCGGTCGCGGCCCGTGTCGTGGCGCTCGCGCGTGAGCGCGGCGTCGGTTGCGAATTGCCGTACTAAGGGCGCACCGGGGCTCCGCCGGCCATGTCCGCCGTTTCGCCGATCCGCTTCGAGTTCTGCACGCGCAGCGATGTCGGGCGGGTGCGCAAGCGCAACGAGGATTCGCTCGCGGTCGAGGAGCGCCGCGCGTGGGCGGTGCTGGCGGATGGCATGGGAGGCTATCGCGGCGGCGACGTTGCGTCACGGATGGCCGTGGAGGTGACGCTGCGGCGGCTGGATCGCGATCTGGTCGCTCCGCATGACGGTGTGGTCGGGCACGTTGCGGCGGTCCTCGAGGCCGCCGTGCACGATGCCAATGCCGACATCCGGGCCGAGGCGGGGCGCGATCCCGATCTCTCCGGCATGGGTTCGACGCTGGTGGTCGCAGCGTTTCTCGCCGATCGCGTGGTGACCGCACATGTCGGCGATTCGCGCATGTACCGGCTGCGCGGCGGCGTGCTGGAGCAACTGACGCGCGACCACACGATGCTGCAGGAGCTGGTCGATGCCGGCATCCTCGCGCCCGAGGATGTCGCGCACTCGCAGTTCCGCGGCCTGCTGACCCGTGGCCTGGGCGTCGCGCCGCGGGTGCAGCCCGAGCCGGGAACTCATTCCGTCCGGCCCGGTGACGTCTTCCTGTTGTGTTCCGACGGGCTCACCGACATGCTCGACGACGCGGCGATCGCGGCGGTGCTGCAGCCTTCCGCGTCGCCGGCGACTCGTCTCGAAGAGGCTGCCGACCGTCTGGTGGCACTGGCCAACGCGCAGGGCGGGCGCGACAATATTTCCGTGATTCTGGTGCGTATGGCGGCATGAGCGCCGCATGGACGAAGGAAAGGTAACGATGCCGAAGCTCATCCTCAGCATGGACGGTCTGGTACTCAAGGAAATCGCCCTCGACAAGGAGAAGATCTCGATCGGGCGAAAGCCCAACAACGACATCCAGATCGACAACCTCGCGATCAGCGGCCAGCATGCGCTGATCACGACCATCCTCGATGACTCGTTCCTCGAGGACCAGAACAGCACGAACGGCAGCTACGTAAACGGCCAGCCGGTGAAGAAGTGCGTGCTGCGCAACAACGACGTGATCGAGCTCGGCAAGTACCGGCTCAAGTTCATCGCCGACCTGCAGCGCCGTCCGCGTGGGGATCGGGTGGAGCCGTCGGATTCGCTGCGGTCGTCCGGGGCGTCAACCGGGGAGCAGCGCGGCGATGCGACCCAGATGCTGCCGCCGGATGTGCTCGCGAGCATGGTGGCCGAACAGGAGGGCGATAACTCCCGGCTCGGGATCGTCAAGGTCCTGACCGGCCCCACGGCCGGTCGCGAACTCCGGCTGGCGAAGGCGATGACCACGCTGGGCAAGCCCGGCGTGCAGGTTGCCGTGATCACGCGGCGCCCCCAGGGCTACTTCATCGCCCATGCCGAGGGCGGGAGTCTTCCGCAGGTGAACAACCGTCCGATCGAGGCGGGTGCGCATCCGCTCAACGACGGCGACATCCTCGAGATCGCCGGCGTGCGCATGGCCTTCTCGCTCACCGACTGAGCCAGCCCGTGTGCCTTAGTGCACGACGTTTCCGGAGGGGCGGTGCTAGCGTATCGGAAACGCAAAACGAGCTGCTGAGCCATCGGGTCGGGCGGCACTGCAACCGCGGGGAACGATGAAGCTGAAGGTGCTGGGCTGCAGCGGAGGGATTGGCGGGCCCGAGGCCCGCACAACCGCCTTCCTCGCCGACAATGACATCCTGATCGACTGCGGCACCGGGGTTGGCGACCTGGCGCTGGAGGAACTCGCGGCCATCGACCACATCTTCATCACGCACTCCCATATGGACCACATCGTGGCGATCCCGCTGATCGTCGATGCGGTCGGCGAGATGCGCGGCGTGCCGATCACCGTGCATGCGATCCCGGAAGTCCTGCGCATCCTGCGCGCCCACATCTTCAACTGGCTGATCTGGCCCGACTTCACGGCCATCCCCGACCGCCGCAGACCCTTCCTGCGGCTGCAGCCGATCAAGGTCGGCGAGGACGTCAGGCTCGGCACGCGCACGATCACCCCGCTGCCGGCGCTGCACAGCGTGCCCGCGGTGGCCTACCGCCTCGACGACGGCAACGGCCAGCTCGTGTATTCGGGAGACACCACGTACTCGCCGGAACTGATCGCCGCAATCAACGCATGCCCCGACCTGCGCCACCTGATCATCGAGACCGCCTTTTCCGACGAGCAACACGGCCTCGCGCTTGCGGCACGCCACTTGAGTCCCGGCATGGTGGCAGCCTTCCTGAACGAGATCAGGAGTGCCCCCGAAGTTCATATCAGTCATATCAAGCCGGGGCAGGCCGAGCGCGTCATGGCGCAGATCGCGGCGGCGGGGGCGCGTCTGCACGCGACCGCGTTGCGCCAGGGGCAGATCATCGAGTTCTGATTCTCGCGCTGCCCGGGTACCGCTAGAATGGCCGGTTCCGAATGCTTGCCATTCAACCGTCCCGCACAGCAGGTACCCGCATGTCTATCAGCACGACCCAAGGAAAGCCCGGAGCCGGGGGGGAAGTCGCGACGCGGCTGGCTTTCTTCAAGGGCTTGCAGGCGATCACTGCCCGTATCCACGCGACCAAGGACATCGACGAGATCGTGTTCGAGCTGTCGTCGGACCTGTGTGCCGTGTTCGGCGCGGAGCGGCTATCCTTCTTTGTTGTCAATCACAGCGGCACGCACCTGCTGGCCCGCGTCAAGACCGGTCGCGGAGCGGCGCCGGGCGCGCGCCTGCCGATCGACGAGAGCAGCATCGCGGGTTACGTCGCGCTGACGCGCGAGGCGCTCAACCTGCGCAATGTCTACGACGCCGCCGAACTGGCCGCGATCTCGCCGAATCTGCGTTTCCGCACCACGAGCGACACCCTCGGCGGTTACCGCACGCGCCAGATGCTGTGTGCGCCGATTATCGATCCGAACAGCGGCAAGCTGCACGGCGTCATCGAGGTGATCAATCCGCTCACGGGCGAGGACTTTTCGCCGGTGGCGAAGGAAGGTCTCCTGGGGCTGGCGCAGACGCTGGGGGTCGCCTTCGCGCAGCGCAGCAACGCGCCGGCGGCACTGCGCTCGCGCTACGACGCGCTGATCGCCGACGGGCGTATCGCCACCGGCGAGATGGATGACGCGACGCGCATCTCGCGCGAGACCGGAGCCCACGTCGAGGACGTCCTGGTGGAAAAATATGGACTCCCCCTGGCGCAGATCGGCGATGCGGCGGCGCGCTTCTTCAACGTCGCGTACGAGCCGTTCCGCACCGACCGCGTCAAGCAGATGGACCTGCTGCGCAACATCAAGCGCGAATACGTGCAGCAGAACCAGTGGCTGCCGTTGGAGGAAACCAACGAGGGCGTCGTCCTGCTCACCTACGACCCCGAGCAGGTGCGCGTGTCGCGCGTCGCCGAGAACGTGTTCCCGCGAAAGAAGCTCGCCTATCGCGTCACGACGCACTGCGAGTTCGAGCAGACCGTCGACCACTACTTCGAGCCGACGATGGAAAGCGGGTCGGTCGATGACCTGCTGCACGACCTGCTGGAGGACGAGCAAGAGGGTTCGGTCGCCGACGACGTCTCCGCGGCGGCCGACAACGAGCTCGTCAAGCTCGTGAACAAGATCATCATCGACGCGCACCGCCAGGGCGCCTCGGACATCCACGTCGAGCCGCGGCCGGGCAAGGAAAAGACGCTGATCCGCTTCCGCAAGGACGGCACGCTCGTGCCCTACATCCAGATCCCGGCGAGCTACCGCAATCCGCTCGTCACGCGCATCAAGATCATGTGCGACCTCGACATCTCCGAGCGCCGCAGGCCGCAGGACGGCAAGATCAAGTTCCGCAAGTTCGCGCCGCTCGACATCGAATTGCGCGTCGCGACGGTGCCGACCGCGGGCGGGATGGAAGACGTCGTGATGCGCCTGCTCGCCAACAGCGAGCCGCTGCCGCTCGACAAGCTGGGGCTCAGTCCGCACAACCTCGCGCGCCTGAAATCGGTGATCGTGAAGCCCTACGGCCTGTTCTTCGTGTGCGGCCCGACCGGCTCGGGCAAGACGACCACGCTGCATTCCATCCTCGGCCACATCAACACGCCCGAGACCAAGATCTGGACCGCCGAGGATCCGGTCGAAATCACGCAGAAGGGCCTGCGCCAGGTGCAGGTGAACCGCAAGGCGGGGCTGGATTTCGCGACCATGATGCGCTCCTTCCTGCGTGCCGACCCGGACGTGATCATGGTCGGCGAAATGCGCGACAAGGAGACCGTGTCGGTCGGCATCGAGGCCTCGCTGACCGGCCACCTCGTGTTCTCGACGCTGCACACCAACAGCGCGCCGGAATCGATCGTGCGCCTGCTCGACATGGGCATGGATCCGTTCAACTTCGGCGACGCGCTGCTCGGCGTGCTCGCGCAGCGCCTCACCAAGCGCCTGTGCAAGTGCAAGGAGGCCTATCAGCCCGACGAAGGCGAAGTGCAACAGATCCTCGACGAGTACTGCGAGGACATGGCGGGGACACCGGATTTCAAGGCCGATCCGGCGGCGGCGCGCGCGGCGGTGCTGGCCCGCCTGAAGGCCGAGCATGGCGGCGCCGACGGACACTTCACGCTGTACCGGCCGGTGGGCTGCACCGAGTGCAACGGCGGCTACCGCGGGCGCGTAGGCCTGCACGAGCTGATGGTCGCCACCAACGAGGTCAAGCGCCTGATCCAGGAGCGCGCGCGCGTCGCGCAACTGCTGGCGCTCGCGCTCGCGGAAGGCCTGCGCACGCTGCGCCAGGACGGCATCGAGAAAGTCTTGGCCGGCGTCACCGACATGGAGCAGGTGCGGCGCGTGTGCGTGCGATGAGCCGTCGCGATCGGGGGAACCCCGAGGGCGTACGGGCTGCCTGAGCGGTTAGAATCGCGCCAGCCCAACAGGAGAACCCGACAATGTACCGCATCGCCCCCAGCCTGCTTTCGGCCGACTTCGCCCGCCTCGGCGAGGAAGTGCGCAACGTCATCGCCGCCGGCGCGGACTGGATCCACTTCGACGTGATGGACAACCATTACGTGCCGAACCTCACGATCGGCCCGCTGGTGTGCGAGGCGATCCGCCCGCACACCGAGGCGCCGATCGACGTGCACCTGATGGTGAAGCCGGTCGATCGCATCATCCCCGACTTCGCCAAGGCCGGCGCGAACGTGATCACCTTCCACCCGGAAGCGTCCGACCACGTCCACCGCTCGCTCGCGCTGATCCGCGACCACGGCTGCAAGGCGGGGCTGGTGTTCAACCCGGCCACCCCGCTGCACTACCTCGACCATGCGCTCGACGACATCGACGTCGTGCTGCTGATGAGCGTGAATCCCGGCTTCGGCGGGCAGAAGTTCATCCCCGGCACGCTCGGCAAGCTGCGCGCGACGCGCGCACGGCTCGACGCCTACGAGGCCGCGAGCGGGCGCCGCATCCTGCTGCAGATCGATGGCGGCGTGAAGGTCGACAACATCGCCGAGATCGCCGCCGCGGGCGCCGACACCTTCGTCGCCGGCTCGGCGGTGTTCGGTGCCGGGCGGGACGCCGACCCCAACCGCTACGACAGCGTGATCGCCGCGCTGCGCGCCGAACTCGCCAAGGTCAAGCAGTGAGCCTCGCGCGCTTCCCGGTGCGGGCGGTGCTGTTCGACCTCGACGGCACCCTGCTCGACACGATCCACGACCTGGCCGATGCGGCCAACTTGATGCTCGCCGAGATGGGCCGCGCGGCGCGTCCGCTCGAACAGATCCATTCCTTCGTCGGCAAGGGCATCCCCAACCTCGTGCGCCGCTGCATGACCGAGGACGCCGCGGCGGGCGAGGACGAGATCGAGCAGGCGGTCGTCGTGTTTCGGCGCCATTACGCGCTCGTGAACGGCCGCAGCACGCGCATCTACCCCGGCGTCGTGGAGACGCTGGAGGCGATGCGCGCGATGGACCTGAGGCTCGCGTGCGTCACCAACAAGGCCGAGGCCTTCACGCTCCCGCTGCTCGAGCGCATGGGCCTGACGCCGTATTTCGGTGCGGTCGTCAGCGGCGACACGCTGCCGGTGAAGAAGCCCGACCCGGCGGTGCTGCACCACGCGTGCGAGCTGCTCGGCGTGCCGTCGCCGCTGGCGCTGATGATCGGCGATTCGGCCAACGACGCGCTCGCCGCCCGCGGCGCGGGCATGCCGGTGCTGCTCGTGACCTATGGATATAGCGAAGGCATGCCGGTGGACACCATCGAATGCGATGGGCTACTATCGGTCGCTACCGGGGCGCTCGACCGCATCGCAGCGGCGTGAAGTTCCGGCGCATATCCGCAAGACTCCATCATCCGATCGAGACATCGTGACCTACAGGAACCGGGATTCGGTAAAGGAAAGCACCCAGTTTGTCGCCGCGCAACTGCGCTGGCGCGGCTGGCGCTCGTGGCCTGCGGGCCACTGATACGCGACTGCTTCGCGGGCGACGAACTGCCCGCACCCCTTGCCGAATCGAACCGTTTTCCGTGGAGTCTCCATGCTTGAGCAGGAATTCAACGCGCTGGCCGCGCAGGGCTACAACCGCATCCCGGTCACGCTCGAAACCTTCGCCGACCTCGACACGCCGCTGTCGATCTACCTGAAGCTCGCCAACGAACCGTATTCCTACCTGCTCGAATCGGTGCAGGGCGGCGAGCGCTTCGGCCGCTACTCGATGATCGGGCTGGCGGCCTCGACGCGCATCGAGGTGTACGGCCGCTCGGCGCTGCTGCTGACCGGCAACCGCCTCGTCGAGCGGCGCGACTACGGCGATCCGCTGAACTACGTCGCCGAGTTCATGGAGCGCATCAAGGTGCCGCCGCGCGACGGCCTGCCGCGCTTCGCGGGCGGACTGGTCGGCTGCTTCGGCTACGACACCGTGCGCTACATCGAGCCGCGCCTCGCCCACGCGCAGAAGCCGGACACGCTCGGCACGCCGGACATCCTGCTGCTGCTGTCCGAGGAAATCGCCATCGTCGACAACCTCTCGGGCAAGCTCACGCTGGTCGTGTATGCCGAGCCGGAAGTGCCGGGCGCCCTCAAGCGCGCGAAGAAGCGCCTGCGCGAACTCCTCGCGCGGCTGCGCGCGCCGGTGCAGATTCCCGAGGACATGCACGCCGAGCCGCAGCCGGCGGTGTCGAGCTTCGGCGAGGAAGCCTTCAAGGCCGCGGTGAATCGCGCCAAGCAGTACATCGTCGACGGCGACATCATGCAGGTCGTGCTGTCGCAGCGCATGAGCAAGCCCTACGCGGCGAGCCCGATGGCGCTGTACCGCGCGATCCGCTCGCTGAATCCCTCGCCCTACATGTTCTATTTCAACTTCGAGGACTTCCACGTCGTCGGAGCCTCCCCGGAGATCCTCGTGCGTCTCGACGAGGACGGGCAGGGCAAGCGCGTCACGGTGCGCCCGATTGCCGGCACGCGGCCGCGCGGCGCGACGCCGGCCGAGGACGAGGCGCTGGAGGCGGACCTGCTCGCCGACGAGAAGGAGCGCGCCGAGCACCTGCAGCTGCTGGACCTCGGGCGCAACGATGCCGGCCGCGTCGCCGAGACCGGCAGCGTCCGGGTCACCGACCAGTTCACGATCGAGCGCTATTCGCACGTGATGCACATCGTGTCGAACGTCGAGGCGCGTCTGAAGGACGGGCTCAATGCGCTGGCGGTGCTGCGCGCGACCTTCCCCGCCGGCACCGTGTCCGGGGCGCCCAAGCTGCGCGCGATGGAGATCATCGACGAGCTCGAGCCGGTCAAGCGTGGCGTCTATGCGGGCGCAGTCGGCTACATCGGTTTCCATGGCGACATGGATCTCGCGATCGCGATCCGCACCGCGGTGATCAAGGACGGTCACATCCATGTGCAGGCCGGTGCCGGCATCGTCGCCGACTCCAACCCGGATGCCGAATGGACGGAGACGCAGAACAAGGCGCGCGCGATGCTGCGTGCCGCGGAAATGGCGGAATCCGGGCTCGATACCCGCATCGACTGAACAGGCGGAGCGGCGGCCGTCGCGTCGCCGATTCCGCCGTCCGGTCCGCCCCGCGGGCCGGCGCGCAAGAAGGAATGCATCCATGCTGCTGATGATCGACAACTACGACAGCTTCACCTACAACCTCGTGCAGTACTTCGGCGAGCTCGGGGCGCAGGTGAAGGTGTATCGCAACGACGAAATCACCCTCGAACAGATCGCGCTGATGAAGCCCGAGCAGCTCGTGATCTCGCCGGGACCCTGCACGCCGGCCGAGGCCGGCATCTCGGTGCCGGCGATCCGCGAGTTCGCCGGCAAGATCCCCCTCCTTGGCGTGTGCCTCGGCCACCAGAGCATCGGCGCGGCCTTCGGCGGCAAGATCGTGCACGCCAAGCGCCTGATGCACGGCAAGACTTCGCCGGTTCATCATCAGGACGTCGGCGTGTTCAGGGGCCTGCCCAACCCGGTGACGTGCACGCGCTACCATTCGCTGGCGATCGAACGCGAGAGCCTGCCCGACTGCCTCGAGGTGACGGCGTGGACCGACGACGGCGAGATCATGGGCGTGCGCCACAAGACGCTCGCGGTCGAGGGGGTGCAGTTCCACCCCGAGTCCATCCTGACCGAACACGGCCACGCGATGCTCAAGAATTTCCTCGACCAGAGCCGCGAGAAGTAAGAACTGAGGTGAACCCGAGCGCAGGCTCGTGGTCTGCATGAACAGACAAGGATTGCCATGACGATTACTGCCCAGGACGCGCTGCAGCGCACGATCGACCACCGCGAGATCTTCTACGACGAGATGCTGTCGCTGATGCGCCAGATCATGGCCGGCGAGATCTCGCCGGTGATGACCGCCGCGATCCTCACCGGCCTGCGCGTGAAGAAGGAGACGATCGGCGAGATCACCGCCGCCGCGACCGTGATGCGCGAGCTGTCGACCAAGGTGCAGGTCGCGGGGCCGGACCAGAACTTCCTCGACATCGTCGGGACCGGCGGCGACGGCGCCAACACCTTCAACATCTCGACGACGACGATCTTCGTCGCCGCGGCGGCCGGCGCACGCGTCGCCAAGCACGGCGGGCGCAGCGTGTCGTCGAAGAGCGGTGCCGCGGACGTGCTCGAGGCGCTGGGCGTGAAGCTCGGCGTGACGCCCGAACAGGTGGCGGCCTCGATCGAGGCCACCGGCATCGGCTTCATGTTCGCGCCGGCCCACCACAGCGCGATGAAGAACGTCGCGCCGGTGCGCCGCGAGATGGGCGTGCGCACGATCTTCAACATCCTCGGCCCGCTGACGAACCCCGCTGGCGCGCCGAACACGCTGATGGGCGTGTTCCACCCCGACCTCGTCGGCATCCAGGCACGCGTGATGGAGCGCCTTGGTGCGAAGCACGTGCTGGTCGTCTACGGCCTGGACGGCATGGATGAGGTGAGCCTGGGCGCTGCGACGATGGTCGGCGAGCTGAAGGACGGCGCGATCCGCGAGTACCAGATCCATCCCGAGGACTTCGGCATGGCGATGGCCGGCACGCGCAACCTGCAGGTGCAGAGCGCCGAGGAGTCGAAGGCGGTGCTGCTCGGCGTGCTCGACAACAAGCCGGGCCCGGCGCGCGACATCGTGATCCTGAACGCGGGGGTGGCGCTGTACACGGCGAACCTCGCCGACTCGATCGCTGAAGGTATCGTGCGTGCGCGCGAGATCATCGCCAGTGGCGCGGCGCGGGCGAAGCTCGAGGCGTTCCTCGCCTTCAACCGCCAGTTCGCGTGAGGCAGGCACCAGCATGAGTGACATCCTGAACAAGATCCTCGCCGTGAAGGCCGAGGAAGTGGCGGCGGGCAAGGCACTTCGACCCCTCGAGCGCGTGCGTGCGGAGGCCGAGTTCGCGCCGGCAGCGCGCGATTTCGTCGGCGCGATGCGCGCGAAGATCGCGGCCGGTGACGCCGCGGTGATCGCCGAGGTCAAGAAGGCGAGCCCGTCGAAGGGCGTGATCCGCGCGGACTTCCGCCCGGCCGAAATCGCCGTGCAGTACGAGCGCGCGGGAGCGGCCTGCCTGTCGGTGCTGACCGACCGCCAGTTCTTCCAGGGGGCGCCCGAGTACCTGCAGGCGGCGCGTGCGGCGTGCGCCCTGCCGGCGCTGCGCAAGGACTTCCTCGTCGACGCGTGGCAGGTGTACGAGGCGCGCGCGATGGGCGCGGATGCGATCCTGCTGATCGCGGCGGCGCTCGATCTCGCGCAGATGCAGGAGATGGAGGCGATCGCGGCGAGTCTGGGCATGGCCGTGCTCGTCGAGGTGCATGACGCGGCCGAGCTCGACGTCGCGCTGCAGCTCGCGACCCCGCTCGTCGGCATCAACAACCGCAACCTGCGCAGCTTCGAGGTCAGCCTGCAGACGACGCTGGACCTGCTGCCGCGCGTCCCCGCCGGACGCATCGTCGTCACCGAGTCCGGCATTCTCAAGCCGCAGGACGTGGCGCTGATGCGGTCGAACGCCGTGCACGCCTTCCTCGTCGGCGAAGCCTTCATGCGTGCGCCGGATCCGGGCGAGGAGTTGCGCGCGCTGTTCGGCTGAGCGGAGCGACGCATGACGTCGCCGGTCCCCGCCAAACCGGTTCGCCCGCGCCGACGGGCGGCGAGGCTGTGGCTGGCGGCGCTCGCGCTGCCGGCGCTGGTCGCACTGGCGGCGGCGTGGCTGGTGCTGACCGAATCCGGCCTGCGGGCGGCCGCCGTCCTTGCGGCGGTGCTGAGCGGCGGACAGGTGACGCTGGACTCCCCGGACGGTCGCCTTGCGGGGCCGCTGCGCATCGGGGTGCTGCGCATCGACGGCCCCGACCTGCGCCTGCGGGTCGAAGGGCTAACGCTGACCTGGCGTCCGGGCGCCTTGTTCGACGGCGGCATCGCGATCGACGAACTCGCGGCCGAGCGGGTCGACATCGCCACGCGTCCGCAGGCTGAACCCGCGCAGCGGACGCCCCCCGAATCCCTTGTGCTGCCGGTGTCCCTGGCGGCGCAATCGCTCGGCATCGGCCGGCTTGTCGTGCACGCATGGGCGGACGGTGAACTCGCCGCTGCCGGGGCCGTCTTCGAAATCGCCGATCTCGCGGCCCGCGCACGCAGCGATGGCGGCCGCCATCGCATCGAATCCCTTGCGGCGACCCTGCCCTTCGGGCGGGCCGAGTTCGCCGGCGAGATCGACGGGCGCGCGCCGTTCGCACTGTCTGCGAGCGCGGCGCTGACCGGGACGAGCAACGGGCACGAATACCGGTTGCAGTTCGTCGCGGACGGTAATCTGCTTGCGCCGCAGCTGCGGATCGAGGCCCAGGGGGCAGGGCTGAGCGGTGACGGCGAGGTGCTGGGGGCTCCGTTCGAAGCGGTGCCCGTGCGCCGGCTGCGCCTCGCGCTGGGCGATCTCGACCCGTCCGTGTTCGAGCCTTCCGCGCCGCGCGCGGCGCTGCGCATCGCGGCGGACCTGTCGGCGCAGGGCGAGGGGCAGGGCGAGGGGCAGGGGGGCTGGGGATTGTCGGGGCCGGTGACGATCGAGAATCTTCATCCCGACGCGATCGACCGGCAGGGCTTGCCCTTCACGAAGCTGGCCGCACGCCTGCTCTGGACGCCCGAGCGGGTGCGGGCCGAAGACCTGATCCTGCGGCTGGCGGGAGCCGGGCGGGTCACCGGCGACGTGGATTGGCGGCCGGGGGGACGAGGTACTGCGCCAGGGGAGGGCGCGGACGGGGCGGCAACGGCGCCCCCCGCGGCCGACCCGCTCGGCCGTTTGAGCGCCACGCTGCAGCTGGCGGGCGTCGAGCTGCAGCGCCTGGATGGACGTCTGCCTCCCTCGGTGCTGGTCGGCCGGCTGAACGCCGACGGCGACCGCGAGCGCCAGAGCGCGGAGCTCGATTTGCGCGTCAAGGACATGCGCATGCGTGCCCAGGCGGTGCTGACCGCGCAGGGGGAGGCCGGGGTGCGCAGCCTCGCCGCGAGCGGCGACGTGGCGTCCTTCGATCCCCGTTTCTTCATCGCCGACGCGCCCGAGGCGAAGTTGAATCTGGATTTCCGCCTCGCTGCGACGCTGGGCGACATAGCCCGCTACGAGACCGCCGTCGACCTGCAGCAGGGACAACTGCGCGGAAAGCCGGTGCGCGGGAAGCTGCGTGCGGTCGTCGAAGGGGCACGCCTCGCCGATGGCGAACTGGACGTGGATCTCGCCGGCAACCGCGTGCGCGCGCGCGGCGCCTGGGGCGCTTTGCGGGACGTGCTGAAGGTGGATGTGGATGCGCCGGCGCTCGCGGCGCTCGATGCGCGGCTCGGCGGCCGGCTGACGTTCGCGGGAAGCCTTTCCGGGGGCGCCGCTCAGCCGGCCGGCAGCGTGAAGTTCGCGGCCGAGGCGCTGCGCCTGCCGGGCGATGTCCGCATTGCGTCGGCCGACGGCGAGGGGCTGCTCGCGGCGGGGGCGGACGGCGAGGTCCGGCTTGCGATGGGGCTGCGGGGGCTGAAGTCGGTCGCCCGCGACGCGCAAAAGCCGCCGACCGGTGGGCAGTCCGCCGACGAGCCGGACTGGGTGACGGAGGCGAGCCTGCGGATCGGCGGGACCCGGCGGGCGCATGCCGTCGATGTCGTCGCCAGCGGCCTGGGGGGCGACAGCCTGCGCCTGCGGCTGGAAGGCGGGCTCGCCGGCGACGCGTCGGAAGCGCGCACGGCGGACGGCACCGGGGACGGCAGCGCGGCATGGCGCGGACGTCTGGCGACACTGGAAACGGGCGGGCGCTGGCCCACGCGCCTGACCGCGTCGGCGCCGCTGGAGCTCGGACCGCAGCGCGTGCTGCTGGGCGCGGCGGCGCTCGATGCCGGCGAGCGCGGGCGCATCCGCCTGGACGAGACCAGCTGGTCGCCGCAGCGGATCGTCGCGCGCGGTTCCCTGACCGGTCTCGCCTTCGGCCTGGTGGCGCGTCCCGACGGGCGTCCGCGTCGCGGGCCGGGGCCGCTGGTGCTCGGGGCGGAATGGAACCTGACGCTGGCCGACGTGGCGCAGGGTTCGGCGCGCGTGTTCCGTGAGGCGGGCGACCTGACCGTGACCGGCGAGATCCCGGCGCGCCTGGGACTGGAGCACCTGGAGGCGCGCCTCGGCGCCCACGACAACCGCCTCGCGCTGGCCGTGGAGGCGCGCGGCAGCGAGCTGGGCGAACTGGCCGGCGCCGCGACCGCACAGGCGGAGCGCACGCCGGGCGGCGGCTGGCGTCTCGCGCCCGATGCGGCGCTGCTCGGTTCGGCACACCTGGCGATGCCGTCGGTGGCCTGGGTCGGGCGGCTGATGCAGGAGAACGTCGTCACCGGCGGCAGCCTCGGTGCGAGCCTGGCGCTCGCCGGCACGCCGGCCGCACCGCGGGCGAGCGGCACGATCACGGGGCGGGAGCTGTCGCTGGCGCTGGTGGATCAGGGCCTGCACCTGTCGGGCGGGGATCTGCAGGCGGAGTTCGACCGCGACCGCTTGCGGCTCGCACGCCTCGAATTCGTATCGCCCAACCGGGTACGCCCGCGCGACCCCCGCCCGCCGGTGGCGCGGCTCACGGCCACGCCGGGGCGTCTCAGCGCGAGCGGCGAGATCGCGCTGGACAGCGGCAAGGGCCATTTCGTCTTCGACGCCGAGCGCCTGCCGATCCTGCAGCGCGGCGACCGCTGGCTGATCCTGTCCGGCGTCGGCGCGGCCAACAGCACCTGGACGCACGTGGACCTTGCAGCGAACCTGAGCGCCGATGCAGGCTACATCGAGCTGGCCGATACGCCTGCGCCGAGCCTCTCGGACGACGTCGTGATCCTCGGCCGCGAACCGCGCACCAGCGGCGGCGGGCTGCGGGTCGCGGCCGACGTCGCGGTGGCGCTGGGGGATCACTTCTACCTGTCGGCGCTGGGGGTCGATACGCGCCTGACCGGCGGGCTGCGCCTGCGCCTGCGCGATGGCGTGCCGCCGAGCGCGATCGGCACGATCGCGACGTCCGGCGGGACCTACCGCGGCTACGGCCAGTTGCTGGCGATCGAGCGCGGGCGGATCAACTTCCAGGGCGCGCCCGACAACCCCGGCCTGAACGTCGTCGCGCTGCGCAAGGGCCTGGCGGTCGAGGCGGGCATCGAGATCGTCGGCAGTGCGCGGCGACCCCGCATCCGGCTGGTGTCGGAGCCGAACGTGCCCGACCCCGAAAAGTTGTCGTGGATCGTGCTCGGGCGTGCGCCGAGCGCGGGCGGCGGCGGGGATATGGGGCTGCTGCTGCCGGCGGCGCAAGCCCTGTTGGGCGGGGCTGGCGGCGGCATGACCGAGCAGCTGTCGCGCAGCCTCGGCTTCGACGAATTGAGCATCGGCCAGGGAGAAGTTGGCGGTGTCACCCGAACTGCCACCAGCCGCGTTGTCGGAGAAGGTACCATCGTAACTGGTGGCGACAACGTCGGCGGGCAGGTTCTGACGCTGGGCAAGCGGCTGTCGTCGGACCTCGTCCTGTCCTTCGAGCAGAGCCTGGGCGGGGCCGAAAGCCTCGTCAAGCTGACGTATCAGCTCAGTCGCAGGGTGTCGCTGGTGGCGCGCGGCGGGAGCGACAACGCGGCCGATATCTATTACACGATCTCGTTCGAATAACGGGAATCGCGGCCCGACGATGCTGTCTTAATCGCGGGCATCCACGGAGACACATGCATGACGAAGAACGACGCACCCGCAGCACGCGAGACCGCCATTCTCGCGGGGGGATGTTTTTGGTGCCTCGAAGCAGTGTTCAAGGAAGTGAACGGCGTGGAGTCGGTGACTTCGGGCTACATCGGCGGGCGTGTCGAGGCGCCCACCTACCGGCAAGTCTGCGACGGCGGCACCGGTCACGCCGAGGCGGTGCAGATCGTCTTCGACCCGGCGGTGGTGAGCTATCGTGACCTGCTGGAGATCTTCTTCGTCATCCATGACCCCACGAGCCTGAACCGCCAGGGCAACGACATCGGCACGCAGTACCGCTCGGCGATCTTTGCGGTGAGCGACGAGCAGCTGCACACGGCGCTGGATCTGATCGAGCACATGGGGGAGGCGCGCGTCTATCCGAGCGCGATCGTCACCAAGGTCGAGCGTGCGGGCACCTTCTGGCCCGCCGAGCCCTATCATCACAATTATTACGCGAACAACTCGGACCAGCCCTACTGCCAGTACATCGTCGCGCCGAAGATCTCCAAGTTCCGCGAGAAGTTCGCCAGCCGGCGTCGACGGGGCGGTTAGAATCGCGGTTTTAACCCCGCAGGAGAGTTCCGATGTCCCAAAACACCACCGCCAGCGGCCTCGTCATCGAAGAGCTGGAAGTCGGCAGCGGCGCCACCGCCGCCGCGGGCAAGCGCGTGTCGGTGCATTACACCGGCTGGCTGACCGACGGCCGCAAGTTCGATTCGAGCAAGGACCGCAACGACCCCTTCGACTTCCCGCTGGGCGCCGGTCACGTGATCCGCGGCTGGGACGAAGGCGTGCAGGGCATGCAGGAAGGCGGCAAGCGCAAGCTGACGATCCCGCCCGAGCTGGGCTACGGCGCGCGCGGCGCGGGCGGCGTGATCCCCCCGAACGCGACGCTGGTGTTCGAGGTCGAGCTGTTGAAGGTTTTCTGATCACCTAGAACGACAAGGGGCCACGCATAGGCCCCGGTGTCGCGCCACCGGGCATCCGGCCGGCGCGCCGCCACGGGCGCCCGTTCGCCCGTCACGACAACAAGAGGGGAGACATGAAACTCGATCCGGTACAGCGGCGCATCCTCGCGTTGCTGCAGAAGGACTCGACGATCAGCACGCAGAATCTCGCCGAGAAGGTGGGGCTTTCATCGTCGCCGTGCTGGCGGCGGGTGCGCGAGCTGGAAGAGGCGGGTCTGATCCGCGGCTACGTCGCCCTGCTCGACCGCAGGAAGCTCGGGTTGGAGACCTGCGTGTGGGTGCGCGTGAAGCTCAAGAAGCACAGCGCCGACGTGCTCGACCGCTTCGAGCAGGCGGTGAAGGGCTGCGACGAGGTCATCGAATGCTACGAGCTGCTCGGCGAGACGGACTGCCTGCTGAAGCTCTACCTGCCCAACCTCGAAGCGCTGTCGTCCTTCATGCACAATTTCCTGCTGAAGATCCCGGAAGTCGACGTCACCAATTCGAGCGTCGCGCTGCGCGAGATCAAGAACGAGACGGCGTTGCCGCTGTAGGGCGGGCAACGCCGTCGTTGGTGACGTCCTGAACGGCGGCCGGACTCAGGCCGCGGCCAGTTCCGCGATGTCTTCGCCCAGGTAGGCGCTGCGCACCTTCGGGTCGTCGAGCAGCGCCTTGCCGGTGCCTTCCAGCGTGACCCGGCCGCCTTCCATCACGTAGGCGCGTTCCGACACTTCGAGCGCGAGGTTGGCGTTCTGCTCGACCAGCAGCACGCCCATACCTTCGCGCGTGATCGAGTGGATCACCTCGAAGATCTTCTCGACCACCAGCGGTGCGAGGCCCATCGACGGTTCGTCGAGCAGCAGCACCTGCGGGCGCGACAGCAGCGCGCGGCCGATCGCGACCATCTGCTGCTCGCCGCCGGACAGCGTGCCGGCGACCTGGTTGAGGCGCTCCTTCACGCGCGGCAGCAGCGCGAACACCTTCTCCATGTCGGCGGCGATGCCGTCCGTGTCGCGGCGCGTGTAGGCGCCGGTCTGCAGGTTCTCGGCGACGGTCAGGCGCGTGAAGATGCCGCGGCCTTCCGGCACGAGGGCGAGGCCCTTGCGCAGGCGCAGGTGCGAGGGCAGCTTGCCGATCTCCTGCCCGGCGTACAGGATCTCGCCGCCGCTGTGCGGCACGACGCCGGCCAGCGTGTTGAGCGTCGTCGTCTTGCCGGCGCCGTTGGCGCCGATCAGCGATACCAGCTCGCCCTTGCGCAGGGTGAGGTCGATGCCCTTGACTGCCTGGATGCCGCCGTAGGCGACCTTGAGGCCGCGGACTTCGAGGATCGGAGCGTTGGAGTTTTCAGTGCGCACGGTGGCCTCCCAGATAGGCGCGAATGACGTCGGGGTCGCGCTGGACCTCGGCCGGGGTGCCTTCGGCGATCTTCTTGCCGAAGTCGAGGACGGCGACGCGGTCGCACAGTCCCATGATGAGTTTCACGTCGTGCTCGATCAGCAGCACGGTGATGCCGTCGCCGCGGATCGTCTCGACCAGCGTGCGCAGGCCGACGGTCTCGGTCGCGTTCATGCCGGCCGCCGGCTCGTCGAGCGCGAGGAGCTGCGGCTCGGTCGCCAGCGCGCGGGCGATCTCCAGCCGGCGCTGGTCGCCGTAGGAGAGGTTCCTCGCGACGGTGTCGGCGTGGCGGCCGATGCCGACGTAGTCGAGGATCTCCAGCGCGCGCTCCTGCATCAGGCGCTCCTCTTCGCGCGCGGCGCGGCTTTGCGTGAGGATGCCCCACACGCCCGCGGACGAGCGGATGTGGTGGCCGGCCATCACGTTCTCCAGCGCGGTGAGTTCGCGGAACAGGCGGATGTTCTGGAAGGTGCGGGCGATGCCGTGCTGCACGACCAGATGCGGCGTGGCCGCGGGCAACTCGGCGCCGTTCATGACGAACTCGCCGCCGTCGATCGCGTAGGCGCCCGTGAGCACGTTGAAGAAGGTGGTCTTGCCGGCGCCGTTGGGGCCGATGAGACCGTACACCTCGCCCTTGCGGATCGTCAGCGACACGTCGGTGAGCGCCTTCAGGCCGCCGAAGCGTTTATTCACGGCACGGGATTCGAGCAGGGTGATCATGCGTTCCTCCGGTCACGGTGGGCATAGCGGGTACGGGCGGGGAGCAGGCCGGCGGGGCGGACGAGCATCATCACGATCATCGCCAGCGACAGCAGCAGCATGCGCAGCACTTCGGGGTCGAGCAGGGTCTTGCCGAACAGCGCCATCTGCATCGGGACCGCGAAGTGGCGCAGCAGCTCGGGCAGCGCAGTGAGCATGATTGCGCCGACGATCACGCCGGCAAGGTTGCCCATGCCGCCGAGCACGATCATCGTCAGCACCACGATCGACTCCATCAGGCTGAAGCTCTCCGGGCTGACGAAGCCCTGGAAGGCGGCGAACAGGCCGCCCGAGACGCCGCCGAAGGTCGCGCCGAGCGCGAACGCGAGCAGCTTCATCATCCGGGTGTCGATGCCGATCGCCTTGGCCGCGAGTTCGTCGTCGCGGATCGCGGCCCAGGCGCGGCCGATGCGCGAGATCTGCAGGCGGCGCACGAGGATGATCGCGAACACCACGCACGCGAGGAAGGCGTAGTAGTACAGCAGCAGCGACGAGATCTGGAAGCCGAACAGATCGAGGTCGCGCGACAGGTCGAGCCCGGCGATCGTCAGCGGGTCGATCGAGTCGATGCCTTGCGGGCCGTTGGTGATGTTGATCGGCTGGTTCAGGTTGTTCATGAAGATGCGGATGATCTCGCCGAAGCCCAGCGTCACGATCGCGAGATAGTCGCCGCGCAATCGCAGGGTCGGGAAACCCAGCGCAATGCCCGCGAGGGCCGCAAAGGCCGCCCCCAATGGCAGCACGATCCAGAACGGCAGGTGGATGCCGAAATGCGGCGAGGCGAGGAAGGCCCAGGTGTAGGCGCCGACCGCATAGAACGCGATGTAGCCGAGGTCGAGCAGGCCGGCGAAGCCGACGACGAGGTTGAGGCCGATCGCGAGCAGCACGTACAGCAGCGCGAAGTCGAGCACGCGCACCCAGCTCTTGCCCATGGCGAGCGCGATCAGCGGCGCCGCGAGCGCGAGCAGGATGACGAGCGGGCGCTGCACGCGGCGGTCGAACGCGAAGCTCGCCGGCAGCGGAAGGGCGGAGGAAGTCGTGGTCATGGATGCTTTCCTGGGCAGGTCAGGCGCGGTCGGCGACGCGTTCGCCGAGCAGGCCGGACGGGCGGAAGATCAGGACGGCGCCGAGGATCATGAAGGCGAAGATGTCCTGGTAGCTCGAGTTGAGGAAGCCGAAGGTGAGGTGCTCGATGTAGCCCGCGCCGAAGCTCTCGACGAGGCCCAGCACGAGGCCGCCGACCATCGCGCCCGGCAGGTTGCCGATGCCGCCGAGCACCGCCGCGGTGAAGGCCTTGAGACCCGGCGTGAAGCCCATCGCGTAGTGTGCGATGGCGTAGTTCGACGCGAACAGCACGCCGGCGAGCGCGGCGAGGCCCGAGCCGATGATGAAGGTCGCGGCGATCACGCCGTTGGCGTTGATGCCCATCAGGCCGGCGACGCGGTGGTTCTCGGCGGTGGCGCGCATTGCGCGGCCGAGGCGGCTCTTGTTCACCAGCAGCATCAGCCCCCCCATCAGCGCGAAAGCGACGACGATGGTGAAGATCTGCAGCGGCGACACGACGACGCCGTCCATCGGCTGCATCGGGGTCGTCGACACGAGCTGCGGGAAGACGTGGAACTCGCGCCCCCAGATGATCATCGCCAGCGTCTGCAGCAGGAAGGACACGCCGATCGCGGTGATCAGCGGCGCCAGGCGCGGCGCGTTGCGCAGGCGGCGGTAACCGATGCGCTCGATCAGGTAGCCGACGGCCATGCACACGGGCACTGCGACGGCTACGCCGGCGAGCAGCAGGATTACCGGATGCAGCCCGGGGACCGCGGCGTTGAGCAGGGTCACGGTCTGCAGCGCGACCAGCGCGCCGATCATCACCAGCTCGCCATGCGCGAAGTTGATCAGGCCGAGGATGCCATAGACCATCGTGTAGCCCAGCGCGACGAGCGCATAGATGCTGCCCGACACCAGGCCGTTGAGTGTTTGTTGCAGGAAGGTTTCCATCGATTCACCCTTGGTGCTGTGCACACCCCGACGACAGATGCCGCCGGATTGCCGGACGAGCGCCGCCGCCGTGTCCGCCGTCGGGCGGCGGACACAGGGCGAGCGTCGTTTTCTGGGGGGGAGGTGCGCCGACCGCGGAACTGCCGGCCGGCGCGAGGAGAACGGTTACTGGATGGTCTGCAGCGGCGCCCACTTGCCGGCGTCGAAGTTGTAGACGGTGATCGAACCGCCCTTGATGTCGCCCTTGTCGTCGAACGCGACGGGGCCGGTCACGCCCTGGTAGGCGAGGCTGCGCAGTGCGGGCTGGTACTTGGCCGGCTCGACCGAGTTGGCCGTCTTCATCGCCTCGATGACCGACATCATCGCGTCGTAGGCGTACGGGGCATAGACGTGGATGTCGTTGCCGAAGCGCTGCTTGAACTGGGTGCGGAAGGCCGCGCCGCCGGGCATCTTGTCGAGCGGGATGCCGGCCTGGGTGCAGAAGGTGGTCGCCGACAGCGCGTCGCCCGCCATCTTGATCATCTCCCCGGTGCAGCCGCCGTCGCCGGTCAGCAGCTTGGCGGTCATGCCGAGCTGCTTCATCTGGCGCGCGAGCGGGGCGGCCTGCGCGTCCATGCCGCCGTAGAACACGGCGTCGGGGTTCATGGCCTTGATCTTGGTGAGGATCGCCATGAAGTCGGTGGCCTTGTCGTTGGTGAATTCGCGCCCGGCGATCTGGCCGCCGGAAGTCTTCACCGAGTTCGCGAAGGCGTCGGCGAGGCCCTGGCCGTAGGCGGTGCGGTCGTCGATCACGGCGATCTTCTTCGCCTTCAGCTGATCGACCGCGTACTTGCCGAGCGCGTTGCCCTGCTGCAGGTCATTGGCGATCACGCGGAAGGTCATCTTGTAGCCCTGCTGGGTCAGCTTGGGGCTGGTCGACGACGGGGTGATCACCGGGATGCCGGCCTGCTCGTAGATGCGCGAGGCGGGGATCGAGGCGCCGGAGGTGACGTGGCCGACCACGCCCTTCACGCCGGAGTCGGTCAGGCGCTGGGCGACGGTGGTCGCGGTGCGCGGGTCGGCCTGGTCGTCCTCGCTGACGAGTTCGAACTTGACCGTGTCGCCGCCGATCTTGATGCCCTTCGCGTTGGCGTCCTCGATCGCGAGGCGCGCGCCGTTCTCGCCATCCTTGCCGAAGGCCGCGGCCGGGCCGGTGAGCGGACCGGCATGGCCGATGCGCACGACGACTTCCTTGGCTTGAACTGCGCCGGCGGCGAGGGTGGCGGCAGCGAGGGCGAAAATCAGTTTGTTCTGCTTCATGGGTGTCTCCTCCTTGTGGGCGGTGCGCGGGTGCTGCTGCACAGGCGTGGCGGAGACGAAGGGACACCGGCCGCTCGCGCGGCAACCGGTCGATCCACGATGGTTTGTCTCCTGCCTGTATTTTTTTCGCAGCCGTTCGTGGGGCGGTTGCGAGGTGATGAATGGTACGGAGGGGCGTGCGGAATTGTTTTGCGGCTTTTGCGGGATTTACGGATACCGGGAGGAAAAATTTTCCTGCTTCGGGGGCGATCTCATCCGATTCGTGCCGGAAGGGCGTGGCGCGGTGCAACAACCGCCTTCTGCGCGGGTGATTCCCGTCAATGGGCTCGTGCCCTCGACATTGCGGGCCGGGGGGCGGCCGCGTCCTTCAAAGATGGCAGGTGTGCCCTACTGGCACAAATGCAAAGGCCGCCCGTGGGCGGCCTGAGCGAGCGGAACGCCTGGTTGTATCAATAAGTGAAACCGAGCGCCGCGCCGACAGGGTTCCCCGGTGCGACATCGGTGCGCAACTCACCTGCGCAGGCGGAGTTGGACGTCTGATGGAGCGCGGCGGCGAACTGGAAGGTCTTGCTGGCGGGCAAGGCTGACGCAACCGTTCCCTTCTTCACTTGCGAGTGGACCGTGGCAAGGAAGGAGGAGTCGGCGGGAATCGTCACATTCCGGAGGCACACCTGCTGGCCCTGCGGTGTGCCAAGACCGAAGCTCGAGAGGTCGAAGTTCTGCTGGTCGACCGCCCCGTTCTTGGAGTATGTGAAGACTGCGTTGCCGGCATTGTTCGACGGGTTGGTCTCGAAGTTGGGGTCCAGCGCGATCTTCAGATCGAAGTCCTGCTCGTTCGCGCAGGTGTTTGCAACCAGCACGTCATCCGAGAACTGCCCGGGAGCACTACTCGTTACCGTTCCCTTCTTGGCACCATTGGTCGCAACGTTCAGCGTCGTGGTAGTGATCTCGCTGCCGGTATCCTGGTTCGTGATGAAGTTGTAGGCCTTCAGGCAACTGTCGGGGTGGGCAAGCACCAGCTTCACCTGTACGTTCGTCACCGTGTCGAGCTTCGCGCCCGACGGATCGGTGACGAGTTTCAGATTTCCGACGAGGGTACAGCCGTCGCAGTTGAGGGCTGGATCGTTCGGCACGTTGCTGCCGATTGCGATGTCGATGACGGACGTGTCCTGGGCGGTATTCGACAACGGATTGAACTCGGCGGGGGACGGTGTCAGTTCGAGGTGGCTGCCACCGATCTGCTCGATCTTGAGCGTGAGGTCGGGCGAGTAGCTGGTCGATTGGCCGCCCGAGTAGTTCGCCTGCACGCCCCAGTTGAGCTTGAAACTGCCGAAGTCGCCGGCGGTAAAGGTGTAGCCCACCACCGTGTAGGTGAGCTGGATCGTGCCGACCGCGAAGGTGCCCTGTGCGTCCGGATTTCCGTTGTTCTGGATGATGGGCGTGCCGGTCCAGTCCGACACGCTGCTTTGAACGGCATCCTTCGCTGCGGCAGGATTCGCGAAGATGGCGAGGAGTGCCGCCGTGAGCAGAATATTCCGATATGTCATGCTTCCCATCCCTTTCGTGGTATGTCCGAGTTTCGATTCGATACGCAGGCGAAAGCGCATCGCTGTATTTCTTGTAACGTGATCGCGAGGTTAGGGGGGCGATCGACAGGGAGCGAGGAAATATGTAACAGTGTTTTGCATATGATTGACGCTGGAGGAGCGCCTGTTTTTTTCCGGACCCGGGCGGCCGTGCACCTCGGGGATGGGGACGACGCATCGCGGCTGGCCGCGCCGGTCGCTCTCCGGTAGCATCGGCGACCCGTCTCGACCTGTCCGTCACATGCAACAGCCCGCCCGCGCCTGCGGTATCGACTTCGGCACCTCCAACTCCACGGTCGGCTGGGTTCGCCCGGGCGCGGCGACCCTGCTCGCGCTCGAGGACGGCAAGCCGACGCTGCCTTCGGCGATCTTCTTCAACGCCGACGAGGAGACCACCGCGTTCGGCCGCGCTGCGCTGGCGGAATACCTGGACGGCTACGAAGGCCGCCTGATGCGCGCGCTGAAGAGCCTGCTCGGCAGCAGCCTGATCGAGGGCCAGACCGAGGTGCAGGGGCGGGCGCTACGCTTTCGCGATCTGCTCGCGAGCTTCATCGGCGAGCTGAAGTCGCGCGCCGAGGCGCAGGCCGGGCGCAGCTTCGACCAGGCGGTGTTCGGCCGTCCGGTGCGCTTCGTCGATGACGACGACGAGGCCGACCGCAGGGCGCAGCAGACGCTCGCCGAAATCGCAGCCCAAGTCGGCTTCCGCGACGTGAGCTTCCAGTTCGAGCCGATCGGCGCGGCGCTGCACTATGAACTGTCGCTCGCGCGCGAGGAGCTGGTGCTGATCGCCGACATTGGCGGCGGCACGGCAGACTTTTCGCTGGTGCGCCTGTCGCCCGAGCGTGCGCGCCGTTCGCACGACGAACACGACCGTCGCGAGGACCTGCTCGGCAACGGCGGCGTGCATATCGGCGGCACCGATTTCGACCGCGCGCTTAGCCTGGAATGCGTGATGCCGCTGTTGGGCTGCCGCAGCCGCATGAAGAGCGGCGCCGAGATTCCGTCCAGCATCTTCTTCCAGCTCGCGACCTGGCACACGATCAACTTCGCCTACACGCGACAGGCGTGGGTGGACCTGCAGAACGTCTATCGCGACGCCGCCGCGCGTACCGAACTGGACCGTCTCGCGACGCTGATCAGCCAGCGCGCGGGGCACTGGCTCGCGCTGCAGGTGGAGCAGGCGAAGATCGACCTGTCGGCGGCGCCCGCTGCGACCATGGACCTGGGGCGCCTCGAGGCCGGCCTCGGCCACACGATCACCGATGCCGACTTTGCCGATGCGACGCTGTCGCTGGTCGACCGCGTCGCGGCCTGCGTGCGCTCGCTGCTCGACGAGGCCGGCGTGCGGCGCGAGCAGGTCGACACGATCTATTTCACCGGCGGCGGCAGCGCGGTGCCGCAGCTGCGCGCGCGCATCGCCGCCGAACTGCCGCAGGCGCGCAGCGTCGAGGGCGACCTGTACGGCAGCATCGGCGCCGGTCTCGCAGTGGAGGCGGCGCGTCGCTACGGCTAGTGAAGTGGTTCGTTCTTGGAGGGACTTATCTTGCGTGCAGCAGTTTAGGTTCCGGCCGACGCCTTCCTTCGTGTGTCGCAGGTGCTCATTAGCAGGTACCTTCCCCTTCAAGGGGGCAAGGACGGGGTTTCGCGAAGCACCGCTTCGCGCCGTCCGAGCGGGCTGGCTGTGGAAAGCCAGCCCTGGGACGGACAGGATGGGGATGGGTTTCTCGCGGGCACTTCGGAGTCCCCCCTTCCCATCCCCGCACGGGAGTCTCCGCTTCGCTTCACCGGGCAATTTTCGCGCTCCAGCATGCTTGCTGCGCCGGGATGCTGCGGTGCAATGCCCGCAATTCGGGTGATATTTCCGAAAAATGCACGGTAGGGAAAATTTTTTCCTTCGGCGCGTGAATTCGCCTGCAACAAGAAAAAACTCCCCGACGCCATCTCCTTACGATGCTCACTCGCGTTCGATGCCGCGGACGCACACAACAGCAACCATACAGGAGACAACGTCGGCAGGCCGGATACGGGCGTCACGAGCGCCACGCGTCCAGCGGCTTGCGACGATTCACGCGCCATGTCGAATACCCATTCGAACACCCACTCCCCGCAGGCCCCCGCCGCCGTCGCGCTCGACGACAAATACACGCTCACCTCCGGCCGCGCCTACATGACCGGCATCCAGGCGCTGGTACGCCTGCCGATCATGCAGCGCCTGCGCGACCAGGCCGCGGGGCTCAACACCGCCGGCTTCGTCACCGGTTACCGCGGTTCGCCGCTGGGTAACGTCGACCAGGAATTCTGGAAGGCGAAGAAATACCTCGAACCGCATCACGTCCGCTTCCAGCCCGGTCTGAATGAAGACCTCGCGGCGACCGCGGTATGGGGCACGCAGCAGGTGAACCTCGACCCGAACGCGCTGTACGACGGCGTGTTCTCGATCTGGTACGGCAAGGGCCCGGGTGTCGACCGCACCGGCGACGTGTTCCGCCACGCCAACGCCGCGGGCACCTCGAAGCACGGCGGCGTGCTCGTGATCGCCGGTGACGACCACGGCGCGAAATCCTCGACGCTACCGCACCAGACCGAGCACGTCTTCAAGGCGATGATGATGCCGGTGCTCGCCCCCGCGGGGATCCAGGACTACCTCGAATACGGCCTGCACGGCTTCGCGCTGTCGCGCTACTCGGGCTGCTGGGTCGCGTTCAAGGCACTGACCGACACCGTCGAGACCTCGGCCTCGGTCGATATCGACCCGTTCAAGGTCGAGACGATCATCCCGGCCGACTTCCCGATCCCGGCCGACGGCCTCAACCTGCGCTGGCCCGATCCCCCGCTGGTGCAGGAAAAGCGCCTGATGCACCACAAGCTGTACGCCGCGCTCGCGTACTGCCGCGCCAACAAGCTCAACCAGACGGTGATCGACAGCCCGAACGCCAAGCTCGGCATCATCACCTCCGGCAAGAGCTACCTCGATGTACGCCAGGCCTTCGAAGACCTCGGCATCGACGACGCCACCGCCGCCGAGATCGGCATCCGCCTGTACAAGGTCGGCATGGTGTGGCCGCTCGAAGCCGAGGGCGTGCGCGAGTTCGCCGACGGCCTCGACGAAATCCTCGTCATCGAGGAGAAGCGCCAGTTCCTCGAGTACCAGCTGAAGGAAGAGCTCTACAACTGGAAGGAAAACGTCCGCCCGCGCGTGATCGGCAAGTTCGACGAGAAGGGCGAATGGGCCCTGCCGCACAGCGACTGGATGCTGCCCGCCGCGGGGGACCTCACGCCCGCGATGATCGCCCGCGTGATCGCCGCGCGCATCGCCCGCTTCTACACTTCCGACCGCATCAAGGCGCGCCTCGCCTTCTTCGACGCCAAGGAAGCTGCGCTCGCCAAGCCGCGCCTGTCGATCCAGCGCGTGCCGCACTACTGTTCGGGCTGCCCGCACAACACCTCGACCAAGGTGCCGGAAGGCTCGCGCGCGATCGCCGGCATCGGCTGCCACTACATGGCGACCTGGCTGTCGCCCGAGACGACGCAGACCTTCTGCCAGATGGGCGGCGAGGGCGTGCCCTGGGTCGGCCAGGCGCCGTTCACGAAGACGCCGCACGTCTTCGCCAACCTCGGCGACGGCACCTACATGCACTCGGGCATCCTCGCGATCCGCGCGGCGGTCGCGGCGAAGGTCAACATCACCTACAAGATCCTCTACAACGACGCCGTCGCGATGACCGGCGGCCAGCCGCACGACGGCACGCTGTCGGTGCCGATCATCGCGCGCCAGGTCCAGGCCGAAGGCGTCGGCAACATCATCGTCGTCAATGACGGACCGCGCGCCTACGGCCCGTCGGACCTGCCGCACGGGGTGCCGATCCGCCACCGCGACGAGCTCGACGCGGTGCAGCGCGAGCTGCGCGAAGTGCCGGGCGTCACCGCGATCATCTACGACCAGACCTGCGCCGCAGAGAAACGCCGCCGCAGGAAACGCGGCAAGTTCCCGGATCCCGCGCAGCGCGTCGTGATCAACGACTTGGTGTGCGAAGGCTGCGGCGACTGCAGCGAGAAGTCGAACTGCATGTCGGTGACGGCGGTGGAGACCGAGTTCGGCAGGAAGCGCACCATCGACCAGTCCGCGTGCAACAAGGACTTCTCGTGCGTGAAGGGCTTCTGCCCGAGCTTCGTGACGATCGAAGGCGGCAAGCTGCGTAAGGGCAAGGCCGCGACGGCGGCGGCGGACGTGTTCGCGTCGCTGCCCGAACCGACGCTGCCGGCGACCAATGCGCCGTGGGGCATCCTCATCACCGGCGTTGGCGGTACCGGCGTCGTGACGATCGGCGCGCTGCTCGGCATGGCCGCGCACCTCGAAGGCAAGGGCGTGTCGATCCTCGACATGGCCGGCCTCGCGCAGAAGGGCGGGGCGGTGTGGTCGCACGTCAAGATCGCCAACCGGCCCGAGGACATCTTCGCCGCGCGCGTCGCCGCCGGTGAAGCCAACGTCGTCATCGGCTGCGACCTCGTGGTGTCGGCGAGCGACGAATCGCTCGCGAAGATGCGTACCGGCCACACCCGCGTCGTCATCAACCGCGACCAGACCAACACCAGCGAATTCGTCCGCGGCTTTGCGGCGCAGGCCCGCAGCGGCAACGTGGTCAAGCACCCGGACCCGCAGTTCCCGGCCGGCTCGATGGAGTCCCAGATCGTCGACGCCGTCGGCAATCAGAACGTCGAGTTCCTCGAAGCCTCGCGCCTCGCCACCGCAATCCTCGGCGACTCGATCGCGACCAACCTCTTCATGCTCGGCTTCGCCTGGCAGCGCGGCCTCGTGCCGCTGACGCGCGACGCGATCATGCGTGCAATCGAGCTCAACGGCGCCGCGATCGAGGCCAACAAGTCCGCCTTCCAGTGGGGCCGCCGCGCCGCGGTCGATCCGGACGCCGTCGCCACGGCCGCGAAGCCGCAGCACGGCACGCCGGAGCATCACAAGCTGTCGGCCTCGCTCGACGAAGTGATCGCCCGTCGCAAGGCCTACCTCGCCGACTACCAGGACGCCGCCTACGCCGAACGCTACGCCAAGCTCGTCGAGCGCGTGCGTGCCGCGGAAGCGAAGGTCCAGCCGGGTATGACCCTGCTCACCGAAGCGGTCGCGCGGGGCTACCACAAGCTGCTGGCCTACAAGGACGAGTACGAAGTGGCGCGCCTCTACACCGACAGCGACTTCCTCAAGCGCGTCGAGGAGCAGTTCGAAGGCGACTACAAGCTCGTCTTCCACATGGCGCCGCCGGCCCTCGCCGACAAGGACCCGCAGACCGGTCAGCTGCAGAAGAAGAAGTACGGTCCGTGGATGCTCAAGGCGATGCGCGTGCTGGCGAAGATGAAGGGCCTGCGCGGCACGGCGCTCGACCCCTTCGCCCGCACCCACGACCGCAAGCTCGACCGCCAGCTGATCGCCGAGTACGAGCGCATCGTCGAGGAGATCCTCGTCGGCCTCGAGAAGTCGAACTTCGAAACCGCCGTCGAACTCGCGAACCTGCCCGAGCAGATCCGCGGCTTCGGCCACATCCGCGAGCGCTACCTGCGCAGTGCGCGGATGCGTGAAGGCCAACTCCTCGCGGCCTTCCGCCGCAAGGAGCGCCCGGCGGACGGCAACGGCGCCAAGGTCCGCAAGACCATTGCGGTGATTCCCGGCTAAACCCGTTGGGAGTCTCCGCTTCGCTCCGCCGTTCAGCAGGCGCGGAGCGGTGCTCCGCGAAACCCCTGCTTCACCCCCCCCTCGCAGCAAACCTTCCGCCACGGCCATGAGCCGTGGTGGAGGGGGCGTTGCACCCTTTCCAGACCAATGAAGGAGACATCATGAGCGTTTTCAACCTGAGCGATTTCGCCGACCACGAACAGGTCGTTTTCTGCAGCGACGAGAAGAGCGGCCTGAAGGCCATCATCGCGGTGCATAACTCCAACCTCGGCCCGGCGTTGGGCGGCTGCCGCATGTGGCCCTACGCCAGCGAAGAGGAAGCGATCCGCGACGTGTTGCGCCTGTCGCGCGGCATGACCTACAAGTCGGCGATGGCCAACCTCAAGCTCGGCGGCGGCAAGTCCGTGATCATCGGCAATCCGCGCACCGACAAGACGCCCGAGCTGCTGAAGGCCTTCGCCCAGGCCGTCGAGCGCGTCAATGGCCGCTACATCGCCGCGGAAGACTCCGGCACCGGCGTCGACGACATGAAGTTCATGTCCCAGTTCACCCAGCACGTCGCCGGCATCGTCGACAAGCCGTCCGAAAACGGCACCCGCAGCGGCGACCCCTCGCCAGCGACCGCCTACGGCACCTTCGTCGGCATCAAGGCTGCCGTGAAGGAGCGCCTCGGCCGCGATTCGCTCGCCGGTCTGAAGATCGCCGTGCAGGGCCTCGGCAACGTCGGCTTCGACCTCGCCCGCCAGCTGAAGGAAGCCGGCGCGCAACTGTGGGTCACCGACATCCATCGCGAGCCGCTGCTGCGTGCCGCCAAGGAAATCGGCGCAACCGTCGTCGCGCCGGACGAGATCTTCGGCCTCGATGTCGACGTCTTTGCCCCGTGCGCGATGGGCGCGATCATCAACGACCAGACCATCCCGCAGCTGAAGGTCAAGATCGTCGCCGGCGCCGCCAACAACCAGCTCGCCGAACCGCGCCACGGGCTCGCGCTGATGAACAAGGGCATCCTCTACGCGCCCGACTATGTCATCAACGCCGGCGGCATCATCGACGTGTATTACGAGCGCACCGGCAACTTCGACCGCGCTGCGCTCAAGAGCCACGTCGAAAGCATCTACGACAACCTGATGGAAATCTTCGCGCGCGCGCGCAAGGAAGAGCGTCCGACCGGGGAAGTCGCCGACGCGATCGCCGAGGAGCGCTTCAAGCGCTGAGCGGCGACGCGCGGCCGGCGCCCCCAAGCTCCGCGGAGGAAGGGGGCCGGCCGCGGCGCGCGATCAACCGCGCAGGAGTTTCGACGCCAGGTCCGCCAGGCCGTCCGGTATGGCGTTGTCGTCGGGCACGCGTCCCTGCGGCGTGAGCTGGTCGATGAGTTGCGGCAGCAGTGCCGCGAGCCCGCCCGCCGCCTCCTGCTGCGGGATGCCGAGCTGCTTCGCGATGCCGCCAATCGTGTCGGCTCCGAGCGCGTTCGACAGCTGATCGCCGTCGATCACGGTGTTCGGGCCGGTACCGACCCACGACGCCGCCGCATTGCCGAGCCCCGCGTTCTGGAACCGCTGCAGCAGGCCGGCGAGTCCGCCCGGCTGGTTCTGCAGCAGGTTCATCGCGATCTGCAGCAGCGCGCCACCCGTTCCCTGCGCTCCCTGCTGCTGCCCGCCGCCCAGCATGCTTCCCAGCACCTGGCCAGCCAATCCGTCCAACAGTCCCATCTCGGTCTCCCCGGCGTTTGCGACAGAAAGGGCATTGTTGGCGCTTCGATCCTATTCCGCAAGCATCATCGGTGCTGGCCATTGCGCGTGGGGCCGGCCCGCGTGGTTTACCATGTCGGCCATCGCAACGTTACCGACATCATGCGTACGCTCACTCCCCAACAGGCGCTGCTGCTCTCCGTGGCCGCCGCGCTCACGACCATCGGCATGAAGACCGGTGCGTGGTGGCTCACCGGATCGGTCGGCTATCTTTCGGATGCCCTCGAATCCCTCGTCAACCTCGCCGGTGCGTCCTTCGCGCTGCTGATGGTGTCCTTTGCGCGGGCGCCGGCCGACCCCGGACACCCCTACGGTCACGGCAAGGCCGAATACTTTTCCGCCGCCTTCGAGGGCGTGATGATCTTCATCGCCGCGCTGGCCATCCTGTTCGTCGCCGGCGAGCGCCTGCTTCATCCGCAGCCGTTGGGCGAATTGGGCATCGGCACCGCGTTGTCAGTCGGCGCGAGCCTGGTCAACTTCGTCGTCGCACGCATCCTCTTCCAGGTCGGGCGCGCGAACCGTTCGCTGGCGCTGGAGGCCGACGCCCGTCACCTGATGACGGACGTGTGGACCACCGCCGGGGTGGTCGTCGGCGTCGCGCTCGCGAGTGCAAGCGGCCTCGGCTGGCTGGATCCGATCATCGCCGCGGCGGTCGCGCTGAACATCCTGCGCGAGGGCTGGGGGCTGATGCAGCGCTCGGTCGATGGGCTGATGGACCGGGCGCTCGCCGCCGAGGAAATCGAACGCATCGAGGCGGTGCTCGCGTCATTCACCGCCCGCGGCTGCCACTTCGCGAACCTCAAGACCCGCGTTGCCGGCGCGATGCATTTCGCGCATGTGGACATCCGCCTGCCGGGCGACTGGTCGGTCGCCCGCGCCCATGCGCTTGCCGATGAAGTCGAGCGGGCCGTGGAGGCACAGGCCGGCGCACGCCTGACTACGCATGTGGAGCCCGCCGAATGAGCTTGCTGCGGGCCCGATTGCGTGCCCGCATCGGCAACGGTGAAGCTCAGCGTTGCTGCTTGACGTGGCGGGCGCGTTCCTCGGGCGTCCACACCTTCCCCGAGCCCTCGCGGTGTTCGCGCCGCGTGAAGGCCGACTTGTAGCCGGTGAACATCGCGAGCACGTAGTTCTGCCTGTGCCACCAGGTCGCCCACAGCACTCCGCCAAGGTGAAAACACGCCAGTGTCAGCAAGGCCTTCGCCATGAACTTGTGGATCACCTCGAGATTCTCGTCCCACAGCGTCGGCACGATCTCGGCCAGCGGACCTTCGAGCTGCTGCGCGCCGTACAGCATCGTGCCGATGACCGTATTGCATAGCAGCATCGCCAGCAGCAGATACACCATGATCGCGCCCATGGGATTGTGGCTGAGATATTCGCGAGCCTTGCCCATGCGCAGGGCGGAAAGCAGATACTGCACCGTCTCGTCGACGCTGTAGGTGAAGGCCGAGAAGCGGGCGTATTGCGTCCCGACGAATCCCCAGACGATGCGGACCACGATCAGCGTGAAGATCGTGTACCCGGCGTAGGCGTGCAGCGGGAATTTGTCGGTGACCAGATAACCGGTCGTGAAGGACACGACCAGGGTCCAGTGGAAGATGCGTACGAGCATGTCCCAGACCTTGATCCGGGTCCGTTCGGAAACTGTGCTTGCCTGCAGGCTGGTTGCGTGCGGGTCGTTCATGTCTTGTATGTTTCGTGTGTCGCCGCTGGCGGCGGTCGGGGTCGAAAATCGATTCTGAAACACAATTTTACCAGTCGACCTTGCGCGCCCGGATGATTCGGGTCGAGCCAGTCGTTAACAAGTTGGCAATGCTCTGTTGCGTGGTGTGTACGGACGACCGGTCCCCCACTATCGGTGGGGAAAATGACCCGAATTAACGCCGGTGCCTGGGGCAATTCGCAACTCCTGTCGGCGGGACCCGCGGTCGGCGCGTTAGTGAGGGTACGGCACGAGTATTGCTCGTTACCGTTGCGGGGCAGGAAATTCGCCCGCGGAGGAGGCAACCATGAAATCCAGGAACGACGTCTTTCTCGCGCGCCAGCCGATCTTCGACCGGCAGCGCAAGGTTGCCGCCTACGAACTGCTCTTTCGCGAAGACGAATCGGGCGAAGCCCGCGTCACCGACGACGCGCGCGCCACGGCGCAGGTCATTGCGCATGCCTTCGGCCGTCTCGGCCTGAACAGCGTGATCGGCGGCAGTGCCGGCTTCGTCAATGTCGACGCGGAAATGCTGATGAGCGGTCGCGTCGAACGCCTGCCGCGCGATCGCGTGCTGCTCGAACTGCTGGAAACGGTCACGATCGACTGCGCCGTTGTGGAGCGTTGCTCCACATTGAAGCACCTCGGCTACCGCCTCGCCCTCGACGACGTCTGCAGCGTGAGTCGCGAGATGGAGCCGCTGCTGGACATCGTGGATGTCGTGAAAATTGACATTCTTCAGCTCGAGCCCGAAGCGTTGGAGCTGCTGGTGCGCCGCCTGCGGCTGCATCCGGCGAAGCTGCTGGCGGAAAAGGTGGATACGCTGGAGCGAGCCCGCCGTTGCGTCGAGCTCGGTTTCGATCTCTTCCAGGGCTACTTCTTCGCCCGCCCGTCCCTGCTGATGGCCTGAAAGCCGCGCGCGATCAGACTTCGCGCGCGATCTCGGCGACGATCGACGCCCCGTAGGCTTCGAGCTTGCGATCGCCGATGCCCGAGATATGTGCGAGTTCCTCGATGGATGCCGGCCGCGCGAGCGCGATCTCGCGCAGCGTGGCGTCGTGAAAGATTACATACGCCGGCACATTGCGCTCACGGGCGGTCGCCGCACGCCAGGCGCGCAGGCGGTCGAACAGCGTCAGCGGCACGCCGTCGAGGATCTCCATGCGGGTGCTTCGCGTGCGCTTGGTGCGGCGCTTCTCGGGCGCGAGCCGCAGCGCGAACTTCGACTCGCCGCGCAGCAGCGGCCGCGCCAGGTCGGTCAGCGTCAGCGCGTTGTGGCGGTCGTGGTCGACGGCCAGCAGGCCGCGCGCGACGAGCTGGCGGAACAGCGTGCGCCAGGTCTTCTCATCCACGTCGGCGCCGATGCCGAAGGTGCTCACCTTGTCGTGCTCCCAGTCGCGCGCCTTGTCGGTGAGCTCGCCGCGCAGCACGTCGATCACGTGGCCGGCGCCGAAACGCTGCCCCGTCCGGAACACCCCCGACAGCGCCTTGCGCGCGGCGTCGGTCGCGTCCCAGGTGCTCGGCGGTTCCAGGCAGTTGTCGCAGTTGCCACAGGGCTGCCCCGTCTCGCCGAAATGTGCGAGCAGATGCTGGCGGCGGCAGCCGGTGGTCTCGACCAGTCCGACGAGCGCGTCGAGGCGCGCGCGGGCGCGGCGCTTGAAGTCCTCGTTGCCCTCGGATTCGTCGATCATGCGCCGCTGCTGCACGATGTCCTGCGCGCCCCAGGCCATCCACGCCTGCGACGCGAGGCCGTCGCGGCCCGCGCGGCCGGTCTCCTGGTAGTAGCCTTCGATCGAGCGCGGCAGGTCGAGGTGGGCGACGAAGCGCACGTCGGGCTTGTCGATGCCCATACCGAAGGCGATCGTCGCGCACATCACGATGCCGTCCTCGCGCAGGAAGCGGCTCTGGTTCGCCGCGCGCACGTCCTGCGGCATGCCTGCGTGATAGGCCAGCGCGCGGATGCCCTGTTCCTCCAGCCACGCGGCGGTCTCCTCGACCTTGCGCCGCGACAGGCAATAGACGATGCCGGCATCGCCCGCGTGGTCGTCGCGGATGAAGGCGAGCAGCTGGTTGCGCGGGTTGTCCTTGTCGACCATGCGATAGCGGATGTTCGGCCGGTCGAAGCTGGAGATGAAGCGGCGTGCCGTGGCGAGCCCCAGGCGCTGCGCGATCTCCTCGCGCGTCTCGGCGTCGGCAGTCGCGGTCAGCGCGATGCGCGGCACGCCCGGGTAGCGTTCCGACAGCACCGAGAGCTGCAGGTACTCGGGGCGGAAGTCGTGGCCCCATTGCGACACGCAGTGCGCTTCGTCGATCGCGAACAGCGCAATGCGACCGGCCTCGTGCAGGCGGTCCAGCGTCGCCAGCAACCGGCCGGTGAGCAGGCGTTCCGGCGCCACGTACAGCAGGTCGAGCCGGCCGCCGACGAGGTCGCGTTCCACCGTGACGGATTCGTCGGCCGCCTGGCTCGAGTTCAGGTAGGCTGCCGCCACGCCAGCCTCCTTCAGGGCGCTTACCTGGTCCTGCATCAGGGCGATCAGCGGCGACACCACCACGGCAGTGCCGGGGCGCAGCAGGGCCGGAACCTGGTAGCACAGCGATTTGCCGCCCCCGGTGGGCATCAGCACCAGCGCGTCGCCGCCTGCCGTCACGTGTTCGACAACGGCCTGTTGTTCGCCGCGGAAGGCGGTGTAGCCGAAGACGTGTTCGAGGACGTGTAGCGGGGAAGTAGGGGTGTGCGCGGTCATCGCTGGCATTCTACCGGTGCCGCCCCGGGCGATACAGACCGGGAAGCGCGATTGCGGACTCTTGCCGTGATGCATTCGGCATCGGCGCCGGCGGGGTTGCGGCGCCGGGGTTCGACGCAGGGCGATGACGGTGTTATCGTTCGACTATTACGAAAGTTGCGGATTGTGCAAGGTTGGGGGGTCCCATGCGGAAGACCAACGTTTCGAAGCTCTACGAGGCCTATCCTCACCTCAGGCGGATCGACGAGCTGTGGGGAACGCGCGACTGCCGCGAGTTCATCAACCGCCTCATGAACGACACCCGCGACGGCCAGCGGCGGGGTTTTCCCGGCGACCATGCGCGCACGATCCTGCGCCTGCTGATGGAGCATGATCGCGAATTTCCGCAATTCGAGGAAAACATCACGTCCGACTGGCGCGACACGGTGGGCGAGTCGCGGCGGGGAATCCAGGGGTGACGTGGCGTAGATGAATCATCCCGATGACGAACTGCTCGAATTCGCTGCCGAAGCGCAGCTCGCGCCTGCCGCCGTCTCTGCCCGGTGGAAGGTCGCAATCGTCGACGACGACGAAGACGTCCATCGCAGTACCGAGCTGAGCCTCGCCAACACCGAGATCCTGGGGCGCCCGCTCGCCTTCCTGCACGCCCGGTCGGCCGCCGATGCGCGCGCGCTGTTCGCCGAAGAGCGCGACATCGCGGTGATCCTGCTCGACGTCGTGATGGAAACGCAGGATGCCGGCCTGCGTCTCGTCGACGAGATCCGCCACCATTTCCACATGCACGACGTGCGCATCATCCTGCGCACCGGCCAGCCCGGGTACGCGCCGGAACTCGACGCGATCCGCGACTACGACATCAACGACTACAGGAACAAGTCGGAGCTCTCGCGTACGAGACTGTACGCGGCGCTCACCGCGGCGATCCGTGCCTACCAGCAGATCCGCATCGTCAATGCGAGCCGGGCCGGACTGGCGCACATCGTGCGCGGCAGCGCCGAACTGCTGCACTGCGAGGGGCTCGCCGACTTCGCGGGCGGCGTCATCACGCAGATCGCCGGGCTGCTCGCCTTGCCCCCCGAGGGGCTGGTGTGTGTGCGCCGCGATGCCGGCGCGCCGTGCGAGGTCATCGCGGCGGCAGGCCGCTTCGGCCATGCCTGCCGCCAGCCGCTCGACGCGCTGCAGGATCCGGCCATCCGCGCGATCCTCGAGCGCGCGCTGACGCAGCGTGCGAACGTCGTCGAACCGGGGCAGGGCATCGCGCTGTACTTCGGCTCGCGGCCCGGACGCGATCTGGCCGCCTACGTGGAAACCGGCTACCTGGCCGACGAGCTCGATCCGACCCTGCTGGAAGTGTTCTGCGCGAACGTGTCGGTGTGTCTCGACAACATCGAACTGGTGCAGCGGCTCAATGAATACTCGTACTTCGATCCGCTGGTGCATCTGCCCAACCGCCGGCAGCTGCTCGAACTGCTCGACGCCCACCTGCACGAACGCGAAGGCCGGCGCGGGGTGCTTGCCGTCGTGGATGTCGACCATTTCGGCGAGATCAACGGCGCCTTCGGCTATCACTACGGCGACGCGCTGCTGAAGGGTGTCGCCGCGCGCATCGTCGCCGGCTGCGGTGCGAGCGCCCGGGTCGCGCGGGTCGGCAGCGACAGCTTCGCGGTGTTCTGGGCCGCGCACGACGCCGACGTGAGCTGCCTCGACGGGCTCTTCGCCGAGCCGCTCGAGGTCGAAGGCGAAAGCATCATCGTGTCGGTGACGGTCGGCATCGTCCGCCTCGACGACGTCGGCGGGGACGGCAGCGAGGCGCTGGAGGACGGCTACCTCGCGCTCAAGCGCGCGAAGCAGGCCGAGCGGGGGTCCGTCGCGCGCTACAACCGCGGCGTCAGCGAGGAGATCCGCGGGCGCGTGAATCTCCTGCACAACCTGCGCGGCGCCTTCGGTGCGAACGAACTCTTCCTCGTCTTCCAGCCGCAGGTCGAACTCGCCTCGGGGCGCTGTGTCGGCGCCGAGGCCCTGCTGCGCTGGCGCACGAGCGACGGCGCGATGATTCCCCCCGACCGCTTCATCCCGCTGGCCGAGCGCTCGGGCCTGATCGTGTCGATCGGCGAGTGGGTGTTGCGGCGTGCTTGCGAGGAGGCCGCGCGCATGGCGCAGGCGGGGCACGGCGCGGTGCGCATGGCGATCAACGTCTCCGTGATCCAGTTCCGCGATCCGCACTTCCTCGGCCGGCTGCGTGCGGCGATCGAGGACAGCGGCGTGTCGCCACGGCAGATCGAGCTGGAGATCACCGAGTCGGTCGCGATGGGCGAGGGCGACCGCATGATCGAGCTGTTCGGGCGCGTCAAGGCGATGGGGCTGGATATCGCGATCGACGATTTCGGCACCGGCTTCTCGTCGCTGAGCCAACTGCAGCGCATGAACGTCGATCGTCTGAAGATCGACCGCGCCTTCATCAACGACATCGGCGGTGCCGGCAAGGGCGGCGATATCGCCGGCCTCGTGTGCGGGCTGGGTGACCGGCTGGGCATCGAACTGATCGCCGAGGGCATCGAGCAGGCCGAGCAGGCCGGGCGGCTGCAGGCGATGGGCTGCCAGCTCGGACAGGGTTATCACTTCGCGCGGCCCATGCCGGCCGACGACTGGCGCGTCTGGCTGGCCGAGCACTCGTGGGGATCGGACGCGCAGCGCGGATGGTGAGTGCGCGCGGCCTGCCGCACCATGCAATGTGCGCGATGACGGGCGCTGCGCCGGAAGGCATGGCCGCGGTTCGCTCCGGCGATGACCGTTGCCGCGTGACTGCAGGATCTGCCGCGAGCGTCGCCTGATGCGCCCGGTCCGCCTCTCCCGGCTGCTCTTCCTGCGTTCGCTGCTGGTCGCGACGCTGACCTTCGCGGTCGTCTACGGCCTGATGGACCTCTGGCTGCTGCCGCAGATCGACCGCGACACGGCCCTGCGCCAGCACCAGATCTCGCACGCCGTCGCGGCCCAGATCGAGGCGCAGGTCACGCGTCCGGAAGCGGCGGTGCGTGCGATCTCGCAGGTCCTGGTGACGGGCGATCCGTGGAGCCCCGAGGCGGTTTCGGCGCTGCTCGATCGCCTCGTCGACAGCAATGACGCCCTCGCGGCCGTGTACGCGGTCGACGATGGCGGCAGGATCTTCGCCGCGGGGGTGCCGCCGGCGCGCCGCCCGTCGCGTGGCGAGTTCGTCGATCGCGACGTGTCGATGCATCCGCTGGTGGCGGCGATGAAGCGCGCGCCGGGCGTGCATTGGTCGGACGTCGTGCTGTCGCCGTCCACGGGCGATGCGCTCGCGGTCGTCGCCGTCCGCCATGCGGGGGTGACGCTGTTCGGGGAGTTGTCGTCGGGGCCGCTGCTGCATGCCGTTGCCGGCGTGATGGACGACGGCGGGCTGCGCACGTTGCTGCTGGACGGCCGCGGGGCGCTCCTCGGCGACACCGCCGGCCTGAAGGCCGGGACGGTGCCGGTGCTCGCCGATGTGCCGCACGGGGCGCGGCACGATCACGACGACGGCAGCCGTCAGGTGCTCCTGACAGTGGACGGCATCGACATGATCGGCAGCAGCGTGCCGGTATCGCCGCTGGGCTGGCAGGTGCTCGTGATCCGGCCGCAGTCGGAGGCGTTCCGCGCTTCGCGGAGCGCCGAGCTCATCATGCTCGTCGGGCTGGCCACGGCCTGGATCGTCGGCCTGGTCGGCGCGGCGATCCAGGCCGGCTATTTCGGCCGCCTGTTCCGCGACCTGTCGCTCTTCGCCCGTGGCGTCGAACGGGGGCGTTACGATCTGGAGTGGAGGCCTTCGCGGGTGCGCGAGTTCAATCGGCTCGCCGCGACCTTCCAGCACATGGGGCAGGCGATCCGCGAGCGCGAGGGGGCGATCGTGGCGAGCCAGGGGGAACTGCAGGAGCTCAACCAGACGCTCGAGGCGCGTGTCGCCGAGCGCACCGAGGCCCTGCGCCGGAGCAACGCGGAACTCTCCGCGGCACTCGACACCTTGCAGCGGACGCAGGAGGAGCTGGTCCAGTCGGAGAAGATGGCGGCGC
This sequence comes from Aromatoleum tolulyticum, assembly GCF_900156155.1. Taxonomy (GTDB): domain Bacteria; phylum Pseudomonadota; class Gammaproteobacteria; order Burkholderiales; family Rhodocyclaceae; genus Aromatoleum; species Aromatoleum tolulyticum. Next base: position 178,600 of record NZ_FTMD01000006.1, read on the forward strand.
TGGGGGCGCTCGTCGCGGGTGTCGCGCATGAGCTCGGCACGCCGCTGGGCAACAGCCTGATCGCCGCGAACACCGTGGGCGACCAGACGCGCGCCCTGCGGCGCGAGCTCGAAACGGGGCTGCGTCGCTCGACCCTGGAGCGTTACCTCGCGGACGCCGAGGCGGGCAATGCGATCATCGAGCGCAACCTCGAGCGTTCCGCGGCGCTGGTTGCGAGTTTCAAGCAGGTGGCGGTGGACCAGTCGAGCGCACAGCGCCGCGAATTCACCCTCGGCGAGGTCGTCGACGAGATCGTCATGACGCTGCGGCCGTCGCTCAAGCGGCTGCCCTTCCGCCTGACGATCGAAGTGGACGCCGCATTGCGCCTCGACAGCTACCCGGGGGCGCTCGGGCAGGTGCTCGCGAACCTCATCAACAATGCGGTGCTGCACGGGCTGGAGGGGCGCAGCGAAGGCGAGGTGCGCATCGTCGGTCGCGCGGACGATTCCGACTGGGTGTTGCTCGAAGTGAGCGACGACGGGCGCGGCATCCCGGACGAACTGCAGGGGCGCATCTTCGAGCCCTTCTTCACGTCGCGCCTCGGCAAGGGGGGCAGCGGCCTGGGCCTGCACATCGTGCACAGCCTGCTGTCGAACGTGCTCGGCGGCACGATCACGGTCGACAGCCGCCTCGGGGCGGGGACGACGATGCGCGTGCGCCTGCCGCGTGTCGCCCCGCTGACGGCGCAGGCGGGCGTGGCCGCAGGAGTGCCGTCGGCGGGCTGAGCGCCGCGTCGGCGTCAGAGACTGCGGATGCGCCCGATCAGGGCGGTCGTCGAGCGGTCGTGCTCGAACGGGATGGAATGCACCGTCCCGCCCCAGCCGCTCACTTCCGTGGCGCCGACGATGCGGTCCACCGGCCAGTCGCCGCCTTTCACCAGCACCTCCGGGCGTGCGTCGAGGATGCGCTGCAGCGGCGTGTCCTCGTCGAACCATGTGACGAGATCGACGCATTCCAGCGCGGCCATCACGGCGGCGCGGTCCTCCAGCGGATTCACCGGACGGTCGTCGCCCTTGCCGAGCCGCTTCACCGATGCGTCGGTGTTCAGCGCGACGACCATCGCCGCGCCGAGCGCGCGCGCCTGCGCGAGGTAGGTGACATGCCCGCGGTGCAGGATGTCGAAGCAGCCGTTGGTGAACACGAGCGGGCGCGACAGGGCCGCGGCGCGGGCGCGCAGCTCCCCGGGGGGGCAGATCTTGGCTTCGAAGGCGGGGCGAGGGTAGGGCATCGGTTCCTGACGGCGGGACGGGGACCGCGTGCGGTCCCGGAAGGCGCGATTCTAGCGCGCGCGCCCGGGATGCGCCTGCCGACGCGTCATGCCGGATGCGCGGCGCGCCACTCCGCGAGGGCGGCGATGCCGTCGTGCAGGTCCGCGATGACGCGGATTCCCGGCAGCTTGCGCTGCTGCTCGCGCACGGCCTGGCCGCCGGCCCAGAGTGCAATGCCGGCGGGCAGGCGCGCACGCAGCGTGGTGAGGCCCTCGACCGCCTGGCGGGGTGGATAGGCGGCGCTGAAGGACAGCGCGACGACGTCGATCCCGCCCTGCGTGGCGGCGTGCTCGATGTCGGCGAGCGGCGTCTGGGTGCCGAGCGAGGTGCAGCGTGCGCCCTCGGGCGCGAACATCGCCTCCGCCATCAGCAGGCCGAGCGAATGCAGTTCGTTCGGGAAGGTCGTGAGCAGGATGGACGGCGACCCGCCATGTCCGCCTTGGCTCGCGATGGCGCCGCGCAACACGTTGTGCACCTGCTCCGTGTACAGGTGTTCGCCGGCCACGCTCAGTTCGCCGCGCAGCCACGCCTGCCCGACCGCGTCGGTGAGGGGGGTGAGCGTGTCGGCGAGAAAGCGCTGCAGGCCCTGTTTCAGCAGGCTCTGTTGCAGCGCGCGCTGGAGCGCTGCGCCGTCCTGCCGCTGCATGAAGGCGAGCAGGGTGTCCCAGCCTGCGGGGGCGGCGGGCGGAGCGGCCTCGGGCGACGCCTCGAGCAGCTGTGCGAGTTCTTCCGTGCTGGCCGCGACGATGCGCGACGGGCGCAGGCCCTGGTCGAGAAGGCGGCGGATGAGGCGCAGTTTGTCCACCTGTGCGGCGGGGTACACGCGCTCGCCGTTGGCGTCGCGCAGGGGCTGCGGAAAGCCGTAGCGGCGCTCCCATACGCGCAACGTGTCCTTGGGCAGCCCGGTGTCGCGCTCGACCGCGGCAATGCCGACGCCGTCGGAGTGGTTGGTGAGATTTTTCATTTGTCGTGGACAAATCCTTGACGCAGTGTGCGAATGGTTCTAAGTTAGAGCCGTGTACAAATTTTGTCCAGGACAAAATGAAAGCCAAGACCCTTAAGTTCTCTCTCGTGCAGCGCATCCTGCTGCTTGCGGCGACGGTAGTGGCAGGTGCTGCGCTGGTCACGTACCTGACTGCTCCGCGGGTCAGTGCGGCAATGCCGGTCGATCCGTCGGCAGCGGTTTCTGTCCAGGACAATTATGCCGTGGATGAGGGGCTGACACTGAAGCTCTTCCTTCATCGCGGCGACTATGCGCCGGCGGCGGTGCAGGGGCGTTCGTCATGAACATGCGCGAAGCCCTCCCGTGGGAGCCGCGTCCGGCGCGCCGGATTGCGGTCGTCGGCGCGGGGATCTCCGGATTGGCCTGTGCGTGGATGCTCTCGCGCGAGCATGACGTGACCGTCTTCGAGGCCGGCAAGCAGGCGGGCGGGCACACGAACACGGTCGACGTGACGCTGGACGGGGTGACTCATCCCGTCGACACCGGCTTCCTGGTCTTCAACCGCCGCACCTACCCGAACCTGATCGCGCTCTTCGGCCTGCTCGGCGTCGAGGCCGTCGAAACGGAGATGTCGTTTTCCGTGAGCCTGGCGCAGCCGGACCTGGAGTGGTCGGGAACGAGCCTGCGCAGCTTGTTCGCCCAGCCGGGCAATGCGGCGCGCCCGGGGTTCTGGCGCATGCTGCGCGACATCCTGCGCTTCAATCGCGAGGCTCCCCGACTCGCCCTGGGCGGCAGCGCGGCGGGGCTGGGGCTGGGTGAATACCTGGCGGCGAACCGCTACAGCCGCGAGTTCCGCGACTGGTATCTGCTGCCGATGGCTGCGGCGATCTGGTCCTGCCCGACGCGGGCCATGCTCCATTATCCCCTCGAGACCTTCGTGCGCTTCTGCGACAACCACGGCCTGCTGCAGATCGCCGATCGGCCGCAGTGGCTCACGGTGCGCGGCGGCGGGCGCGAGTACGTGCGGCGCATGTGCAGTCAGCTCGACGACCTGCGCCTCGACACGCCGGTGCTGGGGGTCTTTCGCGACGCCAACGCGGTGTGGGTGCATACCCCGCAGCGGATCGACCGCTTCGACGAGGTCGTGTTCGCGTGCCATAGCGACCAGGCGCTGGCGATCCTCGGGGCCGATGCGACGGCCGGCGAGCGCCAGATCCTGTCGGCGGTGCGCTATCAGCCCAACCGCGCCGTGCTGCACACGGATGCCAGCCTGCTGCCGCGGCGGCAGGGCGTATGGGCGGCGTGGAACTACGCCGCGGCCCCCGCAGGGGAGAGTGCGGCACCGGTGGACGGCGCAGTCTCGGTCAGCTACCTGATCAACCGCCTGCAGCCCTTGCCCTTCGACACGCCGGTGGTGGTGACGCTCAATCCCGTGCGCGAACCGGATCCGGCACGCGTGCTGGCGAGTTTCGACTACGCCCATCCGGTGTTCGACATCGCTGCGGTGGCGGCGCAGCGTGCGCTCGGCGGCATTCAGGGGGTGCGCCGCACATGGTTCGCGGGCGCGTGGACCGGCTACGGCTTTCACGAGGACGGCTTGAAATCGGCCTTGCCGATCGTCGAGGCGCTGGGCGGTCGCGTGCCCTGGCGCGGCAGCGCGCGCGGCAGTGAGAACGTCGTGGAGGCGTGCAGCGCATGAGCGCGGCGCACGACCCGCTGCTGCCGGCCGTGTGTTTCGGTGCGGTGTTTCACGAGCGCCACGCCCCGGTGCACAACCGCTTCGTGTATCCGACCGCCTTCCTGCGCCTGCCCTTGTCGCGGCTCGGCGACCTGTCCGTGCCGCTGCTCGGGGTCGAGCGCGCGAATGTCTTCTCGTTTCGCAGCCGTGACCACGGTCCGCGCGACGGCACGCCGCTGCTGCCGTGGCTGAGTGGCTTGCTCGAGCGTCACGGACTGGCCGGGGTCGCCGACGGCGAGGTCGTGCTGCAGACGATGCCGCGCATGCTGGGCTTCCTCTTCAATCCCGTGAGCTTCTGGTTCTGTCACGACCGTGCCGGCACGCTCCGGGTGGTTCTGGCCGAGGTGAGCAACACCTTCGGCGAGCATCACAACTACCTCATCCATCACCGCGACCGGGGGCCGATCCGCCCCGGCGACGAGCTGCGCGCGATCAAGGTCTTCCATGTGTCGCCCTTCCTGCCCGTGGCGGGCGAGTACCGTTTCCGTTTCCACGCCGAGGGCGTCGCCCCCGCCGTCGCGATCGATTACTGGGAGGGCGGCGAGCGTCGCCTCAGCACGGCGGTCGGCGGGCGCGCCCGGCCCCTCGATGGCCGCGCGATGCTCGCCTGGCTTGTGCGCTATCCGTTCATGACCCTCGCTGTCGTCGTGCGAATCCACTGGCAGGCGCTGCGCCTGTGGCTGAAACGGGTCCGCTTCTTTCACAAACCGCTGCCCCCGCTGGAGGAAACCACGCGATGAATACCCTCGAAAATACGCTCGCGAAACCGGTAGCCTGGTCGGCGTCCAGTGCGCCGCGCGCGACCCGGCTGGCGCTGGGGCTGCTCGAATCGCTCGAGGGCGGGGCGCTGGCGCTTGAGCTGCCCGGGGGCGAGACCCTGCGCCTCGGTCCCGGTGCGCTGCGCGCGCACTGGCGCGTGCGCGACCACGAGACCTTCGCGGCGGCGCTGGCACGCGGCGACATCGGCCTCGGCGAGAGCTACCTGGCCGGACTCTGGGACACCGACGACCTGACCGCACTGCTGACGCTGCTGGCGGAAAACCGCGCACGGCTGGGACGCGCCGTGTACGGGCGCCTGCTGCCACTGGCGGGCTACCGCATGTGGCATGCGTTGCGCGCCAACACGCGCAGCGGGGCGCGGCGCAACATCGAGGCGCACTACGACCTCGGCAACGACTTCTACGCGCTGTGGCTCGATCCAACGATGAGCTATTCGGCGGCCCTCTTCGGCGATGCCGCGGAGCCGCTCGAGACGGCCCAGCGGCGCAAGTATCGGCGCATCCTCGAGCGCCTTGGTGCGCAGCCGGGGCAGACGATCCTCGAGGTCGGCTGCGGCTGGGGCGGCTTCGCCGAGGTCGCGGCAAAGGAGTTCGGCTGTCTCGTGTTCGGCATCACGCTCTCGCCCGCGCAGCTCGCCCATGCGCGCGCCCGCGCCGAGCGCGAAGGCTTCGCCGATCGTGCAAGCTTCGCGCTGTGCGACTACCGCGACGTGCTGGGCGAGTACGACCACGTCGTGTCCATCGAGATGATCGAGGCGGTCGGGGAGCGCTTCTGGCCGACCTATTTCGCGACGCTCGCGCGCCGCCTGCGGCGCGGCGGGCGCTGCGTGGTGCAGGCGATCACGATCGACGAGGCCCTGTTCCCGCGCTACCGGCGGGGAACGGACTTCATCCAGCGCTACATCTTCCCCGGCGGGATGCTGCCGACGCCGGCCATCGTGCGCCGCCAGGCCGACGCCGCAGGACTCGCGCTCACCGGGGACTTCGTCTTCGGGCGCGACTACGCGCGCACGCTGCAATGCTGGCACGCGCAGTTCGACGCGCAGCGCGCCGAGGTCGCGGCGCAGGGCTTCGATGCGCGCTTCATGCGCCTGTGGCGCTTCTATCTGGCGTACTGCGAGGCCGGTTTCCTTGTTGGCGACATCGATGTCCATCACTTCGAACTCGCCCACCGCTGAGCGCGCAGGGGTGCGGCCGCTGCTGCTTGCCGGCTGCATCGCGCTCGCGTGCGCGCTCGGGGCCGGGCGCGCGGCCGCATCCGGACTCGAGGCGCGGGCCCCGGGGGTCGGCACGGGCTGGGGCGTCGTGGGGCAGGGCACGATGCGCTGGTTCGGTCTCGCGCTCTACGACGCCAGCCTGTGGACGCGCGGTGCCGCGTCCTGGCGCCCCGAGCGCCCCTTCGCGCTGGAGATCCGCTACGCGCGACCGATCCGCGGCGAGCGCCTCGTCGCGGCCAGTCTCGACGAGATGGCGCGTCTCGGGTTCGCGGACGCGGAACGGCGCGAGACCTGGCGACCGCTGCTGGCGCGCGCATTCCCGTCAGTCGAGCCCGGCGACACGATCGTCGGGCTGGCGGAACCCGACGGCCGGGTGGCCTTCTACCATCGCGGCGCGCTGACCGCCGAGTTGCGTGACGCGGACTTCGCGCGCGCCTTCTTCGCGATCTGGCTCGACCCGCGCACGCGCGAGCCGGGCCTGCGTTCAAGCCTGCTGGGGATCGGCGATGAAGGTTGAGCGCGGACCCGCCCTGGCCTACGGCGTGCTGGGGCTGCCGCTGGCCTTCGCCGCGCTGCCGATCTATGTGCACGCACCCAAGCTCTACGCGGACGGCCTCGGCCTGCCGCTCGCGGCGATCGGCGCCGTCCTGCTTGGCGTGCGTATCGTCGATGCGCTCACCGATCCGCTCATCGGCTGGGCGAGCGATCGTTTCGTGGCGCGACGTGCGTGGATCGTCGCGGCGCTGCCGCTGCTGGCCGCAGGATTCATCGCGCTGCTCGGTCCGCCGGCGGGTGCCGGGCTCGTGTGGCTGGCGGCGTCGCTGCTGCTCGTCACGCTCGGCTACTCGCTCGCCACCATCAACTACGCCGCGTGGGGTGCGGAGCTGGCCGATACACCCGATGGGCGCACGCGCGTCGTCGCAAGCCGCGAGGGCTTCGCGCTGGCGGGCGTCGTGCTCGCGGCCGGACTGCCGTCCGTGCTCGGGCACGACTCCGCCAGCGGCCTGGTGCTGCTCGGCTGGATCTTCCCCTTCATCCTCGTGCTCGGCGCGGGGCTCACCTTGCGCTTCGCGCCGGCGGTGGCAAAGGTGGACGGCGGCGCCGTGTCCCTGCGCGCGGCCATGCGCGACGCGCTCGCCTTTCGTCCCTTCGCGCGGCTGCTCGTGGTGTTCGCCGCGAACGGCATCGCCGCCGCGATCCCCGCCGCGACGGTGCTGTTCTTCGTCTCCGACGTGCTGCAGGCGGAGTCCGCATCCGGCCTGTTCCTCGCTCTGTATTTCGTCGCCGGGGCCGCGAGCATGCCGCTGTGGGTGCGCTGCGCGTCCGTGTTCGGAAAGCTCGGGGCCTGGCTGCTCGCCATGCTGCTCGCGATGGCGGTGTTTGCCTGGGCGGCGACGCTCGGCGCGGGCGACCTGCGCAGTTTCGCGCTGATCTGCGTGCTCTCGGGGGCGGCGCTGGGGGCGGACCTGGCGCTGCCGGCGGCCATGCTCGCGGATCTGCTCGCCCGGGAGCGTTCGGCGGGGCCGCGCGCGGGCGCGTGGTTCGGATGGTGGAATCTCGTCTCCAAGGCGAATCTCGCGATTGCCGCCGGGCTCGCGTTGCCGCTCCTCGATCGGCTGGGGTACGCACCCGGCACCCGCGACCCCGACGCGCTGGCGGTCCTCGCAGGCGTGTACGCACTGCTGCCGGTGGCGCTCAAGGCGCTGGCTGCGGCGCTGCTGTGGCATTACCGGCGTGACCTGATGGAGGAGGAGCGGCGATGCGCCGAATACTGATGACCCTTGCGATGGTCGCGGGGATGGCCGGTTGTGCCGGCATCGATGTGCAGGAGTACGCCGCCGAAACGCCGGTCCTCGACCTGCGCCGCTACTTCGATGGCACGCTCGACGCCTACGGCATGTTCCAGGACCGCTCGGGCAAGGTCGTCAAGCGATTTCATGTCGTCATCGAGGCGAGCTGGCGCGGCGATGTCGGCACGCTCGACGAGCGCTTCACCTACTCGGACGGCACGACCCAGCGGCGCGTGTGGACGATCACGCGGCACGACACGCATCGCTACGGCGGCGTCGCGGCCGACGTCGTCGGCGAGGCGCGCGGCGAGGCGCGCGGCAACGCGCTGCGCTGGCGCTACGTGCTCGCGCTGCCGGTCGGCGATCGGACCTGGCACGTCGATTTCGACGACTGGATGTTCCTGATGGACGAGCGCGTGATGCTGAACCGGTCGGTGATGAGCAAGTTCGGCGTGCGTCTCGGCGAGGTGACCCTGTCCTTCGTGAAGAGAGAAGCGCATGCGCTTCCTTGAGCCGCTCAATCCGCCGATCCGGGACTGGCGCGGCCTGCGCGTCTGGCTGGTCGGCGGCTCGGCCGGGATCGGCGCGGCGCTTGCGAGTGATCTGGCCGCACGCGGTGCGCGGCTCGCGCTGTCGGCGCGCGATGCCGACCGCCTCGCCGCGGTCGCCGCGGACTGTCCCGGCAGTCTCGCGCTGACGATGGACGTCACGCGCGGGGTGCCGGAATATGCGCGCGTGCGCGACGATCTGCTCGCCGCCTGGGGCGGTATCGACCTCGTCGTCCTCAACGCCGGCACCTACCGGCCGATGCGCGCCTGGGAACTCGAGCCGGAGGCGGTGCGCGCGACCCTCGACGTGAATCTGCTCGGGGTGATCGACGGTGTCGCAAGCGTCCTCCCGACCCTTCTTGCGCAGGAGCGCGGCGCAATCGCGATCGTCGGCAGCGTCGCGGCCTACCGCGGATTGCCGCAGGCGGCGGCCTATGGAGCGTCGAAGGCCGCGCTCGTCAATTTCGCCGAGTCCCTGTATCTCGACCTCGCGCCGCGCGGGGTCGCGATCCACCTCATCAGTCCGGGCTTCGTCGCAACCCGCCTCACGGCGCAGAACCCCTTCACGATGCCCGCCCTGATGCAGCCCGAGGACGCTGCGGCGGAGATCGTTGCCGGCTTCGCGCGCGGCAATTTCGAGACCCACTTTCCGCGCCGCTTCACGCGGCTGATGAAGCTGCTGCGCGTCCTGCCGTACCGGCTGTACTTTCCGCTCGTGCGGCGGGTAACCGGGCCATGACGCGCGCAGCCGCCGAAAGGCTCGCCGAATTCTATGCGACGCTCACACCGCAGTCGCTCGCGTCCCTGGCGGATTTCTACGCGCCGGACGCGCGCTTCGTCGATCCCTTCAACGACGTCACCGGCCTTGACGCGATCGCGCACATCTTTCGCCACATGTTCGCGACCGTCGAGGCGCCGCGCTTCGAGGTGACGAGCTGTCTCGCGGGCGAGCGGGAGGCGATGCTGGCTTGGACCTTCCGCTTCGGCGCCGGGCGCGCGTGCCGCGAGATCCGCGGCGTCACGCAGCTGCGTTTCGATGCCGGCGGGCGGGTCATCGAGCACATCGATCACTGGGATCCCGCGCGCCAGCTCTACGAGCACATCCCCCTGATCGGCTGCATCCTGCGCACATTGCGGCACCGCCTCGCCGCACCTTGATCGCAGCTGCGAGCGGGCGGATATCACATATTGCGCTGCAATATGTTGATAAAGCTCAAAAACTTGTATTGCGACCAGAGAAGCCGCTATGGCATGATCAATTTGCATTCGCTGAAATACGGCTCGCGTGAGCCGCCGCATTCGATGGGGGTTGGGACATGGGTCTTGCCAGTCGTCATGCAGTAGCCGTATTCCTGATGCTCACCTCGCCGGCTCTCCTCGCCCAAAGCCGTTACAACCTCCAGCCCCCTGCCACCGGCATCGCCGCGCAGATCTACGACATGCACACGCTCATGTTGCTGATCTGCCTGTTCATCTTCGTGATCGTCTTCGGCGTGATGTTCTGGGCGGTGATCCACCACCGCAAGTCGAAAGGCGCGGTCGCTGCCCACTTCCACGAGAACACCGCGGTCGAAATCGCGTGGACCGTCATCCCCATTCTCATCCTCCTCGGCATGGCCTGGCCGGCGACCCGGACGGTGCTGGAGATGAAGGACACGCGCGACCCGGACATCACCATCAAGGCCACCGGCTACCAGTGGAAGTGGGGTTACGACTACCTGCAGGGCGAAGGGCAGGGCATCCGCTTCGTGTCCAACCTGTCGACCCCGCGCGAGCAGGTCGAGGGCAAGGCCGCCAAGGGCGAGCATTATCTGGTCGAGGTCGACAACCCCGTCGTCGTCCCGGCCGGCAAGAAGATCCGCGTGCTGACAACCGCCGCCGACGTGATCCATTCATGGTGGCTGCCGGCGTTCGGCGTCAAGCAGGACGCCATCCCCGGCTTCATCCGCGATGCATGGTTCCGTGCCGACCAGGAAGGCGTCTACCGCGGCAACTGCGCCGAGCTGTGCGGCAAGGACCACGGCTTCATGCCCATCGAAGTGCATGTCGTGTCGCAGGAGGCCTACACCAAGTGGGTCGCCGACCGGCAGGCCGCGATGGCCGCCGCCGCGAGCGCCGGTGCGCGCGAATGGGCGTTTGCCGAACTCGTCGAGCACGGCGCCAAGGTCTTCGCGGCGAACTGCGTCGCCTGCCATCAGGCCGACGGCAAGGGCCTGCCGCCCGCCTTCCCGCCGCTCGACGGCTCGAAGGTCGTCCTCGGCGATGCGGCCGGGCAGATCGAGGTCGTGCTGAAGGGACGTCCTGGCACGCCGATGGCCGCCTTCGGCGCGCTGCTGTCCGACGCCGACATCGCGGCCGTCATCACCTACACGCGCAACACCTGGAGCAACAAGACCGGCGAAGCCATCCAACCGTCGCAGATCGCGGCGGCGCGGGGCAAATGATGGCAAGCACGGGCAACTGAAGCAGCTCGAACGTCCGATTCGTCAAGGAGGCAGCATGGCGGCAGTCATGTCCGATCACGCGCACGGCGACCATCATGGCCCCACCGGCCTGATGCGCTGGATCACGACGACCAATCACAAGGACATCGGCACGATGTACCTGGTCTTCAGCTTCATCATGTTCCTCTCGGGGGGCGTGATGGCGCTGACGATCCGCGCGGAGCTGTTCCAGCCCGGCCTGCAGGTCGTGCAGCCCGAGTTCTTCAACCAGCTCACGACCATGCACGGCCTCGTGATGGTGTTCGGCGCCATCATGCCCGCCTTCGTCGGCTTCGCGAACTGGCAGATCCCGCTTATGATCGGCGCGTGCGACATGGCCTTCGCGCGCATGAACAACTGGAGCTTCTGGCTCCTGCCGCCGGCCGCGACCCTGCTGATCGGCTCCTTCTTCGTTCCCGGCGGCGCCACCGCCGCGGGCTGGACGCTCTACGCGCCGCTCTCCGTGCAGATGGGCATGGGCATGGACATGGCGATCTTCGCGATCCACATCATGGGCGTGAGCTCCATCATGGGCGCCATCAACATCGTCGTCACCATCCTCAACATGCGCGCGCCCGGCATGACGATGATGAAGATGCCGCTCTTCTGCTGGACCTGGCTCATCACCGCCTACCTGCTGATCGCGGTCATGCCGGTGCTGGCCGGCGCCGTGACGATGGTGCTCACCGACCGCCATTTCGGCACCAGCTTCTTCAGCGCCGCCGGCGGCGGCGACCCGGTGATGTACCAGCACATCTTCTGGTTCTTCGGCCATCCGGAGGTCTACATCATGATCCTCCCGGCCTTCGGCATCATCAGCCAGATCATTCCCACCTTCGCGCGCAAGCCGCTGTTCGGCTACGCGTCGATGGTGTACGCCACCGCGTCGATCGCGATCCTCTCCTTCAGCGTGTGGGCGCACCACATGTTCACCACCGGCATGCCCGCCGTCGGCCAGCTCTTCTTCATGTACGCGACGATGCTCATCGCCGTGCCCACCGGCGTGAAGGTGTTCAACTGGGTCGCGACGATGTGGCGCGGCTCGATGACCTTCGAGACGCCGATGCTCTTCGCTGTCGGCTTCATCTTCGTGTTCACGATGGGCGGCTTCACCGGCCTCATCTGCGCCATCGCCCCGATCGACATCCAGGTGCAGGACACCTACTACGTCGTCGCGCATTTCCACTACGTGCTGGTCGCCGGCAGCCTCTTCGCGCTCTTCGCCGGCGCCTACTACTGGCTGCCGAAGTGGACCGGCCACATGCCCGACGAGCGCATCGGCAAGCTGCACTTCTGGTGCTCGATCGTCTTCTTCAACATCACCTTCTTCCCGATGCACTTCCTCGGGCTCGCCGGCATGCCGCGCCGCATCCCCGACTACGCGCTGCAGTTTGCCGACTTCAACATGCTGGCCTCGATCGGCGCCTTCGGCTTCGGCCTCTCCCAGCTCATCTTCCTTGCAGCGGTCGTGAAATGCGTGCGCGGCGGCGAAAAGGCCGCCGCACGTGCCTGGGAAGGCGCCGAAGGACTGGAATGGACCGTCCCGTCGCCCGCGCCGCACCACACCTTCGAAGAAGCGCCGGTGGTGAAATGAACAGCGTTGCCAAAATCAGCCGTCGAGCCGGTACCGATGCGAGCGGCGTGTCGGGTGTTCGCAGACCCGGCGAGGACTGTCTGAGCCCGCAGGGCGAGTTCCGCAGCCGGCAGCGCGAATACCCGGCGCGGCGCGGATCGCAGCCTACGGCGTCAGAGCTGTTCCGGGCATGGACGAGCTCGAACCCGCGATGACCCACAGCGACGACCCCGCCCGCCGTGCCGCGAACCGCCGCACCGCCCTGCTGCTGGCGGTCGTCGCGCTGCTGTTCTTCGTCGCGGCGCTGTTCAAGTTCAAGGGGCTCACCCCATGACCGCGTCCGGCCGTATCGCCGCGGAAAACCGGCGCCTGCTCGTGCGCCTCGCCGTCGCGGCCGTCGTCATGTTCGGCTTCGGCTTCCTGCTCGTGCCCTTCTACGAAAAGATCTGCGAAGTCACCGGCATCAACAACCTGCTCAAGCCCGACACCGCCGTCAACACCCAGATCGACCTCACGCGCACCGTCACGATCCAGTTCGACGGCAACATCCACGACCTGCCGTGGCAGTTCCGCCCGCTGCAGACCCAGATCAGCGTCCATCCCGGCGAACTCGCCACCGTCGCCTACGAAGTGTCCAACACCCGCAGCGAACCTGTCACCGGCCAGGCCGTCCCCAGCTACGGCCCGCAACTCGCCGGCCAGTACTTCCGCAAGCTCGAATGCTTCTGCTTTGCCAGGCAGACGCTGGCCGCCGGCGAAAAACGCACGATGCCCGTCGCCTTCGTCGTCGATCCCGGCCTGCCCGAGGACGTCAAGGTCATCACCCTCTCTTACACCTTCTTTGAAATAGCCGGGCGCCGCCTTGCCGGTGACGGCGCGGGAGGCCGTTCGTGATCGCCATGCAGAACCACGACCCGCGCCACGCGCCGCCCAGCAACGATCCCGCCACACCGCCGCGCGCCGGCTTCCTCGCGACCCTGCGCGCCGTGCTGTGGTCCTTCGTCGGCATACGGCGCCGGCACGACTACGAACACGATTCCCGTTCGCTCGACCCGCGCGCGGTCGTCCTTGCCGGTCTGCTCGCAGGTCTCGCATTCGTGCTCACCCTGGTCGCCGTCGTGCGCCTGATCGTCGGAGGCTGACGCATGACGAGGTCGAAACGACATGATCGCAGGCCATTCGGCGGAAGGCGCGTCGCTTTTCCGCCCTACGTTCCGGCGCGGGAAAACGCCGGGGAGTCAGGAGGGAAGACATGACGCAAACCTTCGAAAAATACTTCGTCCCCGAACCCTCGAAGTACCCCATCTTCGGCTCGATCGCGCTGCTGCTCTTCGGCAGCGGCGCCGCGATGTGGCTCAACGGCTTCAAGGCCGGACCCTGGGCGTTCTTTCTCGGCATCGCGGTCCTCGTCTTCATGCTGTTCGGCTGGTTCGGCCAGGTCGTGCACGAGTCCGAAGGCGGCAAGTACGGCCGCAAGGTCGACCGCTCCTTCCGCTGGTCGATGGGCTGGTTCATCTTCTCCGAAGTCATGTTCTTCGCCGCCTTCTTCGGCGCGCTGTTCTACGCCCGTGTCCTCTCCGTCCCCTGGCTCGCCACCGGCGACACCGTGGAACTGCTGTGGCAGGGCTTCGCCGGCGGCTGGCCCACGGCCGGCCCCGACAAGCCCGACCCCTTCACGCCGATGACCGCCTGGGGCATCCCCGCACTCAACACCCTGATCCTGCTCAGTTCCGGCGCGACCCTCACCTGGGCGCACCACGGCCTGCGCCACGACAAGCGCAGCCAGCTCAAGCTCGGCCTGCTCGTCACCATCCTGCTCGGCGTGCTCTTCCTCAGCCTGCAGATCTACGAATACCGCCACGCCTACGCCGAACTCAACCTGCGCCTCGATACCGGCATCTACGGCTCCACCTTCTACCTCCTCACCGGCTTCCATGGCATGCACGTCACGGTCGGCGCAATCATGCTCACGGTGATGCTCGGCCGCGCGCTGGCCGGACATTTCACCCCCGACAGCCACTTCGGCTTCGAGGCCGCCGCGTGGTACTGGCACTTCGTTGACGTCGTATGGCTGCTGCTGTTCGTCGTCGTCTACCTGCTGTAACCGGCCACTGCGAATGAGCCTGCGTCGTCACGCCCGTCTGCATCCCGTGCCGCTGCTCGCGGGCGTGGCGCTCGCGCTGCTCACGCTGCAGCTGGGCAACTGGCAGACGCGCCGCGCGGCGGAAAAGGCCGAACTGCAGGCCGAATACCGTGCCGCGGCCGAGCGCCCCGCCCAGCCCCTCGACTCAACGCCTCCTTCCGAGTGGCAAAGCGTCGAACTCCATGGCGAATGGCTCCCCGGGCGCAGCATCCTGATCGACAACCGAGTTCACGAGGGGCGCGCCGGCTACCACGTCTTCACGCCGCTGCAGCTCGCAGGGCAGGGGGGTGTCGTGCTGGTCAACCGCGGCTGGATCGGCGCGGGTGCCGACCGCTCGCAGCCGCCCCCCCGGATCGCCAACCCGCCCGGCGCGACCGTCGTCACCGGCCGCGTGCGCCATCCCGATGAAAAACCCTTCATGCTTGCCGCCGATGCGCCCTCGGGCAGCGTCTGGCAGGCGCTCGATCTCGCCCGCTACCGCAGCGAAACGCGACTTCCGGTGGCCGACTTCTACGTGCAGCAGACCAGTCCCGCCGACGACGGCCTGATCCGCAGCTGGCCCGAGCCCGATGCCGGCATCGAGCGCCACCGCGGCTACGCCCTCCAGTGGTACGCCCTTGCTACCCTCGCGACCGCGCTCACCCTGTGGTACCTGTGGAACGCTTTCCGGAGTCCCCGGCATGACCAGCGCAAGCCTCTCTGAGCCCCCGTCCGTACCTGCGCCGGACGCCGCCGCGCGCACCCGCGCCGGACGCCGCACGCTGGCGCTGCTCGCCTTCGTCTGCGTGCTGCCCGTCGTCGCCTCCTATTTCGCCTATTACGTCTGGCAGCCGGAAGGGCGGGCCAACTACGGCGAACTGCTTGTGCCCGCGGCCCTGCCCGACGCGGTACTGCCGGGCGTCGCCGGTCAGCCGGATGTCGCGCGCAAGGAACTCGAGGGTCGCTGGACCCTGCTCTTCGCCGCATCCGGCGCGTGCGACCGCGCCTGCACGGATGCCCTGTACCTGATGCGCCAGTCGCGTCTCGCGCAGGGCGAAGAGATGGAGCGCGTCGCACGCCTGTGGCTGGTTTCCGACGCCGCGATGCCGGCTGCCGAGCTGCTCGCGGTGCACGACGGGCTACGCCTTGCCCGTGCCACCCCGGCGTGGCTCGCGCACTTGCCTGCCGCCGAGCGGGGGCGTCACGTCTATCTGGTCGATCCGCGCGGCAGCGTGATCATGCGCTTCCACGAGAACGCCGATCCGCGCCGCGTCATCAAGGACCTGCAGCGCCTGCTCAAGTATTCGGCGCTCGGTCGGGTGCAGTCGACTCCTCCGGCGCACTCGACCCCCGCCACCGCCGAGCGCGCCGCACGATGACCGCCTACCGCCGCCTGATTCTGCTCGCGCTTGCGCTCACGACCCTCGTCGTCGTCTTCGGTGCCTATGTCCGCCTGTCCGACGCGGGCCTCGGCTGCCCCGACTGGCCGGGCTGCTACGGTCAGCTCAGCCCGCATCACGCCGCCGACGCGATCAGCGAGACCCACGCCGCCGACCCGCAAGGGCCGGTCAGCCTTCCGAAGGCGTGGAAGGAGATGATCCACCGCTACCTCGCCGCCAGTCTCGGCCTGCTCATCCTTGCCATCGCGCTCCTCGCCTGGCGCCGCCGCGGCACCCCGGGCGTCGCCCCGCGGCTCGCCGCAGCCCTCATGGGCATCGTGATCTTCCAGGGCCTGCTCGGCAAATGGACCGTCACGCTGCTGCTCAAGCCGGCCATCGTCACGGCCCACCTCCTCGGCGGCCTCACGACCGTGGCGCTGCTCGCCTGGCTTGCCTTGCATGCCCAGGCGTCGGCACGGATCGAGGTTCCGCGCCGTCTAATCGTCCTCGCACGCGCGGCCTTCGCGCTGCTTGCGGTGCAGATTGCGCTCGGAGGCTGGACGAGCACCAACTACGCCGCGCTCGCCTGCACCGACCTCCCGGCCTGCCAGGGCAGCCTGTGGCCGCCGGCCGACTATGCGAATGCCTTCCATGTCGTGCGCGAGCTCGGCATGACGGCCGACGGCGAAGTGCTCCCGCTGGCGGCGCTCACTGCGATCCACTGGTCGCATCGCGTCGGCGCAGTGATTGCCGGAATGGCGCTGGTCGCGCTCGGCGGCGCGCTGCTGCGCCGCTCCGTGACGCGCCGTTTCGCTGCCGTCCTGCTGGTCGCACTCGCCGCCCAGCTCGCCCTCGGTATCGCCAACGTCGTGCTTAGTCTTCCGCTGCCGCTCGCGGTCGCGCACAACGCCGGTGCAGCGGCGCTCGTCATCGTGATGGTGTGGATCAACCACAGCCTGCGCGGGGCCCGCAGTCCCGCAATGGCTGCGCAGAGGAGGGCAGCTCATGCGGGCCGCGAAAATTCTTACGCCTGATTCTCACGTCGCTGGTTCCCACGTCGCGACCGCGCGTCTGCACGCCTTTTACGTGCTGACGAAGCCGCGGGTGAATTCCCTGATCGTGTTCTGCGCCATCATCGGCATGTTCCTCGCCGTCCCCGACGGCTTGCCGTCGCCCGCCATCGTGTTCGCTGCTACCGTCGGCATCGCCTGCGTCGCGGGTGCCGCAGCGGCGATGAACTGCCTCATCGAAGCGCAGATCGATGCGCGCATGAGCCGCACCCGCGGGCGCCCCCTGCCGCGCGGCGAACTCACCCGGCGCGAAACGCTCGCCTTTGCCGGCGCGCTCGGCGGCAGCGGCCTCCTGATCCTGCATCAGCACGTCAACCCGCTGACGATGTGGCTCACGCTCGCCACTTTCGTCGGCTACGCGGTGGTCTACACCATCTTCCTCAAGCCGCGCACGCCGCAGAACATCGTCATCGGCGGCGCTTCCGGCGCCATGCCCCCGGTGCTCGGCTGGGCTGCCGTCACCGGCGACGTCAGCGCCGACGCGCTGCTTCTCTTTCTCATCATCTTCGCGTGGACCCCGCCGCACTTCTGGTCCCTCGCGCTCTACCGCAGCGCCGACTACGCGCGCGCCGGGCTGCCGATGCTGCCGGTCACCCACGGCCCCGAATTCACGCGGCTCTCGGTGCTGCTGTATACATGCATCCTCTTCGGCGTCACGCTGCTGCCGTTCGCGACGCGCATGAGCGGCATCCCCTATCTCATCGCCGCGATCGCGCTCGGCGGCTGCTACCTCGGGCACGCATGGCGTCTGTACGTCGACTACAGCGACGCCCGCGCACGACGCGCCTTCCGCTTCTCCATCCTGTATCTGTTCTTGCTCTTCGCGGCCCTGCTGGCGGATCATTACCTGCGTTTCTGATCCCCTCCATGTTCCGGTCCCAGGAAAGATGCTCCGCGCCCTGATCGTCGCCGCAACGCTCGCAGTCGCCACCCTCGCAGCCTGCTCCAACCCCTCCGCCACGACCGCCTTCCGCGCCACCGACATCACCGGTGCCGACTACGGCAAGGGACTCGCGCTGTCCGACCACAACGGCACGCAGCGCACGCTGGCCGATTTTCGCGGCAAGGTCGTCACGCTGTTCTTCGGCTATACGCAGTGCCCGGACGTGTGTCCGACGAATCTTGCGACAATGGCCGAGGTCATGCGCCAGCTCGGCCCCGACGCGGAGCGCCTGCAGGTCCTGTTCGTTACCGTGGACCCCGAGCGCGACACGCAGCAACTCCTCGCGCAATACATCCCCGTGTTCGACCCGCGCTTCATCGCGCTGCGCGGCGACGCGGTCCAGACCGCCGCGGTCGCCAAGGAATTCCGCGTCTTCTTCCAGAAGAGCGGCGACACGTCCGGCAACAGCTACACCGTCGATCACTCCACGGGAACCTACGTCTTCGATCCCGCGGGGCGTGTGCGCCTCTACGTGAAGCACGGCGAAACCGCCGACAACATCGTCGCGGATATCCGCAGCCTGCTGGCCGGGAAATGAAAACGGCAGCCTGAAGCTGCCGTTATTGGCTCAACGTTCAAGTACATCCGCTCGCCCTGAGCTTGTCGAAGGGCAATGGCCGGGCTTCGACGGGCTCAGCCCGAACGGTGTTTCGGCGCGATTAATAGTTCCGGGTCCCTCAGGCCGTGAGCAGTCCGCGCATCTTCTGCATCGCCTTCGCCTCGATCTGGCGGATACGCTCGGCGGACACGCCGTACTCCGCCGCGAGTTCGTGCAGGGTCGCGCTGTCGCCTTCCGTCAGCCAGCGCCGCTGCACGATGGTGCGGCTGCGCTCGTCGAGGCTCGCGAGCGCGTTGTGCAATCCCACGTCCTGCAGGTGGGCAAGCTCGGCGCGCTCCAGCACTTCCGACGGTTCCGCATGCGGGTCCGGCAGGTAGGCGATGGGCGCGAAGCGCTCGTCATCGTCGTCGTTGTCGCCCTCGAGCGGGATGTCGCGCCCGCTCAGGCGTGTTTCCATCTCGACGACCTCCTCGGGCTTCACCCCCAGCTGCATCGCCACCGCGTGGATCTCGTCGCCGCTCAGGGTCGTCGAATCCTGCTTCAGGCTGCGCAGGTTGAAGAACAGCTTGCGTTGCGCCTTCGTTGTCGCGATCTTCACCAGGCGCCAGTTCTTCAGCACGTACTCGTGGATTTCGGCCTTGATCCAGTGGATCGCGAACGACACCAGGCGCACGCCGCGCGCCGGGTCGAAACGCTTCACCGCCTTCATCAGGCCGATGTTGCCTTCCTGGATCAGGTCGGCATGCGGCAAGCCGTAGCCGAGGTAGCCGCGCGCGATGGCGACGACCAGGCGCAGGTGCGACATCACCAGACGTCGCGCCGCCTCCACGTCGCCATCGTCGCGCAGACGCGTCGCCAGCTCGACCTCTTCACGTTCCGTGAGCATCGGAATGCGATTGACCGACTGGATGTACTGATCGATGCTGCCGACCGCGGACGGGGCGGGGAAGGACAGGGCTTGGCTCATGTACGGTAATCCTCCATGCGCGTGATATTAGCACTCAGCGACTCGGAGTGCTAAGGGAGGAAAAGAGTTCCCTGTGCGGTGCACCGACTATGCCGTCCACGTGAAATTCCCCCCGCGAGCCATCCTGGCCGGATGGTCGCTCGTCCGAAAACGGCGCCAGGCATGGGCTTCCGGGCGTTGCAGTGGTTGGTCCGGCAAGTACAGGTGGCTGAACGATCGGGCGCCTGTTGCACCCATGCAACAACTTTTATCCATTTGCGGTGTTCCGTGCGAACGATTCTTGCACCGCAGCCGGCCCGTTGAGCACAATCGTGGCAACTTCTCGCTTGAGAGGTAAGTCGGGCCGGGGTCACGACCGCGGCTTCAGCTTCAATTAGAGGAGAAATACATGCAAAAGAAACTGATCGCCCTGGCCATCGCTGGCCTGGCGTCCGCTCCGGTTTTCGCGCAGACCAACGTGACCGTGTATGGCGTCGTTGATGCGACCGTGGAGTCGGTCAAGGCGACCGGCGGCGATTCGATCGATTTTGATCGTCGTACCCGCGTCACGTCGAACAGCTCGCTGATCGGCTTCCGTGGCACCGAGGACCTGGGCAATGGCCTGAAGGCCCTGTTCCAGATCGAAAGCGGCTTCCAGGCGGACGGGTCGGGTACCAGCACGCTGGCGACCCGCGACACCTTCGTCGGCCTGAACGGTGGCTTCGGTACGCTGCAACTCGGCAAGCTGACCACGATCATGCGTGCTGCCGGCGCCAAGGTTGACTTCAACCCGGCCGCTACCGGTATCGGCTTCCAGGCCGCTACCTACGGCACGATCGGTGGCGTTGCTCTGACCGGTATCGACGAGCGTATCAACAACGCCGTGATGTACACGACCCCGAACTTCAGCGGTCTGACGGCTCAGCTGGCTTACTCGGCTGGCGAAAACCGCAAGTCGCCCGATATCAACGGCGGCGAAGGCGTCAATGCTCAGTCGTACCAGCTGGCTGCTGCCTACGACAACGGCCCGCTGTACGTTTCGGCCGGTTATGCCGTGTCGAAAGATCCCCTGGCTGCGGCCTCGGTGTTCGGCCTGGCGAACAACAACAACATCAGCGACAAGCTGAAGGATGCCCGTATCGCCGCGAAGTACACCTTCCCGTCGAACACGTCGGTGTCGGCTCTGTACGATCGTGCGAAGTACGAAGCTTCGAGCGCCGTCCTTGGCGACACCGAAGTCAAGCGCAACGCGTGGATGGTCGGTGCCGAGCAGAAGTTCGGTGGCAACCAGGCGGTCTATCTCCAGTACGCTCGTTCGCAGGAGCTGGACGGCGACGCATGCGACTTCGATGCTTGCGACAACACCGAGTTCTCGCAGTGGACCCTGGGCTACACCTACGCTCTGAGCAAGCGCACGATGGTCAAGGCGTACTACACCCGCCTGAACAACGACAGCGCCTCGGCTGCGGACTTCTACCTGAGCAAGATCGGTTCCTCGAGCACGCCGATTGGCGACGGCCAGGATCCGCGTGGCTTCGGCGTCGGCCTGCGTCACACCTTCTAATTCCGGTTCTTTCGGAATTGGTCAAAACGGGCGCTTCGGCGCCCGTTTTTACGTCTACGCTCCCGTGTTTGTGCGGGCGCCGGGTCATGCCGAGGAGGCTGTTTCGCCGTGTTCCGGCATGTCCGATCTCCGCTGCGTTCGTGTTGTTGCAACGATACGACAGTTGCGTGACGAACCGATGCGCTTTCGCTTCCTTCCATTGTGTGCACACCTATAATCGCCCGGTGCCTCCGCCGCGGCTGCGGGTCCCTACCCGGGTTCCGGACCAGCCTTGTTGCGGATGCCGACAATTAATCCATTACAAGTGGGGAGTCGAATCAATGCTGAACGTCAAGACGCTGGCCATCGCGCTGGCCGCCATCGGTGTCGCCGGCGCCGCTCAGGCGCAAACGAACGTGACCGTTTACGGTCGCGTGAATACCTCGCTGGAACAGACCAAGATCCAGGGCGAGAAGAGCGTCACTCAAGTAGTCAATAACTCGTCCCGTATCGGCTTCCGCGGCAACGAGGATCTGGGTAACGGCATGTCCGCGCTGTTCCAGGTCGAAAGCGGCTTCCGTTCCGACTCCGGCGGCGGCAATCTCGCCAGCCGTGATACCTTCGTCGGCCTGAAGAGCAACCTGGGTACCGTCAAGCTGGGCTACATCACCAGCCCGCTGTACTACGCGACGCACGACTACCTGGGGATGCACAACCACGACACCGGCAACTCGTCGGATGCCTTCCTGTGGTATCAGGCGTTCGATCCGGACAACTTCTTCGTTCGCAACTCCGTCAGCTACGCCAGCCCGACGTTCGGTGGCGGCTTCACCTTCGAGGCCCAGTATTCGGCCCTGAACGAGCAGGCGACCGACACCGCGACGCGCAACGACCGCCCGACGCACTACTCGGCCACGCTGAGCTACGACAACGGTCCGCTGCACGTCGGCTTCGGCTACGCGCAGACGAACCGCTTCTACAACTTCGACGACGGCAAGAGCAAGGACAGCATGCTTGCGCTGGCCGCCGTGTATGACTTCAAGGCGGTTGTTGTGGGCGCTCTGGCCGAGCGCAACAAGTCGGAGAATGGCGCTCTGCAGGACATCACGGGCCTGACGGGTGATCACGACCGCAATTACTATCGCGTCGCGGTGATGGTGCCGGTCGGTGCCAACGAGTTCCACGTGAACTACGGCGTCGCGCAGGATTGGAGCAGCACCGATGACACCGGTGCCCGGCAGCTCACGCTGGCCTACAACTACAACCTGTCGAAGCGCACCAAGGTCTACGCGCAGTGGACCAAGATCGACAACGACAAGCAGAAGGTGTCGATCGACAACGGCGGCGCGTATGACGGCGGCGGCGCATACAGCTTCCTGTCGGGTACGGGACTGGGCCTGGATAACACCTCGGTCGGCGTCGGCCTGCGTCACAACTTTTGATCCTTCCCGGATCGTGTGACCGCAACGGGCGCTTCGGCGCCCGTTTCATTTTCCGGACGCAGTTCGCGGCGCAGCTATGCCGCCGCCCGGGCCACGCTTCCGTTATGCGTGCGGGCGGTGCAGCGAGTTCAGGACGGTGCGCTGTTCCGACGGTGAGAGGAACAGCTGATACAAGTTTCGGCTGTGCGTTTGAGCGCTGCCGCCGTAGCGCAGGGCTTGCTGTTCGGCATGCGATAGCGGCAGATGCATGAGGACAGCGGGTGCGCCGACGCGGGGGCAGGTGAGATGCGGGCCTGCGATGCGGTAACCCAGCGTGCGACGGTAGTACGAGGTATGGCGCGGGTGTACCTCGATGAAACTGTCGGTCATGCCATGCACGAGGCGGGCGATGATGAAACCGAGGTGGAAGATCGCCGCCATCGCTTCCGCGGTGCTGTGCTCGGGATCCATCGCGAGCCGCGTCACTTCGCACACCTGTCCGCCCTGACGTCGCGTCGAGTCGATCTCCGAGCGGTAGAGGGTATCGGCGAGAAGGCCGCCGCCGACGTCCATGCCCACCGTAAGTGTTCCGAACGGTCGATCGCCCTTGCAGGCAACCAAAGTTGTCTGGATTGGTTGCCCCGTGATTTCGTGCCCCTGGTACGGTGTCAGTCCGCGCCACGAGTACATCCGGTGAATCAGACGGTCGACGTCCGCACGCAGGGGGCCGTGAGCGGGGGCGATCCGCAGATGGTAGCCATTGCGCCGCAGGGCGAACTCCGGGTGGAGGATTTCTCCGCGCAGGCCGCGGCGGGCGTGCATCGGCCCGCTCGGAATGCGTGCGCTCTGCGGGCGCGCTTCATGAATGCTGGCTGCGCTATTCATCGGTTCCGTGAAAATTCTGACGTGTCAATACGCGGCAGGACACTATCTGTCCCGGAGTGTGCGGACTTTAACGGCGAGGCGGTTGAGGTGCTGTAAGCGGTTGTGTAATTGTTCCTGTTGGAACGCACCCGAAGTCACCTAGCATGTGCGAAGGCTCGCTGTGCTTATTCGACGCCGACGAACGTGGGAGACTTCAGTCATGAGTTTCGGTGCATCGAAGTTGGGGGCGCGGATCCGCAATCTGTGTTTGCTGTCGCTGCTCCTCGGGGTGCTGGCCGGTTGCGCCACATCCGCGTATCCGCCGGCGCCGGCCGGTGCCGCAGAAGCTGAATACAATTACGTGATCGGGCCGGGCGATGCTATAAACATCGTTGTGTGGCGGAACCCCGAGCTTTCGATGTCCGTTCCGGTGCGTCCGGACGGGAAGATCACGACTCCGCTGGTCGAAGACCTTCCGGCCTTGGGCAAGGATGCGTCGACCTTGGCCCGCGATATCGAGAAGGCGCTTTCGAAGTTCATCCGCGAGCCGGTCGTCACCGTGATCGTGACGTCCTTCATCGGGCCGTACAGCGAGCAGATCCGCGTCGTGGGTGAAGCGGCGCAACCGCAGACGCTGCCCTATCAGCAGAAGATGACCCTGCTCGACGTGATGATCAAGGTCGGCGGAGTCACCGAATTCGCTGACGGCAACGCCGCGACGATCCTGCGCACGGCCGAGGGGAACAAACAGTACAGCGTCCGCCTGAAGGATCTCGTGAAACGTGGAGATGTTTCCGCCAACGTCGAGATGCGTCCGGGGGACGTCCTGATCATCCCGCAGAGCTGGTTCTGATCCGTTGCGGGGGCGCCCGGTACCCGTGTGGCCCTGATCGCGCGAACTTACAGGTAGATTCATGGAAGAACTCCTGACCCGGTTGTACGGCTACCTGCGCGGAATGTGGCGTTTCCGTTGGTGGGGCCTTGCCGTGACGTGGGTGGTCGGTGTCGTGGGTGGATTTGTGGTGTATTCGATCCCCGACCGCTTCGAGTCTTCTGCCCGCATCTTCGTTGATACGCAGTCTGTTCTGCGCCCCCTGATGTCCGGTCTTGCCGTGCAGCCCAACGTGGATCAGCAAGTGGCGATCCTGAGTCGCACGCTGATCACGCGGCCGAATGTCGAGAAGTTGATCTCCATGGCCGATCTGGATATCACGACACGTACGCCGACCGAGCGTGAATCGTTGATCACGTCCTTGATGAGCGATCTGGAAATTCGCGGTACGGGGCGGGACAACCTATTTACGCTGGCCTATCGCGATAGGGTGCCGGAACGCGCACAGCGGGTCGTACAGGCGCTGGTGTCGCTGTTTGTCGAGTCGGGCCTCGTGGGAAAGCAGCAGGACTCGAGTTCGGCCCGTCGCTTCATTGACGAGCAGATCGGAAACTATGAGGAAAAGCTGACCGAGGCGGAAAATCGGCTCAAGGATTTTCGTTTGCGGAACATGGCCCTGCTTGGCGATGGGGGAAGGGATTACGTCTCGCAGATCGCGGAACTGATGAACCGGCTGAACGATACCGAGCTCGAGCTGAAGGAGGCCGAGAATTCGCGTGGTTCGCTCGAGCGCCAACTGGGGGTCGAGGATCCGATGCTGCGCGCCGATCCGCCGGATCCGTCGATGGTGTCGGTCCCGGATGTGGATGCACGCCTGGCGGTGCTGAAAAAGAATCTGGACGAGATGATGCTGCGCTACACGAACGAGCATCCGGACGTGGTCGGGGTGCGACGGGTCATCGCGCAGCTTGAAACGGAAAAAAAGCAGGAAATTGAAACCATGCGCAAGTCCGGGGGCGGCCAGGGGGCGGCTCCCGGTGCCAATCCCGTTTTCCAGCAACTGAAGATGGCCCTTTCGGAAGCGGACGCCAGGGTGGCGTCACTGCGAGCCCGCCTCGCCGAGTTGAATTCGAGGCTGGCACAGTTGCGCTCGCAGCAGGAATTGTTGCCGAAGATCGAGGCGGAGCAGACCCAGTTGAACCGGGACTATAACGTTCATCGGCAAAATTATGAGTCGCTCGTGCAGCGGCGTGAATCGGCCACCATGTCTGTCGAGATGAGTGCCCAGGGGGGGATTACCGAGTTCCGCGTGATCGATCCGCCCACGCTGCCGCACACGCCGGCTGCGCCCAACCGGCTCTTGTTGATGCCGCTTGCCGGTCTCCTGGCCCTGGCTGCCGGCATCGCCGTGACGTTCCTGATCGCGCAGCTCCGTCCAGCTTTCATCGAGCCCCGTGGCTTGCGTGAAGTGACCGGGCTGCCCGTGCTGGGGGTGATTTCCCTCTTGCCCGATCCTGCCAAGGAAAAGGCCGACCGGCGCCGGATGATGTTGTTCAGCGGGGGGGTCGCGAGTTTCGCCGTTGCGGTCGGGGCGATGACCGTGCTGCTCAAGTGGCTGCAGACGTGAGCCGCATCAGGGAGATCGTTTCATGAGTCTGATCGAAAAAGCGGTCGAACGGCTCGACCAGCTGAAGCGGGCAGAGCAGGAGCTTGCCGGGACGGATACGCCCGTGGAGGCGCGCTCCGTGCAGGAGCCCCATGTTGGCGCAGACCCGGCTGGTGCTGCGGCGACCCCGGAGCCGATGGCTGCGCGCGCACACCAGGCCGGGGGCTCGCGCCCCGATAGCAGCGGGGACGGTGTTGGTGCGGCGAACGCGGTGGTGCTCGATCTCGCTCGACTCAAGCAGCTGGGGATGGTCACTCCCGGTCAGCCGCAATCCGTGATTGCGGAAGAGTATCGGGTCGTGAAGCGCCCGCTGATACGCAACGCTCAAGGGCGGGGCGCTGCGCCGATCGAGAATGGCAATCTGATCATGGTCACGAGTGCGTTGCCGGGAGAAGGCAAGTCGTTCACGGCCATGAATCTCGCGATGAGCATCGCGATGGAGCTCGACAATACGGTGCTGCTCGTGGATGCCGATTTCGCCCGTCCGTCGATCCTGCAGCGCTTGGGGCTTCCCCCGCGCAAGGGGCTCATGGATGTGCTCGTAGGGGATGTGTCGGACCTTGCGGAAGTCATGCTGCGCACGAACGTGGAGAAATTGACGATCCTGCCGGCCGGCATGACGCATCAGCGTTCGACGGAGCTTATCGCGTCGGATGCGATGACGCGCATGCTGGAGGAAATGGCAACGAGGTATGCGGAACGAATCATCGTGTTCGATTCTCCACCCTTGTTGTCCACCACCGAGGCCAGAGTTCTCGCCTCCCACATGGGGCAGGTGGTTGTGGTGGTCGAATCCGGTCGAACGACGCACGGTGCTCTCATGCAGGCCTTGGCCACCATCGAGAATTGCCCGGTGAAGCTCCTCGTCCTGAACAAGGCGACGGAGGGGGGGCGAAGTGGCATTTACGGCTATGGATACGGCTACGGCTACGGATACGGACGGACTCATGGCTCCGACGCGCACCCGGATGCAGTTGCCTGAGCTCAATCCGGTCCTCAAGGCCATTTGCGTCGGATTGGCGTTGGCGGCGATTTCCGCGCCGGATACGGCGGATGCCCAGAGCCTGATACGGCCTTACGTCAGCGCGACGGTGACGTACTCGGACAACGTCGGAGCCGATGCGCGAGGCGGGGACGGCGACCTGAGCCTGGAGGTGGCGCCCGGGGTGTCCGTGCTGCGCAATAGCGGACGCTTGCGGGGCAATCTGAACGCGATGGTGCGCAATATCGCGTACATGAGGGAATCGGATCGCAACGACACCTTCCTGGTGCTCAACGGGCATGGGCAATTCGAAGCGGTGGAAAAGACCTTGTTCATCGACATGGACGCCTCGATGAGCAGGAGTAACCGTTCGGCGTTTTTTGGCCGTGCCGCGGGCGATTCGCAGGATATCTCGAGCGACAACGAAACGCGCATGTTCGGTATCGGACCTCGGTTGAACTTCAGGCTGGGGCCGGAAACGAGCGGCACGGCCAGTTACATGACGCGCTGGATGAGCGGAGGCGGGGGGCTGGGTGACCGCCGGGAATCGGATCTGAACGCGCAGGTCGCTAATCCGGTGCAGTTCGGGCGTATCGGCTGGGGAGTGTCGTACAGCCGTTCGGACAGCGACTCGGGGCGTGCTGGGACGACCGGGAGCTCGTCGGAAGAAAGTGTGCGAGGAACCCTGTTCGTGACGGTGACGCCGCAATTCAGGTTGCGCGGAATCGTCGGCCACGAGCGGAATGATTACGATACCGCCTCCGACGACAGCAGCTCTATCGTGGGGGGCGGCTTCGACTGGAATCCGACTGAGCGCACGACGATTTCGGGTACGACGGAGAAGCGCGTCTTCGGTCGCGGCTACGACTTCCGCTTCAATCACCGCCATGCGCTGTCGAACTGGAATCTTTCGTATTCGCGCGACATTTCCTCCTCGCTCGAATTGCTGGGCGCCGACGTATTCCGGGACCCCGAGTTTCGTCAGCTTTACGATGCGCTCGAGCGCGCGATCCCCGATCCTTTGCTGCGTGAAGCCGTGGTCCGCCGGCTTCTGGGCTACCCGGCTATCGGTGCGCGCGACATGTTCCTGTCGAATGCCCGTTTCTTGACGCGCAACCTGACCGGGAGCGTGTCCCTGATCGGGGTCCGCAACGTGCTGACCTTGTCGCTGCAGCAGTCCGAGCGCAGTCGCCTCGGAGCGGAGGTGACGGGGAACCCGCAAGACGATTTCGCGCGATTGGACAACGTGAAGACGCGCTCTGCGACGGTTGCGCTGAGTCACCGGCTCGCGCCGCAGACATCGCTGAGCGCGAGTCTGACACGCTCGCGCTCGACTGGACGCGGAACAGATGACTCCGAGACCGAACGGACAGCCTTCAGTCTTGCGCTGTCGAAGCAGCTCGGGCCGAACACCACGGGCGGGTTGAGCTACCGCTACCAGCGCTCGGAAGGCTTGAGCGATTTCATCGAGAACGTGATCACGGCCACGATTTCGATGAACTTCTGAGCAGAATTGGAATGTACGAATCCTATTTCCGGCTGCGCGCCAAGCCCTTTCAGCTGAATCCCGATCCCGCGTTCTTCTTCGGCAGCCGCGGGCATAAGCGGGCGATGGCCTACCTGGAATACGGCCTGCACCAGAACGAAGGGTTCATCGTCGTCACTGGCGAGATCGGGGCGGGCAAGACGACGCTGGTGCGCAGCCTGCTCGAGCATCTGGACCCCGACAAGGTGGTCGCGGCGAATCTGGTGAGCACGCAGGTCGACGAGAATGACATCCTGCGCATGGTTGCGGCGGCGTTCAGCGTGCCAAGCCGTGGGCTCGACAAGGCGGGGTTGCTGCTGGCCCTCGAGACCTTCTTCGTGTCCCTCGCCGCGAGGGGCAAGCGTGCGCTGCTGATTGTCGACGAGGCGCAGAATCTGAGCCCGCTGGCGGTGGAAGAACTCCGGATGTTGTCGAACTTCCAGCTCGAAGACCATGCCCTTCTGCAGAGCTTCCTGGTCGGGCAGCCCGAATTCCGCGACATCATGCAGGGGCCGCAGATGCAGCAGCTGCGTCAGCGGGTGATTGCGTCGTATCACCTGGGGCCGATGGATGCAGCCGAAACACGCGCCTATATCGAGCACCGGCTTCACCATGTCGGCTGGCAGAGCAACCCCAGCTTCGACGATGCCGCATTCGCGCTCATCTACGCCAATACGGACGGCATTCCGCGCCGCATCAATTCGCTGTGCGACCGCCTGATGCTTGCAGCCTTCATCGCGGACCGGCACACGATCGTTGAAGCGGACGTGCAGGAGGTGGTGGGTGAATTGAAGGACGAATTCGCCACGCCGCGCCCCCACGCAACGGCGCCCCGAGGGCCCAACGGCAGCGGGCATGCGTCCCATGCCGTGGGCGCGATCGATCCGCGGCGCTTGCAGGTTCCGGGGGCGCTTGCCGACCGCGCGAGCGGGATGGCGGCGAACTTCGACGTGCAGCGCATCGAGGCGCGCATCGCCGGTCTGGAGCAATCGATGGCGGCGACGCTGGACGTGCTGAACCAGCTTCTTCAGGCCGTTCGCCGCGACGACGAAGGCGGGGCGCCCGGTGGGCATTAAGACTTCCCTTCGCCCCGTGATCTGCGTGGTCGGCGCGCGACCGAACTATATGAAAATGGCGCCGATCATCCGGGCTTTCAAGGCGCATGAGCCCGTGGTGCCCGTCCTGCTGGTACACACGGGGCAGCACTACGACGTGGCGATGAGCGACCGCCTGTTCGCGGACCTCGAACTGCCGCCGCCGGACGTGAATCTTGGTGTCGGGTCGGCTAGCCATGCGGTGCAGACGGCGGAGGTGATGAAACGCTTCGAGCCGGTGATTGACGAGCATGGCGCACGGGCGGTCCTCGTGGTAGGGGATGTGAACTCGACGCTCGCCTGCGCGTTGGTCGCGTCGAAGCGGGGAATTCCCGTCGTGCACGTGGAGTCCGGCCTGCGCAGCTACGACCGGACGATGCCGGAGGAGATCAATCGCGTCCTGACCGACCAGATCGCGGACGTTCTCTACACGACGGAGCGCAGCGCCCACGCCAATCTGGTACGCGAGGGGATTGCGCCTGAGCGGGTCGTGTTCGTCGGTAACGTGATGATCGACAGCCTGCTTGCGAACCTGTCGAAGGCGCCTTCGGCGTCCGATCTCATGACGACGGCGGGATTCGGGATGGAGCGGCTGCGGCGGGGATACGGGGTCGTGACGCTGCACCGGCCGTCGAACGTGGATCATCCGGACACGCTCGGGCCGATCGTCGATGCGCTGCGGACGATCAGCAGGCGCCTGCCGCTGGTTTTTGCGCTGCATCCGCGTACTCGCGCGAATCTCGAGCGGTTCGGGATGCTGGACAAACTCGATGCGCCGGGCTTCCTGGTGTTGCCGCCGCAGGGGTATCTGGAAATGCTCGGCCTGATGGCCGGGGCGACGATGGTGCTGACCGATTCGGGCGGGATCCAGGAGGAGACCACCGCGCTGGGCGTGCCCTGCCTGACGATTCGCGAGAATACCGAGCGGCCGATCACGGTGGAGCAAGGAACGAACACGCTGGTGGGAGTCGATCCCGCGGCCTTGCGTGACGCTGCCGACGCGGTGCTCGAGGGCGGCGGCAGGCGCGGTCGCGTGCCGGAGTACTGGGATGGCCGTGCTGCCGAGCGCATCGCCGCCCACCTCGCCGCGTGGTTGAGTGCGCGGGAGTCTTCGGGGGGCGAGTGACATGGGCGAGCGGATCGTCAACGCGCTGACCATAGACGTGGAGGATTACTTCCAGGTATCCGCGCTCGCGCCCCATTTTCCGCGCGCCGAGTGGGAGCAGGTGCCGTGTCGGGTGGAGCGGAACGTGAATCTGATCCTCCAGTTGCTCGACGACCATGACGCACGCGCGACGTTCTTCGTGCTGGGCTGGGTTGCGGAGCGTTACCCCCAACTGGTTCGCCTGATTGTTGCGCAGGGTCACGAGATCGCCAGTCACGGCTACGAGCACGAGCGCGCAAGCGCGCAGCCGCGCGATCGTTTCCTGGCCGACATCGTGCTGGCGAAGGCGGTACTGGAGGATATCGGGGGCGAATCGGTGGCCGGGTATCGCGCGCCGAGTTTTTCCATCGGCAAGGCCAACCTGTGGGCGCACGATTGCATCGCCGAGGCCGGCTATGCCTACAGTTCCAGCGTGTACCCGGTGCAGCACGACCATTACGGCATGCCTGACGCGCCCCGCTTTCCGTACCGGCTGGAAAGCGGATTGCTGGAGGTGCCGGTCACCACGATGCGCTGGATGGGGCGCAACTGGCCGGCCGGCGGCGGGGGCTTCTTCCGGCTGCTGCCCTATGCCGTTTCGCGCTGGCAGATTGCCAAGGTGAATCGCGACGATGCGCGCGCGGCGATCTTCTATTTTCATCCCTGGGAGATCGATCCGGAGCAGCCGCGGGTGAGCAGGGCGTCGATGAAGACGCGATTTCGTCACTACGTGAATCTCGAGCGGACGGAGGGGCGCCTGCGCTGCCTCCTGCGCGACTTCGCCTGGGGGCGTGCCGATCGGGTTTTTGCGGATTTGTGACCCCGCCGGGGAGGGCCAGCGCGATGGACCGTCCGCCCTTGCTGGTCAAGCGCCTCGACGACACCGACCGTCGGCGCTGGGACGCGTTCGTGTACGCGTGCCCCGAGGCGAGCTTCTTTCACCTGGCGGCGTGGCAGGACATCATCCGGGACGTCTTCCGCCACCGGACGCACTTCCTGTACGCCGAACGGGCCGGCGAAATCGTCGCGATCCTGCCGCTGGCCGAGGTGAAGAGCCGGCTCTTCGGGCACGCGCTCGCATCGCTGCCTTTCTGCGCTTACGGCGGCGTGGCGGGGGCCGCCGATGCGGTCGCCGCGCTGGAGGGGGAAGCCGAAAACCTGGCGCGGCGGCTCGGCGTGCAGCATCTGGAATACCGCAACCTGAGAGGGCGGCATGCAGACTGGCCGCATCAGGACTTGTACGTGACTTTCCGCAAGGAGATCGCTCCCGACGACGAGGCCAACCTGTCGGCAATCCCCCGTAAGCAGCGCGCGATGGTGCGCAAGGGGATGCGCAACGGACTGGTCGCGCGGGTCGATGCCGATGTGGAGCGTTTTTTTCCGTTGTATGCCGGGAACGTGCTGCGGCATGGCACGCCGGCGCTGCCGAAGGCCTTTTTTGCGCGACTGCTGCATGAGTTCGGTTCGAACTGCGAGGTGTTGACGGTCACGGATGCGGCGGGCACGCCGATGTCCAGCGTGCTGAGCTTCTATTTCCGCGATGAAGTGCTGCCTTATTACGCCGGCGATGCATCGGCCGCACGTGAGCTGGCTGCGAACGACTTCAAGTACTGGGAGCTGATGCGCCGCGCTGCCAGCCGCGGGGCCACCTTGTTCGACTTCGGTCGCAGCAAGGTCGGCACCGGTCCCTACAGCTTCAAGAAGAACTGGGGCTTCGAGCCGCAACCGCTGGCCTACGAGTATCGCTTGTACAAGCGCGACGCAGTGCCGCAGAACAACCCGATGAATCCGAAGTACCGGACCCTGATCGCCCTGTGGCGACGGCTGCCGCTTCGGGTTGCGAATGCGTTGGGGCCGCATATCGTGCGAAACCTGGGGTGAGCATGGACGTCCGCCCGCCGCTGCTGTATCTGGTGCATCGGATCCCGTATCCGCCGAACAAGGGCGACAAGCTGCGGTCGTTCCACATCCTGCGTCATCTGGCGCGATCGTATCGTGTCTATCTAGGAACCTTTGTCGATCGTGCCGAGGATGCGCCCCATGTCGAAACCCTCCGCGAGTGGTGCGCGGACGTCTGTGCGATCCCGCTGTCGCCCGTACGCACCCGGCTTGCCAGTCTGCGGGGGCTGTTGAGCGGGGAGGCGTTGAGCCTGCCCTACTATCGTAGCCGGCGCCTGCGGAATTGGGTGGATGGAACTGTCCGCAGTCAGGGGATCCGTCGAGCGGTGGCGTTTTCCGGGCCGATGGCGCAATACCTCGATCACGCCGGGCTCGACCGTCGGGTAGTGGACTTCTGCGATGTGGATTCCGCGAAGTGGTCCGACTACGCCGGCGCGCGCGCATGGCCGATGTCGTGGTTGTATCGGCGGGAGGGGGCGAAGCTGCTGGCGTTCGAGCGGGAGGTGGCTGCGGCGACGGATGCCAGCATCTTCGTGACCGACGCCGAGGCGGATCTCTTCCGGCGGGCCGCACCGGAAGTGTCCGGTCGGGTCGTGGCGATGCCGAACGGGGTCGATGCGGAGTTCTTCTCGCCCGATGCGGGCCATGCGAACCCTTATCCCGCCGGCGGGCCGGTCGTCGTGTTCACCGGGGCGATGGACTATTGGCCCAACGTCGATGCGGTGGTGTGGTTCGTGCAGGACATCCTGCCTCTGTTGCAGCGGTCGCGTGCGGACCTGCGGTTCTGCATCGTCGGGATGAATCCCGCGCCGGCGGTGCTGGCGCTGGCCGGCCCCTCGGTAGTGGTGACCGGCAGCGTGCCCGACGTGCGGCCGTGGATCGCGCATGCGCAGGTCGTGGCAGCACCGCTGCGGATCGCGCGGGGCATCCAGAACAAGGTGCTGGAGGCGATGGCGATGGCGCGACCGGTGGTGGTGTCGGCATCCTCGGCGACCGGGCTGGCGGGCGAACCGGGGCATGACTTCGAGGTCGCCGGGACGACCCACGAGTTTGCCGCGCGGATTTCCGCGCTGCTCGGCGACCCCGAGCGGGCGATGCAAATGGGCACATGCGCGCGTGCCCGCGTCCTGGCTGCGTACAGTTGGGATGCCCACCTCGGGCGCCTGGATGCGCTGCTCGACGCGGCACGCGAGCCCGCTGTCGCGCGACCGCGCGCGCAGGACGCCGCTGACCACGACCCGCGGCCGCTGGTGGTGCATGTCGTGTATCGCTTCCAGGTCGGCGGGCTGGAAAACGGCGTCGTCAATCTGATCAACCGGCTGCCGGTCAGCCGCTTCCGCCACGCCGTCGTCGCGCTGACCGACTGCGACCCGGCATTCTGCCAGCGCGTCGTGCACGACGACGTCCGTTTCGTTTCGCTGCACAAACCGCCAGGGCACGGCGTTAAGTTGTACCCCGCGCTGTTCCGATTGTTCAGCGAGCTGCGGCCCGCGGTGGTGCATACGCGCAACCTCGCCGCGCTGGAAGCCGTCGTGCCTGCGTGGGCAGCGGGGGTGCCGGTGCGCGTGCATGGCGAGCACGGCTGGGACGTGTCCGATCCCGATGGAACGCGACGGCGCTTCCAGTGGATGCGTCGGCTGTATCGGCCGTTCGTGACCCATTACATACCGCTGTCCGACCATCTCCTGCGATATTTGAATGCGTCGGTCGGAGTGGGCGCGGCGTGCATGACCCGCATCTGCAACGGGGTCGATACGCAGCGATTCAGGCCGGGCGTGCGGGGACGAGAGGTGCTGGCGGGCTCGCCGTTCGAGGGCGACGATCTGTGTGTGATCGGCACGGTCGGCAGGCTCGAACCGATCAAGGATCCGCTGAACCTGCTGCGCGCGTTCGTGCAATTGCTCCGTCGGGCACCGCAACTCGCCCGGCGCTTGCGCCTGATGATCGTCGGCGACGGCTCCCTGCGGGCGGAGCTCGAGGCGGAGATCGCCAGGGAGGGCGTTGGCGCTTGCGTGTGGCTGGCCGGGGAGCGGCGCGACGTGCCGGAGGCGATGCGGGCGCTGGATGTGTTCGTGCTGCCGTCGCGGGCGGAGGGCATCTCCAACACCATTCTGGAAGCGATGGCCTGTGGTCTGCCGGTGATTGCGACGCGAGTGGGCGGGAATGCAGAACTGGTGATCGAGGGCGAAACGGGAATGCTCGTCCCGGCCGGAGACAGTGCTGCGCTGGCCGATGCGCTGGCGCGCTACGTCGAGGACGGCCGGATGATGCAGCAGCATGGGCAGGCGGCGCGGAAGCGCGCCGAGGCGGAGTTCAGCATCGACGGCATGGTTGCGCGCTATGCGCAGCTGTACGAGTCCTTGTTGAGTGCGGCGGGGCGTCCGGTGCCGGCGACCTGAAGCGGGAGAAACGTGGATGTGCGGAATCGCCGGGCTGTTCCACACGCGTGACAAGCGGGAATTTCCGCGCGATCTCGTGCAGCGCATGAACGACGTCCAGTTTCATCGCGGGCCGGACGAAGGCGGGGTGCATTTCGAGCCGGGTGTCGCGCTCGCCCATCGGCGGTTGTCGATCATCGACCTGTCCACGGGCCAGCAGCCGCTTTTCAACGAGGATGGTTCCGTCGCAGTCGTCTTCAACGGCGAGATCTACAACTACCAGGAACTGGTGCCCGAACTGGAGCGCTGCGGTCACCGTTTCCACACCCGCAGCGATACCGAGGTCATCGTGCACGCGTGGGAGGAGTGGGGCGAGGACTGCGTGCGCCGCTTCCGCGGAATGTTTGCGTTCGGGTTGTGGGATCGCAAGCGCGAGACGCTGTTCCTCGCGCGTGACCGTCTTGGCGTCAAACCGCTGTATTACGCGCTGCTGCCGGATGGCTCGCTGGCCTTCGGTTCCGAGCTGAAAGTGCTGATGCAGCATCCGGCCCTGGACCGGCGCATCGATCCGTGCGCGGTCGAGGAGTATTTCGCGCTCGGCTATGTCGCCGAGCCGCGCACGATCTTCGTCGGTGCCAGAAAGCTCGGGCCCGCCGAAACGCTGACAGTCCGTCGCGGCGAAGCGGTGCCGGCGCCGAAGAGCTACTGGGACGTGCGGTTCACGCTCGACAACCCGATCGGGCTGGCCGACGCGGCCGCGGAGCTGACCGAACGCCTGCGCGAGTCGGTCCGCCTGCGCATGATCGCGGAAGTCCCGCTCGGCGCCTTCCTGTCCGGCGGCGTGGATTCGAGCGCTGTGGTGGCGACGATGGCAGGTCTGAGCGGCGATCCGGTCAATACGTGCTCGATCGCCTTCGACGATCCGGCCTTCGACGAGGCCGCCTTTGCGCAGCAGGTGGCCGGGCGCTATCGGACGAACCACTACGTCGAAACGGTGCAGTCCGACGATTTCGAGCTGATCGACAAGCTCGCGGTGCTGTATGACGAGCCCTATGCCGACAGCTCCGCGATCCCGACCTGGCGCGTGTGCCAGCTCGCGCGCAGGAAAGTGACCGTGGCGCTGTCGGGCGACGGCGGCGACGAGAGTTTCGGTGGTTATCGGCGTTACCGCCTGCACATGATGGAGGAGAAGCTGCGCGCGAGCCTGCCGCTCGGGGTGCGCCGGCCGATGTTCGGCGTGCTCGGGCGGCTGTATCCGAAGGCCGACTGGGCGCCGCGCGTGCTGCGCGCGAAGACGACCTTCCAGGCGCTGGCGCGTGATTCGGTGCAGGCGTATTTCCATTCGGTATCGATTCTGCGCGATGACCTGCGCCGGCAACTCTACTCGAGCACCTTCAAGGCACAGCTCGGCGGCTACAACGCGCTCGACGTGTTTCGCCGGCACGCGGCCAACGCAGGGACGGACGATCCGCTGGCGCTCGTCCAGTACCTCGACCTGAAAACCTACCTCGTCGGCGACATCAACACCAAGGTCGATCGCGCGAGCATGGCGCATTCGCTGGAGGTACGCGAGCCGCTGATGGATCACCCGCTGGTCGAATGGCTCGCGACGCTGCCCTCCTGCCTCAAGGTGAAGGGCAACGAGGGCAAGTATCTGTTCAAGAAGGCGATGGAACCGCTGCTGCCGCACGAGGTGCTGTACCGGCCGAAGATGGGTTTTGCCGTGCCGCTCGCGCGCTGGTTCCGCGGGCCGCTGAAGGCCCGGGTGCGGGAGGCGATGCTGGGCGGGACGCTTGCGTCCACCGGGCTGTTCAATGCCGATACGCTGCGCCATCTCGTCGACGCCCATCAGTCGGGCGCCCGCGACTACAGCGCGCCGCTGTGGACGCTGTTGATGTTCGAGTCCTTTGTCCGCCAGAGCGGCGCCCTCGCCGGGTCGGTCGAAGCGTCGAGAGTGGCGGTCTGAGTGGCGGCCTGGGTGGTGACCTGAGCGATGAAAATCCTGCACGTCTTCGATCATTC
This sequence comes from Aromatoleum tolulyticum, assembly GCF_900156155.1. Lineage (GTDB taxonomy): Bacteria > Pseudomonadota > Gammaproteobacteria > Burkholderiales > Rhodocyclaceae > Aromatoleum > Aromatoleum tolulyticum. Next base: position 215,367 of record NZ_FTMD01000006.1, read on the forward strand.
GATCCCCTTGCATAGCGGCTATACCTTCCGCTCCGCGGCGATCCTGCGCGAGCAGCGTGCGCTGGGATGGGAGACCTTCCACCTGACGTCGCCGAAGCAGGGCGCGACGGCCGCCCTGGACGAAGACGTCGACGGCCTGCGATTCTTCCGCACGCCGCCCATTTCGGCGACGACGCCCGTGCTCCGCGAGACGGCCCTGATGCGGGCGTTGCGAACGCGGATCGTCGAGGTGGCCACGAAGCTGCGGCCGGACGTGATCCACGCGCACTCGCCGGTGCTGAACGCGTTGCCGGCCCTGAGCGCCGGCCGTCGGCTGGGCATCCCCGTCGTCTATGAGATCCGGGCGTTCTGGGAGGATGCCGCGGTCGACCATGGCACGGCACGCGAGCGGGGTCCGCGTTATCGCATGACGCATGCGCTGGAAACCTGGGCATTGAAGCGGGTCGATCACGTGTTCACGATCTGCGAGGGATTGCGCGCCGACATCGTCGGACGCGGGATCGCCGCCGAGCGCGTCACCGTGATTCCCAACGCGGTCGATATCGAATCCTTCCAGCTCTCGGGCGAGCCCGACGCGGCGCTGAAATCCCGTCTCGGGCTGGATGGCAGGACGGTCATCGGTTTCGTGGGTTCGTTCTACGCTTACGAGGGGCTGGACCTGCTGTTGGACGCGGTGCCCGTTCTGCTCCAGCGCCTGCCCGACCTGCGAGTGCTTCTGGTCGGTGGCGGTCCGCAGGAGGCGAGCCTCAAGGCCCAGGCCGACCGGCTGGGGATCGCCGGCCGTGTCATTTTCGCCGGCCGCGTGCCGCATGACGAGGTGAGTCGCTACTACGATCTCATCGACCTGCTGGCCTACCCGCGTCACTCGATGCGCCTCACGGAGTTGGTGACACCGCTGAAGCCCCTCGAGGCGATGGCGCAAGGGCGGGTTTTCGTCGCCTCCGATGTCGGCGGCCACAAGGAACTCGTGCGTGATGGCGTGACCGGGCGACTGTTCCGAGCGGGCAATCCGCAGGCGCTCACCGAGGCTGTCGTCGACATGCTGGCCAAGCGGGGTCAGTGGGGCGACTACCGGGTCGCAGGACGGCGCTTCGTCGAATCGGAGCGCAACTGGCGTACCAGCGTCGGGGCGTATCGCGTGCCCTATGCGCGGCTGGCGGGGGCTGTATGAGCGCGCCGGAAGACCAAGTGAGGCAGCAGGCCGGCGGCGTGGCACTTGCGGCGCCGGCGGCCGGTGTTTCGCGTGATACGGTAATCCGTCTCGCGGTGCTGGTCATCGGGATCGTTGCCCTGCTCGGCACGTACCGCGACACGCTCGCAGCCATGGTCGAGATCTGGGACCGCTCGGACACCTTCGCGCACGGCTACCTCGTCGCACCGATCACGGGCTGGCTGATCTGGCGCGAGCGCGCCCGCCTGCGCGGATTGCCGCTGACCCATTCCCTGCTCGGCATGGCGGCCGCAGCCGCGGCGGGTTTCGCGTGGCTGCTCGGCGAACTCGCGAGCGTCGCCAGCGTGTCGCAATTCGCCTTGGTCGGCATGATCATCGCGCTGGTGTGGGCGGTGATGGGGACACAAGTGGTGCGGGCGCTGGTGTTTCCGCTGGGCTTCCTGTTCTTCCTCGTGCCCTTCGGTGAATTCCTGTTCCCGACGATGATGGATCGCACGACCGATTTCATCATATGGGGCCTGCGCCTGTCGGGTGTGCCGATTTACGCGGAGGGGCGCAGCCTGGTGATTCCGTCCGGACACTGGGAGGTCGTCGAGGGCTGCAGCGGGGTGCGCTACCTGATCGCGTCCGTGGTGGTCGGCAGCCTGTATGCGTATCTTACCTACCGCTCGCTGCTCCGGCGCCTGATCTTCGTCGCGCTGTCGGTGGTGCTGCCCATCATCGCGAACTGGCTGAGGGCTTACGGCATCGTCCTGCTCGCGCACATGAGCGACAACCGCATTGCCGCCGGCCTCGATCACCTCATCTACGGCTGGGTGTTCTTCGGGGTGGTCATGATGCTCTTGTTCTGGGCCGGCGCACGCTGGCGCGAGGATGAATTTTACGATGCGTCGGTGCCGCGTGCGGCGGTCACTGCGGACGGCGGCTCCGCCTCCAGGTCGTCGTGGTTCGTGGCGCCGCTGCCCGTCGTCGCGGTTGCTCTGGTGCTGTTGTGGCCGCCGTTGCTCGGCGTGCTCAATGCGCAAGGTGCGCGAGGGGCGGTGAGCCTTGCCGGACTGCAGTCCGGTGCAGGCTGGCAGCGTGTTGCAGGCGACCGCGTGCCCGACTGGAAGCCGCATTACTCGGGCATGCGCGATGAACTGCGCGAATCATGGGCGAACGGCAATGTGCCGATCGGGCTGTACGTTGCCTACTACCGCAATCAGGGGCCGGGAGAGGAACTCGTCAATTCCGAGAACCGGCTGCTCAAGTACAAGGACAGGCAATGGAGCGTGGCGGCGCATCGCGAGCTCCCGGTGCAGGTCGGCGGACGCGAGGTGAATGTGCTCAGCACCGAGATTGTCAATGGCGCCGCCACTCGGTTGTTGATCTGGCACTGGTACTGGATCGACGGACATTGGACGACCAGTGAATACGCCGCGAAGTTTTACCAGACGCTGGCCCGCTTGCGCGGGCGCGGCGACGATTCGGCCGCCGTCATGATCTATACGTCGCTCGGCGAAGGGGCGCGGACCGTGGCCGAGACCGCACTCGCGTCATTCCTGCGGGACAAGGGAGGCGAGTTGGGCGACTCCCTCGCTCAGGCGACGGGGCGTTAGCGTGAACTGGGCGGGCAAGCGCATCGCACTGATCGGCCCGCTGCCGCCGCCGGCGGGGGGCATCGCGAACCAGACCCTCCAGCTGGGGGAACTGTTGCGTGCCGAGGGGCTTGATGTGGAGCTCGTCCAGGTGAATGCGCCCTATAAGCCGGCCTGGGTTCGCGGCGTGAAGGGCCTGCGCGCGGGATTCCGGCTGGTGCCCTACCTGCTGCGTCTGTGGGCGGCCGCAGGGCGGGCCGACCTGATGCACGTGATGGCCAATTCGGGCTGGTCGTGGCACCTTTTTGCTGCGCCCGCGGTATGGGTTGCCGCATTGCGCGGCGTGCCGGTGGTGGTGAACTACCGTGGCGGCGAGGCGGGCGATTTTCTCTCGCGCTCGGCGCGTTGGGTCAGGCCAACGCTCCTGCGGGCCGGTGGTGTACTGGTGCCGTCGGGCTTTCTGCACGAGATCTTCGCGCGTCATGGGGTCGCGACCCATATCGTGCCCAACGTCGTCGATCTTGCGCGCTTCAAACCCGCTTCGTCACGGCAAGGGGGGGCTGGCGCCCCACATATCGTGGTCGCGCGCAACCTGGAGCCGATCTACGGCATTTCCGTGGCCCTGCATGCGTTTGCGCGGATTCTTGCGGAATACCCGCAGGCGCGGCTTTCGGTGGCCGGCTCGGGACCCCAGGCGGGCGAACTCGAGCGCCTGGCTGCCCAACTGGACCTGGGAGGTCATGTGTGCTTCACCGGCCGGCTCGATCGCGACGAAATGGCCGGGCTCTATCGTGACGCCGATGTGATGCTGAATCCATCGCGTGTCGACAACACGCCGAATTCCGTACTGGAGGCGCTTGCGAGCGGTGTGCCGGTGGTGAGCACCGCGGTCGGCGGCGTGCCGTATATCGTCGAAGACGGTCGCAGTGCGCTGCTTGTGCCGCGCGATGATGCGGCGGCGATGGCGTCCGCCGTCACGCGTCTGCTGCGCTCGCCGGAGCTCCGCCAGCAATTGGTCGAGTGCGGGCTTCGCGAGGTGCGGCGCTATACCTGGACGGCCGTGCGCGACACGCTGTTCGCCGGCTACACGGCCGCCGTGCAGAACGGGGTGGCACCGGTGGCGGTGCGGTGACCTGGAGATATCGATGAGCCTGCCTGCCCGACTGGTCAGTGATGCGCTGTTTCCGCTCCACGAGCGCTTGATGGGCCGCCCCACCTTCACGTATCTCGACGAGCTCGAACGCAGCCAGTGGTTGCCGCGCGACGAGATCGAATCGCTGCAGGCGCGCAAGCTCGGCTCATTGTTGCGCACGGCGCACGCGCACAGCCCGTGGTTTGCCCAACGGATCGACGAGGCCGGACTCGACCCTCATGGCCGCGAGATGGCGCTTGTCGATCTGCTCAAGCTGCCGACGATGGACAAGGCGGACGCCCGCGCCCATCGCGACGAGATCGTCTGGCGCGACGCGCCCGGGGGAGTGTTTCCCTACAACACCGGTGGCTCCAGCGGCGTGCCGCTGTCCTTTTATTTCGGCCGCGCACGCCAGGCGTCGGACGCAGCGGGCCGCATGCGCGCGCGTCGCTGGTGGGGCGTGGAAGTCGGCGAGCGCGAGGTCTATCTGTGGGGCGCTCCGGTCGAGTTGAACAAGACCGATGTAGTCAAAGTCGTCCGTGATCGACTGCTCAATCAGCTCGTGCTGAATGCGTTCAATATGTCCGAGGCGGCGATGGACGGCTATCTCGATGCCATCCGCGCCTACCGGCCTGCGTGCGTGTATGGCTACGCCAGTTCGATCGCGCTGCTGGCGGCGCACGCGCAGGATCGTGGTGCGGACATGCGCCTGCCGACGCTGAAGGTCGTATGCACGACCGGGGAACCGCTGTTCGAGCACCAGCGGGAGCTGATCGGGTCGGTATTCGGGGTGCCGGTCGCGAACGAATTCGGCAGCCGCGACATCGGATTCACCGCGCATGAGACGCCGGAAGGGCAGATGCTGCTGATCAGCGAGAGCATTGTGCTGGAGGTGCTGGATGCGCAAGGTCAGCCCGTTGCCAGCGGCGAGACAGGGGAGGCTGTCATGACCGGTCTGTGTTCGGAGGGGCAGCCCTTCATCCGCTACCGGACCGGCGACGTGCTGCGTCTGTCGGCGGAGGCCTGCCGCGCAGGGCGTGGTCTGCACGTCATCGACCAGGTCGCCGGCAGGCAGACCGACTTCGTCGTGCGCTCGGACGGCACGGTCATGCACGCGCTGGCGGTGATCTATGTGCTGCGGGCGGTCGACGGCATCAAGCAGTTCAAGTGCATCCAGCATGCGCCCGACGTGATCGAGGTCCAGGTGGTCCCGGATCGCGCCTGGTCGCCGGAACGCGAGGCGCAGATTGTGACGGGGCTGAGGGCACGGCTGGGGGCCGACTTGCGCGTCGAATGCCGCCTGCTCGACGAGATCCCCCCCGAGGCATCCGGCAAACACCGCTATGTAGTCAGCCATGTCGCGCTGGCACCACGCCTCCAGTCCGCAACCGGGGGCACGGCATGAATTCGCTCGCGGTCCTGCGCCTGCCCCTGCGCTACAAGCCGTGGTCGCCGCGCCACGCACGCCTGATCCTCAACGACCTCGGCGGCGCCGCACGTCAGCCGGAGCGCGAGCACCGCACGCACCTGCAGGCGGCAATCGACTGGTTGTGCCGCGCGCAGGATGTGCGCATGCGCGAGTCCGACGCGGGAGGCGTTTCCGCCGGGTGGAGCTTCGAGGACGGCTGGTTGCCCGGTTACCCGGAGACCACCGGCTACATCATCGAAACCTTCATTGCCGCCGCCGAACTCCTCGAACGGCCCGAACTCCTTGAGCGGGCGCGGCGCATGATCGACTGGGAGATGTCGCTGCAGCATGAGGACGGCGCCTTTCCCGGGCATTTCGGCGAGCCGGGAAGCCAGCCGGTGATCTTCAATACCGGCCAGATCATGCACGGCATGATCGCCGGGGCGGTGAGCCTGCAGCGCACCGAATGTCTCGACGCTGCGGTGCGCGCCGGCTGGTGGCTCGTTCGTCAGCAGGACGCGGACGGTTGTTTCCGGCGCTCGGAGCATAACGGCGTGCCGCACGTCTACAACACGCGGGCGATCTGGGCGCTCGCCGCGACCGGCCAGCTGTCGGGTGAACGGCGCCTCGTCGATGGCGCGCGGCGCAATCTCGACTGGGCGCTTACCCAGCAGACCGAATGCGGCTGGTTCCGGACCAATGCCTTCACCGCTGGCCAGGATCCGTTCACGCACACGATCGCCTACGCGATCCGGGGATTCCTCGAATGCGGCGCATTGCTCGACGACGCGCGTTACCTGCAGGCCGCGGAGCGCGCAGCGCGCGGAATGATGGGGGTGTTGCGGGACAATGGCTGGCTCGCCGGACGCTACGGCGACGGCTGGGTCACGACCTACTCCTACGCCTGTGTGACCGGTGTGGCGCAAATGGCCTTGAATTGGCTGCGTCTGGGACAGATGACCGGTTCGGGCGACTTCACCGCTGCAGCCCGCCGGGCGATCGGCTACGTGAAGAGGACGCAGCGCCTCGCCGACGAAGACGACATCGTGCGCGGCGCAATCCCGGGCTCGGTGCCGATCTGGGGCGACTATTCGCGGTTCGAGTTTCCGAACTGGGCGGCCAAGTTCTTTGCCGATGCGTTGATCATGGACGAAACCGGCCGCGCGCTGCCGCCGCTTGTCGCGCGACGCGAGTGCGAGGTTCCCGCATGAGCCGGCTGCGCCTGCTGATCCTGTGCGGCGGGGCGCCGCGTCACCTGCATTTCGCGAATGCCTTGTGCGGGCGCGCCGACGTCCTCGCGATCGTTCAGGAAAGCGGAGCGGAGTGGAACCGCGAGAAGATCCTGCGGGTGCTGCGGCTGAAGACTTTGTCCAGCAAAGCCTGGCGCTGGCTGCGCGACCGGAGGCGCTACACGGGCGACCGCGAGGCCAGATTTTTCTTTGGCGACGCGCCGGCCACGCTCGATCGCGCTGACCTCGTCCGCAGCTTTCCGACCGTGAATCATCCCGGCGTGGCCGATCTCGTCGCCGCGTTGTCGCCCGATCTCATCGCCGTGTTCGGTACGTCGCTGATCAAGGGCGCGTTGCTGGAGGCGGGCCGTCCGCGGCTCGTCAATCTGCATGGCGGCCTTTCGCCGCAGTATCGTGGCGCCGACTGTACGTTCTGGGCGCTGCACAACGGCGAGCCGGAACAGGTGGGCTGCACCATCCACTACATCGATCCCGGCATCGACACTGGCGGCCTCATCGCCCACGCCAGTCCCGAGGTCAGGCCCGGCGACGACGAGCTGACGCTGTTCTGGCGCGCGGTCGCGCATAGCACCGATGTCTTCGCGGAACTCCTCGATCGTGTCGCTGCCGGCGAGCGCTTCGGTCAGCAGCAGCCGGGCCGGGGGCGCCTCTATCAGGTGAAGGATCGCCTGCTGCGGCACGAGCGTGCGCTTGCCCGGCGGATGCCACACGGCATTCCCGCCGACATCCGGCTACCGGCGCGTACCCGCTGGTTTCCTGCGGACGAGACGCGGGATATTCGTGAGGTCGACACCGCATGCGCGATATCGCAGTAACGTTTGCGGTTTTCGCGACCCTGCCGTTCATCCTCAGGCGGCCGTGGATCGGCATCCTCGTGTGGACGTGGCTCGGCTTCATGAATCCGCATCGCCTCGCGTGGGGGTTCAGCACGACGATGCCCTTCGCCTACATCGTGGCCCTGACGACGCTGATCGCGATGTTGCCGTCGAAGGAGCCGAAGCGCATCCCGTGGGAGCGGGAGTCCGTTGTGCTGCTGCTTTTTGTCGGGTGGATGCTGGTCACGACGATCTTTGCGGCTTACCCGATCTTGGCCTGGCCACAGTTCGAGAAGGTCATCAAGATCCAACTGATGATCTTCGTCGCGATGATCCTCATCAACACACCCGAGAGGCTCAAAGCCCTCGTCTGGACGATCGCCTTGTCCTTGGCGTTCTACGGTGTCAAGGGCGGCATCTTCACGATCGTCAATGGCGGGGTGTACCGTGTGCAGGGGCCGTCAGGCACCTTTATCGAAGGCAACAACGAGCTTGGTCTGGCCCTTGCGATGACCGTGCCGCTGCTGTACTTCCTTGCGCGCAGCACCGTGCATGGCTGGCTGCGACCCGCGGTGTACCTGGCAACCGTGCTCACGGCGATCGGGGCGATCGGGACACAGTCGCGTGGCGCGTTGCTGGGCATGGCCGCGATGGGTCTGGTGTTCTGGCTCAAGGCTCGGCACAAGTTTCTCGTCGTCGTACTTGCGGGACTGTCGATACTGATGATCTGGATGATCATGCCGGAGGCGTGGTACGAGCGCATGGCGACGATCAATACCTACCAGGAGGACCAGTCCGCGCTGGGGCGCATCAACGCGTGGTGGATGGCGTTTCATCTTGCGATGGACCGGCCGCTGGGCGGCGGTTTCGAAACCTTCCAGCGCGAGATGTTCTATCTGTATGCGCCCGATCCATCCAACGTTCGTGACGTGCACTCGATCTATTTCGAAGTGCTGGGCGAACACGGCTTCGTCGGTCTGTTCCTGTTCCTGCTGCTGGCGATATTCACCTGGCGGTCGGCGAGCGCCGTCGCGAGGGCTGTCAAACCGGATTCCGAGCATGCCTGGCTGGGCGATCTCGCCGCGATGGTGCAGGTCAGCGTCGTCGCCTATCTCGCCGCGGGTGCCTTCCTCGGCATGGCGTACTTTGATTACTACTACAACCTCGTGCTGATCGTGGTGGTCGCGAGAGTATTGGTGCGTGAAGCCGAAGCCGCCGGGAAGCGTGCCTTCGGCGTCGCTGCACCGGCGGCGGGATCACCCCGCGTGCGCGAGGCCGTGCCGCTCAAGGTTCGGCCGGACCGCCATTCCGCTGCAGCCAGAGTTCCAGTTGGGTCAGTACCCAGATCATGACTCCGTAATAGCTCGCATGGCCCGACGAATGTTCCCGCCACAGCTTCTGCAGATAGTCCGGACGAACGATCCCGCGACGGGCGAGGCTGTCCAGTGCGGCGACCGCCTGCGAACGCAGCGGACCGTCGGCGGCGAGCCACAGGCCGAACGGCAGGCCGAAGCCATGCTTGGATTTGGTGATCGTCTCGCCCGGCAGGAAGTCGCGCAGCGCCTGTTTGAAAAATACACGCAGACGGGTGCCGCTCACCTTCTGGCGCACGGCCAGCGTGCCGGAGAAGGCGATCAGATCCTCGTCGAGGAAGGGAAACCGCACCTCGACCCCCGCGGCCTCGCACATCCGCGACACCTTGCGCAGGTCATTGTCGGCCAGCGTGATCTTGTGATCCAGATGCATCATGCGATCGACCGGTTCCGGCGATGCGGCGCGAAAGTACGCTTCGCGCATCAGCGCCAGCGGACGTTCGGTGTCGACCGCGGCGAGGAACTCGCTCTCGAAGATTGCCGCGAGCGGGTCGCGATGCAGGAAGTTGTAGGTTTCCAGACGGTCGGGCAACAGGATGCGCGCCTGCCGGATGTAGCTCTGTGCCTTGCGCACCGGCATCAATGCCGATCCGAGCGGAAAATTCAGCACCAGTGGCTCGAGCATGCGCCGCAGCCCCGGCGCGAGCGAGTGGTAATGCTCGAACACTCCCTGCTTGGCATAGCGCGCGTTGCCGCCGAAGAATTCGTCGCCGCCGTCACCCGCGAGCATCGCCTCGATGCCGTGTTCGCGCGCGATGCGGGCGCAGAAGTAGGTCGGCACGGCGGACGCGTTGCCGAAGGGTTCGTCATAGGCGGCGGCAATGAGCGGCAACGCCTCGGCGACATGTTCGGGAGTGACGTAGAACTCGGTCGCGTCGGCACCGAAATGGCGGGCCGTGATGCGCGCGTAATCGAGCTCGTCAAAACCCTCGGCGTCGAAGCCGATCGAGAAGGTGCGCGCCGGCTTGCCGCTGACCTCGCCGAGCAGGCCGGTAACCGTCGAGCTGTCGGTTCCCCCGGACAGGAAGGCGCCGACCGGCAGCTCATCCACGTGGCGCTGCACCGACTGACGCAGGAGCTGCCTGAACGTTCGTTCCTGATGCGCCTCGTCTGCCCGATTGTCCGGTGCAAAGGGCATCACCCAGTAAAAGTGCCGCGTCGCGTCTCCCCCGGTCGCTACCAGACATTGCGCCGGCAGCAGCTTCTCGACCGCGCGAAACGCGGTGTCGGGGCTGGGCACCATGTGGCAATAGAGGTACTCGTACAGTGCCTGGCGGTCGAGTGCGGCATTGATCGCCGGATGTGCGGCGACAGCGCGGGCGCTGGTGGAAAACACCAACAGGGGCCCCACCCGTGCGAAACACAGCCGCTCGATGCCGGTGCGGTCGACGGCCAGCAACGTGCGGCCCTTCGCCAGGTCGATCAGGACCAACGCGAAGTTGCCCTGGAGATCATCCAGGAGCCGATCGCTGACTTCACCGTAACGCCGGATTGCGGCCGCAGCGTGGCCGTGCTCCGCCGCGTGGGCTGCGGTCGCCGCGTCCGTCCAGCGCGGCCGGCCGAGCAGCGCCGCCACATGGCGTGCGCTGGCGTGCTGTGCCAGCCAGCTTGTCGCCGGCCCCGTCGCGATGCAGCCCGCGCCGTGCATTTCGAGCAGACCTCCGGGTTCGCCCGCCGCATCGGCAGCGAACATTGCCTGCAGTGTCCCCGGCGGGGCAGCATCAGCCTCCGCGAGATTTACCCAGCCGCACAGGATCCGTCGAGTGTTCATGAGCATGCCGTCATCCGGTTGATCGGGGCTGCGGCAATGGTAGCCGATGCCGTGTGGCGGGAATGCCGCAGAGGTCACGCTTGCACATGCAAACGTTCGAGGGCATCGCGATGAAGCGGGCATGGCTGCGTCCGGGCGCGGGGATTGCCGTGGCTATCGTGCTGTTGCTGGGAGCAGAGGCCCTGCTGCATTCGGACACGGTCCTGCATCGGTTTCGCGCGGTGTTCGCGGCGGGGCGGGCGATGGACAAACTCCTGCATGTCGAGCGCAATCCGCCGCGCCTGCTGCTGCTGGGAAACAGCCGCGTCGACAACGGCTTCGATCCCGTGACGGTCGTCGAGCACGCCGGTGGCCGGTCCGGCCCGTCGGGCTTCAATCTCGGCCTGCCCGGCGCCAATGCGAGCGTTCTCCATGGCATCGTCCGCCGGCTGGACTCCGCGCGCCTGCTAGGGCCGGGCGCGATCGAGCAGGTCGTTATCGGACTCGACGAGGGGCTCGTGCAGGCCGATGACTCTCTGGGCTATCTCGTGTTCTTCGGCGACCGCGAGCGCATGCTTGCGCACGGTGACTACGCGAATCTCGCGCGAAGCATCCTGCGTGGCTGGGGCTATGCGGGGAATCTCAAGCAACTGCGCGAACCGGCGAAACTGGAGCAACTGGTTCGCGCCGTACTCGGGCCGGTCGAGCCGGTGGGTGGCGGGGCCGCGCGGCGACAGGGCTATCGTCCCGGTTTCGGCGCCGCGGCGCAGGATGCGGACCAGGTCATGCGCCAGGAGGCGGGCTCCACCGCGCCGCCCGACCGCATCGCCGCGGCCGACTTGCTGGCGATGCTGGATCTGCTCCGTCAGTGCGGGGTGAGGGCGAGCGTGGTTTTTCCCCCGCTGCTGACGCGTCAGGTGCTCTACCTCGACGAGGCGCACCCGGCGGCCGCGCCCTACCTGAAAATCCGTTCCGAGCTGGCCGCGCGCGACGTGCCCATGCTGGCACTGGCCGCCGGCGAGCGGCGTGATCCGGCCGAATTCGTCAACGCCGGCCACCTTAACGACCGGGGCGCCCAGCGCTTCAGTGCCATGCTCGGACGGGCGCTGGCCGATGACGGGGCCCGCCCCGTGAGGGTGGGTGCGCGATGATCTTCAGCAGTGTGTCCTTCGCCGTGTTCTTCGCCGCGGTGCTGGCGACATACCTGCTCGCCCGCTCGCCGACGCAGCGTGCCACGGTGCTGCTGATGGCGAGCCTGATTTTCTACGCGTCGTGGAAGCCGGCCTACCTGATCCTGCTCGGCGCGTCAGTGACGGCAAACTGGTTCGTGTATCGGGGCATGCTGGCGACGCGCTCGCGTGCGCTCATGATCACCGCGATCGCAGCCAATCTGACGGTGCTCGGTTGCTTCAAATACCTTGCGCTGTTGATCGAGTCCGCATTGTGGCTTGCGCGGGTTGCGGGGGCGGAGGTGGCCGTGGCGCGCCCGGCGTGGATCGACTGGGTGCTGCCGCTCGGCATCAGCTTCTACACCTTCCACATGCTGAGCGCGATGATCGACGTCTATCGGGGCGACTGCACGCGCAGCATCAGCTTCCGCCACTGGTGCCTGTTCGTCAGCTTCTTTCCGCAGCTGATCGCCGGCCCCATCGTGCGTGTCCATGAGCTTGTGGCACAGCTCGAAGACCTGCAGCCGGTGAGCTGGCGCAATCTCAAGATCGGCGCCTTCATCTTTGCCGGTGGTCTGATCAAAAAGGCGCTTCTGGCCGACAATCTGGCCCCGCTGGTCGATGCCCTGTTCGCACAACCGGCGCAACTCGATTTCCTGCTGGCCTGGCTGGCCACGCTGGGGTTCGGCATGGAGATCTACCTCGACTTTTCCGGCTACAGCGAAATGGCTCTCGGCCTCGCCTGCATGTTCGGCGTCACCCTGCCGCTGAATTTCCGCTTTCCCTATATGGCACGCAGCGCCACCGAATTCTGGCACCGCTGGCACATGTCGTTGTCGCGCTGGTTGCGCGACTACCTCTACATTTCGATCGGCGGAAACCGCAGCGGGCGCTTTGGCAGCTACCGCAACCTGATGATCACGATGCTGCTGGGCGGCTTGTGGCACGGCGCGAACTGGACCTTCGTGTTCTGGGGATTCCTGCACGGCACCCTGCTGATCGGGCACCGTTTGCTCAATGCGGCGCTGCGTGTGGCGGGTATCGCGGAAGGGGCATTGCTCGATCGCGCCCTGTCGTGGCTGGGCTGGCCGCTGACCTTCGTCGCGATCCATTTCACCTGGGTATTCTTCCGCGCTCCGAACTTCACCGACGCGTGGACCGTGTGCGCGGCGATGCTGGGCCTTGCCGAGCCGGCCGCCCTCGTGTCGGTGCGCCTGTATGAAGTTGTCGGAGTGCTCATGACGGTCGTGCTCGTTCTGATCGAGCCGCGCATCGTCGCGGTTTTCGAACGTCGCGGGGTGGATTGGTGGTGGCGGGTGCCGTTCCCGCTGCGTGGCGTTGCCTATGCTTCCCTGGTGCTCGCGATCGTCGTCTTCGGCGGTCCGACGCAGAAGTTCATCTACTTCGATTTCTGATGGGGATATTGTTCTTCCTGATCCTCGGCTGGTTCGGCGCCTCAGTGGGATTGCTGATCGCATTGCACGGGCGGGCGCTCGCCGCCGCGTGGCGTGAGCCGGTGCTGGCGCGTCCGGTGGTGATCATCGAAAGCGATGATTGGGGGCCGGGGCCGGCAGAGGATGCCACGGCCTTGGGCGTCCTGTTGGACACCTTGACAGCGGTTCGCGACGCCGCCGGGCATCCGGCTGTGATGACACTCGGAGTGGTGGGCGCCGTCCCCGACGGGGCTGCGATGCTCGCATCGGGCAATACACGGTATGCGCGTAGGTCCCTCGCCGATTGCGATTTTGTGCCGATCGTTGAGGCAATGCGGGCTGGTTGCCGCGTCGGCGTGTTTGCCCTTCAGCGCCACGGGTTGGAGCATTTCTGGCCTGCGTCCCTGCTCGCCCGGCTTCGAGGAGGCGCCTCCAGCGCGAGTCCTGCCGAATCCGACGCTCTGCAGCGCTGGCTGCATACCCCCGGGGTACGCACCGAGGACCTTCCTGCTTACTTGCAGAGCCGCTGGGTCGATTGCGCACGACTGCCGAGTTCGCCCCTGGCTCCTGCGGAGATCGTGTGCGCGGTGGGCGAGGAGGCCGACCTCTTGCGGCAGGTGTTCGGCGATGCGCCGGACGTAGCGGTGCCCAACACCTTCGTCTGGGACGATCGCGTCGAACAGGCCTGGGCGGCGAGCGGAGTGCGCTGTGTCGTGACACCTGGCCGCCGCTACGAAGGGCGGGATGCGGCGGGGCAGCTTGTCGCGCCGACCCGGCGCATGCGCAACGGCGAGCGCGGTTGTGGCGACGTCTGCTACGTCGTGCGCGACGTGTATTTCGAGCCGCTGCGCGGCCATCGCGCGGAACGGGTGTGGGAAGCTCTTGCGGAGAAGGTCGCCGAAGGTCGGCCCGTCCTGCTGGAGACCCACCGCGCGAATTTTGTCGGACCGCTCCCGGTGCGCGATGCCGCCATCGCGGAGCTGGAGCGTGCCTTGCGCGGGGCGCTGGCGCGCCATCCCGACCTGCGCTTCATGAGCACGGCGGAACTTGCCGGGGCGCTGCGCGATCCAGGTTCCCCTCTGCGCGTGCTGGCGCTGCGGCCGCGTCTCGCCGTTTGGTGCGCGCGACTGGAGCGCGACCCCGAGGCCGCTCGGCTGCTCAAATTCAGCGGTCTGGGGGCGGTCCTGCGAGCGGCTCGATATTTGTTCGGCGACGTGACATTCCGACGCTCGCCGGGTGCTGCCGGTTGCTAGACTCCTTCGGGATTCCGGATGGATGCAACGACCGATGAAGCAGGGCTATCTCGTCATTACCGAACTGTTCCTGCCGACCAAGGGCGGAACCGCCGTCTGGTTCGACGAAGTCTACCGGCGTCTGGGGGGGAAGGAGATTGCCATCGTCACTGCCGCAGTGCCAGGCGATGCCGCTCATGATGCCGATCACCCCAATGCCGTCCACCGCGTCGGCCTGCGCCGCGTGCGCTGGTTGCGGCCCGAATCGCTCGGCATGTACCTCAAGCTCTTCGCAAAGTCTCTCGCGCTGGCCTTGCGTCAGCGCTTCGATGCGGTCCACGCCGGTCGCGCGCTCCCGGAAGGGCTCGTCGCCTTGGGCGTCGCTCGCCTTACCGGCCGGCCGGTGGTCGTGTACGCGCATGGCGAGGAACTGACCGGCTGGGGGCACGGGAACAAGTTCAGGGTGATGTGCTTCGTCCTGCGGCACGCCGATCACGTCGTCGCCAACAGCAATTTCACCTGCGAGGTGCTCGCCGGTATGGGGGTCTCCCGCGAGCGGATCGTCATCATCAACCCCGGGGTCGATATCCAGCGTTTCCGCCCCGGCCTCCCGTTCCAGGATCTCCGCGACGGCATCGGGCTGCCGCGCGGCGCGCGCCTGCTGCTGTCGGTGGGACGACTCAGCCGGCGCAAGGGGTTCGATACGGTGATCCGCTGCCTGCCGGCCCTGCGCGCTGCGGGGCATGACGTGCATTATGCGATCGTGGGCATCGGCGAAGATCGCGCCTATCTTCAAAGTGTGGCACGCGATGCCGGCGTGCAGGAGCACGTCCATCTGCTGGGGCACGTGGCCATGGACGATCTGCCGCGGTGGTACAACGCGTGCGACCTGTTCTTGCTCGTCAATCGCGATATCGATGGCGATACGGAGGGCTTCGGGCTCGTCTTTCTCGAGGCGGCTGCCTGCGGCAAGGCCTCGATCGCGGGCAAGGCCGGTGGTACCGGATCCGCCGTGCTCGACGGGGTAACCGGAATCCGGGCCGACGGAGACGATCAGGCTGCCGTCGCGGAGGCGATCCGTCGCCTGCTTGAGGATGGGGCGCAACTCGACGCGCTGGCGCGGCAGGCGATGCAGAGGGCGCGCGGGGAGTTTGGCTGGGACGCGGTGGCAATCCGGACCCGGAGCGCCCTGTAGGGCCGGCCGGGTGCAGGACTTTGGAGGACTGACGACAATGCTGGACGAAAAGAAGCTTGGGGTACTGCTTGCGCTCGCGGTCTTGGCCGCACCGGCAGGGGCTGTCGAGCCGTTCGCCAGAACTCAACAGGAAGAAGCGCTCTGTTCCACCTACGTGTATGGCGCTGGAGCCAAAGACCGGGGTAATCGCCGCGATTGGCAGCACATGCACCATTACTGCGATTGCATTCGGTTCCGCTATCGTGCGATTCGCACCATGGGTGACAAGACGACCTTCAGGTACAACCTCGAGAGCGCGATCGATGGTTGCGACTATGTTCTCCAGCATACGACGCAGGCATTCAGCATGCGGCCGAAGGTCCATGTGGACAAGGGCAGGGCATTGAAGCTCAAGGGTGACAAGACATTGGCCGCGCAGGAATTCTCCACCGCGATCGAGACCGACCCAACGGAGGTCAATGCCTTCAACGAACTTTCTCTGCTTCAGGAAGAAGGCGGAAAGAAGGCGGAGGCGCGCGAGACCATCGCACGCGGACTGCGGCACAACCCCGAAGCCACGCTGCTGCAGAAGCGTTATCTGGAACTCGGTGGAAAGAAGCCCTTCCCCGAGCCGATTGCGCGCGTCGAGCCTGCCCCGGAAAAGAAGGCCGTGGAACCGGATGTGCCCGAGCCTCAAGGCTTGCCGCCCGTCGATCCGGTCATTCAGGTCGATGCAGATGCAGAACAACGGGATAAGTCGTCCGAGGGAGAGCAGGCAGGGCCGCCGGATGCAGCGAGCGCAGGCCGCTCCTGTCGTTTCTGCCCGCCGGAGGAGATCCAGCGCCGCTGGGTCGAGTCCTTCAAGTCAACGCAGGAGAAGAAGCCGGAGTAGCCGTGGACGTGTTGTGATACGTCCGCAAATGGCGGCGTGCGACGGGGTCGCGCTCGATCCAGTTGCGCAATTCGTGCCACAGCAGTTCCACCTGCTCGGGGTTCACTGCCGAGATGTCGTGCGTGCAGTCCGGGTCGGTCTCCACGTCGAACAGCGCCAGCCGCATGCCGCGTTCGAGAGGCTGATAGACGAGTTTCCACCGTCCGTGGCGCATCATGCGATCCTTGGCGATGATCACGCGATCCTTGTATTCCTGCCTGATCGACAGCGATCCGCTCGTTTCATTGGGGATATCCAGCAGTTCCAGCAGGTCCGGGTAGCTCAGATGATCCGGCGGCAATCCCGGAACGTGGGCGATCCAGATGCCGGTTTCGTTGAAGGCCTTCAGACCGAGATCCAGGTGCGGGTCGTCCATCGCCGCGGCCAGTGAGACACCGTCGCATTTCACCGACGGAGCTTCGAGGAGGTCGAGCACGGTAGGCAGCAGGTCGATCGAGCGCACCACCTGATCGATCCGCAGGTGCCGCTTCTTGCGTGGATCGGCAATCACGAGCGGCACTCGCGCGCTGAAATCGCCCACTGCCGAGTTACCCTGGCCCCAGGTGTCGTGCTCGAAAAACTCCATGCCGTGATCGCTGTACAGGACCACGATCGTGTTGTCGGCGAGGCCGCTGCTTTCCAGGTGGCTCATGATCTTGCCGACTTCATCGTCGAACTGCGATACGCAGCCGTCGTATAGCGCGAGGATCTGGTCGAGGTCGAATTCCTCGCGCGGCTCGCCTTGCCGCCGAATGATCTCGAATGGGTCCGTCAGTCGTGCCATGGCGAATTTCGACGCGCCGGCATAGTCGGGATCGGCATGGCGCAGGTAGAACGGGTATTCCGAGGCGAAAGGGGGGTGCGTCGTCGAGTAGAAGACGTTGAGCATGAACGGTTCGGCGGTGCTCGCGAGGCGCGAGATCAGCCGGCGGGTGCGTTGGCCCAGCTGGGTCGTCTGCGGCGTGCCGCCGAGGTAATGGATTTCCGGGACTAGCAGGCGGCCGATCCGGTTGTGCAGGAACACCGACAGGAACAGGCGGATGTCCTTCGGGCCCTGCCGGATCAGGTATTTCAGGTTCCACTGGTCCTCGGGGAGATCGAGGACGTCGAAACCGAGCGAGAACTTTCCGAGATCCGCACCGCACCAGTCGGAAACGGCCGCCGTCCGGTAGCCGAGCGCACGCAGGATCATCGGCAGCGCCTGGATTTCGAGCTGTGTCTCGTCATCGGCCACGAAGTTGTCGCGTATGCCATGCGTGTGGGGCCAGGTTCCCGTAAGCAGCGAGATCAGACTCGGTGCCGTCCTCGCGCATGGCACGTAGCAGGTGTCGAAGCGCGTGCCGCGCTCGGCCAGTGCGTCGATGTGCGGTGTCAGCGACTGACCGTTCCGCAACGCGCCGACGCGATCGGCACGAAGCGTGTCCGAGCCGATCAGGAGCAGGTTCGGACGAGCGCGCTGGTGCTGCACCGGTGTGTTGCCCTCCGGCTCCCACAGGGCGAACACGAACACGCCCCAGTAGCCGATCGCCAGGCTGGTCAAGGCCGCGGCGGATTCCCCGTGGCCGGTAACGGCGAGCGCAAGCACCAGCGCCGCGGCAAGTCCGGCGACGCCGACGGCTCCGAGCGACGCGGCCCGGCGGAGGCCGTCGGCGGACAACAGGCTCCACAGACGATGCAGGCGATCGGTTCGGTACTGCCATGAAGCCACGATCAACCCCGGGTTCTGCACGAGGGTGCGGCAGGTGAGGTAGCCGCTTGCGAGTGCGAGTGTCAGCAGCGCGCCCAGTCCCGTCCGCCACGGGGCGTACGGCATCCCCTGCGCATCGGCCGAGGCCGTCGCGACGACCGCCCCCGGCAGTGCGCAGAACAGGCCGACGGCGAAGGTCCATAGGCCCAGGCGGGCCATCGCGAACGGGAAATAGGCGCGGTAGCGCTTGACGATTTCCTCGCGCAGCTGCGGTCCGGTCTGCGAGAAGTCGACGACCGATTTTGCGACCAGCGACAGCGCCAGCGCGACTGCAACCAGCGCTGCCGGCAGCAGCGCGTCCATCACCCGCGGCCAGGCCAGATGTGCGGCGACCACGAAGCCCGTGATGCCGAGCAGCCCTGCCAGCGCAAGGCTGGTCTGCACCGGCAGCCAAGGGAGACGGGCGCGCCGGCGCCGATGCCGCGCGGCCTCGCGCATGCCGCTCACCTCGCCGAGGGCCGAAGCAATCCGCACGAGGTAGAAGCGCCGCGCCTGCGCGTTCAGTGCGAGTGCGCAGCCGCTTGCATAGCTGGCGACCTTGCGCCACATGTACAGCGGCACGCCGCTTTCCGTGCGGCGAAAACGCATCACCGACTTGGAGCGGTGGAAGCCCTTGCGCATCAGGTAGGACAGCGTCAGCCGCTCGCCGTCGACGAAGTGGTACTGGACGATCGCCGGCGCGTAGCGCAGGGTCGCCCCGCCACGCAGCGCCCGCCGGATCCATTCGAGATCCTCGGCCCCGCCGAGGTCGTGCCCGGTCGGACCCAGTTCGGTCAGGAACGGCCCGGTTGCGCGGATCACGTCCGTATGCGCGACGAGATTGCCGCCGCCGGGAATCGCGCCGTCGAGGTCGACCTGCATCGGCGTGTCGCCCTGGTCGTAGCGCGGCACCGGGAGCGGATAGATGCGATAGGGGCCGTCGTCGTGCACCCACTCGGGTTCGGTGCCGTCCCAGTCCGGCAGGATTCGCCCGCAGATCAGACCCGCCTCGGGCCACTTGCGCACCGCGTTCGCAATCTCGACCAGGTAATCGCTGTCGACCCGGTGATCGTCATCGACGAAGGCCACGACGCGACCGCTCACCTGCGGCAGCGCCCGGTTCAGGGCGTGGGATTTGCCCGGAGTGGGTTCCGCGATCCAGTCCAGCGGCAGGAGCTCGTCACCGATCCGGTAGTAGTTGGCGAGGAGGTCATGCGTGCCGTCGGTGCACGCATTTGCCACGACCAGCAGCCGCACCTCGGTATCGGGCGGCCGGTGAGCCGCATTCAGCGAGGCGATGACCCGTTCCAGCAACTCGACGCGGTTGTGCGTGCAAATCAGGACCGTCAGGCTCATCCCCGCCGTTGTTGTCGCCCCGCCGTTCGTCATGTCCGCTTCACTCATTTCGCCGATTCACGCATCAGATCCGCTGTCCCGTCAGCATGGCCAGCGCGAGACTGATCGCCAGCCGGCCGCGTTCGAGCGGCGACACCCACAGGGCGGTCAGGACGTCGCGCAGAGCAGCCCCCCGTCGCCCGTCGCGATAGGCCCATTTCGCATAGTCGCAAAGCGTTCCCGCATAGACCTTGCGCCAGAACGCGTCGCGCAGTTCCTCCGGCAGCAGATTGCGATTCTTGCCGATCATCGTCAGGGCGCCGCGGCGCATCGCCTCGAAATTGCGGCTCACGCTGTCGGGGCGGCGCAGCACCACGACCATCGGCTCGTCAATGCAGGCGAAACCGCCGTGAGCGGCGAGGCGGATCCAGAGATCGGTATCCTCGGCGCCGGCGAGCGTCTCGTCGAAGCCCCCGAGCCTTGTGACGAGGTCACGCCGCGCCAGCACGGCCGATGCCCCCCCTGCCACCGCCGTATGATTCTCGAACACCTCCGCGACATCGGCGGTCCGCCCCTGCGCGCCACGCCACTCGCCGAGTGTCCTGCCCTGCAGGTCTTCGATCGTCGCGACGGCGGCGCAAAACGCCAGTTCCGGGTGACTGCCGAGCATCGCGACCTGGCGAGCAAGTTTGTATGGCAGCCAGCGATCGTCGGCGTCGAGAAACGCGAGGTAGAGTCCCCTTGCCGCGCGGATGCCGGCATTGCGTGCGCTGCTCATGCCGCCGTTCGGCTTCGTGACGACCTGCAGGCGGTCTGCGTACGTCGCCAGCACCGCGGCCGTATCGTCCGTGCTGCCGTCATCGACGACGATCAGCTCGAAGTCGCGATACTCCTGCGCGAATACGCTGTCGATGGCCCTGCCGACGCACCATGCGGCGTTCCAGGCCGGGATGATCACGCTGACCGTCGGCGTCTCAGTCGTTCGGGTCATAGCCCATTTCCCGCATCAGCGGCGTGATCAGCGGGAGGATGCGCTCGATCGCCGCCGGGTTGTGTTCCTTCCACTTCTGCGGGCAGGGCGCGCCCTTGACGATGCTCGTCGGGCGGCTTGTCAGACTCGCGCAGCGCGCCTGCATGGGTTCGTCGAACGGGATATCGAGGCGCGCGAAGGCCTCGCGAAACATCTCCACGGGGCGTTCGAACAGATCCTCGTAGCGCAGCCGTATCCATTGTGCAGGGGGGATCGCGCGCGAAGCGTCGAGCGCCAGCCGATTCGCCGTCACCCACTGCCAGGCGCACACCTCCTCCAGCCTTGCGGTGTTGTAGTCGCGCCAGCCGGGCGGGATGAAGAAATGCCATTCATGGAACTCGCCGCCGTTGATCGCCACCGGCACCGGCGACGGCCCGAAGTTGCGCTCCAGTCCGAATCCCCCATCGACGCGCCCGAGGCGCCAGCCGTCGATCATCGAGCTGACGTTGTCGCGCCCGTCGCGCTGGATGAAGACGAACTTCGCCTGCGGGAATAGGGTATGCAGATAGGCCACGCGCAGCGTGTTGATGCAGGTCTTGTCGAGCACCGGGCCGGCGCCGAGCCGGGCATAGAAATGGGCCAGCGCGCGGTCGCGGTGCTCGGGACGGGCGTCCTCCGCACCGGCTGCCTCGGACTTCCAGCCGTTGTTGAGCGGACCGTACAGGCTGTTCCAGAACTGCGGAATTTCATAATCGAAATGCAGGAATTGGCCCGACGCGGCGATGGTTTGGAAAGTGACTGTCGTGCCCGAGCGCGAGCAGCCGATGATGAATACCGGATCGGGCATCGCCGGCCGCAGCACCGACCAGGCGAACTCCTTCGCCCGCCAGCCGAGCAGGCGCAGGTTCTTGTCGCGCACTTCGCGGTCGAGGAGCTTGGGCAGGCTGCTCAGATGGGGCAGGGGCATGGAGTGATCGTCCGTTGCGCTTGCGACTCAATTTCGGTGACGCCGTGCCTGCCAAAGGCCCTGAAACACGCCGAGAAAGTGGCAGACGACGATCTCCCGATTGAAGGCCTCGTCGCCGCTGGCGGTGAAGTGGCCGGCGACGGCACGCCCGACGGCGCGCAGGAATTGCGGAAACAGGTAGAGCGGAATATTGAACAGCCTGCGCGTGCCGGGCATGCCCAGGTGGATCGCCTGATTGCGGCTGTTGTGCAGCCGCCAGCGGCGGAAATAGCGCTTCGTCAGGCGGAACGCCTCAACCTTGTGATGCACGCGCGAAGCGCCGAGAAACACGACCTTGAAGCCGGCTTCCAGTATCCGCGCGAACAGTTCGCCGTCTTCCCCTGCCGCGAGCACGGCGCCCTTGCGCCCGCGCCCGGTGTCGAATCCGCCGATGCGATTGAACACGCTCCGGTGGACGGCCATGTTGGCCCCGAACGGCGCATCGGCCGCATGCGTAATCGGGTACTCGTCGTTGCGTGCGGCGCGGATCGCCAGGAAGCCGTGAAAACGCTCCGTCAGCCAGGGCGGCGGCGGGGCGCCCCAGATCGGCGCCACGTATCCGCCGCACGCGTCGGCGTGATGCCGCCCCAGACCGTCCAGCGTGGCCTCCAGCCAGTCCGCTTCGGGCAGCACGTCATCGTCGGTAAACAGCAGCACATCGCCGTGAGCGGCCGCGATACCGCGATTGCGCGCGCAGGATAGCCCCTGCTGCGGTTCGAACTCGTAGCGCAACTGCGGCCAGTCGCGTTGGGCAGATTCGACTTCCGCGCGGGTGCCGTCGCTGGAATTGTTGTCCACGACCACCACTTCCCAGCGCCGCCCTGCGGACATCTGCTGCGCGCGCAAGGCCCGCAGCGTGTCGCGCAGCGATGCGGCGCGATTGTAGGTGCAGACGATCACCGAAGCATCCATGTGCGTGGCGTCGGTGTCCGGCTCCGCGGCCGCCGCTGCGGGGCTCATCGCGCCATCCCCGGTAGTCGGCTCGCCACTCGCCGCAGGCGATAACCGAGCATGTTGCCGAGACTGCCATCGTTGCTGCCGAGGCGGATCTTGCGCAGCAGCATCGCAGCCGAGTCCGTGCCAAACACGTCCAGGCGACGGATACGGAAGCGATCGACATCCGGCCGGTTGAACCCCGGTTGCGTGGCGAAGGCCGCCGTGTACCCGGCGTTGCGGGAGGCCACTTCGACGCGCTCATCGACTTGCCCGAAGGGGTAGGCGAGATAGCGCACTTCCGCGCGCAGCAGTTCCGACAGCGTTTCGCGCGATCCCCGCAACTCGTCCCTCAGTGCGTCGTCGTCCAATGCAGGCAGGCGGCGATGGCTGCGCGTATGGGACTGGAAGCTGCAGCCGCGTTGCTGCATGTCATGGATTTCGTCGGCGTCGAGCAGCGGGTAGGTTCCCGCTTCCGGATCCGATCCACGCATCCATGCGTTCTCCCCGCCGATCTGGTCGCTGACGAGAAACACGGTGAAGGGCCAGGCCAATTGTTCGAGCACCGGCACGGCGTTTTCGCGCACCCCGCGGAAACCGTCGTCGAACGTGATCAGCAGCGCCCCCTCTGGAAGCGACTGCCCCCCCTGAAGCCACGCGACGAATGCGTCGATGCCGATCGCCCGGAAGCCCGCGTGCGCGACCGCCCGCATGTGGGCAGTGAAATTGGCTGCCGAGATTGCATAACGGGCCTCCCGTGCATCGCGGACGTCGCCGACGCGGTGGTACATCAACACTGGAACACGCGCGGCGTTCATGTGCCTCCCCGATCGGCAAGCCGGGTGACCCAGCGGTAGAGCGGCAGTGGCAGCAGTGCGCTGATGACATGGCGCAGATCGCCGGTGCCGAACGCGCGCGCTGCGGCGGCATGGCGGAAGAGGTGTTGCGCCGATACCAGGTCGCGCTTCCAGAACGCCCGGTAGGCCTGTTCAAGCACGCGCCCCTCGGTGAGCGCGTGCAGTCGTTCCTGCGGCAAATGGGCGACGAGTTGCGGGTTCGTGCGGATGAAGCCCTGCTGAGCCGCGAGGGCGTCGAGCACCTGTCGCCATTTCACCGCCGACACCTGACCCTGGCCATGCCAGCGGTAGTACGCGAGCACCTGCGGTACGCGCACGATCTTGCGCGTCGCGGCGAGCGCCCGCAGCCAGAAGTCGTAATCCATCGACGAAAAGCGCTGCTCCGAAAAGCCCTGCAGTGAATCCACCAGAGCGTGCCGGACCAGCGCCGCGTGGATCGGCCATGGGCAGGTGCGCAGGAAATGGGCGACCGGATCCTCGCGTTCGTATTCCGGCGGCACATGTGGCGGCGACTGGACCCCCTCGCCGACGTTCTGCCAGCCGCAATAGGCGATCTCGGCCGCAGCGGAAACCAGCGCGTGATGCAGCTTCTCGATGCAATCCGCGTCCCAGTAGTCATCCGCGTCGAGGAAGGCGACGAATTCGCCGCGTGCATGTCGCAGGGCGATGTTTCGCGCCGGGTAGGGGCCGTTGCGCGCCTGACGGTAGAGCCGAACGCGCTCGGGATGCTCGGCGACCAGTCTCTCCACGATCTCGGCGCTGCCATCGCTCGAGCCGTCATCGACGACGACCACCTCCAGCTTGCCGTAGGTCTGCCGCAGCGCCGATGCCACCGCTTCGGCGACGAAGGGCGCGGCGTTGAAGCACGGCATGATGACGGACACGAGGCCGGGGACGATTGCTTCGCTCATGGCATGGAGGCAGGCATCGACAGTGTTTGACGATAAGACTTCATCGCGACGTCCGCCACCCTTGCCCAAGTGAAGCGGCGCGCGAAACTGCGGCAGTCTTCGACATCGAAGCGGATCCGGCCGGACAGGAACAACGCGAGAGCGGCTTCGATCGCCTCCACACTCGGCGTCTCGACGAAATAGCCGGACTCGCCTTCGGCCACGGCCTCGACTGCACCCGCCAGCCGCGCCGCAAGGCTCGGCACGCCGCTGGCGGCCGCTTCCAGATAGACAATGCCGAATCCCTCGTGGCTGGCCGGAATCACCGACGCCGTCAGCACGAACAGGTCGGCCATCGCATAGAGCTGTCTCAGCTCCGCATCGCTGACGCGTCCGGCGAAGCGCACCCGTGCCCCCAGGCCCAGCTCTGCCGCCAGCCGTTCGAGTCCCTCGCGCAGCGCCCCGTCGCCCGCCACGACGTACTCGAAGTCGAAACGCTCCTTGAGGGCTCCCAGCGCGCGCAGCACGAGTTCGACGTTCTTGCGCGCCTCGGAAAGCCGGCACACCGTCAGCAGCCGCGGTCGCCCGTGTCCAGGCATGCGCGCCACGTCGAAAAACGCGGCATCGACCCCCACCCCCGCCACCTCGATGCGATCCCCGCCGCCCGGCACCAGGGCCTGCAGCACGTCGGCGGTATACCGGCTGTTCGCGATCACCGCGCCGCAGCGCGGCAGCGCCCGCCTGAGCATCTGCGCGGTCGCGCGCCGCCATAGCGGCTCGAACTCCTTCCATGCAAACCCGCGCAGCCGCCACAGCGCGGGCATCGCAAGCGCAGGCCGCATCGTCGCGGGGTAGGGCACGAGAAAATCGTTGCCATGCACCGAGACCACCGTCGGGCGGTCTTTCTGCGCGAGCCAGCAGTGTGCGGCCGACAAGGCGTGCCATACGTCGATCGGCTCGCCGCTCAGTCGCGCCCAGTCCAGTTCCATGCAACTCGTCAGCACAGGACGGATCGTCACCCCCTGCGGTGGTGCAAGCCCCCGCGCCGCCGGCGGCGCATAGACCGTCACCTCGAGCTCGCGGCGGGCCCCCAGTTCGCGTGCGAGCTGCCATGAGTAGGTCTCGACACCTCCCAGATCGGGCGGGAACTCGGACGTGACCAGGCCCACGCGGAGCGTCATGGCACCACCCGCAGCCATGCGCCGGGCGCCAGATCGCCGGACGGAACACGCCAGCCTGTCGGGACGAGCTCCAGCGCTGCGGGCAGCGAGACGGAGCTCGTTCCCGCATTCACGACGAGACAGGCCACCCGACCGGCGCCCGACAGATCGGCGACGACAAGGTCCGCCGTCGCGGTCCGCGGCACGCGTGTGGCCCCTGCCTGCTGCGCTTCCGTATTCGCCCCGAGCAGCGACGGTGGCACACCGAGTCCGTGACGGACGCATAGCACCAGACTCTCCGCCAGCATCGCGTCGAGCGCGGGGCGGGACTCGCGGCGGCAAAGCAGATACAACGCTTCGGCCAGAAAGCCGACCGCGTAGGCCCGGTGGTCCTGTTCCAGCCAGCGCAAGGCAATCTGCGTGCGCGTGCAAAAGGCGACGATCCCCTCGACGAAGGGCATGAACACCGCGCGCCGGCTATCGCTCGCGCTGCGGACCAGATCCATCAGATTGACCGCCAGGTAGTCGTTGGCCCAGCCCTGCAGGCTGAGTTCGCGGTCGATGTAACCGCCGGGCATGGTCAGGCGCGGGTAGCGCGTCTTGATGCGCGGCAGTCGGGGTACGAACACCTTCCAGCCGATGCGCTTCCACATGCGTTTCCAAGCGGGGAGGACGGCCGCCTGCGTTGTAGGCATCAAGCCCAGTTCGATCGCGGAGAACAGAATGCGATACAGCCACTCCATCGGCCGCAACGCCAGTACCACCCGCGCCGCCCCGAAGCCGGACTCCACGAGCGAGGCGAAACGATCGTCGCCGGTGAGTCGATGGTAGCGGTCCAGTGCCACCAGCGCATCGAGATGGGTGTTCAGCACCAGCATGTTCTGCGGGGACTTGCCGAGCGCCGCACTCGGCCACCACCGGAACGGTCCCCGCGCCATGCCGTCCGCGCTGCACTCCAGTTCGTCGTGATAAAACCAGGCGCCGGCGGCGGTCACATCGTGCTTGCCGGCGATGAAGTCCGCCGCCCGTCCGAGCGCGTCGCGCACCACCGGGTCGCTGCGTTCGTCCAGACTGTCCATCATCAGGTGCATCGCCGAACAGTGGAGCCGGAAGTGCGACTCCATCGCGTTGCTCCATTCGCCGTGGCGAAACCCGCCGTCCTCAGACTGTCGCGACAGCACCGACAGCAGCAACTGCGCCTTCAGCAGGGCGTAGATCCGCTTGCCGGTCGCCCGCTGCAATCCGCTGAACACCAGATGCAGCGCATGGGCGTCGTTTTCCGAACAGATTCGTCGCTTGTGCGGCCACGCGTAACGATCCTCATACACCTGACCATGGATCAGGTGCCGGTACAGATCCCCCGGTCGCCCGTAACGCGTATGTGACCCGAGGAGGAAGTAGCCTTGGGTCTCGACCGCGGACAGCTCCGATAACTCGTCAACCAGCATAGGATCGCCCAGCTTCCACAGCACGGCATCCAGTACCCAGCCTTCCGCAACGGTCGGGAAGCGGATCCCGATTCCGCTCCCGTCGAGCTCGAAGCCGGCCCATTCGTCCGGCCGTTCGTCGAGGATGTGGCCGTGGTCGTCGATCCTCCTTTGCATCACGGGTGTTGGCGCCCAATAGCTCGCGCTTTCAGGAATCCGGGATTGCAGCAACCAGCCACCCGCAGGACAACGCAGGAGACGGAAGTCGCCTCCAAGCCAGACGCGCGCAGTCGTCGTCGCCCGAACGAACAGGCAGTGAGCGCCATCGAAGGCATCGCACAGGCTGTGCAGACTGTGTTCATCGACGCGACGCCGTGCTCCGCAGGCCGTCAGGATTCGCACCTCACCCACAGGCAATTCGGACAAGTCTAGCCGGTTCATGGTGTGGTCGATCGGGTACTGACGAGAGCGCTATGCATCACCTGACCTTCCTATGTTCTGCTGGCCCCGGCGTTGTAATAGTCGAACGTGTCTGCGTTAAGCAGCCTTTGAAGGTGCTCCCCGCGACGGATCGAGGTAAATCGCAGAAGCGTTTCCTTTTTTCCATCGACCGTAGGTGCGATGTAGCGTGGATGGGTCGGGTCTCGCCTGTCATTGGCAGTCCCGCGAGCCGGCCAGTGCTGGGAAAATAGCGACAGCCCCTCGCAAACAAAGCGATTGAAGGGATGTATTGGCTCCCTGACTGTTTGCCGCAGAATATTCTTCTCGCCGAATCGTGCCATGAATGCACGGTAAAAAGCTTGCTCCAGGTCGAGGTCAGGAATTGGCTCCAGGGAGAAAATGGATTCAAGCAGTTCCGGGGTGGCGCGGATTACAAAGAATTGGGTGGCGAGACTATCCGTGCACGCCAACTTGTAGGGGTGGCCAAACTTCCGCAAGACGTGCGCAAACTGAAGGTGCAACCTCGTCGCCAAGGAGCGCCTTTTCATATACCGGAATGCAAGCAAATCTTCGTCCCAGGCAGAGGTACAGATCATCAGTTCCCGGTTCTGATCCATTCGGGAAATGATATTGCAGATTACTCGCTCGTCCATGATCCATGTGTCACCCTCAAGATGCACGAGATACTCGGGCGAGTATGTCTCCAGTGCGGCCGAGAGTGATTGCTTTAGCAGATTTAGCGCGCCGCGCTGTAATTCCTCGATGGGCGAGTCTTGCGCTGCCTTCGATGACGGCTGCTCGCAGGGAATCAAGACGTCCTCAAGGTGTTTTGCGTAAGCTGCACTGGAGCATGCGTGGACGATCGGGAAAGGCGTGGAATAATTAAGTTTTATAATTTCCTGATTGATTCTGGCGCAGTCCACGCGATTGAATGTCGTCATGCATACGACCGCTCTGCGAGTGTATTGGGACTGATGTCCGGTCATTTTGGCTTCAGGTTTAAGTCAATCGCACGTGTGGTTGGGGTGAAAATCTTATCGCCTGTAACCGATGAGAATGATCATGTTCCAGTCGGATGGTCCGAGCGTCTGGTGCGGCGAAAGAAGAAGCACGCTCTTCCCGCCGTGCCGTCTATATTCGCCTTCTCGGCACGTTCCGCGAACTCAAGTTGTTGTTCGCGAGTAAATACGGTGCTCTCCGGGTTTGCCCATAGTGATTCAGGAGAGGTAAGCGGGATATTGAGTCTGTATTGTTCGCTTCCATAGAACTCAAATGCCGTTGTGTCGTATTGAGTGTCGAAGAGTTCCAGACCCGCGCGCCGCGCTAGTTCGCGAATGCTTCTCTTGGAGTGGATGTATAGATGGCGAGGTGCGTCCAGTTCAACCCAGTCCACGCCATAGATCTTCCATGACATGGATGAAATCGTAGGGATGCGGATAATGCAAGTGCCATCCGGCGACAAAAGTCTGTTGATGGATGCGAGCGTTCCGAACTGGTCAGGGATATGTTCGAGCGAGTGATTCAGGGCGATTACATCGAATTTCTGATCTGTTTTGTGTGCGAGTTCAGATGCGTCCAGGCGGAGGATATTTATCCGCCCGATCGAAAAATCTCCCTTTGCGAATGGGTCAATGCCCGTCAGATTGACAAAACCAACTCGCTGCAAATCCTGTAGCCACAAGGCCTGTGTCCCGCAACCAATGTCGAGAATTCTTGCGCGGTAATCTCTAATTCCCGCTCTTTGAAGCAGGGTTGGGCGCGCTCGAAAAAAATAGCTTGGCAATGAAACAAAATGCCTCGCAATGCTGGAAAGCTTGTAGTTTGTATTGAATAGGGCCGTGTTAATAAGTGATTTTTCAAGAGCTGATGTCAGGATCCATTTCTTGTTCTTAGTGGCGATTTTTTTATGGGAGTAATAGTTTTCCGGGTAATACGATGAAAGATTGGCGGGGATCTCTGAAATTTGCAGGCATTCGCAGTGCCTGCATTGAAAGTATTCGAATGTATCTTGGGTTCCGAACATCATTTCTCGAATGCGAAAAACTTCGTGGTCGCCTGACTCGTTGCAAATCCTGCAGCGATTCTCGACGCTGATGTGTTCGGCAGTTTGCATGGCTTGTGTGCTCTCAGTCGCCAATTTATGTGCCACCTTGTATGTGGCTATGTGACGGAGCTTTCGGGGTGTGATTCGAATTCCCATACGCCGTCCAATGCAAAGAAGCCGTCGCGCATGGAAGCGGGAACATGCCTTTGGTGTGGCTTGAGAACTGAGATGCTCAGGAGGTTCTCTCCATAAAAAGCTGTCCGATAGGTGTCGCCGCAGGTTATGCCCATTCGCCACATATAGAGGCCTGGAAGCAAGGGAAAGTGGCTTATTCTCAGGTAAATGTCGTGATCGCCGGCGCTTAGGTCGACACGTGACTGGGTTATTTCGCTGTTGTGCGTTGTGAGGTACACAAAGTCGGTTGTGTGTACTCCGAGGCCAATCGTGATGTTCTCGGCCCTCTCATGGCACCGCAGTCTCAGATGGATTGAGAACGTTGAACCTGTCGTTACCTGGTCGAGCTTTTTTCCATTGGCATCCTCGATCGACATTTCTAACAGGTCGATTTCACCCGTAGATTCGACGCGTCCCCGATGGGCAGATTTTGAGGCTGATGTTTCTGCGATTTTCGACTGACTTCGGGCATAGAATTCATCGCAGACAACTTTCGGGTCGTCGTCCGCAATTAGATGGCCATGGTCGAGAAGTAGGACTCTCTTGCACATGCGTTCTATCTGTCTGATATTGTGGCTCACGACGAGAATCGTGTTCCCTTGGAACTTGATCAGATCCTCCATCCGGTCAAAGCATTTCCGCTGAAACGCCAGGTCGCCCACCGCCAGGACCTCGTCCACGATCAGGATGTCCGATTCAACGCTGGTGGCGACCGCAAACCCGAGCCGCACCTGCATGCCCGAGCTGTAGCGCTTGATCGGCGTGTCGATGAATTGCTCCAGTTCCGCGAAGGCGACGATTTCGTCGAACTTGCGGCGGATTTCGGCTTTCGGGATGCCGAGGATCGCGCCGTTCAGGTAGATGTTTTCGCGCCCGGTCAGGTCGGCGACCAGGCCGGCACCGACTTCGATCAGCGGAGCAACCTTGCCCCTTACCGCAATCCGCCCGTCCGTCGGCTTCGAGATGTTGGCGAGCAGTTTCAGCAGCGTGCTCTTGCCGGCGCCGTTGTGGCCGATGATTCCAAGCACTTCGCCCTGTTCGACGGAGAACGTGACGTCGTCAAGCGCCTTGAACGGCTCGCGCTGTTCTACGGGCCGGCCGGTAAGGCGGTTCAGCGCATTGAGCGCACTCTGCTTGAGGCTGGTGAGCTGGCCCAGCCGGTATTCCTTCGTGACATGATCGACTTCGATGATCGGCATGGTCAGATCACGTCCGCGAAATACGCTTCGGCGCGCTTGAAATACAGATAGCTGAAGGGCAGCAGCCCGAGCGTCAGTACGAGGCCCGGCAGGATCGCTTCGGCGTCGGGCGGCAGTCCGCGCAGCGTGACGTTCTGGAACGCGTCGATCAGTCCGGCCAGCGGATTGAGCGTGAAGATGAGATAGAGCGCTTGCGACCAATCCCCCCCTGCGTGTTGCACGAGGAGCTTGTCCCTGACGAGTTGCAGCGGGTAGATCACCGGCGACATGTACATCATCAGCGACAACAGCACGGGCAGGGCCGCCGCGATGTCGCGGTAATAGACATTGAGCGCGGCGCCGACAAAGGCAATCGTGAGCGCGGCAAGAATCGCGTACAGCACCAGCGCGGGGATCCACAGCATCTGCCAGTTGGGCGCCATCCCGTACCAGGCCATCAGGCCGGCGAGGATCACGAGGCCGATGCACAACTCGACGAGCTTGGTGACGACGCTGGTCAGCGGGAAGACTTCGCGGGGGAAGTAGATCTTGCGGATGAGGTTGGTGTTGCCGACCACGCTGTTGACCCCTTCGGAGGCCGACTCCTGGAAGAAGATCCAGATCGTGAGGGCGCAATAAGTCAGCACGGGATAAGGGATGGTGCCGCTGTCGATGCCGACGATGCTGCGCAGGATCACGAAGATGATCACCAGTACGACGGGCTTGAGCACCGCCCACAGGATGCCCATGTAGGACTGCTTGTAGCGTACCGCGACGTTCTTCCACGCCAGGGCGGCGACCAGTTCGCGGTATTGCCAGAGGTTCGGGATCAAACCTGTCATGTCCTGTCGTGAGCGTGGAGGGGTCGCAACGCGCAACTGCATGATGCCTGGCGGCTGTAACCGGAGCCGCGTATGTATCGTAGGCGTCCGCGCCAGTGGAAGCGGAGCCGAGCAGGGCAATTTTTGCACCGAACCCGTGACAGCTCCGTGAAGTATGACTCCTTCACCTCTCGTGGCCGGCTCCGCGCGGCTTGATTCGCGAGGCATGCCCTGCTGAAATGCCCCATGCACGGACGGAGCGAGTCACGGAAACGGGGGCATTCCATGGGCCGGAAACGCGATTCCGATGGATTCGGACGCGCCTTGCCGGCGTTGGCCGCGCTAAGTTACGTGCTGCTGATCGCCTACGGCAGCCTCTTTCCGTTTGCCGACTGGCGCCAGGGTGGCGTGCAGCCCTTCGCGTTTCTCGCGGGGGGATTGCCGCGCGAAGTGTCGGCCTCCGACGTGTTCGTCAACATCCTCGCCTACATACCCCTCGGGGTGCTGTTCTGGATCTGGCCGGGGCGGGTGTTCACGCGGGCGATTGCGGTGCTGCTGGCGGTTCTTCTCGGTGCGATGGTGAGCATCGGCATGGAGGCGACGCAGAGTTACCTGCCGTCGCGGGTCGCGTCCCTCGGTGACGTGCTGACGAACATGGGTGGCGCCGCGATCGGCGCGGTCGCCGCGGGGCTGTTGTCCTCGCGTGCCGGGTTGGGCGGGAGGGTTCATCGCTGGCGCGAGGCCTTGCTTCGGCCCGGCGCGCAGGCCGAGATCGCTTTCGCCGCATCTTGCATGGCGATGTTTGTGTTGCTTGGGCCGCTGGCCCCAGCGCTGGACGGCGTGGGGCGGGCCTCGAGCGTCTTGCCCGCGTTGTTGGCATTCTTCGATGTCGGTGGCGCAAACCCGGTCGCAGTCGTCACCTATGCCGCGCAGGCGCTCGGTCTGATGGCTCTGTGCGCAGTCGGCTTGCGACTCGACCGCCCGCGCCGCGCAGTCGTCTTCGGGGTGTTGACGGCGTTGCTGTTCGCGAAGTTTTGCGTTGCGGTGCTTTACCTTGGGGTTCCGGTTCAGCGATGGATCGTATCGGGCAAGGCCTTTTTCGGTCTTGTGCTCGCGGCGGCGGTTTTCTGGCCCCTGGCCCGTCGTGATCGTCTGCTGGCAGGGGTGGGGGGGGCTGCCTTGGTGGCGGCCTTCGTCATCGAACAGTTGTCCGCCAACGCCCCGCCGCCAACGTACATCTTCGCGCCCGCGGCCGCAGCGCCGATGAATTGGGTGCCGTTTCGCGGACAGATGCATGGCAGCACGGGCGTGCTCGATGTCTTGGGCGGGAGTCTTCAGTTCCTCGCCCTGGGCTGCCTCGCCTGCGCCGTGACGTCGCGACGCTTGCGCATTGGCGTTGCATTTTTCGGTGCTGTGGCGGTATTTGCGGTCGCTTTTGCCACCGAGTGGGGGCAAAGGACGATCCCGGGACGTCATCCAGACATCACCGATGCGTTGTTGGCGTTGGGGGGCTGGCTTGCCGCATGGATCTGGGCTCCGGTCGACGTGTCAGCCGACGCGCCACTGCCGTCACCGGCGCGGGGGGCGCAGCATGGAGATGGGCGAGCGCAGGGGCGACGTCGTCGCGCGGTTGGAGCTGCCCTTGCCGTGTTGTCGGTCGTGGGGGCTTTCGGCGTGCTCGGCGTCCTGACACGTCCGATCGAGCTTCCGTTGCAGGGCGGATCGCTGCCGCGCCTTCCTCTGCCGGAGGAGCTTCCACCCGTAAGGCTGTCCGGCTTCCGCATGGCGCACCCTCGCCTGCCGGCACCCACCTCCGCAGACATGGCCGCGCTGCGCATGCATAACCCCGCGTACCTCGACGAACAGAGGCGTCAGGCGAAGGGCGGGAGGGGCAATCTGGAAGCGTCGATCACAATGGCCTTCATCGAGCCCGGCACCCAGGATCTCGAGCTGCTCTTCCGCCGCCTGATGGAAGTGCAGTTCCACTACCGTGCCAATGGCACGGAAACCGTGGTGCAGGCCTATGACTGGCTTTACGACCAATGGAGCGAGGCGCAGCGCCTGCAGTTGCGCGAGCGCGTCGCGGATGGTTTCGAATTCGCGTATCGCGTGATCCGCGACGAGCGCATGACGCCATACAACGTCTACTTCTACAACAGCCCCTTCCAACGCCTGCTGGCGCTGGCGATCGCGCTGTATGGCGACGATCCGCGTGGAGAGGGCGCAATGCGGGTCGCCCATCACCTCCTCAAGAACGACGTGCTGCCCGTCTGGCGTCAGGTGATGGGGAAGAACGGCGGCTGGCACGAGGGCGGCGAATACGTCGGCATCGGCATCGGACAGGCGGTCTATCGCGTGCCGGCCATGTGGCGGGCAGCGACCGGTGAGGATCTGTTCCGCAGCGAACCGGAACTGCGTGGGTTCCTGGAATTCCTCACGTATCGCGTCCGGCCCGATGGCACGCATTTCCGTTGGGGCGATGCCGGCTTCTTCGACAAGGATGTGCCGGATCAGGTCGCGCTCGCGGTCGAATATGACTACCCGGCCGGGATCGGGCATACACGCGCCTACACGCCGACCTCGTGGCCATGGGGTCCGCTTCCCTTGCCCTCGCAGATCGACTCCGGTGCGCGCGAACGGCTGCCGACGAGCAAGTTCTTCGACGGTATTGGCATGGTGGTGGCGCGTAGCGGCTGGGGCCGGGATGCGACCTACGTGACGTTCAAGGCGGGCGACAACTATTGGTCACACTCGCATCTCGACCAAGGGGGCTTCACCATCTTCAAGGGTGGCGCGCTGGCGATAGACAGTGGCTTGTACGGACCGGAGTACGGCTCGGACCACCACATGAACTACACGTATCAGTCGATTGCCCATAACCTGGTGACAGTCACCGATCCCGATGACAACGAGCCCGTCGTGAACAAGCGAGGCGAAAAGCGCCACATTGCGAACGACGGTGGCCAGCGCCGCGTGGGGTCGGGGTGGGGCATCGAGCCCGCGCCGCTCAATCTCCCGGAATGGCAGTCGCGGCGCGAGATCTATCACACGGGCAAGATCGAGGCTTACGTCGAGCAGGACGGACTGACGATCGCTGTCGCCGATGTTACTCCTGCATATACCAACGCGTATTCCGGGGAGGGTACGTTTTCCCATCGTACCCGGCGCGTAGAGCGGGCGTGGCGCGTGTTTGCCTATGACAAGGTCGACGACGTGGTCGTCGTGCAGGATCAGGTCGTCGCTGCCGAACCTTCGTTCCGCAAGCGCTGGCTTCTGCATGCCATCGAGCCGCCTGCACTTGGGCGTGATCGTTTCGTCGTCCGGACGCTGGCCTCGGACAGGCCTTCGCGATTGGGGGGATCGCTGCACGCGACGGTGGTGTTTCCCGCGGACGCCACGCTGAATGCGGTGGGCGGGCGCGGTCTCGAATTCCTCGTCGACGATGTGAATTACGATGAAGGCGGGAAGGTCCAGGCTGCGGCGGCGCGTATTCCACTCGCCGAGCCTGGCAGTTGGCGCATCGAAGTCCTGCCTGGTCGCGAGCGGCTTGAGGATCAGTTCCTGGTTGTGATGCTGCCCGGTCCGTTGGCATACAAACCGGCCCATGCGATCAAGCGCCTTGCGGAAGGCGGCCGCGTCGGCTGCGAGATCGCCGGTCCGAAACGCACGACGCGCTGGTGGTTCCGGCCCGGGACCAATGGTGTCGAGGTGGAGATCGACGCCGGCGGGGAGCGCAAGACGGTCCGCGCCCTGGCTTCGGGCGGTTAGCTCCCGTCAGACCAGCACTTCGACCACCGGCGGATGCCCGAGAAAGGCCTGCGGGCTGGCGCTTGCTCCGTAGGCGCCGGACTGGAAGATCACGACGAGATCGCCGACCTGCGCTTCCGGCAGGGGCATGCGCTCCGCCAGGAGATCGAGCGGGGTGCACAGCGGGCCGACCGCCGTCGCTACCGTGGAGGCGAGCGCGTCGGCGCGGTTGCCGATCGCCGTCGGATAGTTCTTGCGGATGACCTGGCCGAAGTTGCCCGAGGCCGAGAGGTGGTGGTGCAGGCCGCCGTCGCACACGAGGAAGACCTGCCCGCGTGACACCTTGCGGTCCACGACGCGGCTGACGTAGATGCCCGCCTCGCCGACGAGATAACGCCCCAGTTCGATGACGAGCGTCGCGTCCGGCATCCGGCTTTCCGCCGCATGCGCGATTTCGGCGAGATTCGCGCCGATCGGGGCAAGATCGAGGCGTGTCTCGCCGGGAAAGTAGGGAATGCCGAAGCCGCCGCCGAGGTTCAGCACGCGCGCCGGCGTGGGCGCTGCGTCCGCGAGGCGCAACGCGAGCTCGAAGCTCTTCTGTTGCGCCTCGACGATCGCTTCAGCGCGCAGGTTCTGCGAACCCGCGAAGAGGTGGAAGCCCTCGAAGGCGAGCCCGAGCCGTCCGAGCTCGGCGAGGAGCTCCGGCGCCGCCTCGGCATCGACACCGAAGGGCTTGGGGCCGCCGCCCATCTTCATGCCCGAGCTCTTGAGTTCGAAGTCGGGATTCACGCGCAGGGCGACCCGCGCCGGCCAGCCGAGGCGGGCCGAGATGTCCGCGAGCCGGCGCAGCTCGCCCGCCGATTCGACGTTCAGCAGCACGCCGGCAGCGACCGCCTGTTCGAGCTCGGTGTCGCGCTTGCCGGGGCCGGCGAAGCTGATGTCGGCGGGGGCGCAGCCGGCGTCGAGCGCCACGCGCAGCTCGCCGGCGGACGCCACGTCGAGGCCGTCGACGAGTTCGGCCATGAACCCGACCAGCGCGGGCATCGGGTTTGCCTTCACCGCATAGTGAAGGTCGATCGCATCGGGAAGCGCTTCCCGCAGTTCGCCCACGCGTGCGCCCAGCAGCTGGCGGTCGTAGGCGTAGAACGGCGTCTGTCCGACGCGCGCGGCAAGACGCGTGAGCGGCACGCCGCCGATGATCAGCTCGCCGTTGCGGATCGGGAACTGCGACATCGGAGCGTGAACGGGGGCGGGTTTGGCGGCGGTGCTCACTGCGCGGATTCCTGTTGCTGGGTTTCGCTGGCAAGCAGCTTGCGGTCGATCTTGCCGTTGGGGTTGCGCGGCAGCGGGCCGCTGCGGACCTCGATGCGCGCCGGCACCATGTAGGCCGGCATGCGGCTGCGGCAGTCGGCGAGCAGCGCCGTCGTGTCCAGCGTCGTGCCGGGGGCGGGCGTGGCGACGACGCAGATCGCCTGTCCGAGCGCAGGATGCGGCAGCCCGAAGGCGACGCACTCGCCGACGCGGCCGGTGCCATAGACGATCTCTTCGACCTCGGTGGGGCTCACGCGGTAGCCGGACGTCTTCATCATCTCGTCGCGCCGGCCGATGAAGTACAGGAAGCCGTCCTCGTCGCGGCGCACGGTGTCTCCCGAGAACACGGCGATCTCGGGGATCATCAGTCCGGCATCACGTCCGCCGGCGCCGGCGGGCAGCGGCTTGTAGCGCTCGGCGGTCTTCTCCGCGTCGTTCCAGTAGCCCATGCCGACCAGTGCGCCACGCTGCACCAGTTCGCCGGGTTCGTTCGGCGCGCATTCGCTGCCATCCTCGCGCAGCACCAGCACCTCGGCGTTCGGGATCGCCTTGCCGATCGAGTCGGGACGGCGGTCGACCTCCTCCGGCGGCAGGTAGGTGGCGCGGAAGGCTTCGGTCAGCCCGTACATCAGGAATGGGCGGGTGCGCGGCAGTTTCGCGCGCAGCGTCTTCAGCGTCTCGAAGGGCATGCGTCCGCCGGTGTTGGCGATGTAGCGCAGGTGCCCGGCGACCGATTCCGGCCATTCGAGTCCCGCGAGCTGGATCCACAGCGGCGGGACCGCGGTGAGCCCGGTCACCTGCTCGCGCACGACCGCGTTGAGCACGTCGCGCGGCAGCAGGTAGTCGATCAGCACCGCGCGCGCGCCGGCGTGGAAGGCCGTCGTGAGTTGCGAGAAACCGGCATCGAAGGACAGCGGCAGCGCCGCTAGCAGGGTGTCGCCGGCATGATTCTCGAGGTACTGCGCAACGCTGCGCGCGCCGGTGACGAGGTTGCGATGGGACAGCACCACGCCCTTGGGGCGCCCGGTGCTGCCCGAGGTGTACAGGATCGCCGCCATGTCGGTGTCGATCACGCGGTGTCCGCTGCGTGCGGGGGCGGCCGCAAGATCGCTCCAGCGGTGCACGGTCGCGCCTTCCACCGCCGGCAGCTCCGCCGGAGTGCCGACCAGCACGATCTGGCGCAGGTCGTGGCACTGTGCGAGCACCGATTGCAACAGCGGGAGGCGCTCGGCGCTCGTGACCAGCACACGGACGTTGCAGTCGCGCAGGATATGCCCGGCCTGCTCACCCTTGAGCAGCGGATTGACTGGCACGAACACGCCACCGGCAGCGCTCGTCCCGAAGGCGGCGGCGACGAACTCGAAGCGCTTTTCGAGGTAGATCGCGACCCGTTCGCCCCGTGCGAGGCCCAGTCCGAGCAGTCCCGCCGCGAACGCGTCGCATTGCGCGTCGAGTTCCGCGTAGGATAGGGTTTGTGCGCTGCGGCTCAGTGCCGCCTGCGCGGGATTGCGTGCGACGGCGGCGCGGATCAGGTCGTGGAGCAGGGCGGTCGGCATCATTGCGGTAGTCTTGGCTCGGCGTTGCGCATTCTTTATCGCGGCGAAGCGAGGCGGGCGAGTGCAGACCGGAAGTATAATGCGCGACTCCGGGCCGGCAGCGTGCGGACGGTTGTGATCGTAAAGTGTGTTGGTAGGTGCTGTGAGGTTTTTGCTTTGAACATCCAGGAACAGGTCTTGGCCCTGCTCGACGAAGTGTTGAGCCTCAATGGCCGCGGGTTGCAATTCGATGCCGATACGGCGCTGCTCGGCAGCGTGCCCGAGCTCGACTCTATGGCCGTGCTCGCGGTCATCCACGCGATCGAGGAACGCTTCGGCATCGAGGTGCCGGACGACGAGATCGACGGCAGCTCCTTTGCGACCGTCGGTACCGTCGTCGATTTCGTCACCCGTCTCAGCGCCCGCTGAGACGTCTCAGAACGGGAAGAATACCGGCACCAGCAGCAGGACAGCGGCCGAATAGGTCAGGCTGACCGGCAGGCCGATGCGCAAGAAGTCCAGCGTGCGGTATCGGCCCGGCGACATCACCATCAGGTGCGTCTGGTAGCCGAAGGGGATCAGGAAGCCCGCGCTCGCGCCGTAGGCGATCGCCATCACGAAGGGCATCGGATCGACGTCGAATGCGCGGGCGGTCGACAGCGCGATCGGAAACGCCAGCGCCGCGGCGGCGTTGTTCGTGATCACTTCCGTCAGCACGACGGTGATCAGGTATACGCCGACGAAGGCCCCGACCACGCCGTGGCCGTCGAACAGGCCGCGCATCGCGTCGGCGACCAGTTCCGCCGCACCGGACGACTCCAGCGCCTTCGCAATCGCGAGCGCCGAGCCGATCGTCACCAGCAGGTCGAAGGGAAAGCGCCGACGCATTTCGCTCACCGACAGGATGCGCGTCGCGAGCAGGATCGCGAGCAGCACGAGCAGGCAGTTCAGCAGCGGCCACACGCCGACTGCGGACACCGCAATCGCGAGCGCGAAGCCGGTCAGTGCGAGCGTGCTCTGGCGCGGCGTCAGCTTCGGTCGCAGCACCCCCGTGTCGAGCAGGTGGAAGTTGCGGTCGATGTTGCGGTGCTGGGCGAAATCCGGGCCGACGGCGAGCAGCAGCGCGTCGCCGACGCGCAGCGGGATCCGTCCGAGCTGCCCCGTCAGGCGCTTGTCGCCACGCCGGATGCCGACGACGCCGGCGTCGAACTGCGAGCGGAAGTCCACTTCCCGCAGCGTGCGATTGGGCAGGATCGACTCGTTCGAGATCACCACCTCGACGAGATTGGAGCCCAACAGCGCGTCGGCGCGCGTGCCGAACACCTGCAGGCCGGGAATCTGCTGCAGCGCCTGCATCTTTTCGACTTGCCCGGTGAAGACGAGGACGTCGCCTTCTTCGAGGATTTCGTCCGGCCCCACCGGGGAGATCAGCCGGCCCTCGCGCTCGAGTTCCAGCAGGAACAGGCCGTCGAGGTTGCGCAGCCGGTTCTGCTCGATGCTGCGGCCGGCCAGCGGCGAATCGGGGGTGACCTGCGCTTCGAGAAAGTAGGTCTGGCGGTTTTCCCGCTCGGCCGGTTCGTGTGTCGGCAACAGGCGCGAGCACATCACCATCACCGCGATGCACGCGAGCGCGAGAGGGATGCCGACGAGGCTGAACTGGAACATCTCCAGTGCCGGCAGTCCGGCATCGATCACGAAGGAGTTGACGACGAGGTTCGTCGAGGTGCCGATCAGGGTCGTGACGCCGCCCAGGATCGCGGCGTAGGAAAGGGGAATCAGCAGCTTCGACGGCGCCACGCGGCGCTGCTTGGACACCACCCCCAGCAGGGCACCGACGACGGCCGTGTTGTTGAGGACAGCCGAAAACATCGTCGTCACGACGGACAGGCGCAGGATCGCGCGCGCCGGCCCGCCCTTCAGGACGAGATCCGAAAAGCGGTCCAACAGCGGCGAGCGCTCCAGCGCCAGCGACACCAGCAACAGCAGGATCAGGGTGATCAGCGCGGAATTCGTGTAGCCGGCGAGCCACTCGCGCTCACTGACGAATCCGGCCAGGTAGTACGCCGCGGCCCATACCGTGAACAGCATGGCGGGCGCGGTACGCCCGCGGATGAGGAGCGCCAGCAGCGCGACGATGGACAGCAGGACTGCGTAAGCCGTCATTGCGCGTGGGGCGTGACGCCTTCATCGAAGCCCCATGCGGCGAAATGGGGGTTCTCGAAACCCGGCTTGGCGTAGGCGAGGGGGCGTCCGTCCAGCCCGGCGACACGTCCGCCTGCGGCGGCGAGCACGGCATGGCCGGCGGCGATGTCCCATTCCATCGTGCGCCCCAGCCGCGGGTAAAGGTCGGCCTCGCCGGCTGCGATCAGGCACAGCTTCAGCGACGAGCCGGCGCTCGCGAGCTTCGCGACCTTGCGTCCCGCGAGAAAGGTGTCGAGCGCCGCGGCATCGCCGTGCGAGCGGCTGGCGACCACGGTGAGGCCCTCGGCCGGCGGCACGCGGCAGCGGATCGCATGGCGGCCGTGCGCATCCTCGATGAAGGCGCCGACGCCGACCGCCCCCGCGTAGAGCCGGTCGAGGGCGGGCGCGAGAACCACACCCAGCAGCGGCCGGCCGTCGTCGATCAGGGCGATATTGACCGTGAACTCGCCATTGCGCTTGATGAACTCCTTGGTGCCGTCGAGCGGATCGACGAGCCAGAAACGACTGGCGATGGCCGGAACGTGCCCCGCTGCGACCGCCTCTTCCGCCACCACCGGGACGTCCGGCGTGAGTGCCGCGAGCCCTGCGAGGATCACCGCCTCGGCGCGTTCGTCCGCCTCGGTGACCGGCGACGCATCGTCCTTGCCGCGCACCGAAAAATCCGTCGCATACACCGACATCACGACTTCGCCCGCATCGCGCGCGATCGGCAGCAGGCGTTCGAGGAGATCGCAAAGGGGACGGTTATCTGACACAGGTGCCACTCCAGCCGGTTGGTATACTTGGCGACCCGGCATTGTAGGTCCGATCACGCGGGCCGACTGTGCAATTCATCGTCATCACGAGGACCTCGATGTCTCTTACCCACCTGCAGCGGCTCGAAGCCGAAAGCATCCATATCATGCGCGAGGTGGTCGCCGAAGCGGAAAACCCGGTGATGCTGTACTCCATCGGCAAGGACAGCGCGGTGATGCTGCATCTCGCGATGAAGGCCTTCCACCCGGCGCCCCCGCCGTTCCCGCTGCTGCATGTCGACACGCGCTGGAAGTTCCGCGACATGTACGCCTTCCGCGACGAGATGGTGAGCAAGCTCGGGCTCGACCTGATCGTGCATATCAACCCCGAGGGCATCGCCAAGGACATCAACCCCTTCACCCACGGCTCGGCGATCCACACCGACATCATGAAGACCGAGGGCCTCAAGCAGGCGCTCGACCAGTACGGCTTCGATGCGGCCTTCGGCGGCGCCCGCCGCGACGAGGAAAAATCGCGCGCCAAGGAGCGCATCTTCTCCTTCCGCACCGCCCAGCACCGCTGGGACCCGAAGAGCCAGCGCCCCGAGCTGTGGAAGCTTTACAACGCCCGCAAGCACAAGGGCGAGTCGATGCGCGTGTTTCCGCTGTCGAACTGGACCGAGCTCGACATCTGGCAGTACATCTACCTCGAGAAGGTGCCCATCGTGCCGCTGTACTTTGCCGCGGTGCGCCCGGTCGTGGAACGTGACGGCGCGCTGATCATGGTCGACGACGAGCGCATGCCGCTGCATGCGGGCGAAGTGCCGATGATGAAGAAAGTGCGCTTCCGCACGCTCGGCTGCTACCCGCTCACCGGTGCGGTGGTGTCCGAAGCGGACACGCTGCCGGCGATCATCCAGGAAATGCTGCTGACGAAAACGTCCGAGCGCCAGGGGCGGGTCATCGACCACGATTCCGCCGCGTCCATGGAAAAGAAGAAACAGGAGGGGTACTTCTAATGGCACACATCTCCGACCTGATCGCCACCGACATCGAGCAGTACCTCCAAGCGCACGAGAAGAAGAGCCTGCTGCGCTTCATCACCTGCGGCAGCGTTGACGACGGCAAGAGCACTCTGATCGGGCGCCTGCTGTACGAATCGAAGATGCTCTTCGAGGACCAGCTCGCCGCAATGGAGGCCGATTCGAAGAAGTACGGCACGCAGGGCGAGAACCTCGATTTCGCGCTGCTCGTCGACGGCCTCGCCGCCGAGCGCGAGCAGGGCATCACGATCGACGTCGCCTATCGCTTCTTCTCCACCGACAAGAGAAAGTTCATCGTCGCCGACACGCCGGGCCACGAGCAATACACCCGCAACATGGTGACCGGCGCCTCGACCGCAGACGCCGCCGTGCTGATGGTCGATGCCCGCCGCGGCGTGCTCACGCAGACTCGCCGCCACAGCTACCTCGTGTCGCTGCTGGGTATCCGCCGCATCGTCGTCGCGATCAACAAGATGGATCTCGTCGACTATGCCGAGCCCGTGTTCCGGCGCATCTGCGACGACTACCGCAGCTTCGCCGAACAGATCGGCCTCGATGGCGTGACCTTCATCCCGATGTCCGCCTACAAGGGCGACAACATCATCGAGCCCAGCGCCAACATGCCCTGGTACCACGGCACCACGCTGATGGGCTACCTCGAAACCGTCGAGGTGGACGACGAACGCCTGCAGAAGCAGCCCTTCCGCCTGCCCGTGCAGTGGGTCAATCGTCCCAACCTCGACTTCCGCGGCTTTGCCGGCACCATTGCCGGAGGCATCGTGAAGCCGGGCGACCGCATCCGCGTCCAGCCCTCGGGCAAGGAAAGCACGGTCGCGCGCATCGTCACGCGTGACGGCGACCTCGAGCAGGCCGTCGCCGGCCAGTCGATCACGCTCACGCTGGCCGACGAGATCGACATCTCGCGCGGCGACGTCATTTCGACCGCAGACTCGCCCGCCGGCTCGGCCGACCAGTTCGAGACGACCCTGGTGTGGATGCACGACGAGCCGCTGCTGCCCGGCCGGCCCTATCTGCTCAAGATCGGCGCGAAGACCGTGACGGCGACCGTCACCCACATCAAGTACCAGGTGAACGTGAACACGCTGGAGCATGTGGCCGCGCGCACGCTGGAACTCAACGCGATCGGCGTGTGCAACCTCAGTCTCGACCGCCCGATCGCCTTCGATCCGTACGCCGAGAACCGCGACACCGGCGGCTTCATCCTCATCGACCGCCTGAGCAACAACACCGTCGGCGCGGGGCTGATCCATTTCGCGCTGCGTCGCAGCCAGAACATCCACATGCAGCACGTCGACGTGGACAAGACTTCGCGCGCCGCGCTCAAGCACCAGAAGCCATGCGTGCTGTGGTTCACCGGCCTGTCGGGCGCAGGCAAGTCGACCATCGCCAACCTCGTCGAGAAGAAGCTGCACGCGCACGGTTATCACACCTACCTGCTCGACGGCGACAACGTGCGCCACGGCCTCAACAAGGACCTCGGCTTCACCGAGGCCGACCGCGTCGAAAACATCCGCCGCGTGGCCGAGGTCGCGAAGCTGATGGTCGATGCCGGCCTCATCGTCATCACCGCCTTCATCTCGCCGTTCCGCGCCGAGCGTCAGATGGCGCGCAGCCTCGTGGCAGATGACGAATTCATCGAGGTGTTCATCGACACGCCGCTCGAAGTTGCCGAAGGGCGCGACGCCAAGGGCCTGTACAAGAAGGCGCGGCGCGGCGAGCTCAAGAACTTCACGGGCATCGATTCGCCTTACGAGGCGCCGGAAACGCCCGACGTGCGCATCAACACCGTGACGATGAGCGCCGACGAGGCGGCCACCTACCTCGTGCTGGAGCTGCAGCGCCGCGGCGGACTGGGCGACTGAGGCGCGCGCGAGGGCAACAAAAAGCCGGCGCTGCCTTGCGGACAGCCCCGGCTTCCTTGTGCCGCGTGCGAGTTACTTGCTCTTGATCATCGTGCCGACGCCGTGGTCGGTCAGGATCTCAAGCAGCAGGCAATGTTCGACGCGGCCGTCGATGATGTGCACGGACTTCACCCCGTTGCGTGCCGCATCGAGCGCCGAGCCGATCTTCGGCAGCATGCCGCCCGACAGCGTGCCGTCCTCGACCAGTCCGTCGATCTGGCGCGGCGTGAGGCCGGTCAGCAGGTTACCGTCCTTGTCCAGCACGCCCGGCGTGTTCGTCAGCAGCACCAGTTTCTCGGCCTTCAGGATCTCGGCGAGCTTGCCGGCAACCACGTCAGCGTTGATGTTGTAGGTCTCGCCGTCCTCGCCGACGCCGATCGGCGCGATCACCGGGATGAAGTCGCCCTGATCGAGGAAGGCGATCAGGGTCGGGTCGATCTGCGTGATCTCGCCGACCTGGCCGATATCGACGAGGTCTCCCGGCGGAGCGTCCTTCTTCTGCATCATCAGCTTCTTCGCGCGGATGAAGTTTGCGTCCTTGCCGGTCAGGCCCACGGCTTTGCCGCCCGCCTGGTTGATCAGATTGACGATCTCCTTGTTGACCTGTCCGCCCAGCACCATCTCGACGACTTCCATCGTCTCGGCGTCCGTCACGCGCATCCCTTGGACGAATTCGCCCTTCTTGCCGACGCGAGCGAGCAGGTTCTCGATCTGCGGGCCGCCGCCGTGCACCACGACCGG
This sequence comes from Aromatoleum tolulyticum, assembly GCF_900156155.1. Classification (GTDB taxonomy): domain Bacteria; phylum Pseudomonadota; class Gammaproteobacteria; order Burkholderiales; family Rhodocyclaceae; genus Aromatoleum; species Aromatoleum tolulyticum. The sequence continues at coordinate 259,979 of NZ_FTMD01000006.1, forward strand.
ATTCAGTCCTACCAGCTTCAGCAGCACGACGTCGCGTGCGAAGCAGTCCTTCAGCTTCGGATCGGTCATCGCGTTGCCGCCGTACTTGATGACGATCGTCTTGTCGAAGAAACGCTTGATATAGGGCAGGGCCTCCGCGAGGATCTCGGCCTTCAGCGCGGGTTTGACCTTACCGGTATCGGGGGTGTCGGACATGGCAGCTTCCTGGATGATTGTGCGCCGCCATTTTAAAGAGTCATGTTGCAAAGCAGAAGCCGCAATCCCCCTTGACGGAGAATTGCGGCTTGCCGGACGCTACGCAGCACGGATTTCAGTCGATCGTCAGCCGTTTTGCCTGCTCATGAGCTTTCTTCGGCAGGCTCAGTTCGAGCACTCCATCCTTGAACTTGGCGCTCGATTTGGCTTCGTCGACTTCCTGGCCGAGCTGGAAGCTGCGTGACACCTTTCCGAAATAACGCTCGGTACGCAACACCCGCTCGCCTTCCTTGACTTCCTTCTCCTGCTTGCGTTCGGCACTGATCGACACCACCGGACCATCGATATGGACATGGATGTCCTCTTTCCTGATGCCCGGCAGTTCCGCGTGAACCTGGTAGGTGTCGTTGTCCTCCTTCACATCCACGCGCATCTGAGGAGCTTCGCTGGCCCCGCCGCCGCCGAAATCGACCGGACGGACGAAGAAACCGCGCAGCAGGTCATCGAAGGGATCGCGACGAATCAGGTTGCTCATGGCTTTCTCCTCTCTGACAAGATGGTCTTCCCATCCCCAATATAGATTCGGAATGGAGCATTTCAAGATTCCGGGGATGCACGGGAGTAGACTTTCGGGCTTCCTGCAGGGGATCCGGAAATGACCCAAGACGACCCGCCGATGGCGGAAATGCCGCATGCGATGCCCGTGTGCCCGCGCTGCGGGGCTGCCTTCACGTGTGGAATGCTGGCGGGGGAGCCGGTATGCTGGTGTGCGGTGTTGCCGCCCCTCTCCTCAGCTCCCGACGAAGGGGCAGGATGCTACTGCCCAGTCTGTCTGAAGGCGATGCTCGAGGCGTCGGAGGGTTGAGCGGTCCGTACGGCTGAAGCGGCTAGCGTTTGCCGCCTGCCGGATAGTGTTCCGGCAGCTGCAGGATCGCGTCGCGGTTGGTCCACGAGAAGACCTTCGCTGCGGCCGCTTCGCGCGGCAGCCACAGCGCTGCGTCGTGCTCGTCGGCTGCAAGCGTGACCGGCTGGCCGTCCGGCACGCACAGGCTGAAGACGTGTTCCGTATTGTGCGAGACGTCCGGCGCATAACGGTGACGCCATTCGTCGCGGATCGCGAAACGGTTGCTATGGTGCCAGTCGACGAGACAGCTCGTTCCGGCACCGATGCCGGTTTCCTCGCGAATCTCCCGCAACGCCGCCTCCGCGGGCGATTCGCCCGGCTCGAGGCTCCCGGTGACCGACTGCCAGAATCCCGGCGGTGACACCCGCTGCAGCAACAGGATGTCGAACGCCGACGTATGCACCACGACGAGCACCGACACCGGCAGCTTGTAGGCCATCGCGTTTGTCACAAGCTGCGCAGGTGGGCGATGCCGTCGGCCGCGAGCCCGACGAAGGTCCACAACGGCGCATCGTCCGCGCTCCGGTCGCGGGCGGCTTCTTCCAGAATCTCGAGCGCGGTCAGGAAGTCCCCCTCGGCCGCGGTGCGAAAACGGTCCGCGTGTTCGAGGATCAGCACGTGGCCCGCGGCCGGCCACCAGCTCATATCGCTCAGGCAGTCCGCGAGCGCGTCCCAGTTGTGTCCGAACCACGCGGGAAAGCGCAGTGCCTCAGCGATGCGGCGCAGGAACTCGGCCTTGTCCTGGCAATCCGTCAGGTCGGCCCGCGCCACGCCCAGGTTGCCCGACGCGGCGGCCGCGGCGATGGCGATCCCTCCGTCGGCGGGCAAGTGGTACACCCCGGCGCCCGAGCCCTTGCGCAGCCTGTCTGCGAGTCGACTTTCGTTGTCCATCGCTTCCTCCCGCATCAGCGCCGTGGATCGATCCGGCGGAAACTGCGATAGTGGTCGGCGGTGTAGTAATACACCTCGGGAGGATTCCCTCCCGTAACGATCCGGCGTGCGCCGCGGTCATTCTCGCCCGGTGTGGGCACCGTGTACTCGCGGTAGTAACCGCGGGGCTTGTCCGGAAGCTGGCGTTCCCGATTCTGGAACACCGTGCCGTCCTTGCGATACGGGTAGGGGCCACCACGGTCGATCAGCGCCAGCGTTGCCAGCGCCTCCCGCGGGAGAGCGTCGGCGGTCGTCGAGGTGTCCGGTCCGCGGCCGCAACCCGGCAAAGCCGCGAGCGCTGCCGCAGCGAACAGTGCGAATCTGAATATCAGTGCCCGCAAATGAATCTCCTGGGGTCGGTCCGCCCTGGGAATTTCGTGCGAAATCCCTGTTCCCGAGGTCAGCCGCCCTGGTGCGGATTGTATTTCCGGACCAGCTGCTGCATGAAGCCGCTCAGCGCATCAAGGCGCGGATTGCTGGGGTCGAGCCGTCGCGTGCGCGCGATCAGGCCGCGAGCCTGCGCCGCAAGGCGCTCGTTCCAGCCGCGGTTCTCGATGTGCCGCAACAGCGCGAGTGCTGCGTTGAAAAGCACGTGCGGATTTCCCGGCATCTTCTGCACCGCGGACATCATTTCCCGCACGGCGCCGTCGAAGTTGCCCGCCTTGACCATATCGGCGCCCGCAGCGATCAGGCCACGCACCTCGACATGGACGCGCTCCTCGAGCTCGTTCGACAGGTCGCCGCGTCCCCTTTCCCGCAGGATCGCACGCGTCTTCTCCACCGTACGTTCGTCCGCGGCGTTGCGCAGGATATCGATCACCAGCTGACTGCCTTCTGCCTCCATGTGATTGTCCAGGCAGGCCTTGACGAGTTCCTGCTTCATATCGATCGACAGGGATGACAGGGCGGCGCCGCCCAGCAGTGCGTCCTGGAGTGCCGCCTGCGCGAGTTCTGCGGCGCCGGTGCTGGTGTGATAAAGCGCTTTCGACAGCGAGGCGCATACCGGCGTCGCAGGCACCCCCCCCATGCTCGACTCCAGGTCGCGGATCGTCGCCTGCGCTTCTTCGGTACGGCCCTGGCTGAGCTGCGCCCGCACCAGATGTACATGGTCCTCCGGATTACGGAAATCGGAGTACTTGCCCTTGCGCACAACCTCGGCCAGAGTCCGCTCGGCGGTAGCGGCATCCCCGGCGGCCAGCTGAACATTGCCGAGATGACGCAGGCGCCCGAGACGATGAGGCGAAAGCGCGACCGCGCTGGTCAGGACGTCGCGTGCCTCCTCGATGCGCCCCGTTTCCTCGCGGGTGCGTGCGAGCCAGTCGTAGGCATCCACGTACCGGCTGTTTTCAGCCACCAATGCGCTCAGAATCTCCTCGGCTGCCGTGTAGTCCTTCTTCGCGAACAACATCTTGGCCAGGCCGAGTCGCGCCCACGGCACGACCTTTGCGGCAAGGATCTCGCGGTAGATGCCTTCCGCCTGATCGGTATGCCCCAGCGCGGCGTGCAGCTCCGCTTCGAGGCGCAGGAAGTCGATGCGGTAGCGCGGGTGCGTATCCGCCCGGGCCGTGCAGGCCTCGATGGCCCGCTGCGTTTCTCCCGCTTCGACGAGCCGATAGACAGGCAGGAAGGTCTCGCGCTTCTCCAGCGCCCGCAGCAGCCGCATGTGCAGCATGTCGGGGGTGAGCGGTTTCAGGATGTAGTCGTTCGGCGCGAGCTCGGCCGCACTGATCACGCGCTCGTAGTTGCGCTCACCTGTGATCATGATGAACAGGGTGTCGAGCGGAATGATCTCGTTGTTGCGCAGATCTTCCAGCAGATGCTGGCCATCCTGGCCATCGCCGAGGCTGTATTCGCTCAGTATGACGTCGTAGCGGCGGTCGCGCAGGCGGCTGATGGCGGCGCCCGCCGAGGGTGCGAACTTGACGTTGGCAATCCCGAAGCTGTTGAGCATCGACCGCAACTGGCTGCGCATGCCCTGGTTGCTTTCGACGATGAGGAGGTTCAGGCGTTCGAGGTCGGCCATGGTTCCATTGCGGGCTGTACAGGTGACGCCACGTCGGGGCGTTTCCCAAGCTTACGGCAATGTCGGGGAAATTCTGTAGCTTTTCGGTGCATCCCGTGGTCCAGGGCGCGCATCGGTCAAACAAAGAGGGCAGATGGTCGCCCATCTGCCCTCCGTTTATGCCGTGTACGTGGATCGTCAGGCCTTGGCGACTTCGACCTGCGTCTCGACCTTCTGGCGCAGACGGATATGCAGTTCGCGCAACTGCTTCTCGTCGACCGCGCTCGGCGCATCGGTGAGCAGGCACTGCGCGCGCTGGGTCTTCGGGAAGGCGATCACGTCGCGGATCGACTCGGCGCCGGTCATCAGGGTGACCACGCGGTCGAGGCCGAACGCGAGGCCGCCGTGCGGCGGGGCGCCGAACTTGAGTGCGTCGAGCAGGAAGCCGAACTTGAGCTGCTGCTCCTCGGGACCGATGTTGAGCGCTTCGAACACGCGCGACTGAACCTCGGCACGATGGATACGTACCGAGCCCCCGCCGATCTCCCAGCCGTTCAGCGCCAGGTCGTAGGCTTTCGCCAGGCACTCGCCCGGGTTCGATTCGAGCATTTCGACATGGTCATCCTTCGGGCTCGTGAAGGGATGGTGGCAGGCGACCCAGCGCTTGTCGTCCTCGTCGTACTCGAACATCGGGAAGTCGACCACCCACAGCGGACACCAGGCGTCGCCCGTGACGTAGCCCTTTTCGTGGCCGAGCTTGATGCGCAGGGCGCCGAGGGCGTCATTGACGACCTTGGTCTTGTCTGCGCCGAAGAAGATCAGGTCGCCGGACTGCGCGCCGGTGCGTTCGAGGATGGTGCGCAGCGCCGTCTCGTGGAGGTTCTTGACGATGGGCGACTGCAGACCCGCCTCGTTCGGCTGCGCGGCGTCATTGACCTTGATGTAGGCGAGGCCCTTGGCGCCATAGATGCCGACGAACTTGGTGTACTCGTCGATCTCGCCGCGCGTCAGCGAGGCGCCGCCCGGCACGCGCAGCGCGGCGACGCGACCACCGCTGGTCGCCGGACCGCTGAACACCTTGAAGGCCACGTCCTGCACGGCGTCGGTCACTTCGGTCAGCTCCAGCGTCACGCGCAGGTCCGGCTTGTCCGAGCCGAAGCGGCGCATGGCCTCGGCGTAGGTCATGCGCGGGAAAGGATTCGGCAGGTCGACCGCGAGCGCTTCCTTGAACACGAAGCGGATCATGTCTTCCATGATCGCGGTGATCTCGATTTCGTTCAGGAACGAGGTCTCGATATCGACCTGGGTGAACTCCGGCTGGCGGTCGGCGCGCAGATCCTCGTCGCGGAAGCACTTCGTGATCTGGTAGTAGCGGTCGAAGCCGGCAACCATCAGCAGTTGCTTGAAGAGCTGCGGCGATTGGGGCAGCGCGAAGAACTGGCCGGGATGGACGCGCGAGGGCACGAGGTAGTCGCGGGCGCCTTCCGGCGTGCTCTTCGTGAGCATCGGCGTTTCGATGTCGATGAACCCCTGCCCGTCGAGGAAGCGGCGGAACGCCATTGCGACCTTGTAACGCAGCATCATGTTCTTCTGCATCTGCGGACGGCGCAGGTCGAGCACCCGGTTCACCAGTCGCACGTTCTCGGACAGGTTGTCGTCGTCGAGCTGGAAGGGCGGCGTCACCGACGCGTTGAGCACCTCGATGGTGTGGCAGAGCACCTCGATCTCGCCGGACACGAGGTTCGCATTTTCGGTACCGGCCGGCCGGCGGCGCACCTTGCCGGTCAGGTTGATCACGTACTCGTTGCGGATCGATTCCGCGGTGCGGAAGGTTTCGGCGCGGTCGGGGTCGCACACGACCTGCACGAGTCCCTCACGGTCGCGCAGGTCAATGAAGATGACCCCGCCGTGGTCGCGGCGGCGGTGTACCCAGCCGCACAGGGTCACGGTCTGGTCGAGGTCGGCGGCGGTTACCTGTCCGCAGTACTTGGTTCGCATGGGTTCAGTTCCGAAACTAAGGCGCGGCCGCTGCGGGCCGCGAGGTTACTCATTCAGGAGCGCCGAGCGCGCTGGAGCGACGTGCGCGGGAGGTGCCACCACGCCCATCGAGATGATGTATTTCAGGGCTTCATCGACACTCATGTCGAGTTCGATCACGTCTTCCCTGGCCATCATCAGGAAGAAGCCCGAGGTGGGGTTCGGTGTCGTCGGCACATAGACGCTGACATGCTCGCCCTTGAGGTGGGTGGCTGCGTCGCCGCCGGGCTTGCCGGTGAGGAAGGCGATCGTCCACGAGCCCTGGCGCGGGTACTGGACGAGCAGCGCCTTGCGGAAAGCCTGGCCGGAGCTGGAAAACAGCGTGTCCGAAACCTGCTTTACGCCGTAATAGAGCGATTTGACCACTGGGATGCGCGCAAGGAGCGCCTCCCAGTAGCGGACGAGCTTCTGCCCGATGACGTTGGCCGCGACGAGGCCGGTGCTCAGCAGGATGACCAGGCCGAGCACGAGGCCGGCGCCGGGAATGTCGAAGCCGAGCAGGTTCCGCGGCTGGAGGCCGTCAGGCAGCCATTCGATGATCTGGTCGAGCGTGCCGACGATCCACGCCAGGACCATGAAGGTGATCGACAGCGGGATCCAGATCAGCAGTCCGGTGATGAAATACTTTTTCACGTGCCGCGGTCGCCCTCAGCCCGGGTGGCAGGCGCACGCGCCACCGCAACCTGCCGGCGCAGCGGCGGGTTCGGCCTTCGCCGGGGTGGAACTGCTGCCCTTGAAATCCGTCGCATACCAGCCGGTGCCCTTCAGCTGGAAGCCGGCTGCGGAGAGTTGCTTCTGATAGCTGTTCGCGTTGCAGGACGGACAGACGGCGAGCGGCTCGTCGCTCATCTTCTGGAGGTGTTCCTTCTGGAACCCGCAGCTGTCGCAACGATATTCATAAATGGGCATGGCAACCTCCGGAAATCAAGCATCTAAGTCTAGCGCAACGCAGCATTGGCGAGAAGGGAGCCGCCCGTCGCGCGCGAGCATTGCAGCTCTTGCGATATGGGGGCGCGCGGCGGCGCTTCAAGCCCGCGTCAGAAGGTGCCGAGGTAGAGCCCCGTCAGGGTTTTGCCCCAGAACAGCGCCAGCACGCCCGCCGCTGCGAGATACGGGCCGAACGGGATGGGGACGTTGCGGCCGTGGCGCGCGAACACGATCAGGCCGATGCCGACCACTGCGCCAACCAGCGACGAGAACAGGATCGTCAGCGGCAGCATCTGCCATCCCAGCCACGCCCCGATGGCGGCAAGCAGCTTGAAATCGCCATAGCCCATACCTTCCTTGCCGGTCGCAAGCCTGAACAGCCAATACACCGACCACAGTGAAAGGTAGCCCGCCATCGCGCCGATCACGCTCGCCGAGATGTCGGAGTAGGTGCCGGCGAGATTCAATGCGAGTCCCAACCAGAGCAGGGGCAGCGTCAGGCTGTCGGGCAGAAGCTGTGTGTCGAGGTCGATGAAGGCGAGTGCGACCATCGTCCAGACGAAGGCCAGGGCGCCGAGTGCGGCAAGGCCGAAACCGAAATGCCAGGCGGCGTAGCCCGACAGGACGGCCGTCAGCATCTCCACGACGGGATAGCGGCGGCTGATGGGGGCGCTGCAGTGGCGGCAGCGTCCGCGCAGCATCAGGTAGCTGACGACCGGGATGTTCTCGAGCGCCGTGATCATGTGCCCGCAGTGCGGGCAACGCGAGCGAGGGGTGGCGAGGTTGAACGGCTCCTGCTGCGGGGGCGGTTCGTTACGCAGTTCCGCGGCCTGCGCATGCCATTCGCGCTCCATCATTTGCGGCAGGCGATGGATCACGACATTCAGGAAACTGCCGACGAAAAGGCCGAGAAGCGTTGCGAGGAAGGTGAACAGGACCGGGTCGCGGAGGAAGTCTGGCATGGGAGGGCTTGCGTGGCGCCGCCCGGCTCGTGTGCGCCGGGCGGAAGGAGGGGGTCAGACGACCTGGCCGAGCTTGAAGATCGGCAGGTACATCGCGACGACGAGGCCGCCGATGACCACGCCGAGGAAGACCATGATGAGCGGTTCGAGCAGGGTCGACAGGCCGGCGACCGCATCGTCCACTTCCTGCTCGAAGAAGTCGGCGACCTTTCCAAGCATCGAGTCTAGCTGGCCGGACTCCTCGCCGATCGAGACCATCTGCACGACCATGCTGGGGAACACGTTCGAATTCTGCATGGCCACCGTCAGACTGGTGCCGGTGCTGACCTCGGTCTGGATCTGCTTGGTTGCCGTCAGGTACACGTAGTTGCCTGCGGCGCCCCCGACCGAATCGAGCGCTTCGACGAGCGGCACGCCGGCTGCGAACATCGTCGACAACGTGCGCGTCCAGCGCGCGATCGTTGCCTTCAGGACGATATCGCCGACGACGGGCAGCTTGAGTATTATCCGGTCGAGCGCGATCTGCATCGCCGTCGAGCGCTTGTACGTGTAGCTGATCCCCGTGATGACGCCGGCGATGATGCCGAATACGACGTACCAGTACGCGACGAAGGCGTCGGACATTCCGATCACTACCATTGTCGGCGCAGGAAGTTCGGCGCCGAAGCTCGCGAACACCTTCTTGAACTCGGGCACCACGAACAACATGATCACGGTCACGACGATCGCGGCGACGACGATGACCGCTATCGGGTAGAACATTGCGGACTTGATCTTGCCCTTGATCGCGAGAATCTTTTCCTTGTAGGTCGCGATGCGGTCGAGGAGTCCGTCGAGAATACCCGCCTGCTCGCCGGCTCCGACCAGGTTGCAGAACAGCTTGTCGAAATAGATCGGATGCCTGCTGAAGGCCTGGGAGAGGCTGGATCCGGTTTCGACGTCGTTGCGCACCTCGTTCAGCAGTCGCGCCAGGCTGGGGTTGCCGGACCCCTTGATGCCGATGTCGAAGGCCTGCAGCAGCGGGACGCCGGACTTCATCATGGTCGCCAGCTGGCGCGTGAAGAGCGCGATGTCCTTGTCGGTGATCTTGTGGCCGCGGGCCATCTTGGCCTTCTTGACCTTGAGGACCTGCACGCCCTGACGGCGCAGCGTGGCCTGAACGACCGATTCGCCGCTCGCGCGAATTTCGCCGCGCACCTGCTTGCCGTTCTTGTCCTTGCCCTCCCATGTGTAGAGGGTTTCCTTGGGGCCGGCGGCGGTGCCTCTGGCTCGGGTAGTGGTCGCCATGAGCTTTCGATGTTCCCTATTCGTTGGTGGTGGCGAGCACTTCCTCGAGCGAGGTCGCACCCTGTTTCACTTTAAGCAGGCCGGACTGGCGCAGGTCGCGCACGCCCTCACGTTGAGCCTGTGCGGCGATGTCCATCGAATTGCCGTTGGTCATGATGATATGGGCAATTTCCTCCGAAATGGGCATGACCTGGTAGATGCCCAGGCGCCCCTTGTAGCCGCTGCCCTTGCAGCGCTCGCATCCGACAGGGCCGTACGGGCGCCAGCTGCCGTCGAGGTCTTCGCCGCTGAATCCCGCTTCGAGCAGGGCTTCGACCGGAATGTCCACCGGCTGCTTGCACGTGCACAGCCGCCGCGCCAGGCGCTGTGCGGTGATCAGGATCACGGAGGAGGCGATGTTGAACGGCGCGACGCCCATGTTGCGCAGGCGCTCGAGCGTGGTCGGGGCGTCGTTGGTATGCAGCGTCGACAGCACGAGGTGGCCGGTCTGCGCCGCCTTGATCGAGATTTCGGCGGTCTCGAGGTCGCGGATTTCGCCGACCATGATCACGTCCGGATCCTGGCGCAGGAAGGCGCGCAGCGACGCGGCGAAGGTCAGTCCGGCCTTGTCGTTCACGTTGACCTGATTGATGCCGGCCAGGTTGATTTCCGCGGGGTCCTCGGCGGTCGAGATGTTGACGCCCGGCTTGTTCAGGATGTTGAGGCAGGTGTACAGCGACACGGTCTTGCCCGAGCCGGTCGGACCCGTCACGAGGATCATCCCGTATGGGCGTTCGATCGCGTCGAGCAGTACCTTTTTCTGCTCCGGCTCGTAACCGAGCGCGTCGACCCCCAGCATCGCCGAGGACGCGTCGAGAATACGCATCACGATCTTTTCGCCGTGCAGGGTCGGCAGCGAGGACACGCGGAAGTCAATCGACTTGTTCTTCGACAGGACGAGCTTCATGCGTCCGTCCTGCGGGATGCGCTTCTCGGAAATGTCCAGGCGCGAAATGACCTTGATGCGCGCCGCGATCTTTTCCTTCAGGATCAGCGGCGGCTGCGCGATTTCCCGCAGGATGCCGTCGGTACGGACGCGGATCCGGTAGTACTTCTCGTATGGTTCGAAGTGGATATCGGATGCGCCTTCGTTGATCGCGTCAATCAGGACCTTCTGGATGAACTTGACGACCGGGGCGTCGTCGACTTCCGCGGAGGCGTCATCGGCTGGCTGTTCGGCACCGGTTTCCTGATCCTGCAGGAGATCCATGTCGAACTCTTCGCCGGTGAGCTCCTTCAGCGTGTCCTCGGTCGATTCGGACAGGGTCTCGGCGAGGCGCGCCAGGCGATCGGCTTCGACAACGATGAGGTCGACCTGCATTCCGGTCTGGAATCGGATCTCGTCGAGCGCGCGCATGTTGGACGGGTCGGCCGTCGCAACGGTGAGGCGATTCTGGCGCTTGCCCAGCGCGACGACCTGGTGCTTGGCCATCAACTTGCGGTCGATCGCATCGCGGGGGATGCTGGTGCGATCCACGGACGAAATGTCGAGCAGCGGATAGCCGAATGTTTCGGCAGCGAACCACGCTACGGTCTTCGCGGTCAGGAGCTTGCGCTGAGCAAGCTCGAGGATGAAGCCGTTCGGGACGTTTGCAGCGCCCTTGGTGCACGTAACCGCGTCGGCTTCGGAGAGCCGGCCGTGCTGGATCAGTGCTCGCGCGAGTCCGCTCAGGGCGGTCTGGGGGTTTGCTGCCATGTCCCGATCTTAGCTAACTGACATTCGATCTTGCCCGCCGCGTAATGAATTGTAAAGGCCGCGGCGGATACGTCTGGCGGCAGTCCGGGCCGCCTGCCGGGGATCAGGCGGTGCGTCCGAGCAGCACCTCGATCACGAAACGGCTGCCGACGTAGGCGAGCACCAGCGCAACGAAGCCGGCCAGCGTCCAGCGCAGCGCGACGCGTCCACGCCAGCCCCAGACGCGCCGTCCGACGAGAAGGGCTCCGAATAGCAGCCACGAAACGATCGCGAACACCGTCTTGTGGTCGAGGCGGAAGGCTTGTCCGAACAGCGCTTCGGAGAACACGACGCCCGAACTCAGCGTGAGCGTCAGCAGGATGAACGCGATGCCGATCAGACGGAACAGCAGCGTCTCCATCGTCAGCAACGGCGGCAGGTTCGCGAAGGTCCGGGTGAGTCGTCCGCTGTGCAACTGCCGCTCCGCGATGGCCATCAGCATCGCGTGCAGCGCCGCCAGCGTGAATACGCTGTAGGCCAGCATCGCCATGATGAAGTGGACGCGGAATCCGGGACTGCCGGCATTCACGAGCATATGCTGTCCCGGAAAGCCGAGGGGCAGCAGGCTACCTGCCACGCCGGCGGCGACGACGACGCCGTGGAGGCCGTCGAGGCGGGCGTAGAAGGTCTCGATCCAGTAGAAGCACACCGCCAGCCAGATGACCAGCGATACGGCGAAGCCGAAGCCGAAGCGCATGCCTTCGCCGGGGAACAGTTCTCCCTGCAGTGCCCAGCCATGGGCAAGGATCGCGCCGAACATCGTGAGCCGTTCCGCGGCCGACATGCTGCGCCTCGGCTGGTTCGGCGCCGCCTGTGCCGTGACTCGCCAGAAGTGGGCGCCCAGAACCGCGTAGAGTGTCGCGGCGAACAGATGAAGTAGAATGGTTTGCATAGTTCCCTGCAGTTTACTCCAAGGCCTAGGGCCCCAGCCAATATGCTCGACAATCTCACTCAGCGCCTCTCCAGGGTCGTCAAGACCCTGCGTGGCCAGGCACGCCTCACCGAAGACAATATCCAGGATGCAATGCGCGAGGTACGCCTTGCGCTCCTCGAGGCGGACGTGGCTCTGCCCGTGGTCAAGGACTTCATCGCGCGGGTGAAGGAAAAGGCCGTCGGCCAGGAAGTCGTCGGCTCGCTGACGCCCGGCCAGGCCCTTGTGGGGGTGGTGCACGATGAACTGAAGGCCCTGATGGGCGGCGCCCACATCGGCCTGAACCTCGCGACGCAGCCGCCGGCCGTGATCCTGATGGCGGGCCTGCAGGGCGCGGGCAAGACGACCACCACCGGCAAGCTCGGCAAGCTGCTGCATGAGCGGATGAAGAAGAAGGTCCTCGCCGTCTCGGCCGACGTCTATCGGCCGGCTGCGATCGAGCAGCTGAAGGCGGTTTCCGCGCAGGCCGGGATCGATTTCTATCCGACGACGCCCGACCAGAAGCCCGTCGATATCGCACTCGCGGTCATCGATCATGCGCGGCGCCACTACTATGACGTGGTGCTGTTCGACACGGCCGGTCGGCTCGCTATCGATCAGGCGATGATGGACGAGATCAAGGCGATCCATGCCGCGATCAATCCCGTGGAAACATTGTTCGTGGTCGACGCGATGCTCGGCCAGGATGCCGTGAATACGGCGCGCGCGTTCAACGAGGCCTTGCCCCTCACCGGCGTCGTGCTGACCAAGCTCGACGGCGATGCGCGCGGCGGTGCGGCACTGTCCGTTCGCCACGTGACCGGCAAGCCGCTGAAATTCGCCGGCGTGGGCGAGAAGCTCACCGGCCTGGAAGAATTCCACCCCGAGCGCATGGCCAGCCGGATCCTCGGCATGGGCGACATCCTCGGTCTGGTCGAGGACGCGCGGCGCGGGGTCGATGAGGAGAAGGCGCGTGCCTTCGCCGAGAAGCTCAAGACCGGCAAGGGCTTCGACCTCAACGACTTCAAGGAGCAGATCGGGCAGATGCGCAAGATGGGCGGCCTTGCGTCGATGATGGACAAGCTGCCCGCGCAGTTCTCGCAGATGGCCGGAAAGCTGCAGGGCGGCGTCGAGGAGAAGGCGATCGGGCGGATCGAGGGCATCATCAATTCGATGACGCCACTCGAGCGCGCCAAGCCGGAGCTGCTCAAGGCGAGCCGCAAGCGGCGGATTGCCGCCGGGGCGGGGGTGACCGTGCAGGAAGTCAATCGCCTGCTCAATCAGTTCGAGCAGACGCAGAAGGTCATGAAGCAGTTCTCCAAGGGCGGCATGCAGAAGATGATGCGCGGCATGAAGGGCATGCTGCCCGGCATGATGCGCTGAGCGGAGAAGGGCGATGCGCGACATCCTGCTTGCGTTCGGTCGGGCGTTGCGCAGTCTCGGGCGCAAGGGAGTATTCGTCCACCTCGTGTGGCCCAGTCTGGTTGCCCTGGTCGTGTGGATGACGATTGCCGTCCTGTCATGGTCGACGCTGGTCGAGGCGATCGTGAGCTGGATCCAGGGATGGGCCTTTGTCGGCGAATGGATCGCGACGTCGGAGATCGGTGGAACGGCGACGCTGATCGTCGTCGAAATCGCCCTCGCGCTGGCGTTCCTGCCGCTGATCTACGTCACCGCGGCGCTGCTGGTTGCGGTGTTCGCGCTGCCGCTGATGCTCGAGCGGGTGGCGTTGAAGGATTATGGCGAGCTGGAATTGCGTCGCGGCGGCTCGAATCTCGGCAGCGCGTGGAATGCGACCATCGCGGGGCTGCTGTTCCTGCTCGGCATGGTCGTTTCGCTGCCGCTGTGGCTGATCCCCGGGGCGGGACTTGTCGCGTCTGTCGTGTTGACCGCTTGGTTGAACCAGCGTGCGTTCGGTTATGACGCGCTGATGCTGCACGCCGACTGCGACGAACTCAAGCGCCTGCCGCGGGTGCAGCGGACGTCCATGCTCCTGCTCGGAGGCGGTTGCGCACTGCTTGCCTATGTGCCCTTCGTCAATCTCGTGGCGCCCGCGTTCTGCGGCCTTGCATTTGTCCATTTCATGCTCGAGGCGTTGCGGCGCGAGCGCATCGAACGAGGTGTGACCGTCCTCGATGCCCTGCCCGTGCCGCAGTCGCGGAAGTAAGGGATGGCGTTCGGCGCAATCATCATCGGCGACGAAATCCTGTCCGGCAGGCGCAGCGACAAGCATCTGACGAAGCTCGTCGAGATGCTCGGGGCGCGCGGACTCCGGCTTGCCTGGGCGCGTTACGTCGGCGACGACGCGCAGCGGCTCGTCGCGGCGCTGCGCGAAAGCTTCGCCAGCGGCGATGTCGTATTCAGCTTCGGCGGCATCGGCGCCACACCGGATGACCGCACGCGTCAGTGCGCGGCGGCCGCACTGGGCCTGGAACTCGCGCTGCATCCCGAGGCCGAGGCGATCCTGCGCGAGAAATTCGGCGCCGAAATTACGCCGCATCGCCTGCAACTCGGAACCTATCCGCAGGGCAGCGCGATCATCCCGAATCCGTACAACCAGGTACCGGGCTTTTCGATCCGCGGGCATTACTTCGTGCCTGGGTTCCCCGTGATGGCCTGGCCGATGATCGAATGGGTGCTGGATACGCAGTTTCGCCATCTGCACCACGCAGATGACTACACCGAAGCGGCGATCACGGTCCTGGACGCGGTGGAAGGGAAACTGGTTGATCTGATGGAGTTCGTGTCGACGGAGTTTCCCGATCTCGAGTTGTTCAGCCTGCCGAGCGTGCCGACTGCGCCGGGTGAGGTCCGGACCATCGAGCTCGGCGTGAAAGGCCCCGCCGCAAGCGTGGCGACGGCGATGGCGCGCATCCGCGCAGAGGTCGGGGGGCGCGGATACGCATGGCAGGAGAAAGCGTGAGCAGACTGGCCGGCCTGTTGCGCCAGTCACGCCCCGCGAGCGAGGAGCCCCGCAGCATCCGTCTGGGTGAGCGGGATCTCGGATACGTGCTGAGGCGTTCTCCGCGACGCAGCTTCGCGCTGCAGGTCGATCACCGCGGGGTCCGTGTCGCCGCGCCATGGCCCGCGACGCAGGCGGAGATCGACCGCTTCATCCGCAGCCACCATGACTGGCTGATCGGGAAGCTTTCCGTTCGGGTGTCGCCGCCTGTGATGACGGTCGAGGATGGCGCCCTGTTTCCGCTTCTGGGCGAGACGTGCCGGATGCGCCTCGGGGCGGGCGGCCGCTCGGCGCGTTGGCGCCTCGGCGCGGACGGCATCGAAGAGCTCGTGTTACCCGACGGCCCGGGGGCACGCAAGGCGCTCGTTCGCGCCCTGCGCGCTCGCGCCCTGCCCTGGTTCGGCGAGCGCGTGGCCGAGTTCTGTTTCCGCCTTGGTCATGCGGTGCCGGCGGTGCGCCTGTCGTCGGCTCGCACTCGCTGGGGGAGTTGCAGCAGCCGTAGCGGTATCCGGCTGCACTGGCGGCTGATCCATCTGCCGCCGACGCTCGTCGACTACGTCGTCGCTCACGAGGTGGCACATCTCGCGGAAATGAACCACTCGCCGCGGTTCTGGGCCGTGGTCGACGCGTTGTATCCGGACTGGAAGGCCGCGCGCGCGCGTCTGCGCGATGCCGGGCGTGCGTTGCCCGTCATCGATGGCGCCGATGCGGCGCTCATTGCCGAAGACTGAAGAGGACTGCTGAAATGAAACTGCTTCACACCATGCTGCGAGTCGGCGATCTCGATCGTTCCATCAAGTTCTACACCGAGGTGCTCGGAATGCGGCTGCTGCGCCGCCATGACTACCCCGAGGGGAAGTTCACCCTGGCTTTCGTCGGTTACCAGGACGAGTCCGAAGGGGCTGTCATCGAGCTCACCTGGAACTGGGGCGTCGATTCCTACGAGATGGGCAATGCTTTCGGCCATATCGCGCTGGCGGTTCCCGATGCGTATCGTGCCTGCGACGAGATCCGGGCACGCGGCGGGAAGGTGGTGCGCGAGGCCGGGCCGATGAAGCACGGCACGACCGTCATCGCCTTCGTCGAGGATCCGGACGGCTACAAGATCGAGCTCATTCAGCACGCCTGAAAACGCTCCGGCATGCTGTCGGGGTTATTTCTGCGTCATGTAAAATGGCGGTTTGGCCTTAACCGGAACCGCCCATGGACTTCGATGCACTGCTCCGACCGCTGCCCGGCAACCGCTGCGGCGAGGATCTCACCTTTTCCGCGCTTTTCGACGAGATCCAGGAGGCGCGCCGCTGCGACGATCCTTCGGTGAGTCAGGGCGAATGGGTGAGGCCGCTGAAGGAGGCCGACTGGCCACGTGTTGCGCGTCTGTGCGAGGATGCGCTGGCAGTTCGCGCGAAGGATGTCCGTCTCGCCGTCTGGTTGACCGAAGCCGTGGCGAGAACTCGCGGATTTGGCGGCCTTGCCGACGGCTATCGGCTGGTGGCCGGACTGTGCGAGTCATATTGGGACGACATCCATCCCCTTTCCGACGACGGTGACCAGGAGATGCGAGCGGGGAATCTCGACTGGCTGGTGACGCAGTCCCGCCGCATCATTCGCGATACCCTTGTGACGGATTCGTCGCGCGGATGCTTCTCGATGGCCGACCTGGAATCCGCGCGCAATCTGGCGGCCAGCCTGGAGCGCAATCCGCAGGAGGCGGAATTCCTCATGCGTGCGGCGCCGGTGACACTCGACCAGTTCGAGGCGGCACGCCGGGACACGCCCCGCGACTTTTTCGTCCGTATCGCCGCAGAGGCGGAAGCGGCACGGCTGGCGCTGGGCGAACTCGAACGGGTCGTGGATGCGAAGCTCGGTCTGGATGGCCCGGGGTTCGACGACGCGCGCCAGGCTCTGATCGAGGTGCGCGACACCCTGCGGCGCTTCGGCGGCGATGTGCCTGCGCCGACCTCGCAGTCGCGTGCGGTTTCGCCCGGGGAAAGCGGGCGGATCCCGGGGGGCGAGCGAGCGCCCGGCGGAGCAAGTCCCGGGGCGATCGTGACGCGGGCCGATGCGATAGAGCGGCTGCGCGAGGTGGCGGACTTCTTCCGGCGCACCGAGCCGCACAGTCCCGTGGCCTATCTCGCCGACAAGGCAGCGCGTTGGGGCGAGATGTCGCTGCACGAGTGGCTGCGCACCGTGGTGAGGGACGACGGGGCGCTCTCCCACGTCGAGGAGTTGCTCGGGCTTGTGACCCAGGATGCGCCGGGACGCTGAACGGCCCGGCCGGGCTCACTCGGCGAGCCGGAATTCGATCCGGCGATTGCGCGCGCGTCCTTCCGGCGTGTCGTTCGGCGTCACCGGACGGTCGGGGCCCGCGCCGTGCGCGCTCAGGCCCGCCGCAGGGATGCCCTTGCCTGTAAGATAGGTTTTGACCGCGTCGGCTCGGGCGAGGCTCAGCGTGATGTTGGCCATCCGGTTTCCGGTGGAGTCCGTATGCCCGATGATGTCGACGCGGGGGCGATCGAGTCTGCCAATGGCTGCCGCCATCTCGTCAAGAATGGCAATGCCGGTTGGTGTCAGGATCGCAGACCCGCTTTCGAACTCGACCACACGATCCGCGAGCGTCTGATCGAGCAGCGCCTGGGAGCCGGCCGGCACGCGCAGACCGTTATTCACGGTGTAGGTCGGGTTCAGCGCAGTCGCAATTTCGCTGGCGACTTGCTGCCGCCGGGCTTCGTTGGTGACATTGCCGCTGATCGTGACCTGGGTTCCGTTGACGTCGAGCTGTCCCTGGCGCACGTTGCGGATGCCGTTGCCGAGCGTCTTCACGACATGGCCGGTCCAGTCGGGCGGCGCGACGACGCCCCCCGAATCGAGGCGGTCGACGACCTTGTCTGCTCCATAGAGGTCGCGTAGGCGGGAAATGACGGCCACGCGTGCGTTTTCGTCGGGTACCGTTCCGGTGACGTACACCATTCCGTCCGGCGCCGGGGTTTGC
Source organism: Aromatoleum tolulyticum (assembly GCF_900156155.1). Lineage (GTDB taxonomy): Bacteria > Pseudomonadota > Gammaproteobacteria > Burkholderiales > Rhodocyclaceae > Aromatoleum > Aromatoleum tolulyticum. The sequence continues at coordinate 277,861 of NZ_FTMD01000006.1, forward strand.
GGGGGCTGTGCGCTCATGCCTGCCGCGGCATAGAGCAGCCCGGCCGCGAGTGCTGAACTGAACTTCAAGATCATTCTCCGAAAAATACTTCCCTGAAGGTGGCGAGCGCTGTGGCGAGGGTCGTCCCGGGCTGCGCGAGGTAGCTCGACAGCTTGGCGATTCCGTAGTCGCTCATCAGGTCGGGGTGGGTGTCGATCCATTCGGGGGCTTCGAGGCTCACGACGGCGTCGGGCGCGCTCCCTGGCGAGACCAGGCTGACGAGCGGCAGTGGCGATGCGCCGTTGAAGCCGACGACGAGCGTATTGCGTCCGGCAACCGGCGCCTGCAGCAGCTGGAGTTCGCAGGGGGTATTCCTGAGGAAACCGCTGATGAGGTTCAACCAGACCTGTGCCAGCGCGTCGCGAAGCCCGAGGTCACTCGGCAGGGGCAAGCGCAGGCCGCGTTCGATCGTCGGTTTGTTGCTGCCGAGCAGCGGTCGCAGCAGCACACCGAGGGACAGGATGATGCGGCGGGCATTTCCGGCGTGGCCGTCATGTTCGAGCAGGCGGTCGATGTCCGCAATGGTGATTGAATCCGGCACCGCGTCGGCGCCGGACGGTCGTGCCATGTGTGCGAGTTCCTGTGCGCAGTCGATGCGCGCAAGGGCGTGCAGCATGGAGGCGGGTTCGTCGGCCGCCCGGGCAAGACCGACGAGGTGCCCGAACTTTTCCCACAGGGACGACAGGGCCAGGGGGCCGGGGTGGGCATGTCCGGCCTCCGACTCGATGGTCGACGCGACGAGGAAGGGAAAGCGCCGCGAGGACGCGTCGTGGCTCGGCTGAAGATGGCCGACGACCGAGAGGCGGCTGCGCGGGCCGACGAAGGCGAAGTGGACCGGACTCATGCTGTCGTATGGTATGCGCCAGCGGGGATCGGCCGACAACAGGTTCATGCTTTCCGATATCCAGCGGTCGAGCATCGCGATCAGTTGTGCCGATCCGCCTCCCTTCACGAAATCGCCGCGCGCGGGCAGCTTGCCGAAATAGCCGGTGGCGTGAATGGCGGGGCCCCTCATGGCCGGATCCCCCGTTCCTGAGTCGTGGCCGCGAGCGCGGCCGGGGTTCCGGTTTCGGCGTCGTCGGCCGGTGCCTTCACTGCCTCGCCGGCCACGCTGGAGGGGAGGGGCGCGTTGCGGCTGCCCTTGGCGCCGGCGTTCTTGCCCGTCTGCATGTCCGGGCTGCTTACGATCTTGAGTGTGACCGGAACGGAGACCTCGCCCGCTTGCCAGGCGAGATTGAAGGAGCCGTCTGCATTGCGGGTTTGGGTGGCGGAGTTGATCAGCTTTTCGAGCCCGAAGCGCCCGCTGAAATTCGCGACCTCGAGTTCCTGCCCGTCGAAGGTCGTTGCGACGACTCGCGCGCCCGGGGTTCCTGCCGGATTCGGCCACACGAAGGTCGCCCACTGAGCGGCCCCGTTGCGGTAGCGCAATCTCTGCCCGTCGATCTCGATCGTGTATTCGGTCGTCCCCGGCGACGGCAGCGGCAGCAGTCGGAAGCTCGTTTGCGCAACTGCAGCGGCTTGTGTGGCGCTGCTGCCGTCCAGCGGCGCGACCCAGCCCGGGAATGCGGCGAGGAAATCCGGCCGCAGGTGGATGCCGAGATCGCCCCAGGTCCGTGGTTCGATATAGTCGCCGCGTCGCACCATCAGCGGCCCGATGCTGGTCGCCGCGTACTTAGAGATTGCGCCTTCCGGACCAAAGATCTGCGCGATCTCGGCCGGTGTTGCTTCTATGCCCGACGTTGCGTTGAACGGATATTTCCCCGCGAGCTGTCGCCCGAACGGTTCATACACGTTTGCAATCCAGCTCTTGTCGAGCTCGCGCTCGGCCGGGCCGATCAGGGCGGCGAAGGTCTGCAGCAGGGGCCTCACGAGCAGCGGGCGGAGCACTTCGCGCTGGTTGTCGGGCATGCCCGTCAGCATCTGCTCGTCCACGAACCGGAGCGTGTCTGCTAGCTCCGAATTGCCGCCTTCGATCGTTTCGCTCATCAGCTTGACCGCGCCCGGGCCAGGGTCGCCCTGGTTGACGAGGAGGTTGAGGCGGGTCCGCAGTCCGGAGAGGCGGCGCAGATAGAGGTCGAGGATCGATTCGCCGCTGTCCCGCCTCGCGAGCAGACGACCGACGCCGACGAATTCCTGGCCGATGGCGCCCATCGGGCTGGCGATCGTCGTCGTGGTCGAGGACACCTCGAGCGTGACCGGAGCGGGCGACATCCGCAGGATCGACTGCTTGAACCACTCGATGAAGCCCTTCTGTGCACGCTCGGCTACGGCATGGCCTGCCCCCGGATTGTCCCAAGCGGTCTGCTCATGCACAGTGCGCAGCAATTTCCCCAGGGGGGAGGCTGTCATGTCGCCGAGTCGATTCATCGCGGCTACCGCAGCAGGGAAACCGTCGAACCCGCTGACGCCGATGCCTGTTACGAACTTCTGCCACTCCTGGACGTATTCCTTCTTGTACATCGCCACGAGCGTCTTCTGGATCTGCTCAGGGCTGCCGGCAAGGGACAGGTCGTCCTTCGCGCTGGTGTCGAGGACCCAATCCGTACTGTGGAGTTCTCCGGTGGCCGCATCCTTGATGGCGGCTTCAACATAGCTTCGCCAGGCTTCGGCGGTAAATGCACCGGATATCACGTGACTGCCGCTGACAAGACCCGCGTCATCCGCGCCTGCGAGGTTTGTTACCGTCACCGGGGGGAAGCGGGTGGCCGCTCGTGCCTTGATGTCCCCGTAGACGCGTTCGATTGCGGGCATGCCGCGCACCACGTGGCGCAGCGTCCCGCGCGTTTCGTCGATCACGGAAAGCTTCCCGGCGATCGTCGGCCAGCCAGGATCGTTCACGTGCCGCAGGTGGAAACTGATGATCCGCTCTGCGCTGCGCATCATCTGTTCCCGCGGCATGGAACCGCGATTGGCGTCCAGCCAGGTGCGCCAGTAGCGGCTGAGCTGATCGGAGAGATGGCCGACCTCGGTGTGTGACTTGTCGCCCAGCATCAGATAGGTTTTCAGGGCGTTGTAGGCGTCCTCGACGCTGGTCGGTGTGGCTTCCTTGTACGGTTGTCCGTTCGGAGAAGCGTTGCCGGCTGGCCCCCGGTCTGCATTGTCGGTCTGTCGCAGACGGCCCGAGTTGCGGTTGACCGCGGCAAGGAAGCCTTCGATGCTTTCACTGACCGGGCGAAGCATGATTTCGGTGATGCCCCGGTAGTATTCTTCGAGCAATCTGGATTTCACCTCGTTGCCCTGGAACAGACCGAGCCCGAGCGACCGGGAGGGTTCCGTTTCGAAATGCTCCAGTTGCGCAATGCGATCCTGGAGGAGTTCGAGCGCTTCGAGCCGGGACTGCAGGTCGATGCGGTCTTCCTGAAGGCGGACAGCCCGGTCGAGGTCGGCGCGGACGTTTTCGACCAGGCTGCGATTGTTCGCGTAGGACCAGCTCCAGCCGGCCAGCGAAAGGCCCAGCAGTGCCGCCGCGGCCAGCGAGGTGACATGATGCAGGCGCTTTTTTCGTCTGCTGGCATAGTGCCGCACCAGGTTACGGTCGGCGAAGATCACCTTGGAGAACAGGTCCTTCAGGAAGAAACCGTTGTTCGAGGCGATCCGGGCTGCAGCCGGACCGTCGCCCGAAAGCCCGAAGCGATTTTCCACGCGCTCGCTGGAGCTGCTGGGCGTCTCTCCGCTCTGGATTGCCGAGGTGATGTAGAAGCCGCGGAAGATCGGTTTGAACTGGAAGGGGTTTTCCTCGAACAGCGTGGCGATGAAGGACCGCAGCACCGGCTTGATCGCCGCGAACTCGAGCGGGAAGGTGAGCAGTCCCGGTGCCATGCGCTCGCCGCGGGCAATCGACATCTGCGCTACGCTCATTTCGCGCAGCCCTTCGTAGAGTTCGTCGAAGTAGCGGTCGAACAGCCCTATGGCGTCGTTACCGTCGGTCTCGTAGGGCAACGTGGCGCCCCACACACGGTCACGCTCGTTCCAGTCCACGTCCTGAAAGAATTCGTTGAACCCCGCGATGAGATCGGCCTTCGAGAACATCACGTAGATCGGCGCAAACACTTCGAGGCGTTCGGTGAGTTCCTGAACCCGCTGGCGCAGGTTCTTGGCAAGCGCGATTGCGAAGCTTGGGGAGTTGCGGAGCAGCTCGCCGATGCTTGCCGTGACGATGATCCCGTTGATCGGCGCGAGCGGACGATTTCTTCTCAGCAGATCGAGAAAACCCAGCCATTCCTCGCGGTCTTCTTCATGGACGGAGTAGCGGCCGGCCGTGTCGAGGAGGATCCCTTCCGTCGTGAAAAACCAGTCGCAGTTGCGCGTTCCGCCGAGTCCCTGCACGACGCTGCCGGCGGCATCGCCGAGGGGGAAGGTGAGCCCCGAATTGACGACGGCCGTGCTCTTGCCGGCGGCAGGGTTGCCTATCGTGATGTACCACGGCAGCTCATACAGTGCGGCGCGTCCGGAGACCAGACCGAGCTTCGATGTCTTGATCGTCCGAATGGCTTCCTTCATGCGCTGGCGCAGGGTTTCGATCTCTCCCCTGGTCCGGCCTTCGTTATCGCCCGTCCGCGGGTCGAGCATCCGTTCGAGAGCTGAAGCGGCGAGGGCGGCCCGATGCCGCCGCCATGCCCAGACCGCGATCCAGATAACCAGGAGTGCGCACGAGGCGATCGCTGCCCATGTCAGTGCGAGTTCCAGCGTTTCGGCGCCCAGCATGAGGAAGGCCGCAAGGGCCAGGACGCCGATGAAGGAGAGCGTGCGTGAGTCGGTCAGAAAGGTACGGATTGAAGACATTGGTCAGGTGGCGGCAGGTGCGGAGGCGGGCGTTTGCGGGGGCGACGAGGAATTCAGGGGACTCGCGTCGACGATCATGGCCGCGCGTGCATTGGGGGATTGGCAGGTCAGGCACAGAGCGAGGCCATCGGCCGCGTTGGCGGCCTCGGCAGCACACAGCAGCGCGACAAGTCCGCCGATCGGCGAGGCAAAGCCTGTCGCGGGTCCGAGGCTGATGGTGTCCGACAGCGGCTCGAGAGCGGGGAACCGTTCCGAGAGCGTCCGAAGGAGCTCCTTCGTCACCGGGGCGCGATGGTCGGCGTCGGCAAGCACATTCGCGATGTGTGCCGCGTCGAGGTGCATGTCGGCCAGAATGCCGTCGATCAGGCTTCCCAGGAGAGAACCGTCGGTCGTTGCTTCGGCATCTCCGGCGCGCGCGCTTCTGCCCGATGCGGCGCGCGAAAGACGGGGAGACGGAACGCGCCGCACAAGGGCAGCTCCTGCAGGATTCGCGAGCAACAGCACCGCGGCCGCCTCGCCGGGAATCCGGCCGTCCTGCGTGTGCGCAGTGAATAGATGCGATCCGGCCTCCCAGTTCGCGACCGTCCCCTCGCCGACATGCGACACGGCGCCCATCACGAGCGCGACGGCTGGGGACTCCTGACGATTCAGCGCCGCGGTCACGTCGTCGATGATTTCGAAGGCATGTGCGTCATCCTGAACGTGGCGAAATTGAACGTCGGCCGGGGCGATTCCGCGGGGAGCGAGGTGCTTGCGCTGCAGCCAGGCGGCATGGCGGGCGCGTTGTTCGTCAGGCCAGTCCCGATCCGAAAGCCAGAATACGGAGCGGATCGCCGCGGGATGGAGCGTGATCGACTCCGCGATTTCGTCAAGAGCGCGGGGGAGCGTCATGTGCAGCATCGCCAGCGCACGCCGCTCCTCTTCGCGGTTCGGCTGGGACAAGTCGACGGCACGGTCGTAAAGTGCTTCGTCGAGTGCTTCAGGTGAGAGGTCGGCAACTCGCGCGGCGAATACGGGGAAGCCGTGCGCATCACGGAGGTGGTCATCGAGCGGGGGGGCGCATCCGTGCCTGCCTGCATCGAGCACCTGCGCCGGATCCGTTCCGTGCGCGCACTGCAGTGCAAAGGCGATCAGGAGCGCGTCCGGGCGGCGCGTCGGACTGGATGCGGCAGACGTCTGCAGGCCGCTCGTTTCCGGTGCCGGGGGAGGGTGTGCGTTCGCGGCAGAGGGAGGCGACAGGCGGAGGTGTTCGATGAAGGCGCGCAGGAGCCAGAACCCGGCAAGGAGTGTTGCCGGCAAGAACACCAGATGTGTGGCGACATCGATCGTGCTGGGCTCGAATCCCGCGGCCTGCCACCAGCCGAGGACGAGCGCCCAGACCAGCGTTGTCACAAGAACGGCGAGTACAAGGGGTCTCAGAGCGAAGGCGAACATGGGGTTGCGGTCCGCTCTCAGTCGACGGTGAGCGCCTGCGAGGCGATCAGGATCGCTCCGCAGGCAGTCTTGTCGCCATGGCGTGCGGCCGGACGCCCGTCGATGAGGGTGGTCGGATCGCCCGTCGCGATGACCGTCACGCGGCCGTGCCCTTTTCTCGGGCAGGTTACCTGGTCGCCGACGCGCGCGATGCCTTTGCCATTGCAGTCGCTGCTGAGTGATGCCCCGATCACGGTGCCGCCATGATCGGTCCGATCTCCGATGACGATGAACGGACGTGCCATGAGAATTGGTTCCTCGTAGTTGCTGTTGGGTCTTGCTGACGGGGCGGTGGCTCAGAACTTGTGAGTTGATCTGCTGCGCGAATCGGTTGCTGCGTTGCTCACTCGCTCACTCCTCGCCTATCCGTTCGATACGTCTCGTCGTTCGCTCGCTCATCCGCAAACCGAGGCCTTGCGCTCGATCGCGCTTGTGACGATTTCTGCACAAGTTCTCAGGAGTGTTCGTCGGCAAGGACGCCGCGCCGGCGCAATTCGACGTGCCCCAGGTCCATCATCTTCCAGCGTCCGCCCCAGGTCAGGCCTGCTGCCTCGGCAAGGGCTCCGTAGAGTTCGTAGCCGCGCATGGCCCAACGGTCGCGTTCGGAGATGACCAGCTTGCCGTCGCGCAGGAAAGCGACATCGGCTGCCAGACCGTGCTGGTGATAGCTCATGTTGGGGCCGGCCTGGGTGACGGCAGGGCCGCGTAGCAGCAGTTCCGCCTGTCGTTCCGGGCTGCGATAGCCTTCCAGCAGTACCGCTTGGTAGCCATGCTGCTCCTCGAGCAGCTTGAACACCGTGAGCAGGCGTTGCCTGAACTGGTCATCGAGCAGATTCCAGTCCCGGCTGGCCGACCCGAGCGACGGCCTGAGCATTTCGACTTCAGTCGTGGCGAAAACGGTGGGCGGAAGCGGTGGCGGCGGCGTCAGGTGCTCGCCGGCCAGAAGTGCAGCGACCTTGCGGTCAGGGAGCGTGTCGTCGGGAGCGAACTCGAAGATCGCACGTTGCGACATCGCAAGCACGACCAGGGGCGGAAGAACGGCGAGCACGATGGCGAAAACCGCCACCGGGCGGCTTTCGATCAGGGGGATGGAAATACTGACGCCGTATGTCCGCGCATGGCGAAAGGCTGCCGACACGCTCCTTGCAGCGTCGATGAACATGCTGCGCAGTGCGGCGGCAAGCTCATGTGTGCGTGCCGCTCCGGCCGTGAGAACCGTGCGCCGCCGCGCCGGATAGCGGAGGAGCGCCAGTCCGATGCAGACGAGCACGAAGTATGCGAATGGAGCGAAAAGCAAGATTGGCGAATTCACGGTGCCAGGGGCTGGGCAAGTAAATGCTTATGTCGTTAAAATCGACTATTGTATATGAATATGGCGAATGGATCGGTGCTCGTGTATGTCTCATGCTTGTTCAGGAACAGAAGCTGCAGTGGGTGCTCAGGCGGTGCCGAATCTCTTCGCCACGACTTCACGTGAGCATGGCTGTGGCGAAGTTCGAATTCTCGACGAGCTGTCAGCCGGCAGAAGAATGGTTGCAGGCGGGAGTCGCGCTGGCATGGTGTTGGTCTTGGGTGCGGCGTTGGCAATCGTATCCGCGCTCGTATTCGTGGCGTGGGAGTCCGGGCGCGCGACTTTCCGCGTGGACGAAGATGTGGATTTGGTTGCGGAGAGTGCCCCGATTGTGAGCGGTGTCCGTCAGGAGCCTGTGCTCGCGGAGCAGCGGCCTGCGCCGCCGCTGCAAGAGGTTCGTACTCCGGCAGCGACCATCGTGGAGATGCCGGTGCAGGGCGCGGAAAAGCCCGAGGCCCGCCCGGCGTCCGGGGTTGTGCGAGGTGCGAACGCGCGGGCGTTGCACGGTGCGACGGTGCGGGGCTCTCCTGCGCGTTCGCCGTCGAAGCGGGGCGGCGACAGCAAGGCCGATTTCGCGCATTCCGCTCCGCAGGTCCGCAGGCTGCCCGCAATCACGAAGGATGTCGAAGAACGGGTCGACGCTGACGTACAGGTGATCGAAGCGATCGTGACCCGCTCGCGCTGAAATGCATCGCGCCGCAGCGGCGGCCTCTTCCGCCCGGGGCGGGCGGGGCCGAATTCGCCTGCAGTCCGTTGTGCTTGTGCGCCGGGTGAAATGAAAACGCCAAGACAAATCAATGTCTTGGCGTTGAATTGGTGGAGCCGGGGGGAATTGAACCCCCGTCCGCAAGCCCTCCACAGACAGATCTACATACTTAGCCGACCAATTTGGTTTAACCCCTGCCTTAGCCGGTCGGCAGGCCGGACAGGAGCGAGTCACCTTACTTTTAGCTGTTGCGCCAAGTGACCCGGCACAACTCGCGAGTCTCTGTAAATGACACTGCAGCGGCTCAGCTTGCGCTAAGACCACCCGGCCCAGAGACCTGCCGGTGCAGCGCTAGCCGGGATTAAGCGGCTAGAACGAAACGTTCGTCGTTGGCGTTTGTTGATTTCCAGATGGATTTACGAGGTGACTGGTCCTCGGTATGCACTGCACTGCTTTGCAACCCACGTCGAAGCCAAGTCGGCCCCTGTGTATTACGGTTCGTAATCTGGTGGCGGGGCACCGGATTTCAAGAGCAAGTCTAGCACTTTTTGCACTCGGCGCCAGAGCCTTTCGATTTCCTGCCGCGCGAGTGCGCCCGTGTTCGTGCGTCAGGCTTCGCGTCGTGTCTGAAGCATGTAATTCACACTCGTATCCTGTCCCAGGGAATAGGTCTGGGTGAGGGGGTTGTAACTCATCCCCAGGAGTTCTGCGCTCTCCAGACCTGCATTCCTGCAATAGCGTGCAAGTTCAGATGGCTTGATGAACTTTGCGTACTCGTGCGTCCCGCGCGGGAGCAGGTTCAGGATGTATTCCGCGCCTACGACGGCGAGCAGATAGGACTTGAAATTGCGGTTGAGGGTGGAGAAAAAGACTTGGCCTCCCGGCCTGACGAGTCCGGCGCAGGCGGCGACGGTGCTGGCAGGATCGGGTACGTGCTCGAGCATTTCCATGCACGTCACGACGTCGAATTCGCCGGGATGTCGGGAGGCAAACTCCTCCGCGCTGCAGTGCTGGTAATCCACCTTGTTGCCTGATTCGAACAGGTGCAGGCGGGCAACGCCCAAGGCCTTGTCGGACAGATCGATTCCCGTTACCTGTGCTCCGAGTGCCGCCATGCTTTCCGACAGGATGCCGCCTCCGCATCCGATGTCCAGAACGCGCTTGCCCGCGAGATCCGCGTGGCCGTCTATCCAGCGCAGTCGTAAGGGGTTGATTTCGTGCAGGGGCTTGAATTCGGACGTGGGGTCCCACCAGCGGTGCGCGAGGTCGCTGAATTTTTGCAGTTCGGCCGGGTCGGCATTGGTATTCATGGCTCGGGTCTCGACTGTGATCGGGCGAAGACGCAATTGGAGCAAAGGTGAGGTGGAAATGAAAAGGCCCTGCCGAGGCAGGGCCTTTGACTGAGTCCGGCAGAATTACTTCGTGCCGACCAGTTCGATTTCCACGCGACGATCGGGCTGCAGGCACTCGATCAGTTTCTTGCGGCCCAGCTTGTCCGAGCAGTTCTTGCCGGTAATCGGCTGACGCTCGCCCTTGCCTTCGGTGTAGACGCGGTTGGCTTCGATGCCCTTGCTGACCAGGTAGGTCTTCACGGCGTTGGCACGGCGCTCGGACAGTTTCTGGTTGTAGGAGTCGGAGCCCAGGCGGTCGGTGTGTCCGACGGCGAGGATCACTTCGAGCTTGATGCCCTTGGCCTTGGCCGCGAGGTCGTCGAGCTTGGTCTTGCCTTCGGGCTTCAGCACGGCCTTGTCGAAGTCGAACAGGGCGTCGGCGGACAGCTTGACCTTGTCGGCGGTGGGCTTCGGCGTGGCTGCGGCGGGAGCCGGGGCTGCAGTCGGAGTAGCGGCGGGAGCCGGTGCGCACTTGTCCTTCGGCACGATGTCGCTGTCGCATTCGCAGCCGACCGGCAGTTGGCCGGCCATCGCGGTGGCGGCGGCTGCCGGGCTCCAGTAGCCGGTGCGCCAGCACAGGCCGGTACCGCTGCGGGCGACGACGTTACGGCCGTCGATCAGGTAGGGGATTTCACCCTTGCCATCCACCACGACGTCTTTCACCTGCGCAAAGACAGTGGATGCGGAGAGGCCGATCGAGGCGATGGCGGCCAGTGCGAACATCTGCTTTTTGGTCTGTTTGGTCATAATTTCCTCGTCGATTGGCAAGAGGATGAATAGGGTAACGATTAAGCCTGCCAAGTCTGATGCGTGAATTTCCGCGACAGCAACTCGCAGCACATATCCAGTTCAGTTACTAAGCCTAGTTTGCCACAGCGCGGCAAACCCAAGCAATTCCGTGTCGTTTAATTGCAACACTGTATCCCCTTTATTTACGCGGATCTCGCCTGCAACCCATACGTGCGAGACGTGTTCGCGGCCCGCCACGTGCACCAGGTGGGATGCCGGGTTGAAGCACGGGCGGGTCTCGAACGTGTCCAGGGCGATCGCGCACAGGTCGGCGGCCTTTCCGGTCACGATGGAGCCGATACGGTCCCCCAGGCCAAGAGCCTGCGCACCGTTCAGGGTCGCCATGCGCAGTGCCGTGTGTGCGGGTACGGCCGTGGCGTCGAATGTCGATACCTTCGCCAGCAGGCTCGCGTGGCGGATTTCCTGGAAGAGATCGAGGCGGTTGTTGCTTGCGGCGCCATCGGTACCGAGGCCGGTGCGGATTTCCGCTGCCAACAGTCTTGCGACGGGGGCGATGCCGCTGGCAAGTTTCATGTTCGACGTGGGGCAGTGCGCGACGCTGCAGCGGTGGCGCTGCAGCAATTCGATGTCGGAGTCATCGAGATGGACTGCATGCACGCCGATGAAGTTTTCGCCGAGCAGATCGAGTGCGGCAAGCCGCGCCAGCGGACGCTTGCCGTGTTGCGCGAGCGAGTCGGCGACCTCCTGTGCGGTCTCGTGAATGTGCATGTGAATCGGAATGTCGAGCTCCGCCGCGAGGGTTGCGATGCGCGCGAAGGTGGCGTCGGCGACGGTGTAGGGCGCATGCGGCGCGAGCGCGAAACCGATCAGCGGATGGCCGTTCCACGCGTCCCTTGCGGCAAGGCCCTTGCGCAGGTAGTCGTCGGCGTCGCTGGCATAGGGTGTCGGAAATTCGAGCGTCGTGAGGCCGATCACGGCGCGCATGCCGAGCAGGTCGAAGGCTTCTGCGGCGGCATGGGGGTGGAAGTACATCTCGTTGCAGGTGGTGATGCCGCCACGCAGCATCTCGGCAATCGCCAGCAGGGTCCCCTCGCGGACGAAGGCACTCGAGACGTATTTGCCCTCGGCGGGCCAGATGGCCTCCTGCAGCCAGCGCATCAGTGGAAGGTCGTCGGCGATGCCGCGCATCAGGGCCATGGGGCTGTGCGCGTGGAGGTTCACCAGGCCCGGAATGAGTACGTGATCAGGCAGGCTGACGGTCCGGTCCGCCCGGTAGCGCGTGCGTGCGAGATCCTGGGGGAGCAGGTCGATGATCGTTCCGCCCCGGATTGCCACTGCGTGGTGTTCCAGGGTTACGTCCGCCGGTTCGACGGGAATGACCCAGCGTGCGTTGATCACGAGATCGGCGGGTTGGCTCACCGTGCAGTCTCCAGGATTGGTCGGGAAGGGGCGTTGCCCGCGCGCCGGCCGGGCCGGGGGGGGGCAGGTGCATCGTGGATGGCGGGGACCCCGCGGGTGCGGGGCTTTGTCGGGCGGCTGTACGCCTTGTCGCGCTTCAAATTTAAGCACATGGGTCCGGGGGCGACAATCGCGCTCCCGGACGCGGCGGGCGGCAAGAACGGTCGGCGTGTTAAGATCTAACGTTTTTACCCCGCCGTTTTTGCCGTCGCCGCCAAATGACTTCGTTTGCCAAGGAAACTCTGCCGATCAGTCTTGAAGACGAGATGCGGCACTCCTATCTGGATTACGCGATGAGCGTGATCGTCGGGCGGGCGCTGCCCGACGCCCGCGACGGTCTGAAGCCGGTGCATCGACGCGTGCTGTATGCGATGCACGAGCTGTCGAACGACTGGAACAGGCCGTACAAGAAGTCGGCGCGTATCGTCGGCGACGTGATCGGCAAGTACCATCCGCACGGCGATTCGGCGGTCTACGACACGATCGTGCGCATGGCGCAGAACTTCTCGCTGCGCTACATGCTGGTGGATGGGCAGGGCAACTTCGGGTCAGTCGATGGCGACAACGCCGCGGCGATGCGGTACACGGAAATCCGCATGGCGCGGATCGGCCACGAGCTGCTCGCCGATATCGACAAGGAGACCGTGGACTTCGGGCCGAACTACGATGGCTCGGAGAAGGAGCCGCTGATCCTGCCGGCCAGGATCCCCAATCTGCTGATCAACGGTTCGTCGGGCATCGCCGTGGGCATGGCGACGAACATCCCGCCGCACAATCTCGGTGAAGTGATCGATGCCTGCCTGTTGCTGCTGAAGGAGCCGGCGACCGATATCGAAGACCTGATCCGCGTCGTGCAGGCGCCGGACTTTCCCACCGCGGCTCTGATTTACGGCCTGTCCGGCGTGCATGACGGTTATCGCACGGGGCGCGGACGCGTGGTGATGCGCGCACGCACGCACTTCGAGGACCTGGAGAAGGGCAACCGGCAGGCGATCATCGTCGATGAGCTGCCGTATCAGGTTAACAAGCGCACGCTGCTCGAACGGATCGCCGAACTCGTCAACGAGAAGAAGATCGAGGGGATCAGCGAGATCCGCGACGAGTCGGACAAGTCCGGCATGCGCGTCGTGATCGAGCTCAAGCGCAACGAGGTGCCCGAGGTCGTGCTGAACAACCTGTTCAAGCAGACGCAGCTGCAGGACACCTTCGGCATGAACATGGTGGCGCTGGTCGACGGCAAACCGCGCACGCTGAACCTGAAGCAGATGCTGGATTGCTTCCTTGCGCACCGGCGCGAGGTCATCACGCGGCGCACGGTGTTCGAGCTGCGCAAGGCGCGTGAACGCGGTCACATCCTGGAAGGTCTGGCCGTCGCGCTGTCGAACGTCGACGAAATCATCGCGTTGATCAAGGCAGCGCCGACGCCGTCGGATGCGAAGCGCGAACTGATGGCGCGCCAGTGGCGTTCGGCGCTGGTCGAGGAGATGCTGGCGCGTGCGCTGGCCGACAGCTACCGGCCGGAAGGACTCGCTGCCGAGTTCGGGCTGTCGGCGCAGGGCTACCGCCTGTCCGACGCGCAGGCACAGGCGATTCTGGAACTGCGTCTGCAGCGTCTCACGGGCCTCGAGCAGGACAAGATCGTCGCCGAGTACCGCGAGGTGATGGATCTCATTACCGACCTGCTGGACATCCTTGCGAATCCCGCGCGCATCACCGCGATCATCGTCGAGGAGCTGGGCGCGATCCGCAACCAGTTCGGCGACCCGCGTCGCTCGGAGATCGTGTTGAACACCGGCGAGATCAACATCGAGGACCTGATCGCGCCCGAGGACATGGTCGTCACGCTGTCGCATGGCGGCTACTTCAAACGCCAGCCGCTTGCCGACTATCGCGCGCAGCGCCGCGGCGGGCGCGGCAAGCAGGCGACGGGGATGAAGGACGACGATTTCATCGACCATCTCTTCGTCGCCAATACGCACGACTACATCCTGTGCTTCTCCAGTCGCGGACGGGTGTATTGGCTGAAGGTGTACGAGGTGCCGGAAGGCACGCGCAATTCGCGCGGGCGCCCGATCGTGAATCTCTTTCCGCTGATGGAAGGGGAGAAAATCAACGCGGTCCTGCCGGTGCAGACCTTCGACGACAATCACTTCGTGTTCATGGCGACTGCCGAAGGCACGGTGAAGAAGACGGCGCTGACTGCATTCGCCAATCCGCGCAAGGCCGGCATCATCGCCGCGAGCCTGGATGATGGCGATCGCCTGATCGGTGTGGCGATCACCGACGGCGAGAGCGACGTGATGCTGTTCTCCGATGCCGGCAAGGCGGTCCGCTTCCCCGAGTCAGACGTGCGGCCGATGGGCCGCGAGGCGCGCGGCGTGCGCGGCATGACGCTGGAGGAAGGGCAGCGGGTGATTGCGATGCTGGTGGCCAAGCGAGAGGATCTGTGCGTGCTGACGGCGACCGAGAACGGCTACGGCAAGCGCACGCCGGTCGCGGAGTACACGCGCCACGGTCGCGGTACGAAGGGCATGATTGCGATTCAGACGTCCGAGCGTAACGGCCGGCTCGTCGGGGCCTGTTTGGTCGAGGAAACGGACGAGGTGATGCTGATCTCCACCGGCGGGGTGCTGATCCGCACCAAGGTGCAGGACATCCGCGAGCTCGGGCGGGCGACGCAGGGCGTCACGCTCATCAACCTCGACGACAGCGATACGCTGGCGGGGATCGAGAAGGTGGCCGAGTCGGAAGCGGACGATACGACGATCGGCGAGCAGACAGATGCGTCTGACGCGGCGGATGAGGCGGGCGACGACGTTCAGGCCGAATGAGACGTGCACAAGGAGTGACTGGATCATGACCCGGGTGTTCAATTTCAGTGCCGGACCGGCGGCCCTGCCGGAGCCGGTGTTGCGCCAGGCTGCCGAGGAGATGCTCGACTGGCACGGTGCCGGCTGCGGCGTGATGGAAATGAGCCATCGCGGCAGGGAGTTCATGTCGATCATCGAACAGGCCGAAGCGGACCTGCGCGAGCTGATGGCGATTCCGCAGAACTATCGCGTGCTGTTCCTGCAGGGCGGTGCAACGCAGCAGTTCGCGCAGATTCCGATGAACTTGCTGGGGAGCGGTTCGGCGGATTACCTCGTGACCGGCACTTGGTCGAAGAAGGCGTTCAAGGAGGCGCAACGCCTCGCCGGGCCGCTTGGCGGCACGGTGCGCCTGGTTGGCAGCACCGAAGCGGAGGGGTTCACGCGCGCCTTGCGCGCGGATGAGTTTGCGCTGGACCCGCAGGCCACCTATGTGCATTTGTGCACCAATGAGACGATCCACGGTGTCGAGGTCGGAGACGACGGTCTGCCGCCGGCTGTGGCGCCGCTCGTGGCCGACATGTCCTCGCATATCCTGTCGCGGCCGACCGACGTCAGCCGTTACGGCCTGATCTACGCCGGCGCGCAGAAGAACATCGGCCCCTCCGGGCTGATCATCGTGATCGTGCGCGAGGATCTGCTGGGCCGCGCGCACCCGCTGACGCCGACCGTGATGGACTACAAGGTCATGGCGGACAACGGTTCGATGCTGAACACGCCGCCGACTTACGGCATCTACGTCGCCGGACTCGTGTTCCGGTGGCTGAAGGCCCAGGGGGGGCTTGCGGCGATGGAGAAGCGCAACATCGAGAAGGCGACGCTGCTATACAACTTCATCGACGCCAGCGGTTTCTATCGCAATACCGTCGAAGTCGGCAGCCGTTCGCGCATGAACATTCCGTTCCTGCTGCAGGATGACGCGCTGAACGAAGCATTCCTTGCCGGCGCGAACGCGGCTGGGCTCACGCAGCTGAAGGGGCACAAGTCCGTCGGCGGCATGCGTGCCTCGATCTACAACGCGATGCCGATCGAAGGCGTGAGGGCATTGGTGGACTACATGCGCGACTTTGCCGCGCAACATGGTTGAAACGGCTTGAGCTGCCCCGATGGGGGGGTGAAGAGGCGAGCATGAGCGACGAACTGCAGAATCTCAGAAACAACATCGACCGGCTCGACGAGGAGATCCTTGCGCGTCTTGCGGAGCGTGCGCGCAGCGCGCAGCGCATCGGCGAGATCAAGCAGGGCAATCTGTATCGTCCCGAGCGCGAGGCGCAGGTGCTGCGACGCCTCGCCGCCGCGAACCCGGGGCCCTTGCCCGATCAGGCGGTGCAGCGGATCTTCCGCGAAATAATGTCTGCCTGCCTCGCGCTGGAGCATCCGACCAAGGTCGCCTATCTCGGACCCGCCGGCACTTTCTCCGAGAGTGCCGCGCGCAAGCATTTCGGCGGCGCCGCGGCGCTGATGCCGACCGCCGCGATCGACGACGTGTTCCGCGCGGTGGAGGCGGGGAATGCCGATTATGGTGTCGTGCCCGTCGAGAATTCGACCGAGGGCGCCGTCGGCGGAGCACTCGACCTGCTGCTCGCGAATCCGCTGAAGATTTGCGGCGAAGTGAATCTGCGCATCCATCAGCACCTGCTGTCGAAGTCTGAAGGCATTGGTGCGGCGAAACGGCTGTATTCCCACGCCCAGTCGCTCGCGCAGTGCCATGAGTGGCTCAACCGCAATCTTGCGGATCTGTCGCGTGTTCCCGTGGCGAGCAACGCCGAGGCTGCGCGCATGGCCTCCGAGGATCCCGAGTCGTGCGCGATCGCCGGCGAGGCCGCAGCAGAGTTGTACGGACTCAACGTGCTGGCGGCGAACATCGAGGACGACCCCAACAATACAACGCGTTTCGTCGTGATCGGCGATCACGACGCGGGCCCGTCCGGGTGCGACAAGACCTCGCTCGTGTGTTCCGCGCTGAACCGCCCCGGGGCGATGCATGCATTGCTCGAGCCGCTCGCGCGGCACGGCGTCGACATGACCAAGCTGCAGTCGCGCCCGGCGCGCGGCGGGCTGTGGGAGTACGTGTTCTACGTCGATATCGACGGCCATCGCGAAGATACGAACGTCGCGGCGGCGCTGCAGGAACTCAACGAGCGGGCCGCATTCGTCAAGATACTGGGGTCCTATCCGGTGGCCGCGATCTGAGGCGTCACCGCAGGCGCGAGGCGGGCAGTATGCGTGCCGGTCGTCCGGCGGGCGCGCTCCTGTCTCGTCGGCAAGGGATGGATGAGGGACGCGGGTCCCCGGAGTTTCGTGCATGGGTGTGATCGACAAGCTGGTGGTGTGCGGCGTCGGCCTGATCGGAGGCTCTTTCGCGCTGGCGTTGCGGCGCGCCGGGATGGTGCGGCGCGTTGTCGGTATCGGGCGCAGCAAGGAGTCGCTGGCGCGTGCGGTGGAACTGGGCGTGATCGACGAGGCGAGTGCGGACTGGGCGTCGGCGCTCGACGGTGCCGATTTCGTGCTGCTCGCTCCGCCGGTGGGGCAGATGGACGCGGTCATGGCGGCCATGGCGCCCCATCTGGCGCCGGGCACGGTGGTGACCGACGCGGGCAGTACCAAGCGCGACGTGATCGAGGCGACCTATCGCCATCTTGGCGGACATCTGGCGTACACGGTGCCGGGGCATCCCATCGCCGGTGCCGAGAAGAGCGGCGTCGATGCGGCTTTCGCGAGCCTGTATGAGGGGCGGCGCGTCGTCGTCACGCCGTTGCCGGAGAACGAGCCCGCGGCCATTCTGCGCGTCCGCGAGGCCTGGGAAGCCTGCGGCGCCGTGATCCACGAGATGCCGCCGCAGGAGCACGACCGGGTCTTCGCCGCGGTCAGCCACCTGCCGCATCTGCTCGCGTTCGGTCTTGTGCATGACCTCGCGGGGCGGGCCAATGCCGAGCAGCTGTTCAGCTTCGCTGCCGGCGGATTCCGCGACTTCACCCGCATCGCGGCGAGCCACCCCGAGATGTGGCGCGACATCTGCATCGCAAACCGCCAGGCGCTGCTCGCCGAACTGGATCAGTATCTTGCCGAGCTGGCCTACATGCGCGCCCTGCTCCTGTCGGGCGATGCGGCCCGGCTCGAACAGCTCTTCAGCGAGGCTCGCCACGCGCGCAACGAGTGGGGCGAGCAGTTCGCCAATTCCGCCAACCCAGCTTCAAGGTCGGAGTGACCATGGATTTTCTTGATTTGCCGCCGCTGCTCGGTGCGAGCGGGCGCGTTCGTCTGCCCGGGTCCAAGAGCATCTCGAACCGTACGCTCCTGCTGGCGGCGCTGGCCGAGGGCGAAACCGATATCCGCGACCTGCTTGCGTCGGACGACGTGGAGCGCATGCTCGAGGCGCTGCGGGCGCTTGGCGTCGAATGGACGCGCGACGGCGAGAGCGACAACTATCGCGTGCGCGGCGTCGGTGGCCCCTTCCCGGTGAAGGCCGCCGACCTGTTCCTCGGTAATGCAGGGACCGCGTTCCGGCCGTTGACGGCCGCGCTGGCGCTGTCGGGGGGCGAGTACCGGCTGTCGGGTGTTCCGCGCATGCACGAACGCCCGATCGGCGACCTCGTGGATGGCCTGCGCCAGATCGGCGCCGATATCTGCTACACCGGCAATGATGGTTTCCCGCCGCTGCACATTCGTCCGGCTGCGATCCGCTCGGGCGGTGTGGTGCGCGTGCGCGGCGACGTGTCGAGCCAGTTCCTGACGGCCCTGCTGATGGCGCTGCCGCTCACCGGCGTCGCGACCACGGTCGAGGTTGTGGGCGAGCTCATCTCGAAGCCCTACATCGGCATCACGCTCGACCTGATGGCGCGCTTCGGCGTAGTCGTTCAGCGCGAGGGCTGGGAGCGCTTCACGATGCCGGGCGGTGTCCGCTATCGCACTCCGGGCGTCGTCTTCGTCGAAGGGGATGCCTCGTCGGCCTCGTATTTCCTCGCGGCCGGGGCGATCGGCGGCGGGCCGGTGCGCGTCGAGGGGGTCGGGCGCAGCAGCATCCAGGGGGACGTGCGGTTCGCGGAGGCCCTCAGGCAGCTCGGCGCCCGCATCGACATGGGCGACAACTGGATCGAGGCGCGTGCGCCCGAGGGGAGGCGCCTGAAGGCCTTCGATCTCGACCTCAACCACATCCCCGATGCGGCGATGACGCTCGCCGTTACCGCCCTTTTTGCCGACGGTCCGTGCCGCCTGCGCAACATCGCAAGCTGGCGGGTCAAGGAGACCGACCGCATCGCGGCGATGGCGAACGAACTGCGCAAGGTCGGTGCCGCGGTCAAGGAGGGCGCGGACTACCTGTGCGTGACACCTCCCGCGCGGCTCGTCCCCGCGGCGATCGACACCTATGACGACCATCGCATGGCGATGTGCTTCTCGCTCGTGTCGCTGGGCGATTGTCGCGTGCGGATCAACGATCCGAAGTGCGTCAACAAGACCTTTCCGACCTACTTCGAGCGCTTTGGCGAGGTCACTCGCCCGGTGCCGGTCGTTGCGATCGACGGGCCCTCGGCTTCCGGCAAGGGCACCGTCGCGGCACGGGTGGCCGAAGCGCTGGGCTATCACTGCCTCGACAGCGGTTCCCTGTATCGCCTCGTTGCCCTTGCCGCGATGCGGGCGGGGGTGTCCTTCGACGACGAGCCCGGGCTTGCGCGACTGGCAGCGACGTTGCCGGCACGCTTCGCCGAGGGGCGTGTGTTCCTCGGCGAGGAAGATGTGACGGATGCGATCCGCACCGAGGAAGCCTCGGTCGGTGCTTCGAAGGTGGCGGTGCTGGCGGAGGTACGTGCCGCCCTGCTCGATCGCCAACGTGAATATCGTCACGCGCCCGGCCTGGTTGCCGAGGGGCGGGACATGGGGTCCGTGGTCTTTCCCGATGCCGGTACCAAGATCTTCCTGACCGCCACTGCGCAGGCACGCGCCACACGCCGCTATAAGCAGTTGATCGAAAAGGGAATGGCTGCTAACATGAAAAGTCTTCTAAAGGATCTTCAGGATCGGGATGCGCGCGATGCCGCCCGACCCGTGGCGCCCCTGCAGAAGCTGCCGGATGCGGCGCTCCTCGACACCACCGAAATGGACGTCGAGCAGGCCGTCGGCTTTGTGCTTGACCGGGTTCGTTCCTGATGGGGCGTTTCCGCTGAAGGTGGGTCGCCGGCTCCGGATTCCGGGGCGATCCGTTCTTTTCAATCTACCGCTGGTGGCCGCTTTCGGGCGGCTTTTGGATTTCAACTCCTTATGACCTCTGTTTCCTCCGTTTCCGATTCCATGGAAAATTTCGCCGCGCTGCTCGCCGAGAGTGAGGCCCGTCAGGACATGCGTCCTGGCGAAGTGATCACCGCCGAGGTGGTCAGCATCGACCACAACTTCGTGGTCGTGAACGCCGGCCTCAAGTCCGAGAGCTACGTTCCCATCGAGGAATTCCGCGACGACCGTGGCGAGCTCGAAGTGCAGGTCGGCGATTTCGTTCACGTCGCCATCGACGCCCTGGAAGACGGTTACGGTGAAACCCGCCTGTCCCGCGAGAAGGCCAAGCGCATCGCCGCCTGGAACGATCTGGAGAAGGCGCTCAACGAAGGCACGCTGGTGAAGGGCCTGATCTCGGGTCGCGTGAAGGGCGGTCTGACCGTCATGACCAACAGCATCCGCGCCTTCCTGCCGGGCTCGCTGGTCGACATGCGTCCGGTCAAGGACACCACGCCGTACGAAGGCAAGGAATTCGAATTCAAGGTCATCAAGCTCGACCGCAAGCGCAACAACGTCGTCGTGTCCCGCCGTGCGGTGCTCGAGGAGACGATGGGCGAAGAGCGCGAAAAGCTGCTGGCCAACCTCAAGGAAGGCACTGTCGTCAAGGGTATCGTCAAGAACATCACCGACTACGGTGCGTTCGTCGACCTGGGCGGCATCGACGGCCTGCTGCACATCACCGATCTGGCCTGGCGTCGTGTGCGCCATCCGTCGGAAGTGCTCAACGTCGGCGACGAGATCGACGCCAAGGTGCTCAAGTTCGACCAGGAAAAGAACCGCGTCTCGCTGGGTCTCAAGCAGCTCGGCGAAGATCCGTGGGTGGGCATCGCACGCCGCTACCCGCAGGGTACCCGCCTGTTCGGCAAAGTCACGAACATCACCGACTACGGCGCGTTCGTTGAAGTCGAGCAGGGCATCGAGGGCCTGGTCCACGTGTCCGAAATGGACTGGACCAACAAGAACATCCACCCGACCAAGGTTGTCCAGCTGGGCGATGAAGTCGAAGTGATGATCCTCGAGATCGACGAAGACCGTCGCCGCATCTCGCTGGGCATGAAGCAGTGCATGTCGAACCCGTGGGACGATTTCGCGATCAACCACAAGAAGGGTGACAAGGTCCGCGGCCAGATCAAATCGATCACCGACTTCGGCGTGTTCATCGGCCTGGATGGCGGCATCGACGGCCTGGTGCACCTGTCGGATCTGTCGTGGAGCGATACGGGCGAAGACGCGGTGCGCCGCTTCAAGAAGGGCGACGAAGTCGAGGCCGTGGTGCTGGCGATCGACGTCGAGCGCGAGCGCATCTCGCTGGGTGTCAAGCAGCTGGAAGGCGACCCCTTCACCAACTTCATCGCTACCCACGAGAAGAACAGCCTTGTGCGCGGCACCGTGAAGTCGGTCGATGCGCGTGGCGCGGTGATCGCGTTGAACGACGACGTCGAAGGCTACCTGCGTGCTTCGGAAGCGGCTGCCCACCGTGTCGACGATCTGACGACGGTGCTCAAGGACGGTCAGGAACTCGAGCTGATGATCATCAATGTGGATCGCAAGACCCGTTCGATCAACCTCTCGATCCGCGCGAAGGACCAGGCCGAACAAAGCGATGCGATGCAGAAGCTGGCTTCGGATACCGCCTCGAGCGGTACGACCAACCTGGGTGCGCTGCTGAAGGCCAAGCTGAACGAGCAGAAGCAGTAAATCTGATCGGTCATGACCAAATCGGAGCTGATTGCGAGGCTCGCGGCGCGTTTTCCGCAGCTCGTCGCAAAGGATGCCGATTACGCGGTCAAGATGGTGATCGATGCGATGTCCGATGCGCTTGCGCGCGGGGATCGCATCGAGATCCGCGGGTTTGGCAGCTTTGCGTTGAATTACCGCCCGCCGCGTGTCGGGCGTAATCCGAAATCGGGTGACAAGGTGCACGTGCCCGAAAAGTACGTGCCCCATTTCAAGGCAGGCAAGGAACTGCGCGAACGCGTGGATATCGCGGGTTGAGCGTGCAGTTCCAGCATTTGCCTCGTGATCGACAGGGAAGGCGGCGTGAGCCGCCTTCTTTTTTGTCATTTGCTCGGGGATAATTCAGACCCATGCGTATCCTGATGTGGTTCTTCCGTCTCCTGCTGTTCTTCCTGCTGTTCGGTTTCGCAGTGAAGAACGATCATCTGGTTGGCCTCCAGTTCTTCTTCGGAAGTGCCTGGCAGTTGCCGCTCGTTTTCGTGATCCTGGTCTCCTTCACTGCCGGGGCGCTGCTGGGGGTGACGGCCACCTTCGGCTCGCTGCTGCGCCAGCGGCGCGAGATCGGCCGCCTGCGCCGCCAACTCGCCCGCGCCGAACGTGACCGGCAGGCCGCCCCGGGCGTGACGGCCCCGCCGGCCCCTGAGATGCAGGCACCGGAAACCTTCTGACTCCGATGGACATTGAACTTTGGTGGTTTCTCGCCCTGCCGCTGTTTTTCGCGCTGGGCTGGCTGGCTGCGCGCATCGACATCCGCCAGGTCGTCCATGAGTCGCGCGCGCTGCCGCGTTCCTATCTCTCGGGCCTGAATTTCCTGCTCAACGAGCAGCAGGACAAGGCGATCGACGCCTTCATCGAGGCGGTCAAGATCGATCCGCAGACGATCGAACTGCACTTTGCGCTCGGCAGCCTGTTCCGGCGGCGGGGCGAGACCGACCGCGCCATCCGCATGCACCAGAATCTGGTCGATCGCGAGGATCTGTCGGAGGAGCAGCGCCTTCAGGCGATGGGCGAACTGGGGCAGGACTATCTCAAGGCCGGTCTGCTCGATCGCGCGGAGGCGGTGTTCGCGCAGCTGCGCGACTCCCGGCTCAACGACGTTGCCATGCGCTATCTGCTGGAGATCTACCAGCAGGAGAAAGACTGGGCGAAGGCCGTCGAGGCGGCCAAGGCGCTGCCGGATCACGAGAGCGTGATGTGGCGCAAGGAGGTGGCGAACTTCTATTGCGAGCTGGCGACCTCGGCTCTCGCGAGTTCGAAGTACGACGAAACGCAGAAGTATCTCGACGAGGCCTTCTCGATCAACCGGCGTTGCGTGCGGGCGAGTCTGGTCCAGGGCGATCTGCTTGCGGCGCATGCTCGCTATGAGGAGGCGATCGACGTGTGGAAGCGCGTCGAGAGCCAGGATCCAATCTATCTGGCGCTGGTCGCGGAGCGTGTGATGGATGCGCACGCAAAGCTGGGCCGTATCGAGCAGGGGCAGACGCTGTTGCGCTCGTGGCTCGAGCGGCATGCCTCGCTGGATCTCCTCGACGAAGTCTTCCACTGGGAACTGGAAAAGGAAGGTTCGCGCGCCGCGTATGACCTGGTGCGCGAGGAGTTGCGGCGCAACCCGACGCTGCTGGGTCTCGACAAGCTGCTCGAGGCCGCGCTGCTGCATGCGCCTTCGGAGCAGCGCGGCGACATCGAGATGGTGAAGCAGCTCATCCACGGCCATACGCGCCGGGTGGCGCGCTACCGCTGCGCCGAATGCGGTTTCAAGGCGCGGCAGTTCCAGTGGCGCTGTCCCGCCTGCGGCGGCTGGGAGACCTATCCGCCGCGGCGTACCGAAGAGTACGATCTGGCGCCGTGAGCGTCACGCACTGATCCCGGTTTCCGGCGGTTCGCAGCTTGCGGGCCGCTTTTCATTTCGAGTGGGGTAGATTCATGAAGATCACCGTGGTCGGTACCGGTTACGTGGGCCTCGTCAGCGGCGCCTGCCTTGCCGACGTGGGCAACGATGTGCTGTGTCTGGACGTCGATCCGGCGAAGATCCGTATCCTCGAGGAGGGCGGGATCCCGATCCACGAGCCGGGACTGCAGGAGATCGTCCGGCGCAACGTCGCAGCCGGACGTCTTTCGTTTACGACCGACGTGGAATACGCCGCAAAATTCGGTGCAATACAGTTCATCGCGGTCGGCACCCCGCCGGACGAGGATGGATCGGCAGACCTGCAGTACGTGCTGGCTGCGGCGCGGAACATCGGTCGCCACATGGACGGTTATCGCGTGGTGGTCGACAAGTCGACTGTTCCGGTCGGCACCGGCGACAAGGTTCGCGAGGCGATCGCGGCGGAGCTGAAGGCGAGAGGGGCCGACCTGCCCTTCAGCGTGGTGTCGAACCCGGAATTCCTGAAGGAAGGGGCTGCGGTCGAGGACTTCATGCGCCCGGACCGCATCATCGTCGGTGCCGAAGACGAGCGCGCGATCCTGCTGATGCGCGAGCTCTATGGGCCGTTCCAGCGCAACCACGAAAAGCTCCTGGTTATGGACGTGCGCAGCGCCGAGCTGACCAAGTATGCCGCGAACGCGATGCTCGCGACCCGCATCAGCTTCATGAACGAGCTGGCGAACCTCGCTGAGGCGCTCGGTGCGGACATCGAGCTGGTGCGCCAGGGCATCGGTTCGGATCCGCGCATCGGCTGGCACTTTCTCTACGCGGGCTGCGGCTATGGCGGCTCCTGCTTCCCGAAGGACGTCAAGGCGTTGGTCAGCTCCGGACGCGAGCATGGGCATGACCTGCTGATCCTGAACTCGGTCGAGCAGGCCAACGAGGGGCAAAAGCTGCGGCTGGTGGATAAGATCGTCGCGCGCTTCGGGCCGGATCTCTCGGGAATGCATTTCGGCCTGTGGGGGCTCGCATTCAAGCCCAACACGGACGACATGCGCGATGCACCGAGCCGCGTGGTGATCGGGGAGCTCTTCCGTCGCGGAGCGACTGTGTCGGCCTACGATCCGGTGGCGATGGACGAGGCGCGCCGCATCTTTGGCGGCGAGGCGCGGCTGCGTTACGTCGATCGCCCGATGGCGGCGCTCGAAGGGGCTGACGCACTGGTGATCGTCACGGAGTGGAAGGAGTTCCGCAGCCCCGACTTCGAGCGCATCCGCGAACTGCTGCGTCATCCGGTGGTGTTCGACGGTCGCAACATGTATGAACCGGTGACGATGAGGCGTGCCGGTCTGGAGTATCACGGGATCGGTCGGCGCTGATTCGCGGGCGCCGGGTACCGTCGGCGCTATAAGCTTATACCGCGGCGCGGGTTATCGATTCGGGGGGCGGCGGCTTAAGATCGGGGCGGACCAATCATTCCGGAACAAGGCAAGATGGATTTCAAGACGCTCGACGATTATGTGGGTCAGACTCCGCTGGTGCGCCTGCAGCGCATCGGGGCGGGGCGCAACAACGTGATCCTCGCCAAGCTCGAAGGCAATAACCCTGCCGGGTCGGTGAAAGACCGCCCCGCCTTGTCGATGATCGTGCATGCGGAGCAGCGCGGCGACATCCGCCCGGGCGATACGCTGATCGAGGCGACGAGCGGCAACACCGGCATCGCGCTCGCAATGGCTGCGGCGATCCGCGGTTATCGCATGATCCTGGTCATGCCGGAGAACCAGAGCGTGGAGCGGCGTCAGACGATGCGCGCTTTCGGCGCGGAGCTGGTACTGACACCGCGCGAAGGCGGCATGGAGATGGCGCGCGACGTCGCCGAACGCATGCGCGACGAGGGCCGAGGCATCATCCTCGATCAGTTCGCCAACCCGGACAATCCGCTCGCGCATTACGAGGCGACCGGACCGGAGATCTGGGAGCAGACGGGCGGCCGCATCACCCATTTCGTAAGCAGCATGGGAACGACGGGCACGATCATGGGCTGCTCGCACTTCCTCAAGGAAAAGAATCCGGCGATCCGCATCATCGGTTGCCAGCCCGAGGAGGGTTCGCAGATTCCCGGCATCCGCAAGTGGCCGGAGGCCTATATGCCGCGCATCTACGAGAAGCCGCGCGTCGATGCGCTGGAGTACGTGAGCCAGGCCGATGCCGAGGACATGACACGGCGGCTTGCCCGCGAAGAGGGCATTTTCGCGGGCATCTCGTCGGGCGGGGCGATGCACGTGGCGGTGCGCCTTGCCGCGCAGCTGGAGAATGCCGTGATCGTTTCGATCGTCTGCGATCGTGGTGACCGTTATTTGTCGACGGGCGTCTTTCCCGGCTGACGATCTTTCTGGAGACGCGCAGTGCCGGTCCTCGTATTCGATATCGAAACCATTCCGGACGTCGCCGGCATCCGCGTGCTCAATGGCCTGCCGGCGGACCTGAGCGACTACGAGGTCGCCGAATTCGCGTTCCAGCAGCGCCGTGCCGCGGGCGGGAGCGATTTCCTGCAGCATCACCTGCAGCGTGTCGTGACGATTTCCTGTGCGCTGCGCGACGCGAACCAGTTCCGCGTGTTTTCCCTGTCTGAGCCGGATAGCGGCGAGGGCGAGATCATCCAGCGCTTCTTCGACGGCATCGAGCGCTATACGCCGCAGATCGTATCGTGGAATGGCGGCGGCTTCGATCTGCCGGTGCTGCACTACCGCGGCCTGCGGCACGGCGTGTCGGCGCCGCGTTACTGGGACCAGGGCGAGGGCGATTATCACGACTCGCGCGACTTCAAGTGGAACAACTATATCGGCCGTTATCACAGCCGCCATCTCGACCTGATGGATCTGCTGGCGATGTACCAGCCGCGCGCGAATGCGCCGCTGGATGAGCTTGCCAAGCTGATGGGCTTTCCGGGCAAGCTCGGAATGGACGGCTCGGCGGTGTGGCCCGCCTGGCAGGAGGGGCGGATCGCGGAGATTCGCGACTACTGCGAGACCGATGTCGTGAATACCTACCTCGTGTATCTTGGCTTCCAGCGCATGCGCGGCCAGCTCGATACGGCGGCCTATGAGGCCGAGCTGGACGTGGTGCGCCAGTCGCTTGCGCGCATCGACGCGCCGCATTGGAAGGAGTTCCTCGCCGCCTGGACGGGGCCTAAACCGTAGGGAGGCATTTCCGGTGTCCCTGATCGCTACCATCGTCATCGGCTTTGTCGTCGGCTTGCTCGCCCGCCTGCTGCATCCGGGAAAGGATGGACTGGGCATCATCATGACGACGCTGCTCGGCATCGCCGGCGCGATGCTGGCGGGCTATGGCGGACAATTTTTCGGCCTATATCGCCCGGGCCAGCCCGCCGGCTTCGTCGGCTCGGTCGTTGGCGCGATCGTGATCCTGTTCATCGTCACGCGCCTCAGAAAATAGCCTTCCGCAGCAAATGAAAAGGCCAGCGCAAGGCTGGCCGTAGGCGTTGCGGCACGGGGGCGGACGGGCCGCCCCGCGCGATCAGTACACGTCGTGCTGCGTGTTGTACACGTTGAAGTGGCCAGTCGGCGTGATCAGTTTGGGATCCTTGATCACGGTCTTCAGCTGCAGGGTCTTGTCATCGACGACGACGATCGCCGATTCCTTGTCCTTCGCCGACCATACCGAGAACCACACCTCGTTGCCGTCCTTGTTGTACTCCGGCTGCACGACGCGCTTGGCGCCGTCGTCCTTGAGGCCGGCCCATTCGCCGATCGGCAGGACCTTGTAGCCGGCCTGCAGGTTCTTCAGGTCATACACGGCGACCGATTGGCTGACCTTGGCCTCCGGATGCAGCGGGTTATCCACGTACAGGTGATTCGACTTCGGGTGCGTCTTGATGAACAGCGAACCGCCGCCTTGGCTCTTGAGGTTCTCGACGAGCTTCCACGCATACTGCTTGTGGCCCTTCGGGTCGGTGCCGACGAGTGCGATCGTTTCGTCGCCGAGATGGCCGGTCGCCCACACCGGGCCGTACTTCGGATGGACGAAGTTGGCGCCGCGACCGGGGTGCGGGATCTTGCCCACTTCAACCATGCCCGCGAGCTTGCCTTCCTTGGCGTCGATCGCGGCGATCTTGTTGGACTGGTTCGCGGCCACCATGAAGTAGCGCTTCGACAGGTCCCAGCCGCCGTCGTGCAGGAAGCGCGCGGAGCCGATCTCGGTCATCTTCAGGTTGGTGATGTCGGAGTAGTCGACCATCAGCGTCTTGCCCGTTTCCTTGACGTTCACGACGAACTCGGGCTTGAAGTGCGAGGCGACGATCGAGGCCACGCGCGGCTCGGGGTGGTATTCCTGCGTGTCCACGGTGAGGCCCCGGGTCGACACGATCTTGAGCGGCTCGAGCGTGTCGCCGTTCATGATCACGAACTGCGGCGGCCAGTAGGCGCCGGCGATCGCCAGCTTGTCCTCGTAGCCCTTGAATTTGGACGTGTCGACAGAACGCGCTTCGAGACCGATGCGGATTTCGGCAACGTTGTCGGGTTTTTCCATCCACATGTCGATCATGTTGACGCGTGCGTCGCGGCCGATCACGAAGAGATAGCGCCCCGAAGCCGAGATGCGGGAGATATGCACCGCATAGCCGGTCTTGACGATGTTGATGATCTTCTTCGTGTCGCCGTCGATGAGGGCGACTTCACCGCTGTCGCGCAGCGTGGTCGAGAAGACGTTGGCGATGTTGTAGTTGTTCATCTTCTTCGTCGGCCGCTGCGCCGGCGGGACGATGACCTTCCACGTCTGCTTCATTTCCGCCATGCCGAATTCGGGCGGCGTGGGGGCCGTCTGCTGGATGTAGCGGGCCATGAGGTCCACTTCATCGTCGGTGAGTTCGCCCGAGGTGCCCCAGTTGGGCATGCCCGCCGGCGAGCCGTACTTGATGAAGACCTTGAGGTATTCGGTGCCGCGCGCCAGTGTGATGTCCGGGGTGAGCGGCTTGCCGGTCGCGCCCTTGCGCAGCACGCCGTGACAGCCGGCACAGCGCTGGAAGTAGATGTTGCGGGCCTTGTCGAATTCGGCCTTGCTGATCTTGGGAGCGTCGGGGTTGGTGTCCTTGTACAAATCCACATCGGCGAGCGGCGAGCCGCCGGCCTGATACTTCGCTTCAGCCTCGCCAACGTGCTTGGGCTCCTCTGCGAAAGCCTGCGCGATGGCCAGAGGCAGGCTGGCGATGACGATTGCGCCGGACAGCCATTTACCTTGCTTACTCATTGCGATCTCCCTTCTGAAAGATGTCGTGTGGTGAAGCCTTGCAGAAGCACAGACTGATCCTCCTCCGACGCCAAATCCTTAACCTCGATCAAATTGGGGTCTTAATCAATACGTTTATGACGGAATCGCTGCGGACACCGGTCAGGCGGTGAGCGCGAGCTCCTCGTGCCGCGGCACCTGCACCAGAAGGCCGTGCAGCGAGACCACCGATCCGATCATGATCAGCGCCGGCGACTTGAGCCGGGCGCGGTTGACCGATGCTGCGAGCCGGTCGAGCCGGTCCGTGAGGACGACCTGCCGTTCCGTGGTGCCGGCATGTACGACGGCGGCGGGCGTGTCGCCGGGCAGGCTGTGGGCGATGAGTTCGCGGCAGATGATGTCGAGCGCGCCGAGACCCATGTAGATCACGACCGTCTGGTTTGGCCGCGCCAGGGCAGGCCAGTCGAGGTTCACCGTGCCGTCCTTGAGATGGCCGGTGGTGAAGATCACCGACCGGGCGTGATCGCGATGCGTGAGCGGCATGCCGGTACAGGCGGAGATGCCGCAGGCCGCCGTGATGCCGGGCACGACTTCGCACGAGACGCCGTGATCGAGCAGTTCTTCCATCTCCTCGCCGCCGCGCCCGAACATGAAGGGGTCGCCGCCCTTGAGCCGCACCACGTCGAGGCCGGCACGCGCGAGCTCGACCAGCAGTCCGTTGATCTGATCCTGAGGCAGCGAATGATTGCCGGCCTCCTTGCCGACATAGATCATGCGGGCATTGCGGCCGACCAGTGCGAGGACGCCGTCGCCGACGAGGTGGTCGTACACGACCACCTTGGCGCTGCCGATCAGGCGTGCCGCCTTGAGTGTGAGCAAGTCCGGGTCGCCCGGGCCGGCTCCCACCAGATACACTTTGCCGGTCGGGCGCGATGCGTCGCCCGCGCTGCACTGCCTGAGGTCGGCGACGCGATTGTGCATGCTCATGGATGGCTCTCCAGGACGCCGCGCGGACGTACCAGCGCGGCTGGTTCTTGTGTGGCAATCAGCTGATTCGCGCCGACACTGTATCCCTACTCATCGCCGGGGAAATTAACCGATATCAAGGAGCGCAGAATGCTATGCGCTTGATACTTGTCGCGCCGTCGCGGATTCGGGCATCGTGCATGCGTCGCGGTGCGTGACGGGGCGGGCGATTCAATACTGGGGGGTGGCGGCGTGGCGCATGGGACGTATCGGACGGTTTTCCTGGCACTTGTCGCAATGGCGGCGGGATTGCCGGCTGCCGCGCAGGAGGCGTCCCCGCAGTTGCAGCCCCAGCGCATCCGCGAACTGGTGCATCTGGTGCGCCAGGATTGCGGTTCCTGCCACGGTCTGACCCTGCAGGGCGGATTGGGGCCCGCGCTGACGGCCCCGGCCCTGCGCGACAAGCCACGCGAGAGTCTCGTCGCGACGATCCTGGGCGGTCGCCCCGGCACGCCGATGCCGCCGTTCCGCGGCATCGTCGCGGAAGATGAGGCCGCATGGATCGTGGATCGGCTTGCCGAAGGATTTCCGCCAGATCCCGGCGCCTCGCGCTGAGCGGGGTTTTCGTAGTCCGTGCGGCTCGATATGAGATGAGGATCAAATGCTGCACCTGATCGTGAAATACATGTGGTGGATCGTCCCGGTCCTGCTCCTTTCTGCGTGTGCGACGCCGCAGCCGACGCTGCGCGGCACCGGTGACCTCGGAGTGGTGATCGAGCGCGCGACGGGGCAGGTGCAGGTGATCGAGACCTCCGGCCGCAAGTCGCTTGCGCAGGTGTCGGGTCTCGGCGACCTGTCGCACGCGTCGGTGGTCTTCTCGCGTGACGGCCGTTACGCGTATGTTTTCGGACGTGATGGCGGGCTCACCAAGGTGGACCTGCTGACCGCCACGATTGCCGGACGCGTCGTGCAGGCGGGCAATTCGATCGGCGGGGCGGTGTCGCAGGACGGCCGCCTGGTGGTGGCGCAGAACTACGAGCCGGGCGGCATCAAGGCCTTCGACGCCGCTACGCTGGAGCTCGTCGCCGACGTACCGGCCGATTACGGCACCGAGGGCAAGCGCTCGAAGGTCGTCGGGCTCGCGGATCTGCCGGGGAACCGGTTCATCTATTCGCTGTTCGATGCGAACGAGATCCGCGTCACCGACCTGTCGGATCCGAAGAACCCGAAAACCGAACGCTATCCCGCCGGCAAGCAGCCCTACGATGCGCTCGTGACGCCCGACGGCCGCTACTACATCGCCGGACTCTTCGGTGAGGACGGCCTGTCGATGCTCGACCTGTGGCAGCCGGCGCAGGGCGTGCGTGCCATCCTGCCCGGCTATGGCCGCGGCGAGCAGGCCTTGCCCGTCTACAAGATGCCCCACCTGCGGGGCTGGGCGGTGGCTGCCGGACGCGCCTACCTGCCGGCGATCGGTCGCCACGAGGTGCTCGTCGTTGAACTCGGGAGCTGGAAGGAGGTCGCGCGCATCCCGGTCAAGAGCCAGCCCGTGTTCGTGATGGCGCGGCCGGACGGGCGCGAGGTGTGGGTGAATTTCGCCTTCCCGGACAACGGCTGGATGCAGGTCATCGACACCTTCACGAATCGTCTCGTCGACACCTTCCAGCCCGGCCGGGCGATCCTGCATCTGGAATTCACGCCCAAGGGCGAGGCGGTGTGGATCTCGGCGCGGGACGACAACAAGGTCGCGATATACGACACCGCCACTCGCCGCAAGCTGGCGGAGTTGCCCGCCGCGAGCCCGAGCGGCATCTTCTTCACCAGCCGCGCGTTCCGCACGGGGTTCTGAGATGAGCTGTCACGGCGCGCGCATCGTGGATCTTGCCGCCGCGGGAGTTCCCGGCGCCGCGGCCGGCTCGGGCACTTTCCGTCTCCTCAACGAATACCAGCGCGCATTTCCGCTCGTCTCGCGGCCGTTCGCCGCGATCGCGGCGGAATGCGGTCTCGGCGAGGACGAGGCGCTCGATGCGCTGCGGGCCTGGCAGGCTTCGGGCGTCGTCAGCCGCGTCGGCGCCGTGTTCGCGCCGCGGCGCATCGGCGCGAGCGCCCTTGCGGCCCTTGCCGCGCCCGCGGAGCGCCTTGAGGAGATTGCCGCACGCGTGAGCGGCGTCGCCGAGGTCAATCACAACTATCAGCGCGAACACGCCTACAACCTCTGGTTCGTGGTCACCGCGGCGTCACCGGGACGGCTGCGCGAGATCGTCGCCGGCATCGAGCACGACACCGGCTGCCCGGTGATCGTGCTGCCGCTGGAAGAGGAGTTCCACATCGATCTCGGCTTCGATCTGGCCGGCGGCGGCGCCGCGCGTGCGGCACGCCAGGAGTCGGTCGCGCCGGCACAGCCCCCCGCCGAGGAGGCCTGTGCGCTGCCCGGGCTGGAGCGCGCCCTGATGCGTGCGCTGCAGGAAGGGCTGCCGCTCGAATCGCGTCCTTTCGACGCGTTGGGGCGCAAGGCCGGGATCAGCGAGGGGATGGTCTTCGAGCTCATCGAACGCTGGCTCGCCGACGGTATCGTCAAGCGCTTCGGCATCGTCGTGCGGCATCACGAACTGGGTTTTCGCGCCAACGCGATGTGCGTATGGGATGTTCCGGACGAGGAGGTCAGCCGGCTCGGTCGCCTGCTCGCAGCCGAGCCCGCGGTCACCCTGTGCTATCGCCGTCGCCGCGCGCTGCCAGGGTGGCGCTACAACCTCTTCTGCATGATTCACGGACGCTCGCGCGAAGCAGTGAGCGCGACCCGTGATGACATCGCCGGTCGCCTCGGCCTGGACCGCTGGGCGCACGAGGTGCTCTTCAGCTGCCGTCGCTTCAAGCAGCAGGGCGCCTGTTACCTGACGGATGCGGACGCATGAGCGGTCTTCGCACACCAACCGACGGTCCCGTTGCGCTCGATGACATCGATCGTGCGCTGATCAACGCGTTGCAGGGCGACTTTCCGCTTTCCCGCCGGCCCTTTGCCGAGGTCGGTGTGCGGCAGGGGCTCGCGGAGGACGAGGTTCTCGTGCGCCTGCAGCGCCTGCTCGACGCTCGCGTGCTGACCCGCTTCGGGCCGATGTTCCAGATCGAACGCATCGGCGGCGCTTTCTGCCTGGCTGCGATGAGCGTTCCCGGCGATGCCTTCGAAGACGTTACCGCGCAGGTTAACGCCTTCGCCGAAGTCGCCCACAATTACCGGCGCGAGCACGCCCTCAACATGTGGTTCGTGCTCGCGACCGAGCGTCCCGACGGCATCGCCGAGTGCGCCCGACGCATCGAATCTGCAACGGGGCTGCCCGTGTTCCTCTTTCCCAAGGAACGCGAGTACTTCGTCGAAATGAAGCTGGAGGCATGACGGACGTGGCTCCCGACGACCTCGAACGCCGCATCATCGTCGCGACCCAAGGGGGGCTGCCGCTGGTTTCAGACCCGTGGGGCGCGGTCGCCGACGAACTGGGCATCCCTCCCCAGGAGCTGCTCGCACGCATCCGATCCATGCTCGAACGGGGTGTGATCCGTCGCATCGGGGCGGTACCGAACCACTACGCGATCGGCTATACGGCCAATGGCATGAGCGTGTGGGACATCGATGACGAGGCGATCGACGCGGTAGGCGAATGGCTTGGCGCGCTCGCCGCCGTCACGCACTGCTATCGCCGCCCTCGCCGCCTGCCGGACTGGCCGTACAACCTGTTCGCGATGGTGCATGGTCGCAGCCATGATGCCGTGCGCGATCAGCTCGAGGACATCGCCGCACGGCTCGAGGTGCGCTTCCCGTGCGCCTGTCGCGCCCGCGACGTGCTGTTCTCTTCCGCGATCCTGAAGAAGACCGGTCTGCGCATCGCCGGGCAGGAGTAACCCCGGTGGGCCGATTCAGCCCGCTTGATGGCCGTCATTTTTTCGTCAGCACGTCCGCGCTCTAATGGCCGGAGCCTTGGAGGCAATCCATGTTCCGCATCTCGCACTTCATCCGCGAACTCGACCACCCGACGCCCGTCGCCGCGCGCCGCAATCCCCCCGGCCCGGTCGTCATCTGGAACCTGA
Source organism: Aromatoleum tolulyticum (assembly GCF_900156155.1). Classification (GTDB taxonomy): domain Bacteria; phylum Pseudomonadota; class Gammaproteobacteria; order Burkholderiales; family Rhodocyclaceae; genus Aromatoleum; species Aromatoleum tolulyticum. Next base: position 311,837 of record NZ_FTMD01000006.1, read on the forward strand.
TCCGTCGCTGCAATCTCACCTGCAAGCACTGCTATTCGATTTCCGCCGACAAGGACTTCCCCGGCGAATTGTCGACCACTGACGTATTCCGGGTGATGGACGACCTCAAGGCGTTCCGTGTGCCGGTGCTGATCCTGTCCGGCGGCGAACCGCTGCTCCGCCCCGACATCTTCGAGATCGGCCGGCGTGCGAAGGAAATGGGCTTCTATGTCGGCCTGTCCAGCAACGGCACGCTGATCAACGACGCCAATATCGACGCGATCGACGACACCGGCTTCGACTACGTTGGCGTCAGCCTCGACGGCATCGGCGCCACCCACGACAAGTTCCGCCGCCTCGACGGCGCCTTCGAGGCCTCGATGGCCGGCATCCGCCTGTGCCTCGCGCGTGGCATCAAGGTCGGCGTGCGCTACACCATGACCGAGGACAACGCCCACGACCTGCCGGCGCTGCTGCGCCTCGTCGAGGACGAGGGCATCGACAAGTTCTATTTCTCGCACCTCAACTACGCCGGCCGCGGCAACAAGCACCGCGCCGACGACGCACGCCACCACACCACGCGCGACGCGATGGACCTGCTCTTCGAAACCTGCCTCGACCTGCACCGTCGTGGTATCGAGAAGGACTTCGTCACCGGCAACAACGATGCCGACGGCGTTTACCTGCTGCATTGGATCGCGCGGCGCTTCCCCGACCATGTCGACCACATCCGCGGCAAGCTCGTGCAATGGGGCGGCAACGCCAGCGGCGTGAACGTCGCCAACATCGACAATCTCGGCGTGGTCCATCCCGACACGATGTGGTGGCACGTGCCGCTCGGCAACGTCCGCGAGCGCAAGTTCTCCGAGATCTGGAGCGATCTGTCCAATCCGCTGATGGCCGGACTCAAGCAGCACCCGCGCGCGTTGTCCGGGCGCTGCGGCGCCTGCCACCATCTCGACATCTGCAACGGCAGCTCGCGCGTGCGTGCGCAGCAGATCACCGGCGATCCGTGGGCCGAGGATCCCGGCTGCTACCTCAGTGACGACGAAATCGGTCTGCAGGCCGGCGAAGTCGTCGGCGAACGCGTCGTCACCACGCCCTTCGTTTCCCGTCGGCGCACCGCCTGATCCGAGGCTTCCATGAAATCCACGCACACCCTGCCGTCGCCCGTCCGGCGCGTCCTGGTTCTTTCCGGCTTCCTCGTCGGTGCCGCCCTCGCGCTGCATGCGGCCGATTCGAAGGGTGCAGACGGCTCCGCAGCGATCTACCAGCAGCACTGCGCCGCATGCCATGGCCCCGATCGCCTCGGTGCAACCGGTCCCGCACTGCTGCCCGAGAACCTCGCGCGCCTGCGCAAGGAGGAGGCCGCAACGGTGATCCGCGACGGTCGTACTGCGACCCAAATGCTGCCGTTCGGCGCCTTGATTACCGAGGAACAGATCGCTTCGCTCGTCTCGTGGATCTACACGCCCGTCGTCCCCGCACCAAGCTGGAGCGAGTCGGACATCCGGGCTTCGCGTATCGCTCACGTCGATCCCACGACGCTATCCGCGAAGCCGGTGTTCGACGCCGACCCGATGAACCTCTTCCTAGTCGTTGAAACCGGCGACCACCACGTCTCGGTGCTCGACGGCGATAAACTCGAGCGCATCCATCGCTTCCAGAGCCGCCATGCCCTGCACGGCGGGCCGAAGTTCACGGCCGATGGCCGCTTCGTATTCTTCGCTTCGCGCGATGGCTGGATCACCAAGTACGACCTGTGGAACCTCAAGGTCGTCACCGAGATCCGCGCCGGCATCAATACGCGCAACGTCGCCGTGTCGCCCGACGGCAAGCACGTTGCCGTCGCCAACTACCTGCCACACACGTTGGTGCTGCTCGACGGCGAACTCAACCTGCTGAAATCCATCCCGGTTACCGATCGCGACGGCAAGACGAGTTCGCGCGTGTCGGCGGTCTATGAGGCCACGCCACGCAACAGCTTCGTCGCCGCTTTGAAGGACGTGCCCGAGATCTGGGAGATCAGCTACGACCGCCACGTCGAGGACATCCCTACCGGTTTCGTCCACGACTTCAAGTACCGCGAAGGCGCTTTCGTTCCCGGTTACCTCAATCCGCGCCGCACCACGCTCGCCGATCCGCTCGACGACTTCTTCTTTACGCAGGACTACTCCACCGTCCTCGGCGCCTCGCGCGAAGGCGTAGGGCAGGTCGTGCACCTCGACGTGCGTCGCAAGATCGCCGATCTCGCGCTCGACGGCATGCCCCATCTCGGTTCCGGCATCTCTTGGGACTGGCAGGGCCGGCGCGTCATGGCGAGCACCAACCTCAAGGCCGCCGAAGTCACGGTCATCGACCTCAAGGACTGGAGCGTCGTCAAGCGCATCCCCACGCGCGGCCCCGGCTTCTTCCTGCGCAGCCACGAGAACAGCCGCTACGCCTTCGTCGACTCGATGATGAGCCGCGAGGCCAAGAATACGCTGCAGGTCATCGACAAACAGACCCTGGAGATCGTCAAGGAACTCAAGGCCGCGCCGGGCCAGACCCTAGCGCACATCGAGTTCACGCGCGACGGCCGCTATGCGCTCGCGAGCCTGTGGGAGATGGACGGTGCGCTGATCGTCTACGACGCCAGGACGCTCGAGGAAGTAAAGCGCCTGCCGATGAAAAAACCGGTCGGCAAGTACAACGTGTGGAACAAGATCTCGCGCGAGGAAGGCACCAGCCATTGAGGCGGACGTTTCCCGTTTGGGACACTCGGAGGATTTTTGAAGAAATTTTGAAAAGGGTGTTGCGCACCTCGAAAGTGATGCCTATAATGCGCAGCTCTTAGCAGGCGCGTAGCTCAGCTGGTTAGAGCACCACCTTGACATGGTGGGGGTCGTTGGTTCGAGTCCAATCGCGCCTACCAACGTATGGAGCAGGAAGATGATCTTCCGAACTACTACTGAAGCCGGAAACTGAAAAGTCGGGCTCCGCTGTAGTGCTCCAGGAAAAAAGTGCGGCCCGTCCGCGCTTTTTTTTCGTCCACGTTTTTCATCATCCTTGCCAGAGGCTTCGAGATCATGCCGAACATCACGCTCCCCGACGGTTCCGTACGCAGCTTCGACCATCCGGTGACCGTGCTCGACGTCGCGGCATCGATCGGTGCGGGTCTCGCGAAAGCGTCGCTCGCCGGCAAGGTCGACGGCAAGCTCGTCGATCTCTCGCATCGCATCGAAAGCGATGCATCGCTTGCGATCGTCACCGACAAGAGCGACGAGGGCGTGGACATCATCCGGCACTCGACCGCCCACTTGCTGGCGCATGCGGTGAAGGAGCTTTTCCCGGATGCCCAGGTCACGATCGGTCCGGTGATCGAGAACGGCTTCTACTACGACTTCTCGTACAAGCGCCCCTTTACGCCCGAAGATCTCGAGAGCATCGAAAAGCGCATGGCCGAGCTCGCCAAGCGCGAGATTCCCGTCGCGCGCGAAGTCTGGTCGCGCGACAAGGCGGTCGAATTCTTCAAGTCGCAGGGCGAGAACTACAAGGCCGAGATCATCGCCTCGATCCCGCAGGGCGAGGACGTCTCGCTCTATCGTCAGGGTGATTTCATCGACCTGTGCCGCGGCCCGCACGTCCCTTCGACGGGCAAGCTCAAGGTGTTCAAGCTGACCAAGCTCGCCGGCGCTTACTGGCGCGGCGACTCGAAGAACGAGATGCTGCAGCGCGTGTATGGCACGGCCTGGGCGAAGAAGGAAGATCTCGAGAGCTACCTCCACATGCTCGAGGAAGCCGAGAAGCGCGATCACCGCAAGCTCGGCCGCCTGCTCGACCTCTTCCACCTGCAGGAAGAGGCGCCGGGCATGGTGTTCTGGCACGCCAACGGCTGGACGCTGTGGCAGCAGGTCGAGCAGTACATGCGCCGCACCATCCTCGACAACGGCTACCAGGAAGTGAAGACGCCGCAGATCGTCGATCGCTCGCTGTGGGAGAAATCGGGTCACTGGGGCATGTATTCCGATCTGATGTTCACGACGCAGTCGGAGAAGCACGACTACGCCGTCAAGCCGATGAACTGTCCGTGTCACATCCAGATCTTCAATCAGGGTCTGAAGAGCTACCGCGACCTGCCGCTGCGCATGGCCGAGTTCGGCTCCTGTCACCGCAACGAGCCCTCCGGCTCGCTGCACGGCATCATGCGCGTGCGCAACTTCGTGCAGGACGACGCACACATCTTCTGTGCCGAGGATCAGGTGCAGGCCGAATCGGCCGCCTTCATCCGACTGCTCCAGAAGGTGTATGCCGATTTCGGTTTCAACGACATCCTGATCAAGCTGTCGACGCGTCCCGACAAGCGCGTCGGTACCGATGCGCAATGGGATGCGGCGGAGGCTGCGCTGGCCGCCGCGCTCGACGCGCAGGGGCTGGCGTACGAGTTGCAGCCGGGCGAGGGGGCGTTCTACGGCCCGAAGATCGAATTCTCGCTCAAGGACTGCCTCGGCCGGGTCTGGCAGTGCGGCACCCTGCAGCTCGACTTCAACCTGCCGGTGCGCCTCGGTGCCGAATATGTCGCCGAGGATAATGCAAAGAAATTCCCCGTGATGCTGCATCGCGCGATCCTCGGATCGCTCGAGCGCTTCATCGGCATCCTCATCGAGCACTTCGCGGGCGCGCTGCCGCTATGGCTCGCGCCGGTGCAGGCCGTGGTGCTGAATATCTCGGAAGGTCAGTCGGAATACGCGACGGAAGTTACAAAACGCTTGAAACAGGCGGGTTTCCGGGTCGAGGCGGATTTGCGTAACGAAAAGATTACCTATAAAATCCGCGAACATAGCGTGCACAAGCTGCCTTACCAGATCGTCATCGGCGAGAAGGAAAAGGCGGCAGGCCTAGTTGCCGTGCGTGCCCGAGGGGGCCAGGATCTTGGCCAGATGACCCTCGATACCCTGATCGAGCGTTGGCAGCGCGAAGTTGAAGCGCGGTCGGCCTCGATTTGATTTTTGGCATTCGTGGAGAACTGAACCATCGCTCAAGAAAAAAAGCAGCGCGTCAATGAGGAGATCAGCGCGCCCGAAGTTCGTCTGGTCGGTGAAGACGGCGAGCCCATCGGTATTGTCTCCCTGAGAACGGCCCTCGAGGCGGCGGAAGAAGCCGGGCTGGATCTTGTCGAAATTGCGCCGATGGCGCAGCCCCCGGTCTGCCGGGTGATGGATTTCGGCAAGTTCAAGTATCAGGAGCAGAAGAAGGCCCACGAAGCCAAGCTCAAGCAGAAGCAGGTGCAGGTCAAGGAAGTGAAGCTGCGCCCGGCGACTGACGAGAACGACTACCAGATCAAGCTGCGCAATCTGAAGCGCTTCCTTGAGGAAGGTGACAAGTGCAAGGTGACGCTGCGTTTCCGTGGTCGGGAGATGGCGCACCAGGAATTCGGCCTGCGTCAGCTCGAGCGGGTCAAGGCCGATCTGGAGGAGTTGGGCCAGGTCGAGCAGATGCCCAAGATGGAAGGGCGTCAGATGGTCATGGTGATTGCGCCGATTCGCAAGAATCGCTGAGCGCGACGGAGAATCTGCTTTCCGCTTTCGGGCGGGAGGCAAACCCCGGTGGACGTTGGCCGCCGGAAAACAAGTGGTGTCGGGTTGAAAACGCGCCGCATGGCGACGCTACCTGACGTCATTCATAAACCTGGAGTTAGCAATGCCGAAGATGAAGACGAAGAGCGGAGCCGCCAAGCGGTTCAAGGTCCGCTCGAGCGGCGGGATCAAGCGGTCCCAGGCGTTCAAGCGCCACATCCTTACCAAGAAGACCACCAAGAGCAAGCGCCAGCTGCGCGGCATGACGGAAGTCCACGCCGCCGACGAGAAGCTGATCCGCGCCATGCTGCCTTACGCTTGATAGGAGACCGCCATGCCCCGAGTTAAACGTGGTGTAACCGCCCGCGCGCGTCACAAGAAAGTTCTCGATCAGGCCAAGGGTTACCGCGGCCGCCGCAAGAACGTATACCGCATCGCCAAACAGGCGGTGATGAAGGCCGGTCAGTACGCCTACCGCGACCGTCGTCAGCGCAAGCGCCAGTTCCGTGCCCTGTGGATCGCCCGTATCAACGCCGCTGCGCGTGAAGTGGGTCTGACCTACAGCACCTTCATGAACGGCCTGAAGAAGGCCGCGATCGAAGTGGATCGCAAGGTGCTGGCCGACCTGGCCGTGTTCGACAAGCCCGCTTTTGCGGCGCTCGCAGACCAGGCCCGGGCCAAACTCGCTGCGTAATCGAACGCAGCACGAAAAAAGGAGGCCTGGCCTCCTTTTTTTTTCCTGAATTTTCCACGGCAAGCAAATGGATAAGCTCGATCAACTCGTTCAACAGGCCGCGACCGAGTTCGCCGCGGCAGCGGACGGCGTCCAGCTCGAACAGGCGAAGGCGCGCTTTCTCGGCAAGACGGGCGTGCTCACCGAGCGGCTCAAAGGGCTCGGCAAGCTCGCGCCCGAGGAGCGCCGTGCGGCCGGCGCCGAGATCAACCGCGCCAAGGACGCGATCGAGGCGGCGCTCGAAGCCCGCCGCAATGCCTTGCGCGAAGCCGTTCTGCTCGCCCAGCTCGCGGCGGAGGCGCTTGACGTCACGCTGCCCGGCCGCGGTACCTCGGCCGGCGGTCTGCATCCGGTGAGTCGCACACTCGAGCGCATCGAACTGCTGTTCCGTTCGATCGGCTTCGTCGTCGCTGACGGCCCTGAAATCGAGACCGACTGGCACAACTTCACTGCGCTCAATACGCCGGAAAACCATCCGGCGCGTTCGATGCACGACACCTTCTACCTCGAGGGCAACGACGAGGTACTCCTGCGCACGCACACCAGCCCGGTGCAGGTGCGTGCGATGCTGGACCATGCCGCCCGCCATGCCGGGCGCGAGCAAATGCCCGAGCTGCGCATCATTGCGCCGGGCCGCGTGTACCGCGTCGATTCGGACGCGACGCATTCGCCGATGTTCCACCAGGTCGAGGGCCTGTGGGTCGGCGAGAATGTCAGCTTTGCCGATCTCAAGGGCGTGATCGCCGACTTCCTGCGCAAGTTCTTCGAAACCGAAGACCTGCAGGTGCGCTTCCGTCCCTCGTTCTTCCCCTTCACCGAGCCCAGCGCCGAGATCGACGTCGCCTTCATGAGCGGCGCGCTCAAGGGACGCTGGCTCGAGATCGCCGGTTGCGGCATGGTGCATCCGAACGTCCTGCGCTTTGGCGGCATCGACCCCGAACGCTATACCGGTTTCGCCTTCGGCATGGGGCCGGACCGCCTCACCATGCTGCGTTATGGCGTCAACGATCTGCGCCTGTTCTTCGAAGGCGATCTGCGCTTCTTGAGCCAATTCAGGTAATCGAATCATGCAATTCTCGGAACAGTGGCTGCGGAGCCTCGTCAATCCTCCGCTCGACAGCGAGGCGCTCGGACATCTCCTGACGATGGCCGGCCTCGAGGTGGAAGAATCCGCACCCGTTGCGCCGCCCTTCACCGGTGTCGTCGTCGCCCGGATCGTCGAGGCGGAAAAGCACCCCAATGCCGACAAGCTGAAGCTGTGCAAGGTCGACGCCGGGCAGGGCGACCTGCTGCAGATCGTCTGCGGTGCACCCAACGCCGCGGTCGGCATGAAGGTGCCTTGCGCCGTCGTCGGTGCAAAGTTGCCCGGCTTCGAGATCAAGGCGGCCAAGCTGCGTGGTGTCGAGTCCTTCGGCATGTTGTGTTCGGCCCGCGAACTGGGGCTCTCGGAAGACCATGCCGGTCTGATGGACCTTCCCGCGGATGCCCCCGTCGGCACGGACCTGCGCCAGTATCTCGCACTCGACGACACGTTGTTCACGATCAAGCTCACGCCCAACCGCTCGGACTGCCTGAGCCTCCTCGGGGTCGGCCGCGAGGTTGCGGCGCTGACGGGGCAGCCGCTTTCCGTGCCTGAAATCGTGGCGGTTCCGCCGACCATCGACGACCGCCGCGCCATCGTCCTCGACGCTCCCGCCGCATGCCCGCGCTACTGCGGGCGCGTCGTGCGCGGTGTCGACGCGAAGGCGCCGACGCCGGACTGGATCAAGCAGCGCCTGCAGCGTTGCGGCGTGCGCTCGATCAGTGCGCTCGTCGACGTCACGAACTACGTGATGCTCGAACTCGGCCAGCCTCTGCATGCCTTCGACAACGCGCGCCTGTCCGGTGCAATCCACGTGCGCTATCCGCGCGCGGGCGAGCAGGTGCTGCTGCTCAACGAGCAGACCGTCACTCCGGCGACCGACACCCTGCTGATCGCCGACGAGACGCGTGCGCTGGCGCTCGCGGGCATCATGGGCGGCGAAGACAGCGGGATCACGCTCGACACGACCGACATGTTCCTCGAGAGCGCGTTCTTCGCGCCCGACGCAATCGCGGGGCGTGCGCGCAGCTACGGCTTCGTGTCCGATGCCTCGCACCGCTTCGAGCGTGGTGTGGACTTCGAACTCGCGGCCGGCGCGATCGAGCGCGCGACCCGGCTGATCCTCGAAATCTGCGGCGGCGCAGCCGGTCCGGTCGTCGAGGCGGTGGCGCAGGAGCACCTGCCCGCGCGCAAGCCCGTCCGCCTGCGTCCGGCGCGCGCACGCCGCCTGCTCGGTATCGACCCGGACGATGCCGCGATCGCGAAACTGCTCAACGGCGTGCATCTCGGCGTGCGCCACGAGGGCGAAGACCTCCTCGTCGTGCCGCCGTCCTTCCGGTTCGACATCGAGATCGAAGAGGACCTGATCGAAGAGATCGCGCGTCTCTACGGTTACGACAACATCCCGGCGCTGCCGCCGCAGGGTGGCCTGGCGATGCTGGACCGTTCCGAGTCCGGCCGCAGTGCCTGGGACGTCCGCCATCTGCTGGCCGGTCGCGACTACCAGGAGGTGGTCAACTACGCGTTCGTCGAAGAGGCATGGGAGCGCGATTTCTGCTCGAACGAGACGCCGATCCGGCTCGCGAACCCGATCGCCAGTCAGATGAGCGTGATGCGGAGCAGCCTGATTCCCGGACTCACGGGCAACCTCGTTGCGAACCGCAAGCGCCAGCTGAACCGCGTGCGCGTGTTCGAGGTCGGGCGCTGTTTCGAACGCAAGGCGGACGGCGAGCCGGTCGCCGGCTTCCATCAGCCCGTGCGTGTCGCCGGTCTCGCGGCCGGACCTGCGCTGCCCGAGCAATGGGGGACGCCGACCCGCAACGTCGATTTCTACGATGTGAAGGGCGACGTGGAGGCGCTTTTTGCGCCGCGCACCCTGAAGTTCGAGCCGGTTTCCGAACCTGCGCTCCATCCCGGCCGTGCCGCGGCGGTGCTGCTGGACGGGCGTCGTATCGGCGTCGTCGGCGAGCTTCACCCGGTCTGGGTCCAGCGCTACGAACTCGGTACCGCTCCGGTAGTGTTCGAGCTCGACATGGATGTGGCGCTGCGGGCCGATCTGCCGGCTTACTCGGAGATCTCGCGCCAGCCCGCGGTCACCCGCGACCTCGCTCTGGTGGTCGAGCAGGCACTGCCCGTGGCGCGTGTGATCGAGGTGCTGAACGAGTCGGCGCCCGCCATCGTGAAGGGCGTCGAGCTCTTCGATGTGTACCATGGCAAAGGCATCGATCCGGGGAAAAAGAGCCTTGCGTTCAGGGTGTTGATGCAAGATACTCAGCGCACGCTTGAGGATGCAGAGGTGGATGCCGCAGTCACGGCGATTGTGCATCATGCAGAAACTGTGCTCGGCGCCCGCTTGCGTGGATAGTCCCATAATGAACGTGACCCTGACCAAAGCAGAGCTGGCCGACATGCTGTTCGAGCGTGTCGGCCTCAACAAGCGTGAAGCCAAGGACATGGTGGAAGGTTTCTTCGAGGAGATTCGCCTGGCCCTGGAAAAGGGCGAATCCGTGAAGCTCTCCGGGTTCGGCAATTTCCAGCTGCGCGACAAGCCGCAGCGGCCCGGGCGCAACCCGAAGACCGGCGAGGAAATTCCGATCACCGCTCGTCGCGTTGTCACCTTCCATGCCAGTCAGAAGCTGAAGGCAGCCGTGGAGCAGCTGAGCGATGCAGGCAAGCAGCCATAACGAGGCCTCCGGGCCTCTGCCGCCGATTCCGGCCAAGCGCTACTTCACGATCGGTGAGGTAAGCGAGCTGTGCGCGGTGAAACCCCATGTGCTGCGGTACTGGGAGCAGGAGTTCACCCAGCTCAAACCGGTGAAGCGGCGCGGCAACCGGCGCTACTACCAGCATCATGAAGTGCTGCTGGTGCGCCGCATCCGCGAACTGCTGTACGACGAAGGCTTCACGATCTCCGGTGCGCGCAACAAGCTCGGCGAGTCCGCCATCCACGAGCAGGAGGAGGCGGAAGAGTCCGATCGGCTGCGCGAAACGCTCGCCGGCGTGCGAGCGGAGGTCGTTGCGACGCTCGCGTTGCTGAAAGCGTGATTCAGGACTGGCAATATCCGATAGCGCTGCTATAATGGCGGCTTGTGTCGGGGCGTAGCGCAGCCTGGTAGCGCACTTGCATGGGGTGCAAGGGGTCGCGAGTTCGAATCCCGCCGCCCCGACCAATAAATTCAAACAAGAACCGGCCGCTGGCCGGTTTTTGTTTTTCTGCACTCCGTCGGACTGGCCGGGTGACCGGGCGGGGGTGCGCCGGTGTGCTAAGATGTTTCGCCGCTTCTGCGATACATCCGGCCTCGCATCGTGGCTCGTATCCCTCCGAACGGAAATAACATGCGCATTCTGGTCAGTAACGACGACGGTTATTTTGCTCCCGGCATCGCCGCCCTGGCAGCGGCGCTCGCCGAGGTGGGGGACGTGACCGTCGTGGCGCCCGAGCGCGACCGCAGCGGCGCGAGCAACTCGCTGACCCTCGATCGTCCCTTGTCGCTGCGCCGCGCGGCCAACGGCTTCCATTTCGTCAATGGGACGCCTACCGATTGCGTGCATCTGGCCGTGACCGGAATGCTCGATCATCTGCCCGACATGGTCGTGTCGGGGGTCAATCACGGCGCCAACATGGGCGACGACACGGTGTACTCCGGCACCGTCGCGGCGGCCACGGAGGGCTACCTGCTCGGCGTGCCATCGATCGCGATTTCCCTGGTGAGCAAGCAGGCGAGCGATTTTTCCGGCGCGGCGCGCGTGGCGCGCGATCTGGCGGAACGCTTCCTGCGCGAACCGTTCCGCCAGCCCGTGCTACTGAACGTGAATGTTCCGGATCGGCCGTACGAGGAATTGCGCGGGCAGAAGATCACGCGGCTGGGCAAGCGCCACAAGGCCGAGCCGGTGATCCGCAGCGTGACGCCGCGCAACGAGACGGTATATTGGGTCGGGGCGGCCGGTCAGGCGGCCGATGCCGGCGAGGGAACGGATTTCCACGCCGTGGCGGAAGGTTTTGTCTCCATCACGCCCCTGCAGATCGATCTGACGCACTACAACCTCATGCCTGGCGTCTCCGAATGGCTGGCACGATGAGCCTGCGCCGACCCGATGCCGTGCAGGCCGCGGCGCGTGCGCGGGCTCGCATGGTGGAGCGCCTGCGCGCTCAGGGCATCCGGGACGACAAGGTGCTCGCGGCGATGATGCAGGTGCCGCGGCATGCGTTCGTCGAAGAGGGGCTCGCGTACAGCGCATACGACGACACGGCCCTGCCTATCGGCTATCAGCAGACGATTTCGCAACCGTTCGTGGTGGCGAAGATGATCGAGGCGTTGCGGGCCGGCCGCGAACTCGGGCGGACTCTGGAGGTCGGAGCGGGTTGTGGCTACCAGGCGGCGGTGTTGTCCTTTGTTGCCACGGAAGTCTATGCGGTGGAGCGGATCCGTCCGCTGCTCGATGTCGCCCGTGAAAATCTCCGGCCGTTGCGCCTGCCCAATGTGCGGTTGAAATGTGCCGATGGCACGATGGGTTTGCCCGAGGCCGCTCCGTATGACACGATTATCGTCGCGGCTGCTGCAGCGAGTGTGCCCGCGTCCCTCAAGGAGCAGCTTGCTCCGGGCGGGCGGCTGATGCTGCCGGTCGGTGGTGCGGACCAGAGGCTCGTGATGATCGAGCGGCAGGGGAATGTTTTCCGGGAGAGCCGCCTCGAAGCTGTGCGGTTCGTCCCATTATTGACTGGTACGGAATGAGTGATTCAGTGAAGCTTGGTCATATGTGCCGCTGGTTGACGCTGTGCGGCGTCGTCGCGGTGCTGGTGGGATGCGCAGCCCCGCGGCCTGCCCCTGTCAGGGACGGCACACCGCCGCCGGCTGCCGAACCCGTCTCGGGTGCAGCAACGGTGTCGAAAACGGAGGTCCCGACTCACGTGGTTCGTCCCGGGGACACCTTGTTGGGGATCGCGCGGCAGTACGGAGTCACGGTGAAGGATCTGGTCGGCTGGAATGGCCTCGCTGACCCGAACCAGATCCATGTCGGGCAGGCGCTGAGGGTAGGCGCCGGACCGGCTGGCGCGGCAGTGGCGGGAGGTGCGACGACCGGTGCCGTGGCACAGCCGATCGCGATCGCGCAGCCGGTGGACATCCAGCCGGTCAAGCCGCCGGGCGAAACTACGCCGCCGGCCGCCGGTGGGTTCAAGCAGGAACCCCGCGGAGGCAAGCAGCCTTATAGCGACGAGGCGTGGGCCTCGCTGAATCCGCGGGCGGGGGCGAGCGTGCCTGCCGCCCCGGCCCCTGCCGCACCGGAGCCGGACAAGGCGCCGGGCAATACCTCGTGGCTGTGGCCGGCCGCGGGTCAGGTGGTCGAGACCTTCGACGAGGGGACGAACAAGGGTGTCGATATCGCCGGCAAGCCGGGTGACCCGGTGGTGGCGTCGGCGGGCGGAAAGGTGGTGTACTCCGGAAGCGGCTTGCGTGGCTACGGAAAACTGGTCATCATCAAGCACGATGCCAATTACCTGACAGCCTATGCGCATAATCAGCAGCTGCTGGTGAAGGAAGGCGATTCGGTGTCGAAAGGCCAGAAGATCGCAGAGCTCGGGAGCACCGATACGGATCGTCCCAAGGTGCATTTCGAGATCCGCAAACAGGGCCGTCCGGTAGATCCGCTGAAGTATTTGCCTGCACGCTGACGAGGAGGCTATGTACGATCCGGCAAGTCATGACGATGTAGAGAGTCAGGAACCGGATCTGCCCCTCGAGGTGGAGGTTTTTGTCGAGCGGGCCGCGCCGGTTTTCGAGAACGAGTTTCTCAGCGACGTCACCCAGATCTACCTCAACGAGATCGGCGCGAATCCGCTGCTGACCGCGGAAGAGGAGGCGGCGCTGGCGCGCCGCGTGAGAGTGGGAGATTTTCAGGCCCGCCAGACGATGATCGAGCGCAATCTGCGCCTGGTCGTCAACATCGCCAAACATTACCTCAATCGCGGCATTCCCCTGCTCGACCTGGTCGAGGAGGGCAATCTCGGCTTGATGCATGCGCTGGAGAAGTTCGATCCCGAGCGCGGGTTCCGCTTCTCGACCTACGCGACCTGGTGGATACGCCAGAACATCGAGCGGGCGATCATGAATCAGTCGCGCACGATCCGGCTACCGGTCCACGTGGTGAAGGAGCTCAATCAGGTGTTGCGCGCCCAGCGCAGCCTGGAGGCGGCGGGGAACGGCGAGTTCACGCTGGAGCAGGTGGCGACGATGCTGGACAAGTCCGTCGACGAGGTGCGTGCGATCCTGTCCTTGAGCGAGCACACGGCCTCGCTCGATGCGCCGCTGGATATCGATCCGACGCTGTCGATCGGGGAGTCGCTGGCCGATGACCAGGCGACCTCGCCCGACGTGTCGATCCAGGACGCCGAGGTGGAGGAGCTGATCCGCGAGTGGATCGGCATGCTCAACGAGAAGCAGCGCCTGGTGATTCGCCACCGCTACGGCCTCGACGAATGCGAGGTGATGACGCTGGAGGAGCTGGCCGCACGCCTGTCGCTCACGCGCGAGCGGGTGCGCCAGATCCAGCTCGAGGCGCTGAGCCAGTTGCGGCGCACCGTCAAGCGGCGCGGCATCTCGCGCGACGAACTGCTCTGACGCTTTTCCCGTCGTTTGCGGCCGTGGCTATTGCGGCGCGGCGAGGTTCGCGTACTGGTCGCGCAGTGCGCGCGCCAGCTCGTACACGGCCATCGCGTAGAAGCTGCTCTTGTTGTAGCGCGTGATCACGTAGAAGTTGCGATAGCCGAGCCAGTATTCGGTGGGCGCGCCAGGGGTCGCGAGGTCGACCAGGGTCGCCGGCGCTGCCGGCGGACTGGCGCTGGCGGCGACGATACCGGCGGAGGCGATTGTCTCGGGCGCGAGTGACGGTTCGATGCCGGCGTTGACGAGTGTCTGCGCATCCGCTTCGGGGGGCACGAGGGCCGGAATGGCGACCGCTTCGCCGCGTACCCAGCCATGCCTGGCAAGGTAGTTGGCGACGCTGCCGATGGCGTCGACGGGCTCGTTGTCGAAGTCGATGTGCCCGTTGCCGTCGAAGTCGACGGCATAGCTGCGGATGCTGCTGGGGAGGAACTGGGGATAGCCGAGCGCGCCCGCGTAGGAGCCGTAGTACGACAGCGGGTCGCGGACCTGTTCGCGCGCGAGCAGGAACAGTTGTTCGAGTTCGCCCAAAAAGAGCGCGGCGCGCGGCGGGTAGTCGAAGGCGAGGGTCGCGAGGGCCGAGACGGTCTCGAAGTTGCCTGTGTTGCGCCCGTAATAGGTTTCCACGCCGATGATGGCGACGACGATTTCCGGCGGGACGCCGTACCGATCGGCGGCCTTCTGCAGTGCGGCCGCGTGTGCCTGCCAGAATGCGATGCCGCCGTCGATCCGCTTGCCGTCGAGGAAGCGGGCGCGGTAGCGCTGCCAGGAGCGTGTGCCGGGCGTCGCGGGCGGGCGGATGAGGTCGATGACGCGAGGTTCGGGGCGGGCCTGTGCGAGCGCTGCCAGCACTGCGTCGCGGTCGAAGCCGTGTTTTTCCTGCATCGAGTCCGCGAAGCGGATGGCTTCGGGGCGTTCCGCGTAGGAGCCGTTGGCGAGGCTCGGCTGTGATATCAGTCCGAGGCTCAGGGCGGCGACGGCGAGGGTTCGTTTCATTTCAGCTTCAGTCTCCGGATGGATCGGGCAAGCAAGCGCACGCTGCGCGGGTCGGCAGGCTCCGCGCCATAGCGCAGTCGGGCGTAGTCTTCGCTGATCGTGCGCAGCGGTTCGGCGCGCTCGGGGAAGGTCATTGCCAGCCGCTTGCCGTAATCGAGGGGGCCCTCCCACGGATGTCTGGCCGCGCCGTGGCGGGCGAGCTTGCGGGAAAAGCGTGCCCATACGGCGTCGAGCGGATCGCGGCGACGGCGCAGCGCAAAGGCCCACGCCAGGAGCAGCATCATCAAGCCCGCCGCAGAGGTGCCCAGGAGCATCGCCAGCGTGCGCCAGTCGGGCTGCGGGAATCCGATCCGCTCGAGGAGGTCGCGTTGCCGGTCGGGATTGTATCCAAGAACCCATTGGTTCCACGTATTCGACAGGGCTTCCCAGCGGTGTCGCACCTCGCGCAGCCAGTCCATGCCGGGGCGCCGGAGCAGCGGGAGGGCGTCCCAGTCCCCCAGGGCCGCGCTCAGGCCCGACTCGATGCGGGCCGGAGCGGACAGCGCGGTGGGGTCGACGCGAACCCAGCCGCGTCCGGTGAACCACACTTCCGCCCAGGCGTGGGCATCCGACTGCCGCACGACGAGGCTGCCGTCGACCGGATTGATCTCGCCGCCCTGATAGCCGGTGACGACGCGGGCCGGAACGCCTGCCGCCCGCATCAGGAACACGAAGGCCGATGCGAAATGCTCGCAGAACCCCTGCCGGGTGTCGAACAGGAATTCGTCGACTGCATGGGTGCCCAGAAGGGGCGGGCTGACCGTATACGTCAGGTCCATCCCCTGCAGGCGTTCGAGGATGCGAGCGAGGATCGCGGCGGAGTCGGGAGCTTCGGCCGCGATTTCCTGTGCCAGGCGCGTGCTGCGCGGATTGAAGTTGGCCGGAAGGCGCCGCGCCTCGGCGAGCACGATGGCGTTCTCGTCCTTGCCCACCGCGGTTGCGGGATACGAGCGCAGGTCAAAACGTGTGCGCATGCGCACGGGCTGTTCGGCGAGCAGCCGGAAGTCGTCCGCATAGCGCGTTTTCGGGATGTTCGCAGCCGGGAAATCGAGCGCGAGGAGCCACGGCTGATTGTGCGGCTCAAGCGTGAGACGGTACTCGTAGGCACGGCCCGAGGGGGCGTAACGAGGCGCGGCGGCGATCGTGCTGAAGCCCGGTCGCCAGCTTCGCCCGTCGTAGCGGGTGAGGACCGGGCCGCGCCAGTAGCGCTGGGAAGGGGGCGGCGGGGTGTCGCTGAATTCGGCGCGGAAAGCGATGGCATCGGACAGGCCGAGTTGGCTGATCGAGCCGGGCGTCATCGTGTCGGAGAGTCCGGTCATGCCGCTGTACGCATCCGACGGCAGGCCCCACAGCGGTCCCTGCACGCGAGGGAATAGCACGAACAGCACCAGCATGAAGGGCAGGCCCTGCGCGAGGAGCACCGCGCTGGTGCGCAGCTGGGCCGCGGGCCGTGCGGCAGCGTCCTCGAGGCTCAGCAGGGTCGTCGTGGTCAGCAGCGCGCCGGCGAGCGCGAGGGCTGCAATACCCGGCGTCTGGCTGTAGAAGAACAGTCCGACCTGCAGGAAGTAGGCGAGCAGGACGGCCGCGCGCAGGTCGCGTGTAGTGCGCGATTCGAGCAGCTTGAGGCACAGCAGCACGGCAAGCAGCGCGACGCCCGGATCCTTGCCGAAGAAATGGCCGAATTCGAACCGCACCCCGATGCCCGCCGCGACCGCAACCAGCAGGATGAGAAGCTGGCGGGGCGGCTTCCCGCGCCGCCACAGCAGCGTGCTGCGGATGGCGATGAGGCCGGCGCAGAGGATGACCAGCCAGTAGGGGAGTTCGATCGCGTGAGGCGCGAGCGTCGCGGACACGGCGGCCAGCAGCCAGCCGAACTGGGTGCGAGTGGGGGAGTGCGTGTCACGCATCGGCGGCGTCCGTTCCGAAGAGAGCAAGACGCCGCAGGCAGTTCGCGCTGTGCTCGGAACCGCGCCCGGTTGCGATTCTGACGTCGGGCAGCGCGAGCGAGAAGGCGAGGCCCCGCTGCCCGGCGGCCACGATCCAGGCCGTCATGCGCGACAGGCGGGCCTCGGTGCCGAGTTCGGCCGGCAGGGTGCTCCAGTCGAGATGGATTTCCCCGCCGTCCATGCCGCTGAACTGCTTGGTGAGCATGGGGCCGCCGCGGGCGAGCGTCTTCCAGGCGACGTGGCGTGGAGAGTCCGCCGGCTGATGCGTGCGCAGCCCCGCGAAGTCATCGTCGCCGGCCGAGCCGGTCCGCCGCCCGAGATTTCGGGATGCGCCTTCGGGCAGCGGCGGGGGCGTCGGTTCGGGGGCCGGATACACGAGGCAACGCTGCTCGGGAACCAGTACGCTCCACGCGCGGATAAGGCCGAGCGGATAAGTCGTTTCGATGCGTACACGGCCGAGCGCCATCCAGCCGCGTCCTGCGGTCACGGCCGGAACGATCAAGTCGGCGCTGTCGCCGGCGCCGATCTCGAACGGCACGACCGTTCCGCGTGCCGTGAGACGCAGCGCAGGTCTCCGCGCAGGCCGGTGGTTGGCCACGACGATGTGGAAACTGGCACGTTCGCCGGCAAAGACCGGCTCGGCGCGTCCCGGAGTGAAGGACAGGTGCAGCAGGTTGCGAAAGGCGTGCACGATGCTCGCGACCGATACTCCGCCGAGGAGGAACACCAGCGCGTAGCCGAGGCTCAGGTTGTAGTTGATCGATGCGATAAGCATGACCAGGAGCGCGGTCGCGAAGGCCAGCCCTGCGGGTGTCGGCAATACGAAGATGCGCCGCTGGCCGAGCACGATCGGGGCCGTCTCAGGCGGGCCGACGCGAAACAGCCAGCGATCGAGGTGGCGACGCAGGGCGATCAATTGGCGGCGCCAAGCGTCGGAGCGAGGGGGCATCAGACGACGGGTACGTCGCGGATGAGCTGGCTTAGCACCTCGGGGGCGATGCTGCGCCCATCACCCGCGGTATGCAGGCGATGGGCGGCGACGTGCGGAAATACGGTCTGGATGTCTTCGGGCAGGACGTGGTCGCGACCCTCGATGAGGGCCCATGCGCGGGCCGCGGCGATCAAACCCAGGCCCGCGCGCGGGCTGAGGCCGGCGGCGAGCTCGGGGCTATGGCGTGTGCTCGCGAGGAGCGCCTGG
Source organism: Aromatoleum tolulyticum (assembly GCF_900156155.1). GTDB lineage: Bacteria > Pseudomonadota > Gammaproteobacteria > Burkholderiales > Rhodocyclaceae > Aromatoleum > Aromatoleum tolulyticum. The sequence continues at coordinate 330,023 of NZ_FTMD01000006.1, forward strand.
ACGTAGTCGATGAGACGTTCGGATACGGTGATCGAGTGTGCGGCCTGCTGCATGGCCAGTAGATCGTCCGGCTGGATAACGGCTCGCTGGCGGTCGAGGAGTTCGCGCCTGTCCTCGCCCATCAGCAGTGCCCGCTCGGCGCTGCGGTCGGGATAGCCGAGGCGGATGCGCAGCAGGAAGCGGTCGAGCTGGCTCTCGGGCAGGGGGAAGGTGCCGATCTGGTGAGACGGATTCTGCGTCGCGATGACGAAGAACGGCTCGGGTAGCGGGTGCGTTTCGCTGTCTGCCGTGACCTGGCGCTCTTCCATGGCTTCGAGCAGCGCGCTCTGCGTCTTGGGTGTGGCACGGTTGATCTCGTCGGCGAGGATGAGCTGGCTGAAGATGGGGCCGTGGTGGAAGCGGAAGCTGCTTGCTTCGCGGTCGAATATCGACACGCCGACGATGTCGGCGGGAAGAAGGTCGCTCGTGAACTGAATACGCTGGAAGTGCAGGCCGATGAGACGTGCGATGACGTGCGCCAGCGTGGTCTTGCCCACGCCGGGGAGGTCTTCGATCAGCAGGTGTCCGCGCGCGACGAGGCAGGCGAGGGCGAGCCGCAGTTCGCGGTCCTTGCCGAGGATGATGCAGTTGGCGGCTTCGAGAACGCGAATTGCGTAACGGTGGGGCATGGCGCGGGCGTACTGTGAAATTCACCGGGAAGCGGTGATAATAGAACAAAGACCGACAGGCCGCGCCCTTCAAGGACGCGCCGATTCGAAGACAGGGATGCGGGAAGCTTGGCCCGCACGCGAGAGAGGGGGGGTATGACGACGACTGCGTTCATCACGCACCGCGATTGCTGGTTGCACGACATGGGAACCTTCCATCCGGAATGTCCGGATCGGCTGGCGGCCATCAACGATCGGCTGATCGCCGCCGGTCTCGACATGTACCTGTCGTTCTATGACGCCCCGCTGGCGACGGACGAGCAGATCGTCCGGGTGCATCCGGCGAACTACCTCGCGGAACTCAACGCCAGCGTGCCCGATCACGGCATCCGCCACCTCGACCCCGATACCGCGATGAGCTCCGGGACGATGAAGGCGGCGTTGCGCTCGGCGGGCGCTGGCGTTCTGGCGACGGATCTGGTGCTGAAGGGCGAAATCGAGAATGCATTCTGTGCGGTGCGTCCGCCGGGCCACCACGCCGAGCGCGGCAAGGCGATGGGGTTCTGCTTCCTGAACAACGTCGCCATCGCCGCGCGTCACGCGCTCGAGGCGCACGGGCTGGAGCGCGTGGCGATCGTCGATTTCGACGTGCATCACGGCAACGGTACGGAAGACGCCTTTCGCGACGACCCGCGGGTGCTCATGGTGAGCATCTTCCAGCATCCTTTCTATCCTTACAGCGGTGCGGACTGCACGGCGCCGAACATGGTCAACGTGCCCGTGCCCGCGGGGACGCGCGGCGACGCCTTCCGCACCATCGTCGCCGAGCGCTGGATGCCTGCGCTGAGGGAGCACAAGCCGCAGATGGTCTTCATCTCGGCCGGCTTCGATGCGCATTACGAGGACGACATGGGTTCGGTTGGGCTGGTCGAGTCGGACTACGTGTGGGTCACCGAGCAGATCAAGGCCGTGGCCGAGGAATGCGGGCACAAGAACATCGTGTCGATCCTCGAGGGCGGCTATTCGCTGTCGTCGCTGGCGCGTTCGGTCGTGGCGCATATCAAGGCGCTTGCCGACCTTTGAGCGCCGGGTTGCGGGGCGCCCGATGCGAATCGTGCGGGCGCGAGCCGGATCCGCGGCCCGGTCCTGCAAGCAAGCCACTGGCCGTCCGGCTTCGATCAGGTAGAATCGGTTCTTTTAATTTTCGGCCGCTTCCATGATTACCGGATCGATTGTCGCCATCGTCACCCCGATGAACGAAGATGGCAGCCTGGACATTCCGCGCCTGCGCGCCCTGATCGACTTCCATTTTGCCGAAGGGACCGACGGTATCGTCATCGTCGGAACGACCGGCGAGTCGCCCACGGTGACCGTCGAAGAACACTGCGAGCTGATCCGCGTCGCCGTCGAACACGCGGCAGGACGCGTCCCCGTGATCGCCGGTACCGGCGCCAATTCGACGGCCGAAGCCATCGAGCTCACGCGCTTCGCGCAGAAGGCGGGCGCCGTGGCGCACCTGTCGGTCGTGCCGTACTACAACAAGCCCACGCAGGAAGGCCTGTACCGCCACTATCGCTCGATCGCCGAGGCGGTCGAACTGCCGCTGATCCTGTACAACGTGCCGGGGCGCACGGTGGCCGATCTGTCCAACGACACGGCGCTGCGGCTGGCGCAGATTCCCAACATCGTCGGCATCAAGGACGCCACGGGCAGCATCGACCGGGCGTGCGACCTGATCGAGCGCGCGCCCAAGGGGTTTGCGCTGTATACCGGCGACGACATGACCGGCATGGCCTTCATGTTGCTGGGCGGTCATGGCGCGATCTCGGTGACCGCCAACGTCGCTCCGCGTGCGATGCACGAGATGTGCGCCGCGGCCATCGCCGGCGACGCGATCAAGGCGCGCGAGATCAATGCGCGTCTGGTCGGTCTGCACCGCGACCTGTTCTGCGAGGCCAACCCGATTCCGGTGAAGTGGGCGGTCGAGCAGATGGGCCTGATCAAGTCCGGCATCCGCCTCCCGCTCACGCCGCTGTCCGAGGGCTTGCACGAACGGGTACGTGCCGCAATGCGTCGTGCCGGCGTGAACGTCTGATATTTCCTGGAATTACCGAAACTCATGAATCGTACCTTGCGTACTGCGGCCTCGCTGCTCGGCGCGGCCATCGCCTTGTCGGGTTGTTCCGGCTCCCTCGTCGAATCCAAGAAGATCGATTACAAGAGCGCGCGGCAGTTGCCGTCGCTGGAGATTCCGCCGGACCTCACGGCACCGACGCGCGACGACCGCTATGTGGTGCCGGACGTCTCGCCCAAGGGTGTGGCGACCTACTCGGCGTATGCGACCGACCGCGCGCAGCCCCAGCCGGCTGCGAGCCAGCAGCAGGTGCTGCCGAAGGTCGAAAGCATGCGCGTCGAGCGCGCAGGCAGCCAGCGCTGGCTGGTGGTCCAGGGGTCGGCGGAAACCATGTGGCCCAAGGTCAAAGACTTCTGGCTCGAAACGGGTTTCATCCTCAACGTCGAGCGTCCTGAAGTCGGGGTGATGGAGACCGACTGGGCAGAGGACCGTGCGAAGATCCCGCAGGACTTCATCCGCTCGGCGCTGGGCAAGGTGCTCGACGGCGTGTTCTCGACGCCGGTGCGCGACAAGTTCCGCACGCGGCTGGAGGCGGGCAAGGATCCCGATACCGTCGAGATCTATATCAGTCACCGCGGCATGATGGAGATCTATCCCAACGAGGCCAAGGACTCGACCGTGTGGCAGCCGCGCCCGGCCGATCCCGAGCTCGAAGCGGAAATGCTGCGTCGCCTGATGGTCCGACTCGGTGCTGCGGAAGAGCGCGCGGCGGCAATCGTCGCGGCGGCGCCGGCGGCCGAGCGTGCCGCACTCAAGGGGGCGACCGGCGGCAGCGTGACGCTGGCAATGGACGAGTCCTTTGACCGGGCGTGGCGTCGCGTGGGTCTCGCGCTGGACCGCATCGGCTTCACGGTCGAGGACCGTGACCGCTCGAAGGGACTCTTCTTCGTCCGCTACGTGGATCCGGATGCGGACGTGCAGACGAAGAAGTCCGAGGGCATCCTGTCCAAGCTCGCTTTCTGGCGCAGCAACGAGCAGGTGGTGCAGAAGGGCGGCGAATACCGCCTGCGTGTCCGCGGCGAGGGCGAGAAATCGGTGGTTAGCGTGATGACCCGCGAGGGGGGCGAGGATTCGTCCGAAACCGCCCGCAAGATCCTGGCGTTGCTGCAGGAGCAGTTGCGGTAAGCGTTCTGTCGTGGCTGTGGCGACGGCCCATGGCGGGCCGTTGCCGGAAGCTGCGACCTTGTCCGGGTGGCGTCGCAGCTGAACTGCAGCGGACGAGATCGGGAAAGTTGACCCGTCCTGAATTAGGTTGACACCTGTTGTGACGGACAAGCCGGCTTAATGGCCGGCCTGCATAGATGCCCGATGAACCTCATCGGGCGTTTTCAATTGTAGCGAGCAATGCGGCCGTTCCGTGTTGTAGATGGCGATAGACTGACTGACCATGCGCCGAGCCTCGTGTAGATCGTCGGGCAATTGGAGCAGGAATTCCTGCTTGAGAATGCCATTGACCCGTTCGGCCAAGGCGTTCTGGTAGCAGTCGTAGCCGTCGGTCATCGAGCAGATCAGCCCGTGTTTGCGGTGAATGGCCTGGTATTCATGGGCGCAGTATTGGACGCCGCGATCGGAATGATGGACCAGCGGCTGACTTCCCCGGCGTCCCTTCAGCGCCATCTTCAAGGCTTGGCTGACCTC
>NZ_FTMD01000033.1 GCF_900156155.1 Aromatoleum tolulyticum
TGCTGTGTCTCCAATCGACGAGCGGAATTTTCCTGATAAGACGACGTTTCCGCGATCCATTCCTCGCGCGCGTATACATCGCGAAAAAATGAGAAATCATTGTCGTTCACCCAAGGTTTGGCCCTCTCTGACGGATCGTCGAATTCGATCAATTCCTTCGCCGTGATCGGGTCTGGAACCGCTTCGGCATTGATCTCCACGCGTTGGTTTACTTCTGGCGTCACCCACAGATCCATGGGGATCAAGCCCTTGGTCTTCTTCATGAGGTTCCAGAAGGGCTTGAGGCTGCCGTCCGGCTCGCGTGGCCACAGGTATTGTTCGCCCGGGGCTGTTCCGCACGGCGTGGAGCGCGCGAGCATGCGTTGATATAGGGTGCCGGTATATGTCTCGAGCAGTTGAGTCGGAAGCCCCTGCCAGCCGATGCTCTGCAGCGCCGTGGAGCCCATAACGCGGTCGTGGGGATTGAAGTAGATATACATGCGCCCGGTATTGTCGCGTTCGCTGGGGGCCGATGGGGTCCAGGGGGCGCCGTCGGCCGTTTTGCCCACGCGCAAGCACGTCGCCAGTTCGCGGGTCAGCTTGCGATGGCCCGAATCGAAGTGCCGGACGATGTTTTCGAACGTCTTGCGCCGGGCGTCCGCCGTGGGCGCATCATCGCCCTGAGCAAAGGTGTCCGTGATCTTTGCATCGAAGGCGTAGGGGCTGTTCATGAGCATCACGCAGTCAGGCTGGTTCGTGGACTCGAGCACTGCCAATGCGGCCAAGACGATCTGCGTTCCCTGGCTGTGCCCGATCAGCGTGATCGTGTCGGCGGCGAACCTGCCGCGGATCTTGCGCACGAGTCCGGCCAGCCGCCCCGCCGCGTGTGCATAGTAGGTGCGTGGCGGCGCGTCGTGCAGCTGGCGGTCGACTTCCGGGTTCAACTTCTGCACGTCGATCGGGATGAGCGCTGCCCACACATCGCGTCGGAAGCCCTGGGGGGACCAGAGCAGAGGCAGATTGTTGCACCCGTTCTGGAACGGCCCTCCGCCCCAGTAGAGGGGAGGTACCGGGGTGTAGTCCTTTGCCCAGGCGGAGTTGCGCTCCTTGCTGCTGTCCCGCAAGGGCACGCGCCAGCGCCGTTCTTCGCCGTCCTTTGGACGGTAGCCCCAGAAGAAATGAATGATGGGCGAACGGTCACTGGTTTCGGGTTTCGGTTTCGCTGCGCGCGGATCCCATTCCCTCGGCTTCAGGTCGTTCCGTCCCAGCCGCTTGTTCAGGCCGGCGAGAATGTGTTGCTCGGCGGCCTCGTACCATTCCCCCTCGCTGTTGACGCCATGCACGAAGATGATGATTCCCGGCATGTCGGGCTGCAGTAGCACGTCTTTGCAGGTCTTGTCGTCGACCGGGGTCGCGTAGGAGGTGGCGAGGGGAGCGGCGGGCGTCGTCATCGGACTTTCGGTGTCACGGGGCGTTGGATAGGAATGAGATCGGGTTCGAGATGCATGGCCTCGAGCGCCGACGCATTCACCCTGACCGTGTTGCCGTCGGCGGCGGTACCGCCGTGCACGAGCGCGCCGCCGGCGGTACGGATGCGGTAGGAGAAGTTCTCGATCGGCTTGCCAGTGAGCGCATCGATGAGCCTGAAGCCTTCGTCGTAGTCGTGCGTCGGGTTGTGTTTGAACTCGTGCACCAGGCTGGTCGGCCCGCCGAAGCTCTTCTTCGAGGCATGCACCGTGATCGTCCCCGGACAGGCGACGGTGATGCCGCCGTCGATGGTAATGCTGGCGCCGCCTTCGACGCTGAGGACGATCTTCTTCGCCGCGGCGAAGTCGATGTTCGCGCTCGCGCTGACGAGCTTCATCTCGTCGCGGGCGAGGAGCTTCAGTTCGTCGCTCTGCGCCTGCAACTCGATGTCGTCCTTCGCGGCGATGAGGCGGATGCCGGTGTTGCCTTCGCCGGGTTCGACGGCGCCGGCGAGCAGGCCGATGGCGTGACCGGCGTGGAGGCGGGCGCTGCCGGCGACGGCGAGGTTCGTGTCGGCGCCGCTCATGAGGGTGGTGGTGTCGCCCGCCGTGACCTGCACGCTCTGGCCGGCGACGAGGCCGATGCCGGCCCGCGCGGCCTGCAGGATCGCGGGGGCGGAAAGGTGCGGAACCTTGTCGCCGGCGACGGCGGTGTGGCGGGCGTCCGCGTCGGTCGTGGCCTCGGCGAGATCGCGGCGGGAGACCATGCCGGAGGCGATCCTGCTCAAGGCCTTGAGAGGTGGGTGGTCCAGGTCGGCGGCGCTCGCGCCGGCCGCGGTGCTGCCGATCGCGGCGGCGAGTTTCACGGTCTGGTGCGTGTCGGCTGCGTGCGAGAGAGTGTCGGCGAGCGTGCACGCCTGTTTGA
>NZ_FTMD01000004.1 GCF_900156155.1 Aromatoleum tolulyticum
CCGCCAAGTCCGCCGCAGCGCTGAAGAGGCGCGAATTATATAGACCTCAAACAGGCCGTCAAGCGCTTTTTGCGGTCATCCGGAATTAAGTTCTTTCCGGGCACGCAACGAACCCCGAGGTCCGAGCGGTCTGCAACTCGCCCCATGCGAAACGAGGCGACACTCACCAAGGCGTCGGCGTTTGAGCAGGCAGTTCATTGTCCGCCTGGTACCTCAGGGCGAGTATTCTGAATTCGTCCGCCGGCAGAGGCTCGCTGACGAGGTAGCCCTGGATGTAATCGCAATGACGCGCGCGGAGGAACTCGCGCTGCGAATCCGTCTCGACCCCTTCCGCCGTAACCTTGAGCCCAAGACTGTGCGCCATGTTGATGATTGCCTCGACCAGCAGGGCGTCGCTTTTGTCGTCAACGCAGTCGCTGACGAAGCTCCGGTCGATTTTGACGTGATCGACGGGAAAACGCTTCAGGTATGAGAGCGATGAATAACCAGTTCCGAAATCGTCGAGCGAGTAATTGACGCCGAGCTTGCCGATTTCGCGCATGAGGGTTTCTGTGGCATCGCTGCTCTGCATGAGCACGGACTCGGTAATCTCCAGGACAAGTTTGATCCTGTCGAATCCGGGTTTCCGGCTGGCCTGCGCAATCAGTTCGAGCAGACCCTGTTCCCGGAACTGGACGCCCGAGACATTGACCGCGATCCGCAGCGGCGGCAATCCCTGCACCAGCCATTCGTTCGCCTGACGCAAGGCTTCGTTCAGCACCCATGCGCCGATCGGAAGAATCAGCCCGGTATCTTCGGCGATGGCGATGAATTCATCGGGGGCGACGAGCCCGCGCATGGGATGCTGCCAGCGCACGAGGGCCTCCGCTCCGTTCACGCTGCCGCTTCGCGCATCGATGATGGGCTGGTAATAGAGCACGAACTGCCGGCGCTCGACGGCAACGCGCAGCTCGGCTTCGATCTGCACTCGCAGGCGGGCGACCTCCTGCATGTCCTGCGAATAGAACTGGCAGCGGTTCTTCCCCAATTGCTTGGACTGGTACATCGCGATGTCGGCGTTGCGCAGCAGGGTCTGCACGTTGTCGCCGTCGTCAGGAAACACCGTGATTCCCAGGCTGCCCGAGACGTATCGGTTCGCTCCGGCCAGCAGGAAGGGCTCGCGAATGACCCGCAACACCTTGTCACCGACAATCTGGAGGTCATCGGCATCGTCGAGGTCATCGACGACGAGCGTGAATTCATCCCCCCCAAGCCGTGCCACCGTATCCTGATTACGGACGCAGTCCTTGAGCCGGGCGGCAACCTCGATGAGCATCTCGTCGCCGATGTCGTGCCCCAGGGTGTCGTTGATCCACTTGAACCCGTCGAGATCCAGGAACACCAGGCCCGCTTTCTTGCCCGTACGGCGACTGTGCGCCAACGCGCGCTCGAGTCGGTCGTTGAGCAGGTTGCGGTTGGCAAGACCTGTGAGGGCATCGAAATTCGCCTGCCGCCAGATAACCTCCTCGCGCTGCTTGCGCCGCGTCATGTCGCTGAAAATCGACACATACTTGATGAGTCGTCCCGATTCGTCGCGCACAGCCGAGATGGTCAGCCACTGTGGATAGACGTCACCAGCCCTCCGCCGATTCCAGACCTCGCCCTCCCAGCGGCCGGTCGTCTCGAGGGCTGCCCACATGTTCTTGTAGAAGACGGCGTCGTGGCGCCCGGACTTGAACATCGCCGGCGTCTGCCCGATGACCTCGTCCGCCGAGTAGCCAGTAATGGAACAGAAGGCCGGATTCACGGAGGTAATGACGCCCGTGGCGTCCGCGGTCATGATCCCTTGGCTGGATGCGTCGAAGACCACCATCGCCTCGCGCATCCTTTCCTCGGCCAGCTTGCGTTCGGAGACATCCCGCACGAGAGCAATGAAACCGGCCGGCGCTCCGTCACTGCGCGAGAGCTGACTCATCGACGCGCTGAACTGCCGGCGCCCGCCCGGGAGGTCCAGTGCATATTCGAATTCATGTCGCTGCCCATCCTTCCGGATTGCCGCAAGGGCCTCGCCAACCGCGCGCGCGACCGGTTTCGGAAAGACATCGCCGTAAGTCCGCCCCGGCAACTCGTGCGGGACCATTGGAAGAAGTGCAGGATCAGGCGAATAGACTTCGACGATACGCCCCGGTTCATCGAGCACGAACAGCTGGTCGGGTAGCGAGCCGATCAGCGCGCCGAGCTTGGATTCACGTGCCGCCAGCGCGGATGTGCGCTCATCGACCAGCGTCTGCAGCCGGTAACGGTGAAGCCTCAGCTCCCCCATCTGCTTCGCCAGCCAGCCGAGGAGCACGCTGAAAATGAATCCGAGGAGCAGCTTGAGCGAGAGCGCCGATTTGTGCATCCAGCCGTCGATCGGCTCGACGCTGAGCATCCACGTACCGTTCGGCATCATGACCGCACGATCCACCGGATCGATGAGCGGTTCCTCCGAGGATGCCGCGATGACCTGCTTCAGACCGGTATCGGGGTGCACGCGCCAAAGCTGGTAGCGCAGTCCGCGCTTCACGAGCTGGGGCAGCTGGGCCTTGCTCAGGACCTGCGGAAAACGGATCAGTACCGTGGCAAAGCCCCAGAACCTCGGCCGGCCGTTTTCGTCGTCGAGGAACACGGGCAGACGTCCGACCGCTCCGATGCCGCCCTGCATCAACTCGAACGGGCCGGCCAGGGTGAGTTCGCCCGTATCCCGGGCGCGAAACGCTTCCTTGTTCCGGGCGGGATCTGCGAGTAGATCGTGTCCTATCGCACGGGCATTCTCAGCGAGCGGAACGATATGCCGAATGACTCCGCCGGGAGCGAGCTGAAGGGAGTCGGCGCCAGGGTAGTAGCGCAGCATCTCGGTCGCCACGGCATCGAAATCGGGGACCATCCCCTTCCCCTGCCGTACAAGCGCGGCGAGGGCATAGGTTGCAGTGAGACCGTGGCGAACCGCGCTCTCGATCTCGTGCGCCTTGTCGCCACTCTGGTCGGCGACTTCCGCACGCCGGATGCGCAGGCTCTCGCGTTCGGACTGCGCCACGAACAGTGCCGCAGCCCCGAGCGCGATCACGAAAACGATAGCGCCCAGGGATCCGGGGCGCAACGTGGCACCCAAACCGAACAATGACCGGAACTTCATGGTCGCGAAACCCTGCCTTCAAGATCGGGCGCAATGAGGGTGCGCCGGAAGCCGGTGGCGCACGGGTGACGATCCGGGCCGGAATCCTTCGCCGCCGCCAGCCCGAAGCGCACTTACACTATATTACACATGGCTTTTGCGCAGGTATGGACCAACGGACGTCACACGTCGGCGAAAAGCCGCCAACCGTCATCCCAGGTGTACGGTGGCGAACTTGCGCTTGCCGACCTGCAACACGACGGTCTTGCCCGCCTGCAGCAGGAGCCCCTTGTCCTCGACGCGATCCCCGTCGAGGCGCACGGCACCCTGCTCGATCATGCGCATCGCCTCCGATGTCGTCCCGGTCAGGCCGGCCTGCCTGATCACCTGGAACACGGGCATCCCCTCGGCGCCGACGGCGACATTCACTTCGGGCATATCCTCGGGAAGCACGCCGCGCTGGAAGCGCGCTTCGAATTCCGCGCGGGCGTCCTCGGCCGCCACTGCGCCGTGGAAACGGGCAACCAACTCCATCGCCAACATGACCTTGATGTCGCGCGGATTGCGCCCCGTCTCGGCGTCACGGCGCAGACCGGCGATCTCGCTGATCGAGCGGAAGGACAACAGCTCGTAGTAGCGCCACATGAGGTCGTCCGAAATCGACATCAGCTTGCCGAAGATCTCGCGCGGCCCTTCGGCGATACCGATGTAGTTGCCAAGCGACTTGGACATCTTGTTCACGCCGTCCAGCCCTTCGAGGAGCGGCATCATCAGGACGCACTGGGGCGCCTGCCCCTCGTGTTTCTGCAGTTCGCGCCCCATCAAAAGGTTGAACTTCTGGTCCGTGCCGCCGAGCTCGATATCCGCGCGCATTGCTACGGAGTCGTAGCCCTGGCACAGCGGATACAGGAATTCGTGAATGGAGATCGGCTGGTTGGCGGTGTAGCGCTTGGCGAAGTCGTCACGCTCGAGCATGCGCGCGACGGTGCTGCGCGAAGCGAGGCGGATCATCCCGGCCGCACCGAGGGATTCCATCCATGCCGAGTTGAAGCAGATCTCGGTCTTTTCCGGATCGAGGATCTTGAACACCTGATCCTGATAGGTGCGCGCATTCTCCATGATCTGCTCGCGCGACAGGGGCGGACGGGTGGCGTTCTTGCCCGACGGGTCGCCGATCATGCCGGTGAAGTCGCCGATGAGGAACATCACCTGATGACCCAGATCCTGGAAGTGACGCAGCTTGTTGATGAGGACCGTATGACCGAGGTGCAGGTCGGGCGCGGTGGGGTCGAAACCGGCCTTCACCCTGAGCGGGCGGCCGGATTTCAGCTTGTCGACCAGCTCGGCCTCTATCAGCAACTCGTCGGCACCCCGCTTGATCAGTTCGAGGGCTCCCTGTACGTCAGTCATGCAACTCTCCATTCAACGGGAAGACAAGAAACTTTGCTAAACTCGCGGAAGTTTTTTGTCCGAAAATCCCATGCAGGCACGAAAAGTCAGGATTCTAGCCGAACTGAACGGCGTCCTCCCCACCGGACGCAAGCGGTGGGCCGTTGGCGCGCTGGTCGGCACGTCACTGCTGGGCGTCGTTGCCGCCACAGCCGTCCCCCCCGGGGCACCTCAAACGTCCATCGTCACCGAATCGGTCGTGGAGCGTCTCGGGCCGATTGCCCCCCCCCCCGCCGACGCCTCGGACCTGCCGTTCGTTTCCGACGAACGCGTGCGCCCCGGCGACACGATACAGGCAATCTTCCGCCGCATCGGCGCGAACGACCAGGAAGTCCTCGACTATCTGAATCAACCGGCAGGGCTGCAGGCTCAGAAACAGCTGCGAGCCGGCCGGTCGGTTCTCGCCACGGTCCAGGCGAACGGAAGAATCGTCTTGCTGAGCCTGCCGGTCGCTGGCGGCGACGAGCGCTACACCGTAGAGCGTACCGCTGCCGGCATCGAATCGCGCACGCCCAGCGCGGCAGCGCTCGACGTGAACATCGAGATGCGATCGGGGACGATTCGCCAGACGCTGTTCGGAGCAACCGACGCGGCGGGAATTCCGGACAGCGTCGCGACCAAGCTGGCAGAAATATTCGGCACCGAAATCGACTTCAGCAGTGACTTGCGGCGCGGCGACCACTTCAGCGTCGTGTATGAGTCCCTGCATGAGCGGGGCCTCCCGGCCGGCGCCGGGCGCATCCTGGCCGCCGAGTTCGTCAACGACGGCAAGCGCCACACCGTCGTGCTGCATCGCGACGAAGACGGCGCAGACACGTATTTCACCCCCGACGGACGAGGGCTGAACCAGGCTTTTCTGCGCTACCCCCTCGAGTTCTCACGCATTTCGTCCAATTTTGGGGGACGCATGCATCCGATCCACAAGCGCTGGAAGGAGCACAAGGGCACGGATTTCTCGGCGCCGACGGGAACGCCGGTCAAGGCGGCGTCTAACGGGGTCGTCGAGTTTGCGGGAGGCCAGGGCGGCTACGGAAATATCGTGGTGATCCAGCACCGGGACGGCTACGAGAGCGCTTACGCACATCTCAACGGCTTCGCAAAGGGGCTGCGCAAGGGCCAGCGTGTTCGCCAGGGTGACGTGATCGGCTACGTCGGATCGACGGGCTGGTCGACAGGCGCACACCTGCACTTCGAGATCCGCGTGAGCGGAGTTGCGCGCGATCCGATGAAGATCGCGCTGCCGACAACCCAGCCGCTCGGCGGCAGCGCGCTGGCAAGCTTCCGTCGTGAGACGGCACCGATGCTCGAACGCCTTGCGCTGCTCGACCGTACAACGGTGGCACGCGCCGACTGACCTGCGACGCGGAAGGTACCTGAAAAGAAAACGGGAGGCTGCGGCCTCCCGTTTTGCTTGATGCGCAGCGCCCGCGTCAGGCGGAGAACGAAGACCCGCAGCCGCAGGTGCTCGTCGCGTTCGGATTGCGGATGACGAACTGCGATCCTTCGAGTCCTTCCGTGTAGTCGATCTCGGCGCCGACCAGATACTGGTAGCTCATCGAGTCGATCAGCAGGGTCACGCCGTTCTTCTCGAATGCAGTGTCGTCCTCGTTCACTTCCTCGTCGAAAGTGAAGCCGTACTGGAAGCCCGAGCATCCACCACCGCTGACGAAAACGCGCAGCTTGAGTTCGGGATTGCCCTCTTCCTCGATCAGTTCCTTGACCTTGCCGGCTGCGCTGTCGGTGAAGACAAGCAGTTCGGGCGTTTCGACTGCAGTGTTCATGTTATCTCCTGAAGGGGTGTGCACTTTCAAATAATGCGTCACCCGACACGTTTCGTCAAAATGAGAGTAGCTATCGCCACGATTGGTTCCATCAGGGACTGACGGGCACGATGTCGAGCCCGAGGGCTTCGTCCAGACCGAACATGATGTTCATGTTCTGCACCGCCTGCCCGGCCGCCCCCTTGACGAGGTTGTCGATGACCGACAGGACGACCACCACATCGCCGCCCTGGGGACGATGAACGGCGATTCGGCACATGTTGCTCGCACGGACCGAGCGGGTTTCCGGGTGACTGCCCGCCGGCATAACGTCAACGAAAGGCTCGGCGCGATAGCGCGATTCGAAAAGGTCTTGCACGTCCACATCCTGCGTGAGCCGGACATACAGCGTCGCGTGGATACCGCGGATCATCGGCGTGAGATGCGGCACGAAGGTCAGGCCGACCGCCTTGCCGGCCATGCCGACCAGCCCCTGGCGAATTTCCGGCAGATGGCGATGCCCCGGGACGCCGTACGCCTTGAAACTGTCGGCGGACTCGGCGAACAGCGTATGCACCTCGGCCTTGCGCCCGGCACCCGAGACGCCCGACTTGGCATCGGCAATCAGATGCGAGAGGTCCGCCACACCGGCCTCGATCAGCGGCAGGAAGCCCAGTTGCACGGCCGTGGGGTAGCAGCCGGGATTGGCCAGCACGCGGGCCGAACGGATCTGTTCGCGGTTGCGCTCGGGCAGCCCGTACACGGCTTCGGCGACGAGCTCGGGGGCAGCGTGCGTCATGCCGTACCACTTCTGCCACTCGGCGACGTCGCGGATACGGAAGTCGGCAGCGAGATCGATGACGCGTACGCCCTTGTCGACGAGTTCACGCGCCTGCTGCATCGCGATGCCGTTGGGCGTGGCAAAGAAGACGACGTCGCAGCGGTCCAGTTCGGCATCGGCGGGCGCGACGAAGCGCAGATCGACGCGGCCGCGCAGGCTCGGGAACATCTCGGACACGGCCATGCCCGCGTCGCCACGCGAAGTGATCGCGTGCAATTGAACGTCGGGATGACGTGCAAGCAACCTGAGCAGTTCGACACCCGTATAACCCGTACCGCCGACAACACCAACCTTGATCATGCTTTCTCCTTGGCGGGGCAATCCCCGATGCAGCTTTTGATTATCTCACCCATCGCCCGCCGGTTTTGCGGGCCGAAAAGCAAAAAGCCGCCCAGCGGGCGGCTTCTTGTTCCAGCGGATACCGGGAAAAGGTATCAGCGCTTGGAGAACTGCTTGCGGCGACGGGCCTTGCGGAAACCGACCTTCTTCCGTTCGACTTCGCGAGCGTCGCGGGTCACGAAACCGGCCTTGCGCAGCACTGGCTTCAGTTCGGCATCGTATTCGATCAGCGCACGGGTGATGCCGTGACGAACGGCACCCGCCTGACCCGACTCGCCACCACCGGTGACGTTCACCATGATGTCGAAGCGGTTTTCGTTCTCGGTCAGCGTGAGGGGCTGGCGCACGATCATGCGACCCGTTTCACGCGAGAAGAACTCGTCCAGGGGCTTGCCGTTGACGACGATATTGCCGGAACCCGGCTTGATGAAAACACGGGCAACCGCGGTCTTGCGGCGGCCAGTGCCGTAGTTGTAAGTCACAGCCATTGATCGGCTCCTGTCAGATCTCGAGAACTTTGGGCTGCTGAGCGGCATGCGGATGCTCGGCACCCGCGTAGCACTTCAGCTTCTTCAGCATGGCGTAACCCAGCGGCCCCTTCGGCAGCATGCCCTTCACCGCCTTTTCGAGCACGCGTTCCGGGAAGCGCTGCTGCAGCTTGGTGAAGTTGGTTTCGTAGATTCCGCCCGGGAAACCGGTATGGCGGTAGTACTTCTTGTCTTGCGCCTTGTTACCGGTGACACGCAGCTTCTCGACGTTGACCACGACGATGAAGTCGCCGGTATCGACGTGCGGCGTGTAAATGGGTTTGTGCTTGCCACGCAGACGGCGGGCTACCTCGGCGGCGACCCGGCCAAGCACCTTGTCCGCAGCGTCGACAACAAACCAGTCGCGCTTGACTTCGTGCGGCTTGGCAGAAAACGTTTTCATTCGAATCCTCGATCTTGTCCGGCCTGGGGCAGAGGCCAATAAACGGAAAGCTCGTGATGATAATAGGAAGCACACCCGAAAGTCAAATCAGGATCAGTTATCGCCGATGGGGTTGCGATCGCCCCGAGGGGCTCGAACCACGTCTGCCTCCACCGCCACAGACAAACTCGCCAACATTTGTGTCAGGTCAAAGCCGCGAGCGGTCTCGCATGAATAATAGTGCACTTTTAGCTAAAGAGACTGGAGGCTTGAGGGTATGGCGGAAGTGAAGTTCTTTGGCGGCGAGAACGTCCCGCTCGAAATGCACAAGGTCCGCATCGTCCAGAAGCTGACGCTGCCACCCGTAGAGCGCCGGCTTGCGGCGATCACGGAGGCGGGAAACAACACTTTCCTGCTGCGCAATTCGGATGTGTTCATGGACATGCTCACCGACAGCGGCGTGAACGCCATGAGCGACCAGCAACAGGCGGCAATGCTCATCGCTGACGACAGCTATGCCGGGAGCGCCACGTACACCCGCCTGGCGAGCAAGCTGGAGGACATCTTCGGCATGCCCTACTTCCTGCCCGCCCACCAGGGACGGGCCTGCGAGAACATCCTGTCGCAGGTACTGGTGTCGAAGGGGTCGGTCGTGCCGATGAACTATCACTTCACCACCACCAAGGCGCACATCACGCTCAACGGCGGAACAGTGGAGGAACTCGTTGCCGACTCGGGGCTGGAAGTCGTCAGCGTACACCCGTTCAAAGGCAATATGGACACGGGCAAACTGCGCGACGTGATCGGCTTGCACGGTGCGGACAAGATCGCCTTCGTGCGCATGGAAGCCGGCACCAACCTCATCGGCGGACAACCGTTCTCGCTGCAGAACCTCGTCGACATCCGCAAGATCTGCACTGAGCACGGCCTGCTGCTGGTGCTGGATGCGAGCCTGCTGGCGGACAACCTGCATTTCATCAAGCAGCGCGAGGCCGACTGCAAGACGCTCGCCATTCGCGAAATCACGCGCAGGATCGCCGACCAGTGCGACATCATCTATTTCTCGGCGCGCAAGCTTGGATGCGCCCGCGGCGGCGGCATCTGCATCCGCAGCGAGGAACTGTATCGCCGGATGCGGGGGCTGGTGCCCTTATATGAAGGCTTCCTCACCTACGGCGGCATGTCGGTGCGCGAGATGGAGGCGCTCACCGTGGGGCTGGAAGAAACGATGGACGAGGACGTGATCAACCAGGGTCCCCAGTTCATCGCCTACATGGTCGACGAACTGCAAAAGCGTGACATTCCGGTCATCACGCCGGCTGGCGGGCTGGGGTGCCACGTCAATGCGATGAAGTTCGTGGACCACATTCCGCAGGCGGAATACCCGGCCGGCGCGCTGGCTTCGGCGCTGTATATCGCCAGCGGCATCCGCGGGATGGAGCGCGGAACGCTGTCCGAGCAGCGCGAACCGGATGGACGCGAGATCTTCGCGAACATGGAGCTCGTTCGCCTGGCGATGCCGCGACGGGTGTTCACGCTGTCGCAGGTCAAATACGCGATCGACCGGCTGGAATGGTTGTACGCCCATCGCCGGCTCATTGGCGGCCTGGCGTTCACCGAGGAGCCGGAAATCCTGCGCTTCTTCTACGGCCGCCTGACGCCGGTGTCGGACTGGCAGGAGAAGCTCGTCGCCAAGTTCCGCGCCGATTTGGGCGAGAGCCTCTGAAACACTGGTGCGTAGCCGCCCTTTCCGAGAGGAAGGAGCGGCCGCGCGAGACCGGGCCCGACGGAACTGTCGGCAAGTGACGGCGATACGCTGCACGAGGAGTGCAGCCGGATCCGGACTGCACCAAAAAAAACGCAGTCCTTGAAGGACTGCGTTAAATCCACACCAAAGGAGGAGGGTGGAGGAGACACGGTTTGGATCACGAAGCTCGATTGATCCGACTGGTTCCAATTATCCGCAGCCGAACTTGGCGTGGCAAGGTTTTTTGGTGCATTGCACTATAAATGTTTTAATCGAAAGATAAGCTTTGCTTATAAAATTACAACTCATTGACGCATATCAATTTACCTGGCGCCACCCTGGGAACACCAGGATAGCGCCGGCCTGCTTCAGACAGTCTGGCGGATTATTATGCTGCGTCGCACCAATTCCGCATGACGTGGCCGGGCGGACGCGCGCGGCATTCCGGTAAAATCGCCAGCCGGTCGACCGATGGCGACCCCAATCCAGCCGACAACGGAGTCAAAGATGGAATGCACGATCAAATGGGTCGACGGGATGACCTTTCTTGCCGAAACCGGCACCGGTCACGTCGTTGCGATGGACGGAGCACCGGAGGCGGGCGGACGCAATCTCGCGCCGCGGCCGATGGAGATGATGCTGGCGGGGGCCGGCGGCTGCACGGCGTTCGATGTGGTGCTGATCCTGCAGCGCGGCCGTCACGATGTGCGCAACTGCGAGGTGAAGCTCATGGCGGAACGGGCCGAGACCGATCCCAAGGTGTTCACGCGCATCACCTTCCACTTCACGGTGACCGGCAAGGGGCTGAAGCGCGAAACGGTGGAACGCGCCGTGCACCTGTCGGCGGAAAAATACTGCTCGGCGTCGATCATGCTGGCGAAGACGGCCGAGATGGTCCACGAAGTGACGATCGTCGACGTCGAGTAAGCCCCCCCGGTCAGGGTCGCCGGACGGGGGGACGAGGCCGCCCCCCTGCCCTGTTTTCGGGTCAGAGGCGGTACGCGGTGGTCGTCATGACCCGCGCCATGAGCTTCATCGCGGTCTTGACCGGGCCGGGAAGCTCGTGCGCACCGAGGCCGATGGCGGTGTCGGCGTGGCGCGCTTCGTCGACCTTCATCTGCCCGATGATCTCGCGCGACTTCTGGTCCTCGGCCGGCAGCTGATCCAGGTGTCCGCCGAGATGGGCCTCCACCTGGCGCTCGGTTTCGGCGAGGAATCCGAGATTCCAGCGGTCGCCGAGCCGCCCCGCCAGCATTCCCAGCGCCAGCGACCCGCCGTACCACAAGGGGTTCAGCAGGCTCTTGCGTCCGCCGAGTTCGGCGATGCGCTGCTCGGTCCAGGCGAGATGTTCGGTCTCCTCATTCGAGGCCTGCTCGAGCTCGCGCCGCACGCTGGCGTCGCGGGACATGATGGCCTGCCCCTGATAGAGGGCCTGGGCGCAGATCTCGCCGCAGTGATTGACGCGCATGAGACCGGCGACGTGTTCGCGCTGGCCGTCGCTGAGCAGGGTATCCGGCATGTCGCCGCCGGGCACGGGGCGCACCGAGCGCGCAGGGGCGAACAGGGTGCGCAGGGCCTTGTCGAATTCGACGATGAGTTGATCCATGAGGGGTTCCTCCGTCGGCTGGCTTATTTTCCGGATTTCATGAAGGTGCTGGCTTCGCCGCGCAGCCGCCGCAGGACTTCGTTGCGGTCTCGCGGCGGCACCGGGCCGTCGCAGATATGGTCTTCGGAAAGCGCCGCGCGCGGTCCGTTGTAGACGCTGCCGAAAATCGGCTTCCATTCCTCGTCGCGCACTGCAGACCATTGTCCGCCGGCGCGACCGGTCGCATACAGGCGCCAGGTGCCGCTGGCGCAGCGGATGCCTTCGTGCGTGACGTTCGTTGCGCCGCCGGCGCTGCGGATCACCAGGGTGTAGCGGACGACGCCGTCGTCCCCGACCGCAATGCTGTCCTCGTCGACGTAGAAGTGGTTGGGCGACGCGCTGCTGACGAAGAATTCGCGCAGGCCTGCTTCGCGCGGTGGCGCCGGCAGCGTGTGCTCGCCCTCTTTCCACTCGGGATCGCTGTCGGTGAGGAGCCCGGCAATTGCCGGGGCCGAAAAACAGACGAGGGCCACGAGGCCCCCGCGGATGATGGGTTGCAGCAGCGTCAAGCTCGCAGATCTCCACACAAGGATTGCCGGATCGCGTCGGGTACGGGTTCCGCGACCGCCGTCAGGGCGGGGTGATCGACACCGATCGCGAGCGCGGCACCTGCATGCAGGGCGCGGATCTGCGCGGGCGGCAGTTCGAAGCGGAGAAAGTGCACCGCGGACGTCTTTTCGCCATTGTCGCGTTCCAGGTCCTCGTCCGCAATCGCGAAGATCGGTTCGCCGCCCCCGATACGCACCCAGACACGACGCTCGATCCCGATCAGGCGGGCAAGCCAGAGTCGCCGCTGATCCTCCGCGGAGAACTCGATCATCATCGTCGCCTTCCAGTTGCTGCCGTCGGGAACGAGCGGATTGTAGGCGTCGAGTTCGTCCCGGATGCCGGCCTCCTCGAAGGTGCGCTCGACACGCAGCATTTCCTGGATCTGGTAGCGGATCGTGAGTTCGTCCTCGAAGATCAGCGTGATGTGTTCGCCGAGATGCAGCGTGCGCTCCTTCTTGTGGGCGATGACGCGGCTGCGGAAGGCGGAGCGCTGGCGGGCGTAGGCTTCGAGGCTGAGAAGGCTGTCGCGGGCAATGGCGTTCATCGGGTCGGATCCTCACAGTCCGTAGGCCCTGCGCAGCAGGGTCAGGGGATGGGCCTTCTCCGCCGCGAGCGCGGTACCGCCGTCGCGGATGCCCTGCTGGATGTGGCGGGCAGCGATGGGGCAGTCGGAGCTGATGAAGTCCGGTGCGGCCTGCGCCATCTGACGGAACACGGGGCGCCCGATCTTCATCGATTGGTCGAAGTACTCTTCCTTGACCCCCCATGTGCCGTCGTGACCGGCACAGCGCTCGACCGTCGTGACCTCGGTGCCGGGGACGAGTTGCAGGGTCTCGCGCGTTTTCTGTCCGATGTTCTGCACGCGGCTGTGGCAGGGGATGTGGTAGGAGACCTTGCCGAGCGGCTGCTTGAAGTCGGTCTTCAGCAGGCCGTCGCGGTGGCGGAGGATGAAGTACTCGAAGGGGTCGAACATCGCGCCGGCGACGGCCTTGATGTCGGCATCGCCGGGGAAGAGCAGCGGGAGCTCGTGCTTGAACATCAGCGCACACGAAGGCACTGCAGCAAGGATCGCGTAGCCGTCGCGCGCGAGCGCTGCAAGCTGGGGGATGTTCACGTCCTTCAGGCGGCGCACGCCCTCAAGATCGCCGAGTTCGAGCTTGGGCATGCCGCAACAGGCTTCCTGACGGGCGAGGACGGCCGGGATCTCGTTGTGCGCGAGCACGGCGACGAGGTCGTGGCCGATGCCGGGCTCGTTGTAGTTGATGTAGCAGGTCGAGAAGATCGCGACCTTGCCCGGCGTGCGTTCGCCGTCGCGCACCGGCCACTCAGCCCGGAGCTCGGCGGCGCGGCGGAAGCGGGTCGGGGCGTAGGGCGGCAGCTCCCGGCGCTTGTCGACGCCAAGCACCGACTGCAGCACCACGCGCGCGGCGCCGTTGCGGTTGGCGGCATTGACGGTCTGGGCGACGACCGGAATCGCGGCGAGCTTGCCGAGCGCATCCGTGCTGGTGAGCACCTTGTCGCGCAGGCGCACTTCGCCCTTGCGGAACCTGACCGCCTTGGCCCGCAGCATCAGGTGCGGGAAATCGACGTTCCACGGATGCGGCGGAACATAGGGACACTTCGTCATGAAGCACAGGTCGCACAGGTAGCACTGATCGACAACCTTGACGAAATCCTTCCTGTCGACGCCGTCGACTTCGCCGGTACTGCCCTCGTCGACGAGATCGAAGAGGGTCGGGAACGCATTGCACAGGTTCACGCAGCGCCGGCATCCATGGCAGATGTCGAACACGCGTTCGAGCTCGCGGCCGAGCTTGGCTTCGTCGTAGTAATCGGCCTCCTGCCACGCGATCGGGTGGCGCGTGGGGGCCTCGAGACTGCCTTCCCGCTTGGACATGCGACCTCCCTTGGCGCGCGACCTGCCGGCCGCACGGCGTGCAATAAGGGGTCAGGGCGGCCTGCGCGGCCGCCGGTGGCCGGATGCGGATGCGCCTCCGGACTCAGTCCTGCAGTACGTCCAGCGCCTTCTGGAAGCGGTTGGCGTGCGAGCGTTCCGCTTTGGCGAGCGTCTCGAACCAGTCGGCGATCTCCTCGAAGCCTTCCTCGCGCGCGACTTTCGACATGCCCGGGTACATGTCGGTGTACTCGTGCGTTTCTCCGGCGATGGCGGCGCCGAGGTTGGCACGCGTAGCGCCGATCGGCAGGCCGGTGGCCGGGTCGCCGCAGGCTTCGAGATATTCGAGGTGTCCGTGCGCATGCCCGGTTTCGCCTTCCGCCGTCGAGCGGAACACCGCGGCGACGTCGTTTTGGCCTTCCACGTCGGCCTTCGCAGCAAAGTACAGGTAACGGCGGTTGGCCTGCGATTCGCCCGCGAATGCGGCCTTCAGGTTCGTTTCGGTCCTGGATCCCTTGAGTTCCATGGTCGTCTCCTCGTTGGATGTATCGAAGATCCGCCCCGGTCTGCCGCCGGGGATGCTTGAAGCCTAGAAGCCGCGGGCGCCAAGCGAAAATTGAATGGCACTATGTTTTCGATGGTGCCCGGCTATAGGGACGACTTGTGCAAGTCAGGCCGCGATGGCGGCCTCGATCTCGGCGAAGGTGCGCGCGATCTCGGTGATCATCGGCTGCGGCTCGCCGAGCTGGCGTGCGATCTGCGACGCCGAGAAGATGCCGCGGATGAGCCCGCGACCGCCCTCTTCGCGCTCCAGCACCAACAGATGCTGACGGCCGGAGCGCCGCAACGTGGCGACGATGTGGCCCACGTCGGCACGCATGATCTCGCCGAGTTCGACGGCCTCGGTCTTCTCGAGCGGCGTCATGACGCTGTCGACAGTCAGTTCGCCGAGCGTCACGCCGCGGTCGCGTGCGGTATGGACGGGGCGTTCGCCGAGCAGGTCGGCGACGGTGATGACGCCGCGCACGAGGTGGCGCGCATCGCTCACGAGGAGGAGCCGGACACCGCGCAGGAGCATCGCGCGATTGGCGTCGTCGAGCGGCGTTTCGCCGGAAATGGTCGCGGCGGGGACTCGAGTGAAGTCGGTCATGACCTCGACCGCGGGAGACGACGCGGATACCCTGCGGCTTTCATCCGTTCTGGCGACTTCGCAGTGCAAGCCTGCCAGCCGCGCTTGCGGAAGCGGTTCGAATTCCCGGTTCATGAGCACCTCCCATTGCAGACGATGGCGTGGAGGGGCGCATGGCTGCCTTGCGGACTTCGCATCGAGACACTTCACGCGCGCCCCGCGAACGGCGCCGTCGATGCGCACGCCGCAGCCGGTCGGAAACCGGCATAAGGAGTTCGACCGGCCACCCGTTCAACGGTTCAGCAACAGGCGGGCAGAAACAAAAAAAACGCCGCCGCGATGCGTCCGGAGGCTCCGGTTGCGCCGCAGCGGCGTCGATGCCGTGCTCAGGGCTCGCGCGCTTCCGCGGCGGCCCGGTAGGCTTCAGGCAGTTCTCCGGGACGGACCCGGAACAGGTTCTTTGCCAGCTCCAGCAGTGCCTGCTGATACACCTGCCGCTTGAACTCTATGACAGCTTCCAGCGGCACCCAATACTCGCTCCAGCGCCAGGCATCGAACTCCGGATGATTGCTGGCTCGCAGGCAGACGTCGGAATCACGGCCGACCAACCGCAGGAGAAACCAGATCTGTTTCTGCCCGCGGTAGGTGTTGCGCCATTCCCTCTTTATCCAGTGTTTCGGAACGTCATACCTCAACCAGCCGCGCGTGCGGCCAAGAATCTTCACATGCTCGGGGCGCAGACCCACTTCTTCGAAGAGCTCCCTGAACATCGCCTGCTCGGGGGATTCCCCGTGCTTGATGCCGCCCTGCGGGAACTGCCAGGAATGTTCGCGAATCCGTTTGCCCCAGAACACCTCGTTGCGCGCGTTGACCAGAACGATGCCGACGTTCGGGCGATAGCCTTCACGGTCGAGCATGATCAAACCTTCAATTCATGAGAGTTGTAGCAATTTTTTCACACTTACCCTGCCTTGGAAAGGCGCGAGCCGTGGCATGTTCCCGTTTTGGCAGTGCTTTTTGCCGCGCGTGGGCCGGAAATTGGGCCAGCCCCGAATGTGCAGTACGGCGCATACCCGACGCGCACGCGACCGGCTAAAATCGGTGGTTTGCCCAACCGACAACCGCGGACTCAAGAATGCGTGCCAGCCAGTATTTCATCTCCACCCTCAAGGAAGCCCCCGCCGACGCCGAGGTCGTCAGCCAGAAGCTGATGCTGCGTGCGGGCTTCATCCGCAAAGTTGCCGCCGGCATCTACAGCTACCTGCCGATCGGCCTGCGCGTGATCCGCAAGGTCGAGGAGATCGTGCGCGAAGAGATGAACCGCGCCGGCGCCCTCGAACTGACGATGCCGATGGTGCAACCCTCCGAGTTGTGGGCCGAGACCGGCCGTTGGGAGAAGATGGGCGAGGAGATGCTGCGCTTCAAGGATCGCCACGAGCGCGACTTCGCGCTGCAGCCGACCTCCGAGGAGGTGGTGACCGACATCGCGCGCCAGGAGCTGAAGAGCTACCGCCAGCTGCCGAAGAATTTCTACCAGATCCAGACCAAGTTCCGCGACGAGCGCCGTCCGCGCTTCGGCGTGATGCGCGGGCGCGAGTTCACGATGAAGGACGCCTACTCCTTCGACCGCAACATGGACGCCGCGGGCCGCAGCTACGACGCGATGTACGCGGCGTATTGCCGCATCTTCGACCGCCTGGGCCTGACCTACCGTGCGGTGGCGGCCGACACCGGCGCGATCGGCGGCGACCGCTCGCACGAATTCCAGGTGATCGCCGACACCGGCGAGGACGCGATCGTCTATTGCCCGGATTCGGATTACGCGGCGAACATCGAGTTGGCCGAGGCGCTGTCGCTGCTGGCGTCGCGCGCAGCGCCGACGCACGGGCTCGAGAAGACGCCGACGCCGGGCGCGGCGACCTGCGCCGATGTGGCGAAGCTGCTCGGCCTGCCGCTCGCGACGACGGTGAAATCGCTGGTGCTGGCGACCGACGACGTCGACGACAAGGGCCAGCCTGCCGGCGTGACGGTGTGGCTGCTGCTGGTGCGCGGCGACCACGCGCTGAACGAGGTCAAGGCGAGCAAGGTCGAGGGCCTCAAGGCAGGCTTCCGCTTCGCGACCGAGGCCGAGATCCACGAGCATTTCGGCTGCAAGCCCGGCTATCTCGGGCCGATCGGCATGAAGAAGCCGGTGAAGGTGGTCGCCGACCGCACGGTGGCGAACATGTCGGACTTCATCTGCGGCGCCAACGACGAGGATTACCACTACACCGGTGCGAACTGGGGCCGCGACCTGCCCGAACCCGACCTCGTCGCCGACCTGCGCAACGTGGTCGAGGGCGACCCGAGCCCGGACGGCAAGGGGCGCCTCGCGATCCAGCGCGGCATCGAGGTGGGCCACGTGTTCTACCTCGGCACGAAGTACTCGAAGGCGATGAACGCGACCTTCCTCGACGAGGACGGCAAGCCCAAGCATTTCGAGATGGGCTGCTACGGCATCGGCGTAACGCGCATCCTGGGCGCGGCGATCGAGCAGAACAACGACGCGCGCGGCATCATCTGGCCGGACGCGCTCGCGCCCTTCCGCATCGTGGTGTGCCCGGTGGGCTGGGGCAAATCGGAAGCGGTACGCAGCGAGGCGTTGAAGCTCTATGAAGGGCTGCTCGCCGCGGGCGTGGATGCGATCCTCGACGACCGCGACGAGCGCCCGGGCGTGATGTTCGCCGACTGGGAGCTGATCGGCGTGCCGCATCGCGTGGTGATCGGCGAGCGCGGGCTGAAGGAAGGGATGGCCGAATACCAGGGCCGGCGCGACGCGGAGGCGACCAAGGTGGCAATCGGCGATCTTGCCGGTTTCGTCGCGGCGAAGCTGCGGGGCCAATGACTTTCGGCTATAACGGACGCATGACACGCACGCTCCGCACGCTGCTGCGCGCCGCGCTGACAGCCGCATTGGCCGTCAGCGGCGGCGCATCGGCCGGGAACCAGATCTACGAGCCGATGGCGGCGAGCGTACGCGCCGCGCTGCATGCAGCGGTGAGCGATGCGGGGGCGCCGGAGCTGCTGATCGCGGATGCGGGCGAACGTGTGCGCTGGCTGGGGGAGATGTCGCGCCGCCTGGAGAAGCGCATCCCCGACCGCGCTTATCGCGAGGACCTGCTGACCTCGGTGCATTACGAGGCGACCCGCGCGGGGCTCGACCCGCAGCTCGTCCTCGGCCTGATCCAGGTAGAGAGCGGTTTCCGCAAGTACGCGGTGTCGAGCGCCGGCGCGCGCGGCTACATGCAGGTGATGCCGTTCTGGATCAGGACGATAGGCGGGGCGGACGACAATCTCTTCCACCTGCGCACGAACCTGCGTTACGGCTGCACGATCCTGCGCCACTACCTCGACGTCGAGAAGGGCGACCTGTTCCGGGCGCTGGGACGCTACAACGGCAGCCTCGGCCGCCCCGAATATCCGAACATGGTGCGCGCGGCGTGGGAGCGCCACTGGAGCTACCAGCCGCTGACGCTCGCCGTGACGGAGGCACGCGGCCAGACAAACTGAGCCGCCCAATCTTCAGACGCGGGAACCGACATGGAACACCGACTGTTTCGCCGCCGATCGATCTCGATTTCGTTTCGCGTGTACGACGCGGAAACGGGCAAATTCATTGGGCGCATCGGCGACATCAGCAAGGGCGGCCTGCTCGTGTACGGCCCCAGCAAACTGCTGACAGGCCAGCTGTACCGCCTGCGCATCGACCTGCCCGACGATCACGGCAAAGGCCGCAGCGTGGTGTTGCCGGCCAAGGCGATGTGGTCGGGCTACGATACCAACCCGGATTTCTGCAGCACGGGCTTCCGCCTGTTCGAACTGGACCGCCCCGAAAACGAGGCGGCGCTGAAATCGATGCTGTCGCGCTTCACGGTCGGCTTCGACGACGAAGACGGCGACAATTGAAGAACGACCGGCAGCCGGCCTCGTCGGAGGTCGGCCGCCGCTTCCCGGACCGCAGAAGAATCGCTCAGGCGCCGACGGCAACCTTCACGTTGGGCTCGTCGCGCCCGACCGCGCGCACGGTTTCGCGTCCGGAATCCTTGGCGTCCTTGGCATTGGCCAGCGACTGGACGTCACCGGAAATCTCGCCGCCTTCCTCGATCAGGATCTTGCCGTAGCGGATCTTGCCGCTGACCCGGCCGGTCGAGTGGATGATCAGCTGGCTGCGGGCGGTCAGCTCACCTTCAAAACGGCCGCGCACTTCGGCGACATCGATGCCGACGGTACCGGCAAACGAGCCGTTTTCGGCGATGCGGATCACGCGGCTGTCCATTGTCGCCTCGACACGACCTTCCACGACCAGGGTGTCGCAGTCGAGGATCTCGGCGCCCTTCAGCTTGACGTCCGGTCCGACGATCAGGCGGCTGCCGGTGTCCTGGGGGGTGTCGTCGATCGCGGCGGCCGCGACGCTCGCGGACGCAAGCGCCTTGTCGTCAGCGGCCGGAGAGGAGTCGCTGGACGACGCCGGCAGTTCGGTCGAACTGCGCGACAGGCTTGCACCGGAGGACGCCGCCCCCGTGGTCAGACTGCCCGACGGAGACCGCGTTGTGCCGTTGTTGCGCGAAGCCGGGGTATCTGGAACCTTGGGGAACAGGGCGGGTTTGTTGAACATGGTCTCTCCTTGAATCCGTAAACGTTTCCGGGCCGACGATCATCGCCCCCGTGTGCCGCCCTAGCATGTGCCATGCCACCAATCCAAACCCATGAATTTATTGGATTTATTCTCAGGCGATGGAAGATCGGGCGGCGCAGACGGGATTTCTGTCGCCGCCCGGCGACAGGTCTGGCGACACAAATACTCATCACATTGATTTTGTTGATTTTTCGCGCGTCGCCGG
This sequence comes from Aromatoleum tolulyticum, assembly GCF_900156155.1. Taxonomy (GTDB): domain Bacteria; phylum Pseudomonadota; class Gammaproteobacteria; order Burkholderiales; family Rhodocyclaceae; genus Aromatoleum; species Aromatoleum tolulyticum. Next base: position 20,276 of record NZ_FTMD01000004.1, read on the forward strand.
GAGGCGACACGGAAATCGTTCAGAAACACCGCCTTGCACTTGCTTACGACGCGGACGTTCGGTCGCCACCTACACTGTCGCGCTGGTTTACGAAGATCCTCCAGTCATGTCGCGCCTTTCCTTCAGTCATTCGCTGCTTGCCAGCTTCCTGCTCGTTGCGGCGATCCTGGGCGCCACCGCGCTGGGGGGGCTGATCACGCTGGAGGAATTCGCGACGCGACACCGCGAGAGCGTCGGCGATGCGCTGAAGTATTCCAGTGCGGTACAGCAGCTGGGTGAACGCAGTGTCGACATGGAACGCAGCGCGCGCCAGTTCCTCGTCCTGAAGGATCCGCTGCTGCGTGAACGCTTCGAGCAGGCACGCGGCGAGTCGCTGACCGCGCTGCGAACGATCGCGGCGCTGCATGCGCCGAGCGTGAGTGCGCTGGTCGACGAATGGCGCACGGCGGCCGAGGCGGCCGGGGCGGCTCTTGCCGAGGGCGGCCCGGCTGAATCGGCCACGGACGCACTGAGCCGGGTGCCGCCGCTGAACGAGCAGCTCGCCGGCGAGGTGCAGGCGCAGCTTGGCCAGCAGAGCCAGGCGCTGCTCGAAAAGCTCGACGCGAACCGCGGCAGGCTGGCCTGGCATGTGCTCGCCGCGATCATCGCCGCCTGCACCTTCGCTGCCCTCACGGGCTGGTGGCTGCTGCGCCCGATCAACCGCCTCGAGGCCGCGATCGAGGCACTGGGCGAGAGCCGCTTCGACGAGCAGGTGGCGATTCCCGGCCCGGCCGACCTGCGCCGCGTCGGCCGCCGTCTGGACTGGCTGCGTCTGCGGCTGGCTGATTTCGAGGCGAACCGCAATCGCGTGCTGCGCCACGTGTCGCATGAACTGAAGACGCCGCTCGCGTCGGTGCGCGAAGGGATTGCGCTGCTCGAAGACGGCGTGGTCGGCGAGCTGAGCGTCGAACAGCGCGAGGTCGTCGCGATCCTGCAGCACAACATACGTGAGCTGCAGGAGCGCATCGAGGATCTGCTGGGTTACAACGCCGCCGTGTTCCACGCGCGCAACCTGCGCCGGCGCCCGGTGATGCTGAGGGCGCTGGCCGAATCGGTCATCGCCGAACAGCAGTTGCCGATCCAGACGCGCAACCTGAAGGTCGTGCTGCACGGCGAACCGCCACCGTTCAGCGCCGACCCCGACAAGTTGCGCATCGTGCTGGCGAACCTGCTCGCGAACGCGGTGTCCTTCAGCCCCCGCGGCGGCGAGATCCGCGTGACGCTGAGCACGCACCCCGGCTGGGTGCGCGTCGACTGCCTCGACCAGGGGCCCGGCGCCGCCGCGGAGGAGGCCGAACGCATCTTCGACCCGTTCTTCCAGGGCTCGCGGCAGCCGGAGGAGCCGCGCCACGGCAGCGGACTCGGGTTGTCGATCGTGCGCGAGTTCGTCGTCGCCCACGGTGGACGCGTCGGACTGCAGCCGTCGGCAAGAGGTGCCTATTTCAGGATCGAACTTCCGAATGAGCGTTGACTTCACCCACGACCGGCCGCCCGTCTGCAGCGCTGCGTCACGCTACGAACGCAGGGCCGTTGCCGGCCTTGCACTGGCGCTCGCGGCGGTCCTGAGCGGCTGCGCGAACGTGCGCAGCGCAACGGCCGAGCTGCCCGCCCTGCCGCAGATGCCGCCCCTGCTCAGCAACGCCAATACGCCGGTGCGGAATGCCCTCGCCTACCACGAAACGATTCGCGGCCTGAACACCGCCGAACTCGCGCGCGAACGCTCGGCGCTGTCGGGCGCGGGCAACGCCCCCCTCGCGCAGATGAAGCAGGCCATGCTGCTGAGCCATCCGCAGGGAAACAACAACCTGCAGCGTGCGCAGTCGCTGCTGGAGGCGATCAACGGGTCGGAAAAGGCCGACGCCGTGGCGCTGCAACCGCTCGCGCGCCTGCTGGCCGAGCAGCTGCAGGAACGCGTGCGCCTGGAGAACACCGCCGAACGCCTTACGCAGCAGCTCGAACGAACCGGACAGCAGCTCAAGGATGCCCAGAAACAGAGCGACCAGCTTCAGGAGAAGCTCGACGCATTGACCGAAATCGAACGCACGCTGCCGGCGCGCCCGTCCACGCCGACGCCGCCGCTACCGTCATCGCGGGAAAGGAGAAACGATAAATGACGACGCGCCCGAGCACTACAAGCGACGCAAGGACGGCGCAGGACGGTGCCCATCTGCTGCTCGTCGACGACGACACCGACCTGCTGCGGCTGCTGTCGATGCGCCTGCGCGCGAGCGGCTATCGCGTCCGCACGGCCGAAAGCGCCGAGTCCGCGCTGGCCTGCCTGGCGGTGGAACGCTTCGGCCTGGTGTTGAGCGACGTGCGCCTGCCCGACCGCGACGGACTGCTGCTGTTCGAGGAGATCCGCCAGACCTGGCCGGCCCTGCCGGTGATCCTGCTGACCGCCCATGGCACCATCCCGGACGCGGTAGAGGCGACCTCGCGCGGCGTGTTCGGCTATCTGACCAAGCCGTTCGACAGCAAGGCGCTGCTCGGCAAGATCGCGCAGGCACTGCAGATCGGCGGCACGCCTCGCGCCTGCGAGGAGGGCACGGCGGCCACCGGCTGGCGCGACGCGATCATCAGCCACAGCAGCCGCATGGCGACGGTGCTGGACGAGGCCCAACTCGTCGCCGCCTCCGACGCCAGCGTGCTGATACGCGGCGACAGCGGCACCGGCAAGGAGCTGCTGGCGCGCGCAATCCACGATGCCAGCCCGCGCGCGGCCCGGCCCTTCATCGCGATCAACTGCGGCGCGATTCCGGAACAACTGCTCGAATCCGAACTCTTCGGCCATGTGAAGGGCGCGTTCACCGGCGCGGCGAGCGCGCACACGGGCCTGTTCCAGGCCGCGGACGGCGGCACGGTGTTCCTCGACGAGATCGGCGACATGCCGCTCGCACTGCAGGTGAAGCTGCTGCGGGTGCTGCAGGAGCGGGCGGTGCGTCCGGTCGGCGCGAGCCGCGCGCAGGCGATCGACGTGCGCATTCTCTCTGCGACCCACCGCGATCTCGAAGCGGCGCTGGTCGCCGGAACATTCCGCGAGGACCTGTTCTATCGCCTGAACGTCGTCGGCCTGAATCTGCCGACGCTGGACGAACGGCGCGAGGACATCCCGCTGCTGGCGAACCACTTCCTGCGGGGCCTCGCACGCAAGTACCAGAAGCGGCTGCGCGGCTTCGCGCCGGAGGCGCTCGAGGCGCTGACCACCGCGGCCTGGCCGGGCAATATCCGCCAGCTGCAGAACGTCGTGGAACAGGCCAGTGCGCTGGCGACGATGCCGCTGATCCCCCTTGCCCTGGTCGAGCGCGCGCTACGCGGGCCGAGCCTGGAGGCGCTGAGCTACGCCGAAGCGAAAATGCGCTTCGAGCGCAACTACCTGATCCAGCTGTTGAAGCTCACCGACGGCAACGTGTCCGACGCAGCCCGCCTCGCGGACCGTAACCGCACCGAGTTCTACCGCCTGCTGCAGCGGCACTCGCTGACACCCAGCCTGTTCCGCGGCGAGAGCGCCGACGTCGCCCGCGAGCGACAGCAGGAACTCCACTGAATCAGGGACTTGCATCACACCGCCGATGGCCGTCGGGGAATAACGACACTTTTCGGCCCCAACCGGCACCGCGTACGCCGCGCAGATGTCGAAATGCGCCGGTCACCCCGGCCGGCCCGCCTCCGCAAGGGCCTTGACGGGAGCTGGCACGCCGCCTGCTGTAAGAAGAGCGAAGCGCGTCCCCAACCGCGCGCGCAGCTACATGACTCTTCGCAGAAGGAGCCCCGACGTGATTACCCGCAAGAACATCGTTTCCCTACTCACCACCAGCGCAATCGCATTCTGTATCGGCGCGCCGGCGCGGGCGGACGGCCTCGTGGCGGTGGCTCAGGCGACAGCCGCCATGGCACGCGACGAACACGATCACAACCTCCAGCGCGAGATCAAGACGGCGATCGGCGCGGACCCCGAACTGGACACCGCGCACATCGCGGTGTCGGCGCATGCGGGGCGCGTGACGCTGGCCGGCGTCGTGGTCAACGAGGAGCAGCGCGCCCGCGCCCAGCGTACGGTGCTGAACGTGCGCGGAGTGCGTCTGGTCGAGAACGCGCTGGAGCTGACGGAACGCTGAACCGTCGACGCGCCGCCAATACCGGGGTCCCCCGCCCGCTCAGGCGGTGCCGCCGACGGTCAACCCGTCGAGTCGCAGCGTGGGCTGGCCTACGCCTACCGGGACGCTCTGGCCGTCCTTGCCGCAGGTGCCGACACCCGGGTCGAGCGCCATGTCGTTGCCGATCATCGACACGCGCGTGAGCGCATCCGGGCCGTTGCCGATCAGCGTCGCGCCCTTCACCGGGCGGGTGACCTTGCCGTTTTCGATCAGGTAGGCCTCGGCGGTCGAGAACACGAACTTGCCGGAGGTGATGTCGACCTGGCCGCCGCCGAAATTCACCGCGTACAGGCCCTTCTTCACCGACTTGATGATCTCTTCGGGGGCCTTGTCGCCGTTCAGCATGTAGGTGTTTGTCATGCGCGGCAGCGGCAGGTGGGCGAAGGATTCGCGCCGGCCGTTGCCGGTGGGCTTCACGCCCATCAGGCGGGCGTTCATCGTGTCCTGCATGTAGGCGGTGAGGATGCCGTCCTCGATCAGCACCGTGCGCTCGGTCGGATTGCCCTCGTCGTCGATGGTCAGGGAACCGCGACGGTCCGGTAGCGTGCCGTCGTCGACGACCGTGACGCCCTTCGCCGCGACCTGCTGGCCCATGCGTCCGGAGAAGGCCGAGCTGCCCTTGCGGTTGAAGTCGCCCTCGAGGCCGTGGCCGATCGCCTCGTGCAGCAGGATGCCCGGCCAGCCGGGGCCGAGCACGACGCTCATCGTGCCGGCCGGCGCAGGGCCGGCCGCGAGGTTGGTGCGCGCCTGATGCACCGCCGCGCGCGCGTATTCCTGCAGGCGCCCGTCGTCGAAGTAGCTGTAGTCGAAGCGCCCGCCGCCGCCGGCACTGCCCTGCTCGCGGTGGCCCTTGTCTTCCATGATCACGGTGACCGACACGCGCACCAGCGGGCGTACGTCGGCTGCCATGTGGCCGTCGCTGCGCGCGACGAGCACGACTTCCCAGGAGCCGGCGATGTGCGCCATGACCTGCGTGACGCGCGGGTCCTCGCCGCGCGCGAAGCCTTCGAGGCGCTCGAGGAGCTTCACCTTGGCGGTGTCGTCGAGCGAGGCGAGCGGGTCCTCGCCGCGGTACAGGCGCGACTTGCCGGCATGCGGGGCGATCGCGACGCTGCGCCGGCCGCCCGCCTCGGCGATCGCGCGCGTCGCTTCGGCGGCCGCGGTAAGGGCGGGCAGCGAGATGTCGTCGGAGTAGGCGAAGGCGGTCTTCTCGCCGCTGATCGCGCGCACGCCCACGCCCTGCTCGATGTTGAAGCTGCCCGACTTGACGATGCCTTCCTCGAGACTCCAGCCCTCCGAACGGTGGTACTGGAAGTACAGGTCGGCGTAGTCGAGGCGATGGCGCATCAGCTTGCGGAACACCTTCTCGAGTTCCGCCTCGCCCAGATCGTAGGGGTTGAGGAGGTAGCGGTCGGCGACCTTGAGGGGGTTCTGTGCTCGGCTCATTGTTCGTCCAGGTTGGGGAGGTCCGGTCCGTTCGACACGGACAACGCGAATAAGGTCAAAAGGTCGGTGCTGTCGTCAGGCGCTCGCCGCGCCGAGGCAGCGGTGGCGCAACGCCGGCAGGCTTTCGCGCACGGCCGCGATGCGCGCCGGATCGACATCGGCCCAGATGAACCCGGGGCCTTCGTCGCGGCATGCGAGGACTTCGCCCCACGGGTCGACGATCAGCGTGTGGCCCCAGGTCACACGGCCGCTCGGATGGCGCCCGCCCTGGGCCGGCGCCATCACGTAGCACTGGTTCTCGATGGCGCGGGCACGCAGCAGCACCTCCCAGTGGTCGCGGCCGGTGGTGTAGGTGAAGGCCGCAGGCAGGATGATGAGATCGACCGCGCCCATCGCACGGAAGAGCTCGGGGAAGCGCAGGTCGTAGCATACCGACAGTCCCACACGGCCGCAGGGGGCGTCGAAGGTCACGACCTCCCTGCCCGCCTCGATCGTCGCGGCCTCGTCGTAGCGTTCGGCGCCCTTCTGGAAGCCGAACAGGTGGATCTTGTCGTAGCGCGCGACACGCTCGCCGCGGTCGTCGAACACCAGCGTCGAATTGCGCACCTTGGCGTCGGCGTCCGCCACCAGCGGGATCGTGCCGCCGACGAGCCATACGCCGTGGCGCGCGGCGGCCTCGCGCATGAAATCCTGGATGGGGCCGCTGCCGTCGGTTTCGCGGATCGCCACCTTGACGGTCTCGTCGGCAGTGATCAGCGGAAAATACTCGGGCAGGGCGACGAGCTTCGCGCCCGCGGCCGCAGCCTCGGCGATCAGCTCGCCCGCGACGCGCAGGTTGTCGCCGACGTCGGGGCCGGAAACGGTCTGGATCGCGGCAATACGCACGGGAGGCACGGGGGCGGCGGGCGGGGCGGAACGGTTCAAGCTGCTCACTCCTGCTTCGATGGGTCCGCCGTGCCGGGGTTCGCGGCGGAGAGTTTCTCGACTTTCGGGTCGGCCCAGTTGCCGGTGATCGAATAACTGAACGCGAACATCCTTTCGATCGGATCGCTCAGCGCCTTCTGCGCGACATAGGCGACCACGCCCGCGACCGGGTTGATGAGTCCGGCTGCGGCGCCCAGCGCGACCGATTCGGCCAGCGTCGGCTGCACTGTCACGCGCAGGTCCTGCGTCTCGTCCTCGAGGTCGACGGAACCGCTCATCCGCACCCGTGCCGAGGGGCCGCGGATCCGCAGATCGTCGGTGCGCAGCTGCCCCGAGGCCGCCTTGATGCTACCGGAAATGCTGTCGAAGGCGAATCCTTCGCTGAACACGTCGCGGAAGTCGAGCGTGAGGCGCCGCGGCAGGGACTGCAGGCTGAGCACGCCGAGCAGGCGCCCCATTCCCGGGTTGAGCTTGCGAAACTGCCCGTCCTCGGCCTCGACCATCATCGTTCCGGTCAGCGAGGGATAGTGGATGCGCGTCGGGGCCCCGCGCCAGGCGATCTTGCCCGCCAGCACCGCCGTGCCGCCGCGCACGACCTCCCCGTAGCCGAGCCGGCTTGCGAGCTGACCGATGTCGCGCGCCTCGAGGCGGAAATCGAGATCCGTCTGCGGCCGCGAGCCGGGACGCCACAGGCCGGAACCGCCCAGTTTTCCATCCGGATTCGCGAGGGACACGGAATCGAGGTGCCACATCCCGCCGCGATTGCGCGCCTGCAATTCGAGACGGCCGAACTCGATGCCGCTCAGCGAGAAGCGATCGACGACGACGTCGAGGGCAGGCAGGCGGCGTGGCGGCTCCTCCGTCTCCGCAGCGCTCTCGGCCGCGTCGGGAGCCTCCGCGGCGGCGTCATGGCTCCCGGCCAGGACGAGGCGCTTCAGACGGGCACGCAGGGTGCCATCGCCGCCTTCGCGCCAGTCGAAATCCCCCTCCGCCTCGCGGCTTTCGATCCGCCCCTTCCAGCCGCCGTCGTCGGCACGCGCGCTGACGTGTGCGTCGCCGAGTTCCTGGCCGAAGCCGGTCAGGCGCTTCGCCCGCAGGTCCACCCCGGCGAGGGCGACCGAGCGCCCCGCCTGCGCCTCCTTGTGCTCGCCCGCATCGGCGGTGTCGAGCACCTTGCGCCAGGCATCGACGTCGAATTCGTCGAGCTTCGCCGCGATCGCGATGCCCGACTCCCCGGCGGGAATCCCGGCATGCACGCCGACCCCGCCGCGCGCCGCGCCCCAGGTGTCGCCTTCGCGGCGACGCTCCAGCTGCAGTTCGCCGCGTCCCTCCAGCGCGACGCGCAAGCTTTCCGACTTGCCGTGCGCGGGGAAGTCCAGCGCCACGTGCAGCGGCCACGCGGCGGTGGCGCTCTTGTTCAGCGGCTCGGGCAGGCTCGACGCGACGCCGGCCAGCGTGGAGTCGACCACCACGCGCGTGCCCTGCGAGCGCACGTCGATGTTGGCCTGCCACTCGGCGCCGCCGGAGAGGTGATCGAGGCCGGGCCAATCGTGCGCCTCGCGCACGGCCTGCACCTTGAGCGCCCCGCGGGCATCGAACACCACGCCCCCGTCCTTGGCGGTGTGCGCCGCAAGTTGCATCGGTTCGCCGTACAGGCGCGCGCGCGCCTCGGGGATTTCCAGATCGTTCTCGGTGAAACGCACCACCCCGGTAGCCTCGGTCAGCGGCGGCAGGCCGTCGACCACGGTGAGGCGATTGGCTGCGAACCGGTATTCGCCCTTCACCGTGCTGGTATCGATGTGGCGCAGCGGCAGCACCAGCCTGAGGTCGAGCGCGCCCGTGCCCTCGGCACGCATCGCGTCGGTAAACCCGTCGATGCGGCGAGACACCGGGCTTTCGGAGACGAAACGCAGGAAATCGGCTGTCGCCCCCGCGGCGCGGCCATGGATGGTCATGATCTCGCCGCCCGGTGCGTCGAGGTCGGGCACGTCGGCGACGACGTTCGCAAGCGCAACGCCGAAGATGCGCGCGCGGTCGGCAGTGATGCGCATGCCCGGCCCTTCGAAGCGTACCTCGCCGTCGATGTTGGTGATCGACGGCCAGCCTTCGGCGTAGTCCAGCCGCGCGCCGAACACCCGCGTGGTCACGAGAAACTCGCCCGACTTGCGGTCGCGGAAGGGAAAATCGTCGAGATTGCCCTTCAGGCGCAGGCGCGCATCCGGCACCCGCCCGCCTACGATGCCGTGCCGCAGCCAGGTCCGCGTCTCGTCATTCACGACGTGCGGCAGGTAACGCCACACCGCGCCACTCTCGGCGCGCGTGAGACGGGCATTCAGGTCGATCTCGCCTGCCCCCTCGGCGGCGGGCCAATAGCGCCCGGACGCCGTGCCGGTCGCATCGGGATTCTCGAAACTCGCACTGTCGAGCGCAATCTCGAGGCGGTCGGCGGATCGCGTCCAGCGTCCGTCCGCACGCAGGCTCGAAAAACCGATCCGCGACTCGGGGAAGACCGCCGGCAGCTCCAGCGCGGCGTTCTGGCCGGCGATGCGGAAGCGTCCGCTGCGTTCGTCGCCCTCGAGTTCCCCCGACATGCCCGCGAGGCCCGGAAGCCCCTCTTGCGGATTGAGCCCGATGCCGTCGAACCGGGCATGGATCTTCCACGTCTCGAGCCGCTCGGGTGGACCGCGCCACTCGAGACGCAGGTTGTCGAGCGTGCCCTGCGGCGCGAACGCGCCGAGACGCTCGCGCACGGCCGGATCGAACGGCAGGTGCGCCGCCAGGTCGCTGAGCACGCGGAAATCGAGGCGCCCACTGGTGAACTTTCCGCCGTCGGGCGTGCCGTCGCCGGTGCCGTGCAGCACCAGATCCAGATCCGTCGGAGCGATCGCGAGACCATCGCCGGTCGCGAGCTCCAGCCCGCGCGCCGAGAACTCCATGCCATCCGGCGTGCGCCGCCCCGACAGGCGGCCGCGCACGCCCGCGAGTTCGAGCACCGGCAGTTCGTCGCCGAGGCGCGTATTCACATCATCGAGGGCGAGATCGACCGCCAGCGAGTCGATGCCCCCGTTGCCGAGTCCCACCCAGGCGCGCACTTCCCCCTCGCCCGCGAGCGCGACCGGATAGTCGATCCAGGTCCGCCAGCCGCCCAGGCTCGCATCGTCCGCCGACAGATACACCTGCCCCAGCCAGGACGAAGGGTCGGCCGGCGTGCGGCTCGCCAGGTCGCCGCGCACCTCCACCATCGGCGCGAGCTCGGCCGGCGCGTGCGCCTGCAGCGCGAACTGGTAGCGCGGGCCGCTGCGCAGCAGGCGGAACTGCACGCCCGTCAGGTTCAGCTCCGGGGCACCGCGCAACGCGTCGGTCCAGCCCAGGCTCGCATCGCGCACGACGATCTCGCGCTGCGCGAACAACCAGTCCGCAAACGTCCCGTCGGAGGTCGCCTCCGGGTCGATGCGCACGCCGGCGATGTAGATCGCGCCGTCGACCTCGCGTCGCATGGCAAGCACGGGGCTCTTCAGCTCGATGCTGTGAAAGTGCGGCTCGGCGCGCAGCAGCGAAGACCACGACAGGGTCGCGTCGATGCTTTCCAGGCGCAGCGCGGGGCGCCCGGCGCCGTCCTTGAGTTCGAAGCCGACAAGGTGCAGGCGCGGACGCAGCCCCGACAGGTCGGCGGACAGGCCCTCGATCGACACCGGCAGCCCGGCCGCGGCCGATATCGCATCTGCCACTTCCGCGCGGAACTCGCCCACGCGCGGCACCAGCACCTCACGCACGAACAGGAAGCCCGCCCCGGCCACGAACCACGCCACCAGCAGCACGACCGACAGCACGCGCCACAGACGACCGCGACGCGCAGTGGACACCAGGGAGCGGACGTCAGGAAGGTTTGCGTGGGGAGCGTTCATCGGCAATAAGGCGGAAGGGACGCCGCGATGCGACTGAATGCGGACCGGGTTCGATACAATCCAGTCTGCATCCTGAGCGTCGGCATCAGCTCAAGCGTCCGGGGAACCGCGCATTCTATCAACGATCCAGAGCTCGCCTCCCATGTCCGAGACACCCAAGCAGCCCTCCGAAGCAATTTGTTACGCCGCCGCGCTGTCGCGCTACCTGCAGCGCACGCTCGACAGCCGCGCCTGGCTCGCCGAACGGCTCGCTGATTCGCTCGACCGGCCGCTCGATGCCGAGGCGATGCAGGCCTTCATGGCGACATCCGGGCTCGACGAGACCCGCCTGCGCGGCACGCTGCGCAACCTGCGCACCTGGGTCATGTGCCACCTCATCGTGCGCGACCTCAACGGCAAGGCCGACCTCGCCGAAGTCACCGAAACCATGACCGTGCTCGCCGAAGTCACGATCCGCGCCGCCCACGACGTGCTGCGCGAGGCCATGGTGCAACGGTACGGCGCCCCGGTGTCGCAGACCGGCTGGGAACAGGAACTGCTCGTCGTCGGCATGGGCAAGCTCGGCGGACGCGAACTCAACGTCTCTTCTGACATCGACCTGATCTTCATCTATCCCGAGGACGGTGAAACCGGCGGAGCGAAGGTCATCAGCAACTTCGAGTTCTTCGAACGTCTCGGCAAGCAGCTGATCCAGGCGCTGGCCGAGATCACCGAGCACGGCCAGGTCTTCCGCGTCGACATGCGCCTGCGTCCGAACGGCGACTCGGGGCCGCTGGTGTGCTCCTTCGACATGCTGGAGAACTACTTCATCACCCAGGGGCGCGAATGGGAGCGCTACGCGTGGATCAAGGCGCGCGTGCTCGCCGGCGAACGCTTCGAGGAACTGGAGAAGATCGCCCGCCCCTTCGTCTACCGCAAGTACCTCGACTTCGGCGCCATCAACGCGATGCGCGACCTGCACGCGCAGATCCGCCGCGAAGTCGCGCGCCGCGACCGCGCCAACAACATCAAGCTGGGGCCCGGCGGCATCCGCGAGATCGAGTTCATCGCCCAGGTCTTCCAGATCATCCGCGGCGGGCGCGAGACCCAGCTGCAGATCCGCCCGACACTCAAGGTGCTCGCGCGCCTGGCCGAACGCGGCTTCCTCGCCGCGGAGGCGGTTGCCGAACTCGGCGAGGCCTACGAATTCCTGCGCCGCCTCGAACACCGCCTGCAGTACCTCGACGACGCGCAGACGCACGACCTGCCCGGCAACGACGAGGACCGCGCGCGCATCGCGCGCGCGATGGGCTTCCCCGACTTCGCCGCCCTGCTCGACGTCCTCGACCGCTACCGTGCGATGGTGAGCCGGCACTTCGAGCACGTCTTCGGCGACCCCGCGGAGGAAGGCCACACCCTCGACGGCATGTGGGCCTCGGCCGGCGACTCCGGCCAGGCCGAAGCCACGCTCGCCAAGCTGGGCTACCGCGACCCGCCCGCCGCCGCGCGCCGCCTCGCGGCGATCCGCACCGGCAACCGCTACCAACAGCTGCCCAACCACATTCGCAGCCGCCTCGATGCGCTGATCCCGCGCGTCGTGGAAGCCGCCGCCGGCACCTCGGGCGCCGACGAGACGCTCGGGCGCTGCCTCGACCTCCTCGAATCGATCAGCCGCCGCGGCGCCTATCTCGCGCTGCTGCAGCAATACCCGCAGGCGCTGCGCCGCGTCGCCGACCTCATGAACGCGTCGCGCTGGGCCGCGCAGTTCCTCATCCGCCACCCCATCCTGCTCGACGAACTGCTCGACGCGCGCGTGCTGCAGACGGCCCCCGAGTGGGCAACGCTGCGCCAGCAGATCGCCGAAGCCGTGGACGCCGTCGAACCCGACATGGAGCGGCAGATGGACATGATGCGCGAACAGCACCACGCGCTCGTGTTCCGGCTGCTGATGCAGGACATCGCCGGCATGCTCACGGTCGAAAAGCTCGCCGACCACCTCTCGGCGCTCGCCGACATGATGCTGGACCTGAGCATCCCGACGATCTGGCGCAAGATCAAGATCCGCCACCGCGACGTACCCAAGTTCGCCGTGATCGCCTACGGCAAGCTCGGCGGCAAGGAGCTCGGTTACGCGAGCGACCTCGACCTCGTGTACCTGCACGACGACGACGCCCCGGAAGCGCCCGAGGTCTACACCCGCCTCGGCCAGCGCCTGAACACCTGGCTGTCGAGCCAGACGGCCGCGGGCATCATGTTCGAGACCGACCTGCGCCTGCGCCCCAACGGCGAGTCCGGCATGCTCGTGTGCTCGCTCGACTCCTTCCGCAAGTACCAGCTCGAGTCCGCCTGGGTGTGGGAGCACCAGGCGCTCACGCGCGCGCGTTTCGCCGCCGGCGACCCGGAGCTCGGCGAAGCCTTCGAGCGCATCCGCTGCGAGGTCCTGCGCCAGCCGCGCGACCTCGACAAGCTGCACGCCGACGTGCTCGAGATGCGCCACAAGATGCGCGATGCGCACGCGGGCAAGAGCGAGCTCTTCGACCTCAAGCACGATCTCGGCGGCCTCATCGACGTCGAATTCCTCGTCCAGTACCTCGTGCTCGGCCATGCCCACCAGTATCCGGAACTCACCGGCAACCTCGGCAACATCGCCCTGCTGCGCATCGCCGGCGATCTCAACCTGATCCCGGCCGGCCTCGCGGGCCGCTGCGGCGACAGCTACCGCATGTTCCGCCACCTGCAGCACCGCCAGCGCCTCAACGACCTGCCCTCCCGCGTCCAACCGCTGGAAGTCGCGTTCGCGCGCGACTCGGTGCGCCGCCTGTGGCAGCTGGTGTTCGGCGAGGACTGAAGCACGCTGCGCCGCACGGGCGCGGAAACGCCGACTGTAATATTTCAGTTCAAATTCCACGCATGACGCGAAGGTTGTCCGCGACTAGAATCAGGCTCCTTCCATCGGGTAGACGAGCCTCATGAGCCAGGAAATCGAACTCAAACTCGCGCTGCCCCCCAAGGCCCTGGCCGCGCTGCGGCGCCATCCGCTGGTGGCCGGCGCCGCCCGCCAGGGCAGCGCGAAGACGCTCGACAACACCTACTTCGACACGCCGGACCTGCGGCTCAAGGAGCGCAAGATCGCCCTGCGCACCCGCAGGCAGGGTCGCGTCGAACTGCAGACCGTGAAGTGCGCGGCCGAATCCACGGCCGGCCTCACGAGCCGGCCCGAATGGGAACAGCCCTTTTCCGGCAGCTTCGACTTCAGCGCAGTCGATGCCCCCAAGGTGCGCAAACTCCTCACCCGCCACGCATCCAGCCTCGCCCCCGTCTTCGCGACCCGCTTCCGGCGCGAAACGCGCCTGTATGCGCCCGACGACAAGGTGCGCATCCTGATGATGATAGACACCGGGGAAGTCGTCGCCGGCGACCGGCGCGCGCCGATCAGCGAACTCGAGCTCGAACTCGTCGCCGGCGAGCCGCTCGACCTGCTGCTGCTCGCCTGTCGCCTTGCCGCCGACAACCCGCTGATGCCCAGTGACATCAGCAAGGCCGAACGCGGCTACGCGCTCCACCTCGGCACACGACTCGAACCCGCACGCGCCGAAGCGTCGGCCATCGACAGCGGCGATTCACCGCTCGCGGCCTTCCGCACCCTCGCCTACTCCTGCCTGCGCCAGTGGCAGGCCAACGCCGTCGGCGCGACCGAGGACGGCGCGCCCGAATTCATCCACCAGCTGCGCGTCGCCTTGCGGCGCCTGCGTACCCTGCTGAGCCTCTTCGCACCGATCCTGCCGCCCGAATTCGTCGAGCACTGGCGCGCGCGCCTCGGCGAAAACGCACGCAACTTCGCCGAGGCGCGCGATCTCGACGTCCTGTACGAAGAGATCCTCACGCCGGTCGCGACCGACGAAGCCGGGCACAGCGGCAGCGAAGCCGACTCGGTGATCGCCCTCGCCGAACGCATCGGCGCCGAACGCGAGCGCGCGCGCGGCGAATCGCTGCATACGCTCGACCCCGCCGCCCAGGGCCGGCTCATGATCGGCCTGACCGCGGCGCTCCACGCCCTGCCGGACGACGGCGCCCGTGCCGACCACGCCCTCGCCGACTTCACGGTGCGCCAGCTCGAGCGCCTGCGCAAGAAGGTCCGGCGCCGCCATGCCGCGGCGGCCGACCGCAGCCGCACCCACCTGCACGCACTGCGCATCGCCCTCAAGCGCCTGCGCTACGCGCTCGAGTTCTTCGCCCCGCTGTTGCCGGCCAAGCCCACCCGCCGCTACGTCGCGACCATCGTCCGCGCCCAGAACGCGCTCGGGTTCGTGCACGACGTCGATGTCGCGCGCATCCGCCTCGCGCACTACGCCGGCGACGACCCCGAACTGCGCGCCGCGGCCGCCTTCGTGTGCGGCTGGCACGGCCCCGCCTACGCCCGCCTCGGCCGCCGCGCGCTGCGCGACGTCGCGCGCCTGCTCGGCGAAGACGCCCCTTGGGCGGCGGCACGCGGCTAAGCCGTCATCGCGCGGCAACACTCGCCCCATAGGCTGTCGCACCTTTGGACACGGAGGACACCATGGACCTGTTGCTGTGGCGCCATGCCGAAGCGGTCGACGGCAGTCCCGACCACACGCGCGAACTCACCGAACGCGGCCTGCGCCAGGCGCAGCGCATGGCCGCCTGGCTGGAAGAGCGCCGCCCCAAGCGCCTGCGCGTGCTCGTCAGCCCGACCGTGCGCACCCGCCAGACCGCAGGCGCCTTCACCGACCGCTTCGAGATCGTCCCCTCCCTGGGCCCCGAAGGCAGCGTCGCCGACCTGCTCGCCGCCACCGGCTGGCCGGACTCCGCCGGCCCCTGTCTGGTCGTCGGCCATCAGCCGGCGCTCGGCCGCATGGCCGCCCTGCTGCTCTCGGGCGTGGAAGCCGACTGGACGATCAAGAAAGGCGCATTGTGGTGGTTCAGCAACCGCGTGCGCGAAGGCGAAACCCAGACCGTGCTGCGCGCGGTCGTCCCCCCCGACCTCGCCTGAGGCCGGCCGCATCAGGGCCAGGATGCCGCCGCCGCGGCCATCCTTTGCGCAGTGCAGAAAATTTGTCCGCGAATCGACATCGCTGACGCGGCGCTTGCCGTAAGATTCGCCCTGCGACAAGGGCGCCGTTCGCCCGCCCGCGCCTTCCGCTCAACTCGTCCGGGCATTCCATAGATGAATACTACCGTCACCGCCAACGGCACCAAGCGCGTCATCGACGGCGTGGAACGCGTGTTCTACGACGGCTACTGGATCAAGGCCTACGAACCGCCGGCCGACTCGCTGCGCATGAAACGGCAGCTGATCGAGGGGCTCACGCGACGCCTGTTCAACCATGTCGAACACGGCATCAACATCCCCGGCAGACGCCTCGCCGAGACGCGCGCATCCTACAACGCCGAGCAGGACCCGGACCGCAAGCGCGTGAAGGGCGCGATGCTCGCGGGCGCGCTGTTCAACCGCGCCACCGACATCTTCACCAAGCTGATGGAGATGCAGGAACTCGGCATCGAGATCCAGACCGACAACGCGCTGATGCGCGAATGCGGCTTCTGCCTGCAGGAAGCGCTCAACCTCGGCAAGCTCGTGCGCCACCGCAGCGGCGAGGAAGGCATCGACGAACTGTGGGGCGAGCCCTTCCGCGCGTTCTCGATCCCCATCGAAGCCTTCTACGACAGCCGCTACATCAAGATCTCGCAGACCCTGCGCGACATCGACCGCATCGGCGGCGTGATGGTCGAGACCTTCGCCGGCTCGCGCTTCTTCGAAGGCATCGAGGACCCGACCCTGCGCTTCACCGAAGCCGCCAAGGTCAAGTGCGAGACTTTGCGCACCGACCCCGCGATCTTCGACGTCTGGGCCGATTTCGCCGTCGCGGCGGAACGGCTTGCCAGCGTCACGCCGCGGCTGGCCGGCGCCACCGCGCCGGAAGACCTGCAGCTCGCCGTCGACGGCATGAACCTGATCGTGCAGGGACGCGACCTCGTGAGCTACATCACCCGCGCCCGGGTGCCCATGCCCAAGAGCACGCGCGAATACGTCGAACGCTGCGAATACTGGCGCAGCGGCCTCTGTCTGCGCCTGCACCCCTCGCCGGTCGCCCCCTGATCGCGTCCGGCACGACCGCCCTCCACATTGCCCCGTACGCCGGCAAGGATCGACACGCAATGAAAAAGACCGACCTCGAGAAACTCAACGGCCTCAAAATCCGCGGCCGCATGAAGAACACCGACACCCCCGACCGCTTTGCGAAGGCTTCGGGCGGGGCCAACGCTGAATCCAGCGTCAACCCCCTCATTGCCAAGCTCCTGAAGAAGGGCCTCGAGGACAAGGGCAACGCGTAAACGGCGACGCCCGGACGGCGATCGTCGCCGTCCGGAAGTCCACTGACCGCCACGGGCTCCGGTTCAGACGATCACGCCGCCACCCAGACACACCTTCGATTCATACACCACCACGCTCTGCCCCGGCGTCAGCGCCCACTGCGGCTGGGCGAACACGATCTCGGCACGGGCGTCGCCCAGCGCGTCACTCAGTGCGTCAATCTCGCACGGCATGTCCGGGGTGCGGTAGCGCGGTTTGGCCGTATACACCCAGTGGGTGTGCGGGTCGCGCCCCGAAATCCAGTTGAGCTCCGTCGCCGTCAGGCTGCTCTTCAGCAGCGCCGGATGCTCGTGTCCCTGCACGACGTAGAGCACGTTCGCCTTCACGTCCTTCGCGGCGACATACCACGCGTCGTGCTCGCCCGCCTCGTCCTGCTTGCCCTTGATGCCGCCGATGTGCAGGCCCTTCCGCTGGCCGATGGTGTGGTACATCAGCCCCTGGTGCTCGCCGAGCACGCGCCCGTCGTCGAGGTTGCGGATCTCGCCCGGCTTCGTCGGCAGATAACGCATCAGGAACTCGCGGAACGGCCGCTCGCCGATGAAGCAGATGCCCGTCGAATCCTTCTTCTCGGCGACATGCAGGCCGGCATCGGCCGCGATCCGGCGCACCTCGCGCTTGTACAGGCTGCCCAGCGGGAACAGCGTCTTCGCGAGCTGCGCCTGCGTCAGGCGGTAGAGGAAGTAGCTCTGGTCCTTGGTGCCGTCCTCGGCCTTCAGCAACTGGTATTCCGTACGCCCGTCATTGACCCACTCGCGCACGCCCGCATAGTGCCCGGTCGCGATCTTGTCCGCCCCGAGCTGCATCGCGTGATCGAGGAAGCAGCGGAACTTGATCTCCGAGTTGCACAGGATGTCCGGGTTCGGCGTGCGCCCGGCCTCGTATTCGCGCAGGAAGTCGGCGAACACGCGGTCCTTGTATTCGGCCGAGAAATTCACGACCTCGAGGTCGATGCCGATCACGTCGCACACCGACGCAACGTCGACAAGATCCTGACGCGTCGAGCAGTACTCGTCGTCGTCATCGTCTTCCCAGTTCTTCATGAACAGGCCGGTCACCTGATAGCCCTGCTGTTTCAGCAGCAGCGCGGTCACCGAAGAATCCACGCCGCCGGACATGCCGACGACCACCTTCATCCCGTTCGGGTCCTTCTTACTGGACATTCGGTCCTTCTCCATTCAGCCATTCCGCCAGCGGCAGCACCACCGCAGGCTCGCCATGATCCACGAACCAGCTGTCGACCGCAAAGCGTGCGCCGGGATTGTGCCCCGGCACCGGCGCCCCTTCCAGCGCCGGACGCAGCATGACGGCCGGCCCGATGTCGGCCAGCACGTCGCCGCAGTCGCACAGCGCCAGCATGGGCGCGATGTAGTCGGGCAGCGGCGCGGACGCGACCGGCGCGGCCGCCTGCGGCCCCGGAGCGGCCGCCTCCTCGATCACCGCGGAAAAGTGCTGCAGCACCAGATAAGGCGCCCGCCGCTCGACCGCCAGCACGCGATGAAAGCGCAGCCAGCCGCGCGCGGCCATCAGCTCGAGAAAACGCGTCGTCGTGGTCGAATGATCGATGCAGTCCATGCGCCCCTCGACATCGTCGTCGCGGTAATTGCCGCCACGGTCCGCCGCGATCGGGGCCTGCCCGGCGGACAGCCGCTGCATCATGCCCACCGCCCGGGCAATCGCGGCGCGTTCCGAATCCGCATCCGTAGCCTGCGCCAACACGTCCGCGACATCGGCAAGCCCGTCCTCGGCCAGCACCACCTCGACCCGGCTCGCGCAACCGTAGTTGAAGCACACCTCGACCGCGGGCGCCCCGTGCGCCAACGGCTGCCAGGCGAACAGCCAGGTAGATACGCAGGTGAGCAGCGCGGCACGCATCGCGTCGGCACTCAGCCCGGATAATGCCGGATCAGGTCGAGCGCGTAGCGGCGTCCCGCGATCCAGTCATCGACGCACTGCAGCACCAGCGGATTGCGATGCCGCGCGCGGCAGTCCAGCAGTTCGTCGCGCGTCAGCCACAACGCCCGCACGATGCCGGCATCGAGTTCGCGCCCCGCCTCCTGCGCACCGACCGTGCCGCCGAAGGTGAAGCGCAGATAGGTGATTTCACCCCGCGGCACGGGCCACTGATAGATCCCGACCACATACTCGGGCACGAAGCGGTGTGCCGTTTCCTCCAGCGTCTCGCGCGCCGCCGCCTCCAGCAGCGACTCGCCCGCCTCGAGGTGGCCGGCCGGCTGATTGAAGCGCAGCCCGTCGGCCGTTTCTTCCTCGACCACCAGGAAACGCCCGTCGCGTTCGATCACCGATGCCACGGTGACATTCGGCTTCCACACTCGTTCCATTGCAGCCATCGCAGGCAAAAGCGCGATCTTAACGCGCCACGCGCGCCGCAACGCGCGAAAGTGCAAGCGGAAGCATCCTGCGCGACGCGCACAAGAGGCTGAGAGGCATTATCATCCAAGGCTCTCCACGTCAAACCAAGAAAAAGATCGTGCGAAGGAGACAGCTCGTCCGAACAAGACCAACTCACAACGATCATGACACCCTCACTCGCTGGCATTCCCGTCGATTTCATCCTGTTCGCGCTCACGCTGCTCGGCGTGGCGCTGTTCCACCACTACACCCTGTACGTCGCGCTGACCGGCTTCGCCGTCATCAGCCTGTACAAGATCGTGTTCACCGGCTTCGCAGCCGGCGCCGGCGTCGCCGGATGGCTCGGCCACCTCGGCCACGAATGGGTCACCTTCGCCAACCTGTTCTGCCTGCTGATGGGCTTCGCGATCCTCGCGCGACACTTCGAGAAGAGCCACGTGCCGGTGATCCTGCCCAAGTTCCTGCCGCACGACTGGAAGGGTCCGTTCGCCCTGCTGGTGATGATCTTCTTCATCTCGGCGATCCTCGACAACATCGCCGCGGCGCTCATCGGCGGCGCGATGGCGCACCAGCTGTTCCGCGCCAGGGTGCATATCGGCTACCTCGCGGCCATCGTTGCGGCCTCCAACGCCGGTGGCGCCGGCTCGGTCGTCGGCGACACGACGACGACGATGATGTGGATCGCCGGCATCTCGCCGCTCGCCGTCCTCGAAGCCGCGCTCGGGGCCGCGGTCGCGCTGTGCATCTTCGGCACCATCGCCGCGAAACAGCAGCACGCCTGGTCACCGATCAACAAGCACGCGCACGAACATACCCGCATCGACTGGGGCCGCATCTTCATCGTCATGCTCATGCTGGGCCTCGCGATCGGCACCAACGTCACGATCAACATCACCGCCCCCAGCATCGCCAGCAGCTTCCCCTTCATCGGCGTCGCCGTATGGGTCGCGATCCTGCTCACCGCGAAGCTGCGCCGCCACGACTGGGAGATCATGCCGGAAACCGCCAAGGGCTCGATCTTCCTGCTCGCGCTGGTGGGCTGCGCATCGATGATGCCGGTCAGCGAGCTGCCGCCCGCCTCGCTGATGAGCGCTTTCGCACTGGGCTTCGTCTCCTCGGTGTTCGACAACATTCCGCTCACCGCGCTGGCGATCCGCCAGGGCGGCTACGACTGGGGCTTCCTCGCCTATGCCGTCGGCTTCGGCGGCTCGATGCTGTGGTTCGGCTCCTCGGCCGGCGTCGCCCTGTCGAACATGTATCCGGAAGCCCGTTCGGCCGTCCTGTGGCTGCGCAAGGGCTGGCACGTGCCGGTCGCCTATGTCGCCGGCTTCATCGCGATGGTGCTCATCATCGGCTGGCATCCGCAATAAGCCGCGACCGGCCCGCATCCCGGCATTCCCGCCGGGATTGCGCTAAAATCGCGAATTCGTTCCGCCCTCCGGGGCGGATCCCCCCTGAATACAATTCCGCTGGAGAATCCCACCATGTCCATGGCTGACCGCGACGGTTTCATCTGGCAGGACGGAAAACTCGTGCCGTGGCGCGAGGCGACGACGCACGTCCTGACCCACTCCCTGCACTACGGCCTGTCCGTATTCGAGGGCGTGCGCGCGTACAAGACCGCCAAGGGCACTGCGATTTTCCGCCTCCCCGAGCACACCCAGCGCCTGATCAACTCCGGCAAGATCTACATGATGGACATTCCTTTCTCCAAGGAAGAACTCATGGAAGCCCAGCTGGAAGTCGTGCGCGCGAACAAGCTCGAATCCTGCTACCTGCGCCCGATCGCCTTCTACGGCTCGGAAAAGATGGGCATCTCGACACGCGGCGCGCGCGTGCACGTCGCCATCGCCGCGTGGCCGTGGGGCGCCTACCTCGGCGAGGAAGGCCTCGAGAAGGGCATCCGCGTGAGGACCTCGTCCTTCGCGCGCCAGCACGTCAACGTCACCATGGCGCGCGCCAAGCTCGCCAGCACCTACGCCAACTCCATCCTCGCGAACCTCGAGGTCACGCAGGACGGCTATGACGAAGCGCTGCTGCTCGACACCCAGGGCTTCGTCGCCGAAGGCGCGGGCGAAAACCTCTTCGTCATCAAGGACGGCGTGGTCTATGAACCCGAAATCGCCTCCGCGCTGACCGGCATCACGCGCGACTCGGTGATCAACGTGGTGCGCGAGCTGGGCCTGCGCTTCGAATCGCGCCGCATGACGCGCGACGACATCTACATCGCCGACGAAGCCTTCTTCACCGGCACCGCGGCCGAAGTCACGCCGATCCGCGAACTCGACAACCGCACGATCGGCGCCGGCAAGCGCGGCCCGATCACGGAAAAGATCCAGGCGCGCTTCTTCGACATCGTCAATGGCCGCGCCCCCGAATACGAGCGCTGGCTCTCTTTCATCTGAGGACGCATTCGCCATGGCCGAAAACCAGGACAAGAACCAAACGATCGCCGTCACCGCGCACGACCTGCCGCTGTACTGCCCGCGCCCCGACGCGCCGTTGTGGGCGCGCCACCCGCGCGTCTTCCTCGACGTGCTGGCCGAAGGTGAAGCCGTCTGCCCGTACTGCAGCGCCAAGTACGTGTTCACCGGCGAACACCCGAAGGGTCACCACTGATCCAGAGGGACGCATGAACCGACAATGGGGGCAGCAATGCCCCCATTGCTTTTCCGATCCAGCCCATCGTCCGAGCAACAAGTGAACAAACCCGTCTACACCACCGCCCTGGAGGCCGAGACGGCCTTTTACGATGCGCTCGCGCGCTCCGACCTGGACGCGATGATGCAGGTGTGGTCCGAAGACGACGAGGTCGTGTGCATCCACCCGGACGGCGCCCGCCTCGTCGGCCTGCGCGCCGTACACGAATCCTGGCGCCAGCTATTCTCCGGCGGCACCCGCCTCACGGTCAGCGTTTCCCAGCGAGTCACCGCAGGCAACTCGCTGCTCGCGACGCACAACGTCATCGAACACGTTGCCCTCCCGGGCGACGACCGCATGCCCCCGCCGATGATCGCGACCAACATCTACGCCAGCGGGCCGCACGGATGGAAGATGATCATGCACCACGCCTCGCCGGCCCCCGAAATCCACCACGCCGGCATGCAGGACGGCCCGCGCATCGTGCACTGATTCCGTCGATGCGGCGCCGCAACATGCCCTTATGCTTTTTCCGCCGTTCCGACACATCTGCATCACGCAACTGCGCTATCCTGCGCACCTCGGCGGACCCGACGCGCCCGAGCGTCGGGCCCGGCCCCGCCCCCGAACTCTGCACAAGAACACGCCGACCATGACATCGACCTCCTACGCCGTCCCGGCAGCTGAAATCTTCAAGGCCTACGACATCCGCGGCATCGTCGACCGCACCCTCACCGCGGACGCCGTGCGTGCCATCGGCCACGCCCTCGGCTCGGAAGCCGTGGCGCGCGGCCAGCGCGCGATCGCCGTCGGCCGCGACGGACGCCTCTCCGGCCCCGAGCTCGCCGGCGCGCTGTCCGACGGCATCCGCGCCGCCGGCGTCGACGTCGTCGACATCGGCTGCGTGCCCACCCCGCTCACCTACTTCGCCGCCTACCAGCTCGGCACCGACTCCTGCGTCAGCGTCACCGGCAGCCACAACCCGCCCGACTACAACGGCCTGAAGATGGTGCTCGGCGGCCAGACGCTGTACGGCCCCCTGATCCAGGACCTGCGCCGCCGCATCGCCGACAACGACCTCGCCCACGGCGCTGGCCGGCTGCGCCAGGAGAACGTCGTCGACGCCTACCTCGAACGCATCGTCTCCGACGTCAAGCTCGCCCGCCCGATGAAGATCGTCATCGACTGCGGCAACGGCGTCGCCGGCGCCGTCGCCCCCGAACTCTTCCGCCGCCTCGGCTGCGAAACCGTCGAACTCTTCTGCGAGGTCGACGGCACCTTCCCGAACCACCACCCCGACCCGTCCAAGCCCGAGAACCTGCAGGACGTGATCCGCGCCCTGAAGGATACCGATGCCGAACTGGGCCTCGCCTTCGACGGCGACGGCGACCGCCTCGGCGTCGTCACCAAGGACGGCGAGATCATCTACCCCGACCGCCAGCTGATGCTGTTCGCGGCCGACGTGCTGTCGCGGGTGCCGGGCGGCGAGATCATCTACGACGTCAAATGCACCCGCAACCTCGCCGGCTGGGTGCGCCAGCACGGCGGCAAGCCGACGATGTGGCAGACCGGCCACGCCCTCGTGAAGGCCAAGCTCAAGGAAACCGGCGCCCCGCTCGCCGGCGAGATGAGCGGCCATGTGTTCTTCAAGGAACGCTGGTTCGGCTTCGACGACGGCCTCTACGCCGGCGCCCGCCTGCTCGAGATCCTGTCGCGCCACGCCAACCCCAGCGCCGTGCTGAAGGGCCTGCCGGAGGCGGTCAGCACGCCGGAACTCAACATCAAGATGGCCGAAGGCGAACCCTTCGAACTCGTGCGCCGCCTCAAGGAAGCCGCCCGCTTCGACGGTGCCACCGAAATCATCACCCTCGACGGCGTACGTGTCGAATACGCCGACGGCTTCGGACTCGCACGTCCGTCGAACACGACGCCGGTGGTCGTGCTACGATTCGAAGCCGACAACGAGACCGCGATCGCACGCATCCAGAACGCCTTCCGCAGCGCGATCGACCAAGTCTGGCCCGGCCTCAAGCTGCCGTTCTAAGAACATCCGATAACAACAATAACAACAAACACCAGGCCCCGATCACCGGCAACCACCGGCGATCGGGGCCTTTTCCTTTCACACGGAACAAACCCCACACACCCATCTCCGGCACCATGCCAGGCGTCGTCGCCTTCCCCCGCAGGGCTGTCGCGAGCGCCGCCGGCCGGGCCGTTGCGGGGGAAGGACGGCGGCGCATGTCTGAGGGCGCGCAGCGCCCGAGTTTGCGCCGACGCCCCCGCAACGGTCTGGTCGGCGGGAAGCCGAAGGCCGCGAACGTCTGCCCGGAGGGGGAAGGCGACGCCGCCGACCACGGAGTCCCGCACGCCAACAAACCGCGCCCCGGAAGTAGAAGAGCCCCGCCGGCCAAAGACCGACGGGGCTCCCGAGAGACATCGCGAAGAGGCGAAGGCTTACAGCTTACCCGCCACCCAGTCCGCGACGCCCGCCAGCGCTGCCGGCAGCTTCGACGGCTCGGTGCCGCCCGCCTGCGCCATGTCCGGCCGTCCGCCGCCCTTGCCGCCGACCTGTTGTGCGACGAAGTTCACCAGTTCGCCGGCCTTCACCCTGCCCGTCTGGTCCGCCGTCACGCCCGCAATCAGGCTCACCTTGCCGTCGGCCGCCGACGCCAGCACGATCGCCGCCGACTTCAGCTTGTCCTTCAGCTTGTCCATCGTCTCGCGCAGGGTCGGCACGTCGGCACCATCCAGCATCGCCGCCAGCACCTTGACGCCTTTCACGTCGGTCGCCTGCGCCACCAGATCGTCGCCCTGACTCGCCGCCAGCTTCGACTTCAGCCGCGCCAGCTCCTTCTCCAGCGCCCGCACGTTGTCCAGCACCGCCGCCACGCGCTCGGCGACCTCGTCGGGCTGCGCCTTCAGCAACGCCGCCACGCCCTGCACGCGCCGCTCCTGCTCCTGCACATAGTGCAGCGCCAGCTCGCCCGTCACCGCCTCGATCCGGCGCACGCCTGCCGCGACGCCGCCTTCCGACAGGATCTTGAACAAGCCGATATCACCGGTCCGCGCGACGTGCGTACCGCCGCACAGCTCCCGCGTCGAACCGATCGTCATCACCCGCACCTCGTCGCCGTACTTCTCGCCGAAGAGCATCATCGCGCCGGTCTTCTGCGCCTCCTCGATCGGCATCACGCGCGCATCGGTCGCCGCATTGGCGAGGATCTCGGCATTGACGATCTCCTCCACCTCGCGGATCTCCTCCGCCGTCATCGGCGCGGTGTGCGCGAAGTCGAAACGCGTCTTGTCCGGATCGACCTGCGAACCCTTCTGCTGCACGTGCGCGCCCAGCACCTCGCGCAGCGCCTTGTGCATCAGGTGCGTGACCGAGTGATTGCGCTGCGTGCGCGCACGCGCCGCCGCATCGACCTTCGCCGTCACGCCCTGGCCAACCGACAGCCGGCCCGTCTTCACCACGCCGTGATGGCCGAACACCGTGGCCTGGATCTTCTGCGTGTCCTCGACCGCAAAGATGCCCGCCGCGCCGCGCAGCTCGCCGCGGTCGCCGACCTGGCCGCCCGACTCGGCATAGAACGGCGTGTTGTCCAGCACCATGACGCCGATTTCGCCCTCGACCAGCTCGTTGACCGGCGCGCCGTCCTTGTACAGCGCCAGCACGTTGCCGCGCTCCTCCAGCCGCTCGTAGCCGTGGAAGGTCGTCGCCGGACCGTCGTAGTCGAGGTTCGCCGCCATCTTGAACTTGCCCGCCGCGCGCGCCTGCTCCTTCTGGCGCGTCATCGCCGCGTCGAAGGCCACCGCATCGACGGTCACGTCGCGCTCGCGGCACACGTCCGCGGTCAGGTCCAGCGGGAAGCCGTAGGTGTCGTGCAGCTTGAACGCCGTCTCGCCGTTGAACACCTTGACGCCGGCCGCCGCCATCGCCGCCAGCTCGGCCTCGAGGATGGTCATGCCGTTCTCGATCGTCGCGAAGAAGCGGTCCTCTTCCTGCTTCAGCACCTCGGACACGCGCGCCTGGGCGGCCTTCAGATCGGGATAGGCCTCGCCCATCTCGACCACCAGATCCGCCACCAGGCGGTGGAAGAATGCCACCCGCGCGCCCAGCTTGTAGCCGTGGCGGATCGCGCGGCGGATGATCCGGCGCAGCACGTAGCCGCGCCCCTCGTTGCCGGGGATCACGCCGTCGGCGATCAGGAAGGAACAGGCGCGGATGTGGTCGGCCAGCACCTTCAGGCTCGGGCTGTCGAGGTCCGCGACCTTGGTCTCGCGCGCCGCCGCCTTGATCAGGTTCTGGAACAGGTCGATCTCGTAGTTGCTATGCACGTGCTGCAGCACCGCCGAGATGCGCTCGAGGCCCATGCCGGTGTCCACGCTGGGCTTGGGCAGCGGATGCATCACGCCCGCCTCGTCGCGGTTGAACTGCATGAACACGTTGTTCCAGATCTCGATGTAGCGGTCGCCGTCCTCCTCGGGCGAGCCCGGAGGGCCGCCCCAGATCTCGGGGCCGTGGTCGAAGAAGATCTCGGTGCACGGCCCGCAGGGGCCGGTGTCGCCCATCATCCAGAAGTTGTCCGACGCGTAGCGCGCACCCTTGTTGTCGCCGATGCGGATCACACGCTCGGCGGGCACACCCACTTCCTTGGTCCAGATGTCGTAGGCCTCGTCGTCCTCCGCGTACACCGTGACCCACAGCTTGTCCTTCGGCAGCTTGAATTCGCCGGTGAGCAGCTCCCACGCGTAGGCGATCGCGTCGCGCTTGAAGTAGTCGCCGAAGCTGAAGTTGCCCAGCATCTCGAAGAAGGTGTGGTGCCGTGCCGTGTAGCCGACGTTCTCGAGGTCGTTGTGCTTGCCGCCGGCGCGCACGCATTTCTGCGAGGTCGTCGCGCGCGAGTACGGACGCTTGTCGAAGCCGAGGAACACGTCCTTGAACTGGTTCATCCCCGCGTTGGTGAACAGCAGGGTGGGATCCTCGTGCGGCACCAGCGAACTGGAGGCAACGATCTGGTGGCCTTTGGATTCGAAGAACTTGAGGAACTTCTCGCGGATTTCAGCGCTTTTCATGGATGAGGTTCGCCTCGGCTGCGTCGACACAGCGGAATTCGTAAAAAGATGAATTCTAACTCCAACTGCCGTCACGCCGCCGCCGGGCGGTCTCACCCGCTTCTCAGGTCAGATGCACCGCTACCGGGATCGCTGCCACCGCGCCCGGCGCTCGCGCAAGCGTGGCGGGAATCGAGATGAAGGCACATGTCATCACCAGCAGCACGCTGCCGGCGACGACACTGAGCAACTGGCCGAAGAACTCCGTTTCGCTGAACTTCATGATCCCGTCCTCGTGTGGGTTCGTACAGAGGCAAGGATACGGTTCGCGAATGAATGCCGACTGAACGGGGCAGATGCGCTGCGACGCTTCCCCTATAATCGGCCGACCCGCACTTACAGAGGACAAGGAGCACATGGGACACCGACTTTCCAAGATCTACACCCGCACCGGCGATGCCGGCACCACCGGACTCGGCGACGGCAAGCGCGTGTCCAAGAACAGCCTGCGCATCCATGCCCTCGGCGAAGTCGATGAACTCAATGCCGCGATCGGCGTGCTGTTGTGCGAGGAACTGCCCGAAGACGTGCGCACGCTGCTGACCGACGCGCAGCACGACCTCTTCGACCTCGGCGGCGAAGTGTGCATTCCGGGCATGAGCATGATCACTTCGAAGCAGGTCGAGAAGCTCGAACAGGAACTGGACCGCTTCAACGAACCGCTGGAGCCGCTCAAGGACTTCATCCTGCCCGGCGGCACCCGCCCCGCCGCGCTGGCGCATCACGCACGCACGGTGTGCCGGCGCGCCGAACGCTCGCTGGTCGCACTGGCGCTCGAAGAGGCGGTCAA
Source organism: Aromatoleum tolulyticum (assembly GCF_900156155.1). Lineage (GTDB taxonomy): Bacteria > Pseudomonadota > Gammaproteobacteria > Burkholderiales > Rhodocyclaceae > Aromatoleum > Aromatoleum tolulyticum. The sequence goes on from NZ_FTMD01000004.1 coordinate 48,035, forward strand.
CGACGGTCCGCGCCAGTACCTCAACCGCCTCTCGGACCTGTTGTTCGTGCTCGGCCGCGTGCTCAACCGCGCCGGCGGCAGCGGCGACGTGCTGTGGCAAAAGCGCAAGAACGCCTGATCCGGCGCAGGCAGCAGCGGAAATAGTCCCCGCGCTGACGGCCGTCGCGCGCGGACCGCGGGTCGTTGCGGAGTGAAAGCCGCGCCACGCACGGACCCTTCGCCACGCCCGGACGGGCGGACCGGAAGGGTCCGGAACATTTCTCCGCGCCGGAACATTCCGGCGCGGATGCCCGCCTTACTCCAGATCGGCGCCGTGGCTCACGCGCCGCTGGCGCACCGCCTCGGCGAGGACTTCAAGAACCGTCACGGTGTCCTCCCAGCCGATACACGCGTCGGTGATGCTCTTGCCGTACTCGAGCTCCTTGCCCGGCACCAGATCCTGACGCCCGTCCTTCAGGTGCGACTCCACCATGACGCCGATGATGCGGTCCTCGCCCGCCGCCATCTGCGTACCGACATCGCGCGCGACGTCGATCTGCAGCCGGTGCTGCTTGCGGCTGTTGGCATGCGAGAAGTCGATCATGACCTTGCCCGGCACCCCCGACGCCGCGAGTTCCTTGCAGGCCGCGTCAACACTCGCCGCATCGTAGTTCGGTGTCTTGCCGCCGCGCAGGATTACGTGGCAGTCCTCGTTGCCCATCGTCGATACGATCGCCGAATGGCCGGCCTTGGTCACCGACAGGAAATGGTGCGGGGATTGCGCGGCCTTGATCGCATCGACGGCGATCTTCACGTTGCCGTCGGTGCCGTTCTTGAAACCGACCGGGCACGACAGTCCCGACGCGAGTTCGCGATGCACCTGGCTCTCGGTCGTGCGCGCGCCGATCGCGCCCCACGAAATCAGGTCGCCGATGTACTGCGGCGTGATCATGTCGAGGAACTCGGTCCCGGCCGGCAGGCCCATCTCGTTGATTTCCCACAGCAGCTTGCGTGCAAGGCGCACGCCTTCGTTGATGCGGAAGCTGTTGTCGAGGAAAGGATCGTTGATCAGCCCCTTCCAGCCGACAGTGGTGCGCGGCTTCTCGAAATACACGCGCATCACGACGAGGAGTTCGTCCTTGAAGCGGGCCGCCTCGGCCTTCAGCTTGCGTCCGTATTCGAGCGCAGCATCGATGTCATGGATCGAACAGGGCCCGATCACGACCAGCAGGCGGTCGTCGGCGCCGAACAGGATGCGATGGATCGCCTGCCGCGCCTCGAACGCCACTTCCGCAGACTTCGGGGTCGCAGGAAACTCGCGCAGCACGTGCGCGGGCGGCACCAGCTCCTTGATTTCCTTGATGCGGACGTCGTCGATGTGGATCTTGACTGAAGCGGACATGGCGAAAACTCTGCAGAGTGGCATTGGCAAGCTTTCGATTCTAGCCGAAGATCGGCGTCCGCCGTGGCTCCGGACCACACGGCAGGCAATGACGACGGACAACCGAGACGCGACGGAATAATCCCGGCAGCAGACCTGTTCATGCATTACCAGCCACCATCGAGGAACCCGATCATGAACACGTGCCGCCAGCCCGGCGACGGGAGCAACAACGTGTGGCACACCGCCTGCCCCTGACAATTGCCCCGCATGTTCTCCGACGATGCCCTTCTCGCCGAAATCCCGCGCCTGCGCCGCTATGCGCGCGGCCTGACGGGCGACGCCGCACGCGCCGACGACCTCGTGCAGGACACGCTCGAACGCGCCCTGCAGAAAGGGCGCCTGTGGCGCCCGGGCAACCTGCGCGCCTGGCTGCTGACGATGATGCACAACGTGTTCGTGAACCAGTACCGCGCCGCGGGCGCCATGGACTTCCGTCCCCCCGAAGACCTGCCCGAGATCGCGGTACGCCCCCAACAACAGGACGGGATCGAGCTGCGCGAGCTGGAGCGCGCACTGCAGCAGCTGTCCCCCGAGCAACGTGAAGTGCTGCTGCTCGTCGCGCTGGAAGACATGAGCTACGAGGACACCGCCCGCATCCTCGGGACGCCCATCGGCACCGTCATGTCGCGCCTGTCGCGCGCGCGCGAACGCCTGCGTCAGGTGCTTGCCGGGCAATCCGCCGTACCCGACTACCTGAAGGTTGTGAAATAGCCATGCCCCGCCCGATCTGCGAAGACGATCTGCATGCCTGGGTCGACCGGCGACTCGACGCCGCCCGTCGCGCCGAGGTCGACGCCTGGCTGGCCGAGGATCCGGCACGCGCCGCGCGCATCGAGGAATGGCGAGCAAACAGCGAAGCGCTGCGCAGCGCCTACGATCCGCTCCTCGCCGAGCCGGTCCCGGCACGCCTGCGTGCCTCGCTCGAACGGCGCCGGCCCGCGCGCCCCCTCCGCTTCGCCGCCGTTGCCGCCTGGATGACCGTCGGCGCGCTTGCGGGCGCGGGCCTCGGCTACCGCCTGGGTCAGTCCTCCGCCACCGATGGCGACACCCTCGCATCCCTGCCGCATCGCGCCGCGGTCGCCCACGCGGTGTATTCGCCCGAAGTCCGCCATCCCGTCGAAGTCGGCGCAGACCAGGAACAGCATCTCGTCGCCTGGCTGACGAAGCGCCTCGGCGCCCCGGTGAAGCTGCCCGACCTGCGCGAGCAGGGCTTCGCGCTGCTCGGCGGCCGCCTGCTGCCTGCTGCCGACGGCCCCAGCGCCCAGTTCATGTACGAGAACGACGGCGGCCGCCGCCTCACGCTGTACCTCAGCGTGCGCGACGACGGCGCCGGCACGACCGCCTTCCGCTACGCACAGCAGGGCGACGTGGGCGTGTTCTACTGGGTGGACGGCCGCTTCGCCTACGCGCTGTCCGGCCAGTTCGGCCGCGACACGCTGCTGCCGCTCGCGAACAGCGTCTATCACCAGATCGCTCCCTGACGGTCGCCCCGCATCGAGCGGGGCAAATTCCCCAACCAGCCGGAACTTCGGCATCATGCGGATGCCGAACGAGCAACCTTTCATCCCATGAAGTGACGCGATGCGAATCCTCAGGCCCAGCGACATCCTGCCGTCGGAAATCACCCCGCGAGCCCTGTTCGAGGACCGGCGGCGCTTCCTCCTCGGCGCCGGCGCGACGCTCGCCGCCGGTGCCGCGATGTGGGCCGGACTTCCATCCGAAGCGCGCGCCGCGGCAGCCAAGCTCGGTCCGCTGGCACGTTCGCCGTTCAGCAGCGACGAGCCCCAGACGCCGTACAAGGCGGTCACGACCTACAACAACTACTACGAATTCGGCACCGACAAGGAAGACCCCGCCGCGAACGCCGGCAAGCTGACGGTGCGCCCGTGGACGGTGCGCGTCGAAGGCCTTGCGGGCAAGGCTCGCACCTTCGACATCGACGACCTGCTCAAGCTCGCGCCGCTCGAGGAACGCATCTACCGCCTGCGCTGCGTCGAGGCATGGTCGATGGTCATCCCGTGGGTCGGCTTTCCGCTGTCGGCGCTGCTCAGGCAGGTCGATCCGCAAGGCAGCGCAAAGTACGTCGAGTTCGTCACCCATTACGACCCGAAGATCATGCTGCGCCGCCCGGTGCTCGACTGGCCTTACACCGAGGGCCTGCGCATCGACGAGGCGATGCATCCGCTGACGCTGCTCACGCTCGGACTGTACGGGGAAGTGCTGCCGAACCAGAACGGCGCGCCGGTGCGCGTCGTCGTGCCGTGGAAATACGGCTTCAAGAGCGCCAAATCCATCGTCGCGATCCGCCTCGTCGACAAGGAGCCCCGCACCGCGTGGAACAAGTCCGCGCCGAGCGAGTACGGCTTCTATTCGAACGTGAACCCGAACGTCGACCACCCGCGCTGGAGCCAGGCGACCGAGCGACGGATAGGCGAATTCCGCAAGCGCCCGACGCTGATGTTCAACGGCTACGCCGAACAGGTCGCGAACCTGTATCAGGGCATGGACCTGCGCAAGTCCTTCTGATCCGCACGATGACCAAGACCCCGTCCGCCGCCCGGCTCGCCGCGATCAAGGCCCTGCTGTTCGCCCTGTGCCTCGTGCCGTTCGCGCTCTACACGCAGCGCTGGTTCGACGACGCCCTCGGCGCCAACCCCATCGAGGCGATCACGCGCGGCAGCGGCGACTGGACTCTGCGCTTCCTGCTCATCACGCTCGCCGTCACCCCGCTGCGCAAGCTCACCGGGCTCAACTGGCTGCTGCGCCTGCGCCGCATGCTGGGCCTGTTCGCGTTCTTCTACGCCAGCCTGCACTTCACGACGTATTTCTGGCTCGACCAGTTCTTCGATCTGCAATCGATCGCGCACGACATCATGAAGCGCCCCTTCATCACCGTGGGCTTTTCGGCCTTCGTGCTGCTGATCCCGCTCGCCGTCACGTCGAACAACTACGCGATCCGGCGCCTCGGCGGACGGCGCTGGCAGTCGCTGCACCGCGCGGTGTACGCGATCGGCATCCTCGCGATCGTGCATTACTGGTGGCTGGTGAAGGCCGACATCCTCGAACCGATGATCTACGGCCTGATCCTCGCCGCCCTGCTCGGCATGCGCGGCTGGTGGCGCGAGCAGGAGCGCCGCCGCCAGATCGCCGCGAGCATGCCGCGCCCGATGCCGGGCGGGAAGGTCATCCCGCTCGTCGCAAAATCACCCAGATAGCCAACCGTTAAAGCCTCCCATCTGCCGGAAACGCAGCCCCCGTTGCGGCGCGTTTCGTGCTGAGGCGTCCGCCACGCGCCAACGAAGCGCGAAATGCGGCGCGGCGGGGGCGGATCGAAGCCGAAAGCGCCCCAGTCCGCGAACACCTCAGCCCTGCTTCGGCCGGATCGCGTTCTTCGGCCGGAAGGCCTTGATCACGGCCTCGTCGGTCTCGACGTAGGGCCCGCCGATGAGGTCGATGCAGTAGGGAATGGCCGCGAAGATGCCGACGTGCGCGACCGAACCGTCGGCCGCACGCAGCCCTTCCAGCGTCTCGCGGATCGACTTCGGCTGCCCCGGCAGATTCACGATCAGCGACTTGCCGCGGATCACCGCAACCTGGCGCGACAGGATTGCCGTCGGCACGAAGTTCAGACTGATGCGGCGCATCTCCTCGCCGAAACCGGGCATCTCCCTCTCGCCCACCGCCAGCGTCGCCTCCGGCGTCACGTCGCGCACGGCCGGACCGGTTCCCCCGGTCGTCAGGATCAGCGAACACCCCACGGTGTCGACCAGCTCGAGCAGCGTACGCTCGATCATCGGCCGTTCGTCCGGGATCAGCCGCGTCTCCGCGCGCCACGGCGAAGTCAGCGCCTTCGCGAGCCAATCCTTCAGCGCCGGGATGCCCTGGTCCTCGTAGGTCCCGTCGGAAGCCCGGTCGCTGATCGAAACCAGGCCGATGGTGATTTCGTCGCTCATTGCGTCTCCCTCATTGCGTCTCCATAGCCCGCATTCTTCGGCTCATTCATCGGCGCCATCGTCGGCTGCGGCATCCGCTGCGCCGCCTTCGCCCGCCGCGGCGTCGAGATCGCGCAGGATGCGGAAGATTTCGCGAAACGCGCGCGGCGGCTTGTTCAGCTCGCGCTCCTTGATCGCATTGCGGCGCAGCGTGCGCAGTTGCTGGAAGTCGGCTTCCGGCCACAGCTCGCCGATCGCCTGCAGCGTCTTCTCGTCGTCCAGCAGATCGGCGCGCAGGCGCTCGAGGCGATGCTGACGTGCGATCTCCGCCTTCGAAATGCCGTTGAAGACATCCAGCTGCGCCTGGATCGGCGCCGGATCGACGTTGCGCATCAGCTTGCCGAGATACTGCATCTGGCGCCGGCGCCCCTCGTGGCTGGTGATGCGCTTGGCCTCGCGCACCGCGTCGGCAAGCGACTCGGACATCGGCACCTTCTTCAGCTGATCCAGCGACAGCGCCACCAGCTGCTCGCCCAGATCCTGCAGCGCATGCATGTCGCGTTTGCGCTGGCTCTTGCTCGGCCGCTCCGGAAACCCCGATTCGTCGTCCGGCAGCATTTCGTCGTCGTGGGCGTGGCTCATGAAAAGTACAGTCGGTGGGAACGGGGTAAGATTATAGCCTTTGCTCAACGGTCTCCCGCCCATGTCCGATCAAGGCTTCTCCTTTCCCTCCGACCGCCTGCAGGAAATCGCCAGCGACATCCTCAAGTTCGCGAAGAAGCGCGGCGCGTCGGCCTGCGAAACCGACGTCTCGGAAGGCTTCGGCCAGTCCGCGACGGTACGCAAGGGCGAAGTCGATACGATCGAGTACAACCGCGACAAGGGCATCGGCGTAACCGTCTACCTCGGTCAGCAACGCGGCCATGCGAGCTCCTCCGACTTTTCGAAGGCGGCCCTCAAGGCCACCGTCGATGCGGCGGTCTCGATCGCGCGCTTCACCGCCCCCGACCCTTGCGCCGGACTGGCCGATGCCGCGCTGATGGCGAAGGATTGCCCCGACCTCGATCTCCACCACCCCTGGCGCCCGAGCGTCGAAGAGGCCATCGCCGCCGCGCGCCGCTGCGAGGACGCCGCCTTTGCGGCCAGTCCGAAGATCACGAATTCCGAAGGCGCCAGCGTCTCGACGCAGGAATCGCACTTCGTCTCCGCCAACAGCAACGGCTTCATCGGCGGCTATGCCAGTTCGCGCCACAGCCTGTCATGCTCCGTCATCGCGGGCGAAGGCGACGGCATGCAGCGCGAGTACTGGTACGACACGCGCCGCGACGCCGCCGAGCTGATGTCGGCCGAATCGGTCGGCCGGCGCGCCGCCGAACGTGCGCTCGCGCGCCTCGGCGCGAAGAAGATCAAGACCTGCGAAGTGCCCGTGCTGTTCGACGCGGCGCTCGCCGTGTCGCTGATCGGCAACTTCGTCTATGCGGTGAGCGGCGGCTCGCTGTACCGCAAGTCCTCCTTCCTGCTCGACAGCCTCGGCCAGCCCGTGTTCTCGCCGCTCGTGAATATCTCCGAGCGGCCGCACCTGCCCAAGGGCTTCGGTTCCAGCCCCTTCGACAGCGACGGCGTGGCCACGCACGACCGCGAAGTCGTCACCGACGGCGTGCTGCAGGGATACTTCCTGTCGACCTACTCGGCACGCAAGCTCGGCCTGCAGACCACCGGCAACGCTGGCGGCTCGCACAACCTCATCGTCAAGCCCGGCGACATGGACTTCGCCGCGCTGGTCAAGCACATGGACCGCGGCCTCGTCGTCACGGAACTCCTCGGCCAGGGCGTCAATTACGTCACCGGCGACTACTCCCGCGGTGCCGCGGGCTTCTGGGTCGAGAAGGGCAAGATCAAGCACGCAGTGGAAGAAATCACCATTGCCGGCAACCTGCGCGACATGTTCCGCAACATCGTCGCCATCGGTAACGACGCGCTGCCGCGCGGCGCCAAGATCTGCGGCTCGGTCCTCATCGAGCGCATGAAGGTCGCCGGACGCTGAACGCCTCCGGCGCGAGCCCCCGCCGCGCAATTGTCGCAATTCCATCGTGCTGGGCTATGATTCGGCGCGCGATCCGGCGCGACTGCGTCGCATCCCGGGTCATCCCAGCGTCATTGTCTCGGTTCCAGCACGGATAACAAGGAGAGATCGTGGAACGTCGCAAGTTTCTCAAAGGGGCCGGCCTTGCCGGCGTGCTCGCCAGCGGCACCGCACCGGCAATCGTCCATGCGCAGGAAAACATCCGCTGGCGCCTTGCCTCGAGCTTTCCGAAGTCGCTCGACACCCTGATCGGCGCCGCCGAAGTGTTCGCGAAGAGCGTTTCGGACATGACTGGCGGCAAGTTTCAGGTCACCGTGCACGCGGCGGGCGAACTCGTCCCCGCGTTCGGCGTCGTCGACGCGATCCAGCAGGGCACCATCGAATGCGCCAACACCGCCCCGTACTACTTCTTCGGCAAGGATGAAGCCTTCGCGTTCGACTGCGCGATCCCCTTCGGCATGAACGAACGCCAGCTCAACGCCTGGATGTTTGACGGCAACGGCATGAAGCTGCTGCGCGAGTTCTACGCCCCGTACAACATCATCAGCTTCCCGATGGGCAACACCGGCGCGCAGATGGGCGGCTGGTTCCGCAAGGAGATCAAGTCGGTCGCCGACTTCAACGGCCTGAAGTTCCGTGTCGGCGGCTTCGGCGGGCGCGTGCTCGCCAAGCTGGGGATGATCTCGCAGAACATTCCCGCGGGCGAAATCTACTCGGCGCTGGAAAAGGGCGCACTCGACGCGACCGAATTCGTCGGCCCGCACGACGACCTCAAGCTCGGCCTCTACCGTGTCGCGCCCTACTACTACTACCCGGCGTGGTGGGAAGGCAGCGCCCAGACCACCCTGTACGTCAGCGCCAAGGCCTACAACGCGCTGTCGAAGGAATACCAGGCCATCGTGCGCAGCGCCGCCGCCGAGTCGCACGTCATCACCCAGGCGCGCTACGACGCACGCAACCCGCCCGCGCTCAAGCAACTGATCGCCGAAGGCGCGAAGCTCCGCCGCCTGCCGAAGGACGTGATGGACGCGGCGTTCAAGGCCTCGCGCGAAGTCTATGCCGAACTCAACGACAAGAACCCGAACTGGAAGAAGATCTACGACGACTACTCCCGCTTCATGAAGGAGCAGTACCAGTGGACCTCGATCGCCGAGAGCAGCTACGACCAGTACATGTCCGCACAGAAGCTCTGAGTTGCCGGCCGCAGACGGGGGGGCGGGCACCCGTGCCCGCCCCCCCGTCGCCGTTTGTTAGGGTTTTCCGCGGCTTTTTCGGCCTATTCCGAACGGAGTACCCTCGGCGCCATTACAACCAGCAACACACTGAGAGGAGACATCTCGTGGAACGTCGCAAATTTCTGAAGAATGCCGGCCTCGCCGGGATCATCGCTGCGGGCACGGCTCCTGCGATCGTCGGCGCACAACAGGCCATCCGCTGGCGCCTGGCGTCGAGTTTCCCGAAATCGCTCGAAACCCTCTTTGGCGGCGCCGAAACCTTCGCGAAGAACGTCACCGAAGCGACGGGCGGCAAGTTCACCGTCAGCGTGCATGCCGCCGGCGAACTCGTCCCGGCCTTCGGCGTCGTCGACGCGCTGCAGCAGGACACCATCGAGTGCGCACACACCGCGCCCTACTACTTCTTCGGCAAGGACGAGACCTTCGCGCTCGACTGCGCCATCCCCTTCGGCATGAATGCGCGCCAGATGGCCGCGTGGATGAACGAAGGCAACGGCATGAAACTGCTGCGCGAGTTCTATGCCCAGTTCAACATCGTGAACTTCATGATGGGCAACTCCGGCGCGCAGATGGGTGGCTGGTACCGCAAGGAGATCAAGTCGGTCGCCGACCTCAACGGCCTCAAGATCCGCATCGGCGGCTTCGCCGGCCGCGTGATCTCGAAACTGGGCGCCGTGCCGCAGAACATCCCCGCCGGTGAAATCTACCAGGCGCTGGAAAAGGGCACGGTCGACGCCGCCGAATGGATCGGCCCCTACGACGACCTCCGCCTGGGCCTGCACAAGGTTGCCAAGAACTACTACTACCCTGCGTGGTGGGAAGGCAGCACCCAGTTCTCGCTGCTCGTGAACGCGAAGGCCTACAACGGCCTGTCGAAGGAGTACCAGTCGATCGTGCGCCAGGCCGCCGCCGATGCTCACATCGAGGTGCTCGCCCGCTACGACGCGCGCAACCCGACCTCGCTCAAGCAACTCATCGCCGAAGGCGCCAAGCTCCAGCGCCTGCCCAAGGATGTCATGGACGCGGCATTCAAGGCGTCGCGCGAAGTCTATGCCGAGCTGAACGGCAAGAACCCGAGCTGGAAGAAGATCTACGGCGACTACTCGCGCTTCCTCGCCGACGCCTACCAGTGGCAAGGCATCGCCGAAGGCAGCTACGATCAGTACATGGCCGCACAGAAACTGTAAGCGACACCGGACGGCCCGCTTCGGCGGGCTGTTTGCACTTCCGCCGCCGGCCGTTGCGCGGCTGCACCGGCGATCCGGCGGGCATGGCCCCGTAGCCATGCTCCTGCGTTACCACCCGTTTCAGGCACGTATCCGATGGGAACTCTGCTCAAGTTGTCACAAACGATCGACGCACTCAGCCGGCTCATCGGCAGGATCGTCATCTGGTTCATCTTCGCCACAGCGGTGATCAGCGCATTGAACGCGGTGGCACGCAAGGCCTTCAACGTCGGCTCGAACGCCTTCCTCGAAATCCAGTGGTACCTGTTCGCCGCCGTGTTCATGCTCGGCGCCGGCTATGCCTTCCTGCAGAACGCCCACGTGCGCATCGACGTCGTCGCGGGGAAGCTGAGTGCGCGGGTGCGCAACATCGTGGACGTCATCGGCATCATCGTCTTCCTGCTGCCGCTGTGCTACTTCATGATCAGCTTCTCGTGGCCGGTCGTGCACGGCGCCTACGTTTCGGGCGAAGTCTCGTCCAACGCCGGCGGCCTGATCCGCTGGCCCGTCTATGCCATGGTCCCGGCCGGCTTCGCACTGCTCGGGCTGCAGGCGATCTCCGAACTATTCAAGCGCATCGCCTTCCTTACCGGCAAGGGGCCCGACAGTCTCGCCCACGACACGCATAACGACGCCGAGGAACACCTCCACGCCGCCGTCGGCGACACCCCCCCGAACAACGCTGCCGGCGAGTCCCAGAAATGATCGAATTCGTCTCCGCCAACATCGCCCCGATCATGTTCGGGGTCATCATCTTCTTCCTTCTGTCCGGCTTCCCGGTCGCCTTCTCGCTATCGGCCTGCGGCCTGTTCTTCGGCTTCGTCGGGCTCGAACTCGACATCATTCCGTCGACGCTGTTCCAGGCCCTGCCATTGCGGGTTTTGGGAATCATGCAAAATGAGAACTTGCTGGCAATTCCGTTCTTTACCCTTATGGGACTGATCCTTGAACGGAGCGGCATGGCCGAAGACCTGCTCGAAACCATCGGCCAGGTGTTCGGCCCGGTGCGCGGCGGTCTCGCGCTCGCGGTGATCTTCGTCGGCGCCCTGCTCGCCGCGACCACCGGCGTCGTCGCCGCCTCGGTGATCTCGATGGGCCTGATTTCATTGCCGATCATGCTGCGCTACGGCTACAGCCGCCCGATCGCCGCCGGCGTCATCACCGCCTCGGGTACCCTCGCACAGGCGATCCCGCCATCCCTAGTATTGATCGTGATGGCCGACCAACTAGGGCGGCCTGTTGGAGAGATGTATAAAGGCGCGATGATCCCTGCGCTTGCCTTGGTCGGCCTGTATGCGCTGTTCATCATCGGCCTGGCGATATTCAAACCCAAGACGGTGCCGGCGCTGCCCCCCGAGGCACTCGCCTACCGCGAACCGGATGGCAGCTCCGGCCTGCGCTCGCTCGGAGCGCTGACGATAGTCGTCACCGCCGCGTCGATTGCCCTGGGCAAGAACTACGACACGGTCCTCCACTGGTTCAAGGGGCCGGACGTGGTCGCGCCAGCCCTCGACGAAGTCATCGTCGTAGCACTGACCTTCGGCACGATCCTCGCCCTCGTCCTCGCCCTCATCAACAAGGGGCTGAGGATCGGCCTGCTGTCGCGCATCGCCGAGCGCGTCACCTTCGTGCTCATCCCGCCGCTGATCCTGATCTTCCTCGTCCTCGGCACGATCTTCCTCGGTGTCGCGACGCCGACCGAAGGCGGCGCGATGGGCGCGGTCGGCGCGATGATCATGGCCGCATCGCGCAAGCGCCTCGACTTCAAGACCCTGATCCAGGCGCTCGAATCGACCTCGCGGCTGTCGATCTTCGTGCTGTTCATCCTCGTCGGCTCGACGATCTTCAGCTTCGTGTTCACGGCTGTCGATGGTCAGAAGTGGGTCGAGCACCTGTTCGACCGGCTGCCCGGCGGCCAGCTCGGCTTCCTGCTGTTCGTGAACACCGTGATCTTCTTCCTCGGCTGCTTCATCGACTTCTTCGAGATCGCGTTCATCCTGATGCCGCTCCTCGGGCCGGTCGCCGACAAGATGGGCATCGACCTGATCTGGTTCGGCGTCATCATCGCGATGAACCTGCAGACGTCCTTCCTGACCCCGCCCTTCGGCTTCGCGCTGTTCTACCTGCGCAGCGTCGCGCCGGCCAACGCCTACCTCGACCGCATCACGAACAAACGCATCGAAGGGTTCAAGACCGGCGACATCTATCGCGGCTCGGTGGCCTTCGTGATCATCCAGCTGATCATGGTCGCCCTGGTCGTCGCCTTCCCCGAACTCGTCTCGGGCGGCCTCGACGAGAAGGCCAAGGTCGACCTCGACACCATCCAGATCCAGCAGCCCGCAGGCGAGAGCGGCTGGGGAGAGAGCGGCGGGGGCGCATGGAAGTGAGACCCACCCGCCTGTGCCTCGTGCGGCACGGCGAAACCGCGTGGAATGCGGAGCTGCGGCTGCAGGGGCACCTCGACGTGCCCCTCAACCTCACTGGCGAGGCACAGGCCGCGGCCACCGCCGCCAGCCTTGCCACCGTGCATTTCGCCGCCGTTTACTGCAGCGACCTGCAGCGGGCGCGCCAGACCGCCGTCGCCATTACGCGCAATCGCGCCGCCGCGGTCGAATTCCAGGACCGCCTGCGCGAGCGCCACTACGGCGCCTTCCAGGGGCTGACCTACGCCGAGGCCGAAGCCCGCTTTCCGGACGACTATCGCCGCTTCAAGCAGCGCGACCCGCATTTCACCTTCCCCGGGGGCGGCGAAAGCCTCGCCGAGTTCGCCGGCCGCGTCGAAGGTGTCCTGGCCGATCTTGCCGCCTCGCACAGCGGTCAGCAGGTCCTGGTCGTCACGCACGGCGGCGTGCTCGACATCGTCCATCGCCTCGCCGCCGGCAAGCCGCTCGACGCCCCGCGCGACTTCACCATCCCGAACGCCGCCCTCAACTGGATCGAATACGACGGCACGCGCTGGCACCTCGTCAGCTGGGCCGACAAGCGCCACCTCGAAGCGTCCCGCGACGAACTGCCGAACGCGTGACGCCGAGCCTTCGCGGCACCGGGCGCCGGCGATCGTCGCGCCCCCCGGCCGGCGTTTCATCCGCACTCCCCGTGCGTGCTAAACTCCGCCTTTAATCACCCCTTCGAGACCGTTTCATGTTCTCTGCGCAAGACACCCTCGCCAAGGTCGATCCGGAACTGTGGGCAGCCATCCAGGCCGAAAACCGCCGTCAGGAAGACCACATCGAACTCATCGCCTCGGAAAACTACGTTTCCAACGCCGTGATGGAAGCGCAGGGATCCCAGCTGACCAACAAGTACGCCGAAGGCTATCCGGGCAAGCGCTATTACGGCGGCTGCGAGCACGTCGACGTCGCGGAGCAGATCGCGATCGACCGCCTCAAGAAGCTCTTCGGTGCCGATGCCGCGAACGTGCAGCCGAACTCCGGCTCGCAGGCCAACCAGGCCGTGCTGATGGCCTTCGCCAAGCCCGGCGACACCATCATGGGCATGAGCCTCGCCGAAGGCGGCCACCTCACCCACGGCATGCCGCTGAACATGTCGGGCAAGTGGTTCAACGTCGTCGCCTACGGCCTGAACGAGAAGGAAGAGATCGACTACGACCAGATGGAGCGCCTCGCCCGCGAGCACAAGCCGCGCATCATCGTCGCCGGCGCCTCCGCCTACTCCCTGCGCATCGACTTCGAACGCTTCGCGAAAGTCGCGAAGGAAGTCGGCGCGACCTTCTGGGTCGACATGGCCCACTATGCCGGCCTGATCGCCGCGGGCTACTACCCGAACCCGGTTCCGCACGCCGACGTCGTCACCTCGACCACGCACAAGACGCTGCGCGGCCCGCGCGGCGGCATCATCCTGATGAAGGCCGAGCACGAGAAGGCGATCAACTCCGCGATCTTCCCCGGCCTGCAGGGCGGCCCGCTGATGCACGTCATCGCCGGCAAGGCCGTCGCCTTCAAGGAAGCGCTGACGCCGCAGTTCCGCAACTACCAGGAACAGGTCATCGCCAACGCGCGCGTGATGGCGCGCGTGCTCGGTGAGGAGCGCGGCCTGCGCATCGTCTCGGGCCGCACCGAAAGCCACGTGTTCCTCGTCGACCTGCGCGCGAAGAACATCACCGGCAAGGCCGCCGAGGCCGCGCTGGGTGCCGCGCACATCACCGTGAACAAGAACGCCATCCCGAAGGACCCGGAAAAGCCCTTCGTCACCTCCGGCATCCGCATCGGCTCGCCGGCGATGACCACCCGCGGCTTCACCGAGATCGAGGCCGAGCAGATCGCGCACCTGATCGCCGACGTGCTCGACGCCCCCGAAGACGAGGCGGTCCTCACCCGCGTTCGTGGCAAGGTCGCCGAACTGTGCGCCAAGCACCCGGTGTATGGGAAATAATCCGCGGACAACGAGTCCTGCGTGAATAACCGGGGTGTGCCGTCCTTGCACGGCACACCCCGTTTTTTTGTGCGAGTTGAAAGAGGCCGACACACACCATGAAGTGTCCGTTCTGCGGCGACCCGAACACCCAGGTCACCGACACACGCGAGAACGAAGACGGCGAGGTCGTCCGCCGCCGGCGCCGCTGCGCCCACTGCGACAAGCGCTTCACGACCTACGAGCGCATCGACCTCAAGATGCCGCACATCATCAAACGCAACGGCATGCGCACCGAGTTCGACCACGACAAGCTCACGAGCAGCCTCAAGCTCGCGCTGCGCAAGCGGCCGGTCACGCTCGAGGCGCTCGAATCTTCGGTCGACCGCATCGAAGCCAGGCTCCTGTCGCTGGGCGAAACCGAAGTCCCGAGCGAGAAGATCGGCGAGCTGGTGATGAAGGAGCTGAAGAAGCTCGACAAGGTCGCCTACATCCGCTTCGCGTCGGTCTATCGCAATTTCGCCGACGTCGACGAATTCTCCGAAGTGATCCGCGAAGTGCAGACGCGCCCGAAGCGCGGGCGCAAGGACAGTCCCGACCCCGCAGGTGCCGAGAATGACCTTTTCGGCAACTGACCACCGCGCGATGGCCCGCGCGCTGCAGCTCGCGGCGCGCGGCCTGGAAACCACCACGCCCAACCCGCGCGTCGGCTGCGTGCTGATGCGCGACGGCGAACTCGTCGGCGAGGGCTGGCACCGGCGCGCCGGCGAGGCGCACGCAGAGATCGAGGCCCTCAGGGTCGCCGGCGACGCGGCACGCGGGGCGACCGCCTATGTCACGCTGGAGCCCTGCGCGCACCACGGCCGCACGCCGCCCTGCGCCGAGGCATTGATCCGCGCCGGCATCGCCCGCGTCGTCGCGGCAATGGAGGACCCCAACCCGCTCGTCGCGGGCCGCGGCCTCGCCATGCTGCGCGAGGCGGGCATCGCGGCGAGCAGCGGCCTGATGGCCGGCGAGGCGCGCGAACTCAACATCGGCTTCATCGCGCGCATGACACGCGGACGCCCGTGGCTGCGTCTCAAGGCGGCGAGCACGCTGGATGGCAAGACTGCGCTGAACAACGGCGTCAGCCAGTGGATCACCGGCGAAGCGGCGCGGCGCGACGGCCATCGCTGGCGCGCGCGCGCGTGCGCCGTGCTCACCGGCATCGGCACGGTGCGCGGGGATGACCCGCAGCTCAACGTGCGCGCAGTGCCCTGCGAGCGCCAGCCACAGCGCGTCCTCGTCGACGCACGCCTCGACGTGCCGCTCTCGGCCAGGCTGCTGCAGGGCGGAAAGTGCCTCGTCGCCGCCGCGGTCGCGGACGAAGGCAAGATCGCCGCGCTCGCCGAGCGCGGCGTCGAGGTCGTCGTGCTGCCCGATACCGCGGGCAAGGTCGACCTCCCGGCGCTGATGCTGGAACTCGGACGTCGCGGCTTCAACGAAGTCCACGCCGAAGCCGGCTTCAAGCTCAACGGCTCGCTGCTGCGGGAAGGCTGCGTCGACGAGATCCTGCTCTACATGGCGCCCATGCTCGTGGGCGACACCGCACAGGGGCTGTTCAACCTGCCGGAGCTCGCCGCCCTCGACAAGGCAGTGCGGCTCGATCTGCGCGACGTGCGCCGCATCGGCGGCGACCTGCGGGTCATTGCCCGCCCGCTCGCGATCTGACCGGCGCGGAACTCAGGCTTCGCCGCGACCGGCACACACGCCGCAGCCGGGATCGCGCCCGAGCGTCACGCTGCGCCATTCCATGCCGAGACCGTCGAGCAGCAGCAGCCGCCCGTCCAACGTCGTGCCGCAGCCGATCAGCAGCTTCAGCGCCTCGGCGGCCTGGGTCGCACCGATGATGCCGGTAAGGGGGGCGAACACCCCCATCACCGCGCAGCGGATCTCCTCCACCTCCTGCCCCTCGGGGAACAGGCAGTGGTAGCACGGACTCTCGGCCTGGCGCAGGTCGAAGACCGAGACCTGGCCGTCGAAGCGGATCGCCGCGCCCGACACCAGCGGCTTGCGATGACGCACGCAGGCGCGGTTGATCGCGTGGCGCGTGGCGAAATTGTCCGAGCAGTCGAGCACCACGTCGGCGGCCGCCACCTGCGCCTCGAGGGCATCCCCTTCCAGCCGCTCGGCCACCGTTTCCACACGGGCGAACGGATTCAGGCGCAACAGCGTATCGCGCCCCGATTCGACCTTCAGACGCCCCACGCCCTCCGCGCTGTGCAGGATCTGCCGCTGCAGGTTGGTGAGGTCCACGGTGTCGCCGTCGCACAGGACCAGCGTACCGACCCCTGCCGCAGCCAGATACATCGCCGCCGGCGAGCCGAGGCCGCCCGCCCCCACGACGAGTACGCGCGCAGCAAGAATCGCCTCCTGACCCTCGACACCGATTTCCGGGAGCAGGATGTGGCGGCTGTAGCGGAGAAGCTGATCGTCATTCATCGGCACAAAGACCCACATGGTGCCGGACGCAGTGCCGGCACATCGACGCCCGGTCGGACCGGGCTCACTTGTATTCGCGGAATTCCGGCGGCGTGTCGTCGTGGTCGCCGTGGAGATGATGCTCGTACACCTTCACGTAGACCTCGTTCGACTTCTTGAGCAGTCGCTCGGGCGACTCGACGTTATGCCGCTGCGTTTCCTCGCAGAAATACACGACGGCGCGCGTCAGCTTCACGTAGAGCGAGTTGTCGAGGTGGAATCCCGCGTCGCGCAGCGCGTCCTCCAACACCTCGAGCGAGAGCTCGAGCACCGAATAGGAAACGACGATGGAATGCAGGCGCTCGCCGTGGGGGGCTGCATGCAGCCCCTTGAGCAGGCGCAGCGAGCGCAGCGCTTGCTCCGCCTGGTGCGGCGGGTACTCGGAGAAGCGGATCTCCCGCTCCTTGAATAGCCCGGCCGCCGCCACGGGATGCTCGTGATGGCGGCCGGCGAGTTTGTAGGCGGTTTCTCGGCGCATCCCAGCCTCCCCATCCAGTAGGCCTTATCGGCTCATTGTTTTTTATTCTGGACGATCTGCAGGCCTTTGAGAAGATTCACTGCCTGGCCAAGCTGATAATCATCCTTGCCGGCGAACTCGAAACGGTGCGGCGACGCCGCCTCGTCGTCACCGGCCGGCGCCTTGCTGCCTTCGCCCGCCGGCTGCTGGCTCGCCGCCTTGGCCTTGCGTTCGGCGTCCGGATCCTTGTCGTTGCCGAGGTGTCCGTCCAGATCGGCCTCGCGCAGACGGCGCGAGGAGCCGTTGGCGCTCTCCTCCACGACGATATCCGGCTCGATGCCCTTGGCCTGGATCGAACGGCCGCTCGGCGTGTAGTAGCGCGCGGTCGTCAGCTTGATGGCGGTGCTGGCGTTGAGCGGCAGGATGGTCTGCACGGACCCCTTGCCGAAAGTCTGCGTGCCCATCACCACTGCGCGCTTGTGGTCCTGCAACGCGCCCGCGACGATCTCCGACGCCGACGCGGAACCGGCATTCACGAGCACCACCATCGGCAGCGTGCGCGCGCCCTGCGGCAGCGTCTTGAGGAAATCCTCGCGCGTGCCGCGCAGGTAGTCCTCGGGGCTCGCGCGGTATTCGCGCTTCGCGTCCTCGGTGCGGCCGTCGGTGGACACCACCAGCGTATTGCTCGGCAGGAAGGCGGCGGCAACGCCGACAGCGCCGTGCAGCAGGCCACCCGGGTCGTTGCGCAGGTCGAGGACCAGGCCCTTCAGCTCGTTGCCCTTGGCCAGTTTGCCGAGGTGCTCCACCACCGCCTGCGCGGTATTTTCCTGGAACTGCGCGACGCGCAGGTAGCCATAGCCCGGCTCGACGACCTTGGACTTGACGCTCTGGACCTTGATCACCTCGCGGGTGATCTTCAGCACGACGGGCTTCTGCTCGCCCTTGCGCGCGATCGTCAGCGTGATGTCGGTCTTCGGCTTGCCGCGCATGCGCTTGACCGCGTCATTCAGGTTCATGCCCTTGACCGGCGTGTCGTCGAGCTTGACGATGAGGTCGCCCGCCTTCACCCCGGCACGATAGGCCGGCGTGTCCTCGATCGGCGAGATGACCTTGACGAAGCCGTCTTCCATGCCGACCTCGATGCCCAGGCCGCCGAACTCGCCGTGCGTGCCGACCTGCAGCTCCTTGTAGGCTTCGGCGTCGAGATAGGCGGAGTGGGGGTCGAGCCCGCTAAGCATGCCGCTGATGGCGTGATTGATGAGTTTCTTGTCCTCGACCGGCTCGACGTAGCCCTGCTTGATCGCGTTGAAGACGTCGGCAAACGCGCGCAGCTCTTCCACCGGCAGGGGGGCCTGCGTGGCCTTGTCGGCGCTGGCGGAAAAATTGAGGCTGATCAGCACGCCGGCCACCACGCCGGTCATCACCAATCCTGCTTTTTGAAGCTTGTTGCGCATGAGCACTCCATCGAGGAAACGTCGCCCGGCCCACGCCGGAAAATCTAGTTGAACTGCACCCACTTCAGGGGATCGAGCGGCTGCCCCCGATGACGGATTTCAAAGTATAAACCCGATTCGCTGCCGCCTCCGCTGGCGCCCACGCTGGCAATCGCATCGCCGCCGGTGATGTCGTCGCCGAGCTCCTTGAGCAGCGCATCGTTGTTGCCGTAGATCGTCAGGTAGTCGCCGCCGTGATCGACGATGATCAGGTTGCCATATCCGCGCAACCAGTCCGAAAAGACCACCTCCCCGGCTGCCACGGCGCGCACCTGCGAGCCCCCCGCCGCACGGATGAAGACTCCCCGCCACGTCGTTCCGCCTTCCGCCCTTAGAGCACCGAATCGCCCCACGAGTTCTCCACGCACCGGAAATCTCATCTTGCCGCGCAACTGCGCGAAGCTCACGCCGGTGGGAGTCGGCCCGGCCGACTGGCGGATCTCGCCGACGACCGGCTCGGACCGGGCAGGCGCCGGACGAGTCTGCCGGTGCTCCCGGGCGGCCTCGGCGGCAGCCCCGCTCGCGGCGAGCGCCGCGCCGGAAGTCGGTGCGGCCGTATCCCCGGCGGAGTCGTTCCGCGCAGCCTGTTCGCGTGAAGCCTTTTCCCGCGCGGCCAGCTCACGCACCGCCTGCTCGCGTGCCGCCTTCGCCGCGGCGGCGGCGCGCGCCGCTTCGCGCTCGGCCGCACGCCGGGCCAGCACCGCGACCAGCCGCCCGAGGCGCTCCTGGTCCTGGCGCAGGGTCCGCTCCTCCTTGCGCTGCGAGCGCAACTGCTCCGCGAGGCCGGTCACGGCCTCCTTGCGCCGCGCCTGCACGGCCTCGAGCTCCTTGCGCCGCGCCTGCTGCTCGGTCTCGAGCGCGACCAGCCTGTCCCGGCGTGCGATGATCGCCTCGCCCAGGCGGTTCTTTTCCTTGAGGTCGGTGCGCAGGGTCTCGATCAGTTCAAGACGGGCCTTGCCGAGATATTCGAGATAGTACGCATCGCGCGCGAGCTGGTTCGGGTCGCGCGTCGACAGGAAGGGGGCAACGCCGCCGGCTGCGCCATGCACGTAATGCCGCCGCAGCCAGTCCGCGAGTTCGGACTGGCGGGAGACGATGCGTTCCTCGACCGCCTGCCGTTCGGCCTCCAGCACGGCGAGGTTCTTTTCCGCCGCGGCGCGGTTCGAGGCAAGCTGCTGCAGCTCGCGCTGCACCCGCGAAACGGCCCGCTCGGCCTCCGCGAGTTCCTCCGACGCGCTCGAGCGCGACTCCTCGGTATCGGCGATCTCCTTCTGCAGATCGCGGATGCGCTGCCGCACCTCCTCGAGGTCGGTACGCTTCTGCGCAACTTCCGGGCTGTCGGCCCCGTGCGCAACTGCCACCGCAAGCATGACGCACGCACCAAGCGCAAGACGCAGGCTACGCAGTCGCAGATTCCCGTTCATCGGCAATTGCAGTCTCAGCTCCTGGCCTTGCCCTGGGCAGCCACCGCGGCCTGCGCCGCGCGGATCGTCTCCTCGTCGGCCAGGTAATAGCTCTTGATCGGACGCAGATTGGCGTCCAGCTCATACACCAGCGGCTGCGCCATCGGGATCTCGAGGCCGACGATGTCCTCGTCCGGGACGTTATCGAGATATTTGACGAGGGCACGCAGGCTGTTGCCGTGCGCCGCGATCAGGATGCGGCGACCGGCCAGTATCTGCGGAACGATGACGGTTTCCCAGTACGGCACGAACCGGACCACCGTATCCTTCAGGCATTCGGTGCGGGGGAACTGAGCACGCGGCAGCGACGCATAGCGCGGATCGTTCATCGTCAGGCGCTCATCGCCCTCGGCCAGCGGCGGCGGCGCAACATCGTACGAGCGGCGCCACGCCAGCACCTGATCCTCGCCGAACCGGGCTGCGGTGTCGGCCTTGTTCGCGCCCTGCAACGCGCCATAGCTGCGCTCGTTCAGGCGCCACGAATGCTCGACCGGCAACCACAGCGCATCGAGTTCCTCGAGCACGAGGTTGAGCGTCTTGTTGGCACGCTTGAGCACCGAGGTGAAGGCGAGGTCGAAGGTGTAGCCCTCGCGCCTGAGCAGCCGGCCCGCGGCGCGCGCCTCCTCGACGCCCTTCTCGGTAAGATCGACGTCGGTCCAGCCGGTAAAGCGGTTTTCCTGGTTCCAGGTCGATTCGCCGTGACGGAGCAGAACGATTCTGTACATGAGCGCTCAGAGATGTGTTGGGAGCGAAGAGGGCCTGCGCCCCCTGCCGGCACCATGCAGACGCCCCGAAGGGCCTGACTGCGCACGGAGGCACCGATGGCACGCTTTTACGGGCCGCGGTATTTTATACTACTCGCCTGATCTGCACTTCCCGCCATCGTGGACACCAAGACCATCATCGATCTCATCGACAAGCACGAGCACATCGAAACCGCTGCGCGCGCGCTCAAGGCCATCGCCCACCCGCTGCGCCTGAAGATCCTGTGCGTGCTGGGCGAGAACGAGGTGTGCGTCCAGGACATCGTCGAGGCGGTCGGGACCTCGCAAAGCAACATCTCGCAGCATCTCGCGATCCTGCGCGACAAGGCCGTGCTGCAGACCCGCAAGGATGCAAACCGCGTCTATTACCGCATCTGCGACCAACGCACGCTTCAGCTCATCGCCCTGATGCGCGAAGTGTTCTGCAACGACCAGCCCGGCCGGAACTGACAGCCGGGCGGGCGGTGCCACGCCCGCCACACGACAAGAAAAGAAAACGGAGTAAATCTACGTGGAATTCCTGCAGCAAAACTGGTACTGGGCCGCGCTCGCGGCAGCAAGCGGCGCATGGCTGCTGTTCGACCTCGCGCGCAGCCAGGGCGACAAGTCGCAGCTTTCGCCCGTCGAGGCGACCCTTCTGATCAACCGCGAGGATGCCCAACTCATCGACGTGCGCGAGCAGGGCGAATTCGCCGGCGGCCACATTCCGAACGCGCGCCATATCCCGCTCGCCGAACTCGAGCGCCGCAGCGGCGAGCTGGAAAAGTTCAAGGACCGCCCCATCATCCTGTGCTGCGCCACGGGCAACCGCTCCGCGGCGGCCCTCGCCACCCTGAAGAAGGCCGGCTTCGAAAAGATCTTCAACCTGCGCGGCGGCCTGGCCGAATGGGAGAAGGCGGGCCAGCCGCTCAGCCGCAAGAGGAAATGACGATGCAAGCGAAGATCCGCATGTACGCCACGGCAGTGTGTCCCTACTGCGTGCGCGCTGAGCAGCTGCTGCGGCGCAAGGGCGTGCAGGACATCGAGAAGATCCGCGTCGATCAGGACCCTGCCCGCCGCGACGAAATGATCGGCCTCACCGGGCGCCGCACCGTGCCGCAGATCTTCATCGGCGATACGCACGTCGGCGGCTGCGACGACCTCTACGAACTCGAACACCAGGGCAAGCTCGACGCGCTGCTGCAGCAGGCCTGAGCCCCTTTCCCCTTCCCTTTCACCCTTTTCAATATTCCTCAGGCACTCACATGTCCGATAACGCTCAAGCCCCCGTCTTCTCGATCGAAAAGCTCTACGTGAAGGATCTGTCCCTGGAAGTGCCCGGCGCCCCGCGCATCTTCCTCGAGCGCGAGAATCCGCAGATCAACGTGCAACTGCGCACCGAGGCGAGCGGCGTCGACGAAGGCGTCTACGAAGTCACGCTGACGGTCACCGTCTCGGCCAAGCTCGCCGACGAACGCACCGTGTTCCTCGTCGAGGTTGCCCAGGGCGGCATCTTCCAGATCCGCAACATTCCCGAAGGCGACCTCGAACCGGTGACGATGATCGGCTGCCCGAACATCCTCTTCCCGTATGCGCGCGAGGCGATCTCGGACGCGATCACGCGTGCGGGCTTCCAGCCCGTGGTGCTGGCCCCGGTCAATTTCGAGGCGCTGTACCAGGCGCAGCAGCAGCAATCCGAAGCCCGCGAGCCGGGCGAACTGCCGATCCAGTAATCCCGATGCGCACCCAGCTCCGCTGCATCGCACTCGCCGCCGCCCTTGCCCTGCCGGCGGCGGGCGCGCACGCGATCGAATACCGCTCGGTTGCGGAACCGACCATCCTGTACGACTCGCCGTCGGACAAGGGCAAGCGGCTGTTCATCGTCGCGCCCGGCACGCCGCTCGAAGTGGTCGTAAGCCTCGACAAGTGGGCCAAGGTGCGCGACGCGGGCGGCTCGATCAACTGGATCGACCGCCGCGCCCTGTCCGACAAGCGCACGGTGATGGTGACGAGCGCCCGCGCCGTGGCGCGCCAGCGCCCCGCGGCCGATGCGCCGGTCGCGTTCGAGAGCGCCAAGGACGTGGTCCTCGAAGTCACCGGAAACGCGAGCGAGGGCTGGCTCCCCGTGCGCCACAAGGACGGCGCGAACGGCTTCGTCCGCGTAACGGAGGTCTGGGGGCTTTGAACCCGACCCGCATCGCCGTGTTCGGCTCCGGCGCATGGGGTACCGCGCTGGCGCTGGCTTTCTCGGCGCAGCATCGCGTGATCCTGTGGGGGCGCGACGCCGACCACATCGCCACGCTCGCCGCGGCGCGCGTCAACGCCCGCTACCTTCCGGACGTGCCGCTGCCGCAGGCGCTCGAACTGACATCGGATTTCGAGACCGCGGCACGCGACGCCGACCTTCATCTGGTCGTCACGCCGCTCGCCGGATTGCGCCAGACCGCACGCCGCCTGCACGACATCCAGGCGCGCACGCCGCTGATCTGGGCGTGCAAGGGACTGGAAGCGGGCAGCGGACGCCTGCCGCACGAGATCGTCGCGGCGGAACTCGGCGCGGACGCGCCCTGCGGCGTGCTGACCGGCCCCAGCTTCGCCGCGGAAGTCGCCCGCGGAATGCCGACGGCGGTCACACTGGCGGCGGCGGACATCGATTTCGCCCGGGAGTGGGTGCACAAGCTGCACCAGCCGCGGCTGCGCATGTACGCCAACAGCGACGTCGTCGGCGCCGAGATCGGGGGCGCGATCAAGAACGTGCTGGCGATTGCCGCCGGGGTTTCCGACGGCATGGGCTTCGGCCTCAATGCGCGCGCGGCACTGATCACGCGCGGGCTCGCGGAGATCGCGCGCCTTGCCACGGCACTCGGCGGCCGCGCCGACACGCTGATGGGCCTGGCCGGCATGGGCGACCTCATCCTGACCTGCACGGGCGACCTGTCGCGCAACCGCCGCGTCGGACTCGCACTCGCGCAGGGCAAGACCCTCCCCGAGATCCTGCACGAACTGGGACATGTCGCCGAAGGCGTATCCACCGCACGCGAGGTGGCAAGCCTCGCCGCCCGTCGCGGCGTCGACATGCCCCTGTGCGCCGCGGTCGACGAGCTGCTCCACGGCAACCGCCTGGGTCCGCGCGAAGTCGTCGAGCAGTTGCTGTCGCGCGAACCGCGCCAGGAATAGGCCGGGCAGCTGCCCGCGCCTGCCCGATCGCCGGCCCGCGGCAACCTTCCCTACCGCGCCGCGCCCGCGAATCCCAGCTGCCGCCACGCCTCGAACACGACGACCGCGACCGCATTCGACAAGTTCACGCTGCGGTTCGACGGACACATGGGGATGCGCAGCATGCTCCCCTGCGGCAGCTTTGACAGCACGTCCGCGGGCAGGCCGCTGGTTTCCCGCCCGAACAGCAGCACATCCCCTTCGCGGTACTCGACCTTGTCGTAACGCTGCTCCCCTTTCGTGCTCAGCGCGAACATGCGCCGTCCGGCGAGGACGCGGCAGCACGCGTCGAAATCGTCGTGCACGCTGACACGTGCGAGGTCGTGGTAATCGAGGCCTGCGCGCGCGAGCTGCCGGTCGGAAAGGTCGAAACCGAGCGGCCGGACCAGATGCAGGTGGGCGCCCGTATTGGCAGCGAGACGGATGGAGTTGCCCGTGTTGGGCGGAATTTCGGGTTGGTAGAGGACGATGTCGAGCATTTCAGACCGGCGATGGAGTACGCGCGACGACCCGGTTCACTACGCGGGCTGCGCCGTGCGATTTTAACGTGCGCGCGAGTTCGTCGAGCGTTGCACCGGTGGTCATCACGTCATCGACGACCACCACGGTCCTGCCTTCGAACGAGCCGTGGCAACGGAAGGCGCCGCGCATGTTGCGCCGCCGCTCGAGCCACGGCAGCGAGGCCTGCGGCGCCGTGTCGCGGATGCGCTCAACTGCACCAGTCTCGAGCTGCAGCCCCCAGGCACGGGCGAGCGGTCGCGCGATCTCGGCAGCCTGGTTGAAGCCGCGCTCGCGCAGGCGCCCCGGGTGGAGCGGCATCGGCACCACGACCGCAGCCCCTTGCGGCGGCGCGAGCGGTTCCAGCAGGCCGGAGAGGAAGCGCGTCAGCGCCAGCCGTCGTCCGTATTTCAGCGCCTGAACGAGGCGGTCGACCGGAAACACGTAGGGCAAGGCCGCCGCCGTCGCGTCGAAGGCGGGCGCCGCGCGCTGGCAACTGCCGCAGATCAGGTCTTCGCCGGACGGGATCGCGCACACCGGGCAGACCGTCGCCAGCCGTGGCAGGCCCTCGCGGCACGCCCCGCAAACCAGCGCGGAGCCGGCCCCCTGGCCGCACACGAAGCACTCGTTCGGCATGAGCCGCGCCGCGAGGATTCGCGCCATCGCCTCCATACGGTGAAGTACGTTTGACAAGTTTTCGCCGAATGAACGAATATGGGAAGCTTCGCATTACATCCCGGAACTGCTTTCATGACAATGACTTCCGCGTGCCGCAACCTCGAAACCCAGCCCGCCGCCAACGCCGCCGCCCGCAAGCAATGGAGCGTCGCCGAGGCCGAAGCATTGTTTGAAATGCCGTTCATGGACCTCGTCTTCCGCGCCCAGCAGGTGCACCGCGAGAACTTCGACGCCAATGCCGTGCAGCGCTCCACGCTGCTGTCGATCAAGACCGGCGGCTGTTCCGAGGACTGCAGCTACTGCTCGCAGTCGGCCCGCTACAAGACCGGTCTCGACCGCCAGCAGCTGATGGCGGTCGCCGAGGTCGTCGAGAAGGCCAAGGCGGCGAAGGCCAAGGGATCCAGCCGCTTCTGCATGGGCGCCGCATGGAAGGGGCCCAAGGAGCGCGAGATGGAGACGGTCCTCGCGATGGTGCGCGAGGTGAAGGCGCTGGGCATGGAAACCTGCGTCACCCTGGGCATGCTCAAGGGCGACCAGGCGCAGCAGCTCAAGGACGCCGGCCTCGACTACTACAACCACAACGTCGACACCGCGCCCGAATACTACGACAAGGTGATCACGACGCACACTCTCGCCGACCGCCTCGACACCATCGACCAGGTGCGCAATGCCGGCATCAACGTATGCTCGGGCGGCATCATCGGCATGGGCGAAGGCCGCAGCGGCCGCGCTGGCCTGCTCGTGCAGCTCGCGAACCTGGACCGTCCGCCGGAGTCGGTGCCGATCAACAACCTCGTCGCGATCCCCGGCACCCCGCTTGCCGAAGCCGAAAAGCTCGACCCGTTCGAATTCGTGCGCACGATCGCCGCGGCGCGCATCATGATGCCGACCAGCTTCGTGCGCCTGTCCGCGGGCCGCGAGCAGATGAGCGACGAGATGCAGGCCCTGTGCTTCATGGCCGGCGCGAATTCGATCTTCTACGGCGAGCGCCTGCTGACCACGGACAACCCCGAAGCCGACCGCGACGAGAAGCTGTTCGCCCGCCTCGGCCTGCGCCCGATCTGAGCGGTCCGCACGGGATGGCCGGCGACGCAGACTTCGCGCTCGACCGCACACTCCTGATCCGGCGCTTCGGGCGCGCGGCGGCAACCTGCGACGAGGTTGCCGTGCTCGCACGCGAGGTCGCGCGGCGCATGGATGAGCGGCTCGACTACATCCGCATCGAACCGAAGCGCATCCTCGACCTCGGCTGCGGCACCGGAGCCGACCTCGATGGGCTCGGCCGCCGTTTCCCGGCGGCGCATCGCGTCGGCGCCGACTTCGCGCTGCCCATGCTCGCCCGCGCGCGTGGCGCGCGCGGCCTGCTCGACCGCCTGCGCGCCCTGGGAAGGCCCCAGGGGCCCACGCTCGCCTGTACCGACGCCGCCGCCCTGCCCTTTGCGCGCGCCAGCATGTCGCTGGTGTGGTCCAACCTGATGCTCAACTGGCTCGCCGACCCGCTTCCGGCGCTGCGCGAAGTGCATCGCGTGCTGGAAGTGGACGGCATGCTGATGTTCTCGACGCTGGGCCCGGACACGCTGCGCGAGCTGCGCGCCGCATTGCCCGCCGCTCAGGGCGAGCGCGTGCACCGCTTCATCGACATGCACGACCTGGGCGACGCCCTGGTACAGGCCGGTTTTTCCGACCCCGTGATGGACATGGAAGTGCTGACGCTGACCTACGCGGACCTCGACGAACTGCTGCGCGACCTGCGCCTGTCGGGCTGCGCCAATGCAAGCGTCGCGCGCCCGCGCGGCCTGGCGGGGAAAGGCGGCTGGGAAGCCGCCCGGCAGACCTTCGAGGCGCTGCGCCGGGATGGTCGCCTGCCCGCAACCTTCGAGATCGTGCAGGGCCATGCGTGGAAGGCCCAGCCGAAGACGAGCGACGACGGCCGCGCCATCGTCCGTTTCCAGCCGCGCCCCGCCAAGGGTTGAGATAGACGTGGGCAGACCGTGCGCAGGCCCGGTGTGGCTCTTCGACCTGGATAACACGCTGCATAACGCCAGCGCGCACATCTTCCCGCACATCAACGTGAGCATGACGGCCTACCTCGCGCGGCACCTCGCGCTGAGCGACGAGGACGCCAACGCCCTGCGGGTGCGCTACTGGCGACGCTACGGCGCGACGCTGACCGGTCTCATGCGCCACCACGGCGTGAATCCGCACCACTTCCTCGCGGAAACGCACCGCTTCGAACGGCTGCACGCGATGATGGTCTTCGACCGCGCACTCGGCGCGTTGCTGCGCCGCCTGCCCGGGCGCAAGATCGTGTTCTCGAACGGACCGCAACGCTACGCCGGCGCCGTCCTCGAAGCAATGGGGATGCGCCGGCATTTCGCCGCGGTCTATGGCATCGAGCAGATGCGCTTCCACCCGAAACCGCAGGCACGCGCCTTCCGCCACCTGCTGCACGATCTGCGGCTGCGGCCGCAACGCTGCATCCTGGTCGAGGATTCCGCCGACAACCTGCGCACCGCCCGCCGGCTGGGCATGAAGACGGTGCTGGTCGGCCGCAACGTAAAGAGGCCGGCCTATGTCGACGTCAGGATCGCATCGATCCTCGATCTGCGTCGCGCGGCCGGCCGCCTGCTGCCCCGGTAGGGATACCGGGGCCGGATACGCCCGACCTCAGCCGGCGTCCTTCAGCCAGCGCGCCGCATCGAGCGCGAAGTAGGTCAGGATGCCGTCGGCACCGGCACGCTTGAACGACAGCAGCGCCTCCATCACGCACGCCTCTTCCGCCAGCCAGCCATTGGCGATCGCCGCCTTGAGCATCGCGTACTCGCCGCTCACCTGGTAGGCGTAGGTCGGCACCTGCAGCTCGCTCTTCACGCGACGGACGATGTCGAGGTAGGGCATGCCCGGCTTGACCATGAACATGTCGGCACCCTCGGCGATGTCGAGGGCGACCTCGCGGATCGCCTCGTCGGTGTTCGCCGGATCCATCTGGTAGGTGTACTTGTTACCCTTGCCGAGGTTGCCGGCCGAACCCACCGCGTCGCGGAAGGGCCCGTAGAAACTCGACGCGTACTTCGCCGAATACGCGAGGATGCGCGTGTAGATGCGATTGTCGCGGTCGAGCTCGGCGCGGATGCGCGCGATGCGGCCATCCATCATGTCGGACGGCGCGACCACGTCGGCCCCCGCCTGTGCATGGCACAGCGCCTGTTTCGCGAGCGCCTCGAGCGTTTCGTCGTTGAGCACGTAGCCGCGCGGGTCATCCGGGTCGATCAACCCGTCCTGGCCGTGGCTGGTGTAGGGATCGAGCGCGACGTCGGTGATCACGCCGAGTTCCGGGAAGCGCGCCTTCAGCGCCTGCACGACGCGCGGCACGAGACCGTCCGGGTTCCACGCCTCTTCGGCACCGTCGGTCTTGCCGACGGCTTCGATCACCGGGAACAGGGCCAGCGCGGGCACGCCCAGCGACACCGCCTCTTCGGCAACGTGCAGCAGCTTGTCGAGCGACACCCGCGTCACGCCCGGCATCGACGGCACGGCCTGCGTGACGTTGTTGCCCTCGAGCACGAACACGGGGTAGATCAGGTCGTCGGCCGACAGGCGCGATTCGCGCATCAGGCGGCGGGAGAATTCGTCGCGGCGCATCCGCCGCATGCGGGTCGCGGGAAAAATTCCGGTGGGACGCATGTTCGATCCAGCTCCAGTTCAGTTAATCGACACGAAACATAAGGTAACGAATTCGGGTGGGAACTTATTCAAAGTCCATTTACTCTGAAAGTCCGGATGGTGACGAGCCGTCCCCCGCTTCACCTCCCTGAGCGGGTGCCTTAATCCCGTTAAGGCGTTTGACCCCGGGCTTTATCCCCTTTGGCCCGGGGTCTTTTATTTTCCGGCACCACCCAGGCGCGCCGTCGCGGGAATCGCGGGCAGCGCTTCCGTCGGCAGGTTCAGCCAGCCCGCCACGGTGTGTTCGACCTCTTCCGCCCCGACCTTCTTCAGGCTCGAGAACAGCTGGGCCGTGATCTGCGCTCCCAGCGGCGCCAGTTCGCGGCGCACCGCGGCCAGCGTGGCCGCCGCCTCGTTGCGCGTGAGCTTGTCGGCCTTCGTCAGCAGCACGTGAATCGGCCGCCCGCTCGGCAGGAACCAGTCGATCATCTGGCGGTCCAGCGGCGTCAGCGGATGGCGCGAATCCATGATCAGCACGAGCCCGACGAGACTCTGACGCTGGCGCAGGTAGTTCTCCAGCAGGCTCACCCACTGCCGGCGGATCGCCTCGGGCACCTTGGCGTAGCCGTAGCCGGGGAGGTCGACCAGAATCGCGCCGCAATCGAGACGGAAGAAGTTGATCAGCTGCGTGCGCCCGGGCGTCTTCGACACATATGCGAGACGCGTATGGTCGGCAAGCGTATTGATGGCACTCGACTTGCCGGCGTTCGAACGGCCGGCAAAAGCGATCTCGGCCCCGTCCGGAACCGGCAGATCGCCCGGTTTTGCTATGGAAATCTCGAATTTTGCGTTGCGGAAGAGGGACATCGGAAGGGAGGCGAAAACGCGGATGGTTATGCCGGACAGCCTACATTGCATCGCGCAAATCGGGCCAGCTGTTATAGAATACCGCGTTTGCGATAACCACTCACGGCTTTCTGAGGACACCATGATCAAGCGTTCCCTGCTGCTCTCGCTGCTGCTGGTTACGGGCGGCCTTCATGCCCAGGACCAGGCGGCCCCCGACCTCGCCAAGGCGAAACAGACTGCAGAAACCCTCTGCGTCGGGTGCCACGGCGCCGACGGCAACAGCCCGATTCCGGTCAACCCGAAACTGGCTGGCCAGCATTCCGACTACCTCTTCAAGCAGCTGAAGAACTTCAAGGGCTGGAACGGCAAGCCCGCCGAACGCGAGAACCCGATCATGGGCGGCATGGTCGCGGCGCTCGAGGAAGCGGACATGAAGGCGCTCGCCCTCCACTTCTCGTCGCAGACGCTGCAACCCGATTCGGCCAAGAACCCGGACCTCGCCAAGCTCGGCCAGAACATCTGGCGTGCGGGCCTCCCGGCCAAGGGCGTTCCCGCCTGTGCCGGCTGCCACGGCCCCGCCGGCGCCGGCCTGCCGGCGCAGTTCCCGCGCATCGCGGGCCAGTATGCCGACTACACCGAGGCCCAGCTGAAGGCCTTCCGCGACGGCGTGCGCAAGAACGACCCGGCGCAAATGATGCAGACCATCGCGTTGAAGATGACCGATCCGGAAATGAAGGCGGTCGCCGACTACGCCGCCGGCCTGCGCTGATCGTCCAGCGCCGCAGCGGTCTCGAAAGGGGTGGCATGGCCACCCCTTTTCATTTCGTGCGCCGGCTGCGTGCGTCGCCCTCGCGCCCGCCCTTCGCACGGCGCGCAAGATCGGACGATAATGCGCCTTTCCCACGATCGAGCGAATGCCGCGTCCAGGAACGAAAACCATGGCACAGAACCCCGGGAGCCCGACCTCCGCCCGCGCTCCAAACTACACCGCTGCCGAGGCGAGGCGGGCCATTCTCGACCGGCTGACGCCGGTCGGCGGATGGGAGCGCGTAAATGTCCGCAGCGCCCTCGGGCGCGTGCTCGCCGAGGACGTGATTGCGCCGTGCAACGTGCCGGCTCATGACAACTCGGCGATGGACGGCTATGCGGTGCGCCACGTCGACCTCGCGCCGCAGGGCGAGACTACCCTGACCGTCGTCGGCACGGCGTTTGCGGGCAAGCCCTTCTCGGGCATCGTCGGCGCCGGGCAGGCCGTCCGGATCATGACCGGGGCGGCGATTCCCGAAGGCGCCGACACGATCGTCGTGCAGGAAGTGACGCGCGCCGCCGACGGCAAGGTGCATGTTCCCGCGGGACAGCGCGCCGGACAGAACCTGCGCCGCGCCGGCGAGGACCTGGCACTGGGCGGCGTCGCCCTGCCCGCGGGCAAGCGCTGCGGACCGGCCGAACTGGGCCTCATCGCCTCGCTCGGCATCGCCGAGGTCGCCGTGCGCCGTCGCCTGCGCGTGGCCTTCTTCTCCACCGGCGACGAGCTCGCGTCAATCGGCAAGCCGCTCGCGCCCGGCGAGGTGTACGACAGCAACCGCTACACGCTCTTCGGCGCGCTCTCACGCCTGGGTTGCGATCTCATCGACATGGGCGTCGTGCGCGACGACCCGCAGGCGCTGGAAACGGCCTTCCGCGACGCGTCGGTGAACGCCGACGTGATCCTGACGAGCGGCGGCGTGTCGGTGGGGGAAGCGGACTTCATCCGCGAGCTCGTGAATCGCCTCGGCGAGGTCGCGTTCTGGAAGATCGACATCAAGCCCGGACGGCCGATGGCCTTCGGACGCGTCGGCGATGCGTGGCTGTTCGGCCTGCCCGGCAATCCGGTTGCAGTGCTGGTGACCTTCTACCAGTTCGTCCAGGACGCCCTGCAAGCCCTGTCCGGCGTCTCGCCGCTGCCCGAGCCGGCGTTGTTCGACGTGGTGTGCGCGGAAACCATCCGCAAGCAGCCCGGACGACGCGAATTCATGCGTGGCCGCCTGACCCTCGTCGACGGCCGCCAGACGGTGCGGCTTGCCGGCGCGCAGGGTTCGGGCGTGCTGCGTTCGATGTCGGAAGCCAACTGCTTCATCGTGCTGCCGGAAGAGCGTGGCGACGTCCTCGCCGGCGAGACGGTGCAGGTGCAGATCTTCGACGGCCTCGTGTAAGACCCACCCACAGGAATACCCAATGAATCAGGACGAACTGAAGAAGGCCGCGGCGCACGCGGCACTGGACTACGTCGAGGACGGCATGATCGTCGGCGTCGGCACGGGCTCGACGGTCAATCACTTCATCGACGGTCTGGCGGACATGCGCGGGCGCATCGCCGGTGCCGTGTCGAGTTCGGACGCGAGCGCCCGCCGGCTCGAGGGCTACGGCATTCCGCTGATCGACCTCAACGGCGTGACCGAGCTGCAACTCTACGTGGACGGGGCGGACGAGATCGACGGCGGCTTCGCGATGATCAAGGGCGGCGGCGGCGCGCTGACGCGCGAGAAGATCGTCGCCGCGGTTGCCGAACGTTTCGTGTGCATCTGCGACCAGTCGAAGCTCGTCAGTTGCCTGGGCGCCTTCCCGCTGCCCGTGGAGGTGATCCCGATGGCGCGCGCCTACGTCGAGCGTCGCCTCGCCCGCATCGGCGGACGCCCCGTGCTGCGCGAGGGCTTCGTGACCGACAACGGCAACCTGATCCTGGACGTGCACGGCCTGCGCATTCCGGAGCCGCAAGCCCTGGAAACGGAGATCAACCAGATCACCGGCGTCGTCACCAACGGCCTGTTTGCGCTGCGCGGCGCCGACCTGCTGCTGCTGGCCACGCCGACAGGCGTCGAGCGGCGCGTCGCCGCGAGCTCCTGAGCCGCAACCATCGGTGCAATATTTCCGTCACATTCGCCTGCTAGCCTCGCGCTCTCTCGGGACCGGAACATGAAAATGAGCAAGCACACCTACACGCAGTTTGACAACGAGCTGGAAGCCATCCGCAAGCGCCTGCTGGAAATGGGCGGCCTGGTGGCCCAGCAGCTGACGCGTGCGATCGAAGGGCTCGGGACGGGCAACCACGAACTGCTGGAACAGGTCATCGCGGATGACCGCAAGGTCAACGACGAGGAAGTCGCGCTCGACGATGCCTGCATCCACGTCATCGCGCGCCATGCCCCCGCCGCCGGGGACCTGCGCATGGTCATGACGATGATCCAGATGATCACCGACCTCGAGCGCATCGGCGACGAGGCCAAGAAGATCGCCAAGGCCGGCCGCCAGATCATCGACTCGGACGCCGCCTTCGTCCCCAAGGTGGAGCTGCGCCACGTGTCGTCGATGGTCGTCGAGATGCTGCAGGGCGCCCTCGATGCCTTCGCCCGCATGGACCCGACGGCGTCGCCCGACATCGTGCGGCGCGACAAGGAGGTCGATGCGATCTTCAAGGGGATCATGCGCCAGCTGATCACCTACATGATGGAAGATCCGCGCGTGATCACGCGCTCGCTGGACGTGCTGTTCATCGCCAAGTCGATCGAGCGTATCGGCGACCACACCAAGAACCTCTCCGAGTACGTCGTGTACATGGTCAAGGGCCGCGACGTGCGCCACGAGGGTGTCGAGGCGCTGGAGCGCGCTTCCGGCCCCAACTGACGGCCATCACGCCGCCCTGCGGCGGCGGGCGATGCAAAAAGGGATGGCCGCGGCCATCCCTTTTTCGTTCAGTCACGCCGCATTGCGCGGCGGACGCTCACTGCGCCGGCGGGACGTAGCCGCCGACCTGGTCGGCGCCGCCTTCGAAGAAATGCTTCTCCATCTGCTCCGACAGGTACTTGCGCGCACGCGCATCCATCAGGTTCAGGCGGTTTTCGTTGATCAGCATGGTCTGGTACTTGACCCACTGCTGCCAGGCTTCCTTCGAGACGTTGTCAAAGATGCGCTTTCCGAGCGCGCCGGGAACCGGGGGCAGGTCCAGCCCTTCCGCCTCGCGACCAAGCTTGATGCAATTGACCATACGGGCCATCGTTCAGTCCTCTCTTCTGCAATCGGGTTCATCGGGTTCATCGGGTTCGGTGGGCCTCATTCTAGCGGATTCGCCCGCGCAGCTCTCCGCCATGGTCCATTGATCGCGGCCGCCGCTCTTCGAGCGGTACAGGGCCTGATCGGCCGCCGCGATCAGCTGCTCGGCAGCGTGGGCGTGGCGCGGGTAGATCGCGATGCCGAGGCTCGCGGTGATGCCCACGGTGCGCCCGCCGAAATCGAAACGCAGCCCCTCGATCACTTCGATGATACGGCGCGCCAGCTCGCACAGTTCGCCCTCGCCCGCATCGGGCGCCACGACGCCGAATTCGTCGCCGCCCAGGCGGCAGAACATCTCGTTGCGGCGGATGACGTCGCCGACCTTTTCCGCCAGGGCGACCAGCACCTCGTCGCCGGCCTGATGGCCGAACTCGTCGTTGATCGGCTTGAAGCCGTCGAGATCGATCGCCACGAGCCCGACCTGGCTGCCGCGGCGCGAGGCTTCGGCGAGCTGCCGGTCGAGCTCCTCGTGGAAGCGCCGGCGGTTGTAGAGGCCGGTCAGCGGATCGTGCTCCGCCAGTTCGACCAGACGCTGCGCGGTGCGGCGCTGTTCGGTGACGTCCTCGTAGATCCACACCCGCCCGATGCCGCGGCGCCCCTGCACGGCCTCGACCAGCGCAGCGATGTCCGTGACGATGCGACCATCCTTGAAATTCACTTCGTGGGGTTCGCTGACGACATAGGTACGCAGCACCGCCTCGATGTGCTCGAAGTAGGCCTCGGGCTGTTCGATCAGCTCGGCGACGCGGCTCTGCAGCACCACGTCGCGCATGCCGATGAGGTTCTCGTCGGGCGGAAAACCCCAGATGTCGAGCATCGCACGGTTGTAATAGAGCACGCGGTGATCGCGGTCCATGAACAGGATGCCCAGGCGGATGACGTTGAGCAGCGCGGACAGGCGCTGGCGCTCGTCGTTCGAGCGCGCCAGGTAGCGCTCGCGCAGCGCCTGTGCCCGCCGCAGCTCGGTGACGGTTTCGAGGAGCTTGTATTCGGCCTCCTTGCGCGCCTGGATGTCCTCGGCCGACATCCGGAGGCCGGCCGGCTGCCCGCCTTCCCGGCCGAGCGGCCGCCAGTGGCACGCGACCCAGCAGATGTGGCCATCTTCGCGCAACAGGCGCATCTCGAAGTCCTCGCCCGGGCTTCCCTCGGCGACGCGCTGCGCCATACGCTGGCAATAGCGGCGGTCGGATTCGTGCACCAGCAGGGCGAGCGCATCGGGCGCCTCGAGGCACGCCGCGGGATTCCAGCCGGTCAGCCGTTCGATTGACGGACTGATCCAGGTCAGGCGCCCGCGCATGTCGAACAGGGCCTCGACGCCATGCACGCCTTCGGCGATTTCGCGCAGGCGGGACACGCCGACCGCAACCGCATCCAGCCGCTTCGCATGGTCGGTCGCCGGCTCGCCGGCCCTGGCGCCGGCGGAAAGATGGACGACGGCGTCCAGCGCGTCGAGCCGCGACACGATCGCCGCGTCGCCGCCCGTCTGCCGGCGAACCGCCGCATTGACGTATATAAGCGTGGCCGCGGCACCCAGCCCCCCTGCCGCGAAGAGCACGACGGCCAGCAGGCCCCAGTCACCCGCAACGCCGAAGTGCGCACCGGCGAGCGCGCCAAGTCCCGCCAGGAGGGCTCCCGCCGCGCCCGCGAATACCGGCGCAGCCCGCGAAGGGGCTTCCTTTGCGCTCACGAGGCCTCCGCACGCATGCCGCACGCACACCATCGGCCGGACCATGCGCGCGCGTCCGTCATAGCTTCTTCACGAACACTTTCGAGCGGCGCTGGTAGTTGTACAGCTCGCGCTTCTTCTGCGGCAGCGCCTCGGGACCGATCTCGCTGAAACCGCGCTCGCGGAACCAGTGCGCGGTGCGCGTCGTGAGCACGAACAGGCGCTCGAGGCGCTGCTTGCGCGCGCGCTCCTCGATGCGGCGCAGCAGCTGGTCGCCAAGCCCCGCGCGGCGGTACTCGGGCGTGACGGCAAGGCAGGCGAGTTCCGCGGCACGCTCGTCGGAAAACGGGTACAGCGCCGCACAGCCGACCAGCACGCCGTCGTGCTCGACGACCGAGAAGCGGTCGATCTCCTGCTCCAGCAGTTCGCGCCCGCGTCGCACCAGCGTACCATCCGCCTCCATCGGCGAAATCAGCGCAACCAGCGCGGCGACATCCTCGAAACTCGCGTCGCGCAGGCGGAACAGCGGATCGCGCGACACGACGGTGCCCACCCCGGCGTGGGTGAAGAACTCCAGCAGCAGGCCGCCGTCCTTGTCGTGGTCGATGAGATGCACGCGCGCCACGCCGCGGCGCACCGCGCGGATCGCGCACGGCAGGTAGAGGTCGAGATCCTCGGTGAGCCCTTCGCCGGCGTTGAACATGCGCTCGGCCTCGTCGGCGGTCACCGAATCGATCAGGCGCTGATCCGCATCCAGCAAGCCCGGGGCATCGCACAGGTAGATCAGCTTCTCCGCCTTCAGCGCGACGGCGACCGCCTCGGCGACCTCCTCCATGCTGAGGTTGAAGATCTCGCCCGCCGGCGACACGCCCATCGGCGAAATCAGCACGACGTTCTGCTGGTCGAGGTCGGCGTTGATCTCCTCGGCGATGATCTTGCGCACGGCGCCCGTGTATTGGTAGTCGACGCCGTCGACGACCCCGACCGGGCGGGCCGTGATGAAGTTGCCGCCCGTCACGCGCATGTAGCTGCCTGCCATCGGCGTATTCGGCAGCCCCTGCGACAGCAGCGCCTCGACTTCGAGCCGCGTCACCGCCATCGCAGCCTTCACGCATTCGAGCGCATCGCCGTCGGTGACACGCAGCCCGTTGTGATAGCGCGGCTCGAGTCCGCGGCGCGCGAGCTCGGCTTCGATCTGCGGCCGTGCGCCATGCACGAGCACGAGGCGGATGCCCAGCGCGGCCAGCAGGTTGCAATCGTAGGCAAGGCTCTGGGCGCGCGCGCCGGCGGCCACTTCCCCGCCGAAGGCGAGAACGAAGGTGCGCCCGCGAAAGGCATGGATGTAGGGCGCGGCCCCGCGCACCCAGGCGACGAACTGCTCCGTCGACGCCGCGATGTCGGATGCCGCGGGATTCGGATTGGGGTTGGAGCCGGGGTTGGAGTTGCCGCTCAAATCGTCACCATCAGGAAATCGGAAAACTCGCCGGGTGCCGCGCAGGGCACGCGTGCCCGGTCCATTCTAGCGGAATACAGGGCGCATCGCGGTGCGAGCTCCGCACGCGATCGGGGCATCGGCGGGCGGCCCCGATCGTCAGCGTCGCAGTGCGGACTCGAGCCGCTCGCACAGCGTGCGCAGCACCTTGATGCGGGCAAAGAGCTTGTTGTCCGCCTCGACCAGGGTCCACGGCGAGGTCTCGGTACTGGTACGGTCGACCATGTCGCACACGGCGTGGGCGTAGTCGTCCCAGCGTTCGCGATTGCGCCAGTCCTCGGCGGTGATCTTGAAGCGCTTGTGCGCCTCCGCCTCGCGCTCGCGGAATCGTTCCAGCTGCTCGTCCTTGCCGATCTGCAGCCAGAACTTGACCACCACCGCCCCGGCATCGGCCAGCTGGTCCTCGAAGTCGTTGATCTCCGAGTACGCGCGCATCCAGTCCGCCTCCGAACAGAAGCCCTCCACGCGCTCGACGAGGACGCGGCCGTACCACGAGCGATCGAAGATCGCGACCCTGCCCTGGCGCGGCAGATGCCGCCAGAAGCGCCACAGGTAAGGCTGGGCGCGCTCCTCTTCGGTCGGCGCGGCCACCGGCACGACGTTGTACTGGCGCGCGTCGAGCGCGGCGGTGACGCGGCGTATCGTGCCGCCCTTTCCTGCGGCATCCGCGCCCTCGAAGACGAGCACGAGCGAGCGGCCGCGGAAGGCCTCGTCGCGCGTGAGCAGCGCGAGCCGCCCCTGATAGCGCTCGAGGAGTTCCTGGTATTCCTTCTTGTCCAGTGGCTGCCGCAGCACGAGGCTGCCGAGCAGGTTGCGTGCGTCGGGCGCGGGCGGCAGCGGGGGCGCCGTCTGGCGCGCCACCCAGCGGCGCGCGCTGGCGTCGAGGCGCTTGCGCAACGCGTCGCGCAGCGCGCGCGCCACGAAGAGTTCGCGATAGCAGGGATCGGAGCCGTCCACGATCATCCACGGCGCCTCGCCGGTGCTGGTATGGCGCAGCGTGTGTTCGGCCACCTCGCGGTAGCGGTCGTAGCGCTCGTAGGAATGCCAGTCCTGATCGGTGACCCGCCAGCGCGTGCGCGGATCCTTTTCCAGCGCCTTGAGCCGCTTGCGCTGCCCGTCCTTCGACAGATGGAACCACAGTTTGAGCAGCAGCACTCCCTCGCGCACCAGCATCGCCTCGAAGCGGTTGATCTCGTCGAGGCGCTGGTCGAGGTCGGCCTTCTTCGAGACCTTCTCGACGCGCTCGCGCATCGGGTCGGTGTACCAGTTGCCGAACAGGATGCCGATGCGCCCGCGCGGCGGCAGCGCGCGCCAGAAACGCCACATGAATGGGCGCTCGGCCTCGTCCGTGGTCGCCGAATCGAAGGCCAGCGTCTGGATGTGGCGCGGATCCATCCATTCGTTGAGGAGATTCACGGTCTCGCCCTTGCCCGCACCGTCGATGCCGTTGATCAGCACGACAACGGCGAAGGATTTCGCTTCGAGGAGATCGAACTGCGCATCGAGCAGTTGCGCGCGCAGCTCCGGTTCGGCCGCGTCGTATTCATCCTTGTCGACCTTGTGACCCAGTTCAGCCGATTCGAACATCGCCCGGTCTCCTCAAAAATCGCCCCACACCGCCTGCAGCGCGGCGACCGCGGCAAGCCCCGCGGTCTCGGTGCGCAGCACGCGCGGCCCCAGCCCCATGCCGGAGCAGCCCGCGCTGCGACAGGCCGCGAGTTCGTCGTCGGACCAGCCCCCTTCCGGGCCGATCAGCAAGTGCACTTCCCCCGCCGGACGCCCGGCGTCGAGCAGACGCTGCGTGGCGGTCGGATCGAGGGTCAGGCGCACCCCCTCGCAGGGGCGGGCGAGGTAGTCGCGCAAACCGCAGATCGGCGCGACGACCGGTACGCGGTTGCGTCCGCTCTGCTCGCACGCCGACACCGCGACCTGCTGCCAGTGCTCGACACGCTTGGCCGCGCGCTCGCCGGCAAGCCGCAGCACGGAACGCTCCGCCTGCACCGGCACGACGGCGGCAACACCGAGCTCGACCGCCTTCTGCACGATCCAGTCCATCTTGTCGCCGCTCGCCAGCGCCTGCACCAGCACCAGCCGCAGCGGCGATTCGCGCTCGACCTCGCTCCGCTCGTGCAGTTCGGCGAAGCACAGCTTGCCGCGCAGACGCAGTACGGCCGGCATCTCGCCGCCCGTGCCGTCGAACAGGATGACAGGATCGCCGTCGCGCAGCCGCAGCACGCGCGCAGCATGATGGGCCAGCGCCTCGGGCAACTGGATCTCGCCGGCAGCCGGCAGCGGAAGGGGGTAAAAGAAGCGCGAAATCATCGTGGTGTATTATAAGGACACTGCATCCCCGCGAGACCTGCGCCCGGCACGGCCATGATTTCCAGTGTTCCCGACCGCCCTTCATGCGCCACCCCTGCGCCAGCCGACACGGCACGCAGGAATGCGCCGGCGCGTGCGCCCGCAAACATCACCCGGCGCATGACCGCGGGGCGCTGCTGATGCCCACCGCCAGCCAACGGCTCGCGCAGGCGCGGGCGCTCGAATCGCTGGTGCGCGACGTCGCCCGCGAGGTGATCCTGCCGCGCTACCTCAAGACCGCGCGCAACCGCAAGGCGGACGGCACGCTGTTCACCGAGGCCGATCTCGAATCGCAACGCCGCTTTTCCGAGGAACTGCCCAAGCTCGTACCCGGCGCCGTGCTCGGCGAAGAGATGAGCGCCGCGGAACAGGCACACCTGTGGAGCGACGGACGACGCGGCCTGTGGTGCATCGACCCCATCGACGGCACGACGAATTTCGCCAACGGCATTCCCTTCTTCGCCGTCTCGATCGCCTATCTGGTGAATCACGAACCGCGCTTCGGCGTCGTCTACAACCCCGTCACCGACGAATCCTTCTACGCCGCCAAAGGTGCCGGCGCCTTCCTGAACGGAGTCGAACTGCCGCTGCGCGCGGCGGCCGCACATCTGTCGGATGCGGTGGCGGGCATCGACTTCAAGCGCATCAGCCACCACCTGGGCGACGAGCTCGCGGTGCGGCCGCCGTATTTCTCGCAGCGCAATTTCGGCTCGAGCGCCCTCGAATGGTGCTTCGTCGCCGCCGGACGGCTGGACGTGTATGTGCATGGCGGGCAGATGCTGTGGGACTACGCGGCCGGCAAGCTGATCCTCGATGAGGCGGGCGGCATGGCGAGCGCGCTGGACGGGGGGACCCTGATCGCGGGACCGTCGATCAAGCGCGGCGTGATCGCGGCCGCCAACCCGGGGCTGTTCACGGACTGGCGCAACTGGGTAAGCGCCCACTCCTGACCGCCCGCTTCGAATCCCACGATCCCCGCCATGATCCCCCGTCGCCACGCTCCCGGAACCGAGTCATGACTTCGCCCCCTTCCGCGCCATCGGGCCTGCAGGAACGCCGCTCGCATCACCGCGTGCGCGACATCTTCATCGAGGCGTGCGAGCTGATCATGCCCTTCTTCGCGCGGGAGAACCGATGGGGCAACTCGACGCTCGACCACCTCGCCTACCGCGTGCTGCGCGACCATTACCCCGAACTCTCCTTCGAGGAAGTGCACGTGCTGGTCGTCGCCGCGCACCGCGTCCATTCCGCCCGCAGCAGGGGCTCCCGCCTCACCGACGCATGACAGCCGCGCAGCGCGCGCCCACGACCTCCCCGCAACGGCAACCACCATGTCGACCAAACATCCCATCATCGCCGTCACCGGCTCGTCGGGCGCCGGCACCACGACGGTCAAGCACACCTTCGAGGCGATCTTCCATCGCGAGAACGTGAATGCGGCCATCGTCGAGGGCGACAGCTTCCACCGCTACACGCGCGACGAAATGACGAAGCTGATCGAGGAAGCGGAACGGGCGGGTCTGCGGGGCATCAGTCATTTCGGCCCCGAGGCGAACCTCGTCGAGGAACTGGAAGCGCTGTTCCGCGCCTACGGCAAGTCCGCGACCGGGCGCCACCGCAGCTATATCCACGACGCCGAGCGCGCGGCGCGCACGGGCTTGCCGATGGGCAGCTTCGCGGAATGGGAGGATCTCCCCGTCGGGACCGACTGCCTGTTCTATGAAGGACTGCACGGCGCACTCGTGACCGACAAGGTCGACGTCGCCCGCCACGTCGATCTCCTGATCGGCGTCGCACCGACGATCAACCTCGAATGGATCCAGAAATTGCACCGCGATACGCGCGAGCGCGGCTACTCGCCCGAGGCGGTGCAGGACACGATCCTGCGACGGATGTACGACTACGTGC
Source organism: Aromatoleum tolulyticum (assembly GCF_900156155.1). GTDB lineage: Bacteria > Pseudomonadota > Gammaproteobacteria > Burkholderiales > Rhodocyclaceae > Aromatoleum > Aromatoleum tolulyticum. Next base: position 89,398 of record NZ_FTMD01000004.1, read on the forward strand.
ATTACATCGTCCCGCAATTTTCGCGCACGCACATCAACTTCCAGCGCGTGCCGGTGGTCGACACGTCCAACCCTTTCATCGCGCGCGAAGTGCCCACGCTCGACGAGTCGATGGTCGTGATCCGCTTCAAGGACCCGCGCGGCGTCGATTTTCCCTACCTGCTGCGCATGATCCACGACGCCTTCATGTCACGCGCGAACAGCATCGTGATCCCCGGCGGCAAGCTCGATCTGGCGATGCAACTCATCCTCACGCCGTTGATCTGGAAGCTGATGGAGCGCCGGCGCGAAGCGATCTGAAGCCCCGCGGGACGCGCGCCGGCACGATATTTGGCCTGAGCGCACAGGGGCTTGGCGCATTTTGCAGCGCAGCAGACGCTACACAAGCCCCCCTTTTATCGGCGATAATCCGGCCTTTTCCCAGCCGGCCCAACGGCCCGAGAGATCCATGCAGGCAGCCCGCAACGAGAACCCGCGCAACGTGCGGCCCCCGGTCTTCAACCCCGTCACCGGCGCAATCCGTGCCCTGGCGATGGATGCCGTACAGCAGGCCAACTCGGGCCACCCGGGTGCTCCGCTGGGCATGGCCGAGATCGCCGAAGTCCTGTGGCGCCGTCATCTGCGCCACAACCCGGCGAACCCGAAGTGGGCCGACCGCGACCGCTTCGTGCTGTCGAACGGCCACGGCTCGATGCTGGTCTACGCGCTGCTGCACCTGACCGGCTACGACCTGCCGATCGAGGAACTCAAGCGCTTCCGCCAGCTGCACAGCAAGACCCCGGGCCACCCCGAGTACGGCTACACCCCCGGCGTCGAGACCACCACCGGCCCGCTCGGCCAGGGCATCACCAACGCGGTCGGCATGGCGCTGGCCGAGAAGATGCTCGCCGCGGAATTCAACCGCCCCGGCCACGCCATCGTCGATCACCACACCTACGTGTTCCTCGGCGACGGCTGCCTGATGGAAGGCATCTCGCACGAAGCCTGTTCGCTCGCCGGCACGCTGGGCCTGGGCAAGCTGATCGCCTTCTACGACGACAACAACATCTCGATCGACGGCCACGTCGATGGCTGGTTCACCGACGAGACGCCGAAGCGCTTCGAAGCCTACGGCTGGCAGGTCATCGCCAACGTGCAGGGCCACGATGCGGCCGAAATCGATGCCGCAATCCGCGCCGCGCAGGCCAACACGACCCAGCCGACCCTGATCTGCTGCAAGACCGTGATCGGCGCGGGCGCCCCGAACAAGCAGGGCAGCCACGACGTGCACGGCGCGCCGCTGGGCGCCGCCGAAATCGCCGCGACGCGCGAGCACATCGGCTGGACGCATGCGCCGTTCGAAATCCCCGCGGACGTCTACGCGGCCTGGAACGCACGCGACCGGGGTGCGGCGCTGGAAGCCGGCTGGAACGAACGCTTCGCTGCCTACGCCAAGGCCTTCCCGCAGGAAGCCGCCGAGTTCACGCGCCGCATGCAGGGCGAACTGCCGGCCGACTGGCCGGCGCATGTCGACGCCGTCATCGCGAAGATCGTCGACAAGGCCGAGACCATCGCCACGCGCAAGGCGAGCCAGAACAGCATCGAGGCCTTCGCGCCCAAGCTGCCGGAACTCGTCGGCGGCTCGGCCGACCTCGCCGGCTCGAACCTCACGCTGTGGTCCGGCGCCAAGGGCGTCACCAAGGAAAGCGGCGGCAACTACATCTACTACGGCGTGCGCGAGTTCGGCATGGCCGCGATCGCCAACGGCATCTCGCTGCATGGCGGCCTGATCCCCTACACCGCCACCTTCCTGATGTTCAGCGAGTACGCGCGCAACGCCCTGCGCATGGCCGCGCTGATGAAGATCCGCCAGATCTTCGTGTTCACGCACGACTCGATCGGCCTCGGCGAGGACGGCCCGACGCACCAGCCGGTCGAGCAGACCGCGACGCTGCGCCTGATCCCTAACATGGACGTGTGGCGCCCCTGCGACACGACCGAATCGGCCATGGCCTGGGCCAGCGCGATCGAGCGCAAGGACGGCCCCTCGTCGCTGCTGTTCTCGCGCCAGAATCTGCCCTTCCAGGCCCGTTCGCCCGAGCAGATCGCGGCGATCCGCCGCGGCGGCTACGTGCTGTCGGACGCACCGGCCAACCTGAACGGCGGCAAGCCGCAGGCGGTGATCATCGCCACCGGCTCGGAAGTCGCCCTCGCGGTCGCGGCGCAGAAGTCGCTCGCCGACGCAGGCATCGCGGTGCGTGTCGTGTCGATGCCCTCGACCAACGTGTTCGACCGCCAGGACCGCAGCTACCAGGGTGAAGTCCTGCCCGCCGGCATGCCGCGCGTCGCCGTCGAAGCGGGCGTCACCGACGGCTGGCGCAAGTACGTCGGCCTCGAAGGCGCGGTGATCGGCATCGATCGCTTCGGCGAGTCCGCGCCCGCCGGCGAGCTGTTCAAGTATTTCGGAATCACTGCCGAAGCGGTCGCAGAAGCCGTGAAGCAGGTCGTGAAGTAAGCGTCGTCGCCGCGCTCCCGGCGCAGTCGGCGCCGGCAGTCCGCGGCGCCGGCTATCAGATTGTGCTGTTCGTATCATTGCTCCGGGAGAATCCTCGATGACCATCAAACTCGCCATCAACGGCTACGGCCGCATCGGTCGCTGCACGCTGCGCGCCCTGTACGAACTGGGTCTGCGCGACCAGTTCGAGATCGTTGCGATCAACGCCTCCGGCGATCTGGCGACCAACGCCCACCTGACGAAGTACGACACGACCCACGGTCGCTTCGCCTTCCCGGTCGAGACCGAGGGCGACAACGTGCTGATCGTCAATGGCGACCGCATTCCCTTCTTCTCGACCAAGGATCCGCTGGGCGTGAACTGGGGCGCTCTGGGTGTGGACGTGCTGCTCGAGTGCACCGGCGCCTACACCGCCAAGGCGAAGGCCGAAGTGCTCCTGAAGCAGGGCGCGAAGAAGGTGCTGATCTCCGCTCCCGGCGGCGATGACGTCGATGCGACCATCGTCTACGGCGTGAACCACGACGTGCTGACCTCGGCGATGACCGTCGTGTCGAATGCCTCGTGCACGACCAACTGCCTCGCGCCGGTCGCGAAGGTGCTGCAGGACAACATCGGCATCGAGAAGGGCCTGATGACGACGGTGCACGCCTACACCAACGACCAGGTGCTGGTCGACGTGCGCCACAAGGACCTGCGCCGCGCCCGCGCCGCCGCACAGAACATCATCCCGACCAAGACCGGTGCCGCGAAGGCCGTCGGCCTGGTGCTGCCCGCGCTGAAGGGCAAGTTCGACGGCTTCGCGCTGCGCGTGCCGGTGATGAACGTGTCGCTGGTCGACCTGACCTTCACCGCGAGCCGTGCGACCTCGAAGGAGGAGATCAACGCGCTGATGAAGGAAGCCTCCAAGGGCGCGCTGAAGGGCGTGCTGGCGGTCAACGAGGACCCGCTGGTGTCGATGGACTTCAACCACGACGCGCACTCCTCGATCTTCGATGCGACCCAGACGCGCGTGATGGAAGGCAACCTCGTGAAGGTGCTGGCCTGGTACGACAACGAGTGGGGCTACTCCTGCCGCATGCTCGACGCCGCCCGCGCGTTCCACAACGCCAAATAAGCGCGAAGTAAGCCCCTCGCAGCCAAGTAATCCTACGCCCTGCTACGCGGGGCGTTTTTCCATCGGGAAGATCACTCCATGCAAGTCAAGAAACTCGCCGACCTCAACGTGGCCGGCAAGCGCGTCTTCATCCGCGCCGACCTCAACGTGCCGCAGGACGAAGCGGGCAACATCGTCGAAGACACCCGCATCCGCGCCTCGCTGCCGTCGATCAAGTACTGCCTCGACAACGGCGCCGCCGTCATGGTCACCTCGCACCTCGGCCGCCCGACCGAAGGCGAATGCCGCGCCGAAGACACGCTCGCGCCGATCGCCGTGCGCCTGGGCGAGCTGCTGCACAAGCCGGTGCGCCTGATCCGCGACTGGGTCGAGGGCGGCTTCGAGGTGAAGCCGGGCGACGTCGTCCTGCTCGAGAACTGCCGCTGCAACACGGGCGAGAAGAAGGACAAGGAAGAGCTGGCGAAGAAGATGGCCGCGCTGTGCGACATCTACGTCAATGACGCCTTCGGCACCGCCCACCGCGCCGAGGCGACGACCCACGGCATCGCCCGCTTCGCACCGGTCGCGTGCGCCGGCATGCTGATGGGCGCGGAGATCGACGCGCTCACCAAGGCCACCGAGAATCCGACCCGCCCGCTGGTCGCGATCGTCGGCGGCGCCAAGGTGTCGAGCAAGCTGACCATCCTGAAGACGCTGGCGCAGAAGGTCGACCAGCTGATCGTCGGCGGCGGCATCGCCAACACCTTCCTGCTCGCCTCGGGCCACCGCATCGGCGACTCGCTCGCCGAGCCCGAACTGGTCAAGGAAGCCCAGGCCGTCATGGACATCATGAAGGGCCGCGGCGCGGAAGTGCCGCTGCCGGTCGACGTCGTCGTCGCCGACGAAGTCTCCGCGCTGGCGCGCGCGAACCGCATCCCGGTCGAGGATGTCGGACCGCACGACCGCATCCTCGACGTCGGCCCCAAGACCTCGGCGAAGCTCGCCGACATCATCGCCCACGCCGGCACGATCGTGTGGAACGGCCCGGTGGGCGTGTTCGAGCACAACCAGTTCGCCGGCGGCACGAAGATGATGGCCTCGGCGATCGCGCACTCCGACGCCTTCTGCATCGCGGGCGGCGGCGACACCCTCGCGGCGATCGCGAAGTTCCACATCGCCCAGGACGTCGGCTACATCTCGACCGGCGGCGGCGCCTTCCTCGAGTTCCTCGAAGGCAAGACCCTGCCGGCGATCGCGGCGCTCGAAGCGCGCTTCAACGACTGAGGCAATCAATCTTCGCTCGATGCGGGCCCGGCAACACCGCGGGCCGCACAACGAAAAGGCCACCCGCGGGTGGCCTTTTCCTTTCCTGCGTCGCACCGGTGTTCAGCCGCAGCTGCAGCTCCCGCACCCGCCGCACTTCTGCTTGCGCGTGACGAGATAGTTGGCAATCTGGTCACGGTCGAATTCGAAATCGTCGCTGCTCTCGTAACCGATCCCCGGCTGGAAGGCCTGGCCGTCGATCACGATGGTCAGCGCGTGCATGTCGCTTGCGGGATCGTGAGCGACCGAAAGGTCGTAGCTGCCGCCACGCGGCAGGCTGTCGAGCAGGGAGCGGGTAACGTCGTCGATCATGGGCGCTTCATCCTTCAGGGGGGTCAACATTCGCCGGACGACATGGCATCCGGCGGCGAGACATTCTCCGGGATCGGCCTCCGCGGGATATTGTCGGAGGTCAACCGGATGCGTCAGCGCGTGTAGTAGCCGACGCCGACCAGCATGTCGTCCACGCGCCGGATGAACGAGTGCTTGGTCTCCAGCTTGTCGGTGACGGGGTTGCGCCACGCGTAGTCGAGCTCCCCCTCGCCCTTGCGGCTGACGATATTCACCATGTCGGCGACGATCGCCTTGCCCTTGGGATCCCGCACCGCGCGCCCGTCGCTGCCGACCAGCTTGGGCATCGCACCGTGCGCGAGGAAACGCTGCGAATGCATGTCGATCGCGAACACGTAGAGGTCGTCCTGGACGAACCCGCCGTCGAGCGCGTTGAAGGCCGCGACGGCCGTCTGGGCGCCCTTCTCCTTCACCGCCGCGACCGCCCGGTTCAGCAGATCCTTGGCCTGTGCCGGCGTCGCGCGCGGCACGTAATAGCCGACCGCGATGATGCGCTCGCCGACCTTGCGGAACAGCGTCACCTTCGGCTCCTCGCGGTTGTCGACGCGATTGAGCCAGCGATACTCGACGCGCCCGGCCTCGCTCTTCGCCGCGACGTCGAGCATTTCGCGAAAGAAGGGCTTGCCGGCGGCATCCTTCATGGTCGCCACGTTACGCCCCACCAGGGCCACCGAGGAGCCGCCGCTCGCGAGCATGGTGCCGTCCGTGCTCAGCGCATACACGTAAAGCTCGCGGTCCTTGAACTGCGGCGCACCGTTGAACTCGTCGAACGCCGCATCGCCGACTTCGCGGAAGCGCGCCACCGCCTTGTCGAGCAGGCGCAGGCTGCGGTTCTCGTCGGCGCGCTGCACGAGGGAGCCCTGCCCCGAGGCGGGAGCGGGATCGGCGGCAAACACGGGTTGCGCCATCAGGACGAGCGCGCACAACGAGGCGAGGGGAGCGAGTTTCATGGCGTTCGGATGTCCGGTGATTGAATTGATGAAAGCAAAATTATAGGAAGCTTCAGCATCTGTCGAGAGGCCGCTGCGGGCGAAGGGCGAAAGCCCTCTGCCCGACGGCGAACCGCCGCGCATCGTGACCACGCCGGCTCCGTCGCCCGGCCGCGCGCAGGTAGAATCGTGTTCACGGATGCATATCGACACGGAGACAACATGCCGCGCCACACGAAGATCGTCGCCACCCTGGGTCCGGCCTCGTCCGACCCGCAAGTTCTGGAACGGATGGTGCATGCGGGGATCGACGTCGTGCGCATGAATTTTTCGCACGGCAAGGCAGAAGATCACATCGCCCGCGCCACCGCGATCCGCGAGGCGTCCGAGCGGGCCGGCCGGCCGGTGGGCATCCTCGCCGACCTGCAGGGCCCCAAGATCCGCGTCGGAAAATTCGCCGGCGACCGGGTGCACCTGCACAAGGATGCGGAGTTCATCCTCGACGCACACTGCGAACTGGGCGACACGACGCGTGTCGGCCTCGACTACAAGAACCTGCCCAGGGACGTGAAGACGGGCGACGTCCTGCTGCTCGACGACGGGCGCCTCAAGCTGGTCGTCAACCGCGTGGTCGGCGCCGAGATCCACACGACCGTGCGGGTCGGCGGCGAACTGTCGAACAACAAGGGCATCAACCGCCAGGGCGGCGGCCTCACCGCGCCCGCGCTGACCGCGAAGGACATGGACGACATCAAGACCGCCGCCCTCATCGGCGTCGACTTCGTGGCCGTCTCCTTCCCCAAGAGCGCCGCCGACATGTACATGGCGCAGCAGCTCCTGCGCGCCGCCGGCTGCGAGGCCTTGCTGATCGCGAAGATCGAGCGCACCGAGGCGGTCGCCAACCTCAGCGAGATCCTGGATGCCTCCGACGGCATCATGGTCGCCCGCGGCGACCTCGCGGTCGAGGTCGGCGACGCGGCCGTCCCGGCGCTGCAAAAGAAGATGATCCGCGCCGCACGCGACCGCAACAAACTGACGATCACCGCGACGCAGATGATGGAGTCGATGATCGGCAGCCCGGTGCCGACGCGCGCGGAGGTGTCCGACGTCGCCAATGCGGTGCTGGACGGCACCGACGCGGTGATGCTGTCGGCGGAGACCGCTTCGGGCAAGTATCCGGTCGAGGTCGTCGAGGCGATGAGCCGCGTGTGCCTCGAAGCGGAGAAATCCGCCGAGGTCACGCTCGACCGCGAAGTGCTCGACCGCGTGTTCACCCGCATCGACCAGTCGATCGCGATGGCGGCGATCTGGACCGCGTGGCACCTGAAGGTCAAGGCGATCGCCTCGCTCACGCAGACCGGCTCGACCGCACTGTGGATGAGCCGCCTCAACAGCGGCGTGCCGATCTATGCGCTCACCCCCGAGATGGCCTCGCGCAACCAGATGACGCTGTACCGCGAGGTCTTCCCGCTGCTGATGTCGCAGACGCACCAGGACCGCGACCTGATGCTGTGGGAGGCCGAGCAGATCCTGCTCGACCAGGGCGTCGTCGAGCACGGGGACCTCATCGTGCTGACGATCGGTGAGCCGATCGGCGCCTCCGGCGGCACGAACACGCTCAAGATCGTGCGCGTCGGCGAGCATCCGGCACCGCATCTGAACGAGCAATGAGCCCGCAAGAATCCGGCTGCGGCTGGTAGACTCGCACACTTTGCATGACGCCTCCCGGTGCCCGCGATCCGCGGGAGAATCGGGAATGCGGTGAGGCGGCGCCTTCCGGGGCGCCACGATTCCGCAACGTGCCCAACGCTGTGAGGGGGACCGCCGCCGCACGACGCCACTGACCGAAAGGGTCGGGAAGGCGCGGCGCGGGACGAACCCGAGTCAGAAGACCGGCCGGGAGGCAGACACGCGGCGGACTGGTCCGTTCGCCGTCCACTGCGCTTCACAAGGGGAATCGATGAAGAGCGCCACTCCCGGCCATCAGGCCCACCATCATATCGACGACGCCGAGCGCGCCGCCGTGTACCGCAACATCCTCGCGCGGCGCGACGTGCGCGGCCAGTTCCTGCCGGATCCGGTCGCCGACGACATGCTCGCGCGCATCCTCACCGCCGCACACTTCGCCCCGTCGGTCGGCTTCATGCAGCCGTGGAGCTTCGTCCTCGTCCGCGACCGGGCCGTGAAGCAGCGCGTGCACGACGCCTTCACGCTCGCCAACGCCGAAGCCGCGCAGATGTTCGAGGGCAAGCAGCGCGAGGTGTATTCCGGCCTGCGCCTGCAGGGCATCCTCGAGGCGCCGATCAACCTGTGCGTCACCTGCGACCGCGACCGCGCCGGCCCGGTCGTGATCGGCCGCACGCACATCAAGGCGATGGATCTCTACAGCTCGGTGTGTGCCGTGCAGAACCTGTGGCTGGCCGCCCGCGCCGAAGGGCTGGGCGTGGGCTGGGTGAGCATCTTCCGCCAGTCGGCGATCCGCGAGATCCTCTCGCTGCCCGAACGCGTGATGCCGGTCGCCTACCTGTGCATCGGCCACGTCAGCCACTTCCTCGACCAGCCGGAGCTGCAGACCGCCGGCTGGCGCCAGCGCCTGCCGCTCGACGAGCTCGTGCATTTCGACGGCTGGGGCGGCGACAGCGCGGACGCCGGATCGCTGCGCGAGGAGCTGCGCGCCGCCCAGGCGCTCGCGGCGCGGGGGCTGCCGCCGCTCTGACGTGACGGTGCGGCGGCGGGTATTTGCATACCGTTTCCTTCGCCGGGCCCACCGCCGCCCAACAAACGCTAAAATGCGAGCCAATTCGCAACCCGGCACGTTCGTCGTGCCCGCACTTGATACCGGAGAAGGACAATGCCCCTCGTTTCCATGCGCCAGCTGCTCGATCATGCCGCCGAAAACGGCTACGGTTTGCCGGCGTTCAACGTCAATAACCTCGAGCAGGTCCAGGCGATCATGGAAGCCGCGGCCGAGTGCGACAGCCCGGTGATCATGCAGGCCTCGGCCGGCGCCCGGAAGTACGCCGGCGAAGCCTTCCTGCGCCACCTGATCGACGCCGCCGTAGAGGCCTATCCGCAGATCCCCGTGGTGATGCACCAGGACCACGGCCAGTCGCCGGCGATCTGCATGGGCGCGATCCGCTCCGGCTTCTCCAGCGTGATGATGGACGGCTCGCTGATGGAAGACGGCAAGACCCCGTCCTCGTACGAGTACAACGTCGCGGTGAGCCGCGAGGTCGTCAAGTTCTCCCACGCCATCGGCGTCACCGTCGAAGCCGAACTGGGCTGCCTCGGTTCGCTGGAGACCGGCCAGGCCGGTGAAGAGGACGGCGTCGGTGCCGAAGGCACGCTGGACCACTCGATGCTGCTCACCGACCCCGACCAGGCCGCCGACTTCGTCAAGCAGACCGACTGCGACGCGCTGGCGATCGCGATCGGCACCAGCCACGGCGCCTACAAGTTCACGCGCAAGCCGACCGGTGACATCCTTGCGATCGAGCGCGTGAAGGCGATCCATGCGCGCCTGCCGAACACCCACCTGGTGATGCACGGCTCGTCGAGCGTGCCGCCGGAACTGCTCGAGATCATCCGCCAGTACGGCGGCGACATGAAAGAAACCTACGGCGTGCCGGTCGAGGAGATCCAGACCGCGATCAAGTTCGGCGTGCGCAAGATCAACATCGACACCGACATCCGCCTCGCGATGACCGGCGCGGTGCGCAAGTTCCTGTTCGAGAATCCGTCGAAGTTCGATCCGCGCGAGTTCCTCAAGCCGGCGCGCGAAGCCGCCAAGCTGGTGTGCAAGGCACGCTTCGAGGCCTTCGGCTGCGCCGGCCAGGCGAGCCGCATCAAGCCGGCTTCGCTGGAAAAGATCGCCGCACGCTACAAGTCCGGCGAGCTCACGCAGGTCGTCCGCTAAGACCTTTACCCGGCCCGCGCCTTCGGGCGCGGGGCCCAGCTCAGCCCCATGTCCAAGGCAAACCTGAAGCTCACCGTCGGCTTCGAGTTCGAACTCGAGGCGCCCGCCGCTTTGCTCGACACCAGCCACGAAAGATTGTGCAAGGCCGTCCAGGAATTGCTCGGTGCGATGGTGCTGCAGGGGATGCCGACGGTCACGGCCAAGCAACTCGGGAAGGCCGGAATCGAGGTGGTTTCCCACCACCATCACCTCGACGTCCTGAACACCGCGGCTGCGGCAGTTCCCCGCGAGGAACTGGTCGCCGCCGGCCCGCACCTCACCGACGACGAGCTCGACCAGCTCGCGCGCCGCGCGGCGGGGCGCGTTCCCCTCGCCGACGTCGAGCGCGCGCGTTTCCTGCGTCGGCACGCGCTCGCGCTCGCCGGCGAGTTCCGCATGGTGCCTTGCCTGATCGGGGCGCGCCTGAATTCGGGCAAGGATGCCACCCTCAACGCACGGCTGAACCTCACCAACGGCAGCGTGCTGGTGAGCGAACAGGACCGCCAGAGCCGCTTGCAGGCCAACCAGGCAGGGCTGGTGGTGGCGATCCAGGGATCGGACGTGCGCCTGCCCGGCGCCTGTGCCGGACACACCCTGAGCGGCCCGGTGATCGAGGTCGCGCTCGGCGAACTCGCCGCCCACCGCGACGCCCTCGTCGCCATCTGGCAGAAGAGCGGCTGAGCCCGCCCATCGGGCCGAGCCCGACCCGCCGCGCAGCGGGCGATCCTGGGGAATGCTGCCGTCAGCCGCCGCTCAATACGAGTCGGCGTGCCCTTCCCACATCTCGGACCTGAAGCGCACGACGCGGTTGCGGCCGTCCTCCTTCGCACGATAGAGGGCCACGTCCGCGAATTTCACGGTCTGCCAGAAGGTTTCGCTGTCTTCGGGGAACATCGCCAGGCCGATCGAGATCGTCTTCTGCAGCACGGCGCCGCCGACCTGGATCTTCATGTCCTCGACGGTCGCGCGGATGTTCTCGGCGACACGCAGCGCATTCTCGGCCTCGGTTTCCTGCAGGACGATGAGGAACTCTTCCCCGCCGAAGCGGATGACCATGTCGGACGCCCGCACCGAGGTGCGCAGCACCGCGGCCAGCGATTTCAGCACCGCGTCGCCGGCATCGTGACCATAGGTATCGTTCACCATCTTGAAGTAGTCGATGTCCAGCACCAGGAGCGCCAGTTCGATCTTGCGCCGGCGCGCCGTGGCGACCAGGGTGTCGACGTATTCCTCGAGGAAGCGGCGGTTGTTCAGGCCCGTCATCGCATCGCGCAGCGAGGACTCGCGCAGCGTCTCGGTCAGGCGCTTGGCCTCCAGCACCGGCGCCATCTCGCGCACATAGACGTTCACGTACGGCACCTGGGCATGGAAGCGCGCCGCCTCCGATTCGCGCACGACGAGCTGGACGATGCTCCCCACCGCGCCGGACTGCATGATCGGCACACAATAGTGGCGCCGCGTCTCCCCCGTATCGTCGGGCTGCTTGAACGCATAGCAGATGCCCGGCTGGGTCAGGCCGTCGACGGTGTGGCCGGAGCGCTTGGCGCGGCACATGTCGCTGCGCACCAGGATCTGCGGATCGCACCAGCGGCACGGGCTGCCCTGCACGCCGTCGACCATGAAGGGCTCCAGCTGCTTCGGCCCGGACGTTTCGTAGATGGAGAATTCGCGCACGCCGAACTGGTCCGTCAGCACGCGGCCGAAGCGGTCGAAGATCTCGGACTTGGTCTCGTCCTCCTCGATCGCCTGCTTGAAGCTGGACGCATCGGCCAGGCCGTTGACCATGTCGATCGCGACCTCGAGCTGGTTGTCGTCCTGGCGCAGGGTGCGGCCGGTGAGCTGCACCACGCGCTGACTGATGCGCGCGAGGCCATCGTCGAGGAAGCTGAGCAGGTTGTTGGTCTCGCTGGCGATCTGGCCGATCTCGTCGTCGGTGCGCTTTTCCACGCGCCCCTTGAAGTCGCCCTTCAGCGCACGCTGCACCGCCCGCTCCACCGCCTGCGCGGTCGAGCCGACCGGCAGGATGAGACGCCGGGCGAGGACAATGGAGAGCGCCGCGAACATCGCCATCGTGACGCTGATCCAGGTCACGGTCGTGAGCGCCTTCTCCTTGAGTTCGGTGAGCGACAGCTCCATCGTGACCGCGCCGAGCACGGTGCCCTCGCTGACCTTGTGGCACTGCAGACAGTTCGGGGTGCCGCGCGACGAGGCGGCGAACGGGATGGTGCCGCGAAACACCGACTCGCCGCCATCATCGCGTATCTCGTAGCGGGGCTGGCCGTCGGCGAGCACGAGCTTCTCGATCTCGTCCGCGCTCATTTCGCGGTTCATGCCGGCGCCGAACTGCTCGTTCACGTACGTGGAGCGCACGACCCGCGCCGTGCGCAGCCCCTGGACCTCGAGCAGGCGATTGAGGAATTGTTCGCGCTTGTTGATGACCCCCAGGATCATCGACTCGGTCAGATGCACGCGGACGACTTCGGCTGCGGTGCGCACGTGTGCGGTCGACGAGGCGATCGAATAGCTGCGGAAGGCGTAAAGGCTGATCAGGATCAGCATCACCAGTGTGCCCACAGCGATGCCGCCGAACAGCAGGGTCATCTTTCGATTCAGATTCATTCGGACTCCGGGGGTGCGCGCCTCCCCGCTTGATAGTTTCGCCGGGGTGCAATTATGCCCGGAAATCCTTTGTAACACCCGACAAAGGGGGTACTCCTGCTTGCACACGGCATCACCGGGGCGCGTTGGCGACGAACTCGCCCCCGGCTTCGCGGTCCTACGCACACCCCTGACCCCAACAGCGAGAAAAATCAATGATCCGCGCACTCCTCGCGGCGGCGTGTACTGCCCTGCTGCTCCCCCTCGGGGCGTTCGCGGCCGGTCCGGCCGACGGCCTTGCCTACCTGGATCACTCCCTGCGCCGGCTGCATTCCGAAGAGATGGTCAATCTGCGCCAGCGCTACGGCGGCAAGCCGCTGCTGATCATCAACACCGCCAGCCACTGCGGCTACACGGGGCAGTTCAAGGCACTCGAGGCGCTGCACCGGCAGTACAAGGACCGCGGCCTCCAGGTGGTCGGTTTCGCATCGAACGATTTTCGCCAGGAAGCCGCGAACGAGGCGGAGGCCGCGCAGGTGTGCTTCGTGAATTACGGCGTGAGCTTCGACATGTTCGCGCCGATCGGCGTCAGCGGAGACAGCGCCCACCCGGTGTTCCGCGAACTCGCGCGGCAGTCGGGCGCCCCGCGCTGGAATTTCCACAAGTACGTGGTGGATCGCAACGGCAAGGTGATCGCGTCGTTCCCGAGCCGGGTCGAGCCGGATTCCCGGGAATTGCGCGACGCGATCGAACGGGCGCTGTAGGACGGCAAGACCGCGGGGCGCCCTGCGCCGCGGCCGATGACCGGGGCGGGCAATCGTGACATCATCGCGGTCGCCGCGGGATCCGCCCGCACGCGACACCCGCGAGGCCGCCCATGCCCCCCTCCACCGCACAGCTTGCCGTCCTCGTCGCAGCGTGGACGCTGTACGGACTGATCCATTCCCTGCTGGCCTCGTTTGCGGTGAAGGGCTTCGTCGCGCGGCACTGGCCTGCCGCGACGCGCGGTTATCGGCTGGCGTTCAACGCCATCGCGGCGCTGCTGCTCGTGCCGCCCGCATGGCTCACCTTCGAGCTGCGCGGCCCGTTGCTGTGGGAATGGTCCGGCATCGGCGCCTGGCTCGCGAACGCCGTCGCGCTCGGAGCGCTGGCGGGCTTCCTGTGGACGACGCGCCATTACGACATGGGCAGCTTTTCGGGCTTCGCGCAGTGGCGCGCGGGTACCCATCGGCCACCGCACGAGGAAGGGCGCCTGCAGCTGTCGCCGCTGCACCGCATCGTGCGCCACCCGTGGTACTTCCTGGGCCTGCTGATCCTGTGGACGCGCGACATGGATGCTGCGCGGCTGACGTCGTCGCTATGCCTCACCGCCTACCTCTGGGTCGGCTCCCTGCTCGAGGAGCGCAAGCTGCTCGCCCTGCACGGCAAGCCATACGCCCGCTACCGTGCCGCCGTCGCCGGGCTGGTCCCCCTGCCGGGCCGATTCCTTACGCGTAAGCAGGCCGAAGCGCTCCTCGCCGAAGTCGATACCCACACACCCCCTGAGGCTTTTCGTAACAGGGGCGGGAGAGTATAGTCCGCGTAAATTTCTGTTTTGTTACGCGTTCTTACACTTCGCCTCGGGCGTCGGACCGGTCCCCGGCGGTGACCGCGTGCGGCGTCCGCACAGGTCCGGGATCGCCCCACGCAATGACTCCGATCAAGACCATCCGCGGACTCCTGCTGACTGCTGCCGTCGTCTTCTCGACTGCGCTCGCGGTCGCCACCCAGTACGTGGTATCCGATCTCTACGAGCGCTCGATCCGCGAGGAAGCGATGCGCGACGCGAACACCTTCGCGGAAGTGACTTTCCAGTCGATGTTCCAGCTGATGCGCACCGGCTGGACGCGCACGCAGCTCGAGGAGTTCATCCGCGCGATCGAGCGTTCCGTCGACAAGACCCAGCACCAGATCACGATCTACCGCGCACCGCGCGTCACCGAACTGTTCGGGGAGATCAAGCAGCGCGAGATGGATGCCGCGATACTCGGGGTGATCTCCACCGGCGAGAGCCTGCGCCTCGATCGCGGCCCGGAAGTACGCTTCATCAACCCCCTGCGTGCCGAGGCCGAATGCCGGCAGTGCCACACGAACGCGCAGCCCGGCGAAGTGCTGGGCGTGATCGACGTGCGCCAGGACATCCGGCCGCTCCTCGAGGCCGGCAACCGCCAGTTCATGTTCGCCTTCGCGCCGGTGGTGCCGGTGGCGATCGTGGCGACGCTGCTGATGGTGGCGTATATCCGCCGCCGGCTGAACAAGGCGATAGCGGGTTTTGCGACGAACATCCGCTCGATCAGCCGGCTTTCGGACCTGAAGCAACTCGAAAGCGCTTCGCTCGACTTCGGCTTCAGCGAATTCAGCCCGGTGGCGACCGAGGTCAGGCAGCTCATCGAACGCGTGCGCGGCGTGGCCGTCGACAAGGAGATGCTCGAGTTCGAGATCCGCCTGCTGGAGAAATTCATCCTCACGTCCGACGTCGTCAAGGACTGGCGCGAGTACGTGAATCGCCTGCTCATCGACATCGACGGCGTGATGCCGGCCTACGCGCTGTTCTCGATCTTCAAGACCGGCGACGACATCTTCGACCTCGAGGTGTTCTGGCGCTACGCGCCGTCGACGGAAAGCCGGCAGCTGTTCGAGGAGACGGTGCGCGAATCGCTCCGCCGCAACCCCTACTTCGCCGACGGCTACGCCGTACGCATCGAGCACAACATCGCCGACAGCTCGCGCAACGCGCCGGAGCTGGCGCGCTGCGACATCGAGGTGCAGACGAAATCCCTGCTGGTCGAGGCGCCCAAGATCGGCGGCATCGTCGGCATCGGCATGCAGGCGCAGGCCGGCACCGACGCGACGCGCTGGCTGGTGGTCGAGAGCATCCTGTCGACGCTGCTGAACGTGGTCGGCTCGGTGAAGGCGATCGACAAGTACACGAAGGACCTCGAGTACTACGCGACGCGCGACCCGCTGACCAACCTCTACAACCAGCGCGTGTTCTGGGAGCTGCTCGATAGCGAGGCCACGCGCTCGGGTCGCCACGGCTACAAGTTCGGGCTGCTGATGATCGACGCCGACAACTTCAAGTCGGTGAACGACACTTACGGCCACGGCTTCGGCGACGTGTTCCTGCAGGAGGTCGCGACGGCCATCCGCCGCGCGATCCGCGAGGACGACCTGCTCGCGCGCTACGGCGGCGACGAATTCGTCGCCATCCTGCCCGAGACCGACCTCGCCGGCACCCTCGAGGTCGCCCAGCGCATCGTCGATATCGTCACCTCGCTGGGGATCGAGACGCCGGACGGCTCGCGCGTGAGCGGCTCGCTGTCGGTCGGCATGGCGGTCTATCCGGACCATGCCATCGAGACCAAGGACCTGTTCCTGTTCGCCGACAGCATGATGTATCGCGCCAAGTCCGAGGGCAAAGGCCGGGTGGCGATCCCCACCGAACAGGACGTCGTCGAGGTGTTCCGCTCGCTGTCCGAGAAGAGCATGCTGATCCTCGCGGCGGTCGAGGCGCGCGGCGTGATCCCCTACTACCAGCCCATCATCGACCCGAAGACGGGCAAGGTCGAGGCACTCGAAGTGCTCGCGCGCATCCGTCTCGACGACGGCTCCATCCTGGTCGCCGACGCCTTCGTCGCGATCGCCGAGAAGATGGGCCTGATGCACAAGCTCGACTACATCCTGATGGAGCGCGCGCTCGAGGCGGCAACCGCGGCCGATTACCAGGGCCTGCTGTTCCTCAACATGTCGCCGCGCGCACTGGTGCTCAACGATTTCGTGCAGGAGACGCGGCGCATCGCCAGCGCGTCGGGCTTCGACCCCGCGCGCATCGTGTTCGAGATCACCGAGCGCGAGACGATCAAGAACATGGCGCTGCTCGAGCGCTTCATCAACACCCTGCGGGGCGAAGGCTTCCGCCTCGCGATCGACGACTTCGGCTCGGGCTTCTCGTCCTTCCATTACGTGAAGCGCTTCCCGATCGACTTCCTGAAGATCGAGGGCGACTTCATCCTCGGCATGAAGCACAACGACAAGGATCGCGCGCTGGTGCGCAGCATCGTCGCACTGGCCCGCGAGTTGGGCATCCGCACCGTGGCCGAGTATGTCGAAGATGCGGAAGTGCTCGACAAGGTCGTCGCCCAGTCGATCGATCTCGCGCAGGGCTATCACATCCAGCGCCCCACGCCGTCCATCGAACAGGCCATCGGCATCGGCACCTGAGCCCTGCGCATTTACAATTCGTTATGCTTCCCGGAACCCCGGGCGGGCGGACGCGCTCAAAATAGGGCAGTTCGCTCTTTTCAACCCAGGAGGCAATAATGAAAAAAACATTGATCGTCACGGCCTTGTCGATCCTGACGGTCGCAGGTTGTGCGCAGAATCCGTTCTACGGCGAACACGCTCAGACCACCCGCGGAGCGGCCATCGGCGCCGGCGCCGGTGCGATCCTCGGCAACGTCGTCGCCGGTTCGGGCAACCGCACGACGGGTGGCCTGGTCGGTGCCGCGATCGGCGCGACCGTCGGCGGTCTCGTCGGCCGCCAGATGGACAAGCAGGAAGCCGAGTTGCGCCAGCAGATGGCCGGCACCGGCGTGCAGGTGCAGCGCCAGGGCGACACGATCCGGCTGCAGGCGCCCGAGAACATCACCTTCGACACCGGGCGTGCCGACGTGAAGCCGCAATTCCAGCCGGTGCTGACGCGCGTCTCGCAGAGCATCCAGCAATACCCCGACACCGTCGTGCAGATCGAAGGCCATACCGACTCGACCGGCGCGGCGAGCTTCAACCAGACGCTGTCCGAAAACCGCGCCGAGTCCGTGCGCAGCTACATGACCCAGCGCGGCGTGGACGCGAACCGCCTGGTCGCCGTCGGCTACGGCGCATCGCGACCGGTCGCCGACAACGGCACGCCGCAGGGACGCGCGCAGAACCGCCGCGTCGAAGTGCTGATCGTGCCCACGCAGGCCCAGCAGCCCGGCGCCATGCAGCCGGCTCCCGGCCCCCGCTACTGATCTCGCACCGGACTCCTGCAGCCCCGCCCTGCCCGCGGCAGCCATGCCCGGGCGCGGCGGGGCTTTCGTTATCGCCCCGCGGTCGCTAACCTAGCGCGTCCAACCCGACTGCCGCGCCATGCCCCTGTTCGACGAATATCCGCTCCGCCACAAACTGAACGACGAAGTCCACGCGCGCCCCCCGGTCACGCTGGACACGCCGGAATTCGTCACCTACCTCGCCTTCCTGCACGTCGACGGCAGCGCCGAACGCGAGGCGGATCACCTGCGCCTGCTCGCCGAACAGTTCGAATTGGCGCCGCCGGACACCGCGTCCGGGCATGTTTTCCTCGATGCCGGCGGATTCCGCCTGAAGTGGGAACGCCACAACGAATTCACCAGCTACACCTTCGTGCGCCGCATCGACTTCAGCGGCACGAGCGACGACAACCCGCTGCTCGACGTCCCTGCCGCATGGCGGCGCGAGATCCCGGGCCAGCTGCTGGTGGCCACACACGTCGAGCTGCGCGGCGTCGATGAAGTCGCCCCCGAGACGGTGCTCGCACAGCTGTCGCCGACGGGCACGACCTCGGTCGCGTCGCAGATCGCCGACGGCGCGGGCTGGGTCTTCACGGACTTCCAGATCGCCGACGGCTTCTCGCGCTTCCTCGTCCTGGACGCATCGCTGACCCCGCGTCAGGCGGGTCGCACGGTGCAGCGCCTGCTCGAGATCGAGACCTACCGCGTGATGGCCCTGCTCGCCTTCCCGGTTGCGAAGGAGGTCGGGCGGCTGCTCGCGCTCACCGAGGACGAACTGGCCGACCTGATGGACGCGATGGGCGCGGCGACCTCGCCCGAGGACGAGCGCCATGTGCTGGGCCGCCTGACGCGGCTGGCTGCACACGTCGAACGTTCGGTCGCGCGCACGACCTTCCGCTTCGGCGCCGCGGCCGCCTATTACCGGCTGGTGCGCCAGCGCATCGACGACCTGCGCGAGGTGCGCGTGAAGGGCTACCCGCCGATACGCGAATTCATGGAACGGCGGCTGACGCCGGCGATCGACACCTGCGCGACGGTCGCGCGGCGGCAGGAAGACCTGTCGAGCCGCATCGCGCGCAACTCGCAGTTGCTGCGCACGCGCGTGGAGATCGAGCTCGAGCGCCAGAACCAGGAGCTGCTCGGCCAGATGAACCGCCGCGCGAAACTGCAGCTGCGCCTGCAGGAGACGGTGGAGGGCCTGTCGGTCGTCGCGATCACGTATTACGGCTCGCAGCTCGTGCAGTACCTCGCGAAGGGCGTGAAGGACTACATCCACCCGGCCACGCCCGAGGTCGTCACCGCGGTGTCGATCCCGCTGATCGCCGGCCTGGTCGCCCTGGGGCTGCGCCGCATGCGCCGCCAGCTCGCCGCCGAGGAAGGCGGTCATTGAGGTGGCCATTGAGGGGTGGTCCGCGCCCAAGCTGTCCTATAATTGCGCTTTGCCCTGAAAGAGTTTCCATCGTGGCCACTCCCCTGTTCGAATCCTCCATCAAGAGCCTGCAGCTGCTCGGGCGCGGCAAGGTGCGCGACATCTACGCCGTCGATGCCGACAAGCTGCTGATCGTCACCAGCGACCGGCTGTCGGCCTTCGACGTGATCCTGCCGGACCCGATTCCGGACAAGGGCCGCGTGCTCACCGCGATGGCGAATTTCTGGTTCTCGCGCCTCGGCCACATCGTGCCGAACCAGCTCACCGGCATCGATCCGGAATCAGTGGTGGCCGCCGACGAGCGCGAGCAGGTGCGCGGCCGCGCGCTGGTGGTGAAGCGCCTGAAGCCGCTGCCGATCGAGGCCGTCGTGCGCGGCTACGTGATCGGCTCGGGCTGGAAGGACTACCAGGACACCGGCGCGATCTGCGGCATCCAGCTGCCGGCGGGCCTCCAGCAGGCGGCGAAGCTGCCCGCGCCGATCTTCACCCCGGCTTCCAAGGCCGAGGTCGGCGATCACGACGAGAACATCTCCTTCGCCGAGGCGCAGACGCGTTGCGCCGCTGCGCTGGCGAACGAGCTCGCGGGCACCGGCAGGAACGGCGCCCAGCTCGCCGCGCAGGCGCGCGACGCGGCGATCGCGCTGTACACCGAAGCGGCCAACTACGCCGCCGGGCGCGGCATCATCATCGCCGACACGAAGTTCGAGTTCGGTGTCGACGCCGCCGGCACGCTGCACCTCATCGACGAGGCGCTGACGCCCGACTCGTCGCGCTTCTGGCCGGCGGACAGCTACCGCGAAGGGATCAGTCCGCCGAGCTACGACAAGCAGTACGTGCGCGACTACCTCGAGACGCTGACCTGGAACAAGAAGGCGCCGGGACCGTCGCTGCCCGCGGAAGTGATCGCGCGCACCGCGGCGAAGTACCGCGAAGCCTACGAGCGCCTGACCGGCCAGACGCTGGCCTGACGACGTCGCAGTCCTTCCGGGGCCCGCCCTTCCCGGCATCCTGCCGGGGATGGCGGGCCTTTCCACGTGCGCTTGCCGCTGGTCACGGAAACGCGCTCGCAGGCTTGCCGCGAAGTGGGTGAACTTGCCCGAATGCGGCCGCTCTAAGATTCCACCCGGGGGCTATCCCCATCGCCGCAGCGCTGGACGGCTCCGCCCTCTGGTACTTCCAACTCCAAGGAGGCTGCCATGGCCAAGTCTTACAATACCCTCGACCGCCATTTCAACCTGCCCCACGTCAGGCAGGTCGAAGCATCGCGGCCGCTGCAATGGCTGCGCATGGGCTGGGATGACATGCGCGCGAACATGGGTGCGAGCCTGAGCTACGGCCTGATCTTCGCCGTGCTCGGTTACCTGATCCTCGCCTACGCGACGGGCATGCCTTACCTGTTCACCGCGGCGATCTCCGGCTTCTTCCTCGTCGGACCGCTGGCCGCGGCAGGCCTGTACGAGATTTCGCGCCGCCACGAGCGCGGCGAAGCGGCAGGCTTCATCGACTCGCTGAAGGGGTTGCGCCAGCACGGCGACCATCTGCTGTACTACGGGGCGTTTCTCGCCTTCGTGCTGCTCGGCTGGGAGCGCCTGTCGGCGATCCTGTTCGCATTGTTCTATCACGGCGTTCCGCCGGACATGGCGAACTTCTTCCAGGATGTGTTCCTGTCCGGCAACTACGTGCATTTCGTCGTTTCCTACCTCGTCGTCGGCGGTGCGCTCGCCGGCCTCGTGTTCGCGCTGTCGGTGGTGTCGGTGCCGATGCTGATGGACCGCAGCAGCGATATGGTGACGGCGATGATGACGAGCGCCCGTGCGGTCGGCTTCAACCTCGGCGCGATGGCGGTCTGGGCCGCGCTGATCGTGGCGCTGATCGGGCTCGGGTTCGCGACGATGATGATCGGCATGGTGGTGCTGCTGCCGCTCGTCGGCCATGCCACGTGGCATGCGTACAAGGATCTGGTCGAGTAAGCGGGCAGGATGCCGCCCGAACGCCGCGTGGCGGGATACGCCTGCGGCTCCTCCCGCCCTACATTCGTGGCCTGTGACACGCGTAATGGACCAACGACTTTGTAGGGCGGGAGGAGCGAAGCGCATCCCGCCAATCCCGGCATCGGGTCGCGCGCACGCTTCCCGACGCAGTCCCTGCGGTTAGAATGACCGGGCGGGGCTGCGCGCGCCCGACTCGCAGCGCTGTTCCCGCCCCTTCCAGAACGATCATTGCGCCAGCCGAGAAACGCATGCCCAATCCCCTGCTCGATTTCACCAGCCTGCCGCGCTTCGACGAGATCCGCCCGGAACATGTCGCGCCCGCGATCCGCCAGCTCATCGACGAGGAGCGCGCGCTGATCACCGCCCTCGTCGCCGATACCGCGCCGCCCACATGGGCCAACTTCGTCACGCCGCTCACCGAGGAAGGCGAACGCCTCGGGCGCGCGTGGGGCGTGGTCGGCCATCTGCACAGCGTGATGGACGTGCCCGAATGGCGCGAGGCATACAACGCCCTGCTGCCGGAGGTGTCGAGCTTCTACGCCGAGGTCGGCCAGAACCTCGAACTGTTCGAGAAGTACCGCCAGCTTTTCAACAGCGCCGAGTACGATCAGCTGCCGCCGGTGCGCCGGCGCATCATCGACCACGAGCTGCGCGACTTCCGCCTGTCCGGCGCGGAACTGCCGGACGCCGACAAGCCGCGCTTCAAGGCGATCCAGGAGGAGATGTCGGCGCTCGCGGCGAAGTTCTCCGAGAACCTGCTCGACGCGACCAACGCGCACGCCGAGTGGATCACCGACGAGGCCGAACTCGCCGGCCTGCCCGCGGACGCGATCGACGCCGCGCGCGCTGCCGCGGAGCGCGAGGGCAAGCCGGGCTGGAAATTCACGCTGCAGATGCCTTCCTACCTGCCGGTGATGCAGTACGCCGACAGTCAGGCGCTGCGCGCGCGCATGTACCGCGCCTACGCGACGCGCGCGTCCGAGCAGGGCAAGGCGGAGCTGGATAACGGCCCGCTGATCGGCCGCATCCTTGCGCTGCGTGCCGAGGAGGCGAAGATGCTGGGCTACGGCAGCTACGCCGAGGTGTCTCTGGTCGCGAAGATGGCGGAATCGCCCGCGCAGGTGCTCGGCTTCCTGCGCGAGCTCGCGGCGAAGGCGAAGCCCTTCGCGGAGCAGGATCTCGCCGCGCTGAAGGAATTCGCGCGTGCGGAACTGGGTCTCGATCCCCTGCAGCCGTGGGACATCGCCTATGCGTCGGAGAAGCTGCGTCAGGCACGCTACGCGTTTTCCGAGCAGGAGGTGAAGCAGTACTTCCCCGAGCCGAAGGTGCTCGAAGGCCTGTTCGGGGTGATCAGGAGCCTGTACGGCGTCGATATCGTCGCCGAGGAGGCGCCCAAGTGGGACCCCAGCGCGCATTTCTTCCGCATTGAGAAGGCGGGCGAGACGGTCGGCCACTTCTACCTCGACCTGCACGCGCGCGAGACGAAACGCGGCGGGGCATGGATGGATTCGGCGCGCAGCCGCTACTCGAACATGCGCGGCGTGCAGACGCCGGTCGCGTACCTGGTGTGCAACTTTCCCGGCCCGGTGGGCGGCAAGCCGGCGACGTTTACCCACGACGACGTGCTGACGCTGTTCCACGAATGCGGCCACGGCCTGCACCACCTGCTGACGCGCGTCGATGACCTGGCGGTGTCGGGGATCCACGGCGTCGAGTGGGATGCGGTCGAGCTGCCGAGCCAGTTCATGGAGAACTTCTGCTGGGAGTGGGACGTGCTCTCCGGCATGACGGCCCACGTCGACACCGGTGCGCCGCTGCCGCGCGAGCTTTTCGACAAGATGATTGCGGCGAAGAACTTCCAGGGCGGCATGCAGATGGTGCGCCAGCTGGAATTTTCGATGTTCGACCTGCGCCTGCACAGCGAACTCGACGCGTCCGCAGGCCCCGTGCCGGTCGAGCAGGTGATGGCGCTGCTCGACGAGGTGCGCCGCGAAGTCGCGGTGATGTTCCCGCCCGCCTGGCACCGCTTCCCGCACAGCTTCTCGCACATCTTCGCGGGCGGCTATGCGGCGGGCTACTACAGCTACAAGTGGGCGGAGGTGTTGTCGGCCGACGCGTTCGCAGCCTTCGAGGAGGCAGGGGCCGGCAAGGGCACGCTGCTCGATCGCGACACGGGTGAGCGCTTCTGGCGCGAGATCCTCGCCGTGGGCGGCAGCCGCCCGGCGCTGGATTCCTTCAAGGCCTTCCGCGGACGCGAACCGCGCGTCGACGCGCTGCTGCGCCACAACGGCATGGTGGAGGCGTAACGGCGCGCCAAGGCCGCTGCCCTGCAGCGCTGCCGCTCCCGCGGGTCACTGCAGCGCGGCGTGCCCCTGGAACACGCGTTCCTGCACATGGACCGGGACGCCGCGCTCGGTCATGTTCATTTGCGCGTTCGCCCGGTCGCCGCCGCGGGCGAGATACTGGATGATCGTTTCCACGTACTGGCGCATCACCCAGTCGATGCGCTGCTCCAATCCGGGATTTTCCACGATCGTGATCTCCATGCGGGACGCCGGACTGTTCAAGGACTGAAGATCGGCCCCTCTGAAAAGTTCGAAGCATGATTCGCGCCATTCACGCAAACAACGCGTATATACAAAGACATACACAGGCATGCGGCAGTTCCCGCCGCGAACATGAAACAAGCTGTAAAGCGGGCCGACACGCGCCATCGCAGGCGCCGAGCGGGTTTTCCCCGCGAGCGCCCCACCGGAGCGGAGCGACAACGCCCCCGCCTGCGGGGCGCTGCCCGACGGCGTCCCCCGGGAACGGGTGCGCGCGCCCTTCAGCCGCGGGCGTCCCCCCAGCGCAGCTCCGTGCGGTCGTCGCCGACGTAGAGCGTGTCGCCGGAACGGTCGACGCAGTATTGCGGCGAGAGGATCTTCTCGCTGAAGCGTTGCCCCTCGCCGACCCGCGTGTATTCGAACAGGATGCTGCGCTCGACCCGTGCCCCGGCGCGCAGATGGCTGCCGTGGCCGATCCAGGTCGGGCCGATGACCGATACGCCCGGGTCGATGCGTACGCCGGAGCCGATATAGACGGGGCCGACGATCTGCACGCTGTCCCACTCGATCGAGGTGTTGAGGCCCACCCACACGCCGGGACGGACCTCGGTGCCGGGCATGTCCATCTGCGCGATCTCGCCGCGCAGCACGCGCTGCAACACGGCCCAGTAGTCGGTGAGGCGGCCGATGTCGATCCAGTTGAAGAAGCGGGTCTGGGCGTAGAAGGGACGCTCCTCGGCGACGAGCAGCGGAAAGAGCTCGCTGCCGATGTCGAACTCGCGCCCGGGCGGGATCAGGTCGATGACTTCCGGCTCGAAAATGTAGATGCCGGTGCTCGCGAGCGTGGATATGGATACCGCGGGCTTGGGTTTTTCCTGGAAGGACTTCACGCGGCCGTCGGCATCGGTGACGACGACGCCGTAGTTCTGAACCTGCTCGCGCGGCACTTCGAGCGTGACGACGCTCGCGAGCGCCTTCTTGTGGCGGTGCTCGTCGAGCGCGGCGCGGATGTCGAGGTCGATCAGCGCGTCGCCGCAGATCACCAGCGTGGTCTCGTCGAAGAAGCCGCCGAAGTCCTGGATGCGGCGCATGCCGCCGGCCGAGCCGAGCGCCTTGGGGACGATCTCGCCGTGGTCGCGCACGCCTTCGTAGGAGTAACCGATCTCGACGCCCCAGCGGTGGCCGTCGCGGAAGTAGTCCTCGATCTTGTGATGGTTGAAGGCGACGTTGATCATGATCTCGTTCACGCCGAAGCGCGCGAGATGTTCGATCAGGTATTCCAGCACCGGTCTGCCGAGGATCGGCACCATCGGTTTGGGCACGTTCTTTGTCAGCGGACGTACCCGCGTGCCCTGCCCCGCGGCCAGAATCATTGCTTTCGCCATAGCGACACCTCTCTCATGGATGAAAAGGGGCCCCCGCCGCGCGGCGCACGGCCGCGCGGTGGCGGGGATTGATACGGGAACGGCTCAGGCGCGCCCGATGCCGAAGTACTCGATGCCTTCGTCGCGCATGCGCGCCGGCTCATACATGTTGCGACCGTCGAAGATCACCGGCTGGCGCAGGCGGCTGCGGATCGCTGCGAAGTCGGGGCTGCGGAATTCCTTCCATTCGGTGACGATCACCAGCGCGTCGGCGCCTTCGAGCGCGCTCTTCGGCCGGCCGGCGTAGGCGAGGCGCGGCTCGTCGCCGAAGATCCTTTCGGCTTCGCGCATCGCCACGGGGTCGTAGGCGGTGACGCGCGCGCCGCGGCGGAAGAGTTCCTCGATCAGCACGCGGCTGGGGGCGTCGCGCATGTCGTCGGTGTCGGGCTTGAACGCGA
This sequence comes from Aromatoleum tolulyticum, assembly GCF_900156155.1. Lineage (GTDB taxonomy): Bacteria > Pseudomonadota > Gammaproteobacteria > Burkholderiales > Rhodocyclaceae > Aromatoleum > Aromatoleum tolulyticum. The sequence goes on from NZ_FTMD01000004.1 coordinate 114,997, forward strand.
GGCCCCACAGCGCGAAGCGGCGGCCGGAGAGGTCCTCGCCGAAGCGGCGCACGATCTTGTCGACCAGCACGTGCTTCTGCGCGTCGTTGGCGGCCTCGACGGCCGACAGGACCTTGAGCGCCATGTCGTGCTCGGATGCGGTGCGGATCAGTGCCTTGACGTCCTTGGGGAAGCACGAGCCGCCGTAGCCGCAACCGGCGTACAGGAAGTGCCAGCCGATGCGCGGGTCGGAGCCGATGCCCTGGCGCACGAGCTCGATGTCGGCGCCGAGCGTCTCGGCGAGGTTCGCCAGTTCGTTCATGAAGCTGATGCGCGTCGCGAGCATCGCGTTGGCGGCGTACTTGGTCAGTTCGGCCGAGCGTACGTCCATGATCACGAGCTTCTCGTGCTGGCGCTGGAACGGCGCGTAGAGCCGGCGCATCAGCCCGATCGCGCGCTCGTCGTCGGCGCCGACGACGACGCGGTCGGGGCGCATGAAGTCGTCCACCGCGGCGCCTTCCTTGAGGAACTCGGGGTTGGAGACGACCGAGAACGGCAGTTCGACGCCGCGCGCGGCGAGTTCGCCGGCGATCGCGGCGCGCACCTTGTCGCCGGTGCCGACCGGGACCGTGGACTTGTCGACGATCACGCGATAGCCGTCCATGTGGCGGCCGATGGTGCGTGCGGCGGCGAGCACGTACTGCAGGTCGGCCGAGCCGTCCTCGTCGGGCGGGGTGCCGACGGCGATGAACTGGATCTCTCCGTGGCGCGCGGCGCGCTCGGCGTCGGTGGTGAAGGCGAGGCGCCCGGCCTCGACGTTGCGCCGCACGATCTCGAGCAAACCGGGTTCGTGGATCGGAATGCCGCCCTGCTCGAGGATGCGGATCTTGGCGGCGTCGACGTCCAGGCACAGCACTTCGTTGCCCACGTCGGCGAGGCAGGCGCCGGAGACGAGGCCGACGTAGCCGGTGCCGATGACGGTCAGTTTCATTGGGGCTCTCCCCTCTCTATCGATTTGATTGTTTGGATGGTCGTGCGATGGGCGGGGTTCAACGCCACAGGTCCCACGGGAAGGCGTCGAGCAGCGGCCGCGCATTGAAATCGAATGCCGGCATGCCGCCCATCTCCAGCGCCTGCGGGATGGAGGTCGCGTATTCGAAGTCGGTGCGCCCGGTGCCGTAGTAGTAGTCGCGGTACTTGAACAGGTTCTCGGTTTCGCTGAGTCGGACATAGCGCGCCGGGAGGCCGAAGGCCTCGGCGATGACGAGGCCGTGCAGCGAACTGGCGAGCACCAGGCGCGCCTTGAGGATCTCGGCGACCACGGTGTTCCAGCCGGCGAGCGGCGACACGACGTCGGATTTGCCGGCGACGAGCCTGAGGTCGTGCAGGTTGGGGACGAAGACGTGCGCCTTCTCGGCGGTCGGGCGGAAGCGCCCGCCGAAGAGGTGCGGCACGAGCAGGGCCGGGTCGCCATACACCATCGGGACGCGGTGCCCGCGGCTGCGCAGGAACTCCTCGGTGAGCGGGCCGCGTACCGCGCGGATGTCGAGCCGCTGCGCGGTGAAGGCGGACTCGGGCACCTTGCCGTTGACGCCCGATCCCCATACGACGTCGTCGTGCGCCGCGAAATGCAGGATGGAGCCGATCGCGAGCAGGCGTGCGGACTGCTCGACCTGGTCGTCGAGCGTCAGGCCGCGCAGGCCGAGCACCCGCGCGACGACGACGTGCGACAAGTGGTCGCCGAAATTCACGCTGCCATTCGCGGGCCGCCAGTGGAACAGCGAGACGTGGCGGTACGGAAGCGGCGCGGCGATGGGGGGCTGCGGCCTGGGAGCAGCTTCGAAGAGGGTTCTGATTCGCTTGAGCATCGTTTCGGTCGAGTGGATTCAAGTCCGGGGAAAAGGGAAGCGCATGAGCGAAGCTCAACCCGCGCGCAGCAGGCTGCGGCTGCGCAGGATGTCCATGAGGCTGCGGCGGAAGGCCGGCCACAGCGCGGCCAGCAGCAGGAAGGCGGCGAGCATTGCCGCGGTGCCGAGCGCAAGGCGCGCGACGAGCGAGTTCCCCCATTGCAGCGCTGCCGCAGCGGAGGCCAGGCCGCACAGGCCGTAGGCGAACATCACGCGCAGGCCGTTGCGCCCCATCGCGCCGACCGGCGCGCCCGAATCGCGCAACCAGGCGAGGCCGCCGAGCCACCCGAGCGCGACGCCGGACGCATAGGCGGTCGCGACGCCCTGCGTGCCCCACTGCGCGCCGAAGACGATGGCGGCGATCAGCACCCCGCGCGAGACGAGCGTGAAGCGCAGGTTCGAAGCGGTGAGCCCCTTCGACAGGAAGACCCAGTAGCTCGCCTGCGACGCGACCTGGAAGGCGCCGCCCACTGCGAGGATCTGGAAGATCGGTACGGCGGGCGCCCACTGCGGGCCGAGCACGAGCACGATCAGGGGCTCGGCCTGGGCACAGGCGAAGGCGAAGATCGCGACCGTGACGTGCAGCATCACGGACTGCCCGTGCAGCAGGAAGCGGCCGTAGCGCGCGGGGTCGTCGTTCAGACGCGACAGCACCGGCAGCGCGATCGCGGTCGCGGGGGCGTTGATCTGGTTGAGCGGCAGCATCAGCAGCTGGCAGGCGCGGTTGTACAGGCCCAGCAACTCGGCACCGAAGCGCTGGCCGATGATCAGCGCGTCGATGTTGCGGCTGAGGTAGACGACCAGCTGCGTGCTCATCAGGTTGCCACCATAGCGCAGGAAGTGGCCCATGGCGGCGTCGCGTCGCGGCAGCCCCGGCCGCCAGCCGGTCGTCGCGACGAGCACGAGCAGCGTCGCGAAGCCTTGGGCGAGCTGCTGGGCGACGAGCGCCCAGTGGCCGTGACCGCGCAGCGCGAGGATCACGCCGGCGGCCAGCCCGATCGCCTGCCCGCCCACGTCGGCGACGGCGAGCCAGCCGAAGCGCATGTCGCGGTTGAGCTGGGCGCGATATTGCGTCGCCAGCCCGTTGATGAGGAAGGTCGGCGCGAGCGCCTGCGCGATCGGCTGCAGCGCCGGCTGCGCGTAGAACGCGGCGATGGCCGGTGCGGCGGCGAACACGGCGAGCGCGAGGAGCAGGCCGATGCCGGCATTGATCCAGAAGAGATTGCTGCGCTGCCGCGGCGACACCTCGCGCGCCTGCACCGCCGCCGACGAGAGGCCGAAATCGCGCAGCACTTCGCCCACGCCGACGATCGCGGCGACCATCGCGAGCAGGCCGTAGTCGCCCGGCGACAGCAGACGCGCGAGCACGATGATGCCGCCGAACTGCAGCAGGATCTTGCACGCCTGCCCGCCCATGGTGAGGAGCGCACCGCGCGCGGCGACCTGCCCCAGGCGCGGCGCGACAGCGGCCGATGCGGGCGCCGCCACGGAAACGTTGTCGGCGCTCATTCAGGCCTCGACCGCCTCGCCGCGGATGGCGGCGAGGTAGGCGCGGTAGTGGCGGTCGCCGGCGTCGGCCCACTCACGCCGGGAAAAGTCGGGCATCTGGGTGCGCGGCACGTTCCTGACCTGCCACAACGCACCGAGCAGGACGTCGCCGTCGAGCTCGCCGTCGTACATGTACACCCAGCCTGGGCCGACCTCCTCCGCAAGCGCCTCGTTGGCCTCGTTGCGCGGCACCAGCACCGGGCGGTTGAGCGACAGCGCGAGCAGCAGCGAACCCGAGTTGAGCATGCGGCGGAAGGGCAGCACGACGAGTTCGGCCTGGCCGATCTCGGCCGCGAGCGTGGCGTCGTCCACGTAGCTCAGCAAGGCGCCGACGCGCGGGTCGGCATTGCAGGCGTCGATGATGCGGCGACGCAGGTCCTCGGTCGAGGCATGGCCGACGATGCGCAGTGCGGCTTCGGGCGCGAGCTCGGGGTCGAGGCCGAGGAAGCCGTCGAGCAGGGCCTCGACGCCCTTGTAGGGCCGGATCAGGCCGAAGTACAGCAGGCGGCCCGGCACGCTGTCGGGAACGGCGAAGCGCGCGAACCAGTCGCGATAATGGCCGTGCAGGATGGTCGCAGTCTGCGGCGGGCGTTCGGCGCTCACGGGGTTGAGGCGGATCCACATGCGCGTGCGCCGGTCGAGGAGCTCCAGCAGGAAGCGCTCGACGCGGCTCGCGCCCTCGTGCGGCTCGAGGTTGTGCAGCGTGCGCACGACCGGGCGTCGCAACAGGGCGATGCGCGCGATCAGCGCGAGGAACAGCGCGTACTGCAGCCCCCGGCTGCGCTCGGGCGCGCGCAGCAGGAACTCCGGCCAATGGACGTGCAGCACGTCGTAACGGCCGAACAGCGCGGTGCGCCACGAAAACCAGGAGACATCGGCGTAGGGCGACACCGCCGCGACGACCTGCTTCACGTAGGGGTTGTCGTCGGTCTGCAGCCGCAGCGACTGCAGCACGCGGAGCGGCGGTTGTGCGTTGTCGATGGCAAGGCTGGCTCTCATTGACGTCTCCGGATAGGGTCGGCTCGGCCCGGCGGCCGGGCTCAGAACTGGAAGTAGATGAACGCGGCCCCGCCGGAGGAGAAGGCCAGCAGGATGAGCGCGAGGCCGGCGAGCGCCCCGCCCTGCAGCACCACCGGCGCGCGCAGGTAGCCGCGCGCGGCGTGCTCGAAGAGACGCGGCGACAGGTAGTGCAGCAGCACCGCGGCGAGCAGGGTCGCGAGTCCGACGGCGGTGAACGGCGCCGCCGCAGGCGCAGCGGCCACCGGCTGCAGCATCGCCGCGACATAGGCGGCGGCGCTGGCGAGGTCCGGCGCGCGGAACAGGATCCGCGACAGCGCGACGATCTGGAAGGTCAGCACGATCGCGACGAGGCGCGGCGCGAGACCCTGCGGCTCGGCGGGCAGTCCGCGCGCCTCGCGCCGGCCGCGGCGCCAGCGCTCGAAGCACACGCAGCTGCCGTGGATCAGGCCGTACAGCACGAAATTCCAGCCCGCGCCGTGCCAGCAGCCGATCGCGACGAAGGTGATGTAGAGGTTCGCATACACGTTGCCATGCTTCGAGCCGCCGATACCGAAGTACAGGTAGTCGCGGAAGAAGCCCGACATCGAGGTGTGCCAGCGCTGCCAGAAGTTCGACACGCTGGTCGCCCGGTAGGGGCGGTCGAAGTTCGTCGGCAGCTCGAAGCCGAGGAGCTTGGCGACGCCGCGCGCGATGTCGGTATAGCCGGAGAGGTCCATGTAGAGCTGGAAGCTGAAGGCATACACGGCGACCAGCAGGAACAGCGGCGAGTAGTCCGCCGGCGACGCGAAGGCGGGATTCACCAGATGCACGGCGAGCACGTCGGCGAAGGCCATCTTCTTCACGAAACCGCGCAGGATCAGCACCAGCCCCTCCTCCATGCGCTCGCGGCTGTCCGGCAGCGGCTGCTCGAGCTGGGGCAGGAACTGGCGCGCACGCGTGATCGGGCCGGACAGCACCGTCGGGAAGAAGGCGACGAAGAGCGCGAAGTCGCGGAAGCTGTCGGTCGGGCGCTCGCGGCCGCGGAAGATGTCCAGCGTGTAGGAGAGGCTCTGGAAGGTGAAGAAGGAGATCCCGACCGGCAGCAGCAGCTGCAGCACGGGCAGATCCGCCGCGAAGCCGAAGGACGCGGCGAGGCGCGCGGCGCTGTCGATGAAGAAGTTCGCGTACTTGAAGCAGGCCAGCACCCCGAGCGAGACGCCGAGCGAGACCGCGAGCCACAACTTCCTGCCGCGTGCGTCGGCGCTGTCGTGGATCCTGCGCCCGGCGACGAAGTTCACCGCGCTCATCAGCAGCAGCAGGCCGGCATAGCGCCAGTCCCAGCACATGTAGAAGTAGTAGCTGGCGGCGAGCAGGACGTTCTTGCGCGCGTCGGGGCGATGGAGGAAGTGCCGGTTCAGCGCGAACACGGCACACAGGAACAACAGGAAATGCAGGGACTGGAAGGACATCGCGGGAATCAGGCGCCGGGCAGGCCGCGGCTCACGAGGAAGGCGAAGATCGCGTCCGCCGCGAGCCGCTCGCCTGCGGAGGTGAAGTGGCTGGCGTCGGCGAAGTAGCGGCGTCCGCCCGGGATGCGCTCGTGCAGTGGCAGCACCGGCACGCCGAGGCGGCGGCCGGCATCGAGGATCTCGGCGTTGTGCCGATCGTAAAGCGCGTTGAGGCCGGGCAGGTCGAAACACGGGTTGAAGTAGCGCGCCTGCTCGGACAGGCGCATCTGCTCCTCCTCCGGCTGCTCGGGGCGATAGGCGCGCGCGTTGGTCGCGAGCAGCAGCGGGACACCGGCCTCGCGCGCCACCGCGACCAGGCTTTCGAGCCGCGCACGATAGGGGGCGACGTCGACCGCCTGCGGGTCGAGCAGGGTCTTGCGGCCCGGCAGGCCCGCGCGCAGGAACACGGTGTGGCGCCGCACGGCATCGACGGTGAGCAGCCAGCCGGGCAGGCTCAGCAGCGGCAGCCCCTGGCGCCGGGCGGCCGGCGCGGACGCCCCGTCACGGCAATAGTCGGCGAAGTCGTTGAAGCCGGGATAGACGATGACGAGATCCGGTTTCAGCGGCAGCACGATGTCCGCGAGCATGCGCCGCTGGTCGGCGAGGCGGTAGCCCGAGATGCCGGCATTCACGACCTCGACCTTGCGCTGCGGGTAGCGCGCTCGGAGGCGCTCGCCGAGCAGCGCGGGAAAGGTCGCCTCGTTGCGCTGCGCGAGTTCGCCCATGACCGTCGAGGCGCCGATCACGGCGACGCGCAGGCTGCCCGGCTCGCGCTGCGGCAAGACCTCGGGGCTGCGCAGCCCCAGGCTGTTGGTGCGGATCTCGACGTCCTTGCCGGGGAACACGCGGTTGGGGCGCAACAGCTTGAGCCCGGTGCGTTCGTCCTCGACGTAGCGCGTCTCGCCGCGCAGGGCGTTGAACACGCTCTGCCCGAAGCGCAGCTGCGAACGCACCTGCAGCGCGGTTTCGAGGACGATGAAGGTCAGCGCTGCGCACAGGACGACCGCCCAGACGCGCCGCCCGGGTCCGGCGGTGCGACTCATCGCGCCCAGGCCGCACGGCAGCGCCACGCCCTCAGCATGAACAGCGGGTTGCCGATGACGTAACGATGGAACAGGCGGCGCGGCTCGAGCAGCAGGCGATACGCCCATTCGATGCCCAGGCGCCGCACCCAGCGCGGGGCGCGCTGGACCTTGCCGCCGAGGAAGTCGATGACCGCGCCGCCGCACACGATCAGCGGCGCTCCCGTCGCGGTCGCGCGCACGAGGCGGGCGACGCGCTCCTGCTTGGGCATGCCCATGCCGAGCACGATCAGCTCGGGTCGGGTACGCCGCACCTCGTCGCAGTAGTGCGCGGGCGGATGGAACCCGTTCTCGCACGACACCACCTCGACTCCGAACTCGGCCCGGCAACGCTCGGCCGCGGCCGCGAGCCAGGGCTCGCGCGTGCCCCACAGCGCGACGCGCCGGCCGCGATAGGCTTCGAGCAGGCGCGGGATGAAATCGGTGCCGTTCATGTCGAGACCGGGCTCCCCGCCCAGCATGCGGAACAGCATCGCCATGCCCGAACCGTCGCGCAGCAGCACATCGGCGTCGCACAAGGCCTTGTAGAAGTCGAAATCGCCGACGGCGGAGTTCATGGCGTGGGCATTGACGAAGGCGAGCATGCGCGGCTGACGGCCGTCGACCAGCTCGTCGGCGAGCAATGCCGCTTCGTCTTGCGAGGGAATGGTGCGGAGATGGCGCAGGACCTGGGTCCAGCGCGCCTGCACGATGGTTGGCGGATTCATGATGCATCCCTGCGAGAGCGCACCCAGTCGACCTGGCGGCGGACGAGGAAGCGCAGGTAAAGCGGGATCTTCGACAGCGCATACAGCGGTGCGCGGGCAAGATCCGCGAAGGAAACGATGTGGCGACCGCAGCCGAGCCAGCCGAGCAGCACGGCCATGCCGAGCAGCGCCCCGGCCCCCGCGGCCAGCGCGAAGGGCAGCACGCCCCCCCCCGCAAGCGCCAGCACGCCGGCCGCCGCCAGCACCGCGAACACGGCGAGCGTCAGCAGGGCCAGCGGCGGCACGCACAGGTCGAGCACCAGCGCCGTCAGGCGCAGGTCGCGGCGGGCGAGCGCCGCCAGCAGCAGGCGCGGGGCCTCGCCGGCGATGACCGCGAGGTGGCCGTGCTCCCAGCGCGTGCGCTGCGAGCGCGCACCCTCGGCCGAGCGCGGGAACTCGCTAAACACCCGCGCGTCGGGGCAGAACAGCGGGGCATGCCCTGCCCGCGTGAGATCCAGCCCCAGCTTGAGGTCCTCGACGATATGGCCGCTGGCAAGCTCGGCGTCGCGCAGCGTCCCCCACGGGAAGACCATGCCGGAGCCCATCAGCTGGCACGGCAGCCCCAGCCGCGCATAGCCGAGCGGACGCATGCGGTTCTTGATCGCCCAGGCGAACTCGGCGATGCGCGTCTTGAGTCCGGCGCCGGCGGGCGCATGCATCAGGTACAAGGCCTGCACGGGGCGCCCGGTCGCGGCACAGGTCCGCGCGAGGCAGTCGAGCGCTCCCTCGCCGAGACGGCAGTCGGCATCGACGATCGCGACGGCCTGCGGCGGCGCGGCCTCGAGGTGGCGCAGGCCGAAATCGAGCGCATAGCCCTTGCCGCGGCGCAGCGGCTCGTCGCGCACGATCACTTCGGCACCCGCCGCGCGTGCACGCCCGGCGGTGTCGTCGCTGCAGTTGTCGGCGACGACGACGATCCGATCACCGTCGCGCAGCTGCGCGCGGATGCCGCCGACGGCCGCGGCGATGCCGGGCGCCTCGTCGTGCGCCGGAACCAGCACGGCGAGGCGCGGACGTGGCGTGACCCTGACCGGCCGCGGCCGGCGCGGCGCCAGCGCAACGAGGACCTGCAGCAGCAGCAGGCCGACGGGCATGAGCAGGAACGCGGCGAGGGCCGCGAGCAACACGTTCAGGGCGCTCACGCACACGCCTCCTCGAAGTAGCGGGCCAGCTTCGCCGCCTCGCAGTCCACGTCGTGGCGTTCGAGTACGCGCCTGCGACCGGCCTCGCCCATGCGTTGGAGTTCCGCCGGCGGGGTGGCCAGCACCGTCTCGAGCACGGCCGCGAGCGTATCGACCGAGCCGGCGGGAAACAGCCAGCCGTTCTCGTGCGGGCGCACGAGTTCCGGGATGCCGGCGACGTAGGTGGTCGCGACCGGCCGGCGCAAGGCGAGCGCCTCCATGATCACGACCGGCAGGCCTTCGGCGAAACTCGGCAGCACCAGTGCGCGCGCCGCGAGGATCTCGTCGCGTACCCGGCCGCTGTCGATCCAGCCCGTGATGCGTACCTGCCCCTGCAGGCCGCACCGGGCGATGAGGGCCTCGATCTCGCCGCGCAGCTCGCCGTCGCCGGCGAGCACCATCTCGAAGGCGATGCCCTTCGCCGCCAGCTGCGCAAGCGCCTCGACCAGCAGCAGCTGGCCCTTCTGCTCGCACAGGCGCCCGACGCACACCAGCCGCGGCGCGGCCGGCGCGGGGGCCGGCGGCACGTCATGGAATGAAGGCTCGAGCCCGCAATGCACGACCTTGACGCGATTCCAGTCGCGATGCGCGGCCCAGCGGAACAGCTGGCTGCGACCGAAGGAGCTGATCGCGACGACGAAGGCCGAGCGCCGGATCTTCTCCCCGGTGCCGAGGAACCCCGGCTTGTCGAACTCTTCCGGACCGTGCACGGTGAAGCTGAACGGCAGGCCCGCGAGCGCCTCGATCAGCATCGCGACCTCGGCCGGATTGGTGCCGAAATGCGCGTGCACGTGGCGCGCGTCGAACTCGCGCAGGGCGGGCAGCGCCCGGCAGGCCTCGGCGAGATAGATCAGGTGATAGGGCCACGCGCGGTCCGCGCGCCGCCCCATGCGCAGCGCGAGGCGCAACGCGGCAAGGAAGCGGCCCGGCGTGCGCGTGGCGACCCGCAGGACGGCCTTCGCCAGCGCGCCCATCCCGTCCTTGAGCAGATAGGTCGTGCGCGCCTGCTCGCTGCGGTCTTCCGCATCCGCGAGCTCGGCATCCCAGCCGCGCACCGCGATGCGCAGCACGTCGAAGCCCTGCCGTTCGAGCGCGAGGATCTCGCGCCGGATGAAGCTGTGGCTGACCTTCGGGTACTGGTTGATCAGGTAGGCGATCCTCAACGTTCGCCCTCCACGACGAGCTCCACGTCTGCCACGTGTTCTGCCTCCTGCTGCGCCTCCTGTTGCGCGACTGGGCACGGCGCCGCGCGTGTCGCCACGATGCGCGCCGGTGCGCCGACCGCGGTCGCGCCGTCGGGCAGGTCGCACAGCACCACCGCCAGCGCGCCGATGCGGCAGCCCTTGCCGATGCGCACGCCGCCCAGCACCTGCGCGTACGCACCGAACTCGACGTCGTCGCCGATCACCGGCGCGGGGCCACCCTCGTGGCGATTGCCGATCGTCACGCCCTGGCGCAGCGTGCAGTTGCGCCCGATGACCGCGCCCGGATGCACGAACACGCCGCCGAAATGCCAGATCCGCAGGCCGCCGCCGATGTGCGCGGCCTTGGGCAGGCTCACGCCGACCACGGTCTCGACCAGCCGGAACGCCAGCCAGTAGCCGGCCGTCAGCAGCTGCTTGGCGACACCCTCGCGCCGCGCGTCGACGCGCCGGCCGAAGCGATACACCGCGACCGCCCAGATCGACTGCTCCTTCAGGAAGGGGCGGCGCAGGCCGTAACGGCGCAGGTCCGCGGCCCACTCGGGATCACGCCGCATGCGCACCTCGCCCGGCCTGGATGCCCCTCGCCGGCGCGCTCATCCGCCGGTCCTCAGCAGCTCGCCGCGCACCGTCGAACCGCCGCCGGCGCCGCCGATCGCCGTCACCACGGGCGTCACGCTGCCGGCGGGCCAGACGAAGTCGGCCACCTCGTCGTTGTTGAGTTCCTTGCTGTCGAACAGCGTCGCGCCACTCGCCTTGTCGCGCAGCTGCAGGCGCAGGCGCGCCCCGCCGGTCGCGATCGCGCGCAGGCGATAGGCCTGGCCCGCGACCGGAATCGCCCACGCGACCGGTTGCAGGCTGCGCCCGCTGCTGTTCACCATCACCGTGGACGCCGCGGCGGGCGGGAACACCACCGCCTGCTCCCAGGTCTCGAAATTGCCCGACACCGTGCCGCTCTGGCGGTACCAGGGACCGCGCATCGACAGCAGGTTGAGGTTCTGCTCGGGCTCGACCGCGCGATCGCTGCCATCGACCCAGCCATCGACCGCGACGACCTGCCGCAGCCCCTGGCGGATGCGCTCGAGGTCGGCCGCGGCCACCGTGTTCCAGCCGCCGCGGTGCAGGTTGAAGCCCGAACCGTTCTCGACGTAGATCACGTAGGGCGTGCCGCGATTGCGGTCCACGACGTAGGCGCCATAGGTCTTCAGCGTCTCGGCGACCTTGCGCACCGCCGCCGTCTGGATGCTTTCGACCTTGAACTCGGGCGGCAGCATCACCAGCGCGCCTTCGGGGATCTTGCCGGTGTTGGTGGTCGCCGCGTCGCGGTCGGCGGAGGTCGCCGGAAAAACGTAGGTCGGGTTCGCCGACAGCGCGTTGTAGGTGAGCGACATCGCCAGCGCGTGGCGGTACAGCGGCCGCCCGTCGTCGATCTCGTGCTTGCGCATCAGGCCGCCGGAGGTCGGCACCGCCGCGGCCCGCGCCCCCTGGAAGTAATGGGCGGGATCGCCCCAACCGCGGCCGTCGAGCCGCGTCCATGCATACTGCGCGGCCATCCACTGCCCTTCGGACTGGCGCAGCTTGTAGAAGGAATGGACGATGCCGGCGAGCGGATCGACGATGTCCGCATGGCCGTCCGCGGCGCTCGCCGGGATCACGCCGGCAGGCCAGCGCGGGATGTCGACCGTGCGATAGACGCCCGCATCCGGATCCCACACCCCCTTGCTGTTCGGCAGGCCGACCACGGTCACCGGCGCGTCGCCGCTGCCGGCGAGGAAGACGCCGGTGGACCACGCCCCTTCGGCGATCGACGGGTAGTAGTCGGACTTCGGAATCACGAAATCGCCGAACTTCGGCCCCACGGGCCGGCTGTTCCACGGCGAGGTCGCCGCGAACGGGGTCTCGTAGCTGCCCCACGCGGAACCGTTGACTTGTGCCGCCGCAGGGCCGCCGGCGACGGCCAGCGCGGCCCCGCAGGCGATCAGCCACGACGTGCGAAGGCCGCGCGCGGCCGCCGGGTTGCGGATGTTGTCGGTCATGCTGTGACTCCATTGGTTCGCATCGCGCCCCCGTCCGGCGCCGTGCGGCGCAGCGCCACCGCGCAGGCGGCCCCGAGCACGAACCACACGTACCAGTTGAAGGCGAGGTAGGCGAGGACGTTGTCCGACGCGGAGATGATCAGGTACTCGACGACCAGCGCGATCGCGACGAAGGCGCCCAGCCGGTCCGCGGCGACCATGCGCCGCAGCGTCGCGAACAGGCGCACGAACAGCCACGCGAAAGCCGCGAGGCCGAGCGCGCCCAGTTCGAACAGGATCTGCACGTAGATGTTGTGCGCGCCGAAGTTCACGCCGCCCGAATAGGGGAAGAAGGTCGGGGCGAAGTACTTGAAGGCGCCCAGACCGTAGCCCAGCGGCAGGTTCTCCGCGCGGATCCAGCGCAGGCCGTATTCCCAGATCTGCAGTCGCCACGCGAAGGAATTGAGCTTCGCGTACTGCACCATCTCGTTGCCGCTGCCCAGCTCGAGCACGCGCTCGCGCACGCCCGGCACCAGCAGCGCGAGCGCCGGCGCGAGCAGCAGGTAGACCAGATAGCGGCGCTCGAACATCAGCGCGTACAGCGCGAAGATCGCGAAGCAGGCCACCCAGGCGCTGCGCGTCTGCGTCAGCAGCAGCAGCCCCAGCAGAAGCGGCACGTAGGCCGTCAGCAGCGCCCGGCGCAGCGGCGACAGCGCCACCATCGGGCTCTTCAGCGCGTACAGCGACAGCGACAGCACCAGCGTCAGGTAGAACGCGAAGATGTTCGGATGGCTGAAGGTGCTCTTCAGGCGGAACGCCTGCAGCCCGCCGCCGAGCCCGTGCGCGGCGAGTTCCGTCAGCCCGTAGGCGGCCGGCAGCAGCGACGAGAGCAGCACCAGCTTCACGCACACCTTGAAGTCGCCCTCGTCCTTCACGAAATGGAAGGCACTGACGAACACCGCGAAGTAGGACAGCAGCCCGAGGTAGCCGCGCGCCGCGTCGCCGACGTCCGGCGCCATGCCCACGCCGATCGCCGCCACGACCAGGAATGCCGCCCAGGCCGAGGCGATGCCGCGGGGAAACCGCGCCGGCCGCGCCGCCACCAGCAACACCGCGATCAGGATCACGAAGGCGTTCACCAGTCCGCCGAAGCCGATCGCAAGGCTCCCCAGGGACACGCGCGTGCTCTCGAACACCAGGTCGCCCGCGGCGCGGAACAGCAGCACCAGCGCGAGCAGCATGAGCCGGTCGTACAGGAACAGGATCGCGAGCACCAGCAGCGCCGGCAAGGCCAGCAGCCGCACATAGCTCTCCGCCATCGCATCCGCATAGAGCGGCAGCGCGAGCCCGACCGCCAGCGCCAGGATCAGCGCGGCGCCGGTCAGCGCGGCAGGATGGGGCGATTGCAGCGCGTCGCCCACGTCAGTACCCGAACTGCCCCGTCATGCGGCGCTTGGCCGCACGCGCCATGGCGATGGCGCACAGGACGACCCCGCCCGGACGGCGCGTCGTCGCGACGATGCGCCGTCCGAGCCGCAATACGTCGGCGAACGACCCGGCCCCGGCGAACACGTCGAGGAAGCCCTTCAGCGCCTGCGCCGCCTTGTCGCGCGGCAGCCGCGCGTACTCGTCGGCGAACTTCTCGAGCATGCGCCGGTGCCCCTGGATCAGCGACGCCGGGTTCGACGAGATGCGATGCCGGTCGGCACCGTTGTGGAAATACGAGACGAGGTAGTCCTCGACGCAGCAGATCTTGGTCACGCGGCTCAGGCGGATCGACAGGTCCCAGTCCTGGCAGCTCCTGAGGCTCTCGTCGAGGCCGCCGACGTGCTCGAACACGTCGCGCCGCACGACGATGCTGGAGAAGGTGCCGACGTAGTTCGCCACCAGCAGCGCATCCGCGACGCTGCCGTCGAGGCTGTGGTCCGAGCGCGACACCTCGCGTCCGTCCTTGTCGCGGCCGATGAACCAGGTGTAGGCGACGCCATACTCCGGCCCGCGCTCGCCGAGCAGGGCGATCTGCCGCTCGAGCTTGCGCGGCGACCAGCTGTCGTCGCTGTCGAGGAAGGCGATGAAGTCCCCGCGTGCCGCCCGCACGCCGGTGTTGCGCGCCGCGGCGCCGCCGCGGTTCGTCGCATGCGCGACATAACGTACGCGCGGATCGGCGATCGCCGCGACGCGCGCACGCGTGTCGTCGGTCGACGCATCGTCCACGACCACAAGCTCGAAATCCTCCAGCGTCTGCGCGAGCACGCTGGCGATGCACGCCCCGATCGCATGCCCGCGGTTGTAGGACGGAATCACCACGCTCACCAGCGGCGCGGGCGGCCGGCGCAACACCTCCCGGGCCGCGGCGATTTCAGGGTCGTCGATCAGTCTGCTCATGCTTCAACCCCCGTTCATCACGGAACCGGCCAGGCCCACACCCGATTCGCCCAGGCGCTGCGCGTAACGGCGCACCGCCGTCATGCGGCTCGCGTTGCGCCGGGCCACCATCAACGCGGCGCGCGCGCGGGCCGCGACCATCACGCCATCGGCGCAGCGGTCTCCCGCCGCGGTGTCGATGATCACGATGTCGAAGGCCGCCGAGTACTGCTGCAGCAATCGGCTCAGGGTCGGGCGCGACAGCAGCTCCTGCGGGTTCGGCGGGATCACCCCGGCGGGCAGGATCGCGAGCGAGCGCAGCTCCGGCACCCGCCGGATCGCGTCCGGCTCGGCGCGACCGAGCAGCAAGGCGGACAGGCCGCTGCCGTTCTCCAACCCGAACAAGGTGTGCAGCGAAGGCCGGCGCAGGTCGGCGTCGATCACCAGCGTGCGCAGGGCCAGCTGCGAGAACGCGACCGCGAGGTTCGCCGCCATCCACGAGCGCCCCTCGCCGCGTGCGGCGCTGACGATCGCCAGCGTCTTGCGGCCGGCCGCCGGGTCGAACCAGCGCAGCATCAGCTGGCTGCGCAGCGCCCGCAGCGCCTCGGTCTGGGCCGAGAACGGATCGAAGGCCGCGACGACGCTGGCCGACACCGCGCTCTCGCCCGGCTGCAGGCAGGAATACTCGAACTGCCGCGCCATCGCGTAGCGGATGTCGCGCTCGCTCGCGAGGCCCAGCTCGACGGCCGCATCGCCGAAGCGCAGCCCCCTGTCGCGCTGCAGGCGCAGGATGCGTTCGTTCTCGTCGGCGCGCAGGCGTCCGGCCGCCATCAGGATCGCGCCGAGCGGCTGCTCGCCCGCGGGGTCGAGGGCAGAGGTCATGGGTGCATTCATGGGATCAGTAAGCTCCAGCGGTTCGGCTCGTCACACGCGCCCGGGAGGTCAGTCCACCCCGCCGGCCGCCGCGGTCGCTGCCCGGCACGCTGCCGAGCACCGGCATGCCCGGCAGCCCCGCGAGGTCATCCTCGCCACGGACGCGCCGGTCGATCAGTTCGATCAGCAGTGCGCTGCCCGCCCCCAGCACGACGCCGACCACCAGCGCCAGCGCCAGCTTGATCAGCAGGCGCGGGCCCGCCGGCCACATCGGCGCCGCGGCCGGCGTCAGCACCGCCACGTTGGTCTGTTGGCTCTGGCTCTCCAGGCTCGTCGCCGTCAGGCGCGCCGCCACCTGCTCGTAGGCCTTCTGCGCGCTCTCGACGTCACGCTGCAACACCGCGATCTGGTCGCGATGCGCCTTGAGCTGCAGCACGCGCGCCTTCTGCGCCGCGACCGCCGAAGCGACCTCCGCCTCGCGCGCCGCGCTGATGCGGCTCGAAGTGCCCAGCGAGGCCGCAATGCGCTGCGTCTCGGCGCCCACGCGCTGGCGCAGCGAATCGATCACCGCCGCGAGCTTGCCCACCTCCGGGTGGTTCGGCCCCAGCCGGCCGAGGATCTGCTCGCGCTCGCCCTCGCGGCGTGCCAGCTCGGCCTTCAGGCTCGCGATCAGCGGGTTCTGCGTCACCTCGGGCAGGGAGTCGGCCGAGCCGGCCTGGCTGTAGCGCGAGCGGCTGTCGGCGCGCTGCCCCTGCACCTGCACGAGCTGCGTCGACAGCTCGGCCAGCCGGGCCGTCTCGACGTCCAGGCGCCCGTCGGCCGAGACCACGCCGTGCTTCTGCTGGTAATCCGACAGCCGCTTCTGCGCCGCCTCCAGTTCGTCGCGCAGGCCCTGCGTGCGCTCGTTGAACCACTGCGCGTACTGACGCGCGGGCTCGACCTTCAGCTCGAGCGCCGTTTCCATGTAGGCCTTGGCGAAGGTATTGGCCACCATCGCTGCGAACTCGGGCTGCGACGCCGTATAGCGGATGCGGATCACGTTGCTCTCGCGCGCCGGCTTCACCTCCAGGCCCGAACGCAGCACGGAAGCGATCCACCCCCGGATGTCGCCCGCCTCCTCGGGCGCCGCCGCCCGCGGCTCCTCGAGTTGCAGCACGCCGTCGAGTCCGGCAGCGCGCAGCGCGGATGCGATCCAGGCGCCGATGCCGCCCCCCTCCCCGGTCGCCGCCAGCCACTGCGCCTGGAACTGCGGCATGCGGTCGAGCCCGGCGAGTTCAACGACACGCAGCGCGACGCGCTCCGAGCCGATGATGTCGACCTGCGTCGCGATATGGCTTGCCATCAATTGCGACGGCATCGTGCCGCCCGCGATCGGATCCGAAGATTTCGCATCGACGACCAGCGCCGTCTCGGCCGAATACTTCTGCGGCAGCATGAGGCTCGCCGCGAACGCCGCCGCGACGACGACGAACACGACCGCCCCCGCCAGCCGCGAGCGGGCGCGCAGGACGCGCAGGAATTGTCCGGGATTCATGGTTGCCCCCCGCCTCAGAAGAGGCTTTCCTTCACGTAGATGATGTCGTCGGGCCGCAGCCGGTCCTCCAGCGAAGGCTCGATCACCGCGAGGCTGCCCTTCTGGTCGCGACGATGGATGCGCAGGCCGCGCACCGTACCGCGCAGCGTCGGTCCGCCGCCGGTCGCGAGCGCCTGCATCACCGTCATGTTGCGTTCGAGACGGAAGGCGCCGGGTTTCTGCACCTCGCCGTAGATGTAGAACACATCCGCCCGCCGCGCATAGATCACGTCGCCGGGCGACAGCAGCACGTCCGCATCCGCATCGCCGCGCTGGAACAGCGCCGGCAGGTCCAGCTCGCGCCGGATGCGCTGGCCGTCGCGCGTGCCGACCAGCACGATCACGTCGTCGCCGCCCGTGGCGATCCCGCCCGCGTTCGCGAGCATGTCGGTCACGCGCACGTTGAAGGTATCGAGCGGATAGCGCCCCGGCTTGTTCACGTGCCCCAGCACCGCGACCTGGTTGCCGCGGATCTGCACCGGCAGCACCGTCACCTGCGGCTGCAGCACGAAGCCCCCCTCGCGCAGGCGTTCGGCGATCAGGGCCTCGGCGGCCGACACCGTGCGCCCGCCCAAGGGCACGCTGCCGATCAGCGGAAAGGTCAGCGCGCCGGTCTCCGACACCCGCCCCTCGGTCGTCAGGTCGGGGTTCTGGAACACGCTGATGCGCACGATATCCCCCGACCCCAGCACGTACTCGCGCGAGCTCTCGGCCACCGGCGCGGGTACCGCGGCCGGCACGGGCGCCGTTGCCGGCATGGCCGCGGGCACCTGGGCCGCGGCCCACGCATGCACGCACAACAGGCACATCAGGAAGGGAATTCGGAACAATCTCAACGGCAACATGGGCGGACTTCCTCGATCATTGGGATAGCGGTGCGACCTGCTCTGCGGCGACCTCCGCCTGCGCGGCAGGAACCGCCGGCGCATACTCGATGCGCGCGCCGTCGCGCAGGCGCTCCACCTCGGCCTTCGCCAGCGCGGTCTTGCGCGCGTTGAGCAGATAACGCTCGATCATCGGACGCGCCGCGGTCTCATCCAGCGGCTGCTCCCGCGACGTCACCAGATGGACCAGCAGCGCGCCGGTGCCGGTCCGGCTCAGCACCATCTGCCCGTCCTTCATGCGTGCAAAGCCCTTCAGGCTCTCCAGCGGCAACTGCTCGGCCGGCTTCACTGCCGTCGCGAGGCGGAACTCGATCTGCTCGCGGGCGAGCCAGTCCTTCACCTCATGCACGCCCTCGGCACGCGCGCTCAGGCGCTCGAGCTCGCCGAAACGCTCGTCCGGGATGCGGATCTCGAGCTCCTGCAGGCTGTAGATCCGGCGCCGCGCGAACAACTCCGGATTCGCCGCATAGAAGGCCGCGATCTCCGCATCGCCCGGCGGCGCGATCTGCGCCGTCACCTGCTCCAGATAGGCGCGCGCGAGGATCTCCCGCTGCGCCGCCTCGAACGACTGCAGCACCCGCGGATCGCGATCGAGCCTGCGCTCGCGCGCCCGCTGCACCATCAACTCTTGGTCGATCAGCCGCTCCAGCGCCGCGCCGTCCGGCGCACCCTGCGCCGCGGTGCGCGCCAGCGCGGAGCTCAATTCATTCGCCTGGATTTCCTGCTCATTCACTTTCGCAATGACCTCGAACGCGGGCTTTCCTTCCGCCTCGCCCTTGCTGCAGGCATTGAGAAGGAAAACCGCAACAAAGACGACCGGAAATACGCAACGTGCAGTCGACGACATCGACCTTACCGATTATTGGTACGAATCAAGAACCCGGCATTCACCGCGGCAATTCATGGCGCAATACGGCCCGCAATTGCACGCGATCGAATTACTGGAATATCGGAGAATGGCTGGAGCGCGACAGCGCAAGAATCCGCTGGCGCGCAATCAGGACAAAAAGCGCCAGCCCGGCCAACAGCAGCGCATCGAATCCGCCTTCGCCCTGCCCGACGTCGCCCAAGGAGAAGCGCAAGGCCACGCCTTCGGCAAAGGACTGCGGCGACGCCGCGCGGCCGACGGTCGAAACGTCGGCCACATCGCCCTCCAGAGCCCCGCCGGGCAAGGCCTGCAGCCCCGTCCCGGCCCCTTCCGCGTCAAGGCGGACGCCGGCGACGCTCGCCGGCGACGTCATCAATCCGGTCGCGATCAGCGACGGCGCACCGGTCAACTCGGCGGCCTTGTCCTCGTAGCGGATCGTCACGCCATCACCCGCCAGCGTCACGGTGGCGGCATTTGCCGCGGCAACTGCGCCCATCAGAACGGCCGAAACAAATACCAATCTTCCATTGACAATGGACATGGGCATTACCTCTCTATTGGTATGCAGACAATTCGTACCGCCTGCACCATCCGGACTGTCACCTGATCAATAAGCGCAACTTTTGACCGGATCGTACCGAACGAATTATTTATATTGCCATGCACCATAACCACCGCAATAAGCGCAGTCAATACACGAAAAACTCGCTTTCAATTCAAAAAATAACTGCAACGATTATGAAAGAATTATTTTCATGGCCGCACTATTGACGTGCGCAATAGCACCCGACAGGTGCGCTCATTCACTCTTCGCCCCCGGACGCGCCATTCAAGTGCATGACGGACACGATCCCGGGTCAAAAGCGAAAACGCATCGACACGTCGGCCGTATTTGCCGAATAACCGCTCAAGGAACGCGAGCCGTCGCGCACCTGCCGCTGCACGCCGAACGCGAAACTCAGCGCCCGCAGGGGGCGGTACTCCGCGGTCAGGCCATAGCGGTAGCTGTTGTCCGCGGGCCGCTCGCGCACCACGCCGCCGCCGAGGAGTTCCGGGTCGCCGCGGTAGTCGCGCCGGCGCCACTCGAGGCCCGCACCGAGGGTCACCTTGTCGGTGACCTCCCATTTCGGCACCAACCGCACCGCCTCGGTCACCGCGTAGTTGGCGGCGAGGTCCTGCCGGGCACCGATCTCGCGCCGCACGCTCAGTTCCACCGACGTCTTCGCCGTCGCATCCCAGACGACTCCGATGCGCCCGATCGTGCCCGTGAAGTCCCGCTCGGGCGCCAGCCGGTAGCTCACCCGGGTCCGCCCGATGAAGCCCGAAACCCGCGTCGCGCCTGAAAGTCGCCACTCTCCGCCGAGACGCACCTCCTGCTGCCGGTAGTCGCGGATCGAGCCCGTCACCTCCGGGCGATCCGGGTACTCCCCCTCCGTGTCGCGCAGCGTCAGCACCACGCGGTTGCCCGTCGGCGGCCGGTAAGTCAGGTTCACGTCCACCGTGTCGGCGTCGAACTCGGCCACATCCGCATCGCTGCGCTCGAAACGGCTTCTCGTGTGGGCGAACCCCATGCCCACGGCCCAGCGGGGATGCCACCAGTAGTCGGCACTCGCATGCGTCCGCGTGTAGGCATTCATGTTGCGCCGCGTACCGCCGGCCTCGTCGAAACCGGTCAGGGTCTCACGGTAGGCATGGCTCAGCTCCCCACTCCAGCGATCGCCCAGTCCCCACTCCCAGGCCAGTTTCGCGTCCGGCCTGTCGTGGTCGAGATCGCCATGGATCGCATAGCGCGCACTCACGAGATTCAGATCGGCCAACAGGCGCTGCCGCCCATAATGGCGATCGAATTTCATGCCGATTCCCGTTTCGCTCACGGTATCGTGCGCCTTGTTTTCGGGCGCACGCTCGTCGTCCGCGAGCCGAAATAGATTGCTCTCATACCGGATCGACTGACTGACATCGAAATTCAATGCATCCCCTTCATCGGCTCCCGCGGATTCATGCAGGAACATCGATGTCAGAGTAATTGCACACATGATCGACCTTGAAGCTCGCAATCCCGGTCTCCCCTTTGAATCAGGGGTCAGCATAGTCGAAACGGATCGGCCGGAATAAAAGCTTGTAAGGACATTAAAACGCCGCGGACGAAAATGGTGGCGGAACATCCGGCGACACAGGCCCCTGTTCCGGCGCAAATATTATCCACTTCAGCGCGATGGTTTATTGCCATAACAGTCTGTTTTATAGGCCGTTTCATTACAGCCGTTTTATCCCGACCGATCAGGCACCGGTACGCCCCGTTTCCGCGCCGCGCGAACCACATGCATTTCCACGAATATTTTTTTCTTACAAAACCGGACGCTGTCGGAAACGCGTTGCGTAAGATATCCGGCGGATCATCCGACATTCTCTTTCCGCGTCATCCGGGCACCCCTCCGGTGCTGACGGATGGCATTTCGCAGTGCACAAGAAACAATTACGGGAATCATGCTTGCAGCCCTGGATAGACAAGGAAGCCTGTTGCGCGGCAGCTTCACGCTGAGCGGCGCAATCGAGGCATTCATCGATCCGCTCACCGTTGTCGCTGTTCTGTATGCCTGCGCCGCATGGCACGGCGAACGCCTGCTGAGTCCGGCCTATATGATCCTGGGCGCACTTTCCTTTGCGCTGACGTTTCCCGGCAATATCCGATTGCATGAAAGCACGCGCACCATGGTGCGCAAGGTTGCCACCAACTGGCTGCTGTTTGCCGGCGCCGCGGGGGCTTTCGGCTACGCCAGCGGCTACCTGCACTACTTTCCGCATTCGATGCTCGTGGCCTGGCTCGCCGCCACCCCGATCGCGCTGGTCGCGGCCCATGCGACCGCGCGGCAAGCCCTGCCGACATGGATGGCGATCGGCGACAACCAGCGCATCGCCGTCGTAGCCGGCGTGAACGACATCGGCCTGAAACTCGCGCGCGAGTTCCGCGCACACCCCTACCTCGGCACCCGCGTCGTCGGCTTCTTCGACGACCGCCCGCGCGCGCGCCTGCCCGACACCGGAGAGGCGCCGCTGCTCGGCCCGCTCGCCGGGCTGGCCGAGTTCGTCAAACGCCGCCGGGTCGAAGCGATCTACCTAGCCCTGCCGATGGCCCCGCAACCGCGCATCCTCGCCCTGCTCGACGAACTCAAGGACACCACCGCATCGATCTACTTCGTGCCCGACATCTTCGTCACCGACCTGATCCAGGGGCGCGTCGACAACGTCGGCGGCATGGCGGTCGTCGCCGTGTGCGAGACACCGTTCACCGGCCTCAACAACGTCGCCAAGCGCGGGTCCGACTTCGTGCTCGCCTTGCTGATCCTGCTGCTGCTGAGCCCCCTGCTGCTGGCCATCGCCATCGGCGTGAAGCTCTCCTCCCCCGGCCCCGTCGTCTTCAAGCAGCGCCGCTACGGCCTCGACGGCCGGGAGATCCTCGTCTACAAGTTCCGCTCGATGACCGTCTGCGACGACGGCGCCAGCGTGCGCCAGGCCACCCGCAACGACAGCCGCATCACCCCGTTCGGCGCCTTCATCCGCCGCACCTCGCTCGACGAACTGCCGCAGTTCGTCAACGTGCTGCAGGGACGCATGAGCATCGTCGGGCCGCGACCGCACGCCGTCGCGCACAACGAGGCCTACCGCAAGCTCATCAAGGGCTACATGATCCGCCACAAGGTCAAGCCGGGCATCACCGGCTGGGCGCAGGTCAACGGCTACCGCGGCGAAACCGAAACGCTCGACAAGATGCAGAAGCGCATCGAGTACGATCTCGACTACCTGCGCCACTGGTCGCTCGGCCTCGACCTGTGGATCATCGTCAGGACCGCGCTGATGGTCGTGCGCGACCCCAACGCGTATTGAAGCGAGGCAGCCGAACGCAATGCGCAGCGCCGGAGCGCGACCGGCCCGCGAGGACGTGCGCGAAACCAACGGCGCCGCGCGCCGTCAAACCGCTGTTTCACGAATCCCGATCATGACCCCTGCCCGCTACCGCCCCCTCCTCCTCATCGCCTGCCTGGCCGCGACCGGCCTCGCCGGCGCCACACAGCCGACGGACATCCGCCCCGGCCTGTGGGAATTCCGCTCGACCCGGCTCAACATCGCCGGCCTGCCCGACATGTCCGCGCAGATGGCACAGGCCCAGCAGTACCTCCGCAGCCTTCCGCCCGACATGCGGCGCATGGTCGAGCAGCAGATGGCCGCACGCGGCGCCAGCCTCGGCAACGACGGCACCGTGCGCAGCTGCATCACGCCCGCACAGGCGAAATCCGACACCATCTTCTCGGGCAAGACCGAAGGCAACTGCACGCTCGACAAGGTCACGAAATCCGGCAGCACCGTACGCGGCCATCTCACCTGCACGCAACCCACCGCCACGGGCAACTTCGAGGCAAACGTCCAGACGCCCGAGCGCTTCACGACACGGGTACACATGAATTCCCAACGCGGGGACATGCAGATGGACACCGACGCGCGCTGGCTCGGCGCCGACTGCGGCGCGCGGCGCGAAGGTTAGCTGCGCCCGGCGGCGATGCAGGATTCGTAGGGCGGGAGGAGCGCAGCGCATCCCGCCAGTCCAACCGCGGGAATCCGCTCGACCGCCGCGTGACGAGAGTTCGTGCGATTGCTCCGACGCCCCCACAGCGGCAGCGAGCTCGGGCAGAATGCCGGCATTGCGGGCGCCGCGTCCGCGCGTCCCGCGCCACCAAATCCTCCGCCAAATGAAGATCGCCACCTGGAACATCAACTCCCTCAAGGTCCGCCTGCCCCACGTGCTCGACTGGCTCGCCGCCAACCGGCCCGACGCCCTGTGCCTGCAGGAGCTCAAGATGGAGGACAAGGCCTTCCCCGCCGCCGAACTCGAGGCGGCCGGCTACCGCGCGGTGTTCAACGGCCAGAAGACCTACAACGGCGTCGCGATCCTCAGCCCGCAGGCGCCGGATGACACGACGCGCGACATTCCCGGCTTCGCCGACGAGCAGAAGCGCATCATCGCCGCCACCATCGGCGGCGTGCGCGTCGTCAGCGCCTACTTTCCGAATGGCCAGGCCGTCGGCTCCGACAAGTTCGAATACAAGCTGCGCTGGCTCGCCGCCCTCACCGAGTGGCTGCGCGACGAGATGAAGGCCCACGAGCGCCTCGTGCTCGCCGGCGACTTCAACATCGCCCCCGAGGACCGCGATGCCCACCCTGACTGGAAGGAAGAGATCCACGTCTCGCCGCCCGAACGGGCCGCATTCGCCGCGCTGACGGAACTGGGCCTCGCCGACGCCTTCCGCCTCTTCACACAGCCCGACAAGAGCTATTCGTGGTGGGATTACCGCATGGGTGCGTTCCGCCGCAACTTCGGCCTGCGCATCGACCACATCCTCGTCTCGCCGGCGCTGCGCGAAAACTGCCGCGCGTGCGCGATAGACAAGACCCCGCGCAAGCTCGAACGCCCGTCCGACCATGCCCCGGTGGTCGTCGAACTCGACCTGTAGGCACCCCCGCCATGAGCACGCCGACTCCGGATATCGCCCTCGCCGCCGCACGCTACCCGATGATCGAAGCGCTGCCCGAAGCCGCGCGCGGGCGCCTGCTCGCGGCGGGCCGCTGGGCGCGCGTGCCGGCCGGTACCCTGCTGTTCGACGACCATCAAGCCTGCGAAGGCTTTCCCTTCGTCGTCGAAGGCTCGGTGCGCGTCGTCAAATGCGCGGCGAACGGCCGCGAGCTGCCGCTGTACCGCGTCACGCCGGGCGAGACCTGCATCATCTCCTCGTCCTGCCTGCTCGGGCACGACGACTACAACGCGCGCGGCATCGCCGAGACCGACACCGTGCTGCTGATGCTGCCCAAGCCCGAGTTCGACGCCCTGCTCGGCGAACCGGCCTTCCGCAGCTTCGTGTTCCACCTCTTCGCCGAGCGCATCGCCGACCTGATGCAGCTCATCGAGGAAGTCGCCTTCCACCGCCTCGACCAGCGCCTCGCCGCCCAGCTCCTCGGCAAGGGACGCCTGCTGCACGTCACGCACCAGCAGCTCGCCGACGAGCTCGGCAGCGTGCGCGAGTTCGTCAGCCGCCTGCTCAAGGGCTTCGCCGCGCAGGGCCTGGTGAAGCTGTCGCGCGAACAGATCGAGATCCTCGACCCCGCGGGCCTGCGCCGCATCGCGAGCGACGGCCGGCAAACCTGAACGGGCGGGGCTGTGTAACCGAGGTTACAGACCGGCGGGCCCGCGAGTGTTGAAATACGCTCGCAAACCTAGACAACCCCCGGAGCAAATCATGAATGCAAACGTCGGCGGCATCGACAAGATCCTTCGCATCGTCGCGGGCCTGGTCCTGATCGGTCTCGCGATCATGGGCATCGGCGCCCCCTGGACCTGGATCGGCGTCGTCCCCCTCGCCACCGGCCTGATGGGCTGGTGCCCGGCCTACTCGATCTTCGGCGTGAACACCTGCCCGATGAAGAAGGCCTGAACGTCCTTCGCGACGTCGCAAAAAAGCCGGGGCGACCCGGCTTTTTGTCGTCTACGGCCCCGTTCCGCCCGAACTAGGCGGAGACGCCCTTTTTCGCGACGTGGTTCGCGATATTGACATAGTCCGTGACGCTCAGCCGCTCGCCGCGCAGCCCCGGATCCACGCCCAAGGCCGCGAAGTCCTGCTCGTCGATGAAATCGCGCAGCGTGTTGCGCAGCGTCTTGCGCCGCTGGCCGAAGGCCGCCGCGACGATGCGGCCGAGCAGCTCCTCGTCCTCCGCACCGAGCTGCTCGGGCGGCAGCGGCACCATGCGCACGATGCTGGAGGTCACCTTCGGCGCCGGCCGGAATGCCCCCGGCGGCACGTCGAACAGGCGTGCCATGCGGAAGCGGTACTGCAGCATCACCGACAGCCGTCCGTATTCCTCGGTGCCCGGCTCGGCCACCATGCGCATCACGACCTCCTTCTGCAGCATGAAGGTCATGTCCGTGACGCTCTCGGCAAAGGACGCGAGATGGAACAGCAGCGGCGTCGAGATGTTGTACGGCAGGTTGCCCACCACCCGCAGCGGCGCCCCCAGGGTGCCGAAATCGAATTTCAGCGCGTCGCCCTCGTGGATCGTCAGGCGCTCGGGCGTGTAGCGCTCCTTCAGGCGCGCGATCAGGTCGCGGTCGATCTCGACCACGTGCATGTGCCCGAGGCGCTCGACCAGCGGATCGGTCATGGCCGCGAGCCCCGGGCCGATCTCGACGATGGTGTCGCCCACGGCAGGGCGGATCGCATCGACGATCTTGCGGATGATGTTGGGGTCGGACAGGAAGTTCTGCCCGAAGCGCTTGCGGGCGTAGTGCTCGGTCATCGGCAATCTCGATTGTTGTCTATTGAATCGGCGATCAAATTCCGTTCGGGCTGAGCCTGTCGAAGCCCATCCGACCAGCGCCCTTCGACAGGCTCAGGGCGAACGGCCGTCGCTCCAATTGGTTGCCGTTATGGGCGCTTCGCGAAGCCACGGGAAGCGTCGCATGCACACCGCAGCCCGCGCGGCGGCGGCTTTCGGGCCGAGGCGTCCGCCACGCGCCAACGAGGACCGGAAGCCGCCGCCGCGCGGGCGGATCGCCGGCATGGCCCACGCCTCAGGCGCGCCCGCGCGACATCGCGATCGCCAGCTCGACCGCCGCGAACAGGCTGCCCGGATCGGCCTTTCCCGTTCCGGCAAGATCGAGTGCAGTCCCGTGATCGACCGAAGTGCGGATGATCGGCAGGCCCAGCGTCACGTTCACGCCGCCACCGAAGCTCGCGTGCTTGAGCACCGGCAGGCCCTGGTCGTGGTACATCGCCAGCACCGCGTCGCCCTGCTCCAGCGTGTGCGGCACGAACAGCGTGTCGGCAGGCAGCGGCCCGGCGAGCTGCATGCCCTCGCCGCGCAGCTTCTCCAGCACCGGCGTGATCACCTCGATCTCCTCGCGCCCCATGTGGCCGCCCTCGCCCGCATGCGGATTCAGGCCGGCGACGAGGATGCGCGGCGCCGTCAGGCCGAAATGCCGCACCAGGTCGCCGTGCAGGATGCGCAGCGTCGCCTCCAGCAGTTCGCGCGTGATCGCCGCCGGCACCGCCGCCAGCGGCAGGTGCGTCGTCGCCAGCGCAACGCGCATGCCGCCGCCGACCAGCATCATCACGACGAGCGGCGTGCCGGTATGCTCGGCGAGATACTCGGTATGCCCGCTGAAGGGCACCCCGGCGTCGTTGATGACGCCCTTGTGTACAGGCGCCGTCACCATCCCGGCGAACTCGCCGCTGCGGCAGCCCGCCAGCGCGCGGTCGAGCAGCGCGAGCACGTAGGGGGCGTTCGCCGCGTCGAGCGTGCCGGCGCGCGCCGGCACCGCCAGCGGAACGTGCAGCACTTCGAGCGTGTTCGCCGGCGCCGCAGCGCGTGCGGGCTCGAAGGGCACCACCGCGACACGGCCCCCCGCACGCTCGCGGATCAGCCCGATGTCGCCGAGGACGACGGTGCGCACCGGCCAGCCGCGCCCGGCCAGATGCGCGCACAGCTCCGGTCCGACCCCGGCCGGCTCGCCGCTCGTGACGGCGAGGACAGGCAACCGCGCGGCCAGCCCCGGCACGCCGGCTTACTCCTTCTCCATGCGGTACTCGACGTAGGTGCGGTCGCGCAGCTGGCGCAGCCATTCCTCGTACGCCTCTTCGGCCTTGCGCTCGCGCAGGGCGTTGCGCGCGGCGGCGCGCTTGCGCTCGTCGGTGACGTCCTGCATGCGACGCTCCTCGACCATGATCAGGTGCCAGCCGAAGGGCGACTTGATCGGGGGGCTGACCTCACCCGGCTTCAGTGCGTCCATCGCGCGCTCGAACTCGGGCACCGTGTCGCCCGGATTGACCCAACCGAGGTCGCCGCCCTTGGCGGCCGACAGGTCGGCCGAATTCACCTTGGCCAGTTCCGCGAAGTTCCCGCCATTGACGACGCGCTCGCGCAGGCCTTTCAGGCGGCTCTCGGCGTCCGCGTCGGTCACGATCTCGGAGGTGCGGATCAGGATGTGGCGCGCGCGCGTCTGCTGCATCTGCTGCAGCCCCGCGGCCGCCCCGCCGCGACGCTCGACGAGCTTGACGATGTGGAAGCCCGCCGGGCTGCGAATGACCTTGGAGACCTCGCCCGGCTGCATCTGGCGCACGGCATCCGCGAACAGCACGGGCAGGCGATCGCGCCCGCGCCAGCCGAGATCGCCGCCGCTCAGGCCGTCCGGCGCGTCCGAATACGACGCTGCGATACGGCCGAAATCCTCACCCGCGCGCAGGCGCTCGACGACGTTCTCGGCGCGCGCGAGGCGCTCCGACTGCTGCTGCATGGTTGCGCCCTCGGGCACGCGCACGAGGATGTGGGCGACGTGGAACTCCTCGCCCGACAGCGCATCGGCGTTGTTCGCGAGGAAGTTCTCGATCTCCGCGTCGGTGACGACGATGCGGCTGTCGACGTCGCGCTCGCGCAGGCGCGTGAGCAGGATCTCGGAACGGATCTGGTCGCGGAAGCGGTTCCACGTGATGCCGTCCTTTTCCAGCGCCAGACGCAGGTCGGTCATGCTCATGCGGTTGTTGTCGGCGATGCGGCCGATCGCCCGCTCCAGCGTCGCGTCGTCGACCTTGAGCGAGGTTTCCGCGGCGAGCTGCTGTTGCGCGCGCTCGAGCACCAGCCGCTCGAGCACCTGGCGCTCGAACACGTCGGCCGGCGGCAGCGCCGTGCCCTGGCGGGCGAGCTGGCGCTGCGCCTGCTGGACGCGCTCGCGCAGCTCCAGCGTGGTGATGACCTCGTTATTGACGACGGCGACGATGCGGTCGACCGCGACCGGACGCGCGGAGGCCGCGTGCGCGGGGAGCAGTGCGGGAGCGCCGGCCAGGCCGAGGACCAGGGCGATGCACAGGCGCGAGGGAATTCGGATCATGTTCTGTCGTGGTGTGGATGGTGGGGCGCTCATTCGGCGCCGAAAACGCGATCGGAAACGGGATCGTTGATCTTCCCATAACCGGCGACGCTGCGTTTGAGCAGATTGACCGGGCTGGTGCCTACGCTCGCGAGGTCGTTGAGTTCGAGCTGCACGAACACGGCCTGGGTCACGTCGTTGGGGTCGGTCGCGAAGCGGTGCACCGCGGTGCGCACCACCCAGCAGCCGCCATCGTACTCGATGCCCGCGATCGCTTCGGTGATGCGGTCTTCCTTCAGCGAGCGCGTCACACGCCCGACACCGTACCATCCGCCGCCCAGCGGCCACTGGCCGGACAGGGCGAGATCCTGGATCTTGTCGCTCTCGTCGGCGAGCCGGCCGCGCGAATAGCGGTAGGACAGGTTCACCGCCTTGGCGAAGTCCGGCTGGTAGCGCACGCCGGCGTTGAAGCGTTCGGTCCAGTTGTCGCGCGGGTTGTACTGCAGGGTCGAATCGAGCCAGGTCTTCGGCATCACGTAGCCGCTGAAGAGGCCGAGGACGTCGGCGCGGCGACCGGTGCGCGGCTCCTCGCCGGGCAGCGTCACGCGCTGGTCGTCGAAGTAGAAGCGCTGACCGACGGTCGCGCGCAGGCGTTCGCCGCCGGATTCGGGGTCGATCAGGCGCGTGGTCACCGCCGCCGTCACCTGGTTCGCATCGGCGATGCGGTCGCCGCCGGAGTACTGATTCTCGGAGAAGATCTGCGCAAGGCCGAAGTCGTAGCGCGACGAATCGAACACCGGGATGTCGGTCTGGTCGCGGAACGGCGTCTTGACGTAGAACACGCGCGGCTCCAGCGTCTGCAGGAAATCGCGGCCGAACAGGTTGGTGTCGCGCTCGAAGAACAGGCCGCTGTCGACGGAGAAGATCGGCACCGAGCGCGTGATCGAGCGGCTGCTGCCGGTCAGGTCGCGGTCAAGGTCGTATTGCGTGTAATGCAGGCCGACCTTGGGCGTGACGTAATAGCCGGCGCGCTCGAAAGGCAGAGACACCTGCGGATGGAGGGTGAAGCGGCTGCCTTCCGCAACATTCGAGTCCGGATGATCGAACTGCACGTATTCGCCGCGGAACGCGAAGGCCGAGCCGCCGATCAGTTCGCCGCGGTTGACGTTCAGCAGCAGCTGCGGCAGCTTGCGGTACGGCTCGCCGCCCGACAGGGTCTGGTAGCTCTGCACCAGCGCGGAGGCGTTCCACCACTCGCTGCCGGCATAGGTCAGCGTGCCCTTGCGCACGAGGTTCGCACGCGAGGCGACCGACACGCGCGAGCTGAGGTCCTCGAAATACTCCTTGTCGGTGACGCCGTTCCAGTCGATCGCCGCGAACAGGCTGGGCGTGATGACCTGCGTGTGCTGGAAGGAGCCCAGCGCGCGCTCCTCGCCGGTGACGTTGTCGCGCGGCAGGTATTCGACGCGCGCCTCGCCGGCCTGCGTCGGCGTCAGGTAACGGAATTCGGTCGCCAGCTGTACGCCGCGACGGCCCATGACGCGCGGAGCGATCGTCGCGTCGTAGTTCGGCGCGATGTTCCAGTAGTACGGCACCGAGATGTCGAGACCGACCTTGTTCGACATGCCGAAGGTCGGCGCGAGGAAACCCGACTGGCGCTGGCCGGCGAGCGGAAACTCGGCCCACGGCCACCACAGCATCGGCACGTCCTGGAACACCAGGCTCGCGCCCTGCGCGGTGCCGAGTTCGCGGTCGTAGTCGAGGTGCAGGTCGCTCGCCTTCAGGTACCAGTCGGGATCGCTCGCCTCGCAGGTCGACCAGGTCGCGTTCTTCAGGCGGTACTGGTTCTCGCCCTCGAAATACAGCACATCGGCCGAACCGCCCCCGGCGACTTCGCGCGGCGTCTCGCCCGGCTGCACCGGCGCGGTCGACTGGCGCTTGATGCGGTAGGTCGGCGACTCGAACGAGCCCAGACGCTCCTCAAGCTTGAGCCGCGCCTCCGGTCCGCTCATGCTGTCCTCGCCGCGCCTGAGGCGCACGTTGCCCTCCGCATGCGCCTCGTCCTCGAGCTCGCGGTAGGTCAGCTTGTCCGCGGAAAGCAGCAGGTCGTCGCGTTGCAGTTCGGCATCGCCCTCCGCCAGCAGCTCGACCGAGCGCGTACCGCGGATGCGCTGGGCGCGCACCTCGGTCGCCCCCGGCGGCAGCGCGGCAGTCGCCGGCGCGGGCGCGGGCGTCTTCGCAGCCTGCCCCTGTGTCGCGGCGGGCGCCGGAGCAGCCGCCTTCGCTGCAGGGCGGCCGCCGGCCGCAGGCTGCGCGGCATCCGCCGGCGAAGCGGCGGGCGCGGGTTTCGCCGGCGCACGGGGGCTGCTGCCACCGAGCAGATCCGGCGACACGACCAGCGGCGGCAGTCCGGCCGCCAGGGCCGAGCCCGAGAAACAGCACAGCAGCAGCGGGATCGCCCGCAGCTGCGTTCTCAATCGCATATCGCGCAAAGCGCTTTCCCCAATCCTGGTTTCATCGCCGGCGGCACGTACCCGGCACGGCCCCGGCCTTTTGATAAACTCGCGGATTTTACACGAAGCGTTGCGGAGAACCCGGTGCACAGACTTGCCCAACTGAACGACTGGCTGACCAACCGCATGTCCGGAAAGGCCTTCGAGCTGACGCCCGCATCGGCCGACGCCAGTTTCCGCCGCTATTTCCGCGTGAACTTCGCCGACGGCAGCCCCAGCCTGGTCGTCATGGACGCCCCGCCCGAACGCGAGGACTGCCGCCCCTGGCTCAAGGTGGAGGAGCTGTTCCGCGCCGCCGGCGCACACGTCCCGGAGGTGCTCGCGCAGGACCTCGACCAGGGCTTCCTGCTGCTTTCCGACCTCGGCAGCACGACCTACCTCGCCGCGCTGAACAAGGACAACGCTGCCCACCTCTACGCCGACGCCCTCGGCTCGCTGATCGCGATCCAGCGCGCGAGCCGGCCCGACGTGCTGCCCGAATACTCGCGCGAGCTGCTGCTGCGCGAACTGATGCTGTTCCCCGAGTGGTACATCGAGCGCCACAAGGGCGTCACCCTCGACGACCGCCAGCGCGTCACCCTGATGGACACCTTCGACCGCATCCTCGCGGTGAACCTCGCCGAGCCGCAGGTCTTCGTGCACCGCGACTACCACTCGCGCAACCTGATGTACCTCCCCGACCAGGTCAACCCCGGCATCATCGACTTCCAGGACGCGGTGTACGGCCCGCTCACCTACGACCTCGCCTCGCTGTTCAAGGACGCCTACATCCACTGGGAAGAGGACTTCACCCTCGACATGCTCGCGCGCTACTGGGAAGCGGCGCGCAAGCTGGGCCTGCCGGTGCGGGAAGACTTCTCGGATTTCCACCGCGACTACGAGTGGATGGGCGTGCAGCGCCACATCAAGGTGCTGGGCATCTTCGCGCGCCTGTATCACCGCGACGGCAAGGACGGCTATCTGCGCGACATGCCGCTGGTAATGGACTACCTGCGCCGCGCATGCAAGCGCTACCGCGACCTCGGGCCGCTGCTGCGGCTGCTGGACCGCCTCGACCCCGAGCCGGTCGAAGTCGGCTACACGTTCTGATGCGCGCGATGATCCTCGCCGCCGGGCGCGGCGAACGCATGCGCCCGCTGACGGACGCCTGTCCCAAGCCGCTGCTGCAGGCGGGCGGCAAGGCGCTGATCGTGTGGCACATCGAGCGCCTGCGCGATGCCGGCTTCACCGACATCGCGATCAACCACGCCCACCTCGGTGCGATGATCGAGGCCGCCCTCGGCGACGGCAGCGCCTTCGGCGTGCGCATCCGCTACTCGCCCGAGGCCGAGGCGCTGGAGACCGCCGGCGGCATCCGCCAGGCGCTGCCGCTGCTGGGCGACGCGCCCTTCCTCGTCGTGAACGGCGACGTGTTCTGCGACGCCGACCTCGCGGCATTGCGCGAGCGCGGCGCCACGCTCTCGGCCGACGGCGACCTTGCCCACCTGTTGATGGTGCAAAACCCCGAACACCATCCCGACGGCGACTTCCGTCTCGCCGACGGGCGTCTCCACCGCGACGGCGAACCGCGGCTGACCTTCTCCGGCATCGGCATCTACCACCCCGTCCTCTTCGCCGGCATCGCCGCGGGCACGCGCGCCGCGCTGGGACCGCTGCTGCGCACGGCGATGGACGCGGGGCGTGTCGGTGGCGCAGCGCACGCCGGCTACTGGCTCGACGTCGGCACCCCGGCACGGCTGGCCGAACTCGACGCCCGGCTGCGGCCGGCCGGCACCTGAACGCGCTCCGGCCGGCCCGGTCGAATCCGACACCAGCGCACATGCCATAATCTGCCGATGAATACGCCCCTCGACCGCTCCACGCTCGACGTCGCCCCCTTCCGCGCCCGCCGCGAGCGCCTGCTCGCCCGCATGAACGCACTCGGCGGCGGCGTAGCCGTCGTGCCGACCGCCCCGGAATACGCGCGCAACCGCGACACGAACTACCCGTTCCGTTACGACAGCTATTTCCACTACCTCACCGGCTTCGGCGAGCCCGAGGCGGTGGTGGTGCTGATCGCCGGCGATTCGCCGAAATCGATCCTGTTCTGCCGCGAGAAGAGCGAGGAGCGCGAGATCTGGGAAGGCTACCGCTACGGCCCGGACGCGGCGCGCGAGCACTTCGGCTTCGACGAAGCCTGGACCATCGGCGAGCTCGACCAGCGCCTGCCCGACCTCATGTCCGGACAGCCCGTGCTGTGGTGCAGCCTCGGCCACAACGGCGACTGGGACGCCCGCGTGATGCGCGCACTCAACACCGTGCGCGCGAATGCCCGCGCCGGCGCGATCCCGCCGCACGCGATCCGCGACGTGCGCGCCGAACTCGACGAGATGCGCATCCTCAAGGACGCCGCCGAAATCGCGATCATGCGCCGCGCCGGCGACATCTCGGGCGAAGCCCACCGCCGCGCGATGGCCGCGACCCGCCCCGGGCGCTTCGAATACGAGATCGAGGCCGAGCTGATCCACGCCTTCCGCCGCGCCGGCAGCCAGGCCCCCGCCTACCCGTCCATCGTCGCCAGCGGCGCCAACGCCTGCGTGCTGCACTACGTCGAGAACGACCGCCAGATGCGCGACGGCGAGCTGCTGCTGATCGACGCCGGCTGCGAACTCGATGGCTACGCTTCCGACATCACCCGCAGCTTCCCCGTGAACGGCCGCTTCAGCGGCCCGCAGCGCGACATCTACGAACTCGTGCTCGCCGCCCAGACCGCCGCGAAGGCCGCGATCCGGCCCGGCGCGCACTGGAACATGCCGCACGACGCCGCCGTCGCGGTGCTCGCGCAGGGCATGCTCGACCTCAAGCTCCTGTCCGGCAGCCTCGCCGAAGTCCTCGAACAGGGACACTACCGCCGCTTCTACATGCACCGCACCGGCCACTGGCTCGGGCGCGACGTGCACGACGCGGGCGAATACAAGCTCGACGGCCAGTGGCGGCCGCTGGCGCCGGGCATGGTGCTGACGGTCGAACCGGGCTGCTACATCCGCCCCGCCGAAGGCGTGCCGGAAGCGTTCTGGAACATCGGCGTGCGCATCGAGGACGACGCGCTGGTCACCGAAGACGGCTGCGAATACATCACCGAAGCGGCGCCGCGCTCGGTCGCCGACATCGAGGACGTCATGCGCGAGGCCGCCGATGGCGCAGCATGACCTGCTGATCGTCGGCGCCGGCCCGGTCGGCCTGTCGCTCGCCCTCGCACTCAAGGACAGCGGCCTCGCGATCGCGCTGGCCGACACGCGTCCGCGCGACGCCGTCGCCGCCGATCCGCGCGCGCTCGCGCTGGCCCACGGCTCGCGCCTCACGCTCGAACGCCTGGGCGTGTGGAACGATCTGCCGGCGACACCGATCCGCCACATCCACGTGTCGCAACAGGGCGGCTTCGGCCGCACCCGGCTCGAGGCCGACGACTACGGCGTGCCCGCACTCGGCTACGTCGTCCAGGCAGGCGCTCTGGCCGCGGCCCTGCGCGACGCCGTCGAATGCGCCGGCATCACGGTCATGGACCAGACCGAGGTGACCAGCCTGAACTCGAACTCCGACTCGGTGACGGCCAGCCTCGCCGGCACCGGCGCCACCATCCACGGCACCGCCGCCGGCGCCCGCCTCGTCGCCTGTGCCGAAGGCGGCCTGCTGGCCGGCACGCCGGACATCGTCGAGCGCGACTACGGCCAGCACGCACTCATCGCCAACGTGGGCATCGCCGGCAAGCACCGCGAAACCGCCTTCGAACGCTTCACGAGCGAGGGGCCGATCGCATTGCTGCCCCACGGCGACGAGTACGCGCTGGTGCATGTCGCCTCGCCCCAGCGCGCCACCGAGCTCCTGGCCCTGCCCGATGCCGCCTACCGCGAACACCTCCAGCGCCGCTTCGGCAGCCGCGTGCAACTCGCGCGCGTCACCGGGCGGCTGCGCTACCCGCTGGTGCTGCGCTACCGGCGCGACCCCGTCGGCCCGCGCACGGTCTGGTTGGGCAATGCCGCCCAGACCCTGCACCCCGTCGCCGGCCAGGGCTTCAATCTCGCATTGCGCGACGTGTGGGCGCTCGCCCGCACCCTCCTCGACTACCGCGGCGACCCCGGCCTCGCCGGCACGCTCGCAGCCTGGCGCGACGCCCGCCGGCTCGACCGTTTCGGCGCGATCAACTTCACCGACAGCCTGGTGCGCATCTTCAGCAACGATTTCGTCCCCCTGCACCACGCGCGCGGCGCCGCCCTGTTCGCGCTCGACATGCTGCCGCCGCTGCGCCACTTCATCGCCCGCCGCATGATGTTCGGCGCACGCGCCTGGCCGTGATACGCGCGATGCCGGCCCCGCCGGCAACCCCGCGTTATATGATTGCAGCCGAACAATCCAGGCACCGACAGTCCACAACATGAACAAGAACATGCGGATTCGCTACAAGATCACCCTCGCGGTCGGCATTGCAGTCACGGTGGTGCTCGTGGCGATGGCACTCTTCTATACGCACTTCCAGGAACAAACGGTCCTGAGCCAGAACGAGCGCACGATGGAAAAGCTCACCGAAAGCGTGGCCCAGGGCCTGCAGGCGGTGATGCTGGCGGGTTCCGCGGACATCGCCGAGTCCTATGCGGACCGCCTGAAGAAGGTCACCGACATCATCGATTTCCGCATCCTGCGCACCAATGGCGACGAAGCCTTCCGCGACAACAAGACCATCCACGACGTGAACCGCCGCCGCGGCGAGGAAACCTTCACGCCGCGCGACCACGAACAGCAGATTCCGGTGCTGCCGGCCGACGACCCCAACCTGCTCGCGACCGTCAGCGAGAACCGCACGCTCGCCGTCTACGAACCCGGCCTCGACGGCCACCGCACCCTGACCTTCCTCGCCCCGATCAAGTACATCGAGGCCTGCAGCAAATGCCACGGCACCGCAAACAAGGTGCGCGGCGTAATCAAGCTCACGACCTCGCTCGCCGCCGTCGAACGCGACATCTACGAGGTGCGCCAGTACGCGATCGGCGGCCTCGCCCTGGCGCTGATGGCGACCATGCTGCTCACCGGCTACATGCTCGGCCGCACCGTCGTCGAACCGCTGGAAAAGGTCACGCACGCGATGACGCGCGTCTCGGACGGCGACCTCGACCACCAGGTGCCGATCCAGAGCCGCGACGAAATCGGCACGATGGCCAACAGCTTCAACCGCATGACCTCGGAGCTGCGAACCACCTACGACGGCCTGCGCCGCGAGCAGGACAAGCTCACGACCATCATTCACGGCGCCGGCGAAGGCATCATCGTCACGGACAGCACCGGCGAGATCGTGCTGGTGAACCCGGCCGCCGAACGCCTGCTCGAAAAGCCCATAAGCCAGATCGTCAAGGAAGGTTTCTACGCGCTCCTCGACGACGAGGAGCAGATGCGCCTGTGGCTGTCCGACCCCGAGCAGGGCGGCGCGATCACGACCGCCTACAAGGAGCGCGTCCTGCAGGTCTTCGCCTCCACGATCTTCGGCAGCGACCACAACATCGTCGGATCGGCCGCACTGCTGCGCGACATCACCGAGGAAAAGCGCCTCGAGGACGAACTGCGCCGGCTCTCGACCACCGACGGCCTCACCGGCCTGTTCAACCGCCGCCACCTCGACGCCACGCTGGACACCGAATACAACCGCGCGCAGCGCACCGGCACCTCGCTCGCGGTGCTGATGTTCGATATCGACCACTTCAAGAAATTCAACGACACCTACGGCCACGACCAGGGCGACCGCGTGCTGCAATCCGTAGCGAAGAATTTCCACGACGCGCTGCGCAAGTACGACCTCGCGTGCCGTTACGGCGGCGAGGAATTCGTCGGCATCCTGCCCAACACGACGCTCGAGGGCGCATTCTGCGTCGCGGAGCGGCTGCGGGTGGAAATCGAAGCCGCCGAAGTCGACGGCCTCAAGGTCACCATCAGCGTCGGCGTCGCCGCGTTCCCCGAGCTTCCCGTCTCGACCCCGGAGGGCCTGATCGAGGCCGCCGATGCGGCGCTCTACCGCTCGAAGGAAGGCGGGCGCAACCGCAGCACGCGCGCACTGCCTCCCGAGCCGAGCACGCCTGCGGCGACGGGCGCGGATACCACACCAGTGTGACGCAGTCGCTGCCGGGGCGAGCATTCGGCTGCTCGCCCGGCGCCGCATGGGGTAAAATCCCGACCTTTCCCCCGCAACACGCCCCGCCCATGCAGTACGCCGGCTTTACCCTGCGCAACAACCTGTTCGTCGCCCCTATGGCCGGCGTCACCGACCGCCCCTTCCGCCAGCTGTGCAAGAAGCTCGGCGCGGGCGTCGCAGTGAGCGAGATGGTTACGTCCAACTCGCTGCTCTACGGCAGCGCGAAGACGCGCCGGCGTGCCAACCACGAGGGCGAGGTCGATCCGATCTCGGTGCAGATTGCCGGCGCCGACCCGCAGATGATGGCCGAGGCCGCCCGCTACAACGCGGACAGCGGCGCCCAGATCATCGACATCAACATGGGCTGCCCGGCCAAGAAGGTGTGCAACGTGATGGCGGGCTCCGCGCTGATGCAGGACGAGCCCCTCGTCGCCCGCATCCTTGAAGCCGTCGTCGCTGCGGTGCCGAACACCCCGGTCACGCTCAAGTTCCGCACCGGCTGGAACCGCCAGCATCGCAACGCCCCGACCGTCGCGCGCATCGCCGAGGAATCGGGCATCCGCGCGATCGCGATCCACGGCCGCACGCGCGCCGACCAGTACATGGGCGAAGCCGAGTACGACACCATCGCGCACGTGAAGACCCTGGTGAAGATCCCGGTCATCGCCAACGGCGACATCACCTCGCCCGAGAAGGCGAAGTACGTGCTCGACTACACCGGCGCCGACGGCGTCATGATCGGCCGCGCCGCCCAGGGCCGGCCGTGGATCTTCCGCGAGACCGAACACTTCCTGGCGACCGGCGAACTGATGCCCGCGCCGCTGGTCAGCGAGATCCTCCAGGTGTGCCGCGAACATCTGGCCGACCTGTACGCCTTCTACGGCGAAGATACCGGCGTCAAGGTCGCCCGCAAGCACATCTCCTGGTACACGAAGGGCCTGGTCGGGTCGGCCGCCTTCCGTCGCGCGATGAACCAGCTCCCCGACGTGCGCTCGCAGATGGCGGCCGTCGAGGACTTTTTCGGCCAACTGGCCCAGCAGGACGCCCGCCTGCGCTACGAAGAAGAACTCCCGCAGGAACTTGCCGCATGAGCCGCCCCAACGAAATTGCCGACTCGGTCCAGCGCACCCTGGACCAGTATTTCCGTGACCTCGACGGTGAAAAACCCGCCGCGATCTACGAGATGGTGATCCGCAACGTCGAACGCCCGATGCTCGAGTTCGTCCTCCGCCAGGCCAACGGCAACCAGACCGTGGCCGCGGAGATGCTCGGCATCAACCGCAACACGCTGCGGCGCAAGCTCACCGAATACGAACTCCTGTAAGCCCGAATTCCGCCGCGCGCCGCAGCTTGCGCACGGCTTCCCGCCTTCCGACTCCCTCCTGCGATCCGAACGATGAAAGTCTCCCAAGCCCTGATCAGCGTCTCCGACAAGCGCGGCGTCCTCGAATTCGCCCAGGCCCTGCACGGCCTCGGCGTGAAGATCCTGTCGACCGGCGGCACCGCCTCGATGCTGCGCGAGGCCGGCCTGCCGGTTACCGACGTGTCCGAGCACACCGGCTTCCCCGAGATGCTCGACGGCCGCGTCAAGACCCTGCATCCGACGGTGCACGGCGGCATCCTCGCGCGCCGCGACCTGCCCGAGCACATGGAGACCATTGCCGCGCACGGCATCTCGCGCATCGACCTCGTGGTCGTGAACCTCTACCCCTTCGCGCAGACCGTCGCCAAGCCCGATTGCACGCTCGAGGACGCCATCGAGAACATCGACATCGGCGGCCCGACCATGGTGCGCGCCGCGGCGAAGAATCACGGCGACGCGAAGGGCGGCGTCGGCATCGTCACCAACCCCGAGGATTACGCAGCGATCGTCGACGAGCTGAAAGCGAACGGCGGCGAACTGAGCTACAAGACCCGCTTCGCCCTCGCGGTGAAGGCCTTCACCCACACCGCCCGCTACGACAGCGCGATCTCCAACCACCTCACCGCGCTGACCTTCGGCGACAACGGCGAAGTGGCCAAGAAAGCCTATCCCGAGCGCTACCAGGTCGCCTTCGACAAGGTGCAGGACCTGCGCTACGGCGAGAACCCCCACCAGTCCGCCGCGTTCTACCGCGAGCCGAACGCCCCCGAAGGCTCGATCGCCGCGTACAAGCAGCTGCAGGGCAAGGAACTGTCGTACAACAACATCGCCGACGCCGACGCCGCATGGGAATGCGTCAAGGCCTTCGAAGGCACGACGCCCGCGTGCGTCATCGTCAAGCACGCCAACCCCTGCGGCGTCGCCATCGCCGAGTCGCCGACCGCCGCCTACCGCAAGGCCTTCTCGACCGATCCGACCTCGGCCTTCGGCGGCATCATCGCCTTCAACTGCGAAGTCGACCGCGCCGCGGCGGAAGCCGTGTCGGCGCAGTTCCTCGAAGTGCTGATCGCCCCCGCCTACACCGCCGATGCGCTGGCGCTGCTGACCGCGAAGCAGAACGTGCGCGTGCTCACCTGCCCGCTGGGCAAGCCCGCCGGCGCGCTGGACTACAAGCGCGTCGGCGGCGGCCTGCTGGTGCAGAGCGCCGACGAGGCCCGCATTGCAGTCGCCGACCTCAAGGTCGTCACCAAGCGCGCGCCGACCGAGCAGGAACTGGGCGACCTCCTCTTCGCCTGGCGCGTCGCCAAGTACGTCAAGTCGAACGCCATCGTCTACTGCCGTGACGGCATGACCGTCGGCGTCGGCGCCGGCCAGATGAGCCGTGTCGACTCCGCCCGCATCGCCGCGATCAAGGCCGAGAACGCCGGCCTCACGGTCAAGGGCACGGTCGTCGCCTCCGACGCCTTCTTCCCGTTCCGCGACGGCCTCGACGTGCTCGCCCAGGCCGGCGCCACCGCCGTCATCCAGCCCGGCGGCTCGATGCGCGACGCCGAAGTGATCGCCGCGGCCGACGAACAGGGCGTCGCGATGGTCTTCACCGGCTTCCGCCACTTCCGCCACTGATCCGCAGCGCAGGAAACAGCATGAAAGTTCTCGTCATCGGCTCCGGCGGCCGCGAACACGCACTGGCCTGGAAACTCGCGCAGTCGCCCAAGGTCACGCGCGTCCTGGTCGCGCCGGGCAATCCGGGCACGGCGCGCGAGCCGCTGCTCGAGAACGTCGCCGTCACGGCGATCCCCGAGCTCGTCGAGCTGGCGAAGCGCGAGCAGGTGCAGTTCACCGTCGTCGGCCCGGAAGCGCCGCTCGCAGCCGGCGTCGTCGACGCCTTCCGCGCCGCCGGCCTGCCGATCTTCGGACCCACGAAGGCCGCGGCACAGCTTGAAAGCTCCAAGGACTTCGCCAAGCGCTTCCTGATCCGCCACAACATCCCGACGGCGAAGTACCAGACCTTCTCCGACGCCGCGGCGGCACACGCCTACGTGAACGCCGAAGGCGCCCCGATCGTCATTAAGGCCGACGGCCTCGCGGCCGGCAAGGGTGTGGTCGTCGCCATGACGCTCGACGAGGCACATGCCGCGATCGACATGATGCTCACCGACAATCGCATGGGCGTGAGCTACGGCGACGCCGGCGCGCGCGTCGTGATCGAGGAGTTCATGCGCGGCGAGGAAGCGAGCTTCATCGTCATGGCGGACGGCAAGAACGCGCTGGCGCTCGCCACCAGCCAGGACCACAAGCGTCTCAAGGACAACGACGAAGGCCCCAACACCGGCGGCATGGGCGCCTACTCGCCCGCCCCGGTCGTCACGCCCGAAGTGCACGCGCGCGTGATGCGCGAGATCATCATGCCCACGCTCGCCGGCATGGCGGCCGACGGCCTGCCCTACACCGGCTTCCTCTACGCCGGCCTGATGATCGACGACGCCGGCCAGCCGCGCGTGGTCGAATTCAACTGCCGCATGGGCGATCCGGAAACGCAGCCGATCATGATGCGGCTCAAGACCGATCTCTCCGACCTCGTCGAAGCCGCAATCGGCGGCCGCCTCGACCAGGCCGAAGCCGAATGGGACCGCCGCGTCGCCCTCGGCGTCGTGCTCGCGGCGGCGGGCTACCCCGAGTCGCCACGCAAGGGCGACGTCATCACCGGCCTGCCCACGACCGAAGTCGAGGACGTGCATGTGTTCCACGCCGGCACCGCCGAACAGGACGGGCAGGTCATCACCGCCGGCGGGCGCGTGCTGTGCGTCACCGCGCTGGGCGACAACGTGCGCAGCGCGCAGAAGCGCGCGTACGAAGTCGCCGACGCGATCGTCTTCGACGGCCGCCAGTTCCGCCGCGACATCGGCCACCGCGCCGTCGCGCGCAAGGCCTGAGGACGCAGCCACGATGAGCGCGCCCGACCGCTCCGCCGTCAAGGAGTACCTCCTCGCCCTGCAGCAACGCATCGTCGCGGCGCTGGAGACCTTCGACGGCGAAGGCTTCCGCACCGACGCGTGGGACCGTCCGGGCGGAGGCGGCGGCATCACCCGCGTCATCGAGGAAGGCCGCTTCTTCGAACGCGGCGGCGTGAACTTCTCGCACGTGATGGGCGCCGGCATGCCAGCGTCCGCGACGGCGCACCGCCCCGAACTCGCCGGCCGCTCCTTCGAGGCGATGGGCGTGTCGCTGGTCCTGCACCCGCGCAACCCGTACTGTCCCACCGCGCACATGAACGTGCGCTTCTTCATCGCGCTGCCGCCGGCGAACGAGCCCGACGCAGCGCCGATCTGGTGGTTCGGCGGCGGCATGGACCTCACGCCCTACTATCCGTTCGAAGAGGACGTCCGCCACTTCCACCGCACCTGCAAGGCAGCGGTGCTGCCCTTCGGCGGCGAGGCGGAATACCGTCGCCTCAAGGAGTGGTGCGACAGCTACTTCTTCCTCAAGCACCGCAACGAACCGCGCGGTGTCGGCGGCCTGTTCTTCGACGACCTCGGCGCGGACGGCAAGATCGCGTTCGATGACGGCTTCGGCCTCGTGAAGAGCGTCGGCGACGCTTTCGTGCCGGCCTATCTGCCGCTCCTCGAGCGCCGCAAGGACATCGCCTATGGCGAGCGCGAGCGCGACTTCCAGGCCTACCGCCGCGGTCGTTACGTCGAATTCAACCTGGTGTTCGACCGCGGCACGCTGTTCGGCCTGCAGTCGGGCGGACGCACCGAATCGATCCTGATGTCGCTGCCGCCGATCGTGAAATGGCGCTACGACTGGCATCCCGAAGCGGGGAGCGCGGAAGCGAAGCTTTACGACGAATTCCTCAAGCCGCGCGACTGGTGCTGAGTTCCGGCAAGCGCCGGCAGGGATGAACGACGGCCGCTCCACACGGGGCGGCCGTTTCGTTTTCAGGCGGCGGAACGCTGTGCGGCGGCGCGATAGTGCGCCTGCGCCTCGTCCGCGCGCTCGAGGCGCTCGAGCAGA
This sequence comes from Aromatoleum tolulyticum, assembly GCF_900156155.1. GTDB lineage: Bacteria > Pseudomonadota > Gammaproteobacteria > Burkholderiales > Rhodocyclaceae > Aromatoleum > Aromatoleum tolulyticum. Next base: position 157,677 of record NZ_FTMD01000004.1, read on the forward strand.
CCGGCCAGCGCGAGATGCGTCTCGACCGACGGTGCAAGGTTGAGCGAAGCCTCGAGGTAGCTCTGCGCCTTGCCCCACAGCTGCGCGTTCAGGCACAGGCGCCCGAGCGCGAACAGCAGGCCGGCATCCTTGGGATACATGCGCAGCCACTTCTCGCCGCGGGCGAGGCAATCGACGGCGTCGCCTTCGCAGCAATAACCGTACAGGCGGGCGAGGCCGCTGTCCCATTCCGCATCGAGCAGGCGCTCGAGCGTCCGGCGCGCGAGCGCCCCCTGGCCCGTCTCGGCGAGGTAAGGCACGGCACGTTCGACCAGGCGCCGGTCGTTCAACTCGTCCGCGGGAATCTCCCGCCAGTATGCGGTCAGACCCTCGGCGTCGCCGGCCAACTCGCGCATGCGCTCGAGATGCGCGCGCCGCAGCACGGAACGCACCTGCTCCTCGGACATGGCCTTGTGCTTGTGCAGCTGGCGCGCGGTGCGCAGCACCTCGTCCCAGCGCGCGAGCGCAGAAGCGACCCGCAACGACAGGCGCAGCGCGGCGATATGGCGATGGCCCGCAAGGCGCAAATTCTCGAGACGCTCGGCGGCCTCCTCGAAACGACGCCCTTCCACCGCCAGCTCCGCCTCCGTCATCAGGCGCGCGACGCGCGATTCGTCTTCCTGCTCGGCCGATTTCCCGAGCCAGATGCGATAACGCGTGTCGTCGCGCATCGCGTGTGCCGCGCGGGCGGCGACGAGCGCCGCCATCGAGCGGTTGTCGCTGTCGGAAAACGCCGCACCGGCGAACTTCACCGCCTGCGCGAAACGCCCCTCGAACAGCGCGCGCAGCCCGTCGCGCAGTGCGCGGCCGGCTTTTTCCTTGCGGCGCCGCTCGCGGTACTGGACGACGCGCCCGGGCAACGCCATCGTCCGGCGAATGATCCGCAACACCGCGTAGGCACTGAAGAACGCGACGATCAGCCCGACGATCAGCAGGTTGAGCGAGAGCTGGACGCGCCACGGCGGAACGACGATCAGCACATAGCCGTCGTTGACGCTCGCGAGCATCGCGACGCCGGCCGCAAGCGCGAAGATTCCGATGAGCCAGATCAATGCACGCATGACCGGCTCCTCAGCGCGCGGCGCCGGCGGGCTGTTGCGCGGCACTTCCCTTCGCCGGTAGCTCGGCGGGCGGCACGGCGACCGCCGGAGCGTTCCGGTTCGCCTCGCCCGCGCGCGCCTGCAGCAGGCGCAGCGCGGCAATGCTCTCGACCGGCGCGGGTTGCTCCACCTTGACCGGCATCGCCGCGAGAGCCGCCAGCTCGGACAGGGTCTCCTGCACCTTGGCGTCGCGCTTGTCGAAGTAGCGTCCCACCCAGCTCTGCGCCTGGGCAAGGTCCGCCGAGAACGTGCGCCCGTCGCGCGCCAGCAGCGCCAGACGGGCGGTCAGCAGGCGGATCTTGAGATTCTCGCGCAGGTAGGTGCTTTGGGCCGGAGCGAGCAGAACCGGCTCGGGCTGGTCGAGACGCTCGATGCGCACCAGCGCGAGGATCTCGTGCCAGACCTCGTGCGCCACCTCCTTGATGAAATCCATCGGCGACGGCGCGGCCGCGGCCGGCGCAGCGGCAGTGTCTCCATCGACGGACGGCTGCGCAGCGAGTTCGCCGGCGAACGCGAGCGGCAGGCCATCGACTCGTTCGAGCAGGCCTTCGAGGCGCAGCGCGATGCCCGGGACATCCACCTGCGGCGCGGCCTTCAGCATTTCGATATCGCGCGCCAGCGCGCGCCGCAGCGGCAGCAGCTGGCCGGCGTCCTGCGCGGCGATGCGCCCCTCGGCGCCCTGCAGGGCGACCAGCGCGGCCTCGGCGTTGCCGGCGAGCTGCAGCTGCTGCGCCGCCATCGCCACGGCGTATTCCGCCTCGGCGATGACGCGGTCCTCGCGCGTACGCGAGAACTGCTGATAAAGCGTCTCGAGCGTAGCGGCCTGCCCCTCGGTGGCGGCCACCTGGGCCTCGAGCGCCCCGAGCTTGCCTTGCAGCGCGGCGATGGTCTCCTGCTGCTGGCGGGCGAGCGCGCGATATTCGGTCGCGGCCGAGTCGCCCGCCGCGAGGCGTTGGGCAACTTCCTCGCGCACGGCGGCAACGCTGCCGCGCATGTCGTGCACGTACCAGCCGAGCACGCCGGCGCCGACGAGCGCAATCACGGAGATCGCAACGGCCAGGCCGCCACGGGAACTGCCGCCCGCAGCAGCGGAGGCGGACGGACGCCCCGCCGCTTCACGATTCGGAGCGGGGGCGGATTCGGATGAACTGGACTGGGTGAGCGCGGATTGTTCTTGGTTCATGGCCTGAGTGTAACCGAGGCGTGCCGAAAATGAGACTCGAGGGCGCCGACCAGCCCCTCGTCGCCCGCCGGCGTCTCGAGCACGAGCTCGAAGCCCGCCGCGCGTGCATGTGCAACGATGCGCGGATGGGGCGCGAAGACGGCGACCGTGCGCAGCACCGGCCAGCCATCGTCGCCGACCATGGTGCGCAGGTTGCCGACGCCCTCGCTGCTCGTGAGCGTGATCGCATCGAGGCGCCCGTCGGCAGCCAGACGCAGCAAGGGCGTCGGATCGATCGCGGGGCAATAGCGGCGATAACAGGTGACGTATTCGACCGTCGCGCCCCGTTCGCGCAGGGTCTCGCCGAGCAGGTCGCGACCGCCGTCGCCGCGAAAGATCAGGACGTGCCTGCCCGCGACCGCGTCCGCCCGGAACTCCGCCAGGGCCAGCACGGACTCGCTGTCGAAGCCGCTCTGCGGTGCGATGACGTCCTTGAAACCGTAGCCCGCCAGCGCCCGCTCGCTGCCCTTGCCGACGGTGGCGACGCGCAGGCCGGCGGGCCAGGGGCGACGCGCGAGAACCGGGCCGAGGGCGTGGCTCACGGCATTCGGGCTGACGAAGAACGCGAGATCGAATTCGTCCAGCCGGGCAATGACCTCATCGAGGGCGCGGCCGTCCTCGGGCTCGCCGATCGCGAGCACCGGAAAGCGCAGCGCGATGCCGCCGCGCGCCTCGATCGCCGTGCACAGGCTGTCGGCCTGCCCGGACGGCCGGGTCACCACGATGTGGCGCCCGGACAGCGTTGCCGCGGTCATGATCGCCACCGTCGCGGCCGGCCTCAGCCGATCTGGGCGAGGATGTCCTCGGCCCCCTGCTCGCGCAGGTCGGCCGCCAGCGCCAGCCCCAGCGTCTCGCAGTCCGCGGGATTGCCTTCGAGCTCGGCGCGCACGATGCGGCTGCCGTCGGGCAGCGCGACGAACCCGCGCAGCCACAGCTTGCCCGCACGGATCTCCGCGTAGGCGCCCAGCGGCACTTCGCAGCTGCCGGCGAGCGCGCGCGATACGGCGCGTTCCGCGCGCACGCACGCGGAGGTGTCGGCGTCGTTGAGCGGCGCCAGCCAGGCGGCGACGTCCTTGCGGCTCGCGAGGCATTCGATGCCCAGCGCGCCCTGCCCGGCTGCCGGCAGCGACACTTCGGACGGCAGCTCGCTGCGGATGCGGTCGGCCAAGCCGAGGCGCTTGAGGCCCGCCGCGGCGAGGATGATCGCGTCGTACTGCCCCTCGTCGAGCTTGCGCAGACGCGTGTCGAGGTTGCCGCGCAGGCTGGTCACGGCGAGCATCGGATACATCGCGTGCAGCTGCGATTCGCGCCGCAGCGAGGACGTACCCACGACGGCGCCCGGCGGCAGTTCGTCGAGGCTCGCGTAACGCGGCGACACGAAGGCGTCGAGCGGCACTTCGCGCTCGGAGATGCAGGGCAGCGCGAAGGGCTCGGCGAGCTGCATCGGCACGTCCTTCATCGAATGCACGGCGATGTCGGCGCGCCCTTCGAGCAGCGCCGCCTCGAGCTCCTTCACGAACAGGCCCTTGCCGCCGACCTTGGCCAGCGGGCGGTCGAGGATCTGGTCGCCGCGGGTCGTCATGCCCAGCAGCTCGACCCGGCAGCCGGGGTACAGCGCCTCGAGGCGGGCCTTGACGTGCTCGGCCTGCCACAGCGCGAGCCGGCTTTCGCGGGTGGCGATTACGATGCGTTCGGGCGGGGTGAATTCGGCGGAAGTTGCGCTCACGGTAAACGGACTCGTCGACAGATGATTTAGGATCCTGACAGGCGCGGCACATACCGCGTCGCAGCATCAGGGTTCGCGCCAATGGCGCCGCAGCGAAACAGCATTCTAGCATGGACGTCCGAGCACGCCTCTCGCCCCCCGAACCCCAACACCGCCACGGAAACATCATGAACCAGGACAAGGACGCACCACTGCGCGAAGACATCCGACTGCTCGGCCGCATGCTCGGCGACACCGTGCGCGACCAGCAGGGCGAAGCCGTGTTCGGCCTCATCGAACGCATCCGCCAGACCTCGGTGCGCTTCCGCCGTAACGACGACCGCGCCGCGCGCCAGGAGCTCGAAGGCATCCTCGATGCGCTGTCGCGCGAACAGACGATCCAGGTCGCGCGCGCGTTCAGCTATTTCTCGCACCTCGCCAACATCGCCGAGGACCAGCACCACATCCGGCGCAGCCGCGCCCACCTCATCGCCGGCTCCGCGCCGCGCGAAGGCAGCCTCGCGCATGCCCTCGCACGCGCCTTCGCCAGCGGCCACGAGGCATCGGAGCTGGCCGCGTTCTTCGACACCGCGGCGATCTCGCCGGTGCTCACGGCCCACCCGACCGAAGTGCAGAGGAAGAGCATCCTCAACTGCGAGACCGACATCGCCCGCCTGCTCGACCGGCGCGACCGCATGGTGCTCACGCCCGAGGAGCGCGAGCACAGCGACGAAGCCATGCGCCGCGCCGTGCTCATCCTGTGGCAGACGCGCATGCTGCGCCCGGCCAAGCTGTCGGTGGTCGACGAGGTGGCCAACGGCCTGTCGTACTTCGACGCGACCTTCCTGCGCGAAGTGCCGCGCCTCTACGCCGCCCTCGAAGACCAGCTCGCGCAGCGCGACCCGGCGCTGGGCGCGCTCGAACTGCCCGCCTTCCTGCGCGTGGGCAGCTGGATCGGCGGCGACCGCGACGGCAACCCCTTCGTCACGGCCGAGGTGCTCGAGCGCGCGCTCGCGATGCAGGCAGCCGCCGTACTCGGTTTCTACCTCGACGAGTTGCACACGCTCGGCGCGCGCCTGTCGCTCGCAGCGGGCCTCGTGAGCGCCTCCGACGCGCTCCTCGGACTGGCGGAGCGCTCGCCCGACCGGTCTCCGCACCGCAAGGACGAGCCTTACCGGCGCGCGATCTCCGGCATCTACGCGCGCCTTGCGGCGACCCACCGCACGCTGCTCGGCAGCGAGCCGCCGCGCCACGCGGTCGCGCAAGCGGAGCCCTACCTGAACGCGTACGAACTGTCCGAGGACCTCGACATCCTCCACCGCTCGCTAGTCGCCAACGGCTCGGCCGCCCTCGCGCGCGGCCGCCTGCGCCTGCTGCGCCGTGCCGTGCGCGTGTTCGGCTTCCACCTCGCCCCGATCGACCTGCGCCAGAACTCCGACGTGCACGAGCGCGTCGTCGCCGAGCTGCTGGCGACCGCCCAGCCCGGCACCGATTACCGCGCGCTGGACGAGACCGACCGCTGCGAGGTGCTGCTCACCGAACTCGCCACGCCGCGGCTGCTCGCCTCGCCGCACGTGCGCTACTCGGACGAGACCGAGGGCGAGCTGGCGATCTTCCGCGCCGCGCGCAACGCGCACCTGCGCTTCGGCAAGGAGGCGATCACGAACTGCATCATCTCCAAGACCGACGACGTCTCGGACCTCCTCGAGCTCGCGCTGCTGTTGAAGGAAGCGGGCCTGCTGCGCCCGCACGAGCAGGCGCTCGACGTGAACATCATCCCGCTGTTCGAGACCATCGAGGACCTCGCGAACGCGCCGACGGTCATGGACCGCCTGTTCGCGCTGCCGGCCTACATGAGCCTGCTGGAATCGCGCGAGCGGATGCAGGAGATCATGCTGGGCTACTCCGACAGCAACAAGGACGGCGGCTTCCTCACCTCCGGCTGGTCGCTGTACAAGGCCGAGATCGGGCTCGTCGAAGTGTTCGCCAAGCACGGCCTGCACCTGCGCCTCTTCCACGGCCGCGGCGGCTCCGTCGGCCGCGGCGGCGGCCCGAGCTACCAGGCCATCCTCGCGCAACCCGGCGGCGCCGTGCAGGGCCGCATCCGCCTCACCGAGCAGGGCGAGGTCATCGCCGCGAAGTACAACAACCCCGAAGTCGGCCGCCGCAACCTCGAGGTGCTGGTTGCCGCCACGCTGGAAGCGAGCCTGCTGTCGGACAACGCCCCCGCGCCGCGTGCCGAATTCCTCGACACGATGCAGGCGCTGTCGGACGCGGCCTTCGCCGCCTATCGCGGACTCGTGTACGAGACCGAGGGCTTCGAGCGCTACTTCTGGGAGTCGACGGTGATCTCCGAGATCGCCGAACTCAACATCGGCTCGCGCCCCGCCTCGCGCAAGAAGGGTACGCGCATCGAGGACCTGCGCGCGATCCCGTGGGTGTTCAGCTGGGCGCAGTGCCGCCTGATGCTGCCCGGCTGGTTCGGCTTCGGCGCGGCGGTGAAGGCGTGGCGCGCGACCCATCCCGACGACGGCCTCGCGCGCCTGCAGGCGATGTACAAGGAGTGGTCCTTCTTCGCCACGCTGCTGTCGAACATGGACATGGTGCTGGCGAAGTCGGACCTCGCGATCGCCTCGCGCTACGCCGGCCTGGTCAAGGACCCGGCCTTGCGCGACGCGATCTTCGGCCGCATCCGTGCCGAATGGCAGGACACCATCGACGCGCTGCTCGCGATCACCGGCCAGAAGGAGCTCCTCGACGACAACCCGCTGCTCAAGCGCTCGATCCGCAACCGCTTCCCCTACCTCGACCCGCTCAACCACGTACAGGTCGAACTGCTGCGCCGCCACCGCGACGGCCACGACGACGCGCGCGTGCGTCTCGGGATCCACATCACGATCAACGGAGTCGCCGCAGGGCTCCGGAACAGCGGCTGACGGGGGAAACGGCCTTCAGATCCCCAGCGTCTGCTTCACTGCCGGCCACTGCCGGCGGCTGACCGGCAGGCCTTCGGGCAACCCGGCCAGCAGGATGTCCCAGTGCGGTTCCCCGTCGTGCTCGCCCGCGCGCTCCACGCCGACCACGGCCGCGCGCGCGACGAGGCAGTTGCGGTGGATGCGCAGAAAGCGGCCGGCGAACTCCTGCTCCAGTTGCACCAGCGACTCGTCGAGCAGGTATTCGCGCTCGGCCGTGCGTGCCGTCACGTACTTCAGTTCCGCACGCAGGAACAGGACGTCCGCGACCGGCACCAGCAGGATGCGGCCGCGCTCGCTGACGCTGAAATGCTGCCGCGCACCGGGCGCCAGCGCGGCGAGTGCCGCATCCGCCAGCGGCTGGCGCCGATGCACCTTCGCCAGCGCATCGGCGAGGCGCTGCGCCCGCACCGGCTTCAGCAGGTAGTCGACCGCCGACAGTTCGAAGGCCTGCACCGCGTACTCGTCGTAGGCCGTCGTGAAGATCACGGCGGGGGGCTTCTCCAGGCGGCCGAGGTGGCGTGCGAGTTCGACGCCGTCCATCACCGGCATGCGGATGTCGGCCAGCACGACATCCGCCGCTTCGCTCTCGAGCAGACGCAGTGCCTCGACACCATTGGCTGCGACGCCGACGACGACGGTCGGCTGCTCCTGTGCGATGTCACCGAGCAGGTCGCGCAGGCGCGCACGCGCCGGCGCCTCGTCGTCGACGATCACCACGCGCAAGACCTGTGCCGACTCCATCAACGAACCTCCCCGCCCCCGCGACTCTCGCCCCGCCGGCGAACCGGCGCCCAGGGCATGCGGGGCTTTTGCTTTATAATTTTGGCCTGTTTGCGCGGCGCCAGCGACAACCGGCGCCCCGCCCCGCGACGGCCGCACCCGACCGCGCCATACCACTGACGGACATTATGACAGACACCACTTCCTCGCAGCCGGCCAAGGCCTGGTCGGGCCGCTTCACCGAGCCGGTCTCGGATCTCGTCAAACGCTACACCGCTTCGGTGTTCTTCGACCAGCGCATGGCGCGCCAGGATATTCGCGGCTCGCTCGCGCACGCGAAGATGCTCGCGCGCCAGGGCATCATCGGCGCACAGGACCTCGCCGACATCGAGCGTGGCATGACGCAGATCCTCGGCGAGATCGAGCGTGGCGAATTCGGCTGGAACCTCGACGACGAGGATGTGCACCTCAACATCGAAAAGCGCCTCACAGTGCTGGTCGGCGATGCCGGCAAGCGCCTGCACACCGGCCGCAGCCGCAACGACCAGGTCGCGACCGACATCCGTCTGTGGCTGCGCGACGCGATCGACCAGATCCTCGCGCTGATCGGCGACTTCCAGAAGAACCTGCTCGACGTCGCCGAGGCCAACGCCGCGACGGCGATGCCCGGCTTCACGCACCTGCAGGTCGCCCAACCGGTGACTTTCGGCCACCACCTGATGGCCTACTACGAAATGAGCCGCCGCGACGCCGAGCGCTTCGCCGACTGCCGCAAGCGCGTCAACCGCCTGCCGCTCGGCAGCGCCGCGCTGGCCGGCACCAGTTACCCGATCGACCGCGAGTTCGTCGCACGGGAACTGGGCTTCGACGAGGTCTGCTACAACTCGCTCGATGCCGTCAGCGACCGCGACTTCGCGATCGAGTTCTGCGCCGCCTCGGCGCTGCTGATGACCCACCTGTCGCGCTTCTCCGAGGAGCTGATCCTGTGGATGAGCCCGCGCGTGGGCTTCATCGACCTGGCCGACCGCTTCTGCACCGGCAGCTCGATCATGCCGCAGAAGAAGAACCCGGACGTGCCCGAACTGGTGCGCGGCAAGACCGGGCGCGTCAACGGCAGCCTGATCGCGCTGCTGACGCTGATGAAGGGCCAGCCGCTCGCGTACAACAAGGACAACCAGGAAGACAAGGAACCGCTGTTCGACACCGCCGACACGGTGATCGACACGCTGCGCATCTACGCCGACATGATCACCGGCATCCGCGTGAAGGCCGACGCGATGCGCGACGCGCTGAAGCAGGGCTACGCGACCGCGACCGACCTCGCCGACTATCTGGTCAAGAACGGCCTGCCCTTCCGCGACGCGCACGAAGCGGTCGCGCTCGCCGTGCGCGCGGCCGACGTGAAGGGCTGCGACCTGCCGCAGTTCACGCTCGACGAGCTGCGTGCGGCGATGGCGCATGTGCCGGGCGCGGCCGAGCGCGTGAAGGACGACGTCTTCGCCGTGCTCACCGTCGAAGGCTCGCTCGCTTCGCGCAAGCACATCGGCGGCACGGCGCCCGAGCAGGTCCGCGCCGCGATCGCGCGGGCGCGCAGCTCGCAAGACTGACCGCCCGGCGCCGATGGAACGGATCGGCAAATACGAAGTACGGCGCCCGCTCGGGGCGGGCGCCACCAGTTCCGTTCATCTCGCGTGGGATCCCTTCGCCGGACGCGAGGTCGCGATCAAGCGCATCCATCCCGAGATCCTGCGAGATCCGCAACGCGGACACATCTATCGCCACCTCCTGATGAACGAGGTTGCGCTCGCCGGGAAGCTGATCCATCCCCACATCGTCCGCACCTTCGATGCGCACGTCGACGACGAGGATGCCTGGATCGTCATGGAATACGTCGGCGGCGGCACGCTCGCGGATTTCTGCACGCCCGATGCGCTGCTGCCGTTCGATCGCCTGATCGAAATCATCTTCAAGTGCACCCGCGCGCTCGACTACGCATTCCGCCGCGGCATCACCCACCGCGACATCAAGCCGGCAAACATCCTGCTGACCGCCCGCGACGGCCAGGACATCAAGATTTCCGACTTCGGCGCCGCCTGCGACGTCGCGAGCGACCGCACGCAGATTGCCTCGGTCGGTTCGCCCGCCTACATGTCGCCGCAGCAGGTGCGGGCGATGCCGCTCGACCAGCAGACGGACATCTACTCCCTCGGCGTAGCGATGTACCAGCTGCTCACGGGCCGGCTGCCGTTCGAATCCGAAAACCAGTTCAGCCTGCTGTACAGCATCGCCCACGACGACGCCCCTCCTCCTTCGTCGATCCGGCCCGACGTCCCGGACGCGCTGGAAGCCATCGTCCGGCGCGCGATGGACAAGGATCTCGAGCGCCGCTACCGCGACTGGTCGGAATTCGCACACGACCTGGCGCAGGCCTTCCGCAACCGCGCCACGGCTTCGATCCACACCCCCATTCCGGACGCGGAGAAATTCCAGACCCTGCGCCGCCTGAGCTTCTTCCGCAACTTCAGCGACGTGGAACTGTGGGAGGTGATCGGCCTGTCGCGCTGGACCCGGGTGCAACCGGGCACGGTCGTATTCCGCGAGGGCGAACCGGGTGACCACTTCTGTTTCATCGCCGCCGGCGAGGCGCGCGTGAAGAAGCAGGGACGCCTGCTCAACCTCCTCAGCGAAGGCGAGTGCTTCGGCGAGATGTCCCTGTTCGCCGCCGGAGGCTCGGTGCGTTCCGCCACCGTCGAGGCAGCGACCCCCCTCCAGGTCCTGCGGATCGACGCCGCGGCCCTCGACCGGGCATCCGATACGACGCGCATGCATTTCTACCAGGGATTTCTCGAAGTGCTCGCAACACGCCTGTCGCTCGCCAATTCGCGCATCGCCAATGTATAGCGCCCGCATGACGAAGGTCACGGCGCGGAGGCCCTTGTGCTTGAAGCGCACGGGCCGGTCGGCTAGCTTAAGGACGACGGATAGCGCCGCATGAGGTTAGGCCGGCAAACGTCGGATTTTTTTACACCCCGCCGAAACCGGCATGCCTGGATCACAGGAAACCATTAATTATCAGCACCCTGGAGCACACGCCAATTCGGCACGAATCGTGCTCCAAGATATGAGACAAGCAAGAGCGTCGAAACTCGCCATCAGGGACGAAGAAAATGGGGATGACCCCGGAATCGAGCGGCAGCAACCTCGCAGGGCAGCCCGAAGGAAGTTCGGTGCCCCCGTCCGCGGGTTCGCGTCGTCGCTTCATCGGGGCGAGCGCCGGCGGCGTGGGTGTGCTGCTGGCCGTGCAGGCGAAATCGGCGCTCGGTCAAATCAGTTGCCTGAGCCCGTCAGCGATGGTCAGCGGCAACCTGAGCCACCACGCAGGCGAGGTGGTGTGTTCCGCAGGCCTGTCGCCCACCGACTGGAAACTGCAGATCAATCTCTCGTCCTGGGGCAACGTTGACGCTCCGAGATTCAAGCAGAATGTCGCATTGCTCGATGTCGACGGGAGTTCGTACAAGACCGGCCAGGATATCTCGCAGAACCCCAGGAGCGTCATGAACAGCGTGGGGGCCCTGGTTTCCGCGGTTCTCCCCGACGCTGACGTCCCCAGCTCGACGGGGATATGGGAGTTCCTCGCATTTCCGCAGAATTTCGCGACCTTGTCCGACTGCGAACTGATGCGCCACCTCATCGCCGCCTGGATCAACACGAATCTGCTCCCGGACTATCCGATCAAATCCTGGCACATCCAGGAAATGTGGCAGAGCCTGCGCCGCGGCGGCACCTATTGCCCGTCCAGCCTCGCATGCACGGGTACGATGGGGCTGACCGCCGCGGAAGTGATCAGCTACATCAAGACCACATACTCAGGCACCGAATCGCCCCTGCTGTATGTCTGCAAGAAACAAAACTCGACCACAAAGTGAAGACGACCTCCCCCTGAAGGATGCAATGACGCTGAGCGTCCTTCACGGCCGGGCGTTCGTATTCTCGCCGCAGTGGCGCGACGAAGGCGTGAGCGTGCTGTTCGACAGCAATTCCGGCGACTACTGGTTGCTCTCCCCGCTGGCGCGCGAAATCGTCAGGCACGCGACCGAAGCCGGCCCGGCGGACGCATCCGCCATGATCCGCCACGTCGGCACACAGGCGGTCGTGCTCGATGGCGTCGACTCCGGCGAAGCAACGATCCGCCGCGTGATCGATGAACTGGTGCAGCTATCGATTCTCGCGCACACTTGAGCGCAACTCGTTCCGCGACGCGCGCTGGCTAACGGATTGATCGACGTCACCCTCTACCTCGCCCCGGTCACGGTGCGTTTGCGCGCACCTTTCGGCACGGTGCGCCACCATCTCGAGACCTTCTACCCGGACGCACTGCGCCCCTCCGGAAGGACGGGGAATTTCATCGATTTCGACATCCGCATCGCCCACGGAACGGGATGGCGCCGCTGGCTCCGGCCGCAGGCGCGCTTCCTGCTCGATAACACGGAACCCTTCCTGCCCCTGCCGGCCAGCCAGGCCGCCCCGCTCTTCGAATGGGGGCTCAACTGGTGCCTCGCCTCCCGACCGCTCGGCTACCTTGTCATGCACGCAGCGGTCGTCGCCCGCGACGGCGACGCGCTCGTCATGCCGGGGTCCCCGGGCGCGGGCAAGAGCACGCTGTGCGCGGCGCTGACCTTCATCGACCAGTGGCAGCTGCTGTCCGACGAACTGGCGATCCTCGCGCCCGAGAGCGGCAGCCTGCAACCCAATCCGCGGCCGATCAGCCTCAAGAACGAATCGATCGACATCGTTGCGCGCTTTCCGGGCGCCCGGCTCGGGCGCCGCTACGCGGACACCCGCAAGGGCACCATCAGCCACGCGGCTCCCCCCGCGGCATCGCGTACAGTCGCCCGGCAGGCGCGGTGCCGCTGGGTGATTTTCCCCCGCTTCACGCCGGGATCCGCTCCCCGCTGCGAGGCAATCGGCCGCGCCGAGGCATTCGCACGCATCGCGGAGCAATCCTTCAATCGCGACCGCATGGGCGACACCGGATTTCACGCACTGTGCGGCATGCTCGACAAGGCACGCTGCTTCGACATCGCCTACGATTCGACCGAGACGGCGCTGGTGATGGTGCGCGACATCACCGGACGCTGATGCGATGCAATCGGCCGCCTGCAGACGCCTGGTTTCGATCCTCAAGACGCCGACGCAGGCTTGCGCGCTGGACCTTGCCGCGTGGTCGGAACTGGTCGCGAGTGCGCGCGCGGCGAACCTTGCGGGCCTGCTCGCCGAACGCGTCGCTACGGCCGGGATCGAGGTCCCACCCGAGGCCGCACGACACCTGGCGGCCGTACGCCAGCTCAGCCGGCGCCAGACGCAATCGGTCCGCTGGGAAGTGCACGGACTGCAGCGTGCCCTGTGCCGTCTGGGCATCCCGCTGGTACTGCTGAAGGGGGCCGCCTATGCCGTATCCGACCACCCCGTCGGGCGCGGCCGCCTGTTCGGCGACATCGACATCCTCGTGCCGCACCACGCCCTCGGCGATGTCGAGTTGCGCCTGATGGTGGCGGGCTGGGCGTCGGCCAAGACCTCGCCCTACGACCAGCGCTACTACCGCACGTGGATGCACGAGTTGCCGCCGATGGTGAGCGTGCGACGCGGCACCGTGCTCGACGTCCATCACACGATCCTGCCGCTCACGTCACGGCACAACCCCGACGCCGAGACGATCATCCGGGCCGCATCCGCACTGCCCGACCTGCCCGCCGTCCGCATCCCGCGCCCCGAACACCTGCTGATCCACAGCATCGTGCACCTGCTGCACGAAGGCGAACTCCACAACGGCCTGCGCGACCTGTTCGACATCGACGGGCTGCTGCGCACGGGTGCCAACGAAGCGGATTTCTGGCAGCGCGTCGTCGACGCCTCACGCACGCTCGATGTCGTCGCGCCGGTCGCATTCGGCCTGCACCTTGCCGCACACCTGCTCGACAGCCCGATTCCGCCGCCTGTGCTTGCGGACATGCGAAATGCCGCGGGCGGGCCGGCCTCGCGCCTGTTGACGATGCTGTACACGACCGCGATCCGCCCCGAGAACGAGGCGACCGAAAGTCCCGCAGCCATGCTCGCCCGCTTCGCGATCTACGTCCGCGCCCATTGGCTGCGGATGCCGCCGCATCTCCTGCTGCGCCACCTCGCGCACAAGTCGATTGCACGGCTCAAAAAAGACGAGCCCGCCGTCGAAGGGCGGGCCTGATCTCAATCCCTGCGCGGCCGGACGCCGCACCGGACGAATCGGATTACTTGACGCCGGCTTCGCCGAGCATCGTCTTCAGTTCGCCGTTCTCGTACATCTCGCGCATGATGTCGCAGCCACCGACGAACTCGCCCTTGATGTAGAGCTGCGGAATCGTCGGCCAGTTGGCGTATTCCTTGATGCCGTTGCGGATGTCTTCGTTCTCGAGCACGTTCACCGAGAACAGATCGGTCACGCCCAGGTTCTTGAGGATCTGCACGGCCGTCGCGGAAAAGCCGCACATCGGAAACTGGGGCGTGCCCTTCATGTAGAGCACGACCGAGTTGTTGGTGACCTGCTCGCGGATGACGTTCTGGATGTCCATGTTGCCGTTCCAAAAGTTGAGTAATTAACTCAGGAAATTCTAGGGATTGCCGCTGCGCCCGTCAATAGCCAAACTGCGGCCAAACTGCGGCACCCACTCAGCGCGGCTCGCCGCGTCCCAGCCACTGGCCGCCCGACACGCGTTCGATGCCGCCGAGATCCTTCCATGACGTGATCGACGAGAATCCCGCGTCGGTGAGCAGGCCGCGCACGGCCGCCGCCTGATCGTAGCCATGCTCCATGAAGAGCCAGCCGCCCGGCTCCAGGTGGCGCGGCGCCTGTGCAGCGATCGCCGCGAGGTCGTCCAGCCCCTGGGGCCCCGCGGCCAGCGCGGTCCCCGGTTCGAAGCGCACGTCGCCCTCGCCCAGATGCGGGTCGCCCGCCGCAACATACGGAGGGTTGGCCACGATCAGCTGGTAGCGGTCGCCCCCCAGCTGCGAAAACCAGTCGCCGAGCACGAAGGACACACTCGCCTTGAGGCGCGCGGCATTGGCCATCGCGACCAGCAAAGCCTCGCGGGAACGATCCACCGCCGTCACGTCCGCGTCGGGCAGTTCGAGCGCCAGCGTCACGGCCAGCGCTCCGCTGCCCGTGCCCAGGTCGAGGATCCGCGTGCGCGGCTTGTCGCCGAAATGCGCCAGCGCCAGCTCTATCAGCAGCTCGGTGTCCGGTCGCGGGATCAGCACCGCCGGGCCGACCATGAAGGGACGCCCGTAGAACTCGCGTTCGCCGATCAGGTAGGCCACCGGTTCGCCGGCCTCGCGACGCTCGATCAGGCTGCGGAATTCCGCCCATTCGCGCTCGTCGAGCCGTGCCTCCGGATAGGCGGCGAGCCGCGCCGCCGAACATTGCAGCACATGGCGCAGCAGCACCCGCGCATCGACGACGGCGATGCGGGCACGCGCCCAGTTGAGCGCGCCGGCGATGTCCGGCGCCGCGTCGGGCGTATCCATCAGCGCCTCCACCAGGGCGAATTCGACAATCGCGGCGCGGCCATCTCACTCACCGGCGAGCGCCGCCAGCAGTTCGGCCTGATGTTCCGCCGTGAGCGCGCCGAGCAGCTCGTCGATCTCGCCCTCCATCACCGCGTCCAGCTTGTACAGCGTGAGGTTGATGCGGTGATCGGTGACGCGGCCCTGCGGAAAGTTGTAGGTGCGGATGCGCTCCGAGCGGTCGCCGCTGCCGACGAGGCTCTTGCGCGTCGCAGCCTCGCGCGCCTGCTGCGCGCGCAGCTGCATGTCGTGGATGCGCGCCGCCAGCACCGACATCGCCTGCGCCTTGTTGCGGTGCTGCGAGCGGTCGTCCTGGCATTCGACGACGATGCCCGTGGGCAGATGGGTGATGCGCACCGCCGAATCGGTCTTGTTGATGTGCTGCCCGCCCGCGCCGCTCGCACGGAAGGTGTCGATGCGCAGATCCGCCGGGTTGATGTTGACGGCCTCGAGCTCGTCGGCCTCCGGCATCACCGCGACCGTGCAGGCGGACGTGTGGATGCGCCCCTGCGTCTCCGTCGCCGGCACCCGCTGCACCCGATGTCCGCCGGATTCGAACTTCAGTTTCGAATACGCGCCTGCGCCGACCACGCGCACGATGACTTCCTTGTAGCCGCCGAGATCCGATTCGCTCGCCGACACGATCTCGACCTTCCAGCGCTGACGTTCCGCGTAGCGCGTATACATGCGCAGCAGGTCGCCGGCGAACAGCGCCGCCTCGTCGCCGCCGGTCCCGGCGCGGATCTCGAGGAACAGGTTGCGCTCGTCGTCCGGGTCGCGCGGCAGCAGTGCACGCTGCAGTTCATCCTCCAGCGCCGCAATCCGCTCCGCACAGGCCTCCAGCTCCGTTTCCGCGAGCTCGCGCATCTCCGCATCGGCAAGCATGTCGCGGGCGCTCGCCGCATCGCTCTCCGTCTTGCGCCATGCCTCGTACAGGGCCACGACCGGCTCGATCTCCGCGCGCTCGCGCCCGAGCGCGCGGAAGGCGTCCATGTCGCGCGCGGCATCCTCGGAGGCGAGTTCGCGGTCCAGTTCGGCCAGTCGACTGCTCAGGAAATCGAGCTTTTCGCGGATGCTCTGCTTCATCGGGAACCGGGAGGGGAGCACGACGGCGGCTTGCGCGCCCGCTGCGGGCGCGCGCTCGCCTAGTCGTGCGAATTGAGGTTGAAGAGCTGCTGCACCACGCGCGCGGCGTCGGCCTGCTGCTCGCCCTCGGATTGATTGAGGAAGCGGGTCGGGCCGTGCATCAGCTTGTTGATCAGGCCGTGGCTCAGGGCATCGAGCACCTTGTGCGGATCCTCGCCCTTCGCGAGCAGCTTGCTTGCGCGCTCGAGCTCGACGGCGCGCAACATCTCGGCGTGTTGGCGCAGCGCCTTGATCGTCGGTACGGCATCGCGCGCCTGCATCCAGTGCAGGAATCCATCCACGCGCGTGTTGATGATCTCCTCGGCCTCGATCACCGCCTGCTGGCGCGATTCGAGGCCGGCGTCGACCACCTGGGCAAGGTCGTCGACCGTGTACAGGAAGACGTCGTCCAGCGCTCCGACCTCGGCTTCGATGTCGCGCGGCACGGCAAGGTCGACCATCACCATCGGCTTGTGCCGGCGCGCCTTGATCGCCCGCTCGACCATGCCGAGACCGACGATCGGCAGCGGGCTGGCCGTACAGGACACCACGACGTCGAATTGCGGCAGCACGTCGCCGATCGCATCCAGCCGCATCACCTGGGCGCCGAAGCGGCTCGCGACGACCTGGGCGCGCGCCTCGGTACGGTTGGCGACGACCATTTCCCTGGGGGTTGCGCCGGCGAAATGCGCGGCGCACAGCTCGATCATCTCGCCTGCACCGATGAACAGCACGCGCTGCTCGGCGATGCGCTCGAAAATGCGCTCGGACAGGTGCACCGCCGCCGCGGCCATCGACACGATGTTGGCGCCGATCGCCGTCGTCGAGCGCACTTCCTTGGCAACCGCGAAGGTGTTCTGGAACAGCTTGTGCAGCAGGGTACCCATCGTCCCCGCCTCTTCCGCCCGGCGCGCCGCGTCCTTGACCTGACCGAGGATCTGCGGCTCGCCCAGCACCATCGAGTCGAGGCCGCTGGCGACGCGGAACACGTGGCGGATCGCGTCGCGCTGAGGATAGGAATAGAGGTAGGGCGACACTTCCTTGAGGGACATCTGGTGGAAGCGCGCCAGCCAGTCGGCCGCGTGCTGCGGCTGCTCGGTGGCGAAGTACAGCTCGGTGCGATTGCAGGTCGACAGGATCGCGGCCTCACGCACCGTGCGCGCATGCGTCAGGTCGTGCAGGGCATCGTCCAGCCGCTCGGGCTGAAACGCCACCCGCTCCCGGATGCTGAGCGGGGCGGTGTGATGGTTCAAGCCAAGAGCATAAAGTTGCATGCGCGGTCGCAAATGGAGAGCTTAATCCGGCGGATTATAGCACCGCGAAAATCGCTGCAATATTGCGCGGAATCAGACGTTTCTGTTGCAGATATCGCAACGTAAACGAAAACGGGCCGGATGGAACCGGCCCGTTTTCTGATACTGGTGGCCAGGGACGGAATCGAACCGCCGACACGCGGATTTTCAATCCGCTGCTCTACCAACTGAGCTACCTGGCCGGTGAAGCGCGCATTATAGCGGCTCTCAGCGGAGTGTCAAACATATTTTCTTCACGACGCTGAAATATCGCGAATACGCAAAAAACATGGGGCAGCCGTGGCTGCCCCGAATCATTCGCCCGGCCACCGGCCCGAAGGCCGGCGGCGTCGCGGATCTTAGTGGCCGGAAGCGCCTTCCGCGCCGATGCCGGTTTCCGAACGCACCTTCTGCGCGAGGTAACCCGCACGGTCTTCCTTGGCACGCGCGCTGTTGTCGAGGATCGAGAACAGCCAGATGCCGATGAAGCCCGCGGCCATCGAGAAGAGCGCCGGCGAGGTGTAGGGGAACAGCGCCGAACCCTTCGGATTGCCGAGCGTAGCCTCCCACACCGACGGCGACACGACCGTCAGCACCACCGCGGTGATCAGGCCGAGGAAACCGCCCCAGCACGCGCCGCGGGTCGTGCAGTCCTTCCACAGCA
This sequence comes from Aromatoleum tolulyticum, assembly GCF_900156155.1. Lineage (GTDB taxonomy): Bacteria > Pseudomonadota > Gammaproteobacteria > Burkholderiales > Rhodocyclaceae > Aromatoleum > Aromatoleum tolulyticum. The sequence continues at coordinate 176,115 of NZ_FTMD01000004.1, forward strand.
CCGACATGAACAGCACCGGGAAGTTGGCCGAAGCAGCGATCGCGAAGGCCAGGGACACCATGAAGGCGATGTTCTGCTTCTCGAACGCGATGCCGAGGATGACCGCGATGATGCCCAGCGCGACCGTCGTCATGCGCGAGACGCGCAGCTCGGACGCCGAGTCGGCGTTGCCGTGCTTGAACACCGTGGCGTAGAGGTCGTGCGAGACCGCCGAAGCGCCCGACAGCGTCAGACCGGCCACCACCGCGAGAATCGTAGCGAACGCAACCGCGGAGATGAAGCCGAGGAAGACGTTGCCGCCGACCGCGTTGGCGAGGTGGATAGCGGCCATGTTGCCACCGCCGATCAGGCCCTTCGCATCGAGGAACTGCGGGTTGGTCGACACCAGCACGATCGCACCGAAGCCGATGATGAAGGTGAGGATGTAGAAGTAGCCGATCCAGGTGGTCGCCCAGAACACCGACTTGCGCGCTTCCTTGGCATCCGGCACGGTGAAGAAGCGCATCAGGATGTGCGGCAGGCCGGCGGTACCGAACATCAGCGCCATGCCGAAGGAGATCGCGGAGATCGGGTCCTTGATGAAGGAGCCGGGCCCCATGATCGCCTGGCCGAGAATGCCGGCCTCTTCCACGGTCTTGCCACCCTTGACGGCGACTTCGGCCTTGATCCGCACGGCATCGGCGAACAGTGCCTCGGGCGAGAAACCGTAGGCGAGCAGCACCATGAAGGCCATGAAGGACGCGCCGGCGAGCAGCAGGCAGGCCTTGATGATCTGCACCCAGGTGGTTGCGGTCATACCGCCGAACAGCACGTACACCATCATCAGCGCGCCGACGATGACGACCGCCATCCAGTACTCGAGGCCGAACAGCAGCTTGATCAGCTGGCCGGCACCGACCATCTGCGCGATCAGGTAGAACGCCACGACGACCAGCGTACCCGACGCCGCAAAGGCGCGGATCGGGGTCTGCTTGAAGCGGTACGCGGCGACGTCGGCGAAGGTGAACTTGCCGAGGTTGCGCAGGCGTTCAGCCATCAGGAAGGTGATGACGGGCCAGCCGACGAGGAAGCCGATCGAGTAGATCAGGCCGTCGTAGCCGTTGGCCATGACCGCGGCGGAAATACCGAGGAAGGACGCTGCCGACATGTAGTCGCCGGCAATCGCCAGGCCGTTCTGGAAGCCGGTGATGCCGCCGCCGGCGGTGTAGAAGTCGGCCGCCGACTTGGTCTTGGCTGCAGCCCACTTGGTGATCCACAGCGTGCCGGCCACGAACACCGCGAACATGATGATCGCGGTCCAGTTGGTCGCCTGCTTTTCGGCCTGACCGAGGTCAGCGCCCGCGGCCAGGGCGACGCCCGCCGCCAGGGCGAGCGCGAGCCCGCCGCCGAGTTTCATGTAGCGGCCGCTCATTTGCTGCTCTCCTTGACGATGTCCTGGGTCAGCGCATCGAACTCGGAGTTCGCGCGACGGACGTAGATGCCGGTGATGACGATCGTAAACAGGATCACGCCGAGACCGACGGGAATGCCCACGGTCATGACGCCGTCGCCGAGGCGCTGTGCGAACAGGCCCTTGTTGAACGCGATGACCGCGATATAGCCGTAGTACACGACCATCATGATCGCCGTCAGAATCCAGCCGAACGAAGAGCGGGTGCTCACGAGCTTCTGGTACTTCGGGTTGGCGACGATTTTTGTCACCATATCGTTTTGCATGTCTCCCTCCTTAAAGCGGTGGTCAGCCGGGATTTTTCTCCGGTTGCAGCAAGCTTAGTGCGGGAGACTTACGACGCCCTTACGAGCGCTTACAAGGGTGCCCCAGGCCGCAAGGCGGCCGCTGCTGACGCCTAGCCGAGCGGGAAGTCGCCGTACACCTGGATCGGCGGCGGGACATGGCCGCGCGGGAAGACGACCTGCACGATCGTGCCACGACCGGCGGGATTGGGATTGAGCGTGACGGTCGCACGATGCAGTTCGGCGATCTCGCGCACGATCGGCAGCCCCAGGCCGGAGCCGTCCTCACCGCTGCCGAGCACGCGGTAGAAGCGTTCGAACACGCGCTCGCGGTCGGCTTCGGGGATGCCGACGCCGGTATCCTCGACTTCCAGGATCGGCGCGCCGGCGTAACGCGTGTTTGCCGTGACGCTGCCGCCCGCGGGCGTGTACTTGATCGCATTATCGACGAGATTCTTGATCATCTCGCGCAACAGCACCGGGTTGCCCTCGACCGTCAGCGGGTCCGAGCCGCCCTCCACGCCGAGGTCGATGTTCTTCGCCTGGGCGCGGGGAAACAGATCCAGCGCCACGTCGCGCACCAGCGCGCGCAGATCCATGGTTTCCACCGCATAGAGCTTCTCGAAGCTCGCCTCGGCACGTGCGAGCGACAGCAGTTGGTTGATGAGGTGGCTAGCGCGTTCCGTGCTCTGGGCGATACGTGACAGCGACTCGCGCAGCGCGACCGGATCGGATTCCTGCAGCGCGAGTTCGGTTTGCATGCGCAGCCCGGTAAGCGGCGTGCGCATCTGGTGCGCGGCGTCGGCGATGAAGCGCTGCTGGGCCTGAAGGTTTTCCTCGAGGCGGGCCATCATGTCGTTGAAGGCGACGATCAACGGGCGCACTTCCTCGGGAACGCTCGCGGCCGCGATCGGCGAGAGATCCGTGGGACGGCGGCGGCGGATCAGGCTCTGCAGGCGGTTGAGCGGCGCGATGCCGCGCGTGAGCCCCACCCACACCAGCACGACCGCGAGCGGGATGATGGCAAACTGCGGCAGCAGCACGCCGGTGACGACGCGCGAGGCGAGGTCGCTGCGCTTGTTGCGGGTCTCGGCGACCTGCACGAGCACGAGGGGACTGACGGGTTCGGGCCAGGGACGCAGGAACTGGTAGGCGATGCGCACCTCCTCGCCGTGAATGACGTCATCACGGTACAGCACGTCCTCGGGAATCAGGATCGGAGGCGCCGGCGTCCAGCCGATTTCGCGATCCCCGGTGATGAGGTCACCCCCCTCGTGCGCGACCTGATAGTAGACGACGTCGTCCTGGTCGGCCCGGAACAGTGCCCGCGGCGGCGCGGGAAAATGCACCGCGACCCTGCCCTCCTCCACCGACACCAGGCGCGCCAGCGCGCGCACACTGTCGGCGAGCGCGCGGTCATAGGGCTGGTTGGCGATGTTGTCGGCGACGTTATGCGTGACGATGATGGAGATCGGCCACAGGAACAGCAGCGGCGCGAGCATCCAGTCGAGGATCTCGCCGAACAGCGAGTTCGGCTGCGTCGACGAGCGTCCGCCCGTCGCCGTCTTGTCAGGCTTTCGCCGCCTGCCCAGCATCCACCGTTTCCAGGCAGTACCCGAGCCCGCGCACCGTCACGATGCGCACGCCGCTGTCCTCGAGCTTCTTGCGCAGACGATGGACGTACACCTCGATCGCGTTGCTCGACACTTCCTCGCCCCAGCCGCACAGGTGATCGACGAGCTGGTCCTTGCTGACGAGGCGCCCCACCCGCAGGACGAACACTTCCAGCAAGCCGATCTCGCGCGCGGAGAATTCGACCACCTGGCCGTTGATCTTCACGACGTGGTCGGCCTGATCGTAGGAGAGGCTGCCGACCTCGATGCAGCGGGCCTGGCCGGTGCCGCGACGGGTGAGCGCGCGCACGCGCGCCTCCAGTTCCGGCAGCGCGAAAGGCTTCGTGAGGTAGTCGTCGGCGCCGGCATCGAGGCCGCGCACACGGTCCTCGACGCCGTCCTGGGCGGTGAGAATCAGCACGGGGATGGTCGACTTGCGCGCTCTCAGGCGTTTCAGGACCTCGATACCGGGAAGGCGCGGCAAACCCAGATCGAGGATCACCAGATCATAGGGCTGCGATGCCAGCGCGGTATCCGCCTCGATGCCGGAAGCCACATGATCGACCGCAAAGCCGCCACGCCGAAGTGCGCGACACAAACCGTCAGCGATGACGGCATCATCTTCCGCAAGCAGAATCCGCATGGAATCAGGATGTAAGTTACGTGTAAGCGGGGGCGCCTAGATTTACACCCGCTGTTCTCCTTTACCCGGTCAGAGGAATGGCCGCGCCGCCAGCGCGCCCGCTCCCGGGAGCTTTCGGCTGACTTCGCCGGAAACTCCCGACCGCCTTTTTTTGTACTCCCGCCGATTATCACACGCTTCGAGCGCGACCGCGCATCGAGGCCCGTTCTTGCGCGCGCGGCATCCGCCAGAAAGCACAACGGCCCCGCCGAAGCGGGGCCGTTGTGCCGGGCACGGATGCCCGGGTGCATGAGGCCTGGCTCAGGCGGACCTGAGCCGGACCTCAGACGGACATTACATGCCCATGTCCATGCCGCCCATGCCACCCATGCCACCCATGCCGCCCATGCCGCCGCCCATTGCGGGCTTGTCATCGGCAGCTTCGCCGACCATGCAGTCGGTGGTGAGCATCAGGCTGGCCACGGAGGCGGCATTCTGCAGCGCGGTGCGGGTGACCTTGGTCGGATCCAGCACGCCCATCTCGACCATATCGCCGTACTCGCCGGTAGCAGCGTTGTAGCCGAAGTTGCCCGAACCTTCGACAACCTTGTTCACCACCACGGAGGGTTCGTCACCGGCGTTGGCGACGATCTCGCGCAGCGGCTGCTCCATCGCACGCAGCACGATCTTGATGCCGGCGTCCTGGTCGTGGTTGTCACCCTTCAGGCTGGCCAGGCTGACACGGGCACGCAGCAGCGCAACACCGCCGCCGGGGACGATGCCTTCTTCGACCGCAGCGCGGGTGGCGTGCAGCGCATCTTCGACGCGGGCCTTCTTTTCCTTCATTTCGACTTCGGTCGCGGCACCGACCTTGATGACTGCCACACCGCCGGCCAGCTTGGCCACGCGTTCCTGCAGCTTTTCACGGTCGTAGTCGGAGGTGGCTTCCTCGATCTGCACGCGGATCTGCTTGACGCGCGCTTCGATGCGGTCGGTCTGGCCGGCGCCGTCGATGATGATGGTGTTTTCCTTGCCAATTTCGATGCGCTTGGCCTGGCCGAGGTCGGTCAGGGCAGCCTTCTCCAGGGTCAGGCCGACTTCTTCGGCGATAACCTGGCCGCCGGTCAGCACGGCGATGTCTTCCAGCATGGCCTTGCGGCGGTCGCCGAAGCCCGGGGCCTTGACGGCGCAGGTCTTCAGGATGCCACGGATGTTGTTCACCACCAGGGTGGCGAGCGCTTCGCCATCGACGTCTTCGGCGACGATCAGCAGCGGACGGCCAGCCTTGGCAACCTGTTCCAGCACCGGCAGCAGGTCACGGATGTTGGAGATTTTCTTGTCGAACAGCAGGACGAAGGGGTTGTCGAGGATGGCAACCTGCTTGTCCGGGTTGTTGATGAAGTAGGGCGACAGGTAGCCGCGGTCGAACTGCATGCCTTCGACGACGTCCAGTTCGTTGTTCAGGCTCTTGCCGTCTTCGACGGTGATGACGCCTTCCTTGCCGACCTTGTCCATCGCGCGGGCGATGATCTCGCCGATGTCCGAGTCCGAGTTCGCGGAGATCGAACCGACCTGGGCGATTTCCTTGTTGGTCGAGCAGGGCTTCGACAGCTTCTTCAGCTCTTCGATGGTGGCGACGACGGCCTTGTCGATGCCGCGCTTCAGATCCATCGGATTCATGCCGGCGGCGACGTACTTCATGCCTTCGCGGACGATCGACTGGGCCAGCACGGTCGCGGTGGTGGTGCCGTCACCGGCGATGTCGGAGGTCTTGGAAGCGACTTCCTTGACCATCTGCGCGCCCATGTTCTCGAACTTGTCCTTCAGTTCGATTTCCTTGGCGACGGACACGCCGTCCTTGGTCACCGTCGGGGCGCCGAACGAGCGCTCGAGCACGACGTTGCGGCCCTTCGGGCCGAGGGTCACCTTGACCGCGTTGGCCAGGACGTTGACACCGGCAACCATGCGGTCGCGGGCGGAATCACCAAACTTGACTTCTTTTGCAGCCATTCTTCATTGCTCCTTGAGTTCTTTGGATCGGTCCGACCGGGGCGCTCAGGCCTCGACGACACCCATGATGTCTTCTTCGCGCATGACGAGCAGTTCGTCGCCTTCGACCTTGACGGTCTGGCCGGCGTACTTGCCGAACAGGACCTTGTCGCCGACCTTGACGGCCATCGGACGGACCTTGCCGTCGTCGAGGATCTTGCCGTTGCCGACGGCCAGCACTTCGCCCTGATCGGGCTTCTCGCCGGCCGAGTCGGGGATGACGATACCGCTGGCGGTCTTGCGTTCGGCTTCGAGGCGCTTGACGATCACGCGATCATGCAAGGGACGGATTTTCATTGACTCACTCCTTGTTATTACATCGAGCACGGGACATGTCCCGTCCGGAAAATTCGCTGTGGCCTCGGGGGCTGCCCGGGCCGTTAGCACTCACTGCCAACGAGTGCTAATAATAGGGACGCACTTTTGGGATTTCAAGTGCAGGGCGGTGAGAAATGTTGTCGCCGGTCGTCACGCGCGCGGGCAACGTCGCTTGCTTTCGGAGTGCTACGAGCGGGATGAGGGCCGACGAGGGCGTGGCCGGCCGTGAGAATTTGCGCCCGCCTCCGCCATTAGCCGAGGCGAGACCTGAGCGCTTGCGGGCCGTGAGCCCGCGGACGCGGTGCGCGCGCCGCAGCGGCGCCCGATACGGGCAGGCCGCGCACGGAGTTGTTTTGAGCTACGCCCGAGCGACGCGAAGAGGTCGCCCAGGCATGCTCATGCGTCATTAGCCGGCATGGAGGTCCGACGAATTCACGTCGCAACAGCCCCGTCCGGCTGCTTCCTGCTACAGACTTCCGAAGCTTTCACAATTATTTCTTGTCCGTCCGGGGGCCCGCGGTCACCTCGAGCGATGCCTTCCCCAGCGTGTTCTGCCAGATGTAGAAGGAGATGATGGCCGAGGTCGCTCCGGCCGGGACGTCGAGCTTCTCGGTCTTCAGCGCGTGTACGGTGTACACGTAGGTGTGCTTGCGCCCGACGGGCGGGCATGGGCCGAAATAGCCGGGCTTGCCGAGATCGGTGTTTCCTTCCTTGGCCCCGGCAGGCAGCTTCGCTGTCGTCAGGTCGCCCGCTTCCAGCCGGGTCGTGTCGGCCGGAAGGTCGTAGGCGAGGTAGTGCCAGAAGCCGGAGCCGGTCGGTGCGCTCTTGTCGAAGAAGGTGATCGCATAGCTCCTGGTCCCCTTGGGCGGGTTCTTCCACTCGAGCATCGGGGACGTGCTCGGACCATTGCAGCCGAAGTTGTTCTGGTAGTAGTCGGGCGGAACCGCCTGGCCGTTCCGCAGGTTGCTCTTCAGTTCGAAGCCATGGGCCGCGAACGTCGCGCCGAACGTCATCGCGGCGGCAAGCAGGGTCAGGGAATTCTTGTATCGCATGCGTTCAACCTCACGTTGGATGAATCGTGGAAGCGGGGCCGGGGCGCCGTGTCCGCTCGGCCCCGGGGACTGCTCAGCAATCGCCGGGGCGATTGCTGCAGAACAAAAAAGGAAGGGTGCCCGCATGAATGATGCGGAGAGGAGGAGTCAGTTCAGGCGTTGGTCCGTGGCACCCTTCAGCGAAACTCGTGTCTGCCAATCGCAGCGCAGGCGGTCTGGTCCGCCGCACGCCGGAGGATGGAATTCGCGGGGCAACTCAGCCCGCGGCGATGCGCTGATGCGTGATCATCGATGCCTCACTTCGGACCTGCAGGCATCGTCATGGTCTTCAACACCTCGTCCAACTCCTTCAGGGCGAGCCGATCGTCGTCGGCAAGGGCCGCAGGCGCCGAACACCGCGGATCGGTCTTTTGCAGCGCCGCCAGCATCCGCCGGGTGATGGGGATCGGGTCACAGCCGTGATCGATCTCGCATACCATGTCGAACTCGGGGCGCGCCTTTGCGTGGCAGGCGAAGCAGTTCCCGCCGAATCGGTTGACCACGTCCACGAAGCCGCGTCTGCGAATCCTGGATCCGTCTTTCGAGACGTCCAATTCGAAGAATTCCCAATCCCTGGTCGCGGGATTGAAGCCGTCGGGATGTTTCACCATCACCTCGCCGGGAATCAGCTGGACCACCGATCCGGGCGGATACTTTCCTTTTCCCCTTTCGGCGACCTTGATGGTCGCTGCGCGGTTGCCGAGAAGATTGTCGACGTAGAAATGGCGCACCTTGACCATGTCGTTCAGGCACTTGAATGAACCATCGCCCACCGCTATCTCCTTTGCGTGCAGCGCGGGGGTGAAGCCGATGGCGCACGCCAGCAAGGATGCGGCGCCAATCGACCCGAAGCGATTCCTCTTCGCCTGAGGGGCGCCAGGCGCTTGCGCGCGGGAAGTCGGGGAGACGGGCAAGGTTGTTTTCATCTGTATCACCTCTTCGTTTAGGCGGCTCTTGCGAGCCGGCAGAATGGATGAGTGCAACGTGTTGCGCTGCGCTGCCTGAGAAGAACCGCGGCGGCTACGCTTCGATGAGCCCCGCGCGCACGGCGATCAGCGCGAGCTGCGCCGAATTCGCCGCCTGCAGCTTCTGCTTGATGTGATACAGGTGCGTTCCGACGGTGCTGGCGCTGACGCGCTGCGAATCCGCGACCTGGCGGACGTCGCGGCCTTTCGCGAGTTGCAGGAAGACCGCGAATTCCTTGTCCGTGAGGGCATCGACCGGGTCGGCGCCGTCGCCGAACTGGGCGAGCGCGAGTTGTGACGCGATTTCAGGGTCGACGTAGCGCCGGCCGCGCGCGACTTCGCCCACCGCACGGACGAGCTCCGTCGGCTGCGCGCGTTTGGAGAGGTAACCGGCGGCGCCCGCCTTCAATGCGCGCGTCGGAACCTGGGTGTCGTCGTGTGCGGACAGCATCAGCACCCGCGCCCCGGGGTGGTGTGCGAGCAGCCGCTCCAGTGCGCCCAGTCCGCCGAGGCCCGGCATCGTCACATCCATGACCAGCACGTCGGGACGGTGCTCGGCAAAGGCGGCGAACGCTGCCTCCCCGGATGCGGCTTCCGCGACGACCGCCGCCCCCGCCCCTTCGAGCAGCATGCGGAATCCCATGCGCACGACGGTGTGGTCGTCGGCCAGGACCAGGCGCAGACCTTCAAGCGTGGCAACCATGGTCGCTTTCCTCCTGATTGGCCGGAACCGGCAGGCGTGTGGTGATGCGCAGGCCGCCCCCGGGCGCGCTGCCCAGACGGAACTCGCCCTGCAGTTCGGCGACGCGCTCGCGCATGCCGCGCAGTCCGAAGCCGGGGACTGCTTGCGCAGGAAGTCCGCAGCCGTTGTCGGAGACTTCGAGCTCGAGCGTGTCGTCCGTCATCGCGACGCGTACCGCGACACGCGTGGCGCCGGAGTGACGCGCGACGTTGGTGAGGCTCTCCTGCAGCAGGCGCAGTACCGTGATGCCTATCCGTGCGCTCGCGGGACGCGCGGACGACGCACTGCAGTCGATCGCGACATGGGGGTGGATTTCCGACCAGATCCGACAGTATTCGCTGACCGCCTGGTCGAGCCCGCATCCCGCGCCGATCGACGGACGCAAGCGCTGCAGGATCGCGCGGACGCCGTCCTGCATCTGGCCGGTCATCGCGAGAATGGCCTGTGCACTGGCGTGGATGCGGGGCTGGTCGGCGCTGCGTTGCAGGATCGCGCCGGAGATCGCGCGCACGGCGGCGATGCCCTGACCGAGTTCGTCGTGCAGCTCGCGCGCGATGAGGCGGCGTTCGTCCTCGAGACGCGCCTGCACTGCGCTGGCGAAGGCCTGGTCCTCTTCCAGGCGCAGGTTCCGGTCGCGACTCTTGTCCAGCGCCGCGGCGAGGCGGTTGTAGCTCGTCGCGACGCGGTCGAGTTCGGCGACGCGGTAGCTCGGCAGGCGCTGGTCAAAGCGTCCTTCCGTGCCACGGGCAAGTGCCCGATCGATTTCCGCGAGGGGCGCCAGCGCACGCTGCACGGCCCAACGCGTCGCGACGGCAGCGGCGAGCAGCGCCAGGAGCACGCCGCCGGCGACGGCCCGCAGGTCGTCCCACGCGTCGAGCACCGAACGCGAGGCGTCGGGCCGCAGCAGGATCTCGCGGTCGCCCGCGTCGAAACGGCGCACCGGCAGCGTCGGCGCGACCCAGTCCGAGAACCAGGCGGGCGCGAAACGTCCCGCCTTGTAGGTGGATTCCGGCGAAACGTGGAGCAGCCGGCCGTCGGCGGCGACGACTTCGAGGCGATTCGCGCGCAGTCGGCCGACCGCACGCAGGTGCCCCATCAGGCGCGCGGGTCCCTCGTCGGGGTCGCGCAGGGTCTCCGACACGAGCACGACGAGCCACTGCTGGGCGACCTGGCTCGCCGCATGCACTTCCTCTCGGATCGCGCGTCGGGTCTCGCCCAACCACCATGCGATGCCGGCGGCTTGCACCACGATCAGGGCGGCGAAGAGGACGAAGCCGACGCGCGACGCGAGCGAGACCGGGCGAGACCGCGCCGTGCGCCCGCGGACACGTCCGAACGACGACGGCCAGAGGAAGGTCGCGGTGGAATTCACGGGATCAGCACACTGCAGCCGGTGGTGAGGCGGGCCTCGAGATCCTGGTGCGCGCGGGCCGCATCCGCCAGCGGATAACGCCGCTCGACCGGGATCGTGACCGCGCCGCGGGCGACCATGCCGAACAGGTCGTCGGCCATCTCCTGCGTCGCTTCGCGGCTCGCCAGGTGAGTAAAGAGGGTCGGACGACTGACGTAAAGGGACTTGGCGGCGAGCATCTGCAGGCTGAAAGGTGGAACCGGCCCCGAGGACGACCCGAACACCGCGAGCAGCCCGAACGGACGCAGGCACTGCAGCGAGCCCGCGAAGGTGTCGTTGCCGACCGAGTCGTAGACGACCTTCACACCCTGGCCGCCGGTGATGTCGGCGACCCGCGCGACGAAGTCCTCGCGGCGGTAGTCGATCACATGCGCGGCGCCGTTGAGCAGCGCGAGCGCGCATTTCTCGGGCGAGCCGGCCGTGCCGATGAGCTTGAGCCCCATGGCGCGCGCCCACTGGCAGGCGATCAGGCCGACCCCGCCCGCCGCCGCGTGGAACAGCACGAAGTCGCCCGGCAGGAGCCCGCCCCGCGGCTGCGTCTGGCGCAGCAGGTACTGCACGGTGAGCCCCTTGAGCATCATCGCCGCGCCGGTGTCGTAGTCGATTTCGTCCGGCAGGCGCACGACGTTCTTCGCCGGCAATACGCGCGCCGTGCTATAGGCGCCCGGCGGCTGGCAGGCGTAGGCGGCGCGGTCGCCGGGCTGCAGGTGGGCGACGCCCTCCCCCACCGCTTCGACGATGCCGGCGCCTTCCATGCCGATGCCGGCCGGCATGTCCAGCGGATAGAGCCCGCTGCGGTAGTAAACGTCGATGAAGTTCAAGCCGCAGGCGTGGTGGCGGATGCGCACTTCGCCGGGACCGGGCATCCCGACCGGCACCTCCTCCAGACGCAGCACTTCGGGGCCGCCGGGCGTGTGGATGCGGATCGCACGTTCGATTGTTGGCATCTTCGCTCTCATGCCCGCGGGGGAGCAGGCGCTCCCCCGCGGCACACGTCAGAACACGTACGCGAAGCGCACGTTGAGGTTGTTCGACACCGGCATGTTCTTGCCGTCGATGCCGCCCTCGTAATGGACCGACAGGTGGTAGGTCGGTGCCAGGTGGAACATCACCCCGACCGCCCCGGCAAGTTCATGCGCGGCGGGAGCGCCGTCCTTGCTGTTCTGCCACTGGTAATCCACGCCGACGTACGGCTCGATCAGCTGCGAGACGCGGTAGCCGAAGCGGTTGTTGAAGTAGTACTGGTTGGCCGGCTCGGCCGCGCCCTTGCGCTCGACGGGACCGTTGATCGTCGCGCCGAGGTTGCCGGTGTAGTTGAACTTGTCGTACTGGGCGTCCCAGAACACCGAGGCGACGACGTTCCAGCGCGTCGAACGCAGGTCGCGGTCGCCGACGGGAATCTGCACGAAGAACATGTCGGTGCCGAGGGTCCAGTTCTGGTTCGGCTTGATCCAGAACGCCGGGCCGGTGAGCAGGTCGGCGATGCCGCTGACGCCATCGCCGGTATCGCGGTTCTGGATGCTGACCTTCGGCACGATGAGTTCCCAGGCAATGCCGACGCCGTCGGTGACTTCCCAGAAGTGCACGAACTTGGAAAGGCTGACAAAGGCCTCGACATCGTCCGAACTGTCCTTGCCGCCGTTGTTGCCCCACACATCCCCGGTCTTCTGGAAGGTGGAGTACTCGACGAACACGTTCCAGGGCTTCATGCCCTTGGGGTCGGGAAGCGAGTATTCGTGCGGGCCGATGAAACCGCGCGTGACCTGCGCATTGGCGACGGTCGCGCCCGCACACAGCGCCGCCACTGCCACTCCCTGGATCACTTTCGTGACGCACGACTTCTTGACGCTCTTCCGGTTTTTCACTTTTGGTCTCCTGCTTCTTCTGATGAATGGCGCACACACGCGCCGATCTTCGATTTCGCGGGCGTGACTCGCCCCTCCGGGACCCGCAGCGCGGATCCCGGCCCCTTCTCCCTGCTTGAAACGGATGCGATCAGGTGGTCTGGAGATAGACCACGTGGGTTTCGGTGTACTCGTACAGACCGTGCTTGCCGTCGGCCCCGCCGATGCCGGATTTGCGCCGGCCAGCATGGAAGCCCTGCATCGCCTCGAAGTGTTCGCGGTTGATGTAGGTCTCGCCGAAGCGCAGCTCGCGCGTCGCCTTCATCGCGGCGTTCAGGTCGCGCGTGAAGATCGACGAGGTCAGGCCGTACTCGGAGTCGTTCGCGAGCGCGATGGCCTCGTCGAGGTCCTCGACGATCTGCACCGGCAGAACCGGTCCGAAGATCTCCTTCGTCATCACGTCCATGTCGGAGCGGCAGCCCATCAACACCGTCGGCTCGTAGTGGAAGCCCTCGCGGCCGGCGACCTTGCCGCCGGTGAGGATCTCGGCGCCCTGCTGGCGGGCGCTGTCGACCAGTGCGGCGACCTTGTCGAGGCCCAGCTTGTTCACCAGCGGCCCCATGTGCAGGCCCTGCTCGGCCATCGGGTTGCCGTAGCGAGTCTCGGCCATCAGCGCGGCAAGCTTTTCGGCGAGTGCATTGGCGACGCCGCGCTGCACATACACTCGCTCGGCGGCGTTGCACACCTGCCCGGTGTTGAGCACGCGCGACGCATGCAGCGCCTTTGCCGTCAGGTCCAGGTCGGCGTCGGCGAGGACGATCGCGGGTGCCTTGCCGCCCAGTTCCAGGTTCACGCGGGTCAGGTTGCGCGCCGCGGTTTCCATGATGCGGATGCCGGTCTGCACACTGCCGGTGAAGCTCACCAGGCCGACATCCTTGTGCGCGCTCAGCGCCGCGCCGGTATTGCCCGCCCCGCTGACGAGGTTGAACACGCCGGCCGGCAGCCCGCACTCGGCGACGATCTCGGCGAACTCGACGGCGTTGAGCGGCGTCTCTTCGCTCGACTTGATGACGATGGTGTTGCCCGTGATCAGCGCCGGCGCCATCTTGCGAGCGATGAGGAAGAACGGGAAATTCCACGGCAGGATGCCCGCCGTCACGCCGATCGGCTTGCGATGCAGGAAGATCGTCTCGCCCGGACGGTCGCTGGGGATGATCTCGCCTTCGATGCGCCGCGCCCACTCGGACATGTAGTCCATGTAGTTGGCGGTGAAATCCACCTCGACGCGCGCGAGGTCGAGGATCTTGCCCTGCTCCAGCGTGATCGTCTGCGCGAGGCGTTCCTTGTTGTCGCGCAGCTTGTTGGCGATGCGGCGCAGGTGGCCGGCGCGCTCGATCGCCGGGAGCTTCTCCCACGCGGGCTGGGCGCGCCTGGCCGCCTCGACCGCACGATCGACGTCGGCTGGCGTGGAGGCCGGGACGACGCCCAGGAGTTCGTGCGTCGCGGGGTTGCGCACTTCGATCGTCGCGCCCCCTTCCGAGTCCACGAATTGGTTGTCGATGAAGTTGCGATACGACTTGCTCATTTGCTTGTCCTCATGTGCTTGACGGGTGCCACGGCACGGCCCTGTCGAACTCTGAATTCATCGAGCCGAGGCAAAAAAGCCGGGCCGCGGGGCAGCCCGTCCAGGATCACTTCGCGAGCTTGTAGACCATCACGGTCCCGCCCTGCGGCACCACCGTCTTCTCGCCCAGCAGTCGATTGATACCCCCTTGCATGCGCTCGGCATCGACGCCCCAGCCCGACTGGACGGCGATGTACTGCTCGCCATTGACTTCGAACGCGGTCGGCACGCCGGTCACGCCCGACGGCGTCGGCACCTCCCACAGCAGCTTGCCGGTGGTCGCGTTGAAGGCGCGGAACATGCGGTCATTGGTGCCTCCGCCGAAGACCAGGTTGCCACCGGTGGTGAGCAGCGGCCCCCAGTTGAAGGTCGGGAACTTGTGCGTCCATACCTGCTTGCCGGTCTTCAGGTCCCAGGCCTGGATCTCGCCCATCGTCTTCGGCGCGTCCTTCTTGCCCATCTCCCAGCGCAGGCCGGTCAGGATCGCCTCGATCGGGTAGCCGATGTAGAGGTCGCCCTTCTTGTACTTGGTCGGCTCGGGTTCCGGCAGCTCGGCGCACAGGTTGTTGTTCGCCGGGATGTAGAGCAGGCCGGTCTTCGGGTTGTAGGCCTCCGGCGTCCAGTCCTTGCCGCCCCACAACGAGGGGCAGAAGTGCACGTCACCCTTGCCCATGCCCGGGCGGCGCTCCTCGAAATAGGTCGGCCGGCCGGTCTTGGGGTCGATCGACTTGATCGTGTTGTTATTGACGTAGGGATAGGCGTCGACGAAGTTCAGCTTCTGGCCGTCACGGTCCAGCACCCACAGGTAGCCGTTGCGACCGGCATGCACGGCGGTCTTGACCTTCTTGCCCTTGACCTCGGTATCGATCAGCAGTGGCGCCGAGACTTCGTCCCAGTCCCACGCGTCGTTGGGGTTGTACTGGAAATAGCTCTTCAGGGCGCCGGTATCGACGTCGAGGGTGATCGTCGAGCCGGTGTAGAGGTTGTCGCCCTTGCGCCCCTCGGTCGGCCAGGGCGCCGGGTTTCCGGTGCCCCAGTACGCCAGGTTGGTGTCGGGGTCATAGGTGCCGGTGATCCAGATGCTGCCGCCACCGTTCTTGTAGGTCTCGCCCGGCCAGGTATCGCCGCCCGGCTCGCCCGGCGCCGCGGTGGTGAAGGTGCGCCACAGCTCGTTGCCGGTTTCCGCATCGAAGGCCGCGACGAATCCGCGCACCCCCGTTTCGCCCCCCGAGGACCCCACCATGATCTTGCCCTTGGCCGCGAGCGGGGCGAGCGTGATGTACTGCAGCGCCTTCCAGTCGCCGACCTGCTTGATCCACAGTTCCTTGCCGGTCTTGGCATCGAGCGCGACGAGATGGGCATCGACGGTCGCCACGTACACCTTGTCGCCATACAGGGCGACGCCGCGGTTGGTCGGATGGAGCTGGAGCATCTCGCCCGGCAGTTCCTTCTTGTAGCGCCACAGCTCCTTGCCGGTCTTGGCATCCAGCGCGATCACCTGCGCGCCCGGCGTCGTGACGAACATGTAGCCGTTATTCACGATCGGGGGGGACTGGTGGCCTTCCTTCTGACCGGTGGCGAACGCCCAGGCAAGTTGCAGCTTGCCGACGTTCTTGTCGGTGATCTGCGCCAGCGGGCTGTAGCCCCAGCCCGCGTAGTTGCCGCGATACTGGAGCCAGTTCGCGGCTTCCGGGTTCTTAAGCCGCGCGTCGGTAACGGGCGCATAGTCGCCGGGCGCGGCGGACACGGCCGCCGGGAGTACCGCGACGGCACAAACGGCGATGCCCTTCATCAGACCCTTCATTTTCTTGTCTCCTCTTGTGTTGGAAGCCGCGGCTTGGTGGAAGCCGCGGGTATGGCAAAACGGTGAGGCGTCCTACGCCTGCGCCGTGAATCCGGGCGGCGTGGCGAACGGACCGGCAATGACGAGCGTGTCGCCGTCGAGCTTGAGCGGGAGCACCGGGAGCGCGCGCGGCGCCGGCCCGCCCGCAACCGATCCGCGTTCGAGCGGGCGGAACTTGGAGGCGTGGCAGAAGCACGCGAAGACCTTCTCGCTGCCCATGAAGGTCTTGATGTCGCAGCCCATGTGCGTGCAGATTGCGGAGAAAGCGAGCACGCCACCGGCGGACAGGGCTTTCGTCTCCGCGTCGAGTTCGGCTTCGGGGAGGCGAAGGAGGACGACCTTGTTGAGGCGCGTCTCCGAGCGGATGCGCTTCGCAGCGGCGTCGTACGGGAAGGCCAGCAACGGCTTGCCGACGCGCAGATCCGTGAGCTTCAGCGGTGTCGGCTCGCCCTCGGCATCCTCCTCGACGAGGAGGTCGCCCGTTGCATGGCGCAGCTCCTCGGGAACCGTTTCGAGCGCCAGTGCCGCACGCCCGTGAAGCCCGACTCCGGCTGCCAGGCCGAGCGCGGCGATCTTGAAGATCTTGCGCCGGGTCGAATCGACGGGCGCTTGCGCGGTGCACCCACAAGTTTCTCTCTGTTCCATTTGACTCATCTCCATCCTCGGCGACCCCCTGCGCAAGCCCTTGCGGCGGGGATTCTTGTGGCTCAGCTCATGTGTTGCATACTCTACAAACTCTGAATTCAGAGTGCAATAGCTTATTGCGGTTTTTTTGAATTCAGAATTCCCATTCCGTCGCCGCAGGTATCCGCTACTGCCCGGGCTGCGCGCCCGCCACGGCCCTGCACGCGCCGTCCGCGGGACGAACGGCAGGCCTAAGTGCCGCCTTGGTCGACCAGCATCGCCACTGCGGCCGAGAACGTAAGGAAGGCACACGCCGTCGTGACAAGGACGACGCGGGCGACACGCCCGGTATCCGCGCCGAACCGCTCGGTGAGCATCGGTACGTTGCTCGCGCTCGGCAGGGCGGCCACGAGCACGAGGACAGTCAGCGTGAACGGCTCCAGCGGCAGTCCGGCCGCGATGGCGAGCGTCCCGATACCGAGCACCAGCGCGGGATGGACGATCAGCTTGAAGAACACCACTTGCGGCACGTCACCGACCTCGCGGCCGCCGGCCGCCTGCGCTTTCGCCGCGAGCTGGGATCGCGCGAGCACCGCGCCGATGGTGAACAAGGCCGTCGGCGACCCAGCATCGGCAAGCATCTCGATGACGCGCATCAGGGGCTGGTACAGCGAGAACCCGGTCGCAGACGACAGGCCGCCGAGCATGATCGCCCACGGCAGGGGATTGACCATCACGCTCTTGAGCGCTTTCATGGCCGCCATCCGCGCGCCGCCGGCGTCGGCCGTGCTCACGCGCGACAGCGCAATGCACAGTGACGAGGTGATCACCATATCCACCGCGAGGGGCACCATCACGGGAGCGGCTGCGCGCGTGCCCAGCAGCGACACGAGCAGCGGCATGCCCATGAAGCCGGAGTTGGGGAACGCCGCCACCAGCGCGCCGAACGAGGCGTCGTTCCATCCTACGGCCCCCTTTCGCGTCGTCAGGACGGTCAGGGCCACCATCGCCAGCGCACAGATCGCGTAGATCGCGAATGCGCCGACATCGAGGAGCTTGGCGATCGGCGTCCCGGCACTGAAGCGAAAGAGCATGCACGGCAGCGCGAAGTACAGCACGAAGGTGTTCAGACCCGGGATCGCCTCCAGCGGCAGCATCCGGTGCCGCGCCGCGAGATAGCCGCACAACACCAGCGCGAAAAAAGGAAAGGTCACCAACAGGATCTGTTCCATGCAAACGTCTCTCTCGTCCGTATCGCCCCCGGGGCAGCGAGGCCGAAAATGTGATCCGGCGACAGCCCCACCGGGACTGCCGCCGTCTGGCCGTCATGCCGGGACAGACTCGGAGGGAACGAGCCGCTGGCGCAGCACGCGGTGCAGGATCTTCCCGGTGGCGGTGCGCGGCATCTCGGAATCCGCGATGAACATCACCGAACGCGGGCACTTGAATCCCGCCAGGCGTTGCCGGCACCACGCCTGCATCTCCTCGACGTCGGCACTCTGGCCGTCATGCAGGACGATCACGGCCTGGACCGTCTCGCCCCACTTGTCGTGCGGGATGCCGATGACTGCCACGTCCTTGACCTTGGGATGGCCGCCCAGCACGCCTTCGACCTCGGACGGGTAGATGTTCTCGCCGCCGCTGATGATCATGTTGCTCTTGCGGTCGACGAGCCAGATGTAGCCGTCCGCGTCGCGGCGCGCCATGTCGCCCACCGAGCACCATTCACCACGGAAAGCCTCGGTCGTCTTTTCCGGGTTCTTCCAGTAGCCGTCGAACACGTAGGACGTGCGCGAGAAAAGCTCGCCCACTTCGCCGTCCGCCACCTCGCAGCCGTTCTCGTCGAGCAGGCGGATCGCGCCGCTGCCGGCCCATTCGCGTCCGACCGAGCCGAGCTTGACGATCTGCTCGTCGGGCCGCAGCAGCGTGACCCAGCCCGCCTCGGTGGACCCGTAGAGTTCGTACAGCTTGCCGTTGCGGAAGTATTCGAGGATCGCGAGCTTGGTGTCCTTGCGTGCGGGCGCCGATGAGATCATCAGCTTGCCCACGCTGCTCATGTCGTAACGCCGCTTCACCTCGTCCGGCAGCGCCAGGATCATGATGTAGTGCGTCGGCACCAGCGACGTGAAGGTCACCTTCTCCTGCGCCAGCGTCGCCACCAGCGCCTCGGGATCGAAGCTGCGACGGTCGTCGATGACGCAGGTCGCGCCCATGTGGATGAAGGTCGTGCCGAAGTACAGCGAGTTCGCATGACACATCGGCATCACCAGCAGCGCCGTGTCGTCGCGCGTGAACCCCATTTCGAGCGCCGTCGCGAGCGCGATCAGCGTGCTGCCCGCGTGGCTGCGGATCGCCCCTTTCGGACGCCCCGTCGTTCCCGACGTGTAGAGCAGCGCGCAGGTTTCCTCCGCATTCACGCGCGCAAACTCGGTCGCCGCGCTCGACTGCGCAACCAGGTCCTCGTAGCCGATCCACCCGGCCCCGGCCTGCGCGCCGAGGACGACGCAGCGCCCCCGCACCCCGCCCAGCTCGTCGCGGATCGAATCCACCGTGTCGACGAACTCGGCGCCCGCGATCAGCGCACCCGCTTCGCAGTTGCCGAGGATGTAGGCGATCTCGGGCGCCGTCAGGCGGAAATTGAGCGGCACCGCCACGAGGCCCGCACGCGCGAGGGCGACGTACATCTCCATCCACTCGATGCAGTTGTAGGCGAGCACCGCAACCCGGTCGCCCGTGTGCAGGCCCAGACCGAGCATTCCGGCAGCGAGGCGGTTGGCGCGCTCGTCCCACTGCGCGTAGGTCAGGGAGCGCCGCGAATCCCGCGTGCCGAGCTTCTCGGGCGTCAGTCTGGCGTGGGTGGCAACGGCATCGGAAATGGTCAGCAGGTGGCTCATGGGCGGTGTCTCCTTGGGGTGGTGTCCGGGTTCAGAATTCCGAACGCTGAAGAAATTATAGACTTCTGAATTCAGAATGCGATAGGATTCTAAGCGAAACGAACCCGTTTGCAACACCGCTTTGCGATGCGCCCGACCCCGACACCCACAACCCCTTGGGCGCTGCAGGCACGAACAACAGGAGGAGACACCGTGAGTACCATGGCAATTTCGGAGCAGTCGGCGGCGGCGGTCATCGCCCGCTTTCTCAAGCAGCGCGGCGTAAAGCGCGTGTACAGCCTGTGCGGCGGCCACATCATGCCGATCTGGATGCGGCTCGACGCGGAGGGCATCCGCATCATCGACGTGCGCGACGAACGCGCGGCGGTGTACATGGCCCACGCGGACGCGCAGCTCAACGGCGGCTTCGGCGTCGCGATGGTGACCGCCGGCCCCGGCGTCACCAACGCCATGACCGGCATCGCCAACGCGCACGTCGCCCGCGTGCCGGTGCTGGTGCTGTCCGGCCTGCCGCCGCGCCCGCAGGAGAACCGCGGCGCGCTGCAGGACATCGTGCACACCGACCTCGTGCGCTCGATCACCCGCTACGCGCGCACCGTGCGCCAGCCCGAACTCGTGCTGCAGGAGCTGGACGAGGCGGTATCCCGCGCCGTGGGCCAGGGCGGAGAGCCCGGTCCGGTGTATCTCGACTTCCCCGTCGACACGCTGCGCGGCGAGGTTCCGCTCGCGGTGCAGCTGCCCGAGCATTTCGCGCCGAAGCCGATGCCGACGCTGGCCCCCGATCCCGCCGCCGTGCAGGCCGCGGTCGAGCTGCTGTGGTCGGCGAAGCGCCCGCTGTTCATCTCGGGACGCGGCGCGCAGGGCTCGGGCGATGCGCTCTGCCGGCTCCTGAGCCGCCTCAACGCGGCCTATCTCGACACCGGCGAGAGCCGCGGCCTCGTGCCCGAAGACCATCCCTCCGTCGTGGCAGCCATGCGCGGCTCCGTGATGGGGCAGGCAGACCTGGTGATCACGCTCGGCCGGCGCCTGGATTTCCAGCTCGCCTACGGCTCGCCCGCCGTGTTCGGCGACGCACGCTTCCTGCGCATCGCCGACTGCGCCGCGGAACTGCGCGACAACCGGCGCGGCGCGGTGGAGTTGATGGCCACCCCGACGCTGGCGCTCGAAGCGATTCTGCAGGCAGCGGGCGACCGCATCTCCGCCACCGATGCCGACTGGACCTACTCGCTCCGCGCCAAGCACTGCGAGCGGGCCGACAAACTCGTGACGTCGATGCGCACCGCACCCGACGGCAGTGACGGACTGATGCATCCCAATCGCCTCGTGGCAGCCCTGCGCGATGCGCTGCCTGCGGACGCGGTCGTCGTCGCCGACGGCGGCGACTTCCTGAGCTTCGCGCGCGTCGGCCTGCCGGCGACCACCTACCTCGACCCCGGCTCGCTCGGCTGCATCGGTGTCGGCACCCCCTTCGGCGTGGCCGCCAGCCTCGCCTGCCCCGACCGCACGGTGGTGGTCGCGACCGGCGACGGGGCCTTCGGCTTCAATGCGATGGAGCTCGACTCCGCGGTGCGGCACAAAGCGCCCGTCCTGGTTGTCGTAGCCAATAACGGGGCGTGGGCGATCGAGGTGCGCGACCAGCAGGAAACGCATGGCAAGGTGTGCGGCACGCGCCTGCAGTTCTCGGACCACGCCGCGATGGCGCGCGCATTCGGAATGCACGCCGAGCGGGTCGAAAAGGCGGAAGATCTGCCCGGTGCGATCCAACGCGCGCTGGCCAACCGGCCGGCCCTGCTCGACGTCCTCGTGACGCCGGATGCCGCGTCCTCCGACGCCAAGTCCGGCCTCGCATGGGTTCCGGATCTGCAGCCGCTGGCCGCGTGGAACGAGGCGGAGCGCCGCTGGCGCGATGGCAACGATCAGGAATAGAACTAGCTTGATATCCCCTTGACGCGATAGAGTTATGCTCCATGAAAATCCTTGAAACCCAACCCAAGCTGGTCGAGCAAGTCCAAAAGGCGATCCTCGAAGAGATCTCGGGCGGCAAGCTGCGCCCCGGGACGCGGATCATTCAGGAGCAGATCGCCAAGGAGCTCGGGGTCTCCCGTCAGCCCGTCCAGCAGGCCCTGGCGCTGCTGCGCAACCAGGGCGTGCTGCGCGACGCTCCGGGGCGCGGTCTGCTGGTCGCCCCGCTCGACATCAAGTACGTCCGCGACATGTACGACATACGTGCCGTCATCGAGGGACTCGCTTGCCGCCGGGCGGCGGAGCTCAATGCCAAACAGGCGAAGGCCAAGGGTCCGGCGCTCATCCGCGCCGGACGCAAGGCGGTCGCCGCGGGCTCGTACAGCGCGATGATTTCCGCGGACATGGCCTTCCACCACTTCATCTATGCGTTGTCCGAGAACCCCTTCATTGCGCCGGCAATGGAGGCCCACTGGACGAACACCCAGCGCGTGATGGGCGAAGTGCTGATCTACGACGAGCAGCCGCGCAACGTCTGGGGGCAGCACGAGGCCATGCTGGACGCGATCTCAGTCGGGGACGCACAGAAGGCGGAGGAGCTCGGACGGCAGCATATCTCCCAGGCCGCCAACTTCATGATCCAGCGTCTGCAGGAAAACGGCACGGCCTCCGAGAGCGAGGAAGCAACGGCCTGATTCGCCGTTCAAGCGGACAGGGGCAGACCGTGGCCACGGTCTGCCCCTTTTTTGCTTCTCGCTACGCGAGCGGGCGCAGCATCAGATGGGCGAAGTCAGCTCGGGCGCCAGATGGGCGGCGCTGTTGAAGGTGCGGAGCGCGACGCGTCCCTGCGAAAATACGAGCTCGGTGGTCGATGCGTTGTTGATGACGCGCACGAGTGCGCACCACTGCGCCTCGGGCAGGCCGAGAACATCGCAGACCGCCGCGGCGATCACGCCGGCCGAGGTCACCGCGAGAATCCGCTGCCCCGAGGGGGCAGCCGGGACGGCGACGACGTCACGCAACCACTGGCGCACGTCCGAGCGGAACTCGCCATATGACGCACGCCCGGGGATGTCGAGCTCCCCGCGCGACCAAGCCTCGTACGCCGCTTCGTAGCAGCGCAGCTGCTCGCGGCGCGCAGGGGCCTCCGGCCCGCTCATCGGGCGGCCGAACAAGGCGGCCGCGGCCGCGAGCACTTCCTCCCCTTCCGCGAACTCGTCGAGCCCCGTCACCTGTTCCGGCGACAGCCCGAAGTCGGCAGCCTCGACCACGAGTCCCGCCGTATCGACTTGGCGGGCTCTCGGGCCATGCCGGATACTCGTCAAGGTTTCGGCCCGTTCACGCAACCAGTGCCCGGTCGCCCGTGCCTGTTGCCGACCGAGCGTCGACAACGTGTCGTAGTGCGTTTCGCCGAACGAGGCCTGCCCGTGGCGCATCAGGATCAGGACGCTCACCGGATCAACCTCCTGTTGCCGCGCCGCTCAGGATTTCGGCAGCGCCTTGGGATTGCTTTCGGCAAGCCGCCGCCCGCCTGCCGCGCGCAGATGCGCGAACAGCGCGGCGCGGCGCGGCTTGCCCGGGTCGCCCGCGCCTTCGCGCAGCAGCCGCGCAAGGCGCCGGTTGCCTTCGGCAAGCCCGACCTTAGAGTCGTCGAGCGCGGCGTGCAGTTCGGTCAGCTCCTGCGCTTCGGGCGCGTCGCCGTTACGCAGCTGGCGTTCGGCGATCAACATCGCATTCATCACCATCAGCAGCGCGTACTTGCGCTCTGCCGGCAGCGCCGGCATCACTTCGTCACGCAGCACCTGGCGCGCACAGGCCAACAGTGCGTCGCCCTTCGGTTGTTCGCGCATCAGTCGTTCTCCGTCATGTTGAGGATTTCCCATTCCAGTTCCGGGACGATATGGCCGGTCAGCGCCAGCATCAACGAATTTTCCTCGCCGGAGCAGTGGCGCTCCGCCTGCTGGATCGCAATCACCGCCCAGCCGGTGTGCGCCATGACCTCCCAATACCGCACCGCGTCGGGATCGACGCGGCGCCCGGATTCGCTTTCGTAGCCGCGATAGAGGTCCTCGCGCGCGCCGATCCCGCCGGCCTCGTCCGCGGCGTTGCCGAAGCGCCAGCATTTCGCGCAAAGCCAGCCGAGGTCCTCGAGCGGATCGCTCCAGCTGGCGAACTCCCAGTCGAGAATGCCGGTGAGGCCGTGGTCGTCGACCATGTAGTTGCCGGTGCGGTAGTCGCCATGGCACAGCGTGACGAGACCGCGCGCCGGCGCGTGGCGCTCGAGCCAGCGCAAGCCCCATTCCAGCGCCGGGTACGCCGTATGGTGCGCGTCGAGGAAGGCGCGATGCTGCGCGACGCGGTGCAGCGCCGGGGACTCTTCATACTGCGGCAGGAAGTCTAGCGCGGCATGCGGCGGGCGCACCGTGTGGATGCGCGCAAGCTCGCGGCCGAGTTGCTCGGCAAGCCGCACCCGGTCGCCGCCGACGCGACGGTCCTTGACGAGGACGTGCGCGGCGGCCGTGCCGGCGATGCGCCGCATCAGGAAAAAGGGCCGGCCGATCACCGCCGCGTCCGCGCACAACCACAAAGGCTCGGGCACCCGCACGCCGGCGTCGAACACCGTCTTCAGCAGCGCGAATTCCTGTGCGCGCCCGTGGCTGATCGCCACCCCCGCCGTCGGCGAGTCGCAGCGCAGCACGCACTCGATACGACCGGCGCGGGGGCCGCCTTCGATCTCCAGATCGACGAGCCAGTTTTCCTGCACCGCCCCGCCGGACAACAGCTTCGCTCCGACGATCGCGACCGAGGAGGCCCCGGCGGCGGTCGCGACGAAGCGTTCGACCGCCTTGCGTGAAGTTTCTTCCATGAGTCCTTCCATCCTGCTCAAAGTCCGCTCACCAGATGAGCGCGGTCGACCGCTACGCTCGCCCCCGACATCGCCCCGCCCGCCCCTGAAGCGAGCAGCAGCAGGGGCCCGTCGAGATCCGCGAGTTCGCAGAAACGCCGGCTCGGGATGCGCATGCGCAGCTTGTCGCCCGCCTCGCTGGTGAGGAAATCGCGATTCAGGTCCGTGATGACGTAGCCGGGCATCAGCGCGTTGACGCGGATGCCGTGACGCGCCAGTTCGAGCGCCATCGCCCTGGTCGCCTGCAGCACGCCGGCCTTCGAGATCGTGTAGGGGGCGACGCCACCGCCGACACGCTCGGCGAGGATGGAGGCGATGTTGACGATGCTCCCGGCCTTGCCGGCATCGACCATGCGCCGCGCCGCCTCGGTCCCGACCAGCCAGCAGCCCTTGAGGTTGGGATCGATCACGTTGTCCCAGTCGGCCTCGGTCTGCTGCAGCAGGGGCTTGGTGATCGTCTGCCCGGCGTTGTTGATGACGATGTCGGGCACGCCGGCGACAGCCGCCGCGCGGTCGAAGGCGGCGGTGACGCTCGGCGCATCCGTCACATCCATCGCAACCGCATGCGCACGTCCGCCCGCGGCTTCGATTTCGCCGACCAGGTCCCGCAGCTTGTCGGTGCGCCGCGCGGTGACCACGACTTCGGCGCCGGCGCGGGCAAGCACTGCCGCGAAGTGCCGCCCCAGGCCGCTGGAGGCGCCCGTGACCAGCGCGACCTTGCCGTCGAGCGATAACAGGTTGCCTAGATAGTCCTTGTCCATCAGCGCTGCTCCCCTGGCTTCACGCTCGCATCCCCGCGGCCGGCGACGATCTTCTTGCCCATGCTGAAGCGGTGCACTTCGCTCGGGCCGTCATAGACACGGAAGGCGCGCATGTCGGAAAAGATGCGCGCGACGATGGTTTCGTGCGTGACGCCCTGCCCGCCGAGGATCTGCACGCTGCGGTCGACGACGCGCCACTCGGCCTCGGAGCACGCGACCTTGGCCCGGCTCGATTCGAAGTTGCAGCGCTCGCCCTGGTCGAGCAGCCACGCCGTGTGCCAGATGTGCAGGCGCGCGGTCTGCAGGTCGATCTCGTTGTCGGCGAGCATGAAGCTCACGCCCTCGTGCTCGCCGAGCGTGCGGCCGAAGGCCTGGCGGCTGCGCGCGTGTGCCAGCGCGACGTCGTGCGCGCGGCGCGCCTGGCCGAGCCAGCGCATGCAGTGCGTCAGGCGCGCCGGCGCGAGGCGCACCTGCGCGTAGCGGAAGCCCTTGCCCAGCTCGCCCAGCACGTCGGTCGCCGGCACGCGCAGCTGGTTGAAGCGCAGCACGCCGTGACCGCCGGTGAAGCACGAGTCCAGGGCGTTCATCGTGCGCACGTGCTCGATGCCGGGGCGGTCCATGTCGGACAGGAACATCGTCGCCGAGCCGTCCTCCATCTTCGCCATGATGATCGCGAAGGACGCGCCTTCCGCGCCGGTGATGAACCACTTCACACCGTCGATGACGTATTCGTCGCCGTCGCGCACCGCGGTCGTCGCGAGCATCGACGGGTCCGCGCCGGCCCCCGGCGGCGGCTCGGTCATCGCGAAGCACGAGCGCGTCTTCCCCTGCACCAGCGGACGCAGCCAGCGATCCTTCTGCGCGTCCGACGCGACCGCTTCCATCAGGTGGATGTTGCCTTCGTCGGGTGCGTGGATGTTCAGCGCGGTCGGCCCCAGCGTCGAATAACCGGCCTCCTCGAACACCACCGCCTTCTCGACGTGCGACAGGCCCAGCCCCCCCATCTCGCGCGATGCGTGCGGGGTCAGCAGTCCCGCGGCGCGGGCCTTCGCGACCAGCTCGTTGCGCAGATCCTCGGTCGGACCATGTGCCGTCTGGCGCGGATCGTTCTCGAGCGGGATCACCTCGTCGGCGATGAATCGGCGCACTCGCAACTGCAGTTCCTGCAGCGCCGGGCTTAGGGAGAAATCCATTACCTGCTCCTTTGCGTTCGTTCGATAGGTTTTCGGGCTGCGGTGGCGGGCGCCGTCACCCGCCACCGCTCGCGCATTGATTTGCCGGGGGGTTACAGCAGTCCCGTGGAGATCCAGGGCACGGCGGCGACGATCGCGAGACCCGCGAGGAGCGCGAGCACGTAACCCACGATCGGCCGTACCCCCTCCTCGGGCTTGACCTTGCCGATCGCGCAGGCCGCGTAGTAGCCGACGCCGAACGGCGGCGCGAACAGGCCGACGCCCATCGCGAGCACCACGACCATCGCGTAATGCACCTCATGCACGCCCATCTCGCGCGCGATCGGGAACAGCAGCGGCCCGAACAGCACGATCGCCGGGATGCCCTCGAGCACGCTGCCGAGGATGATGAAGGCGACGATCGACACCGCGAGGAACATCGGCGCGCCACCGGGCAGCGAGGCCATCGCCTGCGCGAGGCTGGTCGAGAAGCCCGACTGCGTCAGCGACCAGGCCATGCCGGTCGCGGTGCCGATGATCAGCAGGATCGCGCCGGACAGCGCCGCCGTTTCCACCAGCATCGGGAACAGGCGCCCCCACTTCGCCTCGCGATGCATCAGCAGGCCGACGATCAGGGCATAGGCGATGCCCAGCGTCGACACTTCCGTCGCCGTCGCGACCCCTTCGACCACCGCCGCGCGGATCACGAACGGCAGCGCGATCGCCGGCAGCGCGACCACGAAGGCCTTCCCGATTTCGCGGCGGCTCGCCTTTCGCACCTTCGACAGGTCCTCCTTGCGGTAGCGCAGCCACACGACGAAGCACAGCGAGACCCCCAGCACCAGCCCCGGCAACAGCCCGCCGGTGAACAGCGCCGCAATCGACACCCCGGTCACCGATCCGATCGTGATCAGCACCAGGCTCGGCGGGATCGTCTCGGTCTGCGCCCCCGTTGCCGACAGCAGCGCAACGAGGTCGCCGGACTTGGCGCCACGCTCCTTCATCTCGGGAAACAGGACCGGCGCGACCGCCGCCATGTCGGCGACCTTCGACCCCGATATGCCCGACACCAGGTACATCGCCCCGAGGAGCACGTAGGACAGCCCGCCGCGCACATGCCCCAGCAGGCTCGCGAGGAAGGCGACCATCGCGCGCGCCATGCCGGTCATCTCGATCAGCAGGCCGAGGAATACGAACAGCGGCACCGACAGCAGGATCAGGTGCGACATGCCTTCGTCCATGCGTCCCACCAGCACCATCACCGGCATGTGGGTCGTCAGCGCCAGGAAGCCGAAGGTCGCCAGCCCGAAGGACACCGCGATCGGCACCCCGATCAGCACCGTCGCCGCCGTGACGCCGACAAAGAAGATCAGCAGGTTCGCGTTGCCCAGTTCGCGCAGCACCGGCCCCAGCGCATAGAAGGCGCCGCAGATCACGGCAACGGTCGCCAGCGCGGACGCGACGAGACGCCAGTTGCCCACGCGCAGCAAGCGGATGATCCCCATCACGCACATCAGCGCGAGCCCCACCGGGAGCGCCGCGGCGCGCCACGCGTTGGAGAGTTCCAGCGCAGGCGTCGTGATATAGACCTCTTCGGCCGCGTACTCGTACGCCGGCCCGAGGATGAACATCAGGAACGCGAGCGCCGCCGCGACCGCGATCGTGTCGAGGAAGGCCTGCATGTGCGGCGCCGCCTTCGCGACCAGCGCGGTCATGCGCATG
This sequence comes from Aromatoleum tolulyticum, assembly GCF_900156155.1. Classification (GTDB taxonomy): domain Bacteria; phylum Pseudomonadota; class Gammaproteobacteria; order Burkholderiales; family Rhodocyclaceae; genus Aromatoleum; species Aromatoleum tolulyticum. Next base: position 204,011 of record NZ_FTMD01000004.1, read on the forward strand.
TGCTCGCCGCGACGGAACGCCACCACCGCACCCAGGCTCGCGAGCCACAGGAACAGGATCGACGCGGCCTCGTCGGTCCACACGAGCGGCGAGTGCAGGAAGTAGCGCGAGACCACGCCGGCGAAGAGGATGCAGATCTCGACGACGATGAGGGTCGCGGCCAGAGCCTCGACGGCCGAGGCGAAGACCCGGTCGGCAGCATGCGCGAATTGCAGCCGGCGGCTCTTCGTGCTGGCGTGTGCAGTCCCGGGCGCGGCCTCGGCCGCGCCCAGCGAATGGGCGATCGTGTTCATGACGGCCTCGCGGGATCAGGCGATATCGCCGGCGTATTGCTGCAGCAGGGCCCAGGCCTCGGAGCCGAACTTCTCGCGCCACTGCGAATAGAAACCGTTCTTGCTCAACACCTGGCGGAAGGCAGCGGTATCCACCTGGTTGAAGGTCAGGCCCTTGGCTTCCAGCGTCTTCTGCAGGTCGATGTTCGCGCGGGCGATATCGTCACGCTGTTTGCGCGCGGCGGCGTTGATGTGCTTCGTCATCACCTGCTGCACGTCGGCCGGCAGGGACTTCCACACGCGCGCGTTGGCGATGAACCAGAAGCCGTCCCACGCGTGGTTGGTCAGCGAGCAGTACTTCTGCACCTCGAAGAACTTCGCCGAATCGATCAGCGCGAGCGGGTTCTCCTGGCCGTCGGCAACCTTGGTCTGCAGGGCCTGATAGGCCTCGCTCAGCGGCAGGCTGACCGGCGCCGCATCGATCGCCTTGAACATCGACACCCACAGCGGCACGACCGGCACGCGGATCTTGAAGTTGCGCAGATCCTCGGGCGTGCGGATCGGACGCGTGCTGCTGGTGATCTGGCGGAAACCGTTGTCCCACACCGTATCGAACGGCACCAGGTTCACCTTCTCGATCGAACGGCGAATGTGGTTGCCGACCTCGCCGTCCATCGCCGACCAGACCTCCTTGTAGTTGCCGAACGCGAACCCCACGCCGGTGATGGACGTCGCCGGAATCAGCGTCGACATCACGGTACCCGGGAAGGTCGCCAGCTCCAGCGCGCCGGCACGGATCTGCGACATCATGTCCGAGTCGCTGCCGAGCTGGTTGTTGGGGAACAGCTGGATCGCCACGCGGCCGTTCGTTTCCGCGGCGATCGCATCGATGGCTTCTTTCAAGCGGACATTGACCGAGTGGGTCACCGGCAGGTCGGTCCCGAGCTTCAGCTTGAATTCCGCCGGCTTGCCCGCGGCGGCCTGGGCGAAAGCGCTACGACTCACCGCCGTCGCCCCTGCGAGTGCGGCGACCGTCAGGAATTGTCTGCGGGTGATGTTTGCCATGGTGTCTCCTCCATTTGGGTATCGGTGCCCGGCCGGTGCTCCTTGCCGGCTCGAGTCGCAATCGGTTTGCGCAGGCGCTCCCTTCTGCGCTCGTCACATTGAATTCGGAATTCGCTCACGCACGACTTAGTGTATTCTGAATTCAAACAATGTCAACAAACCGAAGGAGCGCCCAAGGCACGGGCATGCCGTGCGCGCGGGCGCCCTGCAGGCGAGGACACGATCCGATCGCCGTACCCTGCTCGAAGTGACAAGAACGCACAAATCCCTGCGCAGATGTCGTTTGCACCCGATCGCCGCGTTGCATAGCATCAAGCTCGGGCCAATCCTCGACGCAACGCACGGCAGGAGGAACGGCCGCAAGGCCCGAGCGCCGGCACGCGACCGAAGCATGCCGCGCTGTTAATGCTGCAGTTCACGTTTTTCACAAGACACCACCCGGCCGCAACATGGGCCGGGGGCTTTCCGCAGGTCGAGACCCCATGGCAAGCGCACTTTCGCATATCCGCGTACTGGACCTTTCGCGCATCCTGGCAGGCCCGTGGTGCAGCCAGATGCTCGCCGACCTGGGCGCCGACGTGATCAAGGTCGAGCGCCCCGGCACCGGCGACGACACCCGCGGCTGGGGCCCGCCGTGGCTGAAGGACGAGCACGGCGCCGACACGGACGTCGCTGCGTACTACCTGTGCGCCAACCGCAACAAGCGTTCGGTCACGATCGACATCACCCGCGCCGAGGGCCAGGAACTCGTGAAGCGCCTCGCGGCAGGGGCTGACGTCGTGCTGGAGAACTTCAAGGTCGGCGGCCTCGAACAGTACGGGCTCGATTACGCATCGCTCAAGGCGGTCAATCCCCGCCTCGTGTATTGCTCCGTGACCGGCTTCGGCCAGGATGGCCCGTACGCCTCGCGCGCCGGCTACGACTTCCTGATCCAGGGCCTGGGCGGCCTGATGAGCATCACCGGCCGCCCCGACGGCGAGGAAGGCGGCGGGCCGATGAAGGCCGGGGTGGCGCTGACCGACATCCTAACCGGGCTGTACGCCGCGAACGCGATCCTCGCCGCCTTGGCGTGGCGCGAGCGCAGCGGCGAAGGCCAGTACATCGACCTCGCCCTGCTCGACGTGCAGGTCGCCTGCCTCGCCAACCAGGCGGCCAACTATCTCGCCACCGGCCGCTCGCCCTCAAGGCTGGGCAATGCGCATCCCAACATCGTGCCGTACCAGGACTTTCCCACCGCCGACGGCTACATGATCCTGGCGATCGGCAACGACGGGCAGTTCGCGCGCTTCTGCGCCGAAGCGGGCCGCCCGGAACTGGCCGGCGACCCGCGTTTTGCGACCAACGCGGAACGGGTCAGGCACCGCGCCACGCTGATCCCGCTGCTGAAGCAGCTCACGGTGCTGCGCAGCACGGCGGAGTGGATCGCGGCGCTGGAATCCCTGGCCGTGCCCTGCGGCCCGATCAATACGCTGGCCGACGTCTTCGCCGATCCGCAGGTGCTTGCTCGCGGCCTGCAGGTGACGGTTCCGCACCCGCTCGCCGGCACGGTGCCGCTGGTGGCGAACCCGATGAAACTGTCGGCGACGCCGCCCGATTACCGCCTTCCGCCGCCGGCGCTCGGCGAGCATACGGACGAGATCCTGAGCGCAGCGCTCGGCCTGACCGACGGGGAGATCGCGCGCCTGCGCGCCGACGGGGTGCTGTGAACGCCCGCACAAGGGGCGTCCCGCGGCGATGGGGCCGGCAGAGACTGCCCGGCCACCCTCCCCCGGCGGACCGGGGGAGAGGCGGCGCGACCTCAGTCCTTGAGGACCGCAGCCATCGCTTCGGCGACGTACTCGACGTTGCGGGTGTTGAGGCCGGCGACGCACATGCGGCCGGAGCGCACGAGATACACGGCGAATTCCTCGCGCAGACGGTCGACCTGCGCGGGGCTCAGGCCGGTGTAGCTGAACATGCCGCGCTGCTTGATGAAGTAGCTGAAGTCGCGCCCGGGCACGCGCGCGCTGATCACTTCGTGGAGCTTGCGGCGCATCGCACGGATGCGGTCGCGCATCGCGTCGACCTCGCCGGTCCATTCGCCGTACAGCGCCGGGTCGTCCATCACCATCGCGGTGACGCGTCCGCCGTGGAACGGGGGGCTGGAGTAGTTGCGGCGCACGGTGAATTTCATCTGCCCGAGCACGCGCGAAGCTTCCTCGGCGTCCTTGCACACGATGGAGAGGCCGCCGCAGCGCTCGCCGTAGAACGAGAGGTTCTTCGAGAAGGAGTTGCTGACGAGGAAGCTCACGCCCGCATCCGCGAGCGCGCGGATGGCGAAGGCGTCATCGTCCAAGCTGTCGCCGAAGCCCTGGTAGGCGATGTCGAGGAAGGGGATGAGATTGCGCTCCTTCGCGACGGCGATGACTTCGCGCCACTGCTCCTGCGACAGGTCGACGCCGGTCGGATTGTGGCAGCATGGGTGCAGCAGCACGATCGCGCGCGCCGGCAGGGTCTTCAGCGTCGCGAGCATGTCGGCGAAGCGCACGCCGCCGGTGGCCGCGTCGTAATAGGGGTAGTCATGCACGGCAATGCCGGCGCCCTCGAAGATCGAACGGTGGTTGTCCCAGGTCGGGTCGCTGACCCACACCTCGCTGGCGGGGAAATAGCGCTTCAGCAGGTCGGCGCCGACCTTGAGCGCACCCGAACCGCCGATGGTCTGGATCGTGGCGATACGCCCGGCCTTGAGCGCGGCGTGTTCCGGGCCGAACAGCAGGCGCTGCACGGCGGCGCGATAGTCGGCCGCGCCTTCCATCGGCAGGTAGGAGCGCGGCAGCGGGGTCGCGGCGAGCGCAACCTCGGCCTTGCGCACGGAGCCGAGCAGCGGGATGCGGCCTTCCTCGTCGTAGTACAGGCCGATGCCGAGATTGACCTTCTGCGCGCGCGTATCCTGCATGAAGGTTTCGACGAGGGTGAGGATGGGGTCGCCGGGATAGGCGTCGATGTGTTCGAACATGGGCAAACGGCTCCGCGATGATCGGTCGGGTTGAACGGTCGCCGGCGGCGGCGCCGAAGTGACACGGCGCGCGCAGGCGGCAAGTACGGGAGTGTATCCGATCGGGTCCGCGCGTCGCCCATCGGACCGGTCGGGCACCAGTCGGGGCGCGCAGGATCATATGGGCACCGCCGATCACCCGCGCCTCGGGGGGCCGCCGAGCCGGTCGCAGCCATCCCTACGACATGGAAATGGTAACTTTGTGTGACAATAGCGCGACTACGTCTTAGGTTATAGCTACACGAACGGATGCAAGCTGCGATGCCTTCAAGAAGATTCCTTGTTCCGCTGCTCGCGGCCGCCCTGTGCGCCGCCGGAGCGCTCGTCGCCCCCGATGCACGGGCCGGCGAGCAGGCCTACAAGGCGGTGGCCGCGGCGCGCAAGCTGATCGCCTCGGGCCAGGTCCCAGCGGGCTCCCGACTCACCCTCGGATTCAAGCAGGGCAACGTCAATGCCTTCCTCGGCACCGATCTGGCGCTGCAGAAGGAATGGGAAAACCTGACCGGCATCGTGCTCGACGTCCATATCGTGCCGCAGCAGCCGATCAGGGAGACGCTGCGCGGCACGCCCGACATCGACATCGCCGTGGCACGCAACCACGAGTATCCGGATCTGCTGGCGGACGGGCTGATCACCGATATCGGGCCGTTCATGGCCGAATACGGCTATCGCTTCGACGACAACGACAGCGACGGGTACATCCGTCCGGAACTGCAGTCGAAGGTGGGCGAGCGCACCGTCGCCATTCCGGCCGACGGCGACGTGGTGCTGCTGTACCTGCGCCGCGACCTGATGGAAAACGCGCAGGAGCAGGCGGCGTTCCGCAAGACCTACGGGCGTGCGCTCGCGGCGCCGAAGACCTGGGCGGAGTACGAGGACCTGGTGCGCTTCTTCCACCGTCCGGCGCAGGGCCTTTACGGAGCGGCCGAGGAGCGCGACGAGGAAGGCGCCTGGATGTTCTGGATGCCACGCTTCCTGTCGTCCGCCGCGCCGCACGCGGAGCTGTTCGACGAGCAGATGCGGCCGCGCCTCGACATGCCCGGCGCCATCGCCGCAACCGAAAACTACATTGCGCTGGTGAAGTACTCGCCGCCGGGAATCACCGACGCCGGCCGGAACTACAACTTCACCCTGCCGCTTTTTGCCCAGGGCAAGGCCTTCGCGACGATGAACACCATCGCCGCCGCGCGCATGTTCAACACCGAAGGCTCTGCGGTGCGCGGCAAATTCGCCGCCGTCCCCTTGCCGGGCGGCCGCGTGGACAACCGCACCGTGCGCCACAACACGCTGATCTACGGCAACAACCTCGTGATTCCGAAGTCGGCACGCAATGCGCGCCTCGCCTTCCTGTACGCGATGTGGCTGACCGACCCCGACGTATCGACGCGCTCGATCGGCGTGGCGGGCGGATTTGCCGACCCGTATCGCTGGAACCACCTGCGCGACGCACGCATCCGCAAGATCTACACGCCGGAAGCGCTCGAGACCTTCAGCGGGGAATGGGCCGTGACGCAGCCGGCCGGCACCGGACTGCGCGGCGACGCGCAGTATCTCGCCGCGCTCGACCGCAACCTGACTGCCGCCGCCCGCGGCGAGATCGGGGCGCAGGAAGCGATGAACCGCACGAGCAGCGAGTGGGAACAGATCACGGACAAGCTCGGCCGGGCCGAGCAGATCCGGCAGTGGGCGGAGTTCCGCCGCCAGTTCGGTAACCGCAAATGAACCTGCCGCACGCCCCCTCCCCGGCTGTCGCCGCGCCGGCCCGGCGGAGCCCCTTCCGCCAGTCGCTGCTGGTGCGGCTGTCCATAATGTTCGCGCTCGGGGGGCTGCTCGTCGCGGCAATCCTGGTGATCGGCAACCGCGTGCTCGACGATGCGAAGCAGCGGCTCGAGAATACCGTCATCCGCCAGGTGCAGCCGCTCGCCGCAACCCATCGCCTGCAGACGCGCAGCAACGAGCTGCGCACGCTGGAGCTCGAACTGCCCACGGTGCGCGACGTGTTCGCGCTCCCGCAATACGCCGAGCGCATGCAGGTCGAGATCGAGGCGATGACCGCGGAGCTGGCGCCTTTCCTCGTCGCGCTCGCGTCCACGCGCCCGGACGACGCGCGGCGGCTGGAAAAACACTGGGCCAACTACCGCGGCGACCTGCAGGAAGTCATCCAGCTCGCGGGAAAGATGGATCTCGCAGCGGCGGAAGCGATCACCAGCACGCGCACGCGCACCGCGCACGCGGCGATATCGTCGATCCTGCGCGAACTGGTCAGCGCGACCGAGCAGGCCGCAACCGAAGCCTACCGGCAGGCGCGCGAAGAGCAGCAGCGGCAGCAGCGCTTCTTCCTCATGCTGTCGCTGGGCGGCTTCCTGTTCCTCGCTGCGGGGCTGGTCGTTTTCGCGCGCTCGCTCTCGCGCCGGCTGCGCACGGTGCGCGATGCCGCGACCCGGCTTGCCGCGGGCGAGGAGCGCGAGCCGATCGCCATCTCCGGCGACGACGAGATCAGCGACCTGGGCCAGGCGTTCAACGCGATGCAGGAGATCGTCGTCTCGCGCGAACACAGCCTGCGCGCCGCCCAGGAGGAGCTCGAGGATCGCGTCGCGCAGCGCACGCAGGCGCTGGCGACGGCCAACGCGCGGCTGTGGATGCTGTCGCAGGCCGTCGAACAGAACCCCATCGGGGTGCTGATCGCGAGCGCGGACCGGCGCGTGGAATATGCGAATGCCGCCTACGTGCGCGTCACCGGCCGTCCGGCCGACACCCAGCTTGCGAGTTCGCTGCCGGAGGCGGCCGATCCCGAACGCAGCCGGGAAGTCGACGCGGAATTCCGCGCGGCCCTGCTGGCCTGCGAGGACTGGGACGGCGAACGCCGCAGCTGTCGCCCCGACGGCAGCGAATACTGGGAGCACCTGCGCCTGGTCGCGATGCGCACCGAGCAGGGGCGGCCCGAGCACCTCCTGCTGATGCGCGAGGACATCACCGAGCGGCGCACCCAGGAGGAGAAGGTCGCCTATCAGGCGTATTACGACAGCCTCACGGCACTGCCGAACCGCACGCTGGCGCTCGACCGCCTGCAGCAGGCCACCGGGCGCGCGGCGCGCGAAGGCACGATGTGCGCCGTGATGTTCATCGACCTCGACAACTTCAAGCAGATCAACGACACGATCGGCCACGTCGCCGGCGACGAGCTGCTGTGCCAGGCGTCCGTGCGGCTGCGCTCGGTGATCCGTGCGGAGGATACCGTCGCGCGCCTGGGCGGCGACGAATTCCTCATCATCCTCGGTGTCGCGCAGGCGAGCGATGCCGACGCGGTCGCCACCAAGATCATCCAGGCCTTCACGCCCCCCTTCCAGATCGAGGGGCGCGAGTTCACGGCCTCGCCCAGCATCGGCGTATCGCTCTTCCCCGATGATGGCAACGCCCCGTCCGTGCTGCTGCGCAATGCCGACCTGGCGATGTACGAAGCGAAGGATGCGGGCCGCAACACCTTCCGCTTCTTCAACCAGAAGATCCACGACGACTCCGTCGCGCGCATGGAGATCGAGCGCGAGCTGCGCGGTGCGCTGGATCGCGGGGAACTGCAGGTGCATTTCCAGCCGCTGGTCGCGGCGCGCGACGGCCGGCTGGTCGGCGCCGAGGCGCTGCTGCGCTGGACGCACCCGGTACTCGGGCGTGTGCCGCCGGACCGTTTCATCCCCATCGCCGAACAGAGCGGGCTGATCGTGAGCATCGGCAGCTGGGTGCTGGATCAGGCCTGTGGCCATGCGGCATGCTGGCGCGAGGCCTGCGGCGGCGACTTCGTGATCGCGGTGAACGTGTCGCCGCGCCAGTTCGCCACGCCCGGCCTCGTCGACACCATCCGGGCCTGCGTCGAGCGCCATGCGATTCCGCGCAACCAGCTCGAGATCGAGGTCACCGAAGGACTGTTGATCCGCAATCCGGGCGAAGTGCGCGAGGCGATGCTGGCACTCGAGGCGATCGGCGTCACGGTCGCCCTCGACGACTTCGGCACCGGCTACTCGTCGCTGAGCTACCTGCGCGCCTTCCCCTTCCACACGATCAAGATCGACCGCAGCTTCATCCGCGACCTCTCCGACGACGCCGAGGACTGCGCCCTGGTCGTCGCGGCCATCCGCATGGCCCGCGCGCTGGGCCTGCGCGTGGTCGCCGAGGGGGTCGAAACCGAGGTACAGTCGCGCTTCCTCGCCCATCAGGAATCGGACGTCCTGCAGGGATATCTTTTCGGGCCGCCGATTCCGCCTGAAGATTTTGTCGCCGATTGGGTGCACAATCCTAGTCGTCGGGCATTCTCATCATGACAGGATATGGGCAAGGGCGGCGGAACGAGACCGGGCAGACCGGACGCTGACGACAAGTCGGACGGGCGGAGGGAGCTGATCGCGGCGACCGACGCGCGTATCGGCATGTTCGTCGTCGAGCTCGACCGCCCGTGGATCGGCACCCCCTTCCTGCTGCAGGGCTTCCTGATCGACGACGACAGGACCCTCGAGCAGCTGCGCGAATGTTGCCGCTTCATCTTCATCGACCGCAGCCGCTCGGTCGGGGAGCACTACGCCGCCGCGCAGGACGACGCCAGCGCGCCGCACCCGGGCCGCGCGGCACGGCGCCAGGCGGTGACGGCTGCCGGGCCGGGCGCCGGCGGCAACCCGTTGAGTTTCCTGGAAGCACTCGCACTCGTGCGCAAGGGCGGCCTCGACGCCGCCGCAGCGCGCCGGCTCGCGGGCGAAGCAGTCGCGAATCGGCCTGAAACCCACTCCGTCGAGCGCGAACTGGTCCGCGCATCTCCCCTCATTGCCCAGACCGAAGCGGTGTTCGAACAAGTCATCGCGGACGTGCGCGAGAACCGCAAGCCGGACATCACCCAGGTGACGGAATGCGTCGACGACATGCTGCAAAGCGTCAAGCGCAACCCCGACGCACTGCTGTGGCTGATCCGGCTCAAGAAGTACGATCGCTACAGCTACCACCACGCGCTCGACGTCACCGTGCACCTGATGGTGTTCGCTCACAGCATGGGCTTTTCCGAGGACGGCGCGACCGTGCTGGGCGTCGCCGGCATGATGCAGGACATCGGCAAGATCCGCCTGCCCGAGCGCGTGCTGCAGAAGGCAGGCCGCCTGAGCCGGATCGAAATGGAGATCGCCAAGGCGCACGTCGAGTACTCGACGCAGATCATCCTGCAGGATCCCCATCCCATGCCGGGCCTGGTCGACATCGTCAGCCGCCACCACGAACGCCTCGACGGCTCGGGCTACCCTGCCGGACTGAGCAACGGAGCCATCGGCCTGCGCGCCGAGATGGCCGGCCTCGTCGACACCTTCTGCGCGATGACGAGCAAGCGCGCCTATGACGAGCCGCTGAGCACCCAGCGTGCACTCGAAGCGCTGATCCGGCAGCGCGACGTCAAGTTCTCGGCCAATGTCGTCGACGGCTTCATCCAGTGCATCGGCCTGTATCCCGCCGGAACGCTGGTCGAACTCAATTCCGGCGAAATCGCCGTCGTGATCGCACAGAACCGCGTCCGGCGCATGCAGCCGCGGGTGCTGGTGCTGCTGTGCGCCGACAAGACGCCGAACCATCACCCGCCGACGCTGGATCTGCTCTACTCGCCCCTGACACCGGCTGGCGAACCGTACCGGATCCTGCGCGCACTGCCCACCGGCGCCCATGGCATCGACCCGTCGGAGTTCTACCTATCCTGAACACGACCCTGCACGCTCCCCCGGGCCGCGCGGCCGAAATGCTCGCCGCGGTCGGTTATTCCGCGGCCGACGCAGCGGCCCTGCGGGCGTTCGCGCTGACCGTCCCCGACGACGCGCTCGACGCCGCCTTTGCCGCATGCCTCGAACGCCATGGCGGCGCGCGGCCGCCCGCACCCAGCGACACGGTGCTGTATGCGCGACTGCTCGAGCGGTCGCAGTGGGGCACGAACGCGTGGCTCGAGTCGCTCGCCGCGACGTGGCTGGACTGCCAGCAGCACGGCAGTTCGCCGACCTTGCCTGCGGCCGCCTGCACGCGCCTGCTCGAAGCCGTGCACGCCACGCTGCATGCCGACGGGCGCCCGCCCGGCAATGCGGAATGCGACATCCTGATGGCGACGGCGAAACTCACCCAGGCGGTGCAGGCGATGCTTGCAAGCGCATCGTTCGAACGCCTCGATCTGCGCCTTGCGGCGGGCGAAGGCGTCGATCCGTTGACCGGGCTGCCCACGCGCGCGCAGTTCGTGCACACGCTCGAGCGCCGGATGAACAGTGCCGAGCACAAGCCGGTCGGCCTCGTATTGCTGCATCTCGCATGGGGCGGCGGCGGCCCGCAACAGCTCAGCGCGCAGCGCGACCGGCTGCGCAGGCAGCTCAGCGACGCCATGAGCAGCGCGCTGCGCCCCGGCGACATGCTGTGCTCGATCGCGGACCAGGAATGGGCGCTGATCATGCCCGACCTGAAGAGCACCGGCCAGGTCCAGCTCGCCGCGCGCAGGCTGATCGAGATCTGCGAACAGCTGCGCGAACACGGCACGCCGCAGTTGCGCGGATCGATTCACGCCGGCACGGCATGCGCCCCCGGTGACGGCGACACGGCACACGACCTGGAGCACGCGGCACGCGCTGCGCTGCTCCGCGCGATCCGTGCGGGGGTACCGGTGGTGTGCTTCCATACCGACATGATCGCGCGCATGGAACACGAGATCGACCTCGAGCGCGACATCGCGCGCACGATCACCCATCCGCCGTTCCAGCTGTGGCTGCAGCCGCAGATCAGGCTCGACAACGGCCACTGCGCCGGCGCCGAGGCCTTGTTGCGCTGGCAGCGCGTGGACGGCGAGTGGGTGTCGCCGCAGCAGATCATCGACATCGCCGGCCGCCTGGGACTGATGCCGGAGCTGTCGCGCTGGCTCCTCGGCCAGGCGGTGCGCATGCTGTCCGAACTCGATGCGCAGGGGCTCGAAATCCCGGTGTCGCTCAATCTCGTCGCCGAAGACCTGCACGATGAGGAACTGCCCCAACTGGTCGCACAGACCCTCGCAACCTGGCGCGTGCCCCCCGCCCGCCTGGTGCTGGAAGTCACCGAAGGCGCGCTGATCTCGGATCGCGATCGCGCCGGCCGCGTGATCCAGGCCCTGCGCGCGCTCGGCTGCGGCGTGTCGCTCGACGACTTCGGCACGGGGTTTTCTTCGTTCGCCTACATGCGCGACCTCCCCGTCAGCGAACTCAAGATCGACCAGCTCTTCGTGCGCGACATGCTGCGCTCGAGCCGCGATCACGCGATCGTCGCGACGGTGCAGGCGCTCGCGCACGGTTTCGGCATGCGCGTGGTGGCCGAAGGGGTCGAGGACCAGCCCACCGCGGACGAACTGCGGCGCATGGGCTGCGACACCGCGCAGGGATTCCTGTACGCCCGGGCGATGCCCGCGGCGGATTTCGTGCCCTGGGTGCAGGCCCGCAACGCGGAGTGAGCCCGCGCCCGCTTCGCGGTCAGAACGCGATCGCGATGCCGAAATGCAGGCGCAGGCGCCGCTCCGCCTGCCCCCACGCAAGGTCGAGGGCGAGCGGGCCGGCGGGGCTCTTCCAGCGCGCGCCGACGCCGTAGCCCTTCTTCAGCTCGAAAATGTCGCGGTCGTCCGCCGCATCGCCCATATCGACGAAGGCCGCCGCGCCCCACTGCGGCCGGAACCAATGCACGTACTCGGCGCTCGCGGTCGCGAGGTAGCGCCCGCCGACGATCGCATCCGCCTCCTCCACGCCGAGACTCTGGTACGCATAGCCGCGCACGCTCTGGGTGCCGCCGGTGCGGAAAAGGAAGTCCTGCGGCACGCCGTCGCGGCTCTTCGCCAGTGTCGCGCCGCCCTCCGCGCGCAGGATCAGCACGTCGCGCTCGACCACCGGCACATAGCGCACGTAGCGGCCATACAGGCGCACGAAGTTCTGGTCCGACAGCAGCGCGCGCGAGCCGCCGCCGATCTCGAGCTGCAGCACGTCGCCGCGGCGCGGATCGAGCGCGTCATCGACCGCGCGGCGCGTCCATGACCAGTTCAGCGTCAGCGCCTTGCGCCGGGTCGTATCGCCGCCGTCGAGCTTGCGCTCCTCCTGCTGCATGCGCAGCGCGAGCCGCGTGTCTATGGTGGTGCCGCCGGCGATCGCACGGGTGTTCGTTCGCGCCACCCCGACTGCCTGCGTCGTCAGCGTGAGTCCCTCGACGGTGCTGCGCTCGGCGGCGGCGCCGACGCTGTCGCGATGGCCCTCCGGCGCGGGCGGCAGGAACACGTCGGCAAACAGCGACTGGCGCAGCTGCTCCACGCGCAGGGCGCTGGCAAGCTCCCAGCCGCGGCCGAACAGGTTCATGTCGCGCCAGCTGATCTCGCCACGGAAGCCGGTATTGCTCGAATAACCGGCGCCGAAGCCGAGCTGGCGCGAGCGTGCTTCGGAAACCTGCACGCGCACCGGCACCGCCGCCGCCAGCGCCGGGTCGCGCTCGATGTCGACGACCACGGACGCGAACTGCGGCACGTTCTGCAGGGTGCCCTGCAGCGCCAGCAGCTCGTCCTGATTGAACGGGCGCCCCGGCTGCAGCCGGCTGAAACGCTCGACGAGATCGGGCGGAAGATTCTTCAGCCCGGACACCTCGATGGGTCCGAGGAAGAAGGGCGGCCCGGAATCGACGGTCACCGCCAGACGCACGGTCGCCGCGTCGGGATCGACCTCGGCGCGGCTGTCGGCGATCCGCGCCGTCGCGTAGTCGCGCGATGCGACCTCGTCGAGCAGACGCCGCTTGGCGTCATCCCAGGCCGACTGGCGGAACACCTGTCCGGCGGCGAGCGACCAGGCAGTGCGGAGCTGCGCACGCCGCGCCGCGAGTGCCTCGCCTTCGCCCGCCAGCGCACCTTCGAACTGCACGTCGACCGCGACGATCTTCGCCGGCGTGCCCGGCACGACGGTGAGCTCCCAGTCGTCCTCATCCTCACGTTCCAGCCGCACTTCGGGCGAAAAATAGCCCTCGGTCGCGAGCAGTTCGGCCGCCTCGCGTCGCGCACGGCGTGCGAGCGCGATGCGGTCGGCGCGCTCGGCGGGCAACGTCTGATCGCTGCGGTTGAGGATGCGCAGGTGCCGTTCGAGCAGCGGGCGTACGCTCGGGGGCGCATCGAGCTGCACGTGCAGGGGCTGCTGCGCGGCGGCGAGTGGCGGCAGCACGGCAAGGCACAGCGCCACGAACGCGCGCACGCCGGACGCTCGGACACGACGGACGGTCATGGCCGGATTGTACCGGCCACGACCACGCAACGGCGTCCCGAACGGGCGCCGTTACGCTCAGTTGCCCATCGCCATCAGGCTCGCATTGCCGCCGGCCGCCGCAGTGTTGATGCTCAACGTGCGCTCGGCCACCAGCCGGCCGAGGTCGTACTCGGGTTGCGGACGCACCAGCGGCAGGATCGGGCCGTCGCGGCGCGCGAGGCGCACGCGCCATTCGTCCGCGGCCCCCTCCTCGCCCTCGAACAGCAGCGCCCCGAACTCGCCGTCGAACCACTGCGCGTCGATGCGCACGCAGCGGGCGATCTCGGCCGGCAGTGCCGCGAGGAACTTGCGCGCGAGCGCATCGTCGCCCAACACGAGGCTGTTGCCGGTCGCGAGCGCCGCCATCAGCTGGTGGAAGTAGCCCGCCATCGACCCCGCCACCGCCGCGACCGTACCGCGCGGCCTGAAGCTCAGGCTGTTGTCCTCGCCGGTCGGTCCGGGCAGCGCGAGCCGCAGATGCGCGAGATGATGGCGGCGGTAGGCCTCGGCGCGCAGGCGCAGCGCCATCGTGTCGTCGCCCTCGACGAGCGCGCGTCCCGCCTCGTCCACCCACGCGGCGAAGCGCTCGAAGAGCTCGGGCACCGCGGCCGCCGTCACGAACTCCGCGCCCGGGCTACGGCGCAACAGGCGATGCAGGTACAGCGGCCCGCCCGCCTTCGGCCCCGTGCCCGAGCGGCCTTCGCCGCCGAAGGGCTGCACGCCGACGACCGCGCCGATCATGTTGCGATTGACGTAGATGTTGCCGACATGGGCACGCGCGACGACGTCGTTGATGGTCTCGTCGATGCGCGAATGGATGCCCAGCGTCAGGCCATAGCCGGTCGCGTTCACCTCGTCGACGACGCGCATCAGCTCGTGCGCCGGGAAGCGCAGCACGTGCAGCACCGGGCCGAAGACCTCGCGTTTCAACTGCGACAGCGAACGGATCTCGATCATCGTCGGCGGCACGAAGGTGCCCTTCGCGCACGCCCCGGGCAGCGGCAGCTGGAACACCTTCGCGCCGTCCTTGCGCATCGCCGCGATGTGCGCGAGCAGCCCGGCCTGCGCCTCGGCGTCGATCACCGGGCCGATGTCCGCACGCACGTCGGCGGTGTTGCCGACCGTCAGCTCGCGCGTGGCGCCCTCGATCATCTCGATCACGCGGTCGGCGATGTCCTCCTGCAGGCACAGCACGCGCAGCGCCGAACAGCGCTGGCCGGCCGAATCGAAGCTCGACGCGATCACGTCGCCGACGACCTGCTCGGGCAACGCCGTCGAATCGACGATCATCGCGTTCTGGCCGCCGGTCTCGGCGATCAGCGGCACGTCGCCGCCGCGCGCGGCGAGCGTGCGGTTGATGATCATCGCGACCTCGGTCGAACCGGTGAACATCACCCCGCGCACGCGCGCATCGCGCACCAGCGCCGCCCCGACAACCTCGCCACGGCCGGGCAGCAGCTGCACGACCGCATCCGGGACGCCCGCCTCGCGGAACAGGCGCACCGCCCACGCGGCGATCAGCGGCGTCTGCTCGGCCGGCTTCGCCAGCACCGGGTTGCCGGCGCCGAGCGCCGCGGCAACCTGCCCGGCGAAGATCGCCAGCGGGAAGTTCCACGGGCTGATGCACAGCACCGGGCCCAGCGGCAGGTGCTGGGCGTTGTCCAGTTCGCGCGCCTGCTGCGCGTAGTAGCGGCAGAAGTCCACCGCCTCGCGCAGTTCGGCGATCGCGTTCGACCACGACTTGCCGGCTTCGCGCACCGCCAGCGCAATCAGCGCCGCCCCGTCGCGTTCGAGGAGATCCGCGGTGCGTTCGAGGCACTCGGCACGCTGCACCGGCAGACGCGCCGCCCAGTCGTGCGCGGCCGCCTCGGCGGCACGCAGCGCCGCCTCGACTTCGGCCAGATCGGCTTCGATGACTTCCCCGACGACATCCTCGAGATCGGCGGGATTGCGCACCGGCTGCGGCGACCCTTCGATGACGAGACCGGCCACCATCGGCCCGGCCGAATGGCGCTGCCGGCGGCTGTGCGCCAGTGCGGCGGCGATCGCGGAACGCACGGGCTCGCTCGACAGGTCGAAGCCCTGCGAATTGCGCCGCCCCTGGCCGTACAGATCCTTGGGCAGCGGGATGCGCGGATGCGGCGAGCCGGCGAGCGGCTCGGCGAGCGCGACCGGGTCGCGCACGAGTTCCTCGACCGGCACGTTCTCGTCCACGATCAGATTCACGAAGCTGGTGTTGGCGCCATTCTCGAGCAGGCGACGGACGAGGTAGGCAAGCAGCGTCTCGTGGCTGCCCACCGGCGCGTAGATGCGCACCATGCGGCGCAGCGCCGGGTCGCCGACGATCTGGTCGTACAGCGGCTCGCCCATGCCGTGCAGGCACTGGAACTCGTACTCGCCGTTGCGGTAGTCACCCTCTGCCATGTGCATGATGGATGCCATCGAGTGCGCGTTGTGGGTCGCGAACTGCGGATAGATCACATCGCGCGCGGCCAGCAGCCGCTTCGCACACGCGAGGTAGCACACGTCGGTGTAGACCTTGCGCGTATACACCGGATAGCCCTCCAGGCCGTCGATCTGCGCACGCTTGATCTCGGCGTCCCAATAGGCGCCTTTCACGAGGCGCACCATCAGGCGGCGCTGATTGCGCCGCGCCAGATCGACGATCCAGTCGATCACTAGGGGGGCACGCTTCTGGTAGGCCTGCACGACGAAGCCGATGCCTTCCCAGCCGGCGAGGTCCTTGTCCTCGACCAGCGCTTCGAGCAGGTCCAGCGAGATGTCCAGCCGGTCAGCCTCCTCGGCGTCGATGTTGAGGCCGATGTCGTAACCGCGCGCCAGTTCGCACAGCTGCTTGAGTTTCGGCAGCAGTTCGTCCAGCACGCGCTCGCGCTGCGCCCAGTTGTAGCGCGGATGCAGCGCCGAGAGCTTCACCGAGATGCCGTTGCCGTCGACCACGCCGCGCTTGGCGGAGCCGTTGCCGATCGCGTGGATCGCGTGCTCGTAGTCGTCGTAGTAGCGCTGCGCATCGGCCGCGGTCATCGCCGCCTCGCCGAGCATGTCGAAGGAATAGCGGTAGCCGCGCGTCTCGCGCTCTGCGCCGCGCTCCAGCGCTTCCTCGATCGTGCGTCCGGTCACGAACTGCTCGCCCAGCAGGCGCATCGCCAGGTCCATGCCCTTGCGGATCAGCGGTTCGCCGCCGCGCGTCAGCAGCTTGGACAGCGCACTCGCGAGCCCCTCCTCGCTGCGCGTCGCGACCAGCCGCCCGGTGATCAGCAGCCCCCAGGTCGCCGCATTCACGAACAGCGACGGACTCTGGCCGAGGTGGGCACGCCAGTCGCCGCGCGACAGCTTGTCGCGGATCAGACGGTCGGCCGTGGCCTTGTCGGGCACGCGCAGCAGCGCCTCGGCCAGGCACATCAGCGCGACGCCTTCCTGGCTCGACAGCGAGAATTCCTTCATCAGCGCATCGACGCCGCTCGAACGGGCGCGCTTCGAGCGCAGGCCGACGACGAGTTGGCGCGCGAGGTCATGGATGCGCCGCTGCATGACCGCGTCGACGCGCGCGGCCTCGACGAGCGGCGGCACGCATTGCGGCTCGGGGCTGCGGTAGGCGTCGAAGATATGGCGGCGCAGTTCCGGACGCGCTTCGGCAGGGATGGCGGCGAGGAGGTCAGGATTGTTCTGGGTGCTCATGAGGAATAACTCCGCAAAGGATTCCCGGCGGGGTCTCCAGCCGCCGGCCCGAACGGGCTTACCCGCCCGTCGAAAACCCGATTCTTCACCCAACATCCTAGTTTATGGCTCTAAAATTCGCTCCCAATAAGCCATAATTCCTGCATATTTCACATTTTTCAGACGAATAGCCTGCAGGCAAACGGAATGGACCGCATCGATCTCAAGATTCTCGCCGAACTCCAGAGGGATGCCCGCCTGTCATACGTCGAGCTCGCGCGCCGGGTCGGCCTGAGCAAGACGCCGTGCGCCGAGCGGGTGCGCAAGCTGGAGGAAGGCGGCGTCATCCGCGGCTACCACGCGGATCTCGACCCCGTCGCGATGGACCGCGCGCACGTCGTGATCGTGCAGGTGCTGCTGAGCGGCACGACCGCGCACGAACTGAAGCTGTTCAACGAGGCCGTGCAGCGCATCCCCGAGATCCAGACCTGCCAGATGATCGCCGGCGACTTCGACTACCTGCTGACGGTGCGCACACGCGACATCCAGACCTATCGCAGCGTGCTGGGCGAGAAAATCTCGGAGCTGCCGTGCGTCAAGCAGACGCACACCTATGTGGTGATGGAAGTAGTGAAGGACGAGAAGACGATAGAGATACGGACCGGCGAGGGACGACGGTCGGGGTGAGGAGATTCGGGCCAATCCGCCCTGGTCGAAGGCTAGGTCCGTGCCTGCGTGAACCACCCCGCGGTCCGGTGTCCTCTGCCGGGCAGGCGCTCGCGGCCTTCGGCTTCCCGGTACGAAACAGCCTGCGGGGGCGGCGACGCAAACTCGGGCGCGTTGCGCCCTCAGACATGCGTCGCCTTGTTTCCCCCGCAGACTGTTTCGTACCGGCGCTCACGGACAGCCCGGCAGAGGACGCCGAACCGCCTGGCGTGTGAACGGCCGGGCGAATATCGAGGCCGATGGGATGGTCCGAATTTCCGCCCGTGCGCGGGCCGGGGGCGGCTCCGGGCTGTCCGCGAGTGCCGTCGCGGCGTGCGTTGCGGGAGGTGAAGGCGACGCATGTCTGAGCCGGCGCAGCCGGCGAGTTTGCGTCGCCGCTCCCGCAACGCACGCCGCGACGGGAAGCCGAAGGCCACGAGCGCCTGCCCGGAGCCGCCCCCGGACCGCGCGCGGGCGGGGCGCCCCGGAACGGGGCGCCAAACTCAACTTTCCAGATGGTACTTCGTCACGCGCTCGACTTCCGCCGCCGAGCCCAGCACCACCGGCACGCGCTGGTGCAGCTTGGTCGGCTGCAGATCCATGATGCGCTCGCGCCCCGTCGTGGCCGCGCCGCCCGCCTGCTCGATGATCATCGCCATCGGATTTGCTTCGTACATCAGGCGCAGCTTGCCGCCCTTGTCGCGGCACTTCTCGTCCAGCGGATACATGAAGATGCCGCCGCGCGTCAGGATGCGATGCACGTCCGCAACCATCGAGGCGACCCAGCGCATGTTGAAGTCCTTGCCGCGCGGCCCGGACTTGCCGGCCTGCAGTTCGGCGATGTAACGCTGCACGGGCGGCTCCCAATAGCGCGCGTTCGACGCGTTGATCGCGAACTCCTGCGTCTCGTTCGGCACGGTCATGAAGGGATGCGTGTAGATGAAGCTGCCCATCTCGCGGTCCAGCGTGAAACCATGCACGCCATCGCCGACGGTCAGGATCAGCTGCGTCGACGGACCGTACAGCGCATAACCGGCGGCGACCTGATCACGGCCCGGCTGCAGGAAGTTCTGCTCCGTCGGCTCGCCGTCGCCCTCCGGATTGCGCAGCACCGAGAAGATCGTGCCGACCGAGATGTTCACGTCGATGTTCGACGAACCGTCGAGCGGATCGAACAGCAGCAGGAAGCCGCCCTTCGGATAATCGAAGGGGATCTGATGCACCTCCTCCACCTCCTCCGACGCCATCGCCGCGAGATGGCCGCCCCACTCGTTCGCCTGCAGCAGGATCTCGTTCGCGATCACGTCCAGCTTCTTCTGGGCCTCGCCCTGCACGTTGTCGGTGCCGGCCTCGCCCAACACGCCGGCCAGCGCGCCCTTGGAAACATTGACGCTGATCGCCTTCACGGCGCGGGCGACGACCTCGATCAGCAGGCGCAGCTCGGGCGTGGTCCGGCCCGCGCGCTGCTGCTCGATCAGGAACTGGGTTAGCGTGACGCGTCGCATGAAATGACTCCTTGTGGATCCGGCCGGGCCGGATGCAGATAGTGGTGCAAGCTGAAAAATGCGGATTATCCCGCGTACCGCGGCCGAACGCATCAAGATCCGCGCACCGGCCGCCCGGCGAAGGGGTTATGATCGCCATTCCGCGGGTTTCCCCGCGCACCGGCGGCGACGGCCGGTCCGGCGACCGCAACACCCGATCACTCACTATGCACGTTCTGGTTCTCGGCGCCGGCGTCACCGGCGTCACGACGGCCTGGTATCTCGCCAGAGCCGGATTCGAAGTCAGCGTCGTCGATCGCGAGCCCCAAGCGGCGCTCGAAACCAGCCGCGCCAACGGCGGCCAGATCTCCATCAGCCACCCGGAACCGTGGGCCAATCCCGGCGCGCCGCTCACGGCGCTGCGCTGGCTCGGCCGCGAGGACGCGCCGCTGCTGTTCCGTCCGCATGCCGACAGCGCCCAGTGGCGCTGGGCCCTCGCCTTCCTGCGCGAATGCCTGCCCGGGCGCACGCGGCGCAACACTGCGGCGATCGCCAATCTCGCCGTGCATAGCGGCCAGAAACTGCGGGCGCTGCGAGCGGAAACCGGGCTCGCTTACGATCACCTCGAGCGCGGCATCCTGCACCTCTTCTTCACGCCGGAGGAATTCGCGCATGCCCGCGGGCGCGTCGCCGAACTTGCCGCCTACGGCATCGTCGCGCGCGCGTGCGAAGCCGACGAATGCGTGGCGCTCGAACCCGCCCTGGCTTCGGCCCGCACCCAGCTCGCCGGCGGGCTGTACGCGCCCGGAGACGAATCCGGCGACGCGTGCCGCTTCACCCAGGAGCTCGCGCGCCTCGCCGCCGACGCGGGCGTGCGTTTCCACTACGACACCACGATCACCGGCCTGTCATGCACGCGCGGCCGCATCGACGCGGTCGAAGTGCGCGACGCGCAGGGCCGCGCGGGCGCGCTGACCGCCGACGCCTACGTCGTCTGCCTCGGCAGCTACGGCCGCGCCCTCGTCGCCCCGCTGGGCGAGAAGTTGCCGATCTACCCGGTCAAGGGCTACTCGATCACCGCGCCCGTCATCGATCCCGCGCGCGCGCCCAGCGTCAGCCTCACCGACGAATCGCGCCGCATCGTCTGCTCGCGCCTCGGCGACCGCCTGCGCGTGGCGGGCACGGCAGAGCTCAACGGCTTCGACACCAACATCAACGCGGCACGCTGCCAGGCGATTCTCGACTGGGTCGAGGCACGCTTTCCCGGTGCCGTCGACCTCACCCGGGCGGAGCGCTGGACCGGCCTGCGCCCCGCCACACCCGGCAACATCCCGCTGATCGGACGCAGCCGCATTCCCGGCCTGTGGTACAACACCGGCCACGGCACGCTGGGCTGGACCCTCGCATGCGGTTCGGCGAGCGCACTCACCGACCTCATCTCCGGCCGTCGTCCGCCGGTCGAGCATTTTCCCTTCCTCGACGGCCAGCGCTGACCCCTCCGGCCGCAACGAAGCCGTCATGCGCAGGGCCTACATTGTGGGTCTGGCTCACCGGACCCGGCCCATGAACATCCTGATGATTTCCGACGTGTATTTCCCGCGCATCAACGGCGTGAGCACGTCGATCCAGACCTTCCGCCAAGCCCTGGCAGCACACGGCGTGACCAGCACCCTGATCGCCCCCGCATACCCAGGCGCCCCCGTCGACGACCCCGAACTCGACATCCTGCGCATCCCGTCGCGCTACCTGCCGCTCGACCCCGAGGACCGCATCATGCGCACGGGCGCGATCCGCGCGCTGGCCCCGCGCCTGCGCGCACGCAACTACGACCTCGTGCACATCCACACGCCCTTCGTCGCCCACTATGCGGGGCATGCTCTGGCACGCGAACTCGGCCTGCCCTGCATGGCGACCTGTCACACCTTCTTCGAGGAATACCTCTTCCACTACGTGCGCTTCCTGCCGCGCGGCGTGCTGCGCGCAGCCGCCCGCCAGGTCACGCGCAGCCAGTGCAACGACATGGACGCGGTGGTCGTGCCGTCGACCGCGATGGACGGGGTTCTCTGCGCGTACGGCGTCACGCGGCCGCGCGCGATCCTGCCGACCGGGCTGCCCGCGGTGCAGTTCGTCGGCGGCGATGGCGCGGCCTTCCGCCAACGCCACGGCATCGCCCCTGAACGGAGCGTTCTGCTGTACGTCGGCCGCGTCGCGCACGAAAAGAACATCGCCCTGCTGATCCGGATGATCGACGAACTGCGCCGGTCTCATCCTTCGGCGCTGCTGCTGATTACCGGCGCAGGTCCCGCGGTCGGTGCGTTACGCGCGGAAGCGCGGCGGCGGCAGCTCGAACGGCATGTGTGCTTCCTCGGCTACCTTGACCGCGACACCGAGCTCCACGACTGCTATCGGGCCGCGGACCTGTTCGTGTTCGCCTCGCGCACGGAGACGCAGGGGCTGGTGCTGCTCGAAGCGATGGCCCTGGGCACCCCCGTGGTCGCGATCGCGGCCATGGGTACGCGCGACATCCTCGGCCCGCAGAGCGGCTGCCGCATCGCACCGGGCCACGCATCGGGCTTCGCGGCCGTGGTCGCCGAACTGCTCGACGACAGGGTCCGTCTGGAACGCATGGGGAACGAGGCGCGCGAATACGCGCGGCGCTGGAGCGCCTACGAGACGGCGGCTCAGCTCGCACGCCTGTACCGACAGTATGCGGAGGCAGCAGCGCAGACCGGCGACGCGCCGGCTGCCCTGCTGTCCTGATCCTGCTTACTTCACGACCTTCAGGTGATTGCGGGCCGCGCTCCGGCCGGCGCCCGACGGAGTGTCAGGCCCTTCGCCGTCGTCCGGACCGCCTTCTACCGACACGTCTTCCTCGGGCTGCGATTCAGCGCCCGCCAGCTCCGGCTCGAACGCCATGCCGTGCCCGTTCTCGCGCGCATAGATCGCGAGCACGTTGGACACCGGCAGGGACAGCGCATGCGCGACACCGCCGAAGCGTGCCTGGAAAGTGATCAGGTCGTTACCCATCACCAGATGGTTGGTCGCATCCGGCGCCAGGTTGAGCACGATCTGACCGTCGCGCGCGTAGCCGGGCGGAACGACCGTGCGCTCATCGACCGCAACCGCGATGTAGGGCGTGAAGCCCTGGTCGAGGCACCAGTCGTAGATGGCGCGCACCAGGTAGGGTTTTGTGGATACCTTGCTCATGGATTCGATCCGTGGGGCCCCGACGCGCGGGGCCGCCTGCGCGTCAACGACGCATTACCTTTTCGGACGGCGTCAGGGCGTCGATGAAGCCCTGGCGGCTGAAAATGCGCTCGGCGTACTTCATGAGGTTCGCGGCGGCCTTCGGCAGTTCGATACCGTAGTGCTCGAGACGCCACAGCAAGGGCGCGATCGCGACGTCGAGCATCGAGAATTCGTCGCCGAGCATGAATTTCTGCTTGGTGAAGATCGGCGCGAGCTGGACGAGCTGATCGCGAACGTGCGCGCGGCTCTTCTCCACCGTGGCCTTCTGGTTCTTCTCGAGCGTGTCGATGTGCGAGAACAGCTCGTGTTCGAAGGTGTGCAGCAGCTGTCGTGCGCGGGCACGCATGATCGGGTCGGGCGGCATCAGCTGCGGATGCGGGAAGCGCTCGTCGATGTATTCGTTGATGATGTTGGACTCGTACAGGACGAGGTCGCGATCCACCAGCACCGGCACCCGGTTGTACGGATTGATGACGGCAATATCTTCCGGTTTGTTGTAGAGATCGACGTCGATGACCTCGAAGTCCATCCCCTTTTCGAACAGCACGATCCGGCAGCGATGGCTGAACGGATCGGTGGTGCCGGAATACAGGTTCATCATGGTGTTACAGCTCCCGATACAAAAACAAAGCGCACCACGCGGGGTTCGCGTGGTGCGTCAGACTTCAAGGCGCCGAATCAGTTCGCGCCGACGCTCAATGAATGTCCTTCCAGTAGTTCTTCTTGAGCGCGAAAGTCAGTGCGAACAGGCCGGCCAGGAAGATCAGCACGACGACGCCGATGGTCTTGCGCTTCTCGGCGACGGGCTCGCCCATCCACACGAGGAAGGAGACGAGGTCGGCGACGGTCTTGTCGTATTCCTGCGCAGACAGCTTGCCGGGCTTGGCGAGTTCCAGCTCGATCGACTTCACGCCGTCATGCTCGCTGACCTTGGCGATCTGCTCGCCCTGCAGCTCCCACAGCACGTGCGGCATGCCGACGTTTTCGAAGACCTTGTTGTTCCAGCCCGTCGGGCGGTTCGGGTCACGATAGAACTGGCGCAGGTAGGTGTACAGCCAGTCGGCGCCGCTGCCGAACTCCGACGCGCGCTGGCGCGCGATCAGGGTCAGGTCGGGCGGGGTCGCACCGAACCAGGCCTTCTGCTCCTTCGTGCTGGCCGAGACCTTCATCAGATCGCCGATGCGCTCGCCCGTGAACATCAGGTTGTCGCGGATCTCCTGCTCCGTCAGGCCGATCTGCGTCAGCGTGTTGTAGCGGACGAAGCTCGCGCTGTGGCAGTTCATGCAGTAGTTGACGAAGGTCTTGGCACCCGCCTGCAGCGAGGCCTGGTCCTTGCTCACCGGCGCCTTGTCCAGATGCAGCACGGCACCGGCGGCCAGCGCCAGCGTCGGCGCAAACAGCGCAGCAGCGGCCAGGCGCTTCAGGGTCTTGATTACGCTAATAGTCATTTGAAAGTCACCCTATCCGGTTCGGGTTTGCACTGGTCGAGTTTGCTGTACCACGGCATCGCCAGGAAGAAGGCGAAATAGATCACCGAGCAGATCTGCGCGACCAAGGTACGACCCGGGGTCGGCGGCAGAACGCCGAGGTAGCCGAGGATGAAGAAGGAGACGACGAACACTGCGAGGACGCCCTTGAACAGGCCGCCCTTGTAGCGGATCGACTTCACCGGGCTGCGGTCGAGCCACGGCAGGAAGGCGATGATGACCACCGCTGCACCCATCGCGACCACGCCCCAGAACTTCGCGTCGATGCCGAACAGCGGGTAGGTCACCGCACGCAGGATCGAGTAGAAGGGGGTGAAGTACCACACCGGAGCGATGTGCGGCGGGGTCTTCAGCGGGTCGGCGGGGATGAAGTTGTTGTACTCGAGGAAGTAGCCGCCGCCTTCCGGAGCGAAGAACACGATCGCCGTGAAGAAGATCAGGAAGCCGACCACGCCGACGATGTCCTTCACCGTGTAGTACGGGTGGAAGGGGATGCCGTCCAGCGGGATGCCGTTGGCGTCCTTCTTCTTCTTGATCTCGACGCCGTCGGGGTTGTTCGAGCCGACTTCGTGCAGCGCGACGATGTGCGCGAGCACCAGGCCGATCAGCACCAGCGGCACTGCGATGACGTGGAAGGAGAAGAAGCGGTTCAGCGTGGCGTCGGACACGACGAAGTCGCCGCGGATGACGACCGACAGGTCCGGACCGATCACCGGGATCGCCGAGAACAGGTTCACGATGACCTGGGCGCCCCAGAACGACATCTGGCCCCACGGCAGCAGGTAGCCCATGAAGGCTTCGGCCATCAGCGCGAGGAAGATCAGGGTGCCGAAGATCCAGATCAGTTCGCGCGGCTTGCGGTAGGAACCGTAGAGCAGGCCGCGGAACATGTGCAGATACACGACGATGAAGAAGGCCGAGGCGCCGGTCGAGTGCAGGTAGCGGATCAGCCAGCCGCCCGGGACTTCGCGCATGATGTACTCGACACTGGCGAACGCGACCGGGATGCCGGAGGCGTTGAGCGAGGCGTCGGGCTTGTAGTGCATGACCAGGAAGATGCCGGTCAGGATCTGGATCACCAGCACGAGCAGGGCCAGCGAGCCGAAGAAGTACCAGAAGTTGAAGTTCTTGGGCGCGTAGTACTCGGACAGGTGCGCCTTCCAGGTCGACGTCAGCGGAAACCGATCGTCGATCCAGTTGAGCAGCTCTTGGGATTTCGTAGTCATCGCTTAAGCCTTTGAGTCGTCACCGATGAGGATCGTGGTATCGGAGAGGTACTTGTGCGGCGGCACCTCGAGGTTGTCCGGCGCCGGCATGCTCTTGTACACGCGCCCGGAAAGGTCGAATTTCGAGCCATGACAGGGACACAGGAAGCCGCCGTGCCACTCCTCGCCCATGCCGCTCTCGGCACCGACCTTGAACTTGTCGCTGGGCGAGCAGCCGAGGTGGGTGCAGATGCCGACAGCGATGAGGTACTCGGGCTTGATCGAGCGGTGCTTGTTCTTGGCGTACTCGGGCTGCATTTCCTTGCCGGATTCCGGATCGCTGACCACCGCATCGGTCTTTTCCAGCGACGACAGCATTTCCGGGGTCCGACGCAGAATCCACACGGGTTTGCCGCGCCACTCCACCGTCATCATCTCGCCCGGCGCCAGCTTGCTGATGTCCGCCTCGACCGGCGCACCTGCAGCCTTGGCACGCTCGGACGGCGTCAGGCTGGCAACGAACGGCACAGCCGTCGCAACCGCAGCCACCCCACCGGCGGCCGACGTCGCGACAAGCAGTTGCCGACGGCCACTGTCCATCTTCTGATCCACGCTCATGACCTCATCCCTGAAAAGAAACCCGTTTCCGGATACAAAAAAACTGCGGGATTTTAGCAAAAAGCCTGATACATAAAAAGAGGGCATGCCGAAAGCATGCCACTGGCATCACGCTCAAGCGCATTCCCGCGCCGCTGGGCGGAATCGATGCGAGGCGGATGCTGCAGTGCAGCTTCCGCAGCGCAGCAGCGCTCCTCGTTACAACGCGCGTCGCTCGACCAGGGCCTGCGCGATCGTGCCCGAATCGGTGTGCTCGAGCTCGCCGCCGACGGGCACGCCGCGCGACAGGCGGCTGACCCTGACGCCGCGCGCGGCGAGGAGCTCGGCGATGACATGGGCGGTGGCTTCGCCTTCGTTGGTGAAATTGGTCGCGAGGATGACTTCCTTCACCGCGCCGTCCGAGGCACGCGCGAGGAGCTTGTCGAGGCGCAGCTCGCGCGGGCCGATGCCGTCGAGCGGCGACAGGCGCCCCATGAGGACGTAGTAAAGGCCGTTGTAGAGCTGGGTCTGCTCCATCATCGCGAGGTCTGCCGGCATCTCGACCACGCACAGCAGCGAGTGGTCGCGCTGCGGATTGGCGCAGCGCTGGCAGATGTCGGTCTCGGAGAAGGTGTTGCAGCGCTCGCAGTGGCGCAGCACTTCGAGCGCGTGCGCGAGCGCCCGCGCGAGCCGGCCGGCGCCGCGCTGGTCGCGCTGCAGCAGATGGTAGGCCATGCGCTGCGCCGACTTCGGGCCGACGCTGGGCAGCGCGCGCAGGGCTTCGATCAGTTCGTCGAGACTCGAGGGGGAGCTCATCAGAACGGGAGCTTCATCCCGGGCGGCAGGTTGAGGCCGGCCGTGAAGCCCGCCATCTTCTCCTGCGTGGTCGTCTCGGCGCGGCGCACGGCGTCGTTCATCGCGGCGGCGACGAGGTCCTCCAGCATTTCCTTGTCGTCCATGACCGAGGGATCGATCGTTACGCGGCGAACGTCATGCTTGCAGGTCATGAGGATCTTCACCATGCCGGCCCCCGCCTGGCCCTCGACTTCGACGAGGGCGAGCTGGTCCTGCATCTTCTTCATGTTTTCCTGCATCTGCTGGGCCTGCTTCATCAGGCCGGCGATTCCGCCTTTCATCATGGTGCGATTCTCCGCAATTGGGGATTCAAAGAGGCTTCACCGACGCTTCCACGAGGGTTGCGTCGAATCGTTCGATCAGTTCGCGCACGAAAGGATCGCTTTCGAGGGCCGCGACCGCCTCGGCATGGCGCGCACGGCGGTCGGCCTCGTCGCGTTGCGCGGGCGTCTCGCCCTCGATCGCGCCGACGGCGGTCCGCAGCCGCAGCGGCGCCCCGTACAGGGATGCGAGCTGGTCCTGGATGCGCTCGACCACGCCCGGGTTCATGTCGAGGAGATGGCGGTGGGCGTTCGACAGGCGCAGGTCGATCACGCCGTCGGCGAAGCCCAGCCACTCGCAGTGCTGGGCGAATTCGCGCACGAGGCCGCCGAGTCCGAGACGACGGATGAGGCCGTGCCAGTTGCCTGCGGCGAAGTCCGCTGCAGCGTCGCCGTCGCCGTCACCGCCGGACGCGGGCGCAGCCGGCGCAGGTCGTGCCGCGGCCGGAGGCGGCGCGGCCTCGCCCGGGGGCTCGGACCGTAGCGCGGCCGGTTCGGCGCTCTGGCCGGCAAAGGCTTCGGGGGGAAGATCCTCCCACGGCGGCACCGAGTTGGAGGGCTCCGGACGGGCTTCCGCCGCGGCGCTTGGCGCGGCCGGGGCCGGGCGTTGCACGGGTTCGGCCGCCGGGGCGCGGGCTGGCGGCTCCGGCACGGACGCCGGCACAGCGGAAGTCGCAGGCGTGACGGCCGCTGTCGGGGCCGCGGCAGCGGGCTGGGCGGGCTGGGCGCTTGCGTTGCCGGGAGCGGGGCGCGGAGCGGCTGCAGGTCGCGGGGCCGCGGGCGGCAGGCTGCGTGCGACGCCCCCTCCCCCGCCGGCGGCTGCGGGGCTGCCGAGGGCCGGCGGCTGGTCGGGGCGGAACGCGTGCAGGCGCAGCAGCGTCATCGTGAAGCCGGCGTAGTCGTCCGGCGCCAGCGGCAGCTCGTCGCGGCCGTGGATCGCGATCTGGTAAGCGAGCTGGAGGAATTCGGCGTCGAAGAGCTCTGTGTAGGGCGACACGCGCTGGCGCTCGGCCTCGTCGGCAATCGCGGCGGGGGCGAACTGCGCCAGGGCGACGCGATGCAGCAGGGATGCAAGGGCCTGCAGCGCGGCGTCGAACGAGAGGCTGCGCGCTTCCATGCGGTCGGCGACCGCCAGCAGCGCCGCGACGTCGGCTGCAGCGAGCGCGTCGAGCACGGCATACAGGTGGTCGTCGCCGACCGTGCCGAGCATGTGGGTGACCTGTTCTTCCTCGATCTTGCCCGAGCCGTGGGCGATGGCCTGGTCGAGCAGCGACAGCGCGTCGCGCATCGAGCCGTTGGCGGCCTTGGCGAGGTGGCGCAGCGCCGGGGTCTCGCAGGGGATGGCCTCGGCCGCGAGGATGCGCGACAGATGCTCGACGATGTGGCCCGGCGGCATCTGCTTGAGGTTGAACTGCAGGCAGCGCGACAGCACCGTGACCGGGATCTTCTGCGGGTCGGTGGTCGCGAGGATGAACTTGACGTGCTCGGGCGGCTCTTCGAGGGTCTTCAGCATCGCGTTGAAGGCATGCCCGGTGAGCATGTGCACTTCGTCGATCATGTAGACCTTGTAGCGGCCCTGCACCGGCGCGTACACGGCCTTGTCGAGCAACGCGGCCATGTCCTCGACGCCGCGGTTCGACGCCGCGTCCATCTCGACATAGTCGGGGAAGCGGTCGGCGTCGATCGCCTGGCAGGCGGCGCACTGGTTGCAGGGCTCGGGCGTGACGCCGGTCTCGCAGTTCAGCGCCTTGGCGAGGATGCGCGAGATCGTCGTCTTGCCGACGCCGCGCGTGCCGGTGAACAGCCAGGCGTGATGCAGCCGGCCGGTCGCGAGCGCATGGCTGAGCGCGCGGACGACATGCTCCTGGCCGACCAGTGTCGCAAAGGATTTCGGCCGCCACTTGCGGGCGAGAACTTGATAGCTCATGGCGCGGAATTCTAACAGAGCGCCGGCCGCGCTCCCGGGACGATTGCGGCGGTCGATACATCGCAACAATCGTGCTCCGCGCCGGATCCGAATGCTGCGATCGAAATTCCCGGCCGGTGCCTGCAGCGCCCACCGGCGACGCGGCGATGGTGATCGAGGACGGGCTGCTCCGGGCGCGGGGCGCGCGTGGCGCCTGCGCGAACGTGATCTATCCTTTGTAGGTCGAGGCATGTGAGCAGGAAGCCTCCGCCCGGGAGGGCGCACCGCAGCACCGGCATGCCGGCGAGGAGGACCGACATATGGCTGAAGGATATCGGAATCAACCGCACTGGCCCCTGGACACGGGGACGTCGCAGCGGACCTCCGGCACCGGCGGCATGGAACTGCTGGCCGAACTGCTGCGGGAGGCCGACGTCCGCCTCGGCGGGGAGCGCCCGTGGGACATGCGCCTGCACCGGCCCGAGGCCGCCGACCGCATCCTGCTGCACGGCAGCCTGGGACTGGGTGAGAGCTACATGGACGGGGACTGGGACGCCCCGGCGGTCGACGAGATGATCCACCGCATCATTCGCGCCCGCCTCGACCGCAAGGTGCGTTCGCCGAAGTTCCTGTGGCACGCGCTGCGCACGCATCTCGTGAATCTGCAGAATCCGCGCCGGGCAAAGTGCGTCGGCGAGGTGCATTACGATCTCGGCAATGACTTCTTCGAGGCGATGCTCGACGCCAGCATGGCCTACACCTGCGGCTACTGGGCCGATGCGGACGATCTGGCGGCGGCGCAGACGGCGAAGCTCGACCTCGTGTGCCGCAAGCTCGGCCTGCAGCCCGGGATGCGCCTGCTCGACATCGGCTGCGGCTGGGGCAGCCTGATGAAGTTCGCGGCCGAACGCTACGGTGCGCGCTGCGTGGGACTGACGATCTCGAAGGCGCAGGCCGATCACGCTCGCGCGCGCTGCACCGGGTTGCCGGTGGAGGTCCGCCTGATGGACTTCCGCGACATCGACGAGCCTTTCGACCGCATCGCCAGCCTCGGCATGTTCGAACACGTCGGCCGCCGCAACCTGCGCACCTACTTCGAGGTCGTGCGCCGCTGCCTGCGGCCCGGCGGACTCTTCCTGCTGCACACGATAGGCAACAACTCCCCCTCCGCGCACACCGATCCGTGGATCGACCGCTACATTTTCCCCAACGGCGACCTGCCCGCGTTGAGGCAGATCGCGCGGGCGGTCGAACACCTTTTCGTCATCGAGGATGTGCATAACTTCGGCGCCGACTACGACCGCACGCTGATGGCCTGGGATCGGCGCTTCGAAGCCGCGTGGCCGCGCTTCGCAGACCGCTACGGCGAGCGCTTCCACCGCATGTGGTCCTATTATCTGCGGGTGTGCGCGGGCGCCTTCCGGGCACGCGATCTGCAGGTGTGGCAGATCGTGCTGTCGCCCGACGGCGTGCCGGGCGGCTACCGGCGGCCGTCCTGAGCCGGCCGTGCGGACGGGCCGCCGGGATGTCTCACGGCTGCCCGAGCTGCAGGTAGTAGCGCACGTCGCCGACTTCGGGCGAGTAGCTCGCGCCGACGTAGATCGGACCGATGGCGGTATCCGCGCCGAGGAACAGCGAATACGCGCGATGCCGGCCGGGATCGGGCGTGAGCGAGGTGCCGTAGTTGCGCAGTTCGGCCCACTCGGCGGTCGCGCCGGCGTACACGCCGCGCCCGAGCGTGTCGGGCAGGCGGGTGATCTGGCGGTAGTAGGCGGCGCTCACGAGCGCCACCTGGTCGGCGGCGAGTTCGCCGTAACGGTAGCCGGACAGGCGGAAGGGGCCGCCCAGCAGCGTGCGGCCGACTTCGGGCAGGTCGCGGTCGGGGCTGCCGGCGAGCAGCGCACGCATGCGCCACACGTTGGGGCCGAAGGAGGTCGCGGCGTCGCCGTCGAGCTCGGTGAAGAAGTAGCGCTGGTCGGCGCCGAAGATCGGCGAGTGCAGCTCCGCGCGCAGCCGGGCGGCGTAGCCGCGGCGCGGGAAGAAGGGGCTGTCGAGGCGGTCGATGGTGGCGGTGCCATGCACCCAGCCGTCCTCGATGAGGCGTTCGGGGTAGAGCTCCGGACCGGCGGTGACTTCCGAACTGCGTCGGCCGCGCCGCCAGCCGGCACGCAGTTCGCCCCACATGCCGACCTCGTAGCCGGCGTCGAGGCCGATCAGGCCGCCCTTCTCCTTGTTCTCGGACAGCTTGCGCCCATCGACGAAGACCGGCAGCACTCGGTTGAAGAGCTCGACGGACGGCGCGACGAACCAGCCGCTGTCGAGGTCGAGCGGCTGGAACAGCTCGCTGCGGATGCGGTTCGTGGTGCCGAGCTGCAGGTCGGTGTCCCAGCGCCCGCCGCGGGTGTTGAGCCAGCGGCGCGAGAAGCCGGCGTAGAGGCCGACCTGGGAGCCGCCTTCGAAGTCGGCCGCGAGGCCGCCGCCGAAGCGCAGCAGGTTGGGCCCCGAAGCCTTTTCGTCGGCATCGAGCTGCACCGTGGCGCGCGGCCCGTCGTGCAACACGCTGTAGCGCAGGCGGTCGAAGTCGCCGCGCTCGTAGATGCGGGCGATGTCCTGCTCGAGCTTCTGGGGGTCGAGCGCTTCGCCGGTCTTCTGCGTGAGCGTGGCGCCGAACAGGCGTTCGGGCACGAACTTGAGGCCTTCGACCTTGATGTCGGCGACGACGGGGGCGCGCTTGTGCCAGCGGAACTGGCGCAGTGTCTGCCACTTCGCGTAGCTGTCCTCGTCGACGCTGAAGCGCGCGAGCGAGGCGGACTGGCGCAGCGCGGCCTCGGTGCCGTAGGGGATGGTCTCGAGCACGCGCTCGAAGTCGCGCGAGGTGATGCCGGGCAGCTCGACCTGGATCAGGGCGTCGTCCGGACCCAGGCGCGCGAGCTGCTGGCGCACGTTCTGTTCGAGGGCGAGGTTGATCGCCTGCAGCGCGATGTCGGTCGCGGAACGCAGGCGCTCGCGCGCGTGCGGCGGCGTGCCGAGGTTCACGGCGATGACGCGCCCGCCGCACAGCTCGCGGCCGATGTCGACCGGGAGGTTCATGACGAGACCGCCGTCGACGAGCAGGCGCTTGTCGTTCTCGATCGGCAGGAACACGCCGGGCACGGCCATGCTCGCGCGCATCGCGCGCCACAGCGGCCCCTTGTCGAGCAGCACGAGTTCGCCGGTCTCGAGGTCGGTGGCGACGGCGCGGTACGGCAGCGCGAGGCTGTCGAAGGTGTCGAGCACTTCGGCGTCACCGGCGAGCCGCGTGAGGAAGCGGTCCATCGCCTGGCCCGAGATCGCGCTCTGCGGCAGCAACAGGGCACCGTCACCGTAGCCCAGCGTGATCGCGGAGCGGTTGCGCGCAGCGTCCTGCTTGTCGCGGAAGGGCTGGTCCTCGCGCGGCACGCTGCTGGAGAACATGTTCACCCAGTCGACGGCGTGGATCTCGCGCACCATGTCGCCCAGCTCCATCCCCGCTGCGTAGGCGCCGCCGACGATCGCGCCCATCGAGGTGCCGACGATGCAATCGACCGGGATGCGCATGTCCTCGAGCACCTTCAGCACGCCGACGTGGGCGATGCCGCGCGCGCCGCCGCCCGACAGCACGAGGGCGACGCCCTGCGGCGGCGACCCGGATGTTTCGGCGCTCGCGGGCGCGGCGGCGAGGCCGGCCAGGCACAGCAGGGAAAGGACGAAGGGACGCAGTTTCAAGCGCGTGCTCGGTGAGTGCTCAGTGAGGGGACGGACCGAAGATAGCGCAAGACCGCGGGGCGTGCGTAACGGAAGTCCCGCAAGGAGGCACAAAATGAAACGGGCGCCCCGTTTCCGGAGCGCCCGTTCGCGAATCAGGGTGGCGAGCCCGACCCCCGGCACTTGCAGGGAACGGCTGTGGCTGCTGCCTTCCGGCCCTGACCAGGTTCACCGCGCTGCAATGCGGGGAGACCCGCCACGGGGCGCATTGTAGCAGCTTATGCCGCCGCTGCACGCGCCCCTTGATGCAATGCGCAATGCGCGGCGGTTCAGCCCTTGAGCTCGGGGAAGTCTTCCTCGAAGAACTCCAGCGCGCCGCGCACGGAGCCGTCCTTGCCTTCCTCGCTCTTGCGCAGCTCGACGCGGCGGATCTTGCCGGAGATGGTCTTCGGCAGGTCCGAGAACTCGAGGCGGCGGATGCGCTTGTACGGGGCGAGCTTGTCGCGCGTGAAGGCGAAGATGTCCTTCGCGAGTTCCTTCGACGGCTCGAAGCCGGCGGCGAGGATCACGTAGGCCTTCGGCACGGCCAGACGCACTGGATCCGGGCTCGGGACGACGGCGGCTTCGGCCACCGCCGGATGCTCGATCAGCACCGATTCGAGCTCGAACGGGCTGATGCGGTAATCGGAAGCCTTGAACACGTCGTCGGCGCGGCCGACGTAGGTGATGTAGCCTTCCTCGTCGATGCTCGCGACGTCGCCGGTGCGGTAGTGGCCGTCACGCATGACTTCGGCGGTCTTGGCTTCGTCGCCGGCGTAGCCCAGCATCAGGCCCAGCGGGCGCTTGGCGAGGACGAGGCTGATTTCGCCCTCTTCCACCGGCTTGCTGTCGGCGTCGAGCAGCGCGATCGTGTAGCCGGGCAGCGGGCGCCCCATCGAGCCGGGCTTCAGGCGCTGGCCGGGCGTGTTGCCGATCTGCGCAGTGGTCTCGGTCTGGCCGAAGCCGTCGCGGATCGTGATGCCCCAGGCCTTCTTCACCTGCTCGATGACTTCGGGGTTGAGCGGTTCGCCCGCGCCGATGAGTTCGCGCAGATTGGTCTTCACCGAGGCGAGATCCTGCTGGATCAGCATGCGCCACACGGTCGGCGGCGCGCACATGGTGGTGATCTCGTACTTCACGAGCACGTCGAGCAGCGCCTTGGCGTTGAAGCGGTTGTAGTTGTACAGGAACACACAGGCACCGGCGTTCCACGGTGCGAAGAAGCAGCTCCAGGCGTGCTTGGCCCAGCCCGGCGAGCTGATGTTCATGTGGCGGTCGTTGGGCTGCAGGCCGATCCAGTACATCGTCGACAGGTGGCCGACCGGGTAGGACTGGTGGCTGTGCTGGACGAGCTTGGGCTTGGAGGTGGTGCCGGAGGTGAAGTACAGCAGCAGCGGGTCGGTGACCTTGGTGACGCCCGACGGCGCAAACTCGGGCGAAGCCTGGTAGGCATCCTCGAACGAGAGCCAGCCGGCGGTCGCACCGCCGACGCTGACGCGCGTGTAGCTGCCGGCGAGGTCGGCGAACTTGTCGGTGTGGGCCTTGCCGATCACGACGTGCTTGACCTGGCCGCGCTCGAGGCGATCGAGCAGGTCGTCCGGGGTCAGCAGCGTGGTCGCGGGGATCACGACGGCGCCGAGCTTGATCGCGGCGAGCATGGTTTCCCACAGCGGCACTTCGTTGCCGAGCATGATCAGGATGCGGTCGCCGCGCGCGACGCCCTGCTCGCGCAGCCAGTTGGCGACGCGGTTCGAGCGCGCGGACATCTCGGCGAAGGAGAGCCTGGATTCGCGGCCGTCTTCCTCGACGATCCACAGCGCGGGCTGCTCGTTGCCCTTGGCCATGGCGTCGAAGTAGTCGAGCGCCCAGTTGAACTCGGTAAGCTGCGGCCACTGGAAACCGGCGTACGCGGTGGCGTAGTCGGTGCGGTTGGCCAGCAGGAAGTCGCGCGCTTTCAGAAACTCGGCAACTGCAGTCATTTCCTCTCCTTTCCCAGAAGCGGCACGCCGGACAGCCGTCCGCCGCGCCAGTTGTACGCCCGCTTGCCGCCGCCCCCGACGATGCTGCCGGGACCGCGTGCCGCAGACGACTTTGATTGGCTCGCAGCGCCCTGGTCGGACGCCGGGCGGTATTTTGACGTTGACGTAAACGTCATGCAACCATGCTTCGCGGTGGTACTGCCCAATTTGGCCGTCGACGGGGGAATCGCTCGAGGACCTGCGCGGCACGACACCGGCGGACCGCCGCGCCGGGCGTGTGCACGCGAGTGGCCGGGCCGGTGCCCGAGGGGCGCCTGAGGCGCCCGCGGCTCAGGATTTCTTGCGCAGCATGTAGAAGAGGTTGGGCTCGCTCACGATGTAGATGTTGCCGGCCGCGTCCATCGTCACGCCTTCGGGCGAGGGCGCGTCATGCGCGAGGCCCGAGCGCCGGCCCGAAAGCGGCCGCGAGCTCACGAAGCGGCCGTCGCCATCGAGCTCGACGAGCTCCTTCGATTCCTCGCTCAGCAGCACGAGGTGGCCGGTCTTCGGGTCGAAGCAGACGTCGGCGAGGTCGCCCGTGGACACCTCCCGGTCGATCCAGTCGGTGTGATCCTGCAGGGCCAGCTGCAGCCGGCCTCCGAGCGAGGCGGCGACGCCGTCCACCTCGAACAGCTGGCGCGGGTCGCGCTCCTTGGCGATGAAGACGCGGTCGCCGGCCGCATCGTAGGCGAGCCCCTCGAAGCCCTTGTTGCCGCGATGCATGTTCAGGCCGAGGGTGAGGAAGGGCGATCCTTTCGCGGCTATCGTGCCCGACTGCGCCGGGATGTCGACGAAGTTGAGGCGCTGCAGGGTTTCGTTGGTGATCGCGATGCGCCCGTTGCCCATGTAGGCGATCGCTTCGGTGTCGTCGAAGCCTTCCAGGCGGTAGCGCTCGAGCACGTCGCCATTGCGGCTCAGGGCAACGACCTCGGCCGGCCCGTCGTTGCTGATCGCGAGCAGGCGGTCGCGGTCGAAGTCGTAGGTGATGCCGGACAGTTCGGCGGCGCCGGGGATCGGTTTCGCGTCGATGACGACTTCGTAGTCCTGCAGCGAGATTGCCCGAGTCGCCGCATGCTGCCGGGCCGCAGCCTGCGAGGTGGTCTTCTGTCCCCAGTGCAGCTCGTGGTTCGCGACACCTGCGACCGCAAGCGCGGAGATCAGCGCCAGACCATACAGGCGTCTGCGGGTATAACGTGCGGCACGGTCGATTCCGGGCATCCTGGCCTCCTGGTCCTTGTTGTTCTGATTCAGAGCGGTGATTGCCACGCGAAGCGGAATTCGCGCGGCTTGAGATCGCTGCGGCACTGTCCGTTGTCGGCGTCGGCACCGACGACGTACCACTCGTCGCGCGAAGTGCCACCGACCCTGCGTGCCTTGTCCGGAACGAAGCAGCTGGCGAGTTCGCGCGCCGGCACGAGGGCGTACGCGCCCGGGTGGCTGCGCAGCCACCGGGCGGCCTCGTCGACGCCGGCGCGGGACTGGAAGCCGAAATGCACGATGGGCTGGCGGGCGAAGAGCCAGTGCCCCTCGCGCCAGTCGATGAGGAGGAGATCCGCGCCGCCGGTCAGCTCGGCCGCCGCACGCATCACGGCCTGGTGGGGATTCGGACCTTCCTTGAGCGGCTCGACGAAGCCGGCGACGAACCACGCGACGAACCAGCTCGCGGCGACCCAGCGGAAAATGCGCAGCGCGCGCGGGCGGCCGCCGAACCAGCGCCGCAGCAGCCAGGGCACGAGCGGCGCGACCGTCAGCACCGTGCCGAACAGGGCGGGGAAGATGTACAGCTTGCGCTTGCCGGTACTCAGGGAGAAGAACAGCACGATCAGCACCGCCCAGCCGAGCAGCACGAGCACGCGGCCGTCGCGCCGGGCGAGCTGCCGCCGCCACGCCGGCACCAGCCACGGCAGCCCGAGGACGAGCGGCAGCCAGACTTCCGGGATCACGTTGGCGACGAAATACCACGCCGGTTCGCGATGCATCCACGCATTCGTGTAGCGCTCCGCGGTCTGCCGCAACGTCACGTCGCGCACGTAGGCGAGGCTTTCCGCGTCGCCCTGCAGCAGCACGGTGGCCGCGAGCGGCACCGCCCACACGGCGACCGCTGCGAGCATCGCGGCGAGGCCCAGCGCCCAGCGCCACGGCTCGCGCGGCACGGGGCCCACACCGTGCCAGTCCTTGCGCACGGCCCACGCATAGGGCAGCAGCATGAACAGCGGCAGGAAGCCGATGACCTTGGTGATGACGCCGAAGCCCATCGCGGCGCAGGCGACGTAGAACCAGCCCCACGCCGGCCCGGCCATCAGGTGGCGCACGAGGCCGTACATGCCGAGCGCGATCCACAGGCACAGCAGCCCGTCGAGCTGGCCCGCGCGCAGCACGTTGTAGGTCTGGAAGCAGGCGAGGAAGAGCAGCGCGGCGATGACGCCGGTGCGGCGGTTCCACAGGCGCCGCCCGAGGTCGTACAGGCATCCGGTGGTCACCGCACCGGCGATCAGGGCCGGCAGGAACAGGGCGACCCGCGGCGAGCCAGTGACGCGGATGAAAAACGCGACGACCCACATGAAGAGCGGGGGTTTGTCCGGGTAGATCTGCCCGGCCCGGTGCGGAATGATCCACGAGCCGTTCTGCAGCATCTCCAGTGCGACGCCGAGGAAGCGTTCCTCATCGACGTTGGACGGTTCGCGCAGGCCGAGGCCGGCACCGATCAGCAGCAGCGCCAGCAGCATCAGCGCGATCAGCTCGACGAGCGGACGGTCGAGCGTGAGCCCGAGGGGGCGCCGGAGCGGAACCGGGCCGAGAACCGAAACTTGGGTGTCGTCGCGCATGCCTTTCTCGATTTTGGCCGGCGCTCCGTACGCGACGCGTCAGGATCGATCCTGCCGGGCGCGCATGGCGACGGTCCATGGACATCGGGATCGCCGCGAGACGGCACGACGGCCGCCCGCAGGCAAGGCGCGACTCTACCGAGGCGGATGTCAAGAAACCGTCAAACTCGCGTGAGGGGCTGCCTCACGCAATGACGACTCAGGCGGATGCGGTCGCGGTGTTCGCCGCCAGCCAGGCATCGGCGGACGAGGCCGGCAGCGCACGGGCGAAGAGATAGCCCTGGAACTCGTGGCAGCCGGCGCCGGCGAAGAGCTTCCACTGCGTTTCGGTCTCGACCCCTTCGGCGACGACGCGCAGGCCGAGGTCGCGCCCGAGCGTGACGATCGCCCGCGACAGGATCGCCTCGCCCTCGCCCTCGGTCGCGCGCGACACGAAGGACTTGTCGATCTTGAGGATGTCGAGCGGAAAGCGCGTCAGGTAGGCGAGCGAGGAGTAGCCGGTGCCGAAGTCGTCGACCGCGAGGCGCACGCCCAGCGCCTTCAGCGCGCGCAGCTGCTCGATGGCATCGACGCCCTCGTCCATCAGCGTGCCTTCGGTGATCTCGAGTTCCAGGCAGCCGGCCGGCAGGCCGTAGTCGGCGAGCGCGGCGGCAACCTGCGCGGCGAAGCTGCCGGAGCGGAAGAGCCGCGGCGAGAGGTTCACCGCGACGGCGAGCGGGCCGAAGCCGGCGCGGTGCCACTGCGCGGCCTGGCTGCACGCGGTGCGCAGCACGAACTCGGTGATCGGCTCGATGAGGCCGGTCTCCTCGGCGATGGGGATGAAGGTGGCCGGCGACACGGCCCCGAACTCGCTGCCGGTCCAGCGCGCCAGCGCCTCGACCGAACAGGCACGTCCGGCGGCATCGACCTTGGGCTGGAAATGCACCTCGATTTCGCCGCGCGCCAGCGCGTGACGCAGCGCGGATTCGAGCCGTAGCCGCTTGACCGCGGCGGAATTGAGCGAGGCCTCGAAGAACGCGAAGGTCGCGCGGCCGGCCGATTTCGCCGCGTACATCGCCGCATCGGCGTTCTTGAGCAGCTCATCGACCCCCTGATCACCGTCGAGCATCGCGACGCCGATACTGCACGTGACCTGCAGTTCGTGCCCACCCAGTTGCACCGGCCGGGCGATCTCGCGCAGCACACGCTCGAACACGCGCTGCAGCGTGTCGGCAACGGCCTCGCAGTGCAGGATCAGCACGAACTCGTCGCCGCCGTAGCGCGCCACGGTGTCGATCGCGCGCAGGCAGCCCTTCAGGCGGGAAGCCGCGACCAGCAGCAGCTCGTCGCCGATCGCATGGCCGAGGCTGTCGTTGATGACCTTGAAGTTGTCCAGATCGACGAAGGCCACCGCGACCGCTCCGCCTTCGCGTTCGACAACCGCGCGCGCCTGCTCGAGGCGGTCGCGCAGCAGGTTGCGGTTGGGCAGGCCGGTGAGCGGGTCGTGATTGGCCTGGTGCTCGAGCTGCTCGCGGTAACGCTTGCTGACGCTGATGTCCTCGACCGTACCCTGGTAATACAGCAGCTCGCCGCAGGCGCCGTATACGGCGTGGGCGGTCTCGGCGATCCACAGCGTGGAGCCGTCGTGCCGGAACACTTCGGACTCGAAATCGCTGACGTAGCCGCGTTCGGCGATCTGGCGCTTGAATTTCTCGCGCCGCCCGGGCGCAACGTAGAGGCGACGGTCGATGTCCTGCAGGTCGGCGATCAGGGCCGCCGGCGAGTCGTAGCCGTACATGCGGGCGAGCGCGCCGTTGGCGGCGATGTAGCGGCCGTCCGCGGAGGTCTGGAAGATGCCGATCACCGAATTCTCGAACAGGCTGCGGTAGCGGCTTTCGGTTTCCGCGAGGCGCTGCCGGATGGCGACCTGGTCCGTGATGTCCTGGATGAAGGCCTCGACGACGCGCACTCCGTTTTCGTCGCGCACACCGACGCCGCGTTCGAGCACCCACTTGATGCTGCCGTCGCGGCACAGCACGCGGTACTCGATGCGGTAATGGGCGTCGGCGGCAAGCGCGCCCATGATTTCCCGGCGCACCTGCGCGCGGTCGGCGCTATGAATGATCTGCCCGAAGGCGACGTGACAACTGCCGACGAGCTCGCCGGGTGCGTAGCCGAGCAGGCGGCGCGAGCCTTCGCTGACGAACAGCACGGTCCGGTTGCCGTCGATCGCGCAGCGGCAGACCATGCCGTCGAGCTTGTCGATAAGGTCCGCAAGCACCCGCCCGCTATCGAGCGTCGTACCGGCGGGCGCACCGGAGGGATGTTCGCTGCCGAACTGGTCGCGTGCGTTCATGCGGACTCCCGTGCGGCGCGCGCATCCGCGCCGCCGAGCTTGCAGCGCCGCGCCGCCCTGAGGCGGGCGTCACCCGAGGCGGGCTGGCGCTCGCGCGGCCCCCCCAGCGCGAGCACGGGCCGAACGGGACCGCTCCCGGCACCTGCCGGCACCGACTGGTTCATGCACACTCTCCGTCTTGATGTCCACCGCCATTCTTTGACGTTTTTGTTACAGATATTCAATCGCTCACGCGGCGCTGCGCCCCGCTGCGACCATGCGCCTGATCTCCGGCACGCAGGAGCCGCAGCTCGTGCCGCACTTGAGCTTTTCCTGCAGCGCATCGAAACCGGCCCCGCCGGCGATCGCGGCGACGATGTCGCTCTCCGACACGTTGAGGCAGTTGCACACGATGCGCCCGCGGCTCTTCGCGGCGGCCGGCGGGCTCGCGAGCGGCGCGAGGATCCAGCGGCGCAGTTCCGCGGTCGGCTGGCGCTCGACAAGCACGTCGCGCAGCCAGCCCGCGGCGGCGGTCTCGCCGGTGAGGCGCAGGCCGACAAGGAGGCCATCCTCGATGCGCGCACGCTTGGTAATGCCGCGGCGGGCGTCGCTGTAGGCGAGGCAGTGGTCGTCGTCCAGACCCAGCAGCGCGTCGAGCTCGTCCAGCCATGCCGGCGGGATCGGCTGGTCGTGCGCGATGCGCAGCACCACCGCCGGATGGTCGCGGCCGGCGAGCGCGAGCGACGCGTAGGCGAAGCGCTCCAGCCACGGTATGAGGAGCGCGGCGCGCTCGAGCGTGACGCCGGTGGGGTCTTTCTCCTCTTCCGCTCCCGTCGTCGCCTCGCCCCGCTTGTGCTCACCCTCG
Source organism: Aromatoleum tolulyticum (assembly GCF_900156155.1). Lineage (GTDB taxonomy): Bacteria > Pseudomonadota > Gammaproteobacteria > Burkholderiales > Rhodocyclaceae > Aromatoleum > Aromatoleum tolulyticum. Next base: position 244,930 of record NZ_FTMD01000004.1, read on the forward strand.
CCGCGCATGATCAGTGCCTGATGCGGCAGATTCGCCTTCTCGACCTGCACGGTCGCGTGCTTCAGTTCCGGCTGCTTCGAATAGGGGTCGAACTCGCGCAGCGTCAGCACGTTGATGCCGGCAGAGTTGAGCGCATTCGATCCCCAATGCATCGCGACGAAGGCCTGGCCGGAGCGGATCTCGCCGGACGCCGCGGCGCGCAGCACGATCTCGCCGCGCCGGCTCCTCACGCGCACGAGGTCGCCGTCGTGGATGCCGCGCAGATGCATGTCGTCGGCGTTGAGTTCGATGCGCGCCTCATCGACGTGGTTGTAGAGGCGCGCGACCTTGCCGGTGCGGCTCATGCCATGCCACTGGTCGCGCAGCCGGCCGGTGGTGAGGTGCAGCGGGTAGCGCGCGTCGGCGCGCTCGGCGGTAAGCTTGCCGGTCGGCACGACGAAGCGCGCACGACCGTCGGCGGTCGGGAAGCGGCCGTCGGCATAAAGCCGCTTGCGGCCTGCCGCCGCGCCTTCGGGGAAGGGCCACTGCTGCGGCCCCTCGGTATCCAGCACGGCGTACGAGAGGCCGGTGATGTCGAGGTCGCGCCCGCGCGTCGTCTCCGCGTGCTCGGCGAAGATCGGCTCGGGGCCGGCGTAGCCGAACATGCGCCCGGCCTCGGGCTTGCCGATCAGCGAACCCAGCTTGCGCGCGAAGTCGCACACGATCGCCCAGTCGGCGCGCGCTTCGCCCGGGGCGGGGATCGCGCGATTGACGTGGGTGATGCGGCGCTCGGAGTTCGTCACCGTGCCTTCCTTCTCGCCCCAGGTCGCGGCCGGCAGCATCAGGTCGGCAAAGGGGACCGTCTCGGTGTTGCCGTAGGCTTCCTGCAGCACGACGAAGTCGCAGCGCGCGAGCGCCTCGCGCACGCGCTCGAGCTCCGGCATGGACTGCGCGGGGTTGGTGCAGGCGATCCACAGCGCCTTGATGCGGCCCTCGTGCATCGCGTCGAAAAGCTCCACCGCGGTGAGGCCCGGCTTTTCCGGCACATCGGCCACGCCCCATAGGCGCGCGACTTCGGCACGGTGCTCCGGGTTGGCGAGGTCGCGGTGCGCCGACAGCAGGTTCGCGAGTCCGCCGACCTCGCGTCCGCCCATCGCGTTGGGCTGGCCGGTCATCGAGAACGGGCCGCAGCCGGGCTTGCCGATCTTGCCGGTGGCGAGCGACAGCGCAATCAGCGCCGCGCCGTTGTGCGTGCCGTGGGTCGACTGGTTGAGGCCCTGGCACCACAGCGACATCGCACGCGGCGACTGACCCCACCACAGCGCCGCGGTGCGGATGTCGTCGGCGCCTTTCGGACCGAGGCCGCACACTTCGGCCGCGACCGCCGGCGTGATTTCGCGCACGTGCTCGCGCAGCGCGTCGAAGCCTTCGGTGTGCTCGCGCACGAAGGCGTTATCGACAAGCCCTTCCCACAGCAGCACGTTGAGCATCGCGTTGAAGAGCCAGATGTCGGTACCGGGCAGGATCGGCAGGTGCAGGTCGGCGGTCGCCGCGGTGTCGGTGCGGCGCGGGTCGACGACGATGATCTTCATGTCGGGGCGCGCGGCCTTGGCGTCCTCGATGCGGCGGAAGGCGATCGGGTGGGCGTAGGACGGGTTGCCGCCGGCGATCAGCAGGCAGTCGGTCTCGGCGAAGTCCTCGTACGAACAGGGCGGCGCGTCGGCGCCAAGCGTCTGCTTGTACGCCGCGACCGCGCTCGACATGCACAGGCGCGAGTTGGTGTCGACGTTGTTCGAGCCGATCAGGCCCTTCATCAGCTTGTTGAAGACGTAGTAGTCCTCGGTCAGCAGCTGGCCGGAGATGTAGAACGCGACCGCATCGGGGCCGTGCTCCTCGATGACGTCGGCGAAGCGCTGCGCCGCGGTGTCGAGCGCCTCGTCCCAGCTCACGCGGCGGCGAGCGTCGCCCTTCGCCTTGCGCAGCTCGGGGTACAGCAGGCGCGTCTCGCGGCGTGCCGTGAAGTGCAGCGTGGCGCCTTTCGTGCACAGGCGGCCGAAGTTCGCCGGGTGGTCGGGGTCGCCGCGCACGCCGGTGATGCGCGCGCCGTCATGTTCGATGAGGACGCCGCAGCCGACGCCACAGTACGGGCAGGTGGCTTTCGTTTCCATCGTGATCTCTCCGGGGATCGTCATGTTTATTTATTGCCGCGCTCTTGCTCCCTCCCCTTCAAGGGGAGGGCTGGGGTGGGGATGGGTTTCGGACGGGGTTGCTACAGGCGGCGGTTAGTCCCAACGGAAACCCATTCCTCTCCTAACCTCCCCCTTGAAGGGGGAGGAACCGTGCGTCCGCGAAAAATTCATACATTCCATTACTAGTGCCGACTCAGCAGGTAGAGCAAAACCAGGTTCAGCAGCAGCGATGCGCCCGCCACGAGTTTCAGCGCCAGCGTCGGGTTGCGCGTCGCGAGCGGCGCACGCCGGTGGGTCGCGAGCGGGCGGTGCGCACCGCGTTCGAGCGCGACGAGGAACTCCTCGGCGGTCTCGAAGCGCTCTTTCGGCGCGCGCGCGCAGGCCTTCAGCAGGACCCGTTCCAGCCACTCCGGCGTATCGGGGCGATAGCGCGTCGGCAGCACGGGCTCGCCGAAACGCGGGGTCTGGAAAGGCTCGACCTCCCCATACGGATACTTGCGCGTCAGCAACTCGTACAACGTCACGCCACAGGCATAGAGGTCGGAGGACTCGTTGGCCTGCTGCCCGGCGAAGAGCTCGGGCGCCATGTAGGACGGCGTGCCGGGGTTGTTGATCTCGCGCAGCGTTTCGGCTCCATGCGCGCCGTCGGAGGCCGCGACGCCGAGGTCGAGCACGCGCAGCTCGCCGTGACGGTCGATGTGGATGTTGTCCGGCTTGATGTCGCGATGCACGATCCCCAGCCGGTGCAGCGACGCGACCGCGCGCAGCAGCGCGGTGCCGATGGGCACCAGCTCGTGCGGCGCGTAGCGGTGGCCGCGCACGAGGCTCGCCTTCAGCGTCTCGCCCTCGTGCCAGCTCATCAGGTAGTACAGGTGGTCGCGCCCGGGATGGTCGCAGACACGCGGAAAACCGTGGCCCGGCACGCGGCGCGCGAGCCACTCCTCGCGCACCAGCGCGGCCATCGCCTCCTCGTCGCCCTCCTCCTGGCGCAGCGTCTTCAGCACCAGCGCGGTGCCGTCTGAAAGTCGCGTCACGCGATACAGCAGGGTCACGCGCGATTCGTGCAGCAGCTCCTCGACGCGCAGGCCGTCCAGCGTCTCGCCGGCCTTCAGGCGCGGCGGCAAGGGCAGGCGACGGCCGCTCGCGAGGCGGTCGCGCAGGTTGTCGGCCGGCACCGCATCGACATCGGCGACCAGCGCCGTGCAGTTGTCGGTCGCGCCGCGGTGCAGGGCCTCCAGCACCAGCGCGTCGGCGCCGGCCTGCGGGTCGTCGTGGCGCGCGAGCAGTTCCGCCAGCCCCGCGTCGCCCAGCGTGTTCCACACGCCGTCGCTGACGAGCAGGAAGCGGTCGCCGGCCGCAAGCTCGCCGTCATCGAAATCGATCAGCAGCTGCGCATCCAGCCCCACCGCGCGACGCAGCACGTTGTCGAGTTCGGGGTGCTCCCAGGTATGGTCCTCGGTGAGCCGGCGCAGCGCCCCGTCATGCCACAGGTAGGCGCGCGAGTCGCCGACGTGGGCGACGTAGTAGCGCCGCCCGCGCAGTACGACGGCCGTGAGCGTCGTCGCCATGCCGGCGTAGTCGCGCGACTTCGCCGACTGCGCCAGCAGCCAGCGGTTGATCGCGCCGACCACGGTATCGACCGACTTCTCGACGCTCCAGGTGTCGGGCGTCGCGTAGTAATCCGCGAGCAGCCCGCGCACCGTGTATTCGGCCGCCTCGCGACCGTTGGCATGTCCGCCGACGCCGTCCGCGACCGCCAGCAACAGTCCCTTCGCCTCCAGCTCGGCCCCTTCCGGAGTCGCCGCGCCTACGAAATCCTCGTTGCGCGGGCGCAGGCCCTGCTCGGTCGCGTGGCCGAGGCGCACGGAGAGCGGCATGGCCTTACCCGCCCGGCGCGCCGTCTCGGGCGTCGCGGGAGGAAGCTCCACGGTCGCGACCTTGTTCATGCCTGCGCTCTCCGTCTATGTCTCGGGCTCGCGCCTCAGATGCGCGCCGACGTGAGGTGCGCCGCACCCCAGGTCGTGCGCCAGCGGGTCTTCACCGACGTCAGCCCGATCAGTGCGGCGAGCGCGAGGCCGGCGAAGATCATGAAGCCCATCTGGTAGCTGCCGGTCGCCTGCTTCGCGTAGCCGAGCGAGGACGCCAGGTAGAAGCCGCCGACGCCGCCCGCCATCCCGACCAAGCCCGTCATCACGCCGATCTCCTTGCGGAAGCGCTGTGGCACGAGCTGGAACACCGCGCCGTTGCCCATGCCCAGCGACAGCATCGCCAGCACGAACACCCCCAGCGCCATCCACGCCTCCGGCAGCCCGATGCCGACGATCGCGAGGAAGATCGCCGCGAACACGTACATCACCGACAGGCTCTTGATGCCGCCGACGCGATCCGCGACGCGGCCGCCGATGGGACGCACCAGCGAGCCGGCGAACACGCAGGCGGCGGTGAAGTAGCCCGCCATCTTCGCGTCGAGCCCGTACTGGGTATTGAAGTAGATCGTCAGCGAGGACGCCAGCCCGACGAAGCCGCCGAAGGTCACCGAGTAGAAGAACATGAACCACCACGCGTCCTTGTCCTTCAGCACCTTGAAATACTCGGTCAGCGGCTTGGCGGGCGGGCACTCCGGCGCGTCCTTGGCGACGACGAGGTAGAACACGAACACCGCGACCAGCGGGATCAGCGCGAGGCCGAACACGTTGGTCCAGCCGTAAGCCATCGCCAACCCCGGCGCGAACAGCGCGGCCAGCGCGGTGCCCGAGTTGCCGGCGCCGGCGATGCCGAGCGCCGTGCCCTGATGCTCCGGCGGGTACCAGCGCGACGCGAGCGGCAGCGCCACCGCGAAGGCCGCGCCGGCGAAGCCCAGGAACACGCCCAGCAGCAGCGTCTGCTCGTAGCTGTGGATGCCGAACTGCCACGCGACGAACAGCGCGCAGATCACGATCACCTGCCCGATCGCCCCGGCCATCTTCGGCTTCAGATGATCGACGAGCACGCCCATGAAGATGCGCAGGATCGCTCCGGCAAGCACCGGCACCGCGACCATCAGGCCCTTCTGCGCGTGGTCGAGGCCCAGGTCCTTGGCGATCTGCACGCCCAGCGGCCCGAGGATGACCCACACCATGAAGGCGAGGTCGAAGTACAGGAAGGAGGCCAGCAGCGTCGGCGGGTGGCCGGCCTTGAGGAAGGATTGCTTGTCCATGTCGTTTCTCGTTTTGCGATGCGGGGCGGATCAGACCTTGAGCAGCACCTTGCCGCCCTCGACCTTCACTTCGAAGGACTTCGTGCAGCCGACGTCGGGTGCCACGGCATTGCCGGAGTCGAGCTCGATCTTCCAGCTGTGCAGCGGGCAGGTGACCTGCCGCCCATGCACGATGCCTTGCGACAGCGGCCCCTGCTTGTGCGGGCACTTGTCGTGCAGCGCGAACACCTCGTTCTCCGCATTGCGGAAGATCGCGATGTCGCCGCCGCGCTCCGCCTTGACGAGGCGCGAGCCGAGCACGGGGATGTCATCGACCGCGCAGATCTCTTTCCAGCCCGCGTCGACGCTGATTGCTATGGTGGTCATTGAATGGCTCCCGGATGTCAGACTTCGAGGATTTCGAATTCGCGGCGCACGGCAGGCGCGGCGTCGGCGGCGTAGCGCTCGGCCCACGGGTCCTTCGCGTCCTGCAAGGCGAAGAGCAGCCGCTCGTACAGCGCCTTGCGGTTCTCCGCGTTCTCCAGCACGTGCTTCTTCACATGCTCCAGGCCCACGCGCTCGACGTAATGCACGGTGCGCTCGAGGTAGTAGCCCTCTTCGCGGTAGAGCTGCAGGAAGGCGCCGGAGTACTCCATCACCTCCTCGCGCGTCGCGACCTTGCACAGGAACTGCGCGACCTCGGTCTTGATGCCGCCGTTGCCGGCGACATACAGCTCCCAGCCCGAATCCACGCCGATCACGCCGACGTCCTTGATGCCGGCCTCGGCGCAGTTGCGCGGGCAGCCCGACACCGCGAGCTTCACCTTGTGCGGGCTCCACATGCCGAAGAGCATCTTCTCGAGGTCGATGCCCATCGACATCGAACGCTGCGTGCCGAAGCGGCAATGCTCGGCGCCGACGCAGGTCTTCACCGTGCGGATGCTCTTGCCGTAGGCGTGCCCCGAAGGCATGCCGAGGTCTTTCCACACATTCGGCAGGTCCTCCTTCTTGATCCCCAGCAGGTCGATGCGCTGCCCGCCGGTGACCTTCACGGTCGGCACGTTGTACTTCTCCGCGACCTCGGCGATGCGCTTGAGCTCCGCCGGCGTCGTCACGCCGCCCAGCATCTGCGGCACCACCGAATAGGTGCCGTCCTTCTGGATGTTCGCGTGGGCGCGCTCGTTGATGAAGCGGCTCTGCGGATCGTCCTTCGCCTCGTGCGGCCAGGTCGAGATCAGGTAGTAGTTCAGCGCCGGGCGGCAGGTCGAGCAGCCGTTGGGCGTCTTCCACGACAGCGTTTCCATCGTCTCGGGGATCGTCAGCAGCTTGTGATCGCGGATCGCCTTCCTGACGTCGCCATGCGACAGCTCGGTGCACGCGCACACCGGCTTGTCGTGCGCGGAGACGGCCTGGTAGGCGCCGCCGACGGTCGAGGCCAGGATCTGCTCGACGAGGCCCGTGCAGGAGCCGCAGGAGGACGCCGCCTTGGTGTGCTTCTTGACCTCGTCCAGCGTGAACAGGCCTTTCTCCTTGATCGCCTTGACGATCGTGCCCTTGCACACGCCGTTGCAGCCGCACACCTCGGCGGTGTCGGCCATCGCCGCGGCCTTGTTCTCGCCCTTGTGGCCCGCGTCGCCCAGATGGTTCTGGCCGAACATCAGGTGATCGCGGATCGAATGGATATCCTGACCGTCCTTCATCAGCTGGAAGTACCAGCTGCCGTCCGCGGTATCTCCGTAGAGCACCGAGCCGACGATGCGGTTGTTCTTGATCACGATGCGCTTGTAAACACCGCCCTGCTTGTCGTGCAGCACGATTTCCTCGGTGTCCGCGCCGCCGCTGAAGTCGCCCGCCGAGAACACGTCGATGCCGGTCACCTTCAGCTTGGTCGAGGTGACCGACCCCTCGTAGCGGCCGATGCCGAAATTCGCGAGGTGGTTCGCCGCGACCTTGCCCTGCTCGAACAACGGCGCGACCAGGCCGTAGGCGATGCCGCGGTGCGCGACGCACTCGCCGACCGCATACACGCGCGGGTCGGTCACGGTCTGCAGCGTGTCCGAGACGTGGATGCCGCGCACGCGCCCCGTGCCGCAGTAGATGCCGGCCGATTCCGCCAGCGCGTAGTTCGGGCGGATGCCCGCCGCGACGACGACGAGGTCCGCCGGGATCTCCATGCCGTCCTTGAAGCGCACCGCGGATACACGCCCACCCTCGCCGCGGATCAGCGCCTCGGTCTGCTTCGACAGCAGGAAATTCATGCCCTTCGCTTCGAGCGAAGCCTGCAGCATGTCGGCGGCCGGCTTGTCGAGCTGGCGCTCCATGATCCAGTCGGCCAGATGCACCACCGTCACGCTCATGCCGCGCAGCATCAGGCCGTTCGCGGCTTCCAGGCCGAGCAGGCCGGCACCGATCACGACCGCGTGCTTGTACTGCGTCGACGCCTCGATCATCGCCTCGGTGTCGCCGATGTCGCGGTAGGCGAGCACGCCCGGCAGGTCCGCGCCAGGGATCGGCGGGATGAACGGGGTCGAACCGGTCGCGATCAGCAGGCGGTCGTAGTCCGCTTCGGTACCGTCGGAGGCGATGACCTTGCGCTTGATGCGGTCGATCTTCGTCACCATCTTGCCGGCGTGCAGCGTGATGTCGTTGTCGCGGTACCAGTCGAGATCGTTGAGCATGATCTCCGGCAGCGTCATCTCGCCGGCGAGCACCGGCGACAGCAGGATGCGGTTGTAGTTGCCGTGCGGCTCGGCGCCGAACACGGTGATGTCGTACAGGTCCGGGGAAAGCTTCAGCAGTTCTTCGAGCGTGCGGCAGCCGGCCATGCCGTTACCGATCATCACGAGTTTCTGTTTTTTCATGGCGGGCTCCTTCAGGCAGCGCGAGATACGAATTCGGGGGAGGATTCGGACAGGGCGAAGCGGTTTTCGGCGTAGGCCGCGACGTCGCCGATGACGATCAGCGCGGGCGCCGGCAGCGACGCTTCGCGTGCGCGCTCGGCGATGTCGGCGAGGGTGCCGACCACCTGCCGCTGCGTCGGCAGCGTGCCGTGGGCGATCACCGCAGCGGGTGTCGCACGCGACAGGCCGCCGGCGGCGAGGCTGTCGGCGATGCGCGACAGCGCGCCCAGGCCCATGTAGATCACCAGCGTCGTGCCGCTTTTCGCCAGCGCGGACCAGTCGGGTTCGGAGCCGTCCTCGGTGTGGCCGGTCACCATCGTCACGCCGAAGCAGTGCGCGCGATGCGTCACCGGGATGCCGGCGGCACCGGCCACCGCGACGCCGGCGGTCAGGCCGTGGACCACCTCGACCTCGATGCCCAGTGCGCGCAGGTAATCCATCTCCTCGCCGCCGCGCCCGAACACGAAGGGGTCACCCCCCTTCACGCGTGCCACCGTCAGCCCGCGCCGCGCATAGCGTGCCATTGCACGATGGATGAACTCCTGCGCGGCGGACTTCATCCCCGCGCGCTTGCCGACCCGCAGCACGCGTGCCGTCGGCTTCGCCAGCGCGAGCACTTCGTCCGTCACCAACGCATCGGCCAGCAGCACGTCGGCCTCCGCGATGGCGCGGGCGGCGCGCAGCGTCAGCAGGTCTGCAGCTCCGGGGCCGGCACCAACGAGAAACACCTTGGCCATGATCGATCTCCACTCCGTAAGGCGAAAAAAAACGGCATCGCGTCGCCCCCAGGATCGAAATCCCGAAGAAACGACGGACGCCGTTGTCCGCATGCTCTGCACCAAGCACTTCGCCGGAGCCTCGTTGCCCCGGCTTGCGGTTCACCTAACGCAAAATGGGTGCCAGTCCCCACGCATTCACGCAAGTCATTATTTTTAAATCAATAACTCACACACCGCGGATCGCAAGCGGTGCGCGAAGAACGAAGATAGGCGCACCATTCAGGTGCATCGCGCAGAATGCTGCACCACAACATTGCGGCACCCGAGGCGCGCGCGGGACGGCGGCACCCGCGATGCAGACCGCAATCGGGAACGATCGTCACCGTGCACGGAGGTCCGGCCGGGAGCACGTGATCAGGGAGGGGGACGATCTACGCCGATCAGCCAGGAAGGCGAGAATCGGGGGGCGGCGCCAGGCAGAAGCCCCGGCGCCCACTCGGCAGGACTACCGGGAGCGGAGAATCAGGACCGCCCCGGTCGGCTGCAGGACGTCATGCCCGCCTGCGGACGGCGAGCGATTCCGCCGCGGCGCCCCTGAGGGGGCGCCGTGACCAGGACTTACGCAAAGATCACGATATCGGAGGCATCCAGATCGGCCATGCGGCCGGTCACGACGCCGAGGAGCACCGGCGCGGCTCCCGCGTGGTTGCCGTCTTCATCGTAGTAGAGCTTGCCCGACGCGGTGTCGTAGATCAGGAAATCGTCCACACCCGTCTCGTTCGCGCTGGCACCGGTCAGTCCGCTACCCTTGACGAAGTTCGTCGCGGTGAAGCCGGCGAGGGACACGAACTCGTTGGCATCGAAGCCCAGCTTGTCCACGGTCGCGTCGAAATCGTTGATGCGATGCACCGTCGCCTTGGTGACCTGTGTGCCGTCCTGCTTGAACACCGTGGTGCTGGGCGCGGTGAACAACGTGTCGAACACGAAGGTGTCGCTGCCCGCACCACCCCAGACCTTGTCTGCGCCCTCGCCGAGGAAGATGACGTCATCACCGGCGCCGGTCTTGATCGTGTCATTGCCCGACGCCTCGACGCCGTCCTCGGCATAGTAGACATCCGGATCGATGGTGTCGTTGCCGGCACCGGTGGTGATGATGTCGTCGCCCGAACCGCCGATCACGACATTGTTGCCGTCGCCGGCGCGCACGTTGTCGTTGCCCGTACCCGGCGCAATGAAGTCGTCGCCGCTGCCGCCGGTAACGCGATCGTTGCCGTCGTTATCATCCACCAGGCCGATTTCGGCGAACACCGCATTGCTGCCGTTGCCGGTCTGGACGTTGTCATCGCCCGTGCCCATGTAGATGATGTCGTCGCCGTCGCCCGCCTTGACGGTATCGTTGCCGGCATTGCCGTCGATGACGTCGTCGCCCGCAGTGCCGGTCAGCTTGTCGTTGCCGGTCGTGCCGATCAGGCCGTCCCACTCGACGACCGACCACAGCAGGTTCGCGCCATCCAGGTCGTTCCACTGCCCCGGCGCACCGAGGCCGCCGGCCGGCGCCGGCCACTTGCCCGTGGCGATGGCGAGGAAATCCTGCACCCCGCCGAAGTTGTCCGGCTCGCCGCCGAGGCTGCCGGAACCCCAGTTCTGGTAACCCGACCCGAGCAGCGTGCCGTCCAGCCACTGCCAGCTGCCTTCGCTTTGCACGTCCGACGCGCCGAGCCAGAGATAGCTCGCGTTTCCGCCGTCCGTGGCCACGGTCGCCCCCTTGGGAACCGACGGCTTCAGGTTCTTGAGGATCGCAGCGTTTTCGGCAGCGGAACCGATCAACGACAGATAGGACGGAACGATCAACGGGCCGCCGAGACCGGCCCCCTGCAGCCGGCCTTCGTCGTTCCATGCGAGGCTCAGCGCGTTCGCCGAGGCGTCGTCCCACGTCAGCGGGGCCGTCTCGATCTCGTAGGTATGTCCGTTGTAGTAGAAGTGCATTGCCATCGCAGTTTTTCTCCGGTTCCGGGCTTCGGAGATGATAACCGCGCATCATTGCCACGTCACCCGTACGTCGTGACACGGGCCACACTAACGCATCGACGGACGCGCGACAGCGGGAGGTCGCACAGCCCCCTCCCGCCGCCGCTCCGCTCAGGCCGCGCGCTTCAGCTGCTTCTTGTAGAGGAAATCCAGCACCGCCGCGCGGCAGTGCGCGAACTCCGGAAGCTCCGCGAGCGCCAGCCGGTCGCGCGGACGCTCGAGCTTCACGTCGAGGATCTCGCCGATCGTCGCCGCAGGCCCGTTGGTGAGCATCACGACACGGTCCGAGAGCAGCACCGCCTCATCCACGTCGTGCGTCACCATCACCATCGTCGCCTTCGTCGCCGCGAGGATCTTCACCAGCTCGTCCTGCAGCGTGGCGCGCGTCAGCGCGTCGAGTGCGCCGAAAGGCTCGTCCATCAGCAGGATGCGCGGCTCCATCGACAGCGCGCGGGCGATGCCGACGCGCTGCTTCATGCCGCCCGAGATCTCATGCGGAAACTTCGTCTCGGCGTGCGACAGCCCGACCAGCGCCAGCGCGTCCTGCGTGCGCTGCTTCAACTTCGCCTTGCCCTCCTTGGCGCCGAACACGCGATCGACCGCGAGATACACGTTGTCATAGCAGGTGAGCCACGGCAGCAGCGAATGATTCTGGAACACCACCGCGCGTTCCGGCCCCGGCCCGGCGATCTCGCGCCCGTCGCACAGCATCACACCCGAGCTCGGCCGCGTCAGCCCCGCGATCAGGTTCAGCAGCGTCGACTTGCCGCAGCCCGAGTGCCCGATCAGGCTGATGCTCTCGCCCTCATGGATGTCGAGCGTGATGTCGCGCAACGCCGTGAAGGGGCCGTTCTTCGTGTTGAAGACCTGGCCGACGTTCTCGATCTGTACGATCTTCTTCATGATGGTCTCCTCCGCCGCTCAGCGGTTTTCGTAGTTGAAGCGTCGCGCCACCAGCATCAGCGCCTGCTCGAGGATCAGGCCGACGATGCCGATCACGAAGATCGCGATGATGATGTGCTCGACCTTGAGGTTGTTCCATTCGTCCCACACCCAGAAGCCGACGCCCACGCCACCGGTCAGCATCTCGGCGGCGACGATCACCAGCCACGCCGTGCCGATCGACAGGCGGATGCCCGTCAGCATGTAGGGCAGCACCGCCGGGAACAGGATCTTCGTGAACACCTTCCATTCGGACAGCTTCAGCACCCGCGCCACGTTGAGGTAGTCCTGCGGCACGCGCGTCACGCCCTGCGCGGTGTTCAGGATCATTGGCCAGATCGAGCAGATGAAGATCGTCCAGGTCGCCGCCGGGTCGGCGCGCTGGAACACCAGCAGGCCGATCGGCAGCCACGCCAGCGGGCTCACCGGGCGCAGCAGGCTGATGATCGGGTTCATCATCTGCGACAGCACCGCGAAGCGCCCGAGCAGGAAACCCGCCGGGATGCCCACCAGTGCCGCGATGCCGAAGCCGATGGCGACGCGTTGCAGCGAGGCGAGCACGTTCCAGCCGATGCCCTGGTCGTTCGGTCCGGCGCGGTAGAACGGATCGGCAAAGATCGCCACCGCCGCGTCCCAGGTCTTCGCCGGAGTCGGGATCCCGCCGCCGTTCATCGTCGCCAGATGCCACAAGCCGATCAGCAACACGAGCCCCGCCAGCGGCGGCAGCGACACCCGCATCAGCGCGCGCATCCACCCGCCCACGCGCGCACCAGGCCCCCGCCCCGGCACCGCCGCGGACGCGTCGGCAGCCACCACCTTCACCGTCCTGCCCTTGCCGCGCGCCGCGAGCACCGCGCGCCGCCCCCCGACTTCCGCGGTCCCGGCATCGTTCCGGTCCGCCACCGCTGCCAGCGTCATCGCCGCCCCCTCCCGCTCACGCCTTGACCTTGAACGAACCCGCGTACTTCTTCGGGTCCTTGCCATCCCACACCACGCCATCGATCAGCTTGTGGCTGCGCATGTCGCTCTTCGGCAGCGGCACGTTCGCCGCCGTCGCCGCCTGCTTGTAGATGTCGATGCGGTTGATCTGCTTCGCCACAGCGAGGTAATCGACGTCGCGGTCGAGAAGCCCCCAGCGGCGGTGCTGCGTCAGGAACCACATGCCGTCCGACAGGTAGGGGAAGTTCACCGCGCCGTCGTTGTAGAACTTCATGTAGTTCGGGTCGTCCCAGCTCTTGCCCAGGCCGTTCGAATAGCGGCCGAGCATGCGCTCGAGGATCACGTCCATGTCGGTATTGACGTAGGACTTCTGCGCCACCGTCTCGGCGGTCGTACGGCGGTTCGGCAGCGAGGCGTCGATCCAGCGTCCGGCCTCGAGGATCGCCGCCGTCAGCGCGCGCGCCGCGTTCGGATGCTTCGCGACCCAGTCGGCGGTCGTGCCGAGCACCTTCTCCGGGTGATCGGTCCAGATGTCCTGCGTCGTCACCGCGGTGAAGCCGATCTTGTCCATGATCGCGCGGTTGTTCCACGGCTCGCCGACGCAGAAACCGTCCATGTTGCCCACGCGCATGTTCGCGACCATCTGCGGCGGCGGCACGGTGATGACCTTCACGTCCTTCAGCGGATTGATGTCGTGCGCGGCCAGCCAGTAGTACAGCCACATCGCGTGGGTGCCGGTCGGGAAAGTCTGCGCGAAGGTGTACTCGCCCGGCTTCGCGGTGATCAGCTTCTTCAGCCCGGCGCCGTCCGTGACGCCCTGCTCCTTGAGCTTGTTCGCGAGCGTGATCGCCTGGCCGTTGTGGTTCAGGTTCATCAGCACCGCCATGTCCTTCTTCGGCCCGCCGATGCCCAGATGCACGCCATACACGAGGCCGTACAGCACGTGCGCCGCGTCGAGCTCGCCCGACACCAGCTTGTCGCGCACCGAGGCCCAACTCGCCTCCTTCGTCGGAATGATCTTGATGCCGTATTTCTCGTCGAACTTCTGCACCGCAGCCATCACGACCGACGAGCAATCCGTCAGCGGAATGAAGCCCACGCGGATTTCCTTCTTCTCGGGAGCGTCCGAACCTGCCGCCCACACGCCGCCGCTCACGCCCAGCCCTGCCGATCCCATCATCGCCGCTCCCGAAAGCGCCACCGTGCGCCGCACGAACTCCCGACGCTTCATCCCGTTGTCGTCCAATCCGCTCATCTTCATCTCCCTGCAGGCCAGAAAAACAAAAACGGCGCACACCGCCCGCGAAACACGTTCCGCAGGGATGGACGCCGTTGTCCGTAGCTTGCACCAGTCCCTGCATTGGAACCGGTCAATCCGCTGTCGAACCGCCGTTGATTCGACTCAGGACTCGTTTAGCAGATGCCATGCCAGGCACCGCAAACGACGCCAGACACCTTTAGCGACAAGGGTTTCGTTAGCAACGAGGCATGATGGAAGATGCGGTGGGAACGCATGGCGCCCGCACTATTGCAGTGCACAACGAAGGGTTACTGCACCAATCGTGCGCGGACCCTTCGGCTTGATTCGGGGAATTTCGCCCGTTCGGGCGAGGGGCGACGGACAAGCCGCCGGGACTGCGCACAAGCCCTGCTACAGCAGGTACTTCGCCATGTCGATGAGATCCTGCGCGACCGCCGCCATCGGTTTCGCGCGTTCCATCGCGAGCTTGCGCAGGGCGGCGTAGGCCTCGGCCTCGTCCATCCCGCGCGACTTCATCAGCAAGCCCTTGGCGCGATCGATCAGCTTGCGCTCGGAGAGCTTCTTCGTCGCCGCGGCAAGCTCGCTGCGCAGGGCCTGATGCTCCTCGAAACTGGCCACGGCGACGTCGATCACGGGCTTCAGGCGCCCGGGATCCAGCCCGTCGACCACGTAGGTCGACACGCCCGCCTTCACCGCCGCGCGAATCGTCTCCTCGTCGCCTTCCTGCGCGAAGATGATCACCGGACGCGGCATTGCCGCGTTCATCACGGCAAGGTTCTCGAGCGTGTCGCGCGAGGGCGAATCGGTTTCGATCAGGATCACGTCGGGCCGGATCGACTCGATCTGCGCACTCAGATCCGAAGAGGACGCCAGCACCGCGGCCACCTGGTGACCGGCGAGCGCCAGCCCGGCACAGATTTCGGCCGCCCGGGCACGGGATTCATCGATGACGAGTACGCGCAGCATGGTTAAATCGATGCAAGATTCGCGCCGCCGCGAACCGGAACAAGATTAGTCTAGCTTAGCGGACGGCACGAAACGGCTCGTGGGGAACGGCCGGCGGCGCGTCCCCCCAAGACCGCATTCAGCCGCCGCGCTGGCGCCGCGCCTCGAACAGGCAGATTCCGCTGGCGACCGACACGTTGATGCTCTCGACGGTACCGAGCATCGGGATCTTCGCCAGCTCGTCGCAGGTCTCGCGCGTCAATCGGCGCAGCCCCTCGCCTTCGGCGCCCATCACCCACGCGACCGGCCCCTTCTGGTCGATCTCGTACAGCGACTTCTCCGCCTCGCCCGCCGCACCGACGACCCACACACCGGCCTCCTGCATCTCGCGCAACGCGCGCGCAAGGTTGGTCACCGTGATGTAGGGCACCGAATCGGCCGCACCGCTCGCGACCTTCACCGCGGTCGCGTTGAGCCCCACGGCACGATCCTTCGGCGCCACCACCGCGTGCGCCCCCGCTGCATCCGCGACGCGCAGGCAGGCGCCGAGGTTGTGCGGATCCTGCACGCCGTCGAGAACCAGGATCAGTGCATTCTCTTCCAGCACGTCGAGCACATCGGCGAGCTTGATGTCGCGGCTGCGCGCATCGACACGCGCGATCACGCCCTGGTGCCGGCGCGTGCCGACCATGCCGTCGAGCCGGTCCGCCTCGGCCTGGATGATGCGCACCTTCTGCGCCTCGGCCAGCTGCTGCACGTCCTTCGAGCGTGCGTCGGTGCGGGAGGACGACAGATACAGCTCGAACACCGCCTCCGGGTCGCGACGCAGCTTGCCCAGCACGGCATGGAAGCCGTAGATCAGGCGCGACTCCGTGCGCCCTGCTGCGGGCGCCTCGGCATGATCCGCCTGCTGCGGGCGGGAACGGTTTGTGGGTTTGTTAGCCACGGCGTTTCACTTTCCTCGTAGATGCTGCAGTTTCAGTTTTCGGGGTGGCCGCCTTCTCCGCCTTCTCCGCCTTGGGAGCCTTCTCCGCCTTGGGAGCCTTCTCCGCCTTGGGAGCCTTCTCCGCCTTCGGCGCAGCCTTCTCCGCCTTCGGAGCAGCCTTGTCCGTCTTCGGCGCCTTGCTCGTCTTCATCACCGCGGCGGCCTTGGCAGGTTTGCGGGCCGTCGTTTCCGCGGCAGCCTTCTTCGCGGCCGCAGCCTTGACGGGTGCCGCCGGCTCGGGGCGCTGCGCGGCCTTCGCCGCCGTCTTCGGCGCGTCGGCAAGCTTGGTCGGCTTCTGCGCGACCACCTCCGCCTTCGCCCTGCCCCGCGCGGGGCCCTTGGCCGGCGCTGCGGGCGCTTCCTCGCGGGTCGCGACGACACCGGCCTCGCGCGTCGTCCGTGCCTTCTTCACCGGCACTGCGGACACTGCAGGCGCCGCAGCGGGCGCGGCCGTCGTCTTCCGGCCGCCTTTCGCCTTCGGCGCTGCCGCCACCGGAGCGGAGGTCGCGACTGCGGCGTCAGGCACGGCCTTCGCTGCAGCGGCCTTGTCCTTCGCCGTCTTCCCAGCCCGTTCGGTCGCGCGCGGCGCGCCTTCGATCAGGCGGAAGTCGATCTTGGTCGTTTCCAGATCGACCCGCACGACCTGCACCCGCACGCGGTCCGACAAGCGGAAACGCGCACCCGTGCGCTCACCGGCGAGTTCGTGGCGCGTCTCGTCGAAGTGGAAGTAGTCGCTGCCGAGGTCCGAAATATGGACCAGCCCCTCGATGAAGATGTCGTCGAGGGCGACGAAGAGGCCGAAGGGTACCACCGCCGACACGCTGCCGGTGAATTCGGCGCCGACCTTGTCCTGCATGTAGTAGCACTTCAGCCATGCGACCACATCGCGCGTCGCCTCGTCCGCGCGCCGCTCGGTCGCCGAGCAGTGCAGGCCGATCTCGTCCCAGTCGCCGGCCTCGTAGGTACGGTTCTCGAGCGCCGCCTTGATCGAGCGATGCACCAGCAGGTCGGGATAGCGCCGGATCGGCGACGTGAAGTGGGTATACGCCTCGTAAGCCAGGCCAAAGTGGCCGACGTTGTCGGGGCTGTACACCGCCTGGCGCAACGAACGCAGCATCACCGTCTGCAGCAGTTGCGCGTCCGGGCGGTCCTTCACGGTCTCCAGCAGCTTCGCGTAGTCGCCGGCCTTCGGCTCGTCGCCGCCGCCCACGCCCAAGCCGAATTCGGCGAGGAAGCCGCGCAGCTTCTCGAGCTTGCCCGGCGTCGGACCTTCATGCACGCGGTACAGCGCCGGATGCTCGCGCTCCTGCAGGAACTCCGACGCGCACACGTTGGCCGCGAGCATGCATTCCTCGATCAGGCGGTGCGCATCGTTGCGCACTTCGGCGACGATGCGCTCGATCTTGCCCTCGGCGTCGAAGATCATGCGCGTCTCGGTCGTCTCGAAGTCGATCGCGCCGCGCTTCGCACGCGCCTTCAGCAACACGCGGAAGAGCTTGTCGAGATTCTCGAGGTGGGGCAGCAACCCACCCACCACGTCGCGCGCCGCCGCATCCTTGTCGTACAACGCCGCCGCGACCTGCGTGTAGGTCAGGCGCGCATGCGAGAACATCACCGCCGGGTAGAAGCGATACGCCTTGATTTCCCCCGTCGGGCCGATGCTCATGTCGCACAC
The DNA here is from genome assembly GCF_900156155.1 of Aromatoleum tolulyticum. Classification (GTDB taxonomy): domain Bacteria; phylum Pseudomonadota; class Gammaproteobacteria; order Burkholderiales; family Rhodocyclaceae; genus Aromatoleum; species Aromatoleum tolulyticum. The sequence goes on from NZ_FTMD01000004.1 coordinate 262,667, forward strand.
CATGCACAGGCGCTCGACCTGCGGATTGAGCGAACACAGCCCGTTGCTGAGCTTCTCGGGCAGCATCGGGATCACGCGGCGCGGGAAATACACCGAGTTGCCACGTTCCTGCGCCTCATCGTCGAGCGCGCTGCCCGGCTGCACGTAATGCGACACGTCCGCGATCGCGACGATCAGGCGATAGCCGCGCCCCTGCCGCTCGCAATACACCGCGTCGTCGAAGTCCTTCGCCGTTTCGCCGTCTATCGTCACGAGCGGCAGCTTCGTGATGTCCTCGCGGCCGGCCCAATCCTTCTTGCGCACGGACGCCGGCAGCTTGCGCGTCTCCGCCTTCGCCTCGGGAGAGAACTCGAACGGCAGCTCGTGCTTGCGCAGCGCGATCTCGATCTCCATGCCCGGATCCGCGTAGTTGCCGAGCACCTCGATCACGCGTCCGATCGGCTGTGCGAACTTGGTCGGCTGTTCGATCAGCTCGACGGTAACGACCTGGCCGGGCAGGGCTTTCTTGCCCCCCGGTGCCACCAGGATGTCCTGCGCTATGCGCCGGTTTTCCGGCACGACCACCTGCACCCCATGCTCGTTCAGCACGCGGCCGACGACGCGCGTGTTGGCGCGCTCCAGGACCTCCACCACCTTGCCTTCGGGACGGCCGCGGCGGTCGAGCCCCGTGATGCGGACGATCACGCGGTCGCCGTGCAGCACCTCGCGCATCTCCTTCGGTCCGAGGAACACGTCGGGCTGACCGTCGTCGCGGATCAGGAAGCCGAAGCCGTCGGCGTGACCCGACACGCGTCCGCGGATCAGGTCCGCCTTGTTCGGCAAAAGATAGGCATCGCGCCGGTTGCGCAGCAGCTCGCCGTCGCGCTGCATCGCGCGCAGGCGACGCTCGAAGAGTCCCGCTTCGTCGCCGCTCACGTCGAGCGCGGCACACAGTTCCTGGAAAGTCATCGGCACGCCCTGCTCGGCGAGCGTCTGTTCGACATACTCGCGACTCGGCAGGGGATGCTCGTAGCTGGCCGACTCGCGCTCGTAGAACGGATCGGCACGGCGGATGGCGCTGGGTTTGCGGGCGCTGGCAGAAGTTGCCGCCGTGGTCGTTTTCCCTTTTTCTTTTTTCATTTTTTTGCTCGTTGACATTCAAAATTTGGCGCTTATAATGCGCGGCTCTTGCCCAGATGGCGGAATTGGTAGACGCACTAGTTTCAGGTACTAGCGCTGCAAGGCGTGGAGGTTCGAGTCCTCTTCTGGGCACCAGTTCTACAGGAAAGCCGACCTAGTGTCGGCTTTTTTGTTGCGCGTGCGGCGGACTTCGCGTCCTCGCTGCGGGCTTGCCCGGAAGGCTGTGAGGCGTCGCTATTGCGCTTGGCCTCTCGCAAAGTTGTCGCTATAATGCACGCTCTTGCCCAGATGGCGGAATTGGTAGACGCACTAGTTTCAGGTACTAGCGCTGCAAGGCGTGGAGGTTCGAGTCCTCTTCTGGGCACCAGATCCAAGCAAAAGCCGGTCGAAAGACCGGCTTTTGCTTTTTGTGCTTCCCGTTCTGACCGGCCGCAGCCGCAAGCGCTGCCCCCTGCCCCGCCAACGCTGCCCGACACCGCACCCGCCGGAACCGGCGGGTGCGCGGCGCCGGTCGGTGCCGGCCCCAGGTCGTTCAGCGCTTCCGTACCGGTCAAGCCCGCTCAGGCCCCGAACGGATGGCGACGCAGGATGGTCTCGTCGCGCTCCGGACCGGTCGAAATCACGTCGATCGGGATCTCGATGATTTCCTCGATGCGGTGCAGATAGGCGCGCGCCTCCTGCGGCAGCGCATCCCAGCTCTGCGCACCGAAGGTCGTGCCGCTCCAGCCCGACATCGTCTCGAAGATCGGCTCGCAGCGCGTCACTTCCTCGGAGCCCATGGGCAGGAGGTCGATACGCTGGCCGTCGAGCATGTAGCCCGTGCACAGCTTCAGCTCGGGCAGGCCGTCGAGCACGTCGAGCTTGGTGATGCACAGGCCGGTCACGCCGTTGATGATGATCGAGCGCTTGAGCGCGGCGAGATCGAGCCAGCCGCAGCGGCGCTTGCGCCCCGTCACGGTGCCGAACTCGCGCCCCTTGGTCGACATCTGGTGCCCCGGCACGCCGGCCGTCTCGATGTCGAGCTCGGTCGGGAAGGGACCGCCGCCGACGCGGGTGCAGTACGCCTTGGTGATGCCCAGCACGTAGTGCAGGCGGCCGGGGCCGACGCCCGATCCGGCCGCAGCCTGGCCCGCGACGCAGTTGCTCGAGGTCACGAACGGGTAGGTGCCGTGGTCGATGTCGAGCAACGTGCCCTGCGCACCTTCGAACAGCAGGTTGCCACCGGCCTTGTTCACCGCGTACAGCTCGGCCGACACGTCGGCGACCATCGGACGGATTTCCTCGGCGTCGGCCATCGCCTCGTCGAACACGGTCTGGAAGTCGACCGCATCGGCACCTAGGTGCTGCGTCAACACGAAGTTGTGGTACTCGAGATTCGCGCGCAGCTTCTCGGCGAAGCGCTCGCGGTCGAACAGGTCATACACGCGCAGCGCGCGGCGCGCGACCTTGTCCTCGTAGGTCGGACCGATGCCCTTGCCGGTCGTGCCGATCTTGTCGGAGTCGCTCTTCGCGGCCTCGCGCGCACGATCGAGGGCGGCGTGATAGCCGAGGATCAGCGGGCAGCCCGGGCTGATGCGCAGGCGCTCGCGCACCTTGATGCCGCCGGCTTCGAGCACGCGGATCTCGGACAACAGATGATGCGCGTCGAGCACCACGCCGTTGCCGATGTAGCAGGCCACGCCTTCGCGCACGATGCCCGAGGGCACGAGATTCAGCTTGTATTCGTTGGCGCCGATCACCAGCGTATGGCCGGCATTGTGGCCGCCCTGGAAGCGCACCACGCCCTTGGCATGATCGGTGAGCCAGTCAACGATCTTGCCCTTGCCTTCGTCGCCCCACTGGGTGCCGACAACCACTACGTTCTTAGACATTTACTTCATTCTCCCTGAAGCGCCTCGACCGTCCAGCGGCCGTCACGCTCGATCAGTTGCCGGTCGCAACCGGCCTCCTTCCAGCTTCCATCATGTCCCGGCAGGGCCGTCATCACGACCTCGCCCTGCGCGCGCAGTTGCGCCACCATTGCCTGCAGCGCCTCGTCCGCGACGGTCGGTGCAAGGATGGCGCCCGGCTCCGTCGCGTCCGGCAGATGCAGGGCCAGCTCGCGCAGGTCGAGACTGAAGCCCGTCGCCGGCCTGGCGCGGCCGAATGCCTGACCGATGCGGTCGTAGCGCCCGCCGAGCGCGAGCGCCGCAGGCGAGCCGCTGCCGTAGGCCGCGAACACCACTCCGTTGTGATAGTGGTAGCCGCGCAGATCGGCAAGGTCGAAACTGATCGGCAAGTCGGCGAGCGCAGCCGCGAGCGTGGCCAGGTCGTCGAGCGCGGCGCGGATCTCGGGCTCGTCGGGCAGGCAGCGGCGTGCCTCGTCCAGCACCTCGACGCCGCCATACAGGGTCGGCAACGCCAGCAGCGCCGAACGCGTCGGCTCGGCGACGTCCGCCAACAGCTCGCGCAGACCCGGCACATCCTTCGCCTGCAGCAGATCGAAGAGCTCTTCCTCGCGCTCGGGCATCATCCCGGCCCGTGCCGCGAGCACGCGGAACAGCCCGACGTGGCCCAGGTCGATGCGGCTCGCCGGCACTTCCGCGAGTCGCATCACTTCGGAGAGCAGGCGCACGATCTCGATATCGGCGTCGATGCCGGCATGTCCGTAGAGCTCGGCGCCGAGTTGCAGCGGCTCGCGCGTCGCGGTGAGCGTCGAGGGCAGCGCATGCAGCACGCTGCCGCAGTAGCACAGGCGCGAAACCCCGGTGCGGTTGAGCAGGTGGGCGTCAATACGGGCGACCTGCGGCGTCATGTCGGCACGCACGCCCATCGTCTTGCCCGACAGCTGGTCGACCAGCTTGAAGGTGCGCAGCCTGAGATCCTGGCCGGCGCCGGTCGTCAGCGACTCGAGATATTCGAGCAGTGGCGGCACCACCAGCTGGTAGCCGTGGCTGCGGAAGGCGTCGAGCAGGCGCCGGCGCAGGCGCTCGAGCTTTTCGGCCTCGGACGGCAGCGCGTCCTGGATGTGATCGGGAAGTACCCAGCGCATGATATTCAATCAAAAAAACACGACCAGCAACACCACGCCGATCAGCATCGAGGTCAGTCCGATGAAACGGATCTGGCCGTCGGCCATGTGCGCGAGCCGTAAAAAAGTTTCGCGCCAGGCGGCTGGCGCGACAAAGGGCAGGATGCCTTCGATCACCAGCATCAGTGCGAAGGCCATCAGCAGCTTGTTGCTCATGAGCTCAGTTCTTCTTGCCCCCGCCGGAATCCTTCATGAACCTGAAGAACTCGGAGCTCGGATCGACGACCATCACGTCGTTCTTGTTCGCGAAGCTTTCGCGATACGCCTCCAGGCTGCGGTAGAAGGAATAGAACTCGGGGCTCTGGCCATAGGCCTGGGCGTAGGTCGCGGTGGCCTTGGCGTCGCCGCCGCCCTTGATCTGCTGCGCCTCGCGGTAGGCTTCGGCGATGATGACCTCGCGCTGGCGATCGGCGTCGGCACGGATCTTCTCGGCGATCGCTCCGCCCTCCGAGCGCAGTTCGTTGGCGACGCGCTTGCGCTCGGCCTCCATGCGGCGATACACGGACTCGGACACTTCGAGCGGCAGGTCCACACGCTTCAGGCGCACGTCGAGGATCTGCACGCCAATCTTGCGCGCGTCGAGGTCGGCGCGGGTGCGCATGTCTTCCATGATCTTGTCGCGCGCGCCGGACACCACGTCATGCACGGTGCGGCGGCCGAATTCCTCGCGCAGGCCGGCGTTCACGGTCTGCAGCAGGCGGATGCGCGCGCGCGCCTCGTCACCGGCGACGGAAACGTAGTAGAGCTGGGGATCGACGATGCGCCACTTCACGAAGTGGTCGACCAGCACGTTCTTTTTCTCGGCGGTGATGAAGCGCTCGGGCTCCGGCGTATCCATCGTCAGGATGCGGCGGTCGAAGTAGCGCACGTTCTGGATCATGGGCCACTTGAAGTTCAGGCCCGGCTTGTCGATGACCTCCTTGACCTCGCCGAGCTGGAACACCACGGCGAACTGCCGCTGGTCCACGGTGAACAGCGTCATCGAGGCGAGTGCGGCAATCAGCAGCAGCGCGCCGGCGAAAATCGGCATCTTGTCACGCATCAGCGCTCTCCCCGTTCGCGGTCGCGCACCATCAGGTCGCGGCTGCGTGAATCCATCGAGCCATCGGCCCGCGGCGCGGGCGCGGGAGCGGCGGCGCCGGGCGCCGGCGCGGGAGTCGCGTCATGCGAAGCCTGTGTGCCTGCAGCCTGCATCAGCTTGTCGAGGGGCATGAACAGGAGGTTGCCATTGCCCTTGGCATCGACCATGACCTTGCTGGTTTTCGACATGACCTGCTGCATCGTTTCGAGATAAAGGCGCTCGCGCGTCACTTCGGGAGCGCGCCGGTACTCGGACAGGATCTGGGTGAAGCGGCTCGCGTCACCTTCAGCGTTCGCGATCACGCGGGCCTGGTAGGCGTTGGCCTCCTCGATGAGTCGCGAGGCCGTGCCGCGCGCACGCGGGATGACATCGTTGGCGTACGCTTCGCCCTCGTTGCGCAGCCGTTCGCGGTCCTGGCCGGCCTTCACCGCATCGTCGAACGCGGCCTGCACCTGCTCGGGCGGCTGGGCGTTCTGCATCGTCACGCGGCTGATCTGGATACCCGTGTCGTAGCGGTCGAGGATCTTCTGGATCGCTTCGTGCGCGCTCGACGCCATCTGCTCGCGCCCTTCGTAGAGCACGAAGTCCATCTTGCTCATGCCGACGATCTCGCGCATCGCGGATTCGGCCGCGTGCATCACCGACTCGTCCGCATAGCGGTTGCTGAACAGGTACTTCTCCGGGCTCGTCAGCACGTACTGCACCGCGAACTGGATGTTGATGATGTTCTCGTCATCGGTGAGCATCAGCGCTTCGCGCAGCATCTTGTTGCGCTCCGAACCGCGATAGCCGACCTCAATGGTGCGGACGCCGGTCAGGTCGACGACGTCGCTGCTCTCGATCGGATACGGCAGGCGCCAGCGCAGGCCCGGCTCGGTCGTCTCGACATACTTGCCGAAGCGCAGGACGACGCCGCGCTGGTTCGCATCGACGATATAGAAGCCGCTCGCCAGCCAGATCACTGCAATGAGGGCCAGCAGCGCGCCGATGCCGCCGCCGAACTGCTTGAACGAGAGCTGCGGGAACTGCGGACCGCCGCCGTCGCCACCGCCGCCGCCACGCGGTCCGCGCTTGCCGCCGAGTATGCCCGACAGTCGCTGGTTGAAGTCGCGCCACAGGTCCTCGAGGTCGGGCGGGCCTTGATTGCCCCCCCGCCTGTCGTCACCGCGCTTGTCATCGCCATTCCCCTGGTTGTTACCCCAGCGTGGATCGTTGAGAGACATTAGAACGCCTGTAATCACGTTTGAATTGGGTCTTTATCGGTGAAATCCGGCGCGATCCCGACGGGATCACCCGGCGCGTCCGTCGCTGCGTCGTGCGCAGCCTCCGCGAGGGCCTCGCGCAGCAGCCCGAGCCCTTCGCCAGTCCTGGCGCTCAGAAAAACGCGCACGATCTTACCATACTCGTCCCGCTGGACCCCGGGCTCGGCGCGGGTCAGGTCGATCTTGTTCATGACCATGATCTGCGGCACGGCGCCCGCGCCGATCTCGGTCAGGACGGCATTGACCGCCTCGATCTGGGCCTCGCGGTCCTCGCTCGCGGAGTCTACGACGTGCAGCAGCAGGTCCGCGTTCGCCGTTTCTTCCAGCGTCGCATGGAAGGCCGCGACGAGCGCGTGCGGCAGGTCACGGATGAAGCCCACGGTGTCCGACAGGACGACATTGCTGCCCTCGCCCACGAACAGCCGGCGCGAGGTCGTATCCAGCGTCGCGAAGAGCTGGTCGGCGGCATAAGCCCCGGCCTTCGTCAGCGAGTTGAACAGCGTCGACTTGCCGGCGTTGGTGTAACCGACGAGCGACACCGACAGCACGTTGCGCCCTTCGCGCCCGCGACGGCGCACGCGGCGCTGCTTCTCGATCTGGGCGAGGCGTTCCTTGAGCACCTTGACGCGCTTGCCGAGCAGGCGGCGGTCGGTCTCGAGCTGGGTCTCGCCCGGGCCGCGCAGGCCGATGCCGCCCTTCTGGCGCTCGAGGTGGGTCCAGCCGCGCACGAGGCGGGTCGAGAGATGGTCGAGCTGAGCGAGTTCGACCTGCAGCTTGCCCTCGTGGCTGCGCGCGCGCTGCGCGAAGATGTCGAGAATCAGGGCCGTGCGGTCGACGACGCGGCACTGCAGCGCGCGCTCGAGGTTGCGCTGCTGCCCGGGCGATAGCGCATGGTTGAAGATGACGAAATCGGCATCGTGGGCGCGCAGCGTCTCGGCGATCTCGTCGACCTTGCCGCGCCCGGCGAAGAGCGCGGGATCGGGCCGTGCCCGCCGGCCGCCGACGACGGCCTCGACGCTCGCACCGGCACTGAGTGCGAGCAGCTTGAGTTCGGAAAGGCGCTCGTCCAGCGCGCCCTGGTTCAGGTCGAGCTGGACGAGTACCGCGCGCTCACCGGCATCGGGGCGCTCAAACATGGAGGAGCTTGGCGTCCATGGGGCGCCGGCGGGAATCAGCTATTGCCGTCACCCGAGTCCTGCTGCTGGATGTTGACCGGACGTGCGGGCACGACGGTCGAGATCGCATGCTTGTACACCATCTGCGTGACGGTGTTCTTCAGCAGCACGACGTACTGGTCGAAGGATTCGATCTGGCCCTGCAGCTTGATGCCATTGACCAGGTAGATCGCAACGGGGACATGCTCCCTGCGCAGGGTGTTCAGGAACGGGTCTTGTAGAAGTTGCCCTTTGTTGCTCATTTTCAAACCTCGAGGCTGCGTTTTTTTGTGAATGTATAGGATTTCATGTTGCACTGCCACATTTGTACAGACAATCGATCCCGGTGTGGAGTTGGAATCTAATCTTTTCCGATATACGGATTGTGCGAAGTGCGGAATTGTATCCGCAACGGTGTGCCCTGCAGTTTGAACGCCTCCATGAACGTGCGTTCCAGAAAGCGCATGTAAGACACGGGCACATGGTCGAGCGCCGCGCCGTGGATGACGACGATCGGCGGGTTGTTGCCGCCCTGGTGGGCATAGCGCATCTTCGGGCGGAAGATGCCGTGGCGCGGGGGCGCCTGCTTCGCCAGCGCGGCCTGCAGGGTCCGGGTCAGACGCGGGGTCGACAGGTTCACCATCGCGGCCGCATAGGCGGAATCGACCGACTTCATGACCGCAGCCACACCCGCGCCCTTGAGCGCGGAGATGTAGTGGAAGCGCGCGAAGGACAGGAAGCCCAGCTTGTGCGCGAGGTCGCGCTTGATCAGTTCGCGGCGGTAGTCGTCGACGCTGTCCCACTTGTTCACCGCGACGACCAGGGCACGGCCCGAATCGAGGATGAAACCGGCGATGTGGGCGTCCTGGTCGGAGATGTCCTGCGACGCGTCGAGCACCAGCACGACGACGTTGCACTGCTCGATCGCCTGCAGCGTCTTGATGACGGAAAACTTCTCGACGGCCTCGAAGATCTTGCCGCGACGGCGCAGGCCGGCGGTGTCGATCAGGGTGTAGTTGCGGCCGTCGCGCTCGAACGGGATCGCGATGGCGTCGCGCGTGGTGCCGGGCATGTCGAACGCGATGACGCGCTCCTCGCCGAGCAGGCTGTTCACGAGCGTCGACTTGCCGACGTTCGGGCGGCCGACGATCGCGATGCGCGGGCCACGGTCCTCGGCCTCCTCCGGCTCGTCGTCGAGCGGGAAGTCGGCGAGCACGAGATCGATGAGCTGCTTGATGCCGTCGCCATGGGCCGCCGAGACGGGCAACGGCGCACCGAGTCCGAGCGCGTGGAAGTCGGCGGCGACGATGCTGCGCTCCATGCCCTCGGCCTTGTTCACGACCAGATGCACGGGGCGCCCGGCACGCCGCAGGCGCGTGGCGATCTGCTCGTCGTGCGGAGTCAGACCGGCACGGCCGTCGACGAGGAACAGCAGCACGTCGGCCTCGGCGATCGCCTGTTCGGCCTGGCGGGCCATCTCGTGCATGATGCCGGTCTTGGCGACCGGGTCGAAGCCGGCGGTGTCGACGACCAGATAGTCGCGGTCGCCGACACGGCCGATGCCGTAGTGACGGTCGCGCGTGAGGCCGGGCTGGTCGGCGACGAGGGCGTCGCGCGTGCGCGTGAGCCGGTTGAACAGCGTCGATTTACCGACGTTGGGACGACCGACGAGGACGATGGTGGGTTTCAAGCGTTCATTCCCGCTCAGCGGGCCTCATACACATGGATGCCGCCATCGCGCGTCTGGACGACGAAGCCGTCGCGGCCGAAACGGCGTAGGTCGGCGGAAACGGAGCTGCTGTCGGCGCGCGTGCGCGCGGCGAAGGTGCCGTCGTCGCGCTTGAGCAGGTGGACATAGCCTTCGAAGTCGCCGACCGCGACGAAGTCGCCGACGATCAGCGGGCGCGACAGGGCGCGGCGCGGCAGCGCTTCCTGCTTCCACACGTTCGCGCCGCTGGAGCCGTCGAGCGCATGGACCGCATCGTTGTCGTCGGTGATCACGACGAAGCGGCTGTCGCGATCCATGCCGACGCTGCTGGAGAAGTCGCGCGACCACAGTGCGTTGCCGTTGGTGGCGTCGAAACATGCGGCACGCCCCTGGTAGGCGACGGCGCACAGCTCCTTGCGGCCGATCACCGGCGTGCCGGCGACGTCGGCGACGCGCTCGAGTTCGGTCGCGCCCTTGGGCGTCGCGACGGTCAGCTCCCAGAGCTGGCCACCGTTGGCGAGGCTTACCGCGACGAGCTTGCCGCCCGGGTAGCCGGCCACTGCCGCCGGACCTTCCAGCGTGACGCCGGCAAAGCTGCGCAGCGACAGCGGCGGCGTCGCGCGCTGGAATACCCAGCGGCGTGCGCCGGTGTTGGCGTCGAGACCGATCAGGCGGCTGTCCGAGGCGCGCACGACGACGATGGCGTCGCCCACTGCCGGGGCGGCGAGCACTTCGGCGCCAATCGCGGCACGCCAGCGCTCGGCACCGTTCGCCGCGTCGAGCGCGACGACCTCGCCGGCCGTGGTGGCGACGACGGCGAGCTTGCCGTTGCTGCCTACGCCTGCGGACAGACGCTTGGCGGCGTTGACCGTCCACACCGCCTTGCCGTCCTTGAAGCGCGCGACGGCGCCGTCATGGGCGGCGGCATAGACGTCTTCGCCGACGACCGCAGGCTGGAACACGTAGGGGCCGGATTTGCCGATGCGCGCCTGCCATAGCGGACGCAACTCGGCGGAGGCCTTGAAGTCGGGCAGTTTGGCCGGCTTCGGCCCCGATTCGGCAAAGGGGTTGAGCGAGGAGCAGCCGGCGAGGAACGCCAGCGAGGCCGCAAAGGCGAGCGCGGTGATCGGTCGCTTCATCGCTCAGCCCTCCAGGGCCTGCTGCTTGACGCGAATGACTTCGCGCAGGGTATCGCTGCCGTCGGCACCCTCCACGGCCAGCGCATCGAGCGCGGCCTGATAGGCGCTGCGGGCCTCGGCGGGCTTGCCGCTCGCTGCCAGCACGTCGCCGCGCAGGTCTTCGAAACGTGCCTTCAGGGCCGGAGCGGGCGCATTCGCGAGCTGCGCGAGCGCCTGGTCGAAGGCGCCCTCGTCGAGCAGCACGGCCGCAAGGCGCAGGCGGGCGATGTCCTTCAGCGCGGGATCGCTGCCCTTGGCGAGCAGCCATTCGAGCTGGGCGCGCGCGTTCTTCGCATCGCCCTTCTCGATCTGCACGCCGGCCGAGGCCAGCGCAGCCAATTCCGCATACGCCGTCGAGGGGAATTTTTCGATGAGCTGACCGGCCGCTTCACGCGTTCTCTGTGCGTCGCCCTTCATCATCGCCTGCTCGAGCGCGAAGTACAGCGCACCGGCTTCGCCGGCCTGACGATTCTTGTAGTACTGGAAGCCCTGCCAGCCGACCGAGGCCAGCGCGGCAGCCACTGCGATCGCAGTCACGAAATTGCCGTACCGGACCCACCAGGCCTTCAGTTCGGAAATCTGTTCCTGCTCTTCGAGGTCATACACTGCCATCGTTTTCCTCTTCTTCTTCAGTAAATAGGCATTCGGCGACGACATCGCCGAGGACTTCGAGGGCGACGCGCTGCTGGCCGCCGGGGCCACGCAGGGGCTTCAGACCGACCTCGCCCGCTGCGGCCTCGTCGTCGCCGATGACGACGGCGAGCTGCGCGCCGCTGGCGTCGGCCTTCTTCATCTGCGACTTGAAGCTGCCGCCGCCGCAGTGGGTGAGCACCGCGAAACCGTAGCCGCGCAGGGCTTCGGCGGCGCGGAAGGCGAGGCGCTGGGCCTGCTCGCCGAGATGCACGACATACACGTCGGGCAGCGCACGCTCGATCTCGCCGCCGCCGTCGCGCCACAGCGCCAGCAGGCGTTCGACGCCCATCGCGAAACCAGCCGCCGGGGCTGGCTTGCCGCCGAGCTGCTCGACCAGGCCGTCGTAGCGGCCGCCCGCGCAGACCGTGCCCTGGGCGCCGAGCCGCGTCGTGACCCATTCGAACACGGTGCGGTTGTAATAGTCGAGGCCGCGCACGAGACGCGGGTTGATGCGGTACGGGATGCCGGCGTCCTTGAGCAGGGACTGCACGCCGTCGAAGTGCCGGAGCGATTCCTCGCCGAGGAAATCGATCAGCCTGGGCGCCGCCTCGACGATTTCGTGCATATCGAGGTTCTTGGTATCGAGGATGCGCAGCGGGTTGGTGTGCAGGCGGCGCTTGCTGTCCTCGTCGAGCCTGTCTTCGTGCTCGGACAGGAAGGCGATCAGCTCGGCGCGGTGGCGCGCACGCTCCTCGCTGGAGCCCAGCGAGTTGAGTTCGAGCCGGACGTCCTCGAGGCCGAGGTCGTCCCACAGGCGCGCGCACATCAGGATGTGCTCGGCATCGATGTCGGGACCGTCGAAGCCCAGCGCCTCGACGCCGATCTGGTGGAACTGGCGGTAGCGGCCTTTCTGCGGGCGCTCGTGGCGGAACATCGGCCCGTGGTAGTACAGGCGCTGGGCTCCGGTCGCGAGCATCTTGTGCTGGATCGCGGCGCGCACGCAGGACGCGGTGCCTTCCGGGCGCAGCGTCAGGAGCTCGCCGTTGAGGGCGTCCTCGAAGGAGTACATCTCCTTCTCGACGATGTCGGTGACTTCGCCGATCGCGCGCTTGAACAGCGGCGTCGGCTCGACGATGGGCATGCGGATCGGGCGGTAGCCGTAGCTACGCAGCCAGTCGCGCACGATGTCTTCGAAGTGTTCCCAGGCCTCGGCGTCGTCGGGCAGGATGTCGTTCATCCCGCGCACGGCCTGCAGTGTCTGAATTACTGTTTTCTTTTCGCTCATAACTGGACGGCTCAGGCCGCCTTTTTTGTGTATTTGGTCGCGACGTAGTTGTCGATGATCGCAATGAATTCGGCCGCGATGTTGTCCCCGCGCAGCGTAACCGTTTTTTCGCCATCGACGAACACGGGGGCCGCGGGGGTCTCGCCGGTACCGGGCAGCGAGATGCCGATGTTGGCGTGCTTGCTCTCGCCGGGGCCATTCACGACACAGCCCATGACGGCGAGGGTCATGTTCTCGACGCCGTCGTACTGCTCGCGCCACACGGGCATCTGCTCGCGCACGTAGGTCTGGATGGTCGACGCGAGCTCCTGGAAGAAGGTGCTGGTCGTGCGGCCGCAGCCGGGGCAGGCGGTGACCATCGGCGTGAAGGCGCGCAGGCCCATGGTCTGCAGGATTTCCTGCGCGACGACGACTTCCTGCGTACGGCTGCCGTTGGGCTCGGGCGTGAGCGAGATGCGGATGGTGTCGCCGATGCCTTCCTGCAGCAGCACCGCGAGCGCGGCCGTCGAGGCGACGATGCCTTTGGAGCCCATGCCGGCCTCGGTCAGGCCGAGATGCAGCGGGTAGTCGCAGCGACGCGCCATCTCGCGATACACCGCGATCAGGTCCTGCACGCTCGACACTTTCGCCGAGAGGATGATGCGATCGCCGCCGAGGCCGTATTCCTCGGCCTTGGCCGCCGATTCGAGCGCGGAGACGACGAGCGCTTCGCGCATCACCGCGCCGGCGTCGCGCGGCGCGGCGAGCTTGGCGTTGTGGTCCATGACGCGCGCGAGCACGGACTGGTCGAGACTGCCCCAGTTCACGCCGATGCGCACGGGTTTGTCGTACTTGCAGGCGAGTTCGACGATCGCCGCGAACTGCGGGTCGCGCTTGACGCCCGCGCCGACGTTGCCCGGGTTGATGCGCAGCTTCGCGAGCGCTTCGGCGCACGCGGGGAAGTCGGTGAGGAGCTTGTGGCCGTTGTAGTGGAAGTCGCCGACGAGCGGGACGTCCATGTTCAGCGCGAGCAGGCGGTCGCGGATATGCGGCACGGCCTTCGCGGCGGCTTCGTTATTGACGGTGATGCGCACCAGCTCCGAACCCGCGCGCGCGAGCTCGGCAACCTGCATCGCGGTACCGAGCACGTCCGCGGTGTCGGTGTTGGTCATCGACTGCACGACGACGGGGGCGTCCGAGCCGATCAGGACGCGCCCGACGCGGACCTGGCGCGTACGGTGACGCGGCAGGGGGCCGGCGTGATTGTCGGGGGTGGGGGTTGTAGCCAATTCAACTCACTCCAGGGTGAATCTAGCGACGCTGACGCGCACGTGAGGCTTCATGTCGTACGGCTTGCCGCGATAGTCGAGAGACACCTGCCTGGCGTTGCCGACGACCAGCGCGAAGGGCGGCTTGCCCTGCACGGTGCGCGAACTGCCGGCGCCATTGACCCCCGAATAGACGATGGCCCCGCGCGCATCGCGCACCTCGATCCAGGACTCGCCTTCGAAACGGAACACGATATGTTCGATGCCCTCGGCGGCGGGTGCCGGCGGGACGGCCGTGGCGGCAGCGGGGACCGGCGCAAGCGCAGCGGACGGGGGTGCCGGCGGAGCCGGGGCAGGCGCCGCCGCGGTTTCCGGCGCAGGCGCGGCAGGCGTTGCCGGAGCAGCGGCCGGAAGCGAAGGCACGACGCCACTCGCGGCGAGTGCGGATTCCGACACCTGACCTTGCGGCGCCGCAGCGACGCTGGTCACGGCGGGGACGGCCTGCGCTACCGGCTCGACGACGTGTTCCTCGGCTTCGGCATTCTCCTCAGGCATGCGGAACCAGTCGAAGTACCACCCCACCAGCACGACGAGCAGAAGCGCACCGGCGATCAGTCCGACGGGGATCTGTACCGAGCGCCCGCCACTGCCGCTGGGCATCACGCCTACGGCGTTCGACACCGGCGCGAGTTCGACGACGCGAGGAGCGACTTCGGCCTCGAAGGCCGCGAGTACGGTCGCCGCATCGACGCCGAGGTAGCGGGCGTAGTTGCGCAGGAAGCCGCGTGCGAACGCGGCGCCCGGCAGGAGGTCGAGCCGCCCCGCTTCCATCGCCTCGATCTGCCGGCTGGTCAGCTTGAGGGAATGCGCGACGTCGCTCGCCGTTTCGCCGCGGGCTTCGCGCAATTGCCGAAGCTGCGCGCCCATCTCAGCAGCCGGGTCGGACGATGCCGCCTCGTGCTGGTCCAGATGCACTTCTGTCACTCGTAATTTCCCTGAATCATCGTCTGGTATTCGGGACTGTCGGCGAAGCGGCCGCGCAGTTGCGCCGCGTAGCTGGCTTCGGCGTCACGGTTGCCCAGGCGGCGCGCGGTGCGCAGCCCCAGCCACACCGACTGCGGCGTCGGTTCGCCCTGCTGATGCAGGTCGACCAGCAGGGAGCTCGCAACGCTGTACGCGCCGCGCCGGTAGGAGATGCCGGCAAGCTGGTAGATCGCCTGGCGATTCGCCGGATCGGTCTGCACGGCACGGCGGAATTCCGCCTCCGCCGCAGTGTCGTTACCCTGGCGCAGATGGCACAGGCCGGCGTTGGTGTAAGGGCGCGTCGGGGTGCGGTAGTACGGGTTGCGCGCCGACGACGCCAGCCGCGCCAGGCCGTCCTGCGGGTTTCCGTTGAGACACTGGAACCAGCCGAAACTGTTGTTGAATTCCGGGTCGTTCGGCGCGATCTCGAGCGCACGCCGAAAGTTCTCGCGCGCCGCGCTGGCATCGTCGATGGCCATGTACACCAGCCCCATCAGGTGATAGGCCGGCGCGTAGTTGGGCTGGCTCTGCAGCGCCACACGCGCTTCGTCGAGCGCCACGGCGTAGTTGCCGAGTTGGAGGTAGGCTGCGCCCAGCTCGGCGTGCACCTTGGCCGTCGCCTCGCCCTTGCCCGACACCGGCGTATCCGCCACAGGACGATCCGCCAGCGGCGTGCCGGCGGTGTTCACGGTGGCGTTGCAGCCGGCGAGCGCCAGCGCAAACAGCGGAAGCGACAGCTTCACGAAGAGCCGGGTCATGCACGATCCTCCAACGGTTTGACAAGGCGAACGGTGCGGCGGGTACGGTCCTGGACCTGCCCCGCGAGCTGTCCGCACGCGGCATTGACGTCGTCGCCTCGGGTCTTGCGGGTCGTCGTGACGATGCCCGCATCGATCAGGATACCTGCAAAGCGACGTATGCGTTCGGGCTGGGAGCGGTCGAAGCCGGAATTCGGGAAGGGGTTGAAGGGAATCAGGTTGAACTTGCACGGCACGTCGCGCACGAGGGCGACGAGCGCGCGCGCATGCGCATCGGAGTCGTTGACGCCGTCGAGCATGACGTATTCGAAGGTCACGAAGTCGCGCGGGGCGCGTTCGAGGTAACGCCGGCACGCGGCCATCAGCTCGCGCAGCGGGTATTTCTGGTTGATCGGCACGAGGCGGTCGCGCAGCGCGTCGTCGGGGGCGTGCAGCGACACGGCAAGCGCGACCGGACATTCGTCGCGCAGGCGGTCCATTGCCGGCACGATGCCGGAGGTCGACACGGTCACGCGGCGGCGCGACAGGCCGTAGGCGTGATCGTCGAGCATCAGGCGCAGCGCGGTGACGACGTTGTCGAAATTGGCGAGCGGCTCGCCCATGCCCATCATGACGACGTTGCTGATAACGCGGCCGTTATCCGCGTCGCCCTCGGCATCCTTGGCCCCGGCCGGCGTCGACGTGCCGCCCAGCAGTTTGTTCGCGAGCCACAGCTGGCCGATGATCTCGGCCGCCGTGAGGTTGCGGTTGAACCCCTGCTTGCCGGTCGAGCAGAAGGCGCAGTCGAGCGCGCAGCCGGCCTGCGACGAAATGCACAGGGTGCCGCGGTTGGTCTCGGGAATGAACACCGCCTCGACCGCGTTGGCGTTGCCGACATCCAGCAGCCACTTGCGCGTGCCGTCTTCCGACACGCTGTCACGGATGGCCTGCGGCGGGCGGACGCACGCCTCCTGGGCGAGCTTCGCGCGCAGGCTCTTCGCGACGTCGGTCATGTTGTCGAAATCGGTTTCGCCGAAACGGTGCATCCAGCGCATCACCTGACGCGCGCGAAAGGGCTTCTCGCCGCGCTCGGCAAACCAGGCGACGAGACCGTCGACGTCGAAATCGAGCAGATTGACCGGTGTTTCCATGTGTTTCCTGTTCTGCCCTCAAAATGCAATCGGCCCGCGTTGCACGAAGTGCGCGGGCCGATCCGCGGGCGTAGCCCTGAGAGGCTTAGCGGGCGTAAACGTTCATTCCGGGGAAGAAGAACGCAACTTCGACCGCGGCGGTTTCGGGCGCATCCGAACCGTGCACGGCGTTGGCGTCGATCGAGTCGGCGAAGTCGGCGCGGATGGTGCCCGGCGCGGCCTTCTTCGGGTCGGTGGCGCCCATCAGGTCACGGTTCTTGGCGATGGCGTTCTCGCCTTCCAGGACCTGAATCATCACCGGGCCGGAGATCATGAAGGACACCAGATCCTTGAAGAAGGGGCGCTCCTTGTGCACGGCGTAGAACTGGCCGGCTTCGCGCTCGGACAGGTGCACCATCTTCGACGCGATGACCTTGAGACCCGCATCCTCGAAGCGCTGATAGATCTTGCCGATCACGTTCTTGGCGACGGCGTCGGGCTTGATGATGGACAGGGTACGTTCGATAGCCATTTGAAAAAACTCCGGTTTGAATCGGTCAGCGGAAAAATTGGGCGCGAAAAGCGTAGCTCGCGATTCTAGCAGTTTTTCTTGACGGACTCCCAGCACGGCAAAAACGCGCCCCTGACGCAAGGCCTTGCCGGATGCACCATTTTTGCACTGCAACAAGCGTGGCGCGCTTCTTGCGGAAGACCATGGTACAGACATGGAAATACAGGTCCCGCCATGACGCATTCCGGCAATCATCGACGCACATCCGACATCGATCTGCTGACAATTTACGAGATCAGCAAGGTTCTTACTTCATCGCTCGACTTCAGGCAATGCGTGCAGAGCGTGCTGCGCCTGCTGCTGACGCAGCTCCACATGCGCCACGCACTGGTCGGCCTGGTGCAGTCGGACGAGCAGCTGCACATTCTTGGTGCAGCGGGTGTGCCGTGGCCGATGAGCGAGGCGCCGATCCTCGACCCCGGCATGGGGGTGATCTCCAAAGTGATCCGCAGCGGCTCGCCGATCGTGATCCCCGACATCGCCGCGGATACGAACTTCACGAACCGCACCGGGCGCGACCCGCAGCAGCTCGCGGGGGTGTCCTACGTCGTCGTGCCGCTGAAGCTCGACCGCGAGGTGATCGGCATTCTCTCGGCCGACCGCCATCCCGACGCCGAGCAGCCGGTGAACTTCGAGCGCGACGTGCGCATCCTGTCGCTGGTCGCGAACCTGCTGGCGCAGACCTACCGCCTGCATCAGTCGGTGGCGGCGGACCGGCAGGTGCTGATCGAGGAGTCCGCCCGCCTGCAGAAGCAGTTGCAGGGGAGCTATGACATCGAGAACGTCGTCGGGCGCTCGAAGCGCATGAAGGAGGTGTTCGCGGACGTGCATCAGGCCGCGCCGTCCGGCGCGACGGTGCTGCTGCGCGGCGAGTCGGGCACCGGCAAGGAGGCGATCGCGCATGCGATCCATTACCTGTCGCCACGCGCGAAGGGCCCGTTCGTGAAGCTCAACTGTGCGGCGCTGCCCGAAACGCTGCTGGAGTCCGAGCTCTTCGGCCATGAGAAGGGGGCCTTCACCGGCGCGACTTCGGAACGCAAGGGGCGCTTCGAGTTGGCGAAGGGCGGCACGATCTTCCTCGATGAGATCGGCGATATCTCGCCGGCCTTCCAGGCGAAGCTGCTGCGCGTGCTGCAGGAGCAGGAGTTCGAGCGCGTCGGCGGCAACAAGACGCTGCGCGCCGATGTGCGGCTGGTGGCGGCGACGAACCGCAACCTGGAGGAGATGGTGCAGAAGAACGAGTTCCGCGCCGACCTGTATTTCCGCCTCAATGTGGTGACGATTTTCATGCCGTCGTTGCGCGAGAGGAAGGACGACATCCCGCTGCTGGTGGATTTCTTCCTCGATCGCTTCAACCGCGAGAACCGCCGCCAGCTGACGATAACGCCGGGGGCGCTGGAGATCCTGATGCAGTGCAACTGGCCGGGCAACGTGCGCGAGCTGGAGAACTGCATCCAGCGCGCGGCGACGATGACGCGCTCGAGCACGATCCGCGAGGTGGATATGCGCTGCCAGAAGGGGCAGTGCTTCTCGGCGGTGCTGCTGGAGAGCGCGCAGTCGCGGGCGTGTTTCCCGGTGATCGGGGTGCCGGTGCGCAGTGCGCCGCCCGCGCGGACGGCACCCGCCGCGCCGGCTGCGGATCCGGGCGACGAGGTCGCGGCCGCCAGGGCGCCGACCAGCGAGCGCGAGCGTCTGGTCGATGCGATGGAACGCTGCGGCTGGGTGCAGGCGAAAGCCGCGCGCCTGCTGGGGCTCACGCCGCGGCAGATCGGCTATGCGCTGCGCAAGTACAACGTGGAGGTGAAGCAGCTTTGATGGCTGCGGGGCGATCCCATTGAGGAGGGATCGCGGCCACGGCTTAGCGGGTTTTCGAAGTCGTGCCTTCGACCCGCCCGGGCACGGGGGACTCCCCTCCGGGCAGGCGCTCGCGGCCTTCGGCTTCCCGGATCGGGGCAGCGCGCGGGGGCGGCGACGCAAACTCGCCGGCTGCGCCGGCTCAGACATGCGTCGCCTTCATCCCCCGCACGCCGCCCCGATCCGGCGCTCACGGACAGCCCGGCGGGGAGCCCCCCGCGCCCGGGCTACGCCGGCCGGAACCTCGGTTGCCGCGCCCGAGGGACGCCGGAGGGAACGTCGCCCCCTCACACCGGCCGGTTGTCCGCGACCTTCACCGGCCCCATCTCGGCCAGCGCCTGCGCGTACTCGGCACGCGGGAAGCCGCCGCCGATCTTCGCCGCCGCATCGACGATCGCGTCGATCTTGGCCTCGGAGGACATCTTCTTGAGGTCGCCCTTTTCCAGGTACAGGAGTTCGAGGAGCTCGTTGTAGACGGTCGCCTCGTCCAGCGGCAGGACGTAGTAGCTCACGCCGTCGATGTCTAGCAGGTATTTCTTCGAGATGTCGACGTTGCCCGCGAAGATGAAGTACTTGCCCGTCGGGACGAGCGCGGCACCGAAGGTGGTGCGGACGTCGTCGAGATGGGCGAGCGAATCGACGTGCAGGGCGAGGAAGCTCACGGTTTCGCCTTCGACGGCGAGGATGACCTGGTCGGCCTTGATTTCGGGGGGACGCTTTTCGCCCGCGATCGAGGGCGGGAATTTGAGGCCGAGTTCACCGCGGAAGCCGTAGCGGGCGGTCTTGCCGGTGGGGCCGGAGAAGGTCGGGGACAGGAGTTTGCCATCGAGGGCGCTGAACAGGGTCGGCGTGGTCATGTTGGATCTCTCGTGCAGTGACAGTGGGTAAGGCGGTTCGGCCACTGATCCGCAAGAAGTGCGCCACGGCACGAAATGGGGCCCGGATCGCCGCACAAGGCCTTGGTTTCCCGGGCCTTTCCGCGCCCTGAGGACTGTTTGCGCATGCGGCGCGCGGGCTGCGGCGACGACGGCGCAGGGACGACATTCCGGACATCGACGCGACATTGCTGTCGCACATGCGACATCGTGCCGCGGGGGCGACACGGCAAAAATAGTCCTGTTGTTTCAATGCATTGCATTGATCGCGCGGCACTGGCACAGGCATTGCAGTTATCCCCGCATTCGCTGCACGGCGTGCGTTCGCGCCGTTGCGGCCTGATGGATCACTGCGAAGGGAGTTCCCCATGTCAACGCAAGGCCTCGTTGTGCCCGAAGCCCCTGCCCGCAAGATCATTCCGCTCGCCGTGGCGGGGACGGCCGCCCCGCGCACGGGCGGCTGCAGCACCGCGACCACGGGCGGTTGCGGGTCGGGCAGTTCCGCCGGACTGCCGCAGCATGTGCGCGACCGCGTGCACGACCATCCCTGCTACAGCGCGGAGGCGCATCACCACTTCGCGCGCATGCACGTGGCGGTGGCGCCGGGCTGCAACATCCAGTGCAACTACTGCAACCGCAAGTACGACTGTGCGAACGAGAGCCGCCCGGGCGTGGTGTCGGAGAAGCTGACGCCGGAGCTGGCGGCGAAGAAGGTGCTCGCGGTGGCGGCGCGCATTCCCCAGCTGTCGGTGGTGGGCGTGGCCGGTCCGGGCGATGCGCTGGCGAACGCCGAGAAGACCTTCCGCACCTTCGAGCTGATCAGGGAGGCGGCGCCCGACATCCGGCTGTGCCTATCGACGAACGGCCTGGCCCTGCCGGAGCACGTCGAGCGCATCAAGGCGCTGGGCGTGGACCACGTGACGATCACGATCAACATGATCGACCCGGAGGTCGGCGCACAGATCTATCCGTGGATCTTCTTCGAGCACAAGCGCCGGCGCGGGCTGGAGGCGGCGCGCATCCTGCACGAGCGCCAGATGCAGGGGCTGGAGATGCTGGTCGCCGCAGACGTCCTGGTGAAGGTGAACTCGGTGATGATCCCGGGGATCAACGACCGCCACCTCGCCGAGGTGAACGAGGCGGTGAAGTCGCGCGGGGCCTTCCTGCACAACATCATGCCGCTGATCTCGGACCCGGCGCACGGAACGCATTTCGGCCTGACGGGGCAGCGCGGGCCGACGCCGGCGGAGCTGAAAGCGCTGCAGGATGCGTGCGAGGGCGAGATGCAGATGATGCGCCACTGCCGCCAGTGCCGCGCCGATGCGGTGGGGATGCTGGGCGAGGACCGCGGCGCGGAGTTCACGTCGCAGAACATCGATGCGATCGCAGCCGAGGTCGACGCGGCGCAGATGGCGGAAAGCCGCGCGGCCTATCGCAGCTTCGTCGAGCGCGAGCGCGCCGATCAGAACGAGGCGGCGGATGCGGCCTGGTCCCAGCTCGGTACGACAGCCGAGACGCGGCTGGTGGCGGTCGCGACCAAGGGTTCGGGGCGGATCAACCAGCACTTCGGCCACGCCGAGGAGTTCCAGGTGTACGAGGTGTCGGCCACGGGCGCGAAGTTCGTCGGCCATCGCAAGGTGGCGCTGTACTGCCAGGGCGGCTACGACGATGACGAGGCGCTGCCGGGCATCGTCGAGGCGCTCGCGGGCTGCGGCGCGGTGTTCGTGGCGAAGATCGGCCACTGTCCGCGCAAGGACCTCGCCGCGGCCGGCATCGCCGCGGTCGAGGACTACGCGCACGAATACATCGAGGCCTCGCTGATCGACTGGTTCGCGAAGTCGGTCGCGGGCGCCGCCACCATGGCCGCCTGAGGGGGAAGGAACATGTTCGCGCGCGATTCGGAGATCGTCGAACTCGACGGGCAACCGGCCTTCGACTACGGCGAGAAGGTCATCTCGCGGAAGAACGTCAGGAACGACGGCACCTTCCACGGCCGCGAGATCGGCGACGTGCTGGTGAAGAAGGGCGACGTCGGCTACGTGAAGAGCATCGGCACCTTCCTGCAGCAGTTCTACATCTACGGCATCGACTTCGTCGACCTGGGTTACGTGGTGGGCATGAAGGGGCGCGAACTGCGCTCGCTCGATGCGCCCTCCTCGGGCACCTGCGACGAAGACGACGCACTCCATTTCGACGAAGAGGAAACGATGCGATGAAAGTCACCGTGCGCAAGGAAGCGGCCGGCCACTATTCGATCTACGTGGCGAAGAAGGATCTCGAGGCGCGCATCGTGAGCGCCGAGCAGCCGGCGATCTGGGGCGGCAAGGTGGAACTCGACAACGGCTGGACGCTGGAGATGCCGGCGATGGCGGCCGACACGCGCCTGCCGATCACGGTGGAGGCACGCAGGCTGGGCGAGGGCTGAGCTTCAGGCGCTCCCGAGCGCGAGCAGGCCGTCGACCTGCCGCATGATCGCGTCGCGCACGTCGCGGTCCAGCCGCTTGATCCAGCGGGCCGGGATGGCGTCGACACCGTAGTGCGCCCCCGCCAGCATGCCGGCGATCGCGCCGGTGGTGTCGGCGTCGCCGCCGCAATTCACGGTGCGGATCAGGCAGGATTCGAAGCTGTCGGTGGCGAAGAAGGCGTGCAGCACCGTCTGCGCCGTGTCGACGACGTAGCCGGTCGCGCGCTTCGGATAGGGGTCGAAGCGGAACTGGCGGTGCGCCTCGACCAAGGCCTTGGCGTGCGCACGCAGCTTCGCGAGGTTGTCGCGCCAGTGGCCGCCGGCAAGCAGGTCGGCGAGCATGCGTGCGAAGCACAGCGTCGCGGCGTCGGACAACGGGTGGTTGTGCGTGACGTGCGCCTGCTCGATCGAGCAGCGTTCGAGAAGCGCCCCATCGCGGAAGGCGTAAAGCACCGCGGGGAGGTTGCGCATCAGCGCGCCGTTGCCGGCATCCCCGTCCGAGAAGGGCGATGCGAGCGAGCCGTCGCGCCCGTAGCGCACGAGGCCGCGCCGGCAGGTGTTGCCGACGTCGATCGGCTTCGATTTCAGCCATACGAGCCAGTGCCCGGCGATGTTGCGCAGGTCCCACCCGCCCGACTCCAGGATCGCGGCGCCGAGCGCGAGCGACATCTGCGTGTCATCGGTGACCTGTCCGGCCGCGAGCCTGAGCCAGCCGCCGCCGACGATATCGCGCAGTTCGCCGTACTGGTGGCGGATCTCGGAGGGGGTCAGGAACTCCACCGTGGCGCCCAGCGCATCGCCGACGGCGAGCCCCAGGTAGGCGCCCAGGGCGCGTTCGCGGAGGGCCGGGCCATTCGCCTTCGTCATAAGGTCGCCATCCTGACACGATAGTCGCCGCCGAGCACGAGCATTTCGCCCTCCCCGCCCAGCACGGGCCCCGGCATCAGATCGTTGCAGTACACGACCTTGCACAGCGGCACCTCGACTTCGAGGATGGTGTCGCCGAACTGGTCGGCGATGTCACGCCGTGTCGTGAACGAGACAAGATTGTTCTGCCGCGCGATGGCCTCGCGCGCGCGGTGCGGCCTGCCATCGACGCGCGGCACCCACGCGACGACCTGGTGCTCGGCGAAATCGTTGACGCCACGGTACAGCGTGAGGTGGCGCCGGCCGGGGTACAGCCAGCGGCGGAACACGTGCTGCGCATACTCGTACAGCAGGTCGAGCTGTGCGTGGATGCAGTTGTTGTGGAAGCGCGCGTTCATCTTCTCCTCGACGTACTGCATCCACGCCTCGGACGGGTAGCGCCCGAGCACCCGCTTGTGGAAAGTCGGATGCAGGCCGAAGCGCGACTCCGCCCAGCCCTTGAGCACCGCCCCTTCGCGGCCGTTGGCGTCGAAGCCCCAGCCGCGCAACAGGCGCAGGTAGCTCGCGCGATAGCGCTTGCGCCCCACGGCGTCGCGCTCGCCCGGCAGGTCCAGCTCGAACACGGTGCGCATGTAGATCTGGAAGGCGAGCACGGCCTCGTCGGCGCACGTCGCGTCGTCGAGCATCGCGAACAGCGCGCGGTTGGTTTCGCGCACGCCGTGGATGTGCAGCGGCAGCGGATGCGCGTTGAACGCGACGCTCGCGACGAGCCCGGTCGGGATGCCGACGAGGTTGGTCGAGTGGCCGTATGCGACGGCGGCGCGGGCCTCAGTAGTTGCTGAAATGGCCTTCACGCTTCGCCTGCGCACGCGCCTGCTTCACCAGTTCGCCGGACTGCGGCGGCGCGGCGGGCGCCGACACCTGTTTTTCCAGCGCGGCGCCGCCACACCGGGGGCAGTGTGGCGTCTGGCTGGCGCGCACGAGCAACTCGAAGGTCTTGGCGCAGGCGGGACAGCGGTAGTCGAAGATCGGCATGGGGGCTCCGGAATGGTTGGGTCGGGTCGGCCATCGAGCAGCAAGAAGGATGCCGCCTGCAACGGTCGCCAATTGGCGCGCATATCCCCTTGCGCCGATGCACAAACGCGACATTCGCCTCATCACGCGACATACCGATGTCCGACACTCGCCGCGTCCTTGTCGCGTTGCCGACAGGTCCGGCGCAGCTCCTGCTGCCCTCCCCTCCCCGCCAAAATCCCTTGCTGCGACTGGCTTTCGTGACTATTTGGCGCCATTGGCACAGCCCTTGCCATAGGACAGTCGTGCCGGTTCGCCGGGTGTGAAAGCAGGACTCACTTTTCTTGAGGAGAAATGAAATGTCCCTTCGTCAAATCGCGTTCTACGGAAAGGGTGGCATCGGGAAATCGACCACGTCGCAGAACACCCTCGCCGCGCTGGCCGAGATGGGCCAGAAGATCCTGATCGTCGGCTGCGACCCGAAAGCCGACTCGACCCGCCTGATCCTGCACGCCAAGGCGCAGGACACGGTGCTGTCGCTCGCCGCCGACGCCGGCTCGGTGGAGGACCTCGAGCTCGAGGACGTGCTGCGCGTCGGTTACCGCGACATCCGTTGCGTCGAGTCCGGCGGCCCGGAGCCCGGCGTCGGCTGCGCCGGTCGTGGCGTCATCACCGCGATCAACTTCCTCGAGGAAAACGGGGCCTACGACGGTGTCGATTACGTCTCCTACGACGTGCTCGGCGACGTGGTG
Source organism: Aromatoleum tolulyticum (assembly GCF_900156155.1). Classification (GTDB taxonomy): domain Bacteria; phylum Pseudomonadota; class Gammaproteobacteria; order Burkholderiales; family Rhodocyclaceae; genus Aromatoleum; species Aromatoleum tolulyticum. Next base: position 287,691 of record NZ_FTMD01000004.1, read on the forward strand.
TGCGGCGGCTTCGCGATGCCGATCCGCGAGAACAAGGCGCAGGAAATCTACATCGTCATGTCCGGCGAAATGATGGCGATGTACGCCGCCAACAACATCTCGAAGGGCATCCTGAAGTACGCCAATGCGGGCGGCGTGCGTCTGGGCGGCCTGATCTGCAACGAACGTCAGACCGACAAGGAATACGAACTGGCGGACGCGCTGGCGAAGAAGCTCGGCACCTCGCTGATCCACTTCGTGCCGCGTGACAACGTCGTGCAACACGCCGAACTGCGCCGCATGACCGTGCTCGAGTACGACCCCGGCTCCAAGCAGGCCGCCGAGTACCGCACCCTGGCGCAGAAGATCCACGCCAACAAGGGCAACGGCACGATCCCGACGCCGATCACCATGGACGAGCTGGAAGACTTGCTGCTCGAGTTCGGCATCATGCAGAAGGAAGACGAGTCGATCGTCGGCAAGGCCAAGGTCGCCTGATTTCCACGCGCACAGGAGAACCGATATGAGTGCGGTACTGGATGACAAGACGCGCAACAAGGCGTTGATCAACGAGGTGCTCGAGGTCTACCCCGAGAAGGCCGCGAAGAAGCGCGCCAAGCACCTCAACGTGTATGAGGAAGGCAAGCCCGACTGCGGCGTCAAGTCCAACATCAAGTCCCTGCCCGGCGTGATGACGATCCGCGGCTGTGCCTACGCCGGTTCGAAGGGCGTGGTGTGGGGCCCGATCAAGGACATGGTGCACGTCAGCCACGGCCCGGTCGGCTGCGGCCAGTATTCCTGGTCCACGCGCCGCAACTACTACAACGGCACGACCGGGGTGGATGCCTTCGGCGCGATGCAGATCACGTCCGACTTCCAGGAGAAGGACATCGTCTTCGGCGGCGACAAGAAGCTCGACAAGCTGGTCGACGAGATCACCCAGGTCTTCCCGCTGGCGAAGGGCATCTCGGTGCAATCCGAGTGCCCGATCGGCCTGATCGGCGACGACATCGAGGCGGTGTCGAAGAAGAAGTCGAAGGAAATTGACCTGCCGATGGTGCCGGTGCGCTGCGAGGGCTTCCGCGGCGTGTCGCAGTCGCTCGGCCACCACATCGCCAACGACGCGATCCGCGACTGGGTGTTCGACAAGGCGGACTACAACGCGCCGTTCGAATCGACGCCTTACGACGTCGTGCTGATGGCCGACTACAACATCGGCGGCGACGCCTGGAGCTCGCGCATCCTGCTCGAAGAGATGGGCCTGCGCGTGATCGGCCAGGGCACCGGCGACGCGACGTTGAAGGAAATCGAGATGATGCCGCGCGCGAAGCTGCTGCTGCTGCACTGCTACCGCTCGATGAACTACATCGCCCGCCACGTCGAGGAGAAGTACGGCGTGCCCTGGTTCGAGTACAACCTCTTCGGGCCGACCAAGATCGCCGAATCGCTGCGCGGCATCGCCGCCTTCTTCGACGACACGATCAAGGAGAAGGCCGAGCAGGTCATCGCCAAGTACACCGCGCTGTCGCAGGCGGTCATCGACAAGTACAAGCCGCGCCTCGCGGGCAAGAAGGTGATGCTCTACGTCGGCGGCCTGCGCCCGCGCCACGTCGTCGGCGCGTACGAGGACCTCGGCATGGAAGTGTGCGGCACCGGCTACGAGTTCGGCCACGGCGACGACTACCAGCGCACGACCCACTACGTGAAGGACGGCACGCTGATCTACGACGACGTCACCAGCTTCGAACTGGAAAAGTTCGCCGAGAAGATCCGCCCCGACCTGATGGCCTCCGGCGTCAAGGAAAAGTACATCTTCCAGAAGATGGGCATCCCCTTCCGCCAGATGCACTCGTGGGACTACTCCGGCCCGTATCACGGCTACGACGGCTTCGCCATCTTCGCGCGTGACATGGACATGGCGATCAACTCGCCGGTTTGGGGCATGACCAAGGCCCCCTGGAAGAAATAAGGAGCACGACCATGCCTCAATCAGCTGAAAAGGTCCTCGACCACGCCGGGCTGTTCAAGGAACCGGAATACCAGGAGATCTTCGAGCGCAAGAAGGGCTTCGAAGGCGGCTGCGGTGCAGCCAAGGTCCAGGAGATCGCCGACTGGACCAAGACGATGGAATACCGCGAGATCAACTTCAAGCGCGAAGCCCTCGTCATCAACCCGGCCAAGGCCTGCCAGCCGCTCGGCGCCGTGCTGTGCGCGTCCGGCTTCGAGGGCACCCTGCCCTACGTGCATGGCTCGCAGGGCTGCGTGGCCTACTTCCGCTCGCACTTCAACCGCCACTTCAAGGAACCGTGCTCGGCCGTGTCCGACTCGATGACCGAGGACGCGGCGGTATTCGGCGGCCTCAACAACATGGTCGACGGGCTGGCGAACTCCTACGCGCTGTACAAGCCGAAGATGATCGCCGTATCGACCACCTGCATGGCCGAAGTCATCGGCGACGACCTCGACGCCTTCATCAAGACGGCGAAGCAGAAGGGTTCGATCCCCGAGGACTTCCGCGTGCCCTTCGCGCACACGCCGTCCTTCGTCGGCAGCCACGTCACCGGCTACGACAACATGCTCAAGGGCTTCCTCACGAGCTTCTGGGACGGCAAGACGCGCAGCGAGACCACGGCACCCGCGATCAACATCAACGGCGGCTTCGACGGCTACTGCGTCGCCAACAACCGCGAGCTGAAGCGGATGATGAAGGAGATGAGCGTCGAAGCGACCATCATCTCCGACCCGTCCGAGGTCTTCGATACCCCGACCGACGGCGAATTCCGCATGTACGCGGGCGGCACCACCGCCGAGCAGATGGAAGCCGCGCTCAACGCCAAGGGCACGGTCTTCATGCAGGGCATCTCGGCGGCGAAATCGGCCGAATACGTCGAGAAGGCAGGCCAGAAGGCGGTGTCGCTCCACTGTCCGGTCGGCGTCACCGGCACCGACGCCTTCCTGATGGCGGTGTCCGAGCTCACCGGCAAGCCGATCCCGGCCTCGCTGGAGCTCGAACGCGGCCGCCTCGTCGATGCCATCGCCGACTCGCAGGCCCACCTGCACGGCAAGCGTTTCGCGCTGTTCGGCGACCCCGACATGCTGCTGGGCCTCACCGCCTTCCTGCTCGAACTGGGCGCCGAGCCGGTGCATATCGTCTGCACCAACGCGACGAAGGAATGGACCGCGAAGATCAACGCGCTGCTCGCCGCCAGCCCCTTCGGCAAGGACGCCAAGGCCTGGCCGGGCAAGGACCTGTGGCACCTGCGCTCGCTGCTCGCGACCGAGCCGGTCGACTTCCTGATCGGCAGCTCGCACGGCAAGTACCTCGAGCGCGACATCGGCACGCCGCTGATCCGCATCGGCTTCCCGATCTTCGACCGCCACCACCACCACCGCTTCCCGATCTGGGGCTACCAAGGCGGCCTGAACGTCCTCGTGAAGATCCTCGACAAGATCTTCGACACGCTGGACGCGAAGACCTCCGACTCGGCCAGCTTCGACCTGGTGCGCTGAGGAGGACCAAGATGCCCAACGTGACCTTCAGTTCGCCGAAGATGCGCCGGGACCTCACGGTCTATGCTGCTGCGGGCGACCGCAAGAGCATCCTCGGCGTCGCCCGGGAGCACGGCGTCGCGATCGACTGCGAGTGCCAGAAAGGCGAGTGCGGTTCCTGCACGGTCGAGGTCATCCACATCGGCAACAAGCCGCCGATGGCGGTGCACCTCACCGAGAAGGAAAAGCTCACGCTGCTCACGTCCGGCAAGCTCGCGCGGCAGGAGTTCGAGGAGCTGGAACTGCTGGACCTCGCGCCGCGCTACCGGCTCGCGTGCCAGTACCTGCTGCTGGATGAGGACATCGTGGTGAAGTTCTGAGCGGCTGAACCTCGCTCACGGCATCCGGCGATCTCTCCGCGCCGGATGCCGCCCGGCCCGCCATTCAGGCGGGCTTTTTTACGGCGCCTCGACCCACGCCTGTGGCGGCATCAGCAGATGCTACCGCCAATGCTCTTTCCGGTCTTGAGATCAAATCCGAAGTAGCAGGCATACTTGCCTCCTTGCCCTCGTGTGCAGACGATCTTTTCGTCATCGCGGAAGCGAAAACGTACGTCAGACGCCTTAGAGCATGAATCCTGTCGATCCGGCCCCATAGCCTCGAACATCTCGCGGGCAGCCTGGCCTCTGATTTCGAAAGCAATCTTCGTATCCTGCTTCGATGCGGCGACCGGATCACCCAGGCTATTGCCATATGTGGCAAAGCCAGCCTGAGCTGGCCGATAGTCGAATTCCCAGCCGTTGGCAAACACTTCCAGAGGCAGCACAAACAACAGGAGCAATGCCGATCGATGGGGCTTCATTTGTCACCCTCAGCGATTATTTCTACGTGAAGATGGTCGTCATGGCCCGGCATCCCCTGCACCCTCGAAAGGGACACGTCATTAAACGCGACGCGACGTACCATACCAGTTTGCCATATCAACTCAACCAGCTCGCGCGTCGCGTCCTGATCGTATTGGGAATCGGTATATCGCACCGGAAGCTGCTGTCCGTCTTTTCTGATCGGGCGGATATCGACTTCCAGTCCGCTTCTATGGCTGCGGTGAGGAGGAAACGCAGCGCCGTTGGCAAGGCTGATGTTGCCAATACCGATCTTGCGATTTTGAATGGCTCCCCACCGGTGCTCGAGATGAAAAATGAATGTAAGCATTCTTGCGCTGGAGTACTGCCCGGCACCACGACCTGGCGTTCCATACGTGTAATAGAAAGCCCCTTCAGGCGCCTGGGGAAGTACGAAGTATCTTCGAGAATCCTGAACTGGAACTTCCCTCACGTGGGTCTCCTATATCAAGCAGAATTGCACTATCGAGTCGATAGTGATTGGCCGCTCCGTCGACGAACCGAAGGAAAACCGTACGGCATCGCGCAGGATCAATTTTCGCGGATCAGGCCCTCTAATTTATGCATTGTAGATTCTTTCTCGGGCAATTCACAGGCTGGATCCGCGCAATGACGCCTCACGAGCGCAGGAACCGCGCACGAAGATTTCGAAGAGGCGAACAACTGCAGCCATGCTTGCGAACGGCAGGCATTGGCCGTACCAGACAACCCCGCACCCATTCATCCTGCCTGCCACTCAGCGTCAGGGCGGCTCAGGGTTTGCGACAGTCGGCGCGCCAATCCAGAATCTGCGCACGTGGAGAATCAAGGCCATGTACCGACAAATCCTGAATTTCTGGTTCGATGAGGCCTCACCCGCGCAATGGTGGCAGAAGGACGCCGCCTTCGACCGCATGGTCGCCGAGCGTTTCGGCGAGGTGCACACGCAAGCAGCGCGCGGCGAGTTGTTCGACTGGCGCAGCACGGCGGCCGGGCGGCTGGCGGAGGTGATCGTGCTGGATCAGTTTTCGCGCAACATGTTCCGCGACTCGGCGGCGGCGTTCGCGTGCGACGGGATGGCGCTGGTGCTGGCGCAGGAGGCCATCGCGGCGGGGGCGGAGCAGGCGCTGCGGCCGGTCGAGCGCAGCTTCCTGTACATGCCCTTCATGCACAGCGAGTCGCTGCGCATCCACGAGGTTGCGGTGCAGCTCTTCGAGCGCAACGGCATCCCGGACGACCTGGACTTCGAACTGCGGCACAAGGCGATCATCGAGCGCTTCGGGCGCTATCCGCATCGCAATGCGTTGCTGGGAAGGGAATCGACCCCGGACGAGGTCGATTTTCTGAAGCGGCCGGGCTCACGTTTCTGAACGCGGCCGGTTCGGCCCGCCGCACGGGCGGGCCGTTCTGTTACCGCAGACTGGTCAGAGGATCATGCGGCCGACGTACCAGGCGGCGCCGGCGATCAGGGCGCTGCACGGGATCGTGAGGACCCACGCCCAGACGATGCTGCCCGCCACCCCCCAGCGCACGGCCGAGACCTTGCGCGAGGAGCCGACGCCGACGATGGCGCCGGTGATGGTGTGGGTGGTCGACACCGGGATGCCCAGCGCGGTGGCGAGGAACAGCGTGATCGCGCCGCCGGTCTCGGCGCAGAAGCCGCCGACGGGTTTCAGCTTGGTGATGCGCTGGCCCATGGTCTTGACGATGCGCCAGCCGCCGAACATGGTGCCGAGGCCGATGGCAAGGTAGCACATGACGATCACCCAGGTCGGGACGGGGTCCGTGCTCTGGCTGATGCCGGCGGCGATCAGGAGCATCCAGATGATGCCGATGGTCTTCTGCGCGTCATTGCCGCCGTGGCCGAGGCTGTACAGCGAGGCCGAGACGAGCTGCAGACGGCGGAACCACTTGTCGACCTTGCGCTGGGGCGTTCGGAAAAATAACCATGAGACGGCCACCATCAGCAGCGAACCGAGCAGGAAGCCCAGCAGCGGCGACACGAGGATGAAGGCGACGGTCTTGATGAGGCCGGAGGCGAGCAGCGAGCCGAAACCGCCCTTGGCGACCGCGGCACCGACGAGGCCGCCGATCAGCGCGTGCGAGGAACTGGACGGGATGCCGTAGTACCAGGTGATGGCGTTCCACGCGATCGCCCCGACCAGGGCGCCGAACACGACGATGTGGTCGACGACCGCGGGGTCGATGGTGCCCTTGCCGATCGTGCTCGCGACCTTCAACTGGAAGATGAAGATGGCGACGACGTTGAAGAAGGCCGCAAACGCGACCGCGTGCTGCGGCTTGAGCACGCCGGTCGAGACGACCGTCGCGATCGAATTCGCCGCGTCGTGGAAGCCGTTCATGAAGTCGAACAGCAGGGCCAGCACCACGAGCAACATCACCGTGGCGAGCCCGATCTCCAAAGTTGCCATGTCGTTTTCCTGGAGATCGCGGGTCAGGAGTTTTCGAGCACGATGGCCTCGAGGATCTTGGCGACGTCCTTGCAGCGATCGGTGACCGATTCGAGCAGTTCGTACACGCCTTTCATCTTCAGGACCACACGGACGTCGGGCTCTTCGCGGAAGAGGCCCGACAGCGCCTTGCGCAGGACGCGGTCGGCGTCGGATTCGAAGCCGTCGATCTCGTGGCAGATGCGCAGGATCTCGCGGCCGTTGTCCATGTTGGACAGCAGAATGACTGCGGCGCGCACGCTCTCGGCGCAGGACAGGGACAGCTCGGCGATACGCTGGGCTTCCTCGGTGACCTCGACGATGTCGTACAGCGAGACGGTTTCGGCGACGTCCTGGATCGTGTCGAGCACGTCGTCCATGTGCGAGATGAGCTGATGGATCTCGTCGCGGTCGAGCGGCGTGATGAACGTGGAGTGCATCAGCGCCATCACGTCGTGGTTCAGCTTGTCCGCGCGGGTCTCGATCTCGTCGATGTCGGCGGTGGCCTTTACCGCGACCGATGCGTCCTTTCCGACGGCCTGCATCAGCGTGACCAGGGCTTTGGCGCCGGCCACGATCTCGTCTGCGTGGGAGTTGAAAAGGGTGAAGAACTGTCCCTCACGGGGCATGAAGCGGGAGAACATGATTGTTTTTGCCTGCCGGCCGAATGGAGTTAGGGCGCGATTTTACCAGCGGAAACAATCCTGTAATGTTCCGCGCGCAAATTCAGCTGGAAATCCCGCATTCCGGGGCTATATGCCCACCCGCGACCGCCTACATGCGCAGGCCGAAGGCCTTGCCGATCGCCTCGACGGTTTCCGGGCTGTCCCACTCCTTGGCGCCGAACACCTTCTGCACGACCTTGCCGTCGGCGTCGACCAGCACCGTGAGCGGGATACGGTTGGCGCCGAGCATGTTCTCGAGCGCGAGCTTGTGGTCGATGAAGTGCGGGAAGCTGGTCTTCGCCTGGGTGAGGAAGGCCATGGCACGCTCGGGGTAGTCGTCGATCGAGATGCCGATGACGTTGAACTGCTTGCCGTAGCGCTTCGACAGGCGCTCCAGCGAGCCCATCTCGGCGAGACAGGGCGGACAGTAGCTCGCCCACACGTTGATGATCAGCGGCTTGCCGCGATAGTCGCCGAGCAGCTTGGAGCCGGCGGTGAGGCCCTGCATCGGCATCTGGCGCAGGGTGCCGCCTTCGGGCACTTCGCCCGGCGTGGCGAAGGAGGAGCCGGACAGCGCGGCGAGGCACAGGGCGAGGGAAACGAGGGCTTTCTTCATCTTGGCTGCAGGTCGGAAGCTCGGCGCGGTACGCCGGAAAAACGTGAGCATAGCAGGAGGCGCCACGCGGCGCAGGGGCCGCGGGGGCGTGTCACGAGTTCGACAAAAGCGCTGTCGCGAGTTCGACAGCGGCGGCGATGATTTCGTGCGCGCTTCGCAAGCCATTGATTTTACTCACCACGCTGTCTGGCATCGATCGTGCATCGGTTTCCCCGCCCCCCGACATCCGCGTCACGGGCGCACACAGGAAACCGACATGAGCGCACTCAAACAGAGAATCGACAGCCTGCTGGTCGAACCCGGCTGCGCCACGAACCAGGCGAAGAGCGACAAGGCACGCAAGGAAGGCTGCAAGAAGCCGCTGACGCCCGGCGCGGCAGCCGGCGGCTGTGCCTTCGACGGCGCGAAGATCGCGCTGCAGCCGGTGGTGGACGTCGCCCACCTGGTGCATGGACCGATCGCGTGCGAAGGCAATTCGTGGGATTCGCGCCACGTGTATTCGTCCGGCCCGCAGATCTACCGCACCGGCTTCACGACCGACATGGCGGAGTTCGACGTGATCTACGGCGGCGAGAAGCGTCTGTACCGCGCGATCAAGGAGATCATCGACAAGGTGAATCCGCCGGCGATCTTCGTGTACCAGACCTGCCTGCCGGCGATGATCGGCGACGACGTCGAGGGGGTGTGCAAGGCGGCGAGCGCGAAGTTCGGCACGCCGGTGATCCCGGTGAACGCGCCGGGCTTCGCGGGCAGCAAGAACCTCGGCAACAAGCTGGGCGGCGAGGCGCTGCTCGACCACGTCGTCGGCACGCTGGAGCCGGAATACACGACGGACTGCGACATCAACCTGATCGGCGAATACAACGTCGTCGGCGAGTTCTGGCAGGTGAAGCCGCTCTTCGACGAGTTGGGCATCCGCGTGCTGGCGACCTTCTGCGGTGACGCGCGCTACCGCGACATCGCCGGCTCGCATCGCGCCAAGGCGGCGATCATGCTGTGCTCGCAGGCGCTGATCAACATCGCGCGCAAGATGGACGAGCGCTACGACATCCCCTTCTTCGAGGGCAGCTTCTACGGCATCGCGGACATGTCGGACTGCCTGCGCCGCATCTCGCGCCTGCTGGTCGAGCGCGGCGCGCCGGCGGACCTGCCGGCACGCGCCGAGGCGCTGATCGCGCGCGAGGAGGCGCGCGCGTGGGCGCGGCTGGAAAAGTACCGCGCGCGGCTCGCGGGCAAGCGGGTGCTGCTGTTCACGGGCGGCGTGAAGTCGTGGAGCGTGGTGTCGGCGCTGCAGGAGGTGGGCATGGAGATCGTCGGCACCTCGATGCGCAAATCGACGCAGAGCGACCGCGCGAAGGTGGTCGAGATCATGGGCACCGACGCGCACATGTTCGACGAGCTGCCGCCGCGCGAGATGTACCGGATGCTGAAGGAGTCGCAGGCCGACGTGATGCTCTCGGGCGGGCGCTCGCAGTTCGTCGCGCTGAAGGCGAAGACGCCGTGGGTGGAGATCAACCAGGAGCGTCATCACGCCTATGCGGGCTACGACGGGGTGGTGAATCTCGTCGCCGAGATCGACAAGGCGCTCTACAACCCGATCTGGTCGCAGGTGCGGCAGCCGGCGCCGTGGGAGCTGACCGAAGGCTGGGGGGAGCGCGTGGCGGCGGAGTGAGCGGCCGCGGGCGGCTCGGAGGGCCGCGGCGCTACAGGGCCGGCGCCGACGCCGGCAGCGCCTGCGACAGCGCTTCGATCAGGTCGGCAAGCGCGCGCGCGGCGCGGTCGCGCGCTTCGTCGATGTCCGCGGCGGGGCAGCCGGCGTGGAGGTTCCGCTCGAGTTCGGCTGCGACTTCCTGCAGCACCGTCGCACCGATCTGCCCCGCCAGCCCTTTCAGCGAGTGGGCGAGGCGCTCGGCGGCGGCGAGGTCGCCACCGGCGAGCGCGGCGTCCAGGCGCGCGGTGAAATCCCCGTAGCCGGTGACGAACTTGCGCAGCAGCGAGAGGTAGAAGTCTTCCTTCCCCATCAGGCGCCGCACGCCCAGATCGGGATCGAGGCCGGGAACCCGCCTGAGCCGTGCGAGGATGGCGCGCGGCGCCGCGGACGGTGCCGCCGGCGCGCCCGACGTGCCGGCGGCACCGTCCGCGGCGCCGCGCGGCGAAATCCAGCGCAGCAGCGCGGCCCACAGGCGATCGGGCTGGATCGGCTTGGCGATGTGGTCGTTCATCCCCGCCTCGATGCACTGTTCGCGGTCGCCCGCCATGGCGTTGGCGGTCATCGCGACGATGGGCAGGTCGGCGCAGGCGGGCAGGCGGCGGATCGCGCGCGTCGCGGTCACGCCGTCCATCACCGGCATCTGCATGTCCATGAGCACGAGGTCGTAGGCGGCCTGCTGCACGCGCTGGACGGCTTCCGCACCGTTGCCGGCGATATCGACGCGGAGGCCCGCAGCGCCGAGCAGCTCGCTCGCGACCTCCTGGTTGAGCTCGTTGTCTTCGACGAGCAGCAGCCGGGCACCGCGTATCGCGGCGAGGTCGGCCGGCGCTTCGCCGGCGGCGGCGTGCGGCCTGGGCGGACGCAGGGCGCCGTCGAGCAGCCGGATCGCGGTATCGAACAGCGCGGAGGCGGTGACCGGCTTGAGCAGGATGTCGTCGACGCCGGCGCCTACGGCCGCGCGCGCGACGTCCTCGCGCCCGTAGGCGGTGACGACGATGCGCACGGGCAGCCGCGGCAGGCCGAGCAGTCCGATCGCGCGCGCGGCCAACACGCCGTCGAGTTCGGGCATCTGCCAGTCGAGCAGGACGATGTCGTAGGGTTCGCCGGCATGCGCGGCGCGCTCGACTTCGACGACGGCCGCACGCCCGCAGTCCACGGCATGCACGCGGAAGGTCATGCAGCGCATCATTTCGGCGAGCACCTCGCGCGAGCTGAGGTTGTCGTCGGCGATCAGGGCGCGCAGGCCGCGCAGGTCCGGAGCGGGCATCAGCAGATGTCCCTCGCAGCGGCCGATGCCGAGGCGGCAGGTGAACCAGAAGGTGGATCCGGCGCCGGGCTGGCTGTCCACGCCGACGCTGCCGCCCATCATGCCGGCGAGCCGCTTGCTGATCGCGAGCCCCAAGCCGGTGCCGCCATACTTGCGCGTGGTGGAGGTGTCCGCCTGCTCGAAGCTGCGGAACAGGCGGTCGCGTAGTTCGTCGTCGATGCCGATGCCGGTGTCGCGCACTTCGAAGCGCAGCACGACCTCGCCATCCACGAACTGCTCGCGCCGGATGCGCATGACGATTTCGCCGCGTTCGGTGAACTTGACCGCATTGTTGGCGTAGTTGAGCAGGATCTGGCTGATGCGCAGGGGGTCGCCGACGAGGCTGGCGGGCACGTCCGCGGCGACGTCGATGACCAGTTCGAGGCCCTTCGCGTTGGTTTTCTCGACGATCTGCGCGCCGACGTCCGCGACGGTCTTCTCGAGGTCGAAGTCGATGCGCTCAATGACGAGCTTGCCGGCCTCGATCTTGGAGAAGTCGAGCACGTCGTTGATGATGCCGAGCAGGTGCTGGCTGGATCCGAGGATCTTCTCGAGGTAGTCGCGCTGGCGCGCGTCGAGTTGCGTGCGCAGGGCGAGATAGGTCATGCCGATGATGGCGTTCATCGGCGTGCGGATCTCGTGGCTCATGTTGGCGAGGAAATCCGACTTGATGCGCGCGGCGTCCTCGGCGAGGGCGCGGGCTTTCTGCATCCGCTCGATGGCGTCGAATTCGGCGGAGATGTCGTCGACCACCCACACGGAGCCCTTGCTGCGGTCCGACGGGTCCACCGCGGTGCCGGTCAGGCGCGCCCAGAACAGCGAGCCGTCGCGCCGCATGAGCTGCTGCTCGCGCCGGTGCGACTCGCCGCGCCAGATCGCGGCATACACCGGGTCGCCGCCCGCCTTGTGCGCCGCCTCGTCGGGATACCAGACCGCCGTGCGCTGGCCGACGAGTCCGCCCGGCGGCCAGCCGAACATCTCGTGCAGACGCCGGTTGCAGCGGACGAGCACGCGGTCCTTGATCAGCGCGATGCCCGAGGTCGCGGTGTCGAGGATTGCCTGCTGCTCGGCGTTGGCCTCGCGCAGCGAGGCGCTGACCGCGGCGAGCTCGGCCGTGCGCTCGGCGACGAGGGCTTCGAGCCGTTCGCGGTAGTCCGCCAGTTCCCGCTGCGCCTGCTTCTGCGCGGTGACGTCGGTGAGTACCGAATGCAGCAGGGCGCGCTCGCCGTCGTGGATCACGGTGACGAGCACATCGACTTCGACCAGGGTACCGTCGCCGCGCACGTGTTCCCATTCGAAGCGACCGCCGCCGTCGGCGAGCGCGCGCCGCGACGTCTCCTCCGCCAGCGTGGTGGAAGACCGGCCGTCGGGCTGCAGGGGCGGCGAGATGTCGGCAAGGGTACGACCGAGGAGCCGGTCGAGGTTGTCGAGGCGCAGGAGGTCCAGCGCCGCGCGGTTGGCGGCGACGAAGCGGCCGTCCTCGACGAGCACGATCGCGTGGCGCGCGTCTTCGAACAGCATGTGGAAACGCGCCTCGCCGGCGGGCGAGCCGATTCCGACGCTGTCGCGCGTCATTTTCGGCCGACTCCATTCGCGGCCGGGCGTCGCGTGACGGGCACGCCGCGGCGCACGGCGGCGGGGAAGGCCGCGATTCGCTGGGAACGGCCGAAAGGCATCCGATAGACGGGCATCTGCGCTCCTCGTGTCCTGAATTTGACGTTCATCGACATACGTGCCGGAGGCCAGGCACGGCCGGATGCATGCGTGCTCGCCGTCACACCGGGCGTGGCGCACAGATTCCAGCCAGCCGTCATCATACCGCGCCCGGATCGACTTGCGCCCGAGCCGCGCGGGCTTTGTGGCGCTTGCGACACGTTCGTGTCGGACATCCGCCAATGCGCTCCCCGCACACTCCGGCCGCCGCGCCATGTCCCTGTTTTTCTTGGCAATGCGCGTCTGGCACCGTTCCTGCTGTGCAGTGCTCGTACCCTTTCGAGCACGCATCATGGCCACGATCATTCCCGGCAGGAAAGCCTGCACGACGAACCCGCTGAAGATGAGCGCACCGATCGGCGCCGCGCTCGCCTTCCTCGGCATGGAGCGGGCGCTGCCGCTGCTGCACGGCTCGCAGGGCTGTACCGCGTTCGGGCTGGTGCTGTTCGTGCGCCACTTCCGCGAGACCATCCCGCTGCAGACGACTGCGATGAACGAGGTCACGACGATCCTCGGCGGCCTGGAGAACATCGAGCAGGCGCTGCTGAACATCAAGAAGCGCGCCAACCCGGCGCTGATCGGGTTGTGCTCGACCGGCATCACCGAGGCCAAGGGTGACGACGTCGCGGGCTTCCTGAAGCTGATCCGCGAGAAGCACCCGGAACTCGCCGGCACGGAAGTGGTGTTCGCGCCGACGCCGGACTTCGTCGGCGGCTTCTCCGACGGCTGGGCGAAGGCCGTGACCGCGATGATCGCCGCGCTGGTGCCGCCGACAAAGGTGCGCACGCCGTGGCAGGTGAACATCCTCGCCGGCTGCCACCTGACGCCGGGCGACATCGAGGAGATCCACGAGACGGTCGAAGCCTTCGGCCTCACGCCCATCGTGCTGCCGGATCTCTCGGGCTCGCTCGACGGCCACATTCCCGAGACCTTCCTGCCGCACACGCTGGGCGGCACGCGCGTGGAGGACGTGAAGCGCATGGGCGCCTCGGCGATCACGATCGCGGTCGGCGAGCAGATGCGCCCGGCCGCGGAGCTGCTGGAAAAGAAGGCCGGCGTACCTTTCCGCGTGTTCGAGCGCCTGTCCGGGCTCGCCGCCTGCGACGCCTTCATCGCGCTGCTGGCGGAACTGTCCGAACAGGACGTGCCGGCGAAATACCGCCGCCAGCGCAGCCAGCTGCAGGACGCGATGCTCGACGGGCATTTCTACTTCGGCGAGCAGAAGGTCGCGATCGCCGCGGAGCCGGACCTGCTGTTCGCGCTGTCGCACTTCTTCGCCGACATGGGGGCGCAGGTGACGTGCGCGATCGCGCCGCAGGATGCCCCGGTGCTCGCGCGCGTCGCGGCCCAGACGGTGCGCATCGGCGATCTGGGCGACTTCGAGGAGCACGCCGCCGGCTGCGACCTGCTGGTCACGCATTCGCACGGCCGCCAGGCCGCGGCGCGGCTGGGCATCCCCTTCTGGCGCGCTGGCCTGCCGACCTTCGACCGGCTCGGTGTCGCGCACAAGGTCACTGTCGGCTATCGCGGCACGCGCGATCTGATCTTCGAGGTGGGCAATGTCTTCATGGAGCAACTGCACGCGCATGAACAGCACGTCACCCCCGCCAGCGTCCGGCCCGACCTCCATCGACCCGGCGCCGCGCCGGCCGTGGATGCGCCGGCTCACGCTGGTCACTGACTCGTCCCTGGGAGAACTCGGCATGAAAGTCGCCTTTGCAACGGAAAACCTGATCGACGTGGACGCCCACTTCGGCTGGGCGAAGAAGATCGCGATCTACGAAGTGCAGCCGGACGCGAGCCGGCTGGTCGAAGTCGTCGAGTTCGCCGGCGATCTCGCCGAGGACGGCACCGAGGACAAGCTCGTGCCCAAGCTCGACGCGGTGCGCGACTGCGCGATGCTGTACGTCGCGGCGATCGGCGGCTCGGCGGCGGCGAAGGTCGTGAACCTGCGCGTACACCCGGTGAAGGTGCCGAGCCCGCAGCCGATCGCGACGATCATCGAGCGCCTGCAGGAAGTGCTCCGGGGCACGCCGCCGCCGTGGCTGCGCAAGGTGCTGCTGAAGGGCCGGGAACGCAGCTTCGATTTCGATGCGGAAACCGACGTGAGCGAGACCGAACATGCCTGACGCCGCCGCGAGCGCATCGCCCGCGGCGGTCATCGCCGCATCGCCTTTCCTCGCCCAGCTCGTCGGCATGGTGCGCGCGCAGGACAGTTTCGGCGCCTGGGACGGCAAGTCCGATGCCGCGGTGCTCGCGCCCTACGTCGTCGATCGCGCTGCGCGCCGCGAAATTCCCATCATCGGCGACCCCGATCCGGAGCTGCTGTGGCGCGTGGAGCTCTTCTACAACGCCGCCGGCATTGCGGTCGAGCGCAGGACGGGCCTCATCGCCTCGCCGACGATCAAGATCAATCACGAAGGCTTCGGCCGCGCGATGCTGACCGCGGGCCGGCTCGTCGTGTATTCCAAGTACCACCGCGACATCCATCGCTTCGGCTTCGACACGCTGCAGGCGCTCGGCGAAGCCGGTGACCGCATCGTCGACGAGGCCGCCGCAATGATCGACCGCTTCCCCGAAGTGGCGAATTTCTGAGGAGGACGGCGATGACGAGCGACGAACTGAAGACGCTGGTGAAGAAGCTCAACGCCCAGGCCACGCAGGCGAAGATGGACCTGCACGACCTGTCCGAGGAACTGCCGATCGGCTGGGAACGCATCCCCGAACAGGCACAGAAGACTTTCGAAGCCTACGCGAAGCTCGCCGAGGCACGCACCCGGCTGGCCGCCGCCGGCTGAACCCGGATCCCGCCCGACCCTTTCACGGAGCAGCCATGTCCCATTTCACCGTCACCCTGCCCTCGGGCGTCGCCTGGACGCCCAACTTCATCGCCGCGATCAACCAGGAGCGCTGCATCGGCTGCGGCCGCTGCTTCAAGACCTGTGCGCGCGAGGTGCTGCAGCTGATGGCCGTCGACGACGAGGGCGAGATGTTCGCCATCGAGGACGAGGACGACGAGTACGAGAAGAAGGTGATGCACATCGCACACCCGGAGAACTGCGTCGGCTGCGAGTCCTGCAACAACAACTGTGCGCGGCGCTGCATCTCGTATGCGCCGAAGGCGATGTGACATGCGCCCCGCCGCCGCTTGGCTCGCGATGATCGACGCGCGCTGGAAACCCGGCGGCAGCCTGTTCGCCGACGGCGCGCGCCACGACGAATACGAGGACGTGCGCCGCCTGCTGCTGCAGGGCGCCGCGGGGCGCAGCGCCGACGTGGTCGCGCTGGCCGAATGCGTCGCGCGCGCCTGCATGGGCGATGACCACCTGTGGCACGACCTCGGCCTGCCCTCGCGCGGCGAGCTGTCGGCGCTGCTGCACGAGCACTTCCCGCGCCTCGCCGGACGCAACGTGAACGGCATGCGCTGGAAGAAGTTCTTCTACAAGCAGCTGTGCGCAGAGGTCGGCATCACCGCCTGCCGCGCGCCGTCCTGCGGCGTGTGCGCACATTACGGCGAATGCTTCGGCAGCGAGGAGCTGCCGCTGCTCGCCTTCGCCTGAGCGTCAACCGGACATTTTCAGGGGTTCCCGAAACATGAAGATCGCGATCGCCACGGACGACTTCGACAAGGTCGCCGGCCACGCCGGACAGGCACGCCACTGGCTGCTGTACGACTGCGAACCCGGCGCCGGGGTGCCCGCGGCGCAGCGGATCGAACTGGAGCGCCGCCAGGTGTTCCATCATTGGGATGCGGATGAAGCGCATCCCCTCGATACCGTCGAAGTCATCGTCGCGCGCAGCGCCGGCGACGGCTTCCTGCGCCGTATGCAGAAACGCGGCGTGAGCATCCTGCTGACGAGCGAGACCGACGCCGCGCCCGCCTTGCAGAAGATCCTGGCGGGCGAGGCGCTGCCCGACCCGCGCTGGGATGTGTCGCTACTGCTATGCAAACTGCGGGATCTTTTCTCGAAGCATTGACCCGCGGCGCGCGCGCTCAGCCGCGCCGCGACAGCACCAGCGGCACCGCCGCGGCGCGGAACACCCGCGGCAGCGCGCGCGTGACCAGCACGCCCAGGATGAGGCCGCCGAATGCGCCGAGCACCGCGGCGACGTCGGTGTGCGCGAGCCGGTCCCCGCCGACCGCGCCGGCGACGATCAGCAGCGCCGGCAACAGGTAGCCGAGGAGCGCCGCGCGGTTGATCGCGTCCGGATCGGCCGCGACCGTCACCGCATCGCCCGGCACGAGGCCCTCGCTCTCGGCGACGGGCACCGTCACGAGCGACACCTTGCCGCCGCCCGCGAGCTTGCCGACGCCGCAGCGGCTGCGTTCGCCGCAGCTCGAGCAGCCCTGCACCGGCACCGCGACGACGGCCTTGCCGCCGTCGACCGACCGGACCACGCCTTCGTGCATTACCGCATCGGACATCGCCGCCAGCCTCCGTTCAGAACGCGTAGGGCCGGTGCAGCCACTGCCGCACCACCGCGAGATCGCGTTCGGGAAGATAGGAAAACCCCGCCGCCGCGTCGGACGCGACCGCCGCCGGCACCCAGTGCCCGACCGCCTTGCCGGCGAGCATGCCGAAATACCACGCCATCGGATAACCGACGGCGCGGTCGAAGGCGAGCAGCGCCGCGTGCAGCGACAGCCCGCTCGTGCCCTCGCGCGCACCGAAGCGCGGCGCCTCGCCGGTCAGCGCGGGGATCGGTGTCGCACGCACGATGGTCTGCCGGAAGCGGTCCAGATGCTCGCGCAGCGCGATCGCCCAGTGGTTGCAGAAGGCCGTCGCCGGCCCCGCGCTGGAGGCGTCCCAGTCCGCGACGAAGCGGTGGATGGGCTGCGGCTCGAGCGCCTGCGTGCGCATGCGCGCGAGCAGGTCGCCGACGTGCGTGAGGCGGCGGAAGCGGTAATGCGCGGCCTCGACGGGCGTGCCGCAGCGCGGCCCATGCTCGCCCGCGCATGCCTCGCCGCCGCAGGGCGCGTCGATCAGCTCATCCAGCGTCGCGGGCGAAGCATCGTCGCGGAACAGCGGCGACGCCCAGGTCTCCTGCAACTCCTCGACCTCCAGCTGGACGAAATCCGTGCTCGCGCGCCCCGGCGTCGCGGCGGCGAAGTAATGCGTGCGGCCGCGCAGGTGGGTCGCGCGCAGCGTCGAGCCCGCATAGTCGTCGAGCAGCACGCCGAGTTCACCGTCGCGTGCCTCCAGCTCCGCGACGGTCCACTGCTCGAGGTTGTCGGACACGCGCACGCCGTCCGCATCGATCACGCCCCCCAGCCGGTACCAGCCGCCGCGGCACAACACCTCGCGGAACGGCCAGTCGGGCAGATACTTGCGGATCTCGTGCGCGAGCGCCGCCGGCCCTGCGGCAGCGGAGGTCACGGAGCAGGCTTCGACGACGGGCTCGGCAAGCTGGCGGCAGCGCTCGCCCCAGGCAGTGGGCGCATTCATGCGGACCTCGTTCCCGGATGGCCGGACGACCTGCGCCCGGCAGCGGTTTGCACGCGCATCACAGATAGACGATGCAGTTCTCGCCGGCCGGACACACCGCCAGGCATTGCGGCGAATCCGCGTCGCCGTCGCATTCCGTACAGGTGTCGGCGGTGATGTGGAAGACGCCGCCCTTCTCGGTGATCGACTTGGTCGGACAGGCGGGCTTGCAGTCGCCGCAGGCGGTGCATTCGTCAGCGATGATCTTCATGGCCATGGTGGGCTCCTTCAGGACGGGGGATGGGATCCGATTCCCCGCGCCGTCGCGACAACGACGGCGCGGGAGGCTCACGGGGCTTATCGCAAGGACGGTGCCAAGGCCGATCTACCCACCCAAGCCACTGAAAACAAATAACAACCCGACCAATCGCGGCCTTGACATGCTGCGTCGCGAATGTCGGGTTTGTGACATGCGACGTGCCACGCCGCACGGAACCTGCCGACATCAAAGCCATCGAACATTGGCCCGCCCCGACAGGACGACACGATGCGCCCCCCGCCCCGCGCAAAAAATGCCCCCCTTACCCGTACCCACGGCCCCGACGCGACCCGCGACACGACCCGCCGCCGCATCCTGCGCTGGCTCGGCGGTCTCCCCTTCCTGCCGCTCGGGCTGGCCGCCGCCCTCCCGGCCGGCGCCGCCACGCTGCACCCCACGCCCGCGGACGACATCGGCCCCTTCTACCCGCTCGACTGGAGCGGCGACATCGACGCCGACCTGACGAAGCTCGCGGGCGCAACGGGGACTGCGGTCGAAGGCACGCCGCTGCGCGTCAGCGGCGCGGTGCGCGACAGCGCCGGAAAGCCGGTCGCGGACGCCGCCGTCGAGATCTGGCAGGCCGACGCGCGCGGCCGCTACCGCCACCCCGGCGTCGATCCGCGCACGCGCGACCCCGCCTTCCAGGGCTTCGGCCGCACGATGACGGACGCCCAGGGCCGCTACAGCTTCCTCACGATCCTGCCGGGCAGCTACGGTTCGCGGCCGCCGCACATCCACTTCCGCGTCGCCCAGCCGGGGCGCGCCGAATTCGTCACGCAGATGTACTTCCGCGGCAACAACCGCGAAGGCAACGGCTACGCCCCGCCCGAGCGCGAAGCGCTGAGCGTCGACGTCACCGCGGCGAAGGCCGGCTCCCCCGCCGCGGCCACCTTCGACATCGTCCTCGCCGCCCGCTGAACAGGTCCCCGGGGCAGTCCACGCGGGCTGTCGCAAAGACGACAGCGGCGTCGACTTTGTCAGGATTGCCCCCCACGCCCCACCTCAAAGCCCGCTTGCCGGGCAACCCGCACAGCATCGCAAACCGCTGAATCCGCGACACTTTCCGCCCGCAGCGGAGCCCGTGGCACGCTCCATGCACTAGCGCCGTCGTAACGGCCCCCGCCGCAACCGACACGACGCGCCAGCCATGACCGCCACGACCGAAATCCTGTTGCTGCTACTCTCGACCGCCCTCGTGAACAACGTGGTGCTGGTCAAGTTCCTCGGCCTGTGCCCCGTGATGGGCGTCTCCAAGAGCATGGACGCCGCCCTCGGCATGGGGCTCGCGACCACCTTCGTCATCACGCTCGCATCAGCGCTGTGCTGGATGCTCGACCACTGGCTGCTCGCGCCCTTCGAGCTCGGCTTCCTGCGCATCCTGTGCTTCATCCTCGTGATCGCCGCAGCGGTGCAGTTCGTCGAGATGGTGATCAAGAAGACCAGCCCGGCGCTGTACCAGAGCCTCGGCATCTACCTCCCCCTCATCACGACCAACTGCGCCGTGCTCGGTCTCGCGCTGCTCAACGTGCAGCAGAGCTTCGGCTTCATGAAGAGCGTGCTGTACGGCTTCGGCTCGGCACTCGGCTTCACCCTGGTCCTGCTGGTCTTCGCCGGCCTGCGCGAACGCCTCGCGCTCGCCCGCGTGCCCGCCGCGTTCAACGGCGCGCCGTCCGCATTCATCACCATCAGCCTGCTGAGCCTCGCCTTCATGGGCTTTTCCGGCCTGATCTCCTGAGGAACGTCACCATGCTCGTTGCCGTCTCCAGCCTCACCGTCCTCGGCGCCGTTCTGGGCGTGCTGCTCGGTTTCGCGAGCCGCCGTTTCCACGTCGAAGGCAACCCCGTCGTCGCCGAAGTCGAGACGATGATGCCCGGCTCCAACTGCGGCCAGTGCGGCTTCCCCGGCTGTGCCGGTGCGGCGGCGGCGATCGTCGGCGGCGAGGCGCCGGCCACCTGCTGCCCGCCCGGCGGCAAGGCGCTCGCACAGAGCATCGCCGCCAAGCTGGGACTCGAAATCGACCTCTCGACGGTCGCCGACGCCGGCCCGCAGCTCGCCGTCGTCACCGAAGACATCTGCATCGGCTGCTGCCGCTGCATCAAGGTCTGCCCCACCGACGCCATCCTCGGCGGCGCCAAGCAGATCCACGCGGTACTGCGCGAGGCCTGCACCGGCTGCGGCAACTGCGTCGACCGCTGCCCGACCGAAGCCATCGGCCTGAAGCCGGTCCCGATCACGCTGCAGCACTGGGTGTGGCCGAACCCGGCCCGCGCCTGAACCCGGAACGCACATCATGGGATTCTTCGACAAGATCTTCCGCCACCTCGCCCGCAGCGAACCCTGGGGCGTGCATCCGGACGAGCGCAAGCGCCCGGCCTCGGAAGCGCCGATCCGCCGCCTGCCGGTTCCGCCGCTCCTCTACCTGCCGCTGTCGCAACACGTCGGCGCGGCGGCGGAGCCGATCGTGCGGATCGGGCAGAAGGTGCTCAAGGGCGAGTGCCTCGCGACCGCCACGGGCAACATCTCCGCCCCGGTGCATGCGCCGACCTCCGGCGAGATCGTCGCGATCGGGCCGATCACCGCGCCGCACCCCTCGGGTCTCGAGATGACGGCGATCACGCTGCGCAGCGACATGGAAGACCGCTGGGCGCCGCTCGATGGCCTCGCCGACCCGCTCGCCCACTCACCCCAGGAACTCGCGCGCCGTGTCGCCGCAGCCGGCATCGTCGGCCTGGGCGGTGCGACCTTTCCCGCCTCGGTGAAGCTCGGTCTCGGCCACCGCTCGCGCATCCGCACACTGATCCTCAACGGCAGCGAGTGCGAACCCTACCTGTCGTGCGACGACCGCCTGATGCGCGAACGCGCGGCGGGCATCGTGCGCGGCGCCGTGCTGATGCGCCACGCCACCGGCGCGCGCGAGGTACGCATCGGCATCGAGGACAACAAGCCCGAGGCGATCGCCGCGATGCGCGCCGCCGCCGACGGCCACGCCGACGTGCATGTGTGCGTCGTCCCCGCACGCTACCCGATGGGATCGGACCGCCAGCTCATCATCGAGCTAACCGGCATCGAGGTGCCCGCCGAATCGCGCGCCGCCGACGTCGGGGTGCTCGTGCACAACGTCGGCACGGCCTTCGCGATCCATCAGGCGATCGACCTCGGCCGCCCGCTGGTCAGCCGCGTCATGACGCTCAACGGCGAAGCCCTCGCCCAGCCGGGCAACTACGAGGTCCCCATCGGCACCCTCGTCGATGACCTCCTCGCCTTCGCCGGCGGGGTGCGCTTCGAACCTGCGCGTCTCGTCATGGGCGGCCCGATGATGGGCCTCGTCCTGCCCTCGGCCAAGGTGCCCGTGGTCAAGGGCTGCAGCGGCATCCTCGCGCTGTCCGCCGCCGAAGTCGCACGCGACGAGCCTGACGCCTGCATCCGCTGCGGCAGCTGCACCCGGGCCTGCCCGGTCGGCCTGCTGCCGCTGGAGATGAACGCCCGCATCGCCAACGGCGCGCTCGATGCCGCCGTCGCACTCGGCCTGCACGACTGCATCGGCTGCGGCTGCTGCGCCTGGGTGTGCCCCGCGCGCATCCCGCTCGTGCAGGCCTTCAACCACGCGAAGGGCGAACTCGCCGCGCACGACCGCGACAAGAAGCGTACGGACGCGACGCGCCGGATGGCCGAAGCGCGCGCGGAGCGCCTCGAACGCGAAGCGCACGAAAAAGCCGCAGCCGCAGCCCGCCGCGCCGCCGAGCGCAAGGCGCAAAAAGCGCGCGAGGCAGCCGCCAGCGCAGCTTCCAACTCCGAAGGAGCACCGGCATGAGCCCCACCCGCATCTCAGGCTCGATCTCCACCGACGACGGCGCCCTGCCCCCCCTCGCCGCGTCGCCCCACGCCCACGGCGGCGTCTCGGTGGCGCAGGTCATGCTGCGCGTGATGCTCGCGCTCACCCCCGCGACCCTGTTCGGCTTCTGGCTGTTCGGCTGGCCGGCGATCAACCTCTTCGCCGTCACCGTCGGCGCCTGCCTGCTCGCCGAACGCTTCTGCGAACGCCTGATGGGCCGCCGGAGCAGCCTCGGCGACGGCTCGGCGCTGCTCACCGGCTGGCTCCTCGCACTGTCGCTGCCGCCCTGGGCGCCGGCGTGGATCGGCCTCCTCGGCGGCTTCATCGCCATCGTCGTCGGCAAGCAGGTCTTCGGCGGCCTGGGGCAAAACCTCTTCAATCCGGCGATGGTCGCGCGCGTCGCCCTGCTCGTGTCCTTCCCCGTCGCGATGACGCAGTGGGTCGTGCCTCAACCGCTGTTCTCGGCAGCGGCCCCCGGCTTCATCGACAGCCTGCGCATCACCGCCGAAGCGCCCGCCCACCCCGACGCCGTCACCTCCGCGTCGCTGCTCGGCCACAGCAAGACCGAACTCTCGCGCGGCGTCGCCATACCCGATGCGATCGCCAGCGGCCCGCAGGCGCTCTTCGACTGGGCCGGCATGCGCACCGGCAGCCTCGGCGAAACCGGCGCCCTGCTGATGCTCGCGGGCGGGCTCTACCTCCTCGCCAGCGGCATCATCCGCTGGCACATCCCGGCCGCCGTGCTCGCCGGCATCGCCCTGCCCGCCCTCATCGGCCACGCCGTCGATCCGGCACGCTACCTCTCCGCCACCCAGCACCTCCTCTCCGGCGCGGCACTCCTCGGCGCCTTCTTCATCGCCACCGACTACGTCACCTCGCCCAACACCCCGGCGGGCCAACTGGTCTTCGGCTTCGGCATCGGATTCCTCACCTGGATCATCCGCAGCTGGGGCGGCTACCCGGAAGGCATGGCCTTCGCGGTGCTGCTGATGAACGCGCTGACCCCGGTGATCGACCGCTACTGCCGTCCGCGCATCCTCGGCCGCCGGCGCGACGGGCGCGCGCTCGAACCCACCCCGCTCGACAACACCGGAGGCGCATGATGGGCACCGATCAATCCGTCGGCTTCTCGCTCGACGCGCTGCGCGACCGGCTCGCCTACCAGCCGCTGCTGCTCGGCGGCGTCGCCCTCGTCGCCGGCACCGCGCTCACGCTCGCCAGCAACGCGACGCGCGCCCCCATCGCCGCCGCCGAGGCGCACGACACGCAGATGACGCTCGCGCAGGTCCTGCCGCCCGGCAGCGCCGACAACGACCTGCTCGCGGACGTCCTCGAACTGCCCGGCCCCGCCGCCGGCAGCACCCGCAGGATCCACATCGCGCGCAAGGCCGGCGTCGTCACCGGCGCCGTGTTCAACGTCGCCGAGCGCGGCTACTCGGGCGAGATCCGCCTGCTGATGGCGGTCGATCCCGCCGGCAGGGTACTGGGCGTGCGCGTCCTCAAACACACCGAAACGCCCGGCCTCGGCGACAAGATCGAGATCGCCCGCAACCCGTGGATCACGAGCTTCGACGGCAAATCGCTCGGCGAACCCGCCCCCGCAAAGTGGGCCGTCAAGAAGGATGGCGGCATCTACGACAGCTTCGCCGGCGCCACCATCACGCCGCGCGCGGTGGTCAAGGCCGTCAAGGGCGGCCTCGACTACTTCGCCGCCCATCGCAACGAAATCCTCGGAGTGCAACCATGAACGCCGCCAAACTGATGCGCGACGGCCTGTGGGACAACAACGTCGTCTTCGCCCAACTCCTCGCGATGTGCCCGACCATGGCCGTCACGACCTCCGGCACCAACGGCCTCGGCATGGGCCTCGCGACCACCGCGGTGCTGATCGTCTCCAACATCCTCGTCGCCTCGATCCGCCACGCGGTCAGCGCGCAGGTGCGCATCCCCGTGTTCGTCGTCCTTATCGCGACCCTCGTCACGCTCGTCGACCTCGTCCTCAACGCCTGGCTGCACGAGCTCTACAAGGTGCTCGGCCTCTTCATCGCGCTGATCGTCGTGAACTGCGCGATCCTCGGCCGTGCGGAAGCCTTCGCGGTGCGCAACACCGTTGCCGCGTCCGCCATCGACGGACTCGCGATGGGCCTCGGCTTCACCTTCGCGCTCACCGTCATCGGCCTGATCCGCGAGATCCTCGGCAGCGCCACCGTGTTCGCGCAGGCCAGCGCGCTGCTCGGCAGCCACTTCGCCTTCCTCGAGATGAAGATCGGCGCGTGGAACGGCGCCCTGCTGATGATCCTGCCGCCCGGCGGCTTCGCCGTGCTCGGCTTCATGCTCGCGGGCAAACGCGCGTGGGAGCTGAAGCGCCGCCAGACCGCGCAAGCCACCGAATCCCACTGCTCCGTTCCCGGCCCGGCGTCGGCGTGAGCGGAACGACCAGCGAAGGAGAGTCCCCCATGCAAGTCGGCGTTGCCTACTCCGAGCCGGGCCGGCAGGCCTGGGTCACGATCGACGTCCCGGACGAAGCCACCGTCCGCGACGCCATCGAACACTCCGGCATCCTGCGGCAGTTCCCGCACATCGACCTCGCCGCGCAGAAGATCGGCGTGTTCAGCAAGCTCGTGAAGCTCGACGCCCCGCTGCGCGCGGGCGACCGCATCGAGATCTACCGCCCCATCACGTGCGACCCGCAGACCGTCCCGCGCCGCGACCTCGCGGAGGGCGACGAGGATTGAGCCTGCATCCGGGGCTATCGCCCCAGCGGCTCGCTCGTTGGCGTAGGGCGGGAGGAGCGCAGCGCATCCCGCCAATCCCCCCCTCAATCTCGCCGCTCCCGTGCGGCGAGATTCATTTGGTCGATCCGCGGTGTTGGGCCGCGAGCGCAGAGATTGATGGCGAAAAAGCAGGTTCCGCCGGGGATGCGGTTGCAGCGATGTTCAGGCATTCGGAGGCGGGATTCGCTGCGCTCCTCCCGCCCTACGTCCGCATCGAACACATGATGGAGGGGAGCGGCTGAAGCCGCCCGCGTTCAGAACCCGGCCTTGCGCCGCAGCCCCTCGATCGCAACGCGGTGCTCGCCCTGCGCCGTCTGGAACACCTTGAACACCTTCTGCTCGATGCCGCTCGAGGCGACGAAGTCGTTGTGCGCCCGCGCCAGCAGCGTGCGACAGGTCGCGAACGCCGACGCGGCGGGCAGGCTCTCGACCCCGCCCTCACGCGCGAGATACTGCTGGAAGCGCTTCAGGATGTGCAGGCGGTTCACCTGCACGACCGCGGCATCGTAGGGGATCGCGAAGTAATTGAGGAAATCCTCCGCGCTCTCGAGGTGCTTCAGGTCTTCGACAAGGGTATTCACGGCATCACTCCTTCGGTCAGCAGCGCACGACATTCGCGGTGAAAGCGCATCAGCTCGCGCAAGTCCGGACTGCGCTTGGTCCGCATCGCATGTTCGCGCACCCGCTCGAGCACGAGGCGTGCGGTCACCGCATCGACCTCCAGCCCCAGTTCGCGGCACGCATTCACGATCGATGCCGCCCCCGAATGCTTGCCCAGCACCAGGCGATGGCTGCGCCCGACCTCGGCCGGATCGAAGCTCTGGTAATTGCCCGCGTCTTTCACCAACCCATCGACGTGGATACCCGCCTCGTGCGTGAACACCCAGCCGCCGACGATCGGCTTGTTCGCCGCCACCGGCCGTCCCGACGCCTCCGCGACCAGCTCCGAAATCACCGGCAGCTGCTGCGTGTCGATGCCCGACTCGATGCCGTGCAGGTGGCGCAGCGCCATCACCGCCTCCTCGAGCGGCGCATTGCCGGCGCGCTCGCCGAGACCGTTCACCGTCGTGCTGATGTGCGTCGCACCGGCCTTCACCGCCGCCAGCGTGTTCGCGGTCGCCAGTCCCAGGTCGTCGTGCGCGTGCATCTCGATATCCAGGTCGCTCGCCGCCCGCAGGCGAGCAATCGCGGCTTGGGTCGAAAACGGATCCAGCACGCCGAGCGTATCCGCGTAGCGGAAGCGCACCGCGCCCCCCGCTTGCGCCGTGTCCAGCACGTGGCACAGGAAGTCCGGATCGGCGCGCGACGCATCCTCGCCCCCGATCGACACCACCAGCCCGCGCTCGCGCGCCGCGCGCAAGGTATCGCGCAACTGTGCCAGAGCCCACTCGCGATCCCGCCCCAGCTTGCGCTCGATCTGCTGGTCCGACACCGGCAGTGCCAGGTGGATGATGTCCGCCCCGCAATCGGCCGCCGCGTCGAGATCGGCCACGCACATGCGGCACCACACCATCAGCCGCGCCGGCAATTTCAGCGCCACGATCGCGCGGATCACATCGCGCTCCGCCTCGCCCATCGCCGGCACGCCGATCTCCATCTCGCGCACGCCGGCAGCCGCCAGTGCCCGCGCGATCGCCAGTTTCTCGTCCGCCGTGAAGGCGACCCCGGCCGTCTGCTCGCCGTCACGCAAGGTCGTATCGTTGATCGTCACCATGATGTGCTGCGTCCCGTGAATGGCATTGCCCTGCTACCGCAAGGACGATGCCACCCCGGCATCCGCCGGCAAATCGCCCCGCAGGCGGCGCCAGTTCAGGGGATTCACCCACCGCCGCGCACCAGGCGGCATCCTGCCGGCACGACAATTGGCACGAACCCGACACAGACAAACGTCACGTCACGAACATCGCGGCGAAAAAAAAGCGCCGGACCAGCCGGCGCTTTTTCGTGTTGCGGAAGAAACGACGCTTACAGCATCGCCTTCAGCAGCTTGGCCATCTCGGACGGGTTACGCGTCACGGTGAAGCCGCACTCTTCCATGATGGCGAGCTTGGCGTCAGCGGTGTCGGCGCCGCCGGAGATCAGCGCACCGGCGTGGCCCATGCGCTTGCCGGCCGGCGCGGTCACGCCGGCGATGAAGCCGACGATCGGCTTCTTCATGTTGGCCTTGCACCACTGCGCGGCTTCGGCTTCGTCCGGACCGCCGATCTCGCCGATCATAATCACCGCATCGGTGTCCGGATCGTCGTTGAACATGCGCATCACGTCGATGTGCTTCAGACCGTTGATCGGGTCGCCGCCGATACCGACCGCCGACGACTGACCCAGACCGATTTCGGTCAGCTGCGCCACGGCCTCATAGGTCAGCGTGCCCGAACGCGACACGACGCCGATGCGGCCCTTGCGGTGGATGTGCCCCGGCATGATGCCGATCTTGATCTCGTCGGGCGTGATCAGGCCCGGGCAGTTGGGGCCCAGCAGCAGGGTTTCCTTGCCGCCCTTGGCAACCTTCTGCTTCATCTTGTTGCGCACGACCAGCATGTCGCGGACCGGAATGCCTTCGGTGATGCAGATCGCCAGATCCAGGTCGGCCTCGCAGGCTTCCCAGATCGCGTCGGCGGCACCCGCCGGCGGCACGTAGATCACGGACACGGTCGCGCCGGTTTCAGCGGCAGCTTCCTTCACCGAAGCGTAGATGGGGATGTCGAAAATCTTCTCGCCCGCCTTCTTCGGATTCACGCCGGCGACGAAGCAGTTCTTGCCGTTGGCGTATTCCTGGCACTTCTCGGTGTGGAACTGACCGGTCTTGCCCGTGATGCCCTGGGTGATGACCTTGGTGTCTTTGTTGATCAGGATGGACATTCAAACTCTCCTTACTTGACCGCCGCGACGATCTTGGTCGCGGCTTCCGCCATCGTGTCGGCGGTAATGATCGGCAGGCCCGATTCGGCAAGGATCTTCTTGCCGAGGTCCTCGTTGGTGCCTTTCATGCGCACCACGAGCGGGACGGAGAGATGAACTTCCTTGGCTGCAACAACCACGCCGGTGGCGATGGTGTCGCACTTCATGATGCCGCCGAAGATGTTGACCAGGATGCCCTTGACCTTGGGGTTCTTGAGCATGATCTTGAACGCTTCGGTGACCTTCTCGGTCGTCGCGCCGCCGCCGACGTCGAGGAAGTTGGCCGGCTCGGCGCCGAACAGCTTGATCGTGTCCATCGTGGCCATCGCCAGACCGGCGCCGTTCACCAGGCAGCCGATGTTGCCGTCGAGCGAGATGTAGGCGAGGTCGAACTTCGAGGCTTCGATCTCGTCCGCGTCTTCTTCGTCGAAGTCACGGAAATCGACGATCTCCGGATGACGGTACAGCGCGTTCGAATCGAAGTTGAACTTGGCGTCGAGCGCCTTGATGTTGCCGTTGCCTTCGAGGATCAGCGGGTTGATTTCCGCCAGCGAGGCATCGGTTTCCATGTAGCAGGTGTACAGGCGCTTCAGCGTATCCACGGCCTTGGCCACCGAGGCTTCCGGCACGCCGATACCACGGGCCAGGTTCTCCGCTTGCGCGTCGGTCAGGCCGACCAGCGGATCCACGAATTCCTTCAGGATCTTCTCAGGCGTGCTGTGCGCGACTTCCTCGATGTCCATGCCGCCTTCGGAGGAGGCCATGATCGCGACCTTCTGCGTGGCGCGGTCGGTCAGCGCAGCAACGTAGTATTCCTTCTTGATGTCGGCGCCTTCCTCGATCAGCAGGTTGCGCACCTTCTGGCCTTCGGGCCCGGTCTGGTGCGTGATCAGCTGCATGCCGAGAATGTCGTTCGCGTACTGGCGCACTTCATCCAGCGAGCGGGCCAGCTTCACGCCGCCGCCCTTGCCGCGGCCACCGGCGTGGATCTGTGCCTTCACGACCCAAACCTTGCCGCCCAGCTCTTCGGCTGCCTTCACCGCGCCATCCACCGACACGGTATGGAAACCGCGCGGCGTCACGACGCCATACTTTCTTAGTAGTTCTTTTGCCTGATACTCATGAATCTTCATGATTGCCCTTCGATCGAAGCCGCGACGCCCTGGACGCCGCGAACAGGTTGATGGGACGCTTCGGAGCATCGCTCCGCGACATACGCCGTCTCCCTCGACCGACGCATACCGCTCCCGACCGGTCGTATGCCGCCCGGCCCGACCTATTGACCCGGACCCGAAACGGGCCTGAAGGTCGCAAGATCGCAGGATTATACCCGCAATTGCGCAGTGCAGAATCGGCAACTCCCGCGCGAACCGTCCGGCCGCCCGCCGCTACTCCTCGCCCAGGGGCTTGCGGTACCACTTCGGGTAATAGCGGCGCACCGTCTCGCGCGAGCTTTCCAGCGCGTGGCACTTGTCGAGTTGGAAGGGCTTCTCGACGGAGTCCTCGTTATCGCGCCGGTAAGTCGCGAAAGTCTGCACCGCCGCCGTCGGCAGACTCATCAGCAGCTCGGTCACGTGCGAACATCCGCGCACGTCCGCGAACATCTCCCCGACATTGCGGCGAAAGCCGCGGATCAGGTTCAGCCCGACAAGCCGCCCGTAGGCGGGCCCGATCGTGTCGCATTCGCCCGCGTAGGGGACACGATCGGAACATGCCTCGGCATCGACGATGTTGAACGCCTCGTCTATCGTGATCCGCACGCGCATCTCGTGCACGGGATCACCGGCGCGGCGCACGCCGGACGCGAGCGGATAATCGACGGCCTTCGTGTCGCGCAGGCAGGCCTCGAGCTCCAGCAGGCCATCGTCGCGGCGAAAACCCTCGACCGTGATCTGGCGCAGATGCGCCGGAGTACGTGCGCACTTGGGAGGAGAGAGCGGCATCGGACGTACGGCAACGTATGGAAAACCGCATGTTACCGCGAATCGGGACGTTGGCCGCGCGCGCAGATGCACCCATTCCGGGCAGCACGTCGACGTCTTCCACCCGCCGGCGCTCCGCAATTACCGAATGTCATAAGGTCGGGGTAAGATCTCCCGTTTTCGGCGGGCGGCGGCAATGCAAATTCGTTACAATGCTCCGCAACGATTTGATACAAGATATGGCTTTACGCCCGGGCTCTCGCCAGCATAAGAACGGACGATGACAAAACAGCAGTGCCTGCACCCGAGGGATTCCGCGCCTCTGCTCCTGGCGGCGCTGCTGACGTTCGCGCCGACGCCGTCAGGCGCCTTCGTTCTCGGCGAACCCGTGCCGCTATCGAAGATCGGCGAACCCCTGAGAATCGAGATTCCCGTCCTCCAGGGCGACCTCGCGCAAGTTGCCGAGTGCCTGCGCCCTGCGGTCCCGTCGGCGGCGTCCGATGGCCTGCCGCGGGTACGCAATGCGCGCCTCGACCTCGCCGGCCGCGCACCGAAGGCGCGGCTCGTGCTCTCGCACCGCCTGCCCAGCTTCGATCCCGCACTGCGATTCGCCATCGAGGACATCTGCGACAGCCGTCTGCGCCGCGAGTACACGGTGCTGCTGGCCTTCCCCGACGACTCCGCCGCCGCAGCGGAATCCGCGGGCACGCAAGCGCCGCTGCAGTCCGGCGGCACGCTTGCAGACGCCCCTGCGCAGGAAGCGCCGCGCCGGGCGCGCCAGAACCGTCGCACCACGCCCTCCGCCGACGCCCCGGCAACGACGTCCGCCGCAGCACCCCGCCGCGTCGCGACACCGGCGACCACCGGCCGCGACCGGCTCGAACTCGGCGGCGGCGAATCGGAGATTCCCGGCGCCGGCCTGCGCCTGAGCACGCAACTCGGCAGTCTCGCACGCATCGACGCGACGACCGAAGCCCGGCGCGAGGAGCTGCGCCGCGAGCAGTCCGTGATCATGGCGATCGACCGGACCATCGTTGCCCAGCTCGAACTGAACGAGCGCATCCGGCAGCTCGAAGCCGTGCAGTCGCGCATGATGGCCGAGCATGTCCGCACGCCCGCGTCGGCATCCGGCATTGCCCCGGTCGTCGAACCTGACGAGGCGGAACCGCCTGCACCGAAGGCGCAACCGCCGGAGCCCGACCACAGCGTCGCCGAGGCCTGGAAACAGGGCACGCTGACAGTCGGGTTCGTCTCCCTGGCGCTCGCCGCCGTCCTCGCGTGGCTCCGCAAGCGCCGCGAAACGGCGCCTGCCGCCGACGAAACGGAAGCGAAGTCGAGGCCCGCGCCGGCCCGGAAGAAGTCGCCCGCCCGCCCGCCCGCCCCGCGTGCGGAACCGGCCGCGCGCCCCGCCGCCGCGAAGCCGGCCGCACCGGCCAGCCCGGCCGCCCCCGTGCTCCCGCCGGAAATACCCGAGGCGAGCGCATCCGGACGTCCCCCCGAGCATTCACCGCTCGGATGGGAGACCGAGGAAGACATCTTCGCCCACCCGATATCGCTCGCCCCGATAGCGCCGATCGACCCCATTGCCCCGATCGCTCCCGTCGCGGTCGAGGAATCCGCCGAAGAGCACGAATCGGCAATCGAGCTCGCCGAGATCATGATGGGGTTCGGTCGCATCCGCGGCGCAGCCGACACGCTCGCCGAGTTCATCGCCTCGAACCCGAAGAAGGCGGTCACGCCCTGGCTCAAGCTCATGGAGGTCTACCGGACCGCCGACCTGCGCGAGGAGTTCGACGCTCTCGCACAACAGCTCAACAAGACCTTCAACGTCAAGACCGTCACCTGGGAGAGCTTCGACGAAGCGCGCCTGGCGACGAACTCGATGGAACAGATGGCGCACGTGACGAAAAACGTCCAGCAGATGTGGGGCACGCGCGAATGCCAGGCCTACCTCGAGCATCTGCTGCGCGACAATCGCGACGGGACGCGCGAAGGCTTCCCGCTCAGCGTCATCGACGAGATCCTGCTGCTCGAAGCAATCCTCGATGACCAGCTCGGCCCCTACCGGCCCGAAGCCGCCCCGCCGCGGCCTTCGGACGGCGACGCGTCTCGCGAGACACCCCCTCAGCTCGTCTGAGCGAGCGGAGGACTCCGCCCCGTCCTGCGGCGTCAGCCGCTCACACCGGATTGTCGAGATCGACGAAACGCGCCTCGATGCCGAAGGTCTGTTCCAGATAT
This sequence comes from Aromatoleum tolulyticum, assembly GCF_900156155.1. Lineage (GTDB taxonomy): Bacteria > Pseudomonadota > Gammaproteobacteria > Burkholderiales > Rhodocyclaceae > Aromatoleum > Aromatoleum tolulyticum. Next base: position 319,910 of record NZ_FTMD01000004.1, read on the forward strand.
TGCGCCAGCGCGTGGATGCCGTAGCGCTCGGTCGCATGGTGTCCCGCGGCGAGGTAGGGCACGCCCGATTCGCGCGCGAGATGCACGGTCTGCTCGGAAATCTCCCCCGACACGTAGAGGTCCGCGCCCGCCGCGATCGCCTGCTCGAAATAGCCCTGCGCGCCGCCCGTGCACCACGCGACGCGGCTCACCGCCCGATCGCCGTCACCCACCAGCAGCGGCTCGCGCCCGAGCCGCGCAGCCAGGGAACGCGCGAGCTGCGCGGCACTCCCCGGCCGTTCGGGACGGCCTATCCACGCAATGTCCTGTTCGCCGAAGCGCCCTTCGCCGACCCAGCCCGCGAGCGCCGCAAGCTGCGCGTTGTTCCCCAGCTGCGGGTGGGCGTCGAGCGGCAGGTGGTACGCGAGCAGGCTGATGTCATGACGCAGCAGGCTGGCGATGCGACGCTTGCGGATACCCGTGATGCGGCCGTCCTCGCCGCGCCAGAACCAGCCGTGATGCACGATGACGGCATCGACCCCGTCCTCCACGGCACGGTCGAGCAGCGCCTGGCTCGCGGTGACGCCGCACAGCACCCGATGCACCTCGGCGCGTCCTTCCACTTGCAGGCCGTTTGGGGAATAATCCCAGAACCGTGGGACTTCCAGCAGTTCATCCAGATGGGCTTGCAGTTCGGCGAGTTGCATGCGGTCTCCACTCCTGTTTTCCGGGCCTCATGGCGAGCGCGACACCGCGCGCTCGCCCAATTCGAGCAACATTATGCGCCGCCTGTGGCTGATCTTCGCGCAGGCCGTGACGGTGAGCGTCGCGGTCCTGTTTGTACTGAACACCCTGAAACCCGAATGGTTCAAGAACGCCGCCCCCGCCGCGGTCGTGTCCATCCTCGAGGCCCCCGGAAGCGACTCCGCGGCGCCCGCCCCGGCGCCGAACTCCTATGCCGACGCGGCCCGGCGCTCGATGCCGGCCGTGGTCCATATCTACACGGCCAAGGACATCGCGCGCCCGCGCCACCCCCTCCTCGACGACCCCATCTTCCGCCATTTCTTCGGTGACCGACAGGGCAACGCGCCGTCGCAACGCGCATCGGGGCTGGGCTCGGGCGTCATCGCGAGTCCCGACGGACTGGTCCTGACCAACAACCACGTCATCGAGGGTGCCGACGAGATCGAGATCGCACTCAACGACGGGCGCAAGTTCCCCGCGCGCCTCGTCGGCCGCGACCCCGAGACCGATCTCGCAGTGCTCCGCCTGCAGGGTAACGGCACGCTGCCGGCGATCACCTTCGCGAAACAGGATGCGCTGCAGGTCGGCGACGTCGTCCTCGCCATCGGCAACCCCTTCGGCGTCGGCCAGACCGTCACGATGGGCATCGTGTCGGCCCTCGGGCGCAGCCAGCTCGGCATCAACACCTTCGAAAACTACATCCAGACCGACGCGGCGATCAATCCGGGCAATTCCGGCGGTGCGCTGGTCGACAGCCAGGGCCACCTCGTCGGCATCAACACGGCGATCTACTCGCGCTCGGGCGGTTCGCTCGGCATCGGCTTCGCGATCCCCGCGTCGACCGCGCGCGACGTGCTCGAGCAGATCATTGCGACCGGCCAGGTCACGCGCGGCTGGATCGGCGTCGAGATCCAGGAGATCACGCCCGAACTCGCCGAATCCTTCGGCATTCGTGGCACCGAGGGCGCCCTCATCGCCGGCGTGCTGCGCGACAGCCCGGCCGAGCACGCGGGCATCCGCCCGGGAGACATCCTGATCGGCGTCGACGGCAAGCCGGTCCACGACCCGAAAGGCATGCTGGAGCTGGTCGCCGGCCTGATGCCGGGCCACAGCGCGAATTTCCGCGTGCGCCGGGCCGACAGCGAAGTCGATCTGAAGGTGGAAATCGGGCGCCGTCCGGCCCCCTCCGTGCAGCGCTGAACGCTGCGCCGCCGCGGGCTTAGTTGCTCTCGATGCGCTCGAGCGCTTCTTCGCCGCCGTCGGGCCGATCCTTGACGAGAATCCGCGCGATGATCACGCCCACCTCGTAGAGCAGACACATCGGGATCGCCAGCAGCAACTGCGACACCACGTCCGGAGGCGTGATGACCGCGGCGACGACGAAGGCGCCGACGATCACATAGGGGCGCGCCGCGGCCAGCTTGGCCACGCTGACCACGCCGGTCTTGGCGAGCAGGATCACCGCCACCGGCACCTCGAAGGTCAGGCCGAAGGCGATGAACATCGTCATCACGAAAGACAGGTACTGCTCGATGTCCGGCGCCGGCGTGATGCTCTTCGGCGCGAACTCGGCGATGAACTTGAACACCGTCCCGAACACGAAGAAGTAGCAGAACGCCATCCCGAGCACGAACAGGATCGTGCTGCCGAGCACGAGCGGCAGGCCCAGCCGCCTTTCGTGCGCGTACAGGCCGGGCGCGACGAAGGCCCAGGCCTGATAGAGGACGACCGGAAGCGCGATCACGAAGGCCGCCATCATCGTCACCTTCACCGGCACGAAGAAGGGCGTGATCACGCCGGTCGCGATCATGTGCGTCCCCTCGGGGAGGGTCTGCATCATCGGCAATGCCAGCAGGTCGTAGACGTCGCCCGCCCACGGCATCAGGCACAGGAATACCACGAGTACGGCCAGCATCGCGCGCAACAGCCGGTCGCGCAGCTCGACGAGATGCGAAATGAAGGTTTCCTGCACAGCGCTCATGCTTTGTCCGTGGTCGTGTTCGCGAGCGGCGCGGCAGCCGGAGCGAGTCCGAGTTCGAGCTGACGATTATCGACGACGGGCCCGGGGAGCTGTGCGTCCGGAAGGTTCGCGGCCTCCGCCGGGATTGCGGCGGGTACCGCCTCCGCCACGGGAGCAGCGCTCACCGCAGCCTCCGATGCGTGCGGTCCGTCCAGCGCGCTCTTCGCCTCCGCAGCGGTCTGCGCGAGATCCGCCTCCACGCTCTGGACCTGCCCGCGCATCGACGTTTCGAGATCGCGCGCCTGCTGCTCGACCTGCTGCTGCAACTTCTTCAGCTCCTCGAGCTGCATCTCGCGCTGGATATCCGACTTGACGTCGCCGACGTAGCGCTGCAGTCGCCCCAGAAGGTGGCCGGCAGTCCGCGCCACCTTCGGCAGGCGCTCGGGCCCGACGACAATGAGCGTCACCACCGCGATGACGATGAGTTCAGAAAAACCTAGATCGAACATGATGTAGAAGCCTTTGCCGGCCGGGTCGAGCGTACGGTGACGGCCTCAAAACGAAGGGGCGCACTGACGCCGCGCCCCTTGCCGCCGACATCGCCCGGACAGACTCAGGAATGCAGCTTGTCGGACTTTTCGCGCGCCTGGGCGTCGATGGTTTCACCGCCGATCTTCTGCTGCAAGTCGTCGGACTTCTCCGACTCTTTCATGCCGTCCTTGAAGCCCTTCACCGCACCGCCGAGATCCTGGCCGATGTTGCGCAGCTTCTTGGTACCGAACACCAGAACCACGATCACCAGGACGATCAGCCAGTGCCAAATGCTGAATGAACCCATACTGCTCTCCTTAACGCTTCAACATGGCCGGAAGCACATCCGGGCCACCGAGGACGTGCACGTGCAGATGATACACTTCCTGCCGCCCCACCCTTCCGGTATTGATGATGGTGCGGAAGCCTTCGCCGCACCCGTTCTCGCGCGCGAGCTGGGCCGCCGTGGTCATCACCCGCCCCATCACCTCGATGTGCTCAGGCCCGAGTTCCGCCATCGACGGGACGTGCAGCTTCGGGATCACGAGGAAGTGCACCGGCGCGAGCGGGTTGATGTCGTGGAACGCGAGCACGTGCTCGTCCTCGTACAGTTTCTTCGCGGGGATCTCGCCGGCCGCGATCCGGCAGAAAATACAGTCGCTCATATTCACGTCAGACCGTCGTGCGGGCCTTCTTCTCGTCGATGCCGGAGACGCCCTCGCGGCGCCGGAACTCGGCCAGCACATCGTCGACCGAGAGGCCGAAATGCGACAGCAGCACCATCGAATGGAACCACAGGTCGGTGACCTCCCAGACGATGTGCAGCATGTCCTTGTCCTTGGCCGCCATGATGGTCTCGGCGGCTTCCTCGGCGACCTTCTTGCAGATCGCGTCGGTGCCCTTGGCGTACAGGCTGGACACGTAGGAGGAATCGGGGTCGGCCTTCTTGCGCTCGGCGAGGGTCGCGGCGACGCGGTGCAGCACTTCGATGTCGATCATTTGTAGATGTCCTTGGGATCCTTCAGCACGGGGTCCACGGCCTCCCACGAACCCGCGCTCAGATAACGCTGGAAAAAGCAGCTGTGGCGGCCCGTGTGGCAGGCGATGCCGCCGATCTGCTCGACCTTCAGCAGCACCACGTCGTTGTCGCAGTCGATGCGGATCTCATGCACCTTCTGCACGTGGCCGGACTCCTCGCCCTTGTGCCACAGCTTGCGGCGCGAACGCGACCAGTAGATCGCCTCGCCCGTCTCGGCGGTGCGCTGCAGGGCGTCGCGGTTCATCCAGGCGAACATCAGCACGTCGCCGGTCGAGGCCTCCTGGGCGATCACCGGCACGAGGCCCTGGTCGTCCCAGTGGATCTCGTTGAGCCAGCGGGCGGAATTGGCGTTACTCACAGTCGTACCTCGATGCCGCGGCTGCGCATCAGCTCCTTCGCCTCGCGCACCGTATGCTGGCCGAAATGGAAGATGCTCGCAGCGAGCACGGCGTCGGCGCGGCCTTCCGACACGCCTTCGGCCAGATGCTCGAGCGTGCCGACACCGCCGCTGGCGATCACCGGGATCGGGACGGCATCCGACACCGCGCGCGTGAGGGCAAGATCGAAGCCGATCTTGGTGCCGTCGCGGTCCATGCTGGTGAGCAGGATCTCGCCAGCGCCAAGGGCAGCGACCTTCTTCGCCCACTCGATCGCATCGAGTCCGGTGTTGTTGCGCCCGCCGTGCGTGAACACCTCCCACTTGCCGGGGGCAGTCTGCTTGGCGTCGATCGCGACGACGATGCACTGGCTGCCGACCTTGCCCGCCGCGTCGGCAACGACCTGCGGGTTATTCACTGCGGCAGTGTTGATGCTGACCTTGTCGGCGCCGGCGTTGAGCAGGCGCCGCACATCCTCGACCGTGCGCACGCCGCCACCCACGGTCAGCGGGATGAAGACCTGCTCGGCCACCTGCTCGACGACGTGGATGATGGTGTCGCGCGCGTCGGAGCTGGCGGTGATGTCGAGGAACGTGATCTCGTCAGCCCCTTGCTCGTCGTAGCGGCGCGCGATCTCGACCGGATCGCCGGCGTCGCGCAGTTCGACGAAGTTGACACCCTTGACCACGCGCCCGGCATTCACGTCCAGGCAGGGGATGATGCGCTTGGCGAGCATCAGGCCGTTTCGCCGCTGAGTTCGTCCGCGCGCGCCTGCGCGGCGGCGAAGTCCAGCGTGCCTTCGTAGATCGCGCGCCCGGTGATCGCGCCGGTGATGCCTTCGGACTCGACCGCGCACAGCGCGTCGATATCCGCCAGCGTGGCGATGCCGCCGCTGGCGATGACCGGGATGCGCAGGGCCTGCGCAAGGCGCACGGTCGCGTCGATATTCACGCCCGAAAGCATGCCGTCGCGACCGATGTCGGTGTAGATCACGGCTTCGACGCCGTAGTCCTCGTACTTCTTCGCGAGATCCACGACGTCGTGCCCGGTCATCTTCGACCAGCCATCGACGGCGACCTTTCCGTCCTTGGCGTCGAGGCCGACGATGATGTGGCCCGGGAAGGCGCCGCACGCGTCGTGCAGAAAGCCCGGATTCTTCACCGCGGCAGTGCCGATGATGACGTAGGAGATGCCGTTGTCGAGGTAATGCTCGATGGTGTCGAGGTCGCGGATGCCCCCGCCGAGTTGCACGGGAATGTCGTCGCCGACCTCATCGGCGATCGCGCGGATCGCGGCCCCGTTCTTCGGCTTGCCGGCGAAGGCGCCGTTGAGGTCGACGAGGTGCAGGCGGCGTGCGCCGAGGTCGATCCAGTGCCGTGCCATCGCGGCCGGGTCCTGGGAAAACACCGTGGCGTCGTCCATTTCGCCCTGCTTGAGGCGGACGCAATGGCCGTCCTTCAGATCGATAGCGGGAATCAGCAGCATACGGGGATGAGTGGCATCAGAGGAGTGGAAGGGAAGCTACAGACGGGTCCGGACGGCGCTCGTCAGGGGGCCCAGGAAATGAAATTCGCAAGCATCCGCAGGCCCGCCTGCGCACTCTTTTCGGGATGGAACTGAACCGCGAAGATGTTATCCCGCGCTACCGCACTGGTAAACATCAAACCGTAATCGGTTTCGGCCGCGACCAGCGACGGCTCGTCCGGCCGGACGAAATAGCTGTGCACGAAATAGAAGCGCTCGCCGTCGGGAATGCCTTCCCACAACGGGTGCGCGATGCGCTGCTGCACGCGGTTCCAGCCCATGTGCGGCACCTTCAGGCGGGCGCCGTCGGCGGCGACCATGTTCGCGTCGGGAAAACGCACGACATTGCCGGGAAGGATACCGAGGCCCGGCACGTCGCCCTCCTCGCTGTGCTCGAAAAGCATTTGTTCGCCGATGCAGATGCCGAGGAAGGGCTTGGACGCGGCGGCCTCGAGCACCGATGCGCGCAATCCGCGCAGATCCAGTTCGCGCATGCAGTCGGGCATCGCGCCCTGCCCCGGAAACACCACCCGGCCGGCCGCGGCGACCACAGCAGGGTCGGAGGTCACGACCACGGTCTTGCCGGGGGCTACGTGTTCGACCGCTTTGGCAACCGAACGCAGGTTGCCCATGCCGTAGTCGATGATGGCTACGTCGCTCATCGCGGAATCGCTCGCAGGAAAATCAGAAGGTTTGGCGGGGAGTTTGGCGGAAATTCAGAGGGCGCCCTTGGTCGAGGGAATCACGCCGGCCGCGCGCTCGTCGCGCTGGGCGGCCATGCGCAACGCGCGACCGAAGGCCTTGAAGATGGTCTCGCACTGGTGATGGGCGTTGTCGCCGCGCAGGTTGTCGATATGCACGGTCACCCCGGCATGATTGACGAAACCCTGGAAGAATTCGCGCGCGAGATCGACATCGAAGTTGCCGATGCGCGCACGCGTGTAGTTCACGAAGTAGTGCAGCCCGGGACGGCCGGAGAAATCGACGACCACGCGCGACAGCGCCTCGTCGAGCGGCACGTAGGCATGGCCGTAGCGGAAAATCCCTTTCTTGTCGCCGAGGGCCTTCGCGAAGGCCTGCCCCAGCGTGATGCCGACATCCTCGACGGTGTGGTGGTCGTCGATGTGGGTGTCGCCTTCGGCCTTGATATCGAGATCGATCGCGCCGTGGCGGGCGATCTGGTCGAGCATGTGATCGAAGAAGGGCACGCCCGTGGCGAGACTGGCCTTGCCGCTGCCGTCCAGGTCGATACGGACGGTGATCCGGGTTTCCAGGGTGTCGCGAGTTACTTCGGCTTGCCGCATGGGATTCTGCTTGAAAATAAGGGTTCCGGACGCGATCGGGCGTCACTCTCCGGCATGATACCATCGCCTGACTGTCCCGCCGCAATGCCGGCCGCAGCGGCCGCCGGGCCTGCGCGGGGCCCCTCCGACAATCCTGCACCCGATCCTCCGATGAGCCAATACTGGAGTGCCGTCGTCAACGGCCTGACCCCCTATGTCCCGGGCGAACAGCCCAAGATCGCCAACCTGGTCAAGCTCAACACCAACGAGCACCCGTACGGCCCCTCGCCGAAGGCGATCGAGGCGATCCGCGCCGAGGCGTCCGATGCGCTGCGCCTGTATCCCGACCCGACCTCGGAACGGCTGCGCGCCGCCATCGCGGCACGCCACGGCATCACGCCGCAGCAGGTGTTCGTCGGCAACGGCTCCGACGAGGTGCTCGCGCACGCCTTCCTGGCGCTGCTCAAGCACGATCGGCCGCTGCGCTTCCCGGACATCTCGTACAGCTTCTATCCCGTGTATTGCGGGCTGTACGGGATCGAGTTCGCGACGGTGCCGCTCGACGAAAACCTCGCGATCCGCCCCGACGACTACCTGCCGACCGACGGGCAGGCCGCGGGCGGCATCGTTTTTCCGAACCCGAACGCGCCGACGGGACGCCTGCTGCCGCTCGCCGAGATCGAGCGCATCGTCGCCGGCAATCCGCAGTGCGTGGTCGTCATCGACGAGGCCTACGTGGACTTCGGCGGCGAGTCGGCGATTCCGCTCACGGCCCGCTATCCCAACCTGCTGGTCGTGCAGACCTTGTCCAAGTCGCGCTCGCTCGCGGGGCTGCGCGTAGGCTTCGCGATCGGCCACCCTGACCTGATCGAGGCGCTCGTGCGCGTGAAGGACAGCTTCAACTCCTATCCGCTCGACCGGCTGGCAATCGTCGGCGCCGTCGCGGCGATCGAGGACGAGGAGTATTTCGAGCGCACGCGCCAGGCGGTGATTCGCACGCGCGGCCAGCTCGTTTCAGACCTGTCCGCACTCGGCTTCGAAGTGCTGCCGTCGGCGGCGAACTTCGTCTTCGCGACGCACCCGACGCGCGACGCGGGCGAGCTCGCCGCCGAGCTGCGCAAGCGCGCGATCATCGTGCGCCACTTCCGCCAGCCGCGCATCGATCAGTTCCTGCGCATCACCGTCGGCACCGACGAGCAGTGCGGCGCCCTGATCGGTGCGCTGCGCGAAATCCTCGCGTAAACGCAGGAAGGGCGCCCCGTCGGGGCGCCCTTCCGTGATTCCCTGCGCGCACGAGCGGCGCGGCGTGTCTCACTTGTGCAGCCGCATCTCCGCCGAGCGCGCGTGCGCCTGCAAGCCCTCGCCATGGGCGAGCGTCGAGGCGACGCGACCCAGCGTCTGCGCCCCCGCTTCCGAGATCTGGATGATGCTGGTGCGCTTCTGGAAGTCGTACACGCCCAGCGGCGACGAGAAGCGCGCGCTGCGCATCGTCGGCAACACGTGATTGGGGCCGGCGCAGTAGTCGCCCAGCGCCTCCACGGACCAGTGCCCGACGAAGATCGCGCCGGCGTGACGGATGCGGTCGATCCACGGCTCGGGCTCGTCGAGCGACAGCTCGAGGTGTTCCGGCGCGATCCTGTTCGCGATCGCGCAGGCCTGCTCCAGGCTGTCGACGTGGATCAGTGCGCCGCGATTGGCGAGCGAGGCGGCGATGGTCTCGTGGCGCGGCATCATCGGCAGCAGACGCTCGATCGAGGCGTCCACCGCATCGATGAATGCGGGATCGGTACACAGCAGGATGGACTGCGCGAGCTCGTCGTGCTCGGCCTGCGCGAAGAGGTCCATTGCGACCCAGTCGGAATGACCGCTGCCGTCGGAGATGATCAGCACCTCGGACGGCCCGGCGACCATGTCGATGCCGACCGTGCCGAACACGCGGCGCTTGGCCTCGGCGACGTAGGCGTTGCCGGGGCCGACGATCTTGTCCACCTGCGGCAGGGTCTGCGTGCCGTAGGCGAGCGCGGCGACGGCCTGCGCGCCGCCGATCGTGAATACGCGGTCGACGCCGGTGATGGCGGCGGCGGCGAGCACGAGCGGGTTCTTCTCGCCGTTCGGCGTCGGCACGACCATGATCAGCTCGCCGACGCCGGCAACCTTGGCCGGAACGGCGTTCATCAGCACCGAACTGGGATAGGACGCGCGCCCGCCGGGCACGTACAGGCCGACGCGGTCGAGCGGCGTGACCTTCTGGCCGAGGCGCGTGCCGTCGGCCTCGACGTAGTCCCACGACTCGGCACGCTGGCGTTCGTGGTAGATGCGCACGCGGTCGGCGGCGATGCGCAGGGCCTCGCGCTGCTCGACGGTGAGGCTGTCGAGCGCGGCCTTCAGTTCTGATTTCGGCAGCTCCAGCCCGGCCATCGATTTCACGTCGAGGCGGTCGAAGCGGCGCGTGTATTCAATCACCGCGGCGTCACCGGTGGTGCGCACGGCACTCAGGATCTCGGTGACGGCCGCGTCGATGCGCGCGTCGGCGCTGCCTTCGAATGCGAGCAGCGCGTCCAGCGTCGTCAGGAACTCGGGATCGCGCGCGTCGAGGCGACGGATCCTGCGGTTCGGATCGCTCATTTCACGGCTCCGGCAAAGGCATCCAGCACGGGCTGGATGATTTCGCGCTTCAGCTTCAGCGACGCCTGGTTCACGACCAGGCGCGAGCTGATCGACATGATCTCCTCGACTTCCTCGAGATTGTTCGCGCGCAGCGTGTTGCCGCTCGATACGAGGTCCACGATCGCGTCCGCAAGACCGACCAGCGGCGCGAGCTCCATCGAGCCGTACAGCTTGATCAGGTCCACATGCACGCCCTTCGCGGCGAAGTGCGCCTTGGCGCTGTTGATGTACTTCGTCGCGACGCGGATGCGCCCGCCGGGACGCGTCGCCGCGGCGTAGTCGAAGCCCTTCTGCGTCGCGACGCACAGGCGGCACTTCGCGATATTCAGGTCCAGCGGCTGGTACAGCCCGGCCCCGCCATGCTCGAGGAGCACGTCCTTGCCCGCGATGCCGAGGTCGGCCGCACCGTACTGGACATAGGTCGGCGTGTCGGTCGCGCGCACGATCACGAGGCGCACGTCGGGACGGTTCGTGCCGATGATGAGCTTGCGCGAAGTCTCGGGATTGTCGGTCGGGGTGATGCCGGCGGCCGCGAGCAGCGGCAGCGTTTCCTCGAAGATGCGGCCCTTGGACAGGGCAAGGGTGATGCTGGACACGAAGGGTGCCTCGGGAAAAAACGGGCTGACATTGTAACCTGCCCGCCCTTCTGATAGCCTTTGGCCACTGGCTGAACCGCGCTGCGGTTCGGCCTTTTTTACTTTTTGCCCGACGCAGGGAGTCGAAACGCCATGAAACCCGAAATCGTGATCTCCTCGCAGGACCTCGATCGCCTCGAGGGATTGCTGGCCGCACCGGCCGCACGCAACCGCAGCGACCTGAACGGCCTGCGGGACGAGCTCGCGCGCGCGGATGTGCGCGAACCCCAGGACATGCCGGCCAAGGTCATCACGATGAACAGCCGCGCACGCTTCCGCGAACTGCCCGATGGCCGCGAACACGAGCTGACGCTGGTCTATCCCGGCGATGCCGTGCCGGACGCCGGCAAGGTCTCGGTCTTCACGCCGGCCGGCAGCGCCCTGCTCGGGCTGTCGGTCGGCCAGACGATCGACTGGGAGAACTCGGCCAGACAGCCGATCCGGCTCGAGGTGCTGGACGTCATGTGGCAGCCGGAGGCTGCGGGACGCTTCGACCTTTGACCGAAAGGGGGCGCCGGCACAACGACCGGCACCCCTCGCACTCAGGCGAGCCGGCGCACCTGCGCGCCGAGGTCGGCGAGCTTCTGCCCGAGACGCTCGTAGCCGCGGTCGAGATGGTAGATGCGCTCGATCACGGTCTCGCCTTCGGCAACCAGTCCGGCGATCACGAGGCTCGCCGACGCGCGCAGGTCGGTGGCCATCACGGTCGCGCCCTGCAGGCGCTCCACACCCTGCACCATCGCGGTGTTGCCATCGATGCGGATGTCCGCGCCGAGGCGCTGAAGCTCGACCGCGTGCATGAAGCGGTTCTCGAAGATCGTCTCGCGGATCACCGCGGCACCGTTCGCGACCGCGTTGATCGCCATGAACTGCGCCTGCATGTCGGTCGGGAAGGCCGGGTACGGCGACGTGCGGATGCTCACCGCGGTGAGGCGCTGCGGCGCCTTCAGGCGGATCGCGTCGCGCTCGGAGACGATGTCGCAGCCGGCGTCCATCAGCTTGTCGATGACGGCATCAAGATAGGCCGACGAGGTGCGCGTGAGGCGGATCTCGCCCCCCGTCACGGCCGCGGCGCACAGGTAGGTGCCGGTCTCGATGCGGTCCGGCATGATGCGGTGGGTCGTGCCCGACAGGCTCTCCACGCCGCGGATGCGGATCACGTCGGTGCCGGCGCCCGAGATGCGCGCCCCCATCGCGACCAGGCAGTTCGCCAGATCGACGACTTCGGGCTCGCGTGCGGCGTTCTCGATGACCGTCTCGCCGTCGGCGAGACAGGCCGCCATCATCAGGTTTTCGGTACCGGTCACGGTGACCATGTCGGTGAACAGGCGCGCGCCCTTGAGACGCGGCACCTTCGCGTGCACGTAGCCGTGCTCGACCGTGACCTGCGCGCCCATCGCCTGCAGGCCCTTGATGTGCTGATCCACCGGCCGCGCGCCGATCGCGCAGCCGCCGGGCAGGCTCACCTTCGCCTCGCCGCAGCGGGCGACCAGCGGGCCGAGCACAAGAATCGACGCCCGCATGGTCTTGACCATCTCGTAGGTCGCGACCGGGTTGTCGAGCTCCGAGGCGTCGAGCGTGACGGTATCGGCGTCATCACCGCTGCCGCGGCTGACCTTCACGCCCATCTGCGCAAGGAGCTTCAGCAGCGTGCCGATGTCGTTGAGCTGCGGCACGTTCGTGAACGTGACCGGCTCGCGCGTCAGCAGCGCCGCGCACAGGATGGGCAACGCCGCGTTCTTCGCGCCGGAAATGGCGGTCTCGCCCGTGAGGCGGGCGCCGCCTTCGATCAGAAGCTTGTCCATCGTGTCCCGCTCAGAAGCCCAAGTCGCTGCGGACTTCGGCCCACTTGGCGGGGGTGTAGGTCTGCAGCTGCAGCGCGTGGATCTCGTTGCCCATGAACTTGCCGAGCGTCGCGTACACCGCCTGGTGCTGACGCACCTTGGGCTTGCCGTCGAATTCGGCGCTAACGACGATGCCGGTGAAATGGACCCCGTCGTCGCCCTGGATCTCGACGAATTCGCAGGCCATACCCTGCTCGATGAGACGCTTGATTTCTGCAGCTTCAAACATTTTGACTACCCTCAAGCCCGCAGCTTGTAGCCCCGGGCGAGCATCGCCAGGGTCAGCACTGCGAGGAACACGAAACAGACACCCACGACCGCAAGGCTCAGCCACGGCGAAACGTCGGACTGACCGAAGAAGCCGTAGCGGAAGCCGTCGATCATGAAGAAGAACGGATTGATGTGCGAGACTTTCTGCCAGAATTCCGGCAGCGAGTGGATCGAGTAGAACACGCCGGACAGCATCGTCAGCGGCATGATCAGGAAATTCTGGAAGCCCGCGAGCTGATCGAACTTGTCCGCCCAGATGCCCGCGATGACACCCAGCGAGCCGAGGATCGCACCGCCCATCAGCCCGAACGCGAAGATCCACGCCGGCGCGGCCATCGGCAAATCGACGAACGGAATCGACACCAGCAGCACGCCGCAGCCGACGAAGAGCCCGCGCAGCATCGAGGCGATGACGTAGGCGGCATAGAACTCGCGGTAGGACAGCGGCGGCAGCAGCACGAAGATGATGTTGCCGGTGATCTTGCTCTGGATCAGCGACGACGAGCTGTTCGCGAACGAGTTCTGCAGCAGCGACATCATCACGAGACCCGGCACGAGGAAGGCCGTGTAGGCGACGTCGCCATACACCGTGACGTGCCGGTCGAGGACGTGCGAGAAGATCAGGAGATACAACAGCGCGTTGAGCACCGGCGCACCCACGGTCTGGAAGCTCACCTTCCAGAAGCGCAGCACTTCCTTGTACAGCAGGGTGCGGAACCCGGTCAGGCCGTCATGCACGATTCATGACCTCCACGAACACGCGCTCGAGGTCCGCTTCGCCCAGGCGCAGTTCGAGGATTTTCGCCCCCGCCTCGCGCAGCCGCGCGAGCAGCGGCTCGAGATCCTCGTAGCGATCGAGCGGGAAGTCGGCCCAGCCGCCGGCCGTGACCGCCCCGCCGAGCGCCGCGGCCACCTCGGGTTGCTCGAGGCGGACGCTGAGCGAGTGGCTCGCGAAACGCCGCAGCAGGTTCTCCGTGGTGTCCAGCGCGACGACCTTGCCGGATTTCAGCATCGCGATGCGACCGCACAGCGTCTCGGCCTCTTCGAGGTAGTGGGTCGTCAGCACGATGGTGTGGCCATCGCGATTGAGCTTGCGGATGAACTGCCACAGGCCCTGGCGCAGTTCGACGTCGACGCCGGCGGTCGGCTCGTCGAGCACGATCACCGGCGGGCGATGCACGAGCGCCTGCGCGACGAGCACGCGCCGCTTCATGCCGCCGGAGAGCGTGCGCATGTTGGCGCCGGCCTTGGCGGTCAGGTCGAGGTTCGCGAGGATCTCGTCGATCCAGTCGTCATTGTCGCGGATGCCGAAGTAGCCGGACTGGATGCGCAGCAGCTCGCGCACCGAGAAGAACGGGTCGAACACCAGTTCCTGTGGGACGACACCGAGGTTGCGCCGGGCGTTGCGGTAATCCGAGACGACGTTGCAGCCCATGACCTCGAAGATGCCGCCGTCCGGACGCACGAGCCCCGAGAGGGCCGAGATCAGCGTGGTTTTGCCCGCGCCGTTCGGTCCGAGCAGGCCGAAGAATTCGCCCTGCGCAACTTCGAGGTCGACGCCGGCGAGCGCCTGAAGCGAACCATAGCGCTTGGTCGCCGAAACGATCCGTATTGCAGGAGAAGTCATCGACGGCAGGAGGTCAGGCTTCGGCGGGCAACAGCTCGTCGACGCCATAGAGCGTCGCAAGGCTGAGCATCCCCGCCGGCATGCCGGTCTGGCGAACCTTGTGTCCGCTCGCGCGGGCAACGCGCATCCAGTCGAACAGCAGCGCCAGCGCCGAAGAATCCGCCGCGCTCACGGCGGACAGGTCGACGACGAGATCCTCGTCGCGCGCCACGGCACGGCCGCGCTCGATCCACTGCGCGGCAGTCGCCATCGTCAGCTCGCCCTCGATGGCGAGGACCTTGCCCGCGTCAGCGTTCATGAATGGGCCGGCGCCGCGAGGTCGCGGTTCTTCTGCTCGAGCGAGCGGATCAGTCCATCCACGCCGCCGGCGCGAATTTCCTGCGCGAAGGTGCCGCGATAGTTGGTCACGAGGCTCACCCCGGCGACGACCACATCGAAGACTTTCCAGCCCTCGGGCGTCTTTTCCAGCGTGTAGTCGATGTTGATCGGCTGCGCACCGGCCTGACGGACTTCGGTCTGCACGCGCACCGAGGTATCGGCTTCCGCGAACTTGGCGGGTTTGTAGCCGATGGTCTGGTCGCGGTACTGCGTCAGTGCGTTGGAGTAGGTGCGCACGAGCAGGGTGCGGAAGGCTTCGACGAGCTTGCCCTGCTGCTCCGGATTGGCCTGACGCCAGTCCTTGCCGACCGCCAGCATCGTCATGCGGCGGAAGTTGAAGTGCGGCAGGACCTTTTCCTCGACCAGGTCGATCACGCGGCGCGTGTCGCCGGACTGGATCGCCTTGTCCTTGCGCACGATCGTCAGGACGTCGTCACTGACTTCGCGCACGAGCGCATCGGGCCCCTTGAGCGCGTCGGCGGCGAGCGCCGGCAGCACCGAGAACATCAGGCACAGGGAAAGCAGGAACTTCTTCATCATCACTCCTCGGGGGACATCGGCGACCATGCGCGCGTCCCGGTTGTCCGTCATAAAGTTATTGCGCACCGGTTTCCGCGACCACATCGGCGTCATCCTGCTGCCGCCGGGCGCCGTTGAAATCGATCTCCTCGAGCGGCGGATTGCCGTCGAACACGCGGTAGCGGCGCTGCTGCAGGTAGAAGTCGCGCGCGTAGGCGTACTTGTCCAGAGTGCCTTCGTCGAGCGTCTTGTCGATGCCGAGCAGGTTGGCGCGCGCATGCACGAGGCGCAGCGCCGTGAGGCTGTTGCGCGTCGGGACGTCGCTGATGCCCCACACGTCGTCGCCGTACAGGTCGATCGGCAGGACCGCCGCGTCGCGGACGGTGCGCGGGCCGAAGAACGGCACGACGAAATACGCCCCTTCGCCCACACCCCACCAGCCCAGGGTCTGGCCGAAATCCTCGTCGTGCTTGGGCAGATCGAGCTCGCTGGCGACATCGAAGAGACCGAGGATGCCGACCGTCGAGTTGATCGCGAAGCGTAGCAGGTCGCTCAGGCCATCTGTGAATTTGCCCTGCAACAGGTTGTTGCCGCCGATCCACACGTCGCCGACGTTGCCGAAGAAGTTGCCGACACCGGTACGCAGCGGCAGCGGCGTGACCTTGTCGTAGGCCTTGGCAACGGGCTGGATCGCAGCCTCGTCCACCTTCTCGTTGAAGGTGAACATCGCGCGGTTGTAGCTTTCGAGCGGATCGTCCGGATTGGCGACACGCGCCGTGCAGGCGGTCAGCGCGAGGCAGGCGGACGCGACGGCGAATGCCTTGACGAATCTGGGGGACGTAGTTTTTTTCATTATGGGATTCAGATCATGCGCAACCGGCTCAGTTCGCGGGCGCCGAGCCTTCGGCAGCCTTGTCGAACATGAATTGGCCGATGAGCTTCTCCAGGACCACCGCGGACTGGGTGATCTGCAGCGCATCGCCCGTCTGCAGCATCGCCTCGTCGCCACCCGGCTCGAGCCCGACGTACTGCTCGCCGAGCAGGCCGGAGGTCAGGATGGTCGCGATCGTGTCGCGCGGGAACTGGTAACTCGCGTCGAGCGACAGGGACACGACGGCGCGATAGGTCTTGGGATCGAAGCGGATCTCCTTGACCCGCCCCACGACCACGCCTGCGCTCTTGACCGGCGCCCTCACCTTCAGGCCGCCGATGTTGTCGAACTGCCCGTTCACGACATAGGTTTCCCCGCCGTTCGCCGCGCCCAGGTTGCCGACCTTGAACGCGAGGAATATCAGCGCGGCCATGCCGATGATGACGAAGAAACCGACCCACAGGTCGAGCGTTGTACGCCTCATGACTGCCCTCGGAACATAAGAGATGTAAGCACGAAATCGAGCGCCAGGATCGCCAGCGCGGAGGTCACGACGGTGCGGGTGATCGCACGCGACAGCCCCTCGGCGGTCGGTGTGCAGTCGTAGCCCTCGAACACGGCGATCAGCGCGACGGTGGCGCCGAACACGAAGCTCTTGATCACGCCGTTCATGATGTCGAAGCGGAAGTCCACGGCCGCCTGCATCTGCGACCAGAACGCGCCGTTATCGACGCCGATGAACACGACGCCGATCAGCCAGCCGCCCAACACCCCCATCGCGGAGAACAGCGCCGCCAGCAGCGGCATCGAGATCACGCCGCCCCAGAAACGCGGCGCGACGACGCGGGCGATGGGATTGACCGCCATCATGTCCATCGCGTCGAGCTGCTCGGTGGTCTTCATCAGGCCGATCTCCGCGGTCACGGCGAGGCCGGCGCGGCTGGCGAAGAGGAGTCCGGCAACGACCGGGCCGAGCTCGCGCGTCAGCGACAGCGACACTAGCACGCCGAGCGCATCGCCCGAGCCGTAGCGCTGCAGCGTTTCGTAGCCCTGCAGGCCCAGCACCATGCCGACGAAAAGACCGGAAACGATGATGATCAGCAGCGAGAGCACCCCGCTGAAGTAGATCTCGCGCACCGTCAGGTGGATGCGCGTCAGCGATTGCCCCGAATGGCGCAGCAGCAGCATGAAGAAGCGCGCGGCAAAACCGATGCGCCACACGCCTTCGACCGCGGCCGCGCCGAGGCGCCGGATGAAGTTCAGCAGGCCGTTCACGCGGCCCTCCCGCCGATGAGGCTCTCGTCCAGCGCGTCGGCCGGGTAGTGGAAAGGCACGGGGCCGTCCGGCTCGGCGTGGATGAACTGGTACACCCAGGGATCCTTGGAGGCGCGCAGCTCGTCGGGCGTGCCTTCCGCGACGATGCCGCCCTCGGAGACGAAATAGATGTAATCGACGATCTGCAGCGACTCCATGATGTCGTGCGTCACCATGATCGTCGTCGCACCGAGCGCGTCGTTGAGCTTGCGGATCAGCTGGCCGATGACGCCGAGCGAGATCGGGTCGAGGCCGGCGAAGGGCTCGTCGTACATGATCAGCATCGGATCGAGCGCGATCGCCCGCGCCAGCGCGACGCGGCGCGCCATGCCGCCCGACAGCTCCGCCGGCATGAGGTCCGCCGCGCCGCGCAGCCCGACCGCGTTGAGCTTCATCAGCACCATGTCGCGAATCAGACCGAACGGCAGGTCGGTGTGTTCGCGCAGCGGGAAAGCGACGTTGTCGAACACCGACATGTCGGTGAATAGCGCCCCGAACTGGAACAGCATGCCCATGCGCCGGCGCATCTCGTAGAGCTCGGCAGTGTTCAGGGCCGAGACGTTGCGGCCGGCGACTTCGACGGTACCGGCCGTCGCACGCAGCTGTCCGCCGATCAGGCGCAACAGGGTGGTCTTGCCGCAACCGCTGCCGCCCATGATCGCAACGACCTTGCCCCGCGGCACCTTCAGGTTGACGCCGCGCAGGATCTCGCGCTCGCCATAGGCGAAGCGGACATCCTTCAGGCTCACCAGCAGATTGTCGGTTTCGGAAACCAAGTCGACGCCCCCTCGGGGATCCTCAAAACCTGTTAGTTTAGCAGACGGGCAGACATCAACAGCCACCGGCGCCGACCGGATGCGGAACGAATACACGAACACAGTGTTGCGCAGCAGGGCGCATCGGGGGCGCGGACGCCGGCAATGGCGCCGCTGCGGCTCACTTCCCCCGCAACAGCCGCCCTTCGGCCTGCTCCAGATCCGCGGGCACGCCCATCAGGACGACGACGTCGCCCGCCTGCATCAGCGTCTCCGCGCTCGGCGCGAGGCCGCGGATGTTGCGTCGGCGCACGGCCGACACGGTCACGCCGAACTCGTCGAGCGCCATCGCCCCCAGGGTACGGCCGACCGCGTGCGCACCGGCCGGCAGCGTCACCGGGTGCAGCCGCACCTGGCGCGACTCCGGGCCGTCCGCCGCATCCGAGGTACCGTGGAAGAATCCGCGCATGAGCGCATAGCGCTGGTTGCGCACGTCGCGGATGCGCCGCACGACACGATTGAGCGGCACACCGATGAGCGCGAGGGCGTGCGACGCGAGCATGATGCTGCCCTCGAAAGCCTCCGGCACGACTTCCGCGGCACCGCCCTGCGACAGACGATCCATGTCCTTCTCGTCGGCGGCGCGCGTGACGATGGGCAGGTCCGGCCGCAGCGCGAGCGCGCGATGCAGCACGCGCAGCGCCGCCTCGACCTCGCCGAAGGAGATCACCAGTGCGCTCGCGCGCATGATGCCGGCAGCCATCAGCGTCTCGTGGCGCGACGCGTCGCCGTAAACGACGGTATCGCCGGCCGCCGCGGCCTCGCGCACACGCTCGGGGTCGAGATCCAGCGCGACGTAGCTGACATTCTCCTGCTCGAGAAAGCGCGCCATGTACTGCCCGCTGCGCCCGTAGCCGCAGACGATGATGTGCTTGCTGGTGTTCATCGACTGCGCCGCGACGCGGGTCAGCTCCATCGAGCGCAGCAGCCATTCGGACGCGACGAAGCGCAGCACGATCCGGTCGCTGGCCTGCACGATCAGCGGCGCGAGCAGCATCGAGACGACCAGGGCAGCGACCGTGGTCTGCAGCAGCGCAGGCGGCATCAGGCCGAGGCCGTCGATCTGCGACACCAGCACGAAGCCGAATTCGCCCCCCGCGGACAACCACAGGCCGGTGCGCAGCGCCGTCCCGGCGGAGGAGCCGAAGGCGCGCGAGGCCGCGAACACGATCGCGCACTTCACGACCAGCAGCGCCGCGACCATGCCCAGCACCGCGAACAGGTGGCTCACGATCACATGGACATCGAGGAACATCCCGACCGTGACGAAAAAGAGCCCCAGCAGCACGTCGCGGAAGGGCTTGATGTCCTCCTCGACCTGGTAGCGGAACTCGGTTTCGGAAATCAGCATGCCGGCGAGAAAGGCCCCGAGGGCCAGCGACAGTCCGACGAGTTGCGAGAGCCACGCCAACCCCAGCGTAATCAGCAGCACATTGAGCATGAAGAGCTCGCCGGAGCGGCGACGCGCGACGATGGTGAACCATGCGCGCATCAGCCGCTGACCGAAACCGAGCACCAGCACCAGCAGAACGACGGCCTTCAGGGCCGCGATCCCGAGGGTTTCCGCCAGCGCCTCGGCCTGCTGCGACAGCGCCGGGATCAGGATCAGCAGCGGCACGACGGCGATGTCCTGGAACAGCAGCACGCCCATGGTCTCGCGTCCGTGCTTGCTGTCGAGCTCCATCCGGTCGGCAAGGAGTTTGGACAGGATCGCGGTCGATGACATCGCCAGCGTACTGCCCAGGGCGAGCCCCGCCCCCCAGCCGAACCCCAGGAGATGCCCCACCGGCATGACCACCGCAATGCAGCCGAAGACCTGGGCGGCGCCGAGTCCGAACACCGTCCGTTTCATCGCCAGCAGACGCGGCAGCGAGAACTCGAGCCCGATCGAGAACATCAGGAATACCACGCCGAACTCGGCGAGATGGCTCGCGCCCTCGGAGGCCGGCACCAGCTTCAGCGCATGCGGCCCCACGGCCGCCCCGACCAGCAGATAACCGAGCACGGGCGGCAGATTGAGGCTGCGGAAGATCGCCACCGTGACGACCGCAGCGGCCAGCAGGAGGAGGACCAACTCCAGGGTATTGAGCATCGGGCTCCGCGTTGTGCATCGGGTTCGGCAGACGGTTCGGGTATACTCGTCCGTCTTGGTGCGCCGCAGCGGCGTCCGATTATCGACGACTCATGCCCCGCCGCGCCATCTATAAAAGAAAAGTGTAACCGCTCCGAACGCCATGAACCCACCCCAGCCAAAATCCGCGCGGGAAGCCGGCGCCATCGCCCTGGCGCGGCGCGTGCTGCGCATCGAGGCGGATGCCGTCGTCGCCCTCGCGGACCGTCTCGGCGCCGAATTCGAGCAGGCGGTGGACCTGATCCTGCAGCGCCGCGGGCGCGTCATCGTTACCGGCATCGGCAAGTCGGGCCACATCGGGCGCAAGCTCGCGGCCACCCTCGCCAGCACCGGCACCCCGGCCTATTTCGTGCATGCGGCGGAAGCCGCCCATGGCGACCTCGGCATGATCACGCCCGAAGACATCGTGATCGCGCTGTCGAACTCGGGCGCGAGCGAGGAAGTGCTCACCATCGTGCCCCTGGTCAAGCGCCAGGGGGCGAAGCTCATCTCGATCACCGGCAGGCCGGAATCGCCGCTCGCGCGCGAGGCCGATGTGCATCTGGACGCGGCCGTGGCCGAGGAAGCCTGTCCGCTGAACCTCGCCCCGACGGCGAGCACGACGGCGGCGCTCGCACTCGGCGATGCCCTTGCGGTGGCGTTGCTCGATGCGCGCGGCTTCGGTGCGGACGATTTCGCGCGTTCGCATCCGGGCGGCAGCCTGGGGCGCCGCCTGCTGACCCACGTCAGCGACGTGATGCGCCCGAGCGAACGCGTGCCGCAGGTGTCCGAAGACGCCTCGATGATGGCCGCGTTGATCGAGATGTCGCGCGGCGGCATGGGCATGACCGCCGTGGTCGGCGCCGATGGCCGCCCGATCGGCATCTTCACCGACGGCGACCTGCGCCGGGCGCTGGAACGCGGCTGCGACGCGCGCAGCGCGACGATCGCCGCGGTAATGACGCACAACCCGCGCAGCATCGGCCCGGACGCACTCGCAGCGGCCGCCGCCGAGATGATGGAACGGCAGCGCATCAACCAGCTGTTGGTGGTGGACCATCAGGGCGCCCTCGCCGGCGCCTTGACGACCCACGACCTCATGCTGGCGAAGGTGATCTGATGCGTACCTCCCTGCCCGCCCGTCTGCGCACGACCTGCACCGTCTGACGCCCCAGCCGTGAAACCGTCCATCCAGCAACTCTACCCCCTCGCCGGCCTGATCATCGTGGCCGGCGCCTCGCTGTGGCTGGAGCGGGTCACCACCGGCGACGAGGCCCGCCCGTCGTCGCAGACGCGCCTGGAGCCCGACTTCGTCGCCGAACGGACGCGCCTCATCGCCTTCGACCGCGACGGTCGCCAGCACTACGAACTGCTCGCGGACAAGATCACACACCACCCGCAGACGGATGCCACGGCGCTCGAGCGCCCCCGCCTGCGCTACGAGGTCGACGGGCGCGAACTGCACCTCAGCTCGGAACAGGGCGAAGTGCTCCGCCAGGGCGACGAAGTGCGTCTGACCGGCGACGTGCGCGCGCGGCGCGATGCGGCGCAGGGCAGCCCCGAAATGACGCTCGCGTCCGCCTCGCTCACGATCTGGCCCGACGAGGAACGTGCCGCGACGTCCGACCCGGTCGCGATCACCCAGGGCGCGAGCACGGCCCACGCGAACGGCATGAAGTCCGACAACATCTTCGGCACCCTGGAACTCATCGGCAACGCGCGCGTGCAAATCCCGCGCACCAACCGGAACCCACCATGATGCGCACTTCCCTCCCCGCCCTGCTGGCGCTCGCTCTCGGACTGCTGTCGCAACCCGTACTCGCCGAGCGCGCCGACCGTGACCAGCCCGTCAACATCGAAGCCAACCGCGTCACCGTCGATGACCGCAACAAGGTCCACGTCTTCGAAGGCGATGTCGTCCTGACCCAGGGCACCCTGGTGATCAAGGGCGCGAAGCTGGTCGTGACCCAGGGTCCGGACGGCTTCCAGTCCGGCGTCGCGACCGGCAGCGAGAAACGGCTCGCGACCTTCCGCCAGAAGCGCGAAGGCAGCACCGAATACGTCGAAGGCGAAGCCGAGCGCATCGAGTACGACAGCCGCGCCGAACGGGCGCGCCTGTTCAACCAGGCCCACGTGAAGTCGGGCGCCGACGAAGTGCGCGGCCACTACATCGAATACGACTCGCTGAGCGAGAACTATCTGGTCACCAACCAGCCCGGCAAGACCGAGACGCGCGCAGCCGGCGACGGGCGCGTCCGCGCGGTGATCCAGCCCAAGAATTCCGGCACCGAGAAGACCCACTGACCGCTTCACCCTGCTACGGAGGAGACTGCATGGAGTACAGCAACATCATCGTCGAAACGCGCGGACGGGTCGGCCTGATCACGCTTAATCGCCCGAAGGCGATGAACGCCCTCAACGACCAGCTGATCGATGAAGTGGGCCACGCGCTCGACGGTTTCGAGAAGAACGAGGAAATCGGCGCGATCGTCATCACCGGCTCGGAAAAGGCGTTCGCCGCAGGCGCGGACATCGGCGCGATGGCGAACTACTCGCACATGGACGCCTACAAGGGCGACTACATCACGCGCAACTGGGAGCGCCTGAAGAGCTGCCGCAAACCGATCATCGCGGCGGTCGCCGGCTTCGCGCTGGGCGGCGGGTGCGAGCTGGCGATGATGTGCGACATGATCTTCGCCGCCGACACCGCGAAATTCGGCCAGCCCGAGGTCAAGCTGGGCGTCCTGCCCGGCGCGGGCGGCACGCAGCGCCTGCCGCGCGCGATCGGCAAGGCGAAGGCGATGGACATGTGCCTCACCTCCCGCATGATGGACGCCGCCGAGGCCGAACGTGCCGGCCTGGTTGCCCGCATCGTTCCCGCCGATCGCCTCGTCGACGAGGCGATCGAGGCCGCCACGGTCATCGCCGGCTTCTCGCTGCCGGTCATCATGATGATCAAGGAATCGGTCAACCGTGCCTTCGAAAGCAGCCTCAGCGAAGGCCTGCTGTTCGAACGCCGCACCTTCCATTCGGCCTTCGGCCTGGAAGACCAGAAGGAAGGCATGGCCGCTTTCATCGAGAAGCGCAAGCCCGACTTCAAGCATCGCTGATGCTTCTTGCGCCGCCGCAATCCTGCGGCGGCGCCCTCTCCATGTAATTTTCGTGTAATCTTCGCGGCGCATGCTGCGTAGCGGCATTGATGCCAATGGCAAATGACCGCGATCTGCCCATCGGCATTTGTTTCACAGTGAAACAAAATAAAAACAGCTACATAGGGCAGCACGCGGCATCCGGGTAATTTGTAAGAATTTTTTTGTGCGCCGCACAAAAGCGCTTGACAGCCGGTGGCACACACCTATAATCAGATCAATGTTGCGACGCACCAAGCACTCAGGCAGTTGCGAAGCAAACCGAATCCAAACGTAACCTTCATCAGGAGATGAAAATGTTTGCAACCCCCGAGCAATTCGCCGCCGCCAACAAAGCCAACGTCGAGACCCTGCTGACCCTGGCCAACAATGCCTTCGCCAGCGCCGAGCGTTTCGCCGCCCTGAACCTGAACACCGCCCGTTCGATCCTCGAAGACGGCCTGGCCAACTCCAAGGCCCTGCTCGGCGCCAAGGACGCCCAGGAATTCCTGGGCCTGCAGGCCTCGCTGGTGCAGCCGCTGGTCGAGAAGGCCGTGGCCTACAACCGTAGCGTCTATGAGATCGCTTCGCAGGGTCAGGAAGAAGTCTCGAAGCTGGTCGAAGCCCAGATCGCCGAGCTGAACAAGAGCCTGGCCGCTGCCCTCGACAAGGCTGCCAAGTCGGCTCCGGCCGGTTCGGACGTCGCCGTCGCCGCCGTCAAGTCGGCCATCGCCGCCGCCAACAGCGCCTACGACAGCGTCAGCAAGGCTGCCAAGCAAGTCGCCGAGATCGCCGAAGCGAACGTCGCTGCCGCGACCAACGCCACCGTCAAGGCCGTGAGCGCCACTGCCAAGACCGCGTCGAAGAAGGCTGCCTGATCGCCGTCTGATCGAATCGACGCGCCGGCCCCGCCAGGGGCGGGCGCGGCAACAAAAAGCCCCGCAGAGCAATCTGCGGGGCTTTTTGCTTTACGGCAGAAATCGTACGGGCGGGGTTCCGAGCGACCGCGAACCATCACGCCGACAATCAACTACAACCGTTCGCCCTTAGCCTATCGGGCAGCGGCAGGGCTTCGACAGGCTCAGCCCGAACGGTATTTGGTTGCCGGACTAACAACTCCCCGCCTAGCCGGCGACCTTGGCGCCTGGAGCTGCGCCGCCCTCTGCCTCCTCGTCCTCGTCCTTCTCCTCCTCGATCGACAGGCTCAACTCGGCGGCCGCAGAGGTCTTTGGCTGGCCGCGCTCGGCCTTCAGCTTGATCTGCAGGCGCAGCTCGTTGGTCGAGTCGGCGTTGCGGATTGCCTCCTCGTAGCTGATTGATCCGGCGTCGTAGAGGTCGAACAGCGCCTGGTCGAAGGTACACATGCCCAGTTCGCGCGACTTCGCCATGATCTCCTTGATCGACTGGAACTGCCCCTTGAAGATCATCTCCGCGATCGTCGGCGTGTTGAGCAGGATCTCGATCGCCGCCTTGCGCCCCTTGCCGTCCTCGGTGCGGATCAGGCGCTGCGATACGATCGCGCGCAGGTTCGACGACAGATCCATGAGCAACTGGTTGCGCCGTTCCTCGGGGAAGAAGTTCACGATCCGGTCGATGGTCTGGTTCGCGTTGTTCGCGTGCAGCGTGCCCAGGCACAGGTGGCCCGTCTCCGCGAAGGCAATCGCGTGCTCCATCGTCTCGCGGTCGCGGATCTCGCCGATCAGGATCACGTCGGGGGCCTGGCGCAGCGTGTTCTTCAACGCATGTTCCCACGAATGCGTATCGACGCCGACCTCGCGGTGCGTGACGAGACACTGCTTGTTGCGATGGACGTACTCGACCGGATCCTCGACGGTGATGATGTGCCCGGGGGCGGTGCTGTTGCGGTGATCGATCATCGCCGCGAGCGTCGTCGACTTGCCCGAACCGGTACCGCCCACGACCAGCACGAGGCCGCGCTTGGTCATGATGATATCCTTGAGCACCTCCGGCAGCCCGAGCCTGGCGAGCGTGGGGATCTCGGACGCGATCGTGCGGATGACCATGCCGGAGTTCTGCTGCTGGACGAAGACATTCACGCGGAAGCGGCACACGCCGGGAATGGCGATCGCGAAATTGCACTCCATCTCGGCCTCGAACTCGGCACGCTGGCGCTCGTTCATCAGGCTCAGGGCCAGCGAGCGCGTGATGTCGGGCGTCAGCCGCTGCTGGCTGAGCGCTTTCATCGTGCCATGCGCCTTCACGGTCGGCGGAAAATCCACCGAGATGAACAGGTCGGACCCGTCCATCTGGTGCATCGCATTGAGCAGCCTGTGCATGTAGGCGCGGGCTTCTTCTATGCCCAGGGCGGACGACATAAGGATTCCTTCAGGAGGCAGGCCCGGCGTCAATTCACCCGCCGGTCCGGTTCGAACACGAAAAATGGAATTTTAGGGCATCGCCGCCGGGACCGGATACGGTGCCGCCACCCGAAGCCGGTCGGGCGGCAATCAGGAAGCGGGCACGACCGGCGCTTCGGCCGGCAGGGCGATCTCGTAATACATGCGTTCGCGCGTGAGACGGCCACCCAAGCTGGCGATACGCCGCCGCACCACGTCGAAGCGGCTGTCCTCGAACCGGACATGCTCCTTGCATACACCGGGATAGGCCTTGCATTCGCTGGTGATGCGGATCAGCAGCTCCGCCCCGCTGGCCATGGTCTCGACGACGATGGTGCCCCCCTTCCCGCCCGGACCGGCGGGACATTCCGTGCAGGCCTGCAGCAGGTTCATCAACACCTCGTTGAGGTAGTCGGGGATCACCGAGACCGCGGGCAGATCGGCGCCGCCCTTGAATTCGAGCCGGATCGACCGGAAACGCCGGTCGAAGCCGAGGAAATCGAGGATCGACTTGACCATCACGTTGATATCGACGAGTTCGTGCGATTCGCGCCGCGCCGCTGCGAATTCCGAGATCTGTCGGGTCATCCCGGCGATGCGGCGGGTCTGCTCGAGGATCAGCGCCGGCTGGCAGCTTTCGCAGCCGTTGCGCTGCTTGTTCAACTGGATCTCCTGCGCGAGCATCGAGATCGTCGCCAGCGGATTGCCGACCTCGTGGGCGACGTTCGCGGCCATCGTCGCGAGGGCCGCCATCTTCTCGTGATGCCAGCGCTCCTCGCGTTCCGCCGCGCGCTCCTGTGCCGCCGCCTGCGCGTCGATGATGCGCTGGCCGATGCGCACGATTGCCCACAGCGCGCCATAGAGGACGACCAGGGTGCCGCCCACGATCAGAAGAAAGACTTCCGAGCTGGCGCTCACCTTGTCCTCGTTTTCGGCCAGGGTCCGCTCCAGCTCCTCCTGGTTCGCGCGCGCGAGCCCGCCGAGCTCGGCCGAAACGGCCTGGATGCGCCCGAGGAAGGACGTGACGTCGGAATAGATCTCGAACACCCCCACGACACGGTCGCTGCCGCGCTCGCGCACGGGAATGTAGCTCGAAATGAGGTCGCGGTTCTCGACCACGCCCTCGAAGGCGCTGAAGCGCTCGCGGTGGGTGACCTCGCTGGCAGGCACACCGGCCGCCGCGTTCTTCCAGCCCTGGTTGTCCGCCTTGTCCTCGCCGATCTGTGTGTGCTCCGACGAATAGATCGTGATGCCGCGCAGGTCGAAAACCTTGATCTTGAACACGCTGCTCGCCTGCATCGTCTCATACGCCTTGGCGTCGAGCTCGGCAAAGCCCGGCAGCCCCATGATCGTCCGGCCCAGCTCCGCAAAGCATGCGCGCCGCGGATCGGGACCGCCCGCCGCGGGCGCGGGCAGGCTGCGGCAGGGAGCGGCAGAAATGGCCTGCGCACGCGCGGCAAACGGCGCGATGTGGGAGTCCCACAACACATTGCCGACCACGCGCGTGAGCGTGACATGGCTGGCTTCGTGCAGGGAGATCAGGCTCGCACGCGCGGCCTGGTCCTGCTTGGCGGCCAGATTTTTCTGCGCACGGGCGAAGAAATCCCCCTGCTCGCGCTGGACCTGGGCGAAAAACGTGATCTCGCCGCGTTGCAGGAAATACAGCACGACGGCGACGGTCACGAACGCGACGAGGCTTGCGAGCGTGAAATAGCGCATCAGGCGGAAATGTCGGACGGCGTCGCGCGCCTGCTGCTCCGCCGGCTGCGACGAGAGCCTGCCACGACGATCCATCATCTGCATTTCCTCCGCCCCTTCCATTCCACGCTCCGCGCCCCGGGGGGCGGCTTGCGGGACGACCGAAGCCGCCCGGTTCACTCCGCCTCTTCGACCTCGCCGGAAACGGCTCCGGTGGTGTCGTGCCCGCTTCGGTAGTGGTGCGGGAACAGGCGGCGCATCTCGCCTTCGATCCATGCCGCAGAGCGGCGATTGACCTCGGCGGCATCCAGCCCCGTCGGATCGATCACCGGTCCGATGCTGACGGTGATCTCGCCGGGATACTTGAGGAAGGCGTCGCGTCCCCAGAATTCCCCGGCATTATGCGCCACGGGCACGACGGGCACACCCGCCTGCTGCGCGAGCGCGGCCCCGCCCGCCTTGTAACGGCGCTTGGCGCCGGGCGCGGTACGGGTGCCCTCCGGGAACACCGCGACCCAGTAGCCTTCCGATAGCCGGGCCCGCCCCTGCTCGACGACCTGGGCGAGCGCGTCCTTGCCCGCGGCGCGGTCGATCGCGATGCCGGGAATCGCCGCAAGCCCCCAGCCGAAGAACGGCACCTTGAGCAGTTCGCGTTTCAGCACGAAGCACAGCGGCGGGAAGATCACCTGCAGGGCCATCGTCTCCCACGCCGACTGGTGCTTGGACAGGATCACGGACGGCACGGAGGGGATGTTCTCGCGCCCGATGACCTTGTAGCGGATGCCCAGAATGCGCGGGATGAACCACATCATCAGCGGCGCCCAGGCCGTGACGATGCGATGTCGCGTGCGCGGCGACAGGGGATAGGCGAGGATGCCGAACAACGCGAACGGCGGCGTGAAAATCGCCAGGACGATGGCGAACAGCAGGGAGCGCAGGACGACCACGGTATCCTTCAGGCGGTGAGATCGGCGACCACGGCCGCGAGATCGGGGTAGATGAGCGTGCCTTCGGGCAGCGCGGGATCGTCGCGCGTCTTCATGCCCTTGCCGGTGAGGACGAGGTAGGGCTTGCAGCCGACCGCGACGCCCGCCTGCAGGTCGCGCAGGCTGTCGCCGACCGCGGGCACGCGGTCGAGATTCACGTTGAAGCGCTCGGCGATCTGCAGGAACAGGCCCGGCTTGGGCTTGCGGCAGTCGCAGGTGGAGTCGGCCGGATGCGGGCAGAAGAAGATCGCGTCGAGCCGACCGCCGGCCTGGGCGAGGCTCTTCACCATCTTCTCGTTGATCGCATTGAGGGTGTCCATGCCGAAGAGCCCGCGCCCGACGCCCGACTGGTTCGACGCGACGACGACCCGCCAGCCCCACTGGTTGAGGCGCGCGATCGCTTCGAGCGAGCCGGGGATCGGCTTCCACTCGTCGGGCGACTTGATGAACTGGTCGGAGTCGTAGTTGATGACGCCGTCGCGGTCCAGGATGATGAGTTTCTGCGGCATGAACAGCCCCCGTCAGGCGGACAGGCGCGACAAGTCGGCGACCTGGTTCATCAGGCCGGCGAGCTGGCGCAGCAGCGCGAGCCGGTTCTGGCGCGTCATGGGTTCCTCGGCCATCACCATGACCTCGTCGAAGAAGGTATCGACCGCCGCGCGCAGGCCCGCGAGCACGCACAGCGCATCGGTGTAGTCCTCGTTGCCCATGTGCGAACGCACCAGCGGCGCGACCTCGATGACGCGGTGGAACAGCGCCTTCTCGGCCTCTTCCTGCAGCAGCGCAACCTCCGGCTCGGGCAGTTCGCCTTCGACCTTCTTGAGGATGTTGACGATGCGCTTGTTCGCGGCAGCGAGCGCCTCGGCTTCGGGCAGGGCGCGGAAGGTGCGCACCGCGTCGAGCTTGGCGGGGACGAGGTCCATGCGCGTGGGACGTAGCGCGAGCACCGCATCGACGACGTCGACCGCGTGGCCGGCGTCGCGCAGCAGGTTCTTCAGGCGCTCGAACATGAAGTCGAGGAGCTGCGCCTCGAAGCCGGCCGCGGTCAGCAGGCCCGGCTTGAAGCCGGCGGCCGCGTCCGAGACCAGTTCGGCCAGGTCGAGCGGCAGCGGCGTTTCGATCAGGATGCGCAGCACGCCCAGCGCGGCGCGGCGCAGGCCGAAGGGATCCTTGTCGCCGGTCGGCAGCTGGCCGATGCCGAAGAAGCCGACCAGCGCATCGAGCTTGTCGGCAAGCGCGACCGCGCAGGCGACGTTGCCCGCGGGCAGCGCATCGCCGGCGAAGCGCGGCTGGTAGTGCGACTGGATCGCGTCGGCGATGACTTCGCCTTCGTTGTCATTGAGCGCGTAGTAGCGCCCCATGATGCCCTGCAGCTCGGGGAATTCGCCGACCATGTCGGTGACGAGGTCGGCCTTCGCGAGGCGCGCGGCGCGGGCGGCGGCGGCGGCGTCACCATGCAGGCGCGCGGCGATGCGGCTCGCGAGGCGCTCGAGGCGTTCGACACGCTCGAGCTGGCTGCCGAGCTTGTTGTGATAGACGACCGGGCCGAGGCGCGGCAGCCGGCTGTCGAGGGTGTGCTTGCGGTCCTGCTCGAAGAAGAAGCGCGCATCCGACAGGCGCGGGCGCACCACGCGCTGGTTGCCCTTGATGATGTTGGAGGCGTCCTCGAGGCGCATGTTCGACACGATCAGGAAGCGGTTGCGCAGCTTGCCGGCCGCATCGAACAGCGGGAAGTACTTCTGGTTCGCGCGCATCGTCAGGATCAGGCATTCCTGCGGCACGGCGAGGAATTCGGCTTCGAATTCGCCAACGTACACGGTCGGATGCTCGACCAGCGCGGTGACCTCGTCGAGGAGGTCGGCGTACTCGTCCAGGCTGGAGCCTTCGCGTGCTGCGGTCGCGAGGAGCTGGCGCTCGATCTCGGCGCGGCGCTCGGCGAAGTCCGGCATCACCTTGCCTTCGGCGAGCAGCGTCGGTTCGTAGGCGTCGGCAGTCGCGAGCGCGATGTCACCGCGGCTCATGAAGCGGTGGCCGCGCGTGACGCGGTCGGAGTCGAGGTCGAGCACGCGGCCCGGCACGACACGGTCGCCGTGCAGCATCGAGAGCTTGTGCACGGGACGCACGAACTGCGCATCGCCCGCGCCCCAGCGCATCAGCTTGGGGATCGGCAGCGCCTTGACGGCGTCCTGGACGATCTCGGCGAGCACCGCGTCGAGCGCGGCGCCGTCCTCGTTACGGGTGTAGAACAGCGCTTCGGCCTTGCCATCCATGCGGCGCTCGAAGCGCGCGACCGCCTCGGCCGGGATGCCCTTGGCTTCGAGCTTCTTCAGCAGCGCCGGGGTCGGGCGGCCTTCGGCGTCGAGGGCGACCTGCACCGGCATGATCTTCTCGGTGACTTCGCGCGCCGGGGCGGCGACGCGCACCTGCGGCACGGTGATCGCGAGGCGGCGCGGAGCGGCGAACCAGCGGAAGCCGCGGTCTTCGGCGACGAGGTCGCGCGCCTTGAGGCCATCGAAGATCTTCGCGGCAAAGGTTTCACCGAGGCGCGGCAGGGCCTTGGGCGGGAGTTCTTCGGTGAGCAGTTCGACGAGCAGGGAGGCGGTCATCATGCGGCCTCCGTCTTGTTTGCAGCGTTGTTGAGCATCGGGAAGCCCAGGCTCTCGCGGGAGTCGTAATAGGCCTGCGCGACAGCGCGCGACAGGTTGCGGATGCGGCCGATGTAGGCGGCGCGCTCGGTGACGGAGATGGCACCGCGGGCGTCGAGCATGTTGAAGCTGTGCGCGGCCTTCAGCACCATCTCGTAGGCGGGCAGCGCGAGGCCGATTTCGATCAGGCGCTTCGCTTCGGATTCGCAGTTGCCGAACAGCGAGAAGAAGAAGTCGACGTTGGCGTGCTCGAAGTTGTAGGTCGACTGCTCGACTTCGTTCTGGTGGAAAACGTCGCCGTAGGTCACTTTGCGACCGTCGGGGTAGACCGCCCAGACGAGGTCATAGACGTTCTCGACGCCCTGCAGGTACATCGCGAGGCGCTCGAGGCCGTAGGTGATCTCGCCCAGCACCGGCTTGCAGTCGAGGCCGCCGACCTGCTGGAAGTAGGTGAATTGCGTGACTTCCATGCCGTCGAGCCACACTTCCCAGCCGAGGCCCCAAGCGCCGAGCGTGGGGTTTTCCCAGTCGTCCTCGACGAAGCGTACGTCGTGCGCGTTGGTGTCGATGCCCAGCGCGCGCAGCGAGTCGAGGTAGAGCTCCTGGATGTTCAGCGGCGAGGGCTTGAGCACGACCTGGAACTGGTAGTAGTGCTGCAGGCGATTGGGGTTCTCGCCGTAGCGGCCGTCCTTGGGGCGGCGCGAGGGCTGGACGTAGGCGGCGTTCCACGGCTCGGGGCCGATCGCGCGCAGGAAGGTCGCGGTGTGCGAGGTGCCGGCGCCGACTTCGAGGTCGTAGGGCTGCAGCAGCACGCAGCCGCGATCGCCCCAGAATTGCTGGAGCGTCAGGATGACTTGCTGGAAGGTGGGTTTGTGCAGGGACATGGTCTCTCGACAGCAGTAGGCGACGACAAGGGCGCCGCGCGGCGGACGCAAAGGGTGGATTTTAATGGCATTCCGGCGACAGGGCGAAGTTCCCCGCCGGAAATAGCTCGTCTCACGGATGAAACGCCGCGCGCGCCCGGGTCAGATCGCGCTTCCGACGCCCGTCTTGCCGCGCGGACGCCCCGCGACGACGAGCGCCAGCACGGCGAGCAGCAGCGCGGCGGAATCGCCCCAGCGCGCATAAGGGGTGAGCCCCTCGTAGCCCTGCACCGACAGGTTCAGCGCCCCCTGCGTGAAGGGGGGCAGTACGTCGGCAACGCGGCCGTCGGGCTGCACCAGCGCCGTCATGCCGGTATTGGTCGAGCGCAGCATCGGCCGGCCGGTTTCCATCGCGCGCACGCGGGCGACCTGCAGGTGCTGGGGCTGGGCGAAGGAGTCGCCGTACCACGCGAGGTTCGACAGGTTCAGCATCAGCGTCGCCTCGGGGAGGCTACGGATCAGTTCGCGGCCGAAGAGGTCTTCGTAGCAGATGTTGATCGCGACGCGCTGGTCGCCGAGGCGCAGCGGCGGCTGGTCGGGGGCGCCGCGCGTCTGGTCGGACATCGGGATGTCGACCAGTTCGTAGAACCAGCCGAAGAGCGGCGGCGAGTATTCGCCGAAAGGCACGAGGTGCTGCTTCGCGTAGTTCTGCGACGGCGACGCGCCGAGGCTCAGCGCGGCGTTGTAGATCGCGCCACGGGCGTCGCGCAGGAACACGCCGAACACCAGGTCGCCGCCGCGCGCCGCGACCGGTGCGGCGAGCTCTTCGAGGTAACCGTCGGGCAGCCGGTCGGCAAGCAGCGGCAGCGTCGTCTCGGGCAGCACGACGAGATCCGCGGGATGTTCGCGCACGAGGCGTGCGTTGCCGTCCAGCCAGTCGGACAGCAGTTCTGGCCGCCACTTCAACCCCTGCTCGATGTTGGTCTGGATCAGCGCGACTTCGAGCGGCTTGCCGGTGGGTGCGGTCCAGGGGACGCGCCCGAGGCCGTAACCGAGTCCGCACACGACGAGGATCGCGCCGAGCGTCACCGCAGCGGCGCGCGCGTTGCGCCAGGCGGAGAGGGCGACGAGTGCCCCAAGGAAGGCGACGAGGCCGCCGACGCCATACACGCCCAGCGCGGAAAAGTAGCCGGCGAGCGGGCTGGGCGGGGTCTGCGAGTACCCGAGCGCGAGCCACGGAAAGCCGGTGAACAGCCAGCCGCGCAGCACCTCGGCGCCGATCCACAGGCCAGCGAAAAGGAGCGCGCGCCGCCACGCGGCGCCACGGCCGAAGCGCACGAACAGCGCCCCGACCGCGGCCGGGAAGAGTGCGAGATAGGCGCAGAAGAGCAGGATCGCGAACGCGGCGAGCGGCATCGGCATGCCGCCGTAGCGGTTCAGCGCGACGTAGAGCCAGGACACGCCGGCAAGGAAAGCGCCCAGCCCCCACGCGAATCCGAGCGCAAATCCGCCACGGGCGCGGGACTCCCGTGCCGCGAGGCCCGCCAGCACGGCGAGGCTCAGGACCGCCAGCGGAAAGATCCCGAAGGGCGAGAAGGCGAAGACCGATGCGCCGCCGGCGAGCAGCGCCGCCAGCAGGCCGCCCAGCCGCCCGCGCGCCGGTGCGGCGCCCGAGTCCCGCACGCGGTCGGTCACGCTTCGGCCGTTCCGGCGACGGGCTGCACGAGCAGGGTATGCACGCGCCGGCCATCGACGCGCAGCGCGGTGACGCGCAGCTTGCCGAGCATCACGACTTCGCCGCGCCGCGGCAGGCGGCCGAGCTGGCAGATGAGCAGGCCGCCCACGGTGTCGACCTCGGCGTCGCTGAAGTCGGAGCCGAAGGCGGCGTTGAATTCGCCGATTTCGGTCGTCGCACGGACGCGGTAGCGGCCATCCGCGTCGAGCTGGATGTTGTCGCTGGGCTCGAGCCGGTCGAACTCGTCCTCGATGTCGCCGACGATCTGCTCGAGCACGTCCTCGATGGTGACGAGGCCGGCGACGCTGCCGTACTCGTCGACGACGATGGCCATGTGATTGCGGCTGACACGGAAGTCGCGCAGCAGCACGTTGAGGCGCTTCGACTCGGGCACGAACACGGCCGGACGCAGCAGCGAGGGCATGTCGAAGTCGCGGCCGGCGTAGTAGCGCAGCAGGTCCTTGGCGAGGAAGATGCCGACGATGTCGTCCTTGCTGTTGCCGACCGGAAAGCGCGAATGGCCGGTATCGACGACGTGCGCGGCGATGCTGTCGACCGGATCGTCGAGGCGGATGATGTCCATCTGCGCACGCGGGATCATGACGTCGCCGACCTGCAGCTCGGACATCTGCAGCGCGCCTTCGATGATCGCCAGCGCATCGGCATCCAGCAGGTTGCGTTCGCAGGCCGCGTGCAGCAGGGCCAGGAGTTCCTCGCGGTCCTCGGGTTCGCGCGACAGCAGCGCGGAGAGGCGTTCGAGCAGACTAGGTCGGGGTGATGCGGGGTCCATATGTCGGGCGGGTCAGGCGGATCGTTCGGCGTAGGGATCAGGATAGCCCAGTTCGGCGAGAATCCGTGTTTCCAGCGCCTCCATTTCCTCGGCTTCGTCGCTGTCCTCGTGGTCGTAGCCCTGCAGGTGCAGCATGCCATGCACGATGAGGTGCGCGAAATGCGCGGCCAGCGGCTTGCCCTGCTCGGCCGCCTCGCGCACGACGACCGGCACGCACAGCACGAGATCGCCGGCGAGCGGCGCGTCGCCATCCTCATCCGGCATGCCCCCGCCTTCACCATAGACGAAGGTCAGGACGTTGGTCGCGTAGTCCTTGCTGCGGAAGTCGCGGTTGAGCTCGCGCCCCTCGGTCGCGCCGACGAGGCGCACCGTGACTTCGGCATCGCCGCCTTGCAGCGCGGCCTGCGCCCAGCGGCGCATGTCGCCGGAGGACGGCGCGTTCTCGCGGTTGGCCTTGCCGATGGCCTTCTGGATGATCAGCGCGAGATGCGGGAGGGAGTCGATCATCAGGCCTGATCCTTCTTGGTGAGTGCGGCCTGCATCGCCGCACGCGTCGCCTGGTTGTCGTAGGCCTCGACGATGCGCGCGACCAGCGGATGGCGCACGACGTCTTCCTTCTGGAACTCGGTGAACGCGATGCCGCGCACGGCGGCGAGCACTTCGCGCGCTTCCAGCAGGCCGCTGCGATGGCCGCGCGGCAGGTCGACCTGCGTGAGGTCGCCGGTGACGACGGCCTTCGCGCCGATGCCGATGCGGGTGAGGAACATCTTCATCTGCTCGGGCGTCGTGTTCTGCGCCTCGTCGAGGATGATGAAGGCGTGGTTGAGCGTGCGCCCGCGCATGAACGCGAGCGGCGCGATCTCGATGCTGCCGCGCTCGAACAGCTTGGCGACGCGGTCGAAGCCCATCAGGTCGTAGAGGGCGTCGTAGAGCGGGCGCAGGTACGGATCGACCTTCTGCGCGAGATCGCCCGGCAGGAAGCCGAGCCGTTCGCCCGCCTCCACCGCGGGACGCGTCAGGATGATGCGCTCGACCAGCTGGCGCTCGAAGGCATCGACCGCGCTGGCGACCGCGAGATAGGTCTTGCCGGTACCCGCCGGGCCGATGCCGAAGGTGATGTCGTGCGCCTGGATGTGGCGCAGGTACTCGACCTGGCGCGGCGTACGGCCGTGCAGCTCGGTCTTGCGCGTCATCAGCGCCGGCGCCGCCTGGTCGGACTGGCGGCGGTTGGCGATCTCGATCAGGCCGAGCTGGATGTCATCGACGCTGAGGTGCTCGCTGGCCTGCTCGTAGAATTCGTGCAGCGCCTTCGCCGCGAGCGCCGCTTGCGCGGCCCCGCCCTGCAGCGTGAAGCGCTCGCCGCGACGGGCGATGGTCACGTCGTAGGCAGTCTCGATCTGGCGCAGGTTCTCGTCGAGCACGCCGCACAGGTTCGCCAGCCGCTGGTTGTCCAGCGGCTCCAGCACCACTTCGGTGGGTCGGCCCATTCAGATCTCTCTCGTCACGATTTCGCCGCGCAGGCTGTGCGGCAGGGCGGCGGTGATCGTCACGTCGACGAACTGCCCGATCAGGCGCGCATTGCCGGCGAAGTTCACGACGCGGTTGTTGTCGGTGCGTCCGGCGAGCTCGCTCCCGTCCTTGCGCGAATGCCCTTCGACGAGCACGCGCTCGACGCGACCGACCATCGCCCGACTGATCGCCTGCGCCTGCTCGTCGATGCGCTTCTGCAGACGCGCGAGCCAGCGCAGCTTGGTCTCCTGCGACACCGGATCTTCCAGATCCGCCGCCGGCGTGCCGGGGCGCGGGCTGAAGACGAAGCTGAACGACGCGTCGAAGCCGATCTCCTCGATCAGCTTCATCGTCTTCTCGAAGTCCTCCTCGGTTTCGCCGGGGAAGCCGACGATGAAGTCCGAGGACAGCGACAGATCGGGGCGGGCGGCGCGCAGTTTGCGCACCACCGACTTGAACTCCAGCACCGAGTAGCCGCGCTTCATCGCTGCGAGGATGCGGTCCGAGCCCGACTGCACGGGCAGGTGCAGATGGCTCACGAGTTTCGGGATGTTCGCGTAGGCATCGAACACGCGCTGCGTCATCTCGCGCGGGTGCGAGGTGGTATAGCGCATGCGCTCGATGCCCGGAATCTCGGCGACGCATTCGAGCAGGAAGGCGAAGTCGCCCATGTCGCTGCCCTTCTTCGTGATCGGTCCGCGCCACGCGTTGACGTTCTGGCCCAGCAGCGTCACTTCCTTGACGCCCTGGTCGGCGAGGCCGGCGACTTCGGTCAGGATGTCGTCGAGCGGCCGCGAAACTTCCTCGCCGCGCGTGTAGGGCACGACGCAGTAGGTGCAGTACTTCGAACAGCCTTCCATGATCGACACGAAGGCGCTCGCCCCTTCGACGCGCGCGGGCGGCAGGTTGTCGAACTTCTCGATCTCCGGGAAGGAGATGTCGACCTGCGACTTGCCGCTATAGCGCCGCTCGGCGATGAGCTGCGGCAGGCGATGCAGGGTCTGCGGCCCGAACACGACGTCGACGTAGGGCGCGCGCGCAACGATCGCCTCACCCTCCTGGCTCGCGACGCAGCCACCGACACCGATGATGAGGTTCGGATTCGCCTGCTTCAGGTGCTTCACCCGCCCGAGGTCGTGGAACACCCGCTCCTGCGCCTTTTCGCGCACCGAACAGGTGTTGAAGAGGATCACGTCCGCCTCTTCGGGGTTGTCGGTCTTGACCAGTTCCTCGGTCGCGCCGAGCACATCCGCCATCTTGTCGGAGTCGTACTCGTTCATCTGGCACCCGAAGGTGCGAATGTAAAGCTTCTTCATCGTTACTCGGTGTTGACGCGCGGTTTCCCAAACCGCTATATTAGCAGGCTCGAGCGGTGATGTAGCTCAGACGGTTAGAGCGATGGATTCATAACCCATAGGTCGGCAGTTCGATTCTGCCCATCACCACCAACGGATTCAAGCACTTAGGCCAACCCAACCGGGTTGGCCTTTTTGCTTTCTGGTCGATATCTGGTCGCAGCTAGATCGCTTCCAGTCCAGCCAGATTCCGCACGGCGCCCATCTTCGCGTCGAATCGCCGACAACGGCTCGTCGGCCAATGCCAACCTTGAGGATCTGGCCGCCTCGGGCAACAATGCGTCGGTCATCTGCCATGGCGTACACCACACCGGGCGCCGAGACCCACACCACTCCGAGCGACCGCAGTTGGAACGGAAGCACATGCGTTCCTGCTATGCTTGCGAGCTAAAGACCTCATGATCGCCCAATCGGCCAGCAGCCGATGACCCCAGCCCAGGCCGTCGCCTTTACTTGGCGCCGAACCAAGGCCGCATGGGCGGCGCCGATTTAACCTCCGTTGAGTAGCCGCACGAATGGCCAACTTACACTTCGCAAATTTCGTCTGCCGATCTGACAAACAGGTGTTCCTCGACTTCGCCGAGGTAATTGTTCCAGCAATCGAAAAGGGGGCCGTCCGAAAGTATGGCGACTCGCAATACATTCTGAAGGACTGCGCGGTAATCAATCTGGCTTCAAAGGCCGACGTACCCGATATTGTTCTCGCGGGTCGCATAATCCACAACACGGTGCTCGTGCGTGAGCAGCACTTGGTGGACGGGGAAATCGTGAAGGATCGCACATCCCTCCCGAGCGCGCCATCTGCAATCTTCGTCTTGATGTTCGACACCCACCGCTTAATTTACGCCCCAGAAACAAAAGGGGCCCCGTCATTGCAGGCGTTACGGGCGACCATCCACAGAGCGATTCGCGACCGCTGGAACGCCTACCTTCGTGAGAAGAAAGCAGAGATTGAAAAAAGCACGGAAAAGCAGATCACGTTGAAGCAACTGCGGGAGGACGAGCCCGAACCGAAGCTGACCATTCTCCCGCTGTCGAACGAGTCGAGCATCGAAAAGTTTCTCGAGGGGTTCAGTGTCCTGAGGCAAGTAAAGCTCGAACTCGTAAAGCCAAATGACGAGATCGATTCGATGGAGTGGCTTAAAGCCACCCGCGAGATCGGCGGTGATTTCGGGGCGTCCGACACCTCTGTTACGTACGCGAACACGACCGGCCTGAACATTGAGGGCGCTGCGACCCGTATTGCGGAGATGACCGAGAACGGGAACACCGATGTATCACTGCGGGGTCTGGACTCTAACGGGGATCAACTCACCGGGAACAACGACCACTTCAAGATCACCATCCCCGCTGAAAACATTCCCACAGACATCAAGACCGCCACCCCTAAACTGGTTAGCATTTTCCGTGAAAAGGTTGCCGAAGGCCTCATCTACGTTCCAACGGTGACGGCCGGCGTCAAGAGCAAGCTACGCCGCATAGGCGAATTCCTAAGTCTGTGATGCAATTGTTTCGCCATGCCAAATGCAAACGACCCGATTACCGATGAGGAGTTGCTACAGGAAAAGGATCTCCACGCAGTGTACTTGTGCGCGCGAGCGCTTCCTGAGAGCAAGCTGAACCGCAGAGTAACAATCACCTTCGCTGCCCTTCTCGCCATATCAGTTTACCTAGGCAATCAAACGGCATCGGAACTGGCCACCTTGACGCGCGAGCTGGTAAACACTGGCTTAACGTTCACCATCAGCATACTCAGCTTCCTGATCGCCGGATTCACCATTTACCTCACCGTAACGAACTCGGACATGCTGGTCGCACTCTCCGAACGCCGCCATAACGGAAACGGGCTGCCGTGGATCAAGTACATCGCGTTTCACTTCCTGCGGGTCATGGCGGTATACATCGGCTTCCTCCTCTACTGCCTCGCAGTACAGCTCTTCGGCAGCCCCAACGGCGCCCTTTCCAACCTGCTCGCACTACTCCCATCAGGAGCTGAACAAGTCCGCTGGCAAGTCGCCGCAATCTCGTTTGTCCTCACGGCTGGGGTGATGGTCAACATGGTGATGCTGCTACAGTCCTTCGTCGCAAACATTTACACGACCACGATGATGAATATCGTCGACGAGCGGCGGCGACGGCGACGGCGAGAACGAGCAAAGAAGAATCAGCAAGCCGCGTCGCCCTGATTACCGACAAATGGCTGCATGACCGTCATTTCGACGTGGCCCGCTGACATTCTCACCTCACCCGCGACCCACTGAAGAAACGGTCATGACACACTGCCTCCACTGCTGGCGAGCGCACAGCGGATCGAGAAGGAGGCGTACCGCCAATCGCATGAGCGGGATAACCGCTCCTTGCTTCGGTTAATGGGGGCAACGAAGCAGAACTCCTCCCCGACGCACCCGTTTTGGAGGCGGGCTTCGCCATGTGGCCCCGCGAGTTGTCCAGTTGCGTAGACGACGACCTCGTGGCCTCACTCGGCAAGGATGCGTTTGAAAGTGTGATGAAAAAGGCACGTGTCCGATGTGGCAATCCTGGCAGCGCGAAGATGCATTCGATGTTTAGCGGTGCAAAGCTTGCCTACGTGGCGAACGCAGGAGCTGCATCGCCAACGCTCGATCGGCTTTGTGAGAGCCTATTAGCGTTGCCCCCACGTCCAGCCCCGCAGTCGCAATACGATCCTGCTATTGGCCGGAGTTCGGCGCATGTAGGTCGCGCTTTCACTATTTCATCAGATTGAAGAATTGCGCCGCACGATCTGGACCGGTCGTCCGGGTAAGCGCAGGGAGAATGACGATATGCCACGCTACAACTTCGACGCCCTTTCACCGCAGGACTTCGAGGAACTGGCGAGAGACCTGCTTCAAGCCGAGTGGGGCGTCAGGCTTGAAGCGTTCCGTGCCGGCCGCGATCGAGGGATCGACTTGCGATATTCACCCGGCCCCGGACGGGGAACGATCGTGCAGTGCAAGCACTACGCACAGTCCGGTTTCTCAAAGCTGCTTGCGCACCTACGCGATAACGAGCTTCCGAAAATTAGGCTACTTCGACCTTGCCGGTACGTAGTCGTTACAACGGTTCGCCTGACCCCAGACAACAAGGGAGCCATCGCAGCGGCGATGGCTCCATACGTTCAGAATCCTTCCGTGGACATATTTGGAGGCGACGACATCGAAAGCCTTCTATCGCGCCATCCTAGAGTAGAGCAGGCGAACTTCAAGCTCTGGCTTACCAGCACTGCCGTGCTGGAAAATGTGTTGCACAACGCTGAGCGCTGCAGAACCGATTTCGAAGTTGAACGGATCCGGCGAAAACTGCCGCTATTTGTTCAAAGCGAATCGTTCAATCTTGCAAGACAAATGCTTGACGATAACCGGGTTCTCATCATCTCCGGGCCGCCCGGCATCGGCAAGACGACCTTGGCGGAGATGCTGCTATATGCGTATCTCGATATGGGATATGAACCCGTTGTGATCGAGTCGAAGGTTAAGGAAGGGCGGAACCTCTTTAAGTCCTCAGAGAAGCAGCTTTTCTACTTTGACGACTTTCTTGGTCAGACCTTCCTTGGAGACTCTCGTGACTATCTTGGCGGGAACCAGGATAGGGCCATCGTCGATTTCATGGAAATGGTCCGGTCCTCCAACGAATCGAGGTTCATTCTCACTACCCGGGAGCATATTCTTCAGAACGCCGTGATTCTCTCAGAGCGTCTGAGCCACAGTCACGTTCTCCGGGACCGCATCGTGCTAACAATGTCGGAGTACGCATTCGGCCACCGCGCTCGAATGCTTTACAACCATGTTTTCTTTAGCGATTTACCACTAGCCCACAAGGTGCAGATTACAGCGAACGACTTCTTTCTTACTATCATCAAGCACCAGCATTTTAGCCCTCGATTGGTCGAGTGGCTGACGGACTTCACCCGGGTGCGTGCGATAGGTGCCGAGGGTTACCAGGGCTTTATTTCAGCGCTTCTGGACAATCCCGAGCTGCTTTGGGAGCATGCCTTCCGAAACCAGATTTCAGAGGCAGCCAGGTCAGCTTTACTATGCTTGTACACGGTAGGTGACTGGCGTGAGCGAGTGGACTTCGAACTGGATTTCCAAGCGCTACATACAGCACGCGCGCAGAAGTACAACTTCCGTACAAGTGCAAGCGACTGTCAGGACGCTCTTCGCGAGCTGGATGGTGCATTCCTCTCCTTCTCGCGTGGCCACATCAGCTTCCTGAATCCCAGTGTGAAGGAGTTCGTTGCCGGCGTAATCGCTTCACAGCAGCAGGTGGCTGGGGATGTGTTGGCCTCTGCTACTCGCATGAAACAGTTGGGAGAGCTTTGGAAGCTTGCAAAGGCAAAGCCGCGGACATCTGTTAGTAAGCTGTTCCAAGGTACCCA
Organism: Aromatoleum tolulyticum; assembly: GCF_900156155.1. Lineage (GTDB taxonomy): Bacteria > Pseudomonadota > Gammaproteobacteria > Burkholderiales > Rhodocyclaceae > Aromatoleum > Aromatoleum tolulyticum. The sequence continues at coordinate 361,859 of NZ_FTMD01000004.1, forward strand.
ACCGCTACTCATTACTCGTATTAGAGAACTCCTGGATACACCTACTCATCGCTGGTACAAAGGGGCAGCCGGCAAGACCTTCGGAGCAACAGTAGATCTTTCAAAGTCCGACCGATTGATTTTCCTGGCTGAGATGTGTGACCAACAGGAGTCGGCGGAGGTTGCTCGAGTCCTTCAGCCGATAGTCAGATCGCTGCTTGATGATATGGGTAGGTCATTCAACGGCGTATGGTCGACCATGCGGCTCTTAACCGAACTTGGCGAACTGCCGTGGTATCTCTTGAACGGGGGTGATGAGGTAAGGCGAGAAGTGACGAATCAGCTCATTGCTGCAGCAGAATGGGCAGATGCTGAGCAATGGGTCGAGCTCTTGGACGCGCCAAAGGTGCTTGAATACCTCACTGAAGAAGATAGGGCCGCGCTGGACGCCGCCTTCGAGAAGTATAAGGTGCAAGGGATTCGCGAAGAACTTCGGAACGTTGATGATCTGGACGCCAAGAAGTCCCTGGTAAGTAGTCTCGAAGACTTGGGGAAGAAGTGTGGATACCAATTCGGCACGGCGATAGCGCAGTTAGCAGGGTGATGCAAAACCCAGTGAACGAACTGACGAGTTGATTGTCATAGAGGCATTCCCGAAACTCCCGTCCTGACAGCGATGCGCGGCCAACTCGATCCCCAGTCCTCGATGTTCCATTACTTCTCGCCCGAGTCGCGCGTGCCCGCGGATCATCCGCTGCGGCGGGTGAAGAAGCTCGCCGATCGGGCGCTCGCAGCCATTTCGGCGGATCTGAATGCGCTGTATTCGAGTGTCGGACGGCCGTCGATCCCGCCCGAGCGCCTGCTCAAGGGGCAATTGCTGATCGCGCTGTACTCCATTCGCTCGGATCGGCAGTTTTGCGAGCAGCTCGACTACAACATTCTCTTT
>NZ_FTMD01000009.1 GCF_900156155.1 Aromatoleum tolulyticum
ATCAGCCAACGCAAGCGCAAACGGGTCGAGGAAATCTTCGGCTGGCTTAAAACGGTCGGTGGAATGCGCAAGAGTCGATTCATCGGGCAGGCGAAGACCCAGATGGCGGCCTTCATCTCTGGCGCGGCGTACAACCTGCTTAGAATCGCGAAATTGAGTGATTCGGGGGTGAAGGCGTGAACTGCGGAGCAAAAAGGGCCTCCACGGCACACGCCGGTGGCCGCTTGGGCAATTCGAGCCGAATTGAAAATCCAATTCCGGCGAGGAAGTCGTCATGAAAATCAATCCGTGCCCCCCCGGTTGACACCGTGTCGCGCGTTTTTGCATCACCCTGTTAGGAAGCCTTGGTCATACCGCCGAGTCAGAGCGTTTCTCCAGAAGAATGCTCGGAACAGAGCGTTGAGGTCTTCCGGCGCCCACGGATGAGTGTCAGAACGATCAAACTCTGCATGCCATCGAAGTGCTACATATATGCCAATAGCTACCGGATATGGACAAATACTCCACGGAAAGTATCCTTCTGCAACTACGTGTTGAGCATCTCCCAGAAATCTTGCTAACATTTCGTCATGCGTCTTAACAGACTGCCAATGCGAAGTTGGGACGGCGAGGAGGTCGCCGGACTTAACTGATGTGATAGGCTCGGGACGTCCGCGACCAACCGGTCGGGGTTGCGGCTTGTCAATTAGGGCTACGTGGCACGCAGTGACGATCTGCGCCACCAACTCAGGGCGGTCAGATGACGACGCCCATCCGATTGCTCCGTTCCTTTGCCCTAGGTCATCAAACCAATCTCTCAATAGGAAGGGTTCCGCGTCGTTACTGGAGGTTTCGGCATAGAGCCAAGAGTGAATCAGATCGACCGTCGAGACCTTTGTGCCGGTTGTGTTGAGCGTCTCGAAGATGTCGCAAATGTCTGCCAGCGAGTACTTCTCCGGGACGACATAAACGGCGAGCTTCGTCTTTACGATTCCCTCGAATGCATCTTGAAGGATTTTGTTGCGGCGTTGGATTTCATCGCGAGGTGGCAATTGGTGGTCGCGATAATTCTCAGGCTTCTCTAGCGCTTGCAGATAGCGCATCCATTGACTAAGGATTGGCTCGTCAGGAGTGTTGGATGCCAGAGGGAAAAGCCCCTGTCCGACACAAGTGGCATCTGAATCGAGACCTTGTCTTCGGATATCCGTTTCCCGAAGGTACTTGACGCGCTTTCGCGGGTCAGATTGCTTGACGTCCAGGAAGTAGCGTCCCGAGTATCTATATAGGCCATGTGTCGCACGAAAACCGGCGAAGGCCATTGCGATGGCGGTGCACCGTTGGCGGCCATCAAGCAGCGCAAATTTTTTTGAGGCTTGAACCTGGGGCCCAAAGTAAAGCAGCGAAGCGGTACGTGTAGCGCTGTCCTGGTCGGGGATCGAGACACGCTCAAGGTTCAACTGAGAGGAGTCACTTTGTTCCCAAAGGGTAACCATTCCGATCGGACGAGCTTCCAGTATCGATTGGACCAGCGACGAGACTTGATCTGTGGTCCAGACGAAGTCACGCTGAAATTGCGGGACAAGCCATTCACCCCTTCTAAGGCTGTCGAGCACACCAGGTACTGTACTGTGATGGACCTTCAAGTCTGACATTTGGGGATTTCCTCGCTGTCGGCGCCCCGACCGGGTAACACGGGGGCCATGGATAAAAAAATAGGCGGGAGGCTACTCCCGATCAATGCCAATGACAACTACTGGCGCACGTCCGCTGTGGGTCGGGTGTAGCTATGAGCACCGCGCGAAGCGGCCATTGGTGACCATGTCCTGGTTGCTGATCGATGACCTGTTCAATCCGGACGTTGATGGCTCCGGTCCCCACAGACCGTTCTGGCCGAGGGCTTGTCGGTAGCCAGTCCAACTGGTGCTACAGGGTTGTCTGGGGGCACGAGCGGCGGCACAATGCCGTCGGTATTTTCGCCCCCCCTCCATTTCCGCACTCCCCGACCTGCCCCAGATGGATCCGATGCAGCTGGTGCACTACCGGCGATCCAATTCCGCCTTCCTTGCAGCCTGCTGCGGCCTGTTGGCCGGGGCGGCGGGCTTCGCTCTTGTCCGCGCCGGTGGTTCATTACCTGCGCCGGTGAGCGGCTTCGCCTGGCTGATGACGATACTGATGGTTCTGGGACTGCTGATCGGGTTGCGGGACATGTGGCGGCCACCGCTCATGTATCGCGCTGACAGACGCGGCGTAACGATCTTCTACCAGGCCGACCGGCGCCGCTTCGCGGGACCGGGCGTCTTCCTGCCGTGGGACTGGGTGACGAAACTGACGCCCCTGTTCTTCGTGGTGATCGGCGTCTACGTGGTGCTCCTGTCGCTCGGTGTCATCCCGGATCTTCCCCGTTCGAAGAAACAGGGGCTTTTCGCAACGTCGCATCACTGGCAGATCACCAGTTTCGGTCTCGCCTTCCTTTGCGGGGGAATCTCGGCGGCCTTCCCGGACCGGCGTCATTGGCTGCTGTTCCTCAACCACGCCGTCCTTCTCGTTGCCTTCCTGGCGCCGACGACTTGGGTGCTGTTCTTCTCCGGCGCGGTTAGCCGGCCGATGCAGATTTTCGGCGGCATCCCGCTCTTCGTCGGCGCCGTCGGCGGACTGCTGGGTCTGTGGCGGTTTGCCCGGTTCGACTCACGCGTGGATCAGATCACGCGGAAGCCATGCGTGCCGTCGCGGGCGAGTTGCGCGACGAGGCCGAATTCCCAATCGAGATAGCCCTGCATCGCCTCACGGGGGTTGTCGGTGCCCTCGTAGGGGCGGCGATAGCGGTCGATCGTCGGCGATGCGAGTCGGGTCTCGCCGGATTCCAGCGACAGTGCCGCCGCCGACCACGCGCGATTGCCAGCGTCGAGCAGCCATACGCCCGCCTCGACAAGGGCGTCCAGCTCCGGCGCCGCAAAGCTCGCAAGCAGGCCGTCGTCGCACGTGAGGATGTAATGCTGGTGCCGCGGGAGTGCCTGCAGCGCATCGGCGAGCTGCGAGCGCAGGACGAAGTACGCGCCGGGTATGTGGCCCTTGCGGTACTGCGCGCTGGGGCTGAAGTCGAGCACGGCGACGTCCTCGCCCGCGACCTGCCAGCGGGCGAGCGTTTCGGGCAGTATGCGGCGGATCCGCGGCAAGGACGGTAGCGGCGCGCGCCACGGACCCTGCTCGCGAAAATCGACCGCGGGGACGTCGTCGACGACGTGGACGACCCAGCCCATCTGCGCGAGCCACGAGGCCGTCATGTTGGCGCGCACCCCGTCGTCGTCGGCCAGCGCGATGCGCGCCCCACGCACCGGCGCGACCATTTCCGTTTCCTGCACGAGCTGCCCGCCCGCCACCGGACGGAAGCCCGGCAGATGGCCGGACTCGTATTCCTCGGGCGTGCGCACGTCGAAGAAATAGGTGCTGCGGTCGCGCTGCGACCGCCAGCGATCGACGTCGGCGAGCGTGGCGCGCTGCACGCCGGCTCGGTCCGCGACCGCACGGGCTACCTGCGCGGCACGCGCGCGGGTGGCCTCGGAGACTTCGCCGAAACGCCGTTCCTGCCCGCGTTCGAGGGCCAGTCCCGCGAGCGTCCAGCCTATGGTGCCGTTGCGCAGCGCCGCGACGGGGTTGGGGATGCCCGCGTTCACGAGCGACTGCGTGCCGATGATGCTGCGCGTGCGTCCGGCGCAATTGACGATCACCTGCGTCGTCGGATCGGGTGCGAGTTCGGCGATGCGCAGCACCAGCTCGGCGCCCGGCACGCTGGTCGCGGTCGGGATGCTCATCGTGTGGTATTCGTCGAAGCGCCGCGCGTCGACGATGACGACGTCGGCATTGCGGTCGAGCAGCGCCCTGACCTCCTCCGCCGCGAGCGATGGCGTGTGCCGTTCGACTTCGACGAGTTCGCCGAAGGCCTTGCTCGGCACATTCACGTCGCGGAACAGTTCGCCGCCCGCTTCCCGCCAGCCGGCCACCCCACCCGCAAGCACAGCGACGTCGGTGTAGCCGAGCGCGACCAGGCGCGCGGCGGCGGTCTCGGCGAGGCCTTCGCCGTCATCGAGCACCACGATGGACACGTCTCGCCGCGGGAGTTTTGCGTACGCATCGAGCTCGATGCGCGCGAGCGGGAAGTTCGCGGCGAACAGCGGATGGGCCTGTGCGTGCGGATCTTCTTCGCGCACGTCGAGCAGCGCGATTTCGCGGCGTTCGAGCAGGGCGGCGCGAACTTCGGCGTAGGTGCGTGTTGCAGTCTTTCCGGGCATCGGATCAGCTCCAGATGTTGGGAACGACGTCGCTGGCGTAGCCGGAGACGAAGGGTTTAGCCACCCCGGTCTGCGGGTCGAACACGTGCCGCGCGCTCGTCCTCATTCGATGCGCGCCCCCGACTCGGCGATGACCTTGGCCCATTTCGCGCTGTCCTCGCGGATCACGCGCGCAAATTCGCCCGGCGTGCTGGTCTCGACGTCGAGGCCCTGCTCGGCCAACCGCGCCCGCGTCGCCGGCAGGCTGGCGATGCGCGCGAACTCCGCGTGCAGGCGCTCGACCACCGGCTTGGGTGTCGCGGCCGGAACGACGATGCCGAACCACGACGCCACCTCGAAGCCCTTCAGCCCCGCCTCGGCCGCGGTGGGCACGTCGGGCAGCACGGGCGAGCGCTTCGCGCTGCTGATCGCGAGGCCCTTGACCTTGCCGGCCTTGACCTGGGGCGCGAGGACGGCGAGCGTGTCGAAGGCGAGATTGACCTCGCCACCGAGCAGCGCGGTGACCGCGGGCGCACTGCCCTTGTATGGCACGTGCAGCAGATCGACGCCGGTGAGACTCTTGAAGAGCTCCCCGGAAAGGTGGCACAGCGTGCCGTTGCCGCATGAGGAGTAGCTGATCTTGCCCGGCTGCGCCTTCGCGGTGCCGACGAGTTCCTGCAGGGAATTGGCGCCGACCGTGCCGTTCGCGGCGACGACGTAGGGCACGGATGCCACGATCGCGACCGGTGCGAAGTCCTTGACCGGGTCGTAGCGCAGGTCCCTGGCGAGATTCGGCAGAATCGTCAGCTGTCCGGCCGGAGCCAGCGACAGCGTGTAACCGTCCGGCGCCGACTTCGCCGCGGCTTCCGCCGCGATGGCGGTCCCAGCGCCCGGCTTGTTCTCGACGACGACCGGCTGGCCGAGCGCGGTCGACAATTGCTCGGCATAGAAGCGGCCGACGATGTCGGAGGCGCCTCCGGGCGGGAACGCGACGATGAGCTTCAGCGGCTTGCTGGGATAGACGTCGGCATGTGCGCCGATCGACAGCAGCGACACGACGCCGGCTGCGACGAGGCGGACGAGTCCGGCGCGGACCTTGGTTTTCTTGTGTGCAGGCATGGAAGGCTCCAGGGGATGTATTTCGCTCAGTCGAAACGGATTGCGGCCTCGCGCACGACGCGGCCGTATTTGGCGTGGTCGTTGCGGATCAGCTCGGCGAACTTCTCGGGGCTGGATGAGCGCGCCTCCAGCCCCTGGGCCGCGAGTTTTTCGCGCACGGAAGGCTGGGCGGCGGCGCGCGCGATCTCCGAACTGAGCCGCGCGACGATCTCGGGCGGGGTGGCGGCGGCGACCGCGAGGCCGAACCAGGAGGTGACCTCGAAGTCCGGGTAGCCGGCTTCGGCGACGGTCGGCACCTCGGGCAACAGGGGCGAACGCTCGCGCGACGCGATCGCGAGCCCGCGCAGCTTGCCGCCGCGGATCTGCGGGGCGAGTACCGTCAGCGTATCGACGGCGAGGTTCACTTCGCCACCCAGCACCGCCGTGACCGCGGGGGCGCTGCCCTTGAACGGCACGTGCAAGATGTCGGCGCCCGTTGCGAGCCCGAACGATGCGCCGGCAAGATGGGTGATCGTGCCGCTACCGCTCGACGAATAGGACAGCTTGCCCGGCTGCGCTTTCGCCTGCGTCACGAGCTCCGTGAGGTTTTTCGCCCGCACGGAATCGTTCGCCGCGATGACGAGGCCGGTGAAGGCCAGCGTCGACACCGGCGCGAAGCTGCGGAAGGGGTCGAACTTGAGGTTCTTCGCGATGTGCGGCAGCACCGTCAGCTGCCCCGTCGGCACCAGCGACAAGGTATGGCCGTCGGCCGGGCCATTGGCCACCGCTTCAGCGGCGATCGCGGTGCCGGCACCCGGCTTGTTCTCGACGACGACCGCCTGTTTGAGCGACTCGCCCAACGCGTCGGCATAGATGCGGGCCACCGAGTCGGCGGCGCCCCCCGGCGGGTAGGGCACGATCAGCTTCAGCGGGCGCGCGGGCCAGGTCTCGGCATGTGCCGCGAAGGGCGCGCCGAGGGCGGCCAGGGCGGTCAGCGCGAGGAACGGGATGAAACGTCGCCGCGACAGCGCGACGGGTGAGTTCGATGAATTCACTCTCTCTTTCCTGGGGATGGGGGATGGGGGATGGCTTTCAGCGTCCGGCGAACTGCGGAGTGCGCTTTTCGATGAAGGCGGCGATGCCCTCGTGGTAGTCCTCGGCGCTGTTCACCGCCTCGACGCGCGCGCGGGCGATCGCGGCTGCTTCCGAAGGCCCCTTAGGCAGCACCTGCCCGACGTAGTCCTTCAGCATTCCGACCACCAGCGGCGCATTGGCGGCGATCTGCGCCGCCAGTTCGCGCGCGACGGCCAGCTGCTGGCCGAGCGGCACGACACGATTCACGAGCCCCGCCTCGTAGGCGCGCTGTGCCGAAATCGAGCCGCCGACGACCAACAGCTCCATCGCGATCTTGTGCGGAATGCGGGCGGCGAGCGAACTGATCAGGCCGCCGCTATAGCCGACCTTTGCCTCCGGATAGGACAGCACGGTGTTGTCTGCGGCGACCGCGAGGTCCGCCATCTGCACGAGGACCAGCCCGCCGCCGACCACGAGCCCGGCGGTGACGGCGATCACCGGCTTCGTCACCGGCACGCCGACGCCGGGCACCGCGCGCCAGAAGTCGTGCGGAATGTCGCGCAGGTCGGCGCCGGCCGTGAAGGCGCGTTCGCCGGTACCGGTGAGGATCGCGACACGGTCGTCGCTGGCGTTGAAGCGATGCCACGCCGCGTTGAGTTCGCGCACGACGTCGTGGTTGATGATGTTGTACTTGTCCGCGCGATCGATGGCGATTTCGGCGATGCCGTTGCGCGAGGTATAGGTGACTGACGACATGGGTTCCTTCCTGTGCTTGGGGTTCGTTCAGTTCGTCGTGGCGGCCGTGTCGGACGGCACCACTGCCGCACGCAGGTCGCGGGCGATGAGGCGGGCGCGCTCGTTGTCGGCACGCAGGCGCGCCAGTTCCTCGGCAGGCAGACGGCCGGCGTTGGCGTAATCGAGCTTCCATACGGCATCGGTGGCCCAGCGCAGTGGCGACTGCACGGTGGTGCGCGTCGCGGGCGCCGCTTCCAGCAGGCGCAGCGCGAGTTCCAGCGTGTCGTCCTGGGACGCCACATCGTCGGGGCGGCCCGCCGCATTGCCGAGCGGAAAATCGCTGAACAGGAAGCGCGGCACCCCGGCGTACTCGACGATGTCCTTCGCGCAGCCGAGCACGACGGTGGCGATGCCGGCAGTTTCGAGCTCGCGGGCGACGAGACTCAGCGTCTGGTGGCAGACCGGGCAGTTCGCGACCAGCACGGCCGCATCGACGCCATCCTCGCGGCAGCGGGCGACGATCTCGGGCGCATCCACGTCGAGCGTGCGGCGCTGGCTGCGGTTGGTCGGCGCGCCGTGAAAGCGCGCCGCCAGGGCCCCGACCCGACCCCGGGCAAGCGCCCGGCGCAGCGCCGGCAACGGGAACCAGCAGGCGCTATCGGCCATCGACGCGTGCTTGCGGTCGATGCCGACGTGGGCGATGCGCAGGTCATGGTCGGCGGCGCTGTCGCCCGAATACACCGCGTAGAACTTGGCGGCGGCGTTGTACGGCGCACCCGGTCCCTGCGGCCCCTTGTCGGCTTGGTACGGCGCCGCCGTCGTGACGATGGTCAGCCGGCTCGCCGACAGCGGTTTCGCGAGCGGCGCGAACGGCACCTCGGCGTAGTGTGCCCACACGTATGGATTGTCATAGCCCAGTGCGAGGTAATAGTCCCGCGAGCGCTCGATGTACGCGACCGGCCGGTCGTGCGCCGGTGCGAATCCGAGGTTCGCGGATTCGTCGATGTCGGCGCCAGCCATCACGCCCCCTTCCCCACGATCTCGATCAGCTTCGTCTTCGCGCCACTGCGCGGGAAGCTGCCGAAGGGGACGATCTCGACCTGCGGGCGGAAGGTGAGCAGTTCGCGGATGCGCTGCTCGATCCGTGCGCCGAGCGCCGGCCACTCGCCGGTCGGCGTGTCGGCCGCGGCCTCGATGGCGAGGCGCAGCGGCGGTTCGACGCGTGGGGGCGGCGCGTCGAGGCGGATGCGCAGCTCGCCCGAGACCTGCGGGCGGAACTGGCCGACCACGTTCTGGATCGCCGCCGGATACACCTTCACGCCCTTGATCGCGAGCATGTCGTCGACACGGCCGATGATCTCCATACGCGTGCCGAAATGGCCGCAGCCCGGGCACTCGCCGACGTGGAGGCGCAGGATGTCGCCGGTCGCATTGCGGAACGCGGGCGCCGCTTCGTATTCGAGCGCCGTGTGGATCGCCTCCCCGACCGCGCCGTCCTTCAGCTCGAGCGGCGCCTTCGTGTGGGGATCGACGAGGTCGTAGCGGAAGCAGTAGTCCTCGGCGAGGTAGTGCATCCCGTGCGAGTGCTCGCTGTCGCAGGTGATCGTGCCGTTGTGCCACGCGCCGCCGGTCGCATCGAAGACCTGCGCGCCGAAGTGCTCGCGCACGCGCTGACGGAAGGTGGGCAGGCTCGCGCCGGGTTCGCCGGAGCAGTAGATGATCTCGATGCCGAGCGCGCCCACCGGCTTGCCGATCTCCTGCGGCGCACGCTCAATCAGCTGGTTCACCATCGACGGCGTCGCGAACAGCACGCGCGGACGCGTCAGTTCGATGTAGCGCAGGATCTTCGGCCCCCCGCCCTCCGCCCCGACCGCCACCGGCCGCGCCCCGTAAGCTTCGAGCGCCTGCACGTAGGTGATGCCGGCGAGCCATAGCGACAGCCCGAACGCATGGAAGGTCGTGTCGCCCGAACGGATGCCGGCGGCGCGGAACATGCGCCCCAGCACCGTGTAGGTGATGTCGAGGTCCTTGCGCGAGAACACGTAGAAGGTGGGCGTGCCGGTGGTGCCGGAGGTCGCCGCGAGATGGATCGCGTTCTCCGGCGCGGTCGTCAGGTGCAGGCCCAGCGGATGCCCGTAGCGCTGCAGGGAGGCATCCTGCGAGTCGCGATGGCGAGTCTTGTCGAGGAGGGCCGGCAGGCGGCGGAAGTCGTCGAGCGTGCGGATCGCCTCGGGGGAATCGACGCCGGCCTCGAGGAAGCGCTGGCGGTAGTAATCCTCGTTGCCCCACACGTAGCGGATCTGGCGCTTGAGCTTCTCGAAGCGGCGGGCGTTGAGGACGGCGAGGTATTCGCCGGGGTCGCGCGTGGGCACGTCGAAATCGTGGAGCGCGTGATTGGCGCGCGGCGGCTGGATGGTCATGACGGATCGGCTCCGGAATGGAAACAGAAAGGGGAAATCGGTGTTACGCAAGGGACGGCCGGGTTTCAGCCTTCGGCGAACGCGACCTCGCGGGTCGCGCGCAGGCGCGGCAGGGCCATGACGACGATGAGGGCGAGGGCCAGTAGCAGCAGCGCCAAGCTCAGCGGACGCGTCAGGAACACCGTCGGATCGCCGCGCGACAGCAGCATCGCCCGGCGCAGGTTCTCCTCCAGCATCGGCCCGAGCACGAAGCCCAGCAGCAGCGGCGCGGGCTCGCAGCGCAGCTTGATGAAGAGGTAGCCGAGCAGGCCGAAGGCCACCGTCAGCAGCACGTCGAACATCTGGTTGTTCACGCTGTACACGCCGATGCAGCAGAACAGCAGGATTGCCGGATAGAGCACGCGGTATGGCACCGCGAGCAGCTTCACCCACACGCCGATCAGCGGCAGGTTCAACAGCAGCAGCATCGCATTGCCCACCCACATGCTGACGATGACGCCCCAGAAGAGCTCGGGCCGCTCGCTCATCACCTGCGGGCCGGGAACGATGCCGTGGATCATCATCGCGCCGATCATCAGCGCCATCACCGCGTTCGCCGGCAGGCCCATGACCAGCAGAGGGATGAAGGAGGTCTGTGCGCCGGCGTTGTTCGCGGACTCGGGGCCCGCTACGCCTTCGATGGCACCCTTGCCGAAGCGCGACGGATCCTTCGCCAGCCGCTTCTCGACCATGTAGGACGCGAACGAGCCCAGCATCGCCCCGCCGCCCGGCAGCACGCCAAGCAGCGAGCCGAGCGCGGAGCCGCGCAGCACCGGCTTCCACGAGCGGCGGTAGTCGTCGCGCGAAGGCAGGATGCGCCCTACCCGCACCGCCGCCACGTCGCGCCGTTCGTCGCGCTCCAAATTCGCGATGATCTCGCCGATGCCGAAGACGCCCATCGAGATGACGACGAAGCTGATGCCGTCAGCGAGCTGCGGCAGGCCGAAGGTAAAGCGTTCCTCGCCCGAATTCACGTCGACGCCGACGAGCCCCAGCAGCAGGCCCGCGAGCGTCATCGCCACCGCCTTGAGGATGTCGCCCTGCGCCAGCACGACTGCGGCGACGAGGCCGAGCACCATCAGCGCGAAGTATTCCGCCGGGCCGAATTTCAGCGCGAAGACGGCGAGCGGCGTCGCGGCCACGGCGACGACCAGCGTCGCGACGGTGCCGGCGAAGAAGGACCCGATCGCCGCGATGCCGAGCGCGGCACCCGCGCGGCCCTGCTTCGCCATCGCGTGGCCGTCGAGGCAGGTGACCACCGACGACGACTCGCCCGGCATGTTCACGAGGATCGCCGCCGTCGAGCCGCCGTACTGCGCGCCGTAATAGATGCCCGACAGCATGATCAGCGCGGCGGTCGGCGGCAGGCCGTAGGTCACCGGCAGCAGCATCGCGATCGTCGCGACCGGCCCGAGACCCGGCAGCACGCCGATCAGCGTGCCGAGCGTGACGCCGGCGAAGCAGTACAGCAGGTTCGTCCCGGTGAACGCCGCGTCGACGCCGATCGCAAGATGAGACAGCAGTTCCATCGCAGCACCGCTCAGGCCGGACCGACCGGCAAGGGCACACCCAGGCCGTAGGCGAATACCGCCACACCGAAGGCCGACAGCACGGCACTCAGGCCCAGCAGTTCGCCGAAACGCACCTCGCGATGCGCGTGGCCGCTCACCAGCGTCAGCGCCACGGTCGCGAGCACGAGCCCCAGTTGCTGCACGACGAGTGCGAACACGATGACGCCCGCCCCGACCAGCACCGCCGGCCGCAACGCGAAGCCGTCGTCCTGGGCCGGCTCGTCATCCGTCACGCGCACGCTGCGAATCAGGACGACCGCCCCGAGCACCGCGAGCACCGCACCCAGCAACAGGGGGAAATAGCCGGCCCCCATGCGCATCGCCGATCCCAACGGATAGCCCGAGGCGGCATGGCTTCCCGCCAATCCGAGGAGAATGAAGAAAAGACCTGCGAACGAATCCCGACGGTTGAGAATCCTGATTTTCATGACAATCCCGGGTGAATGACGATGAAGCCAAGTTAACACCCGCAATCGACGCCACAAATCTCGATTTCTGCTTTGCAAAGCATGACGGAGCGAAAATTGAAACCCGCGTCAGATCAGGAAAGCAGCCGCTCTCTCATTCCCATGCGAGAGTCGCCCCATTTGATCCGCATGCGATTGAGGCAATATCGCGCAAACCGCAATCAATAATTTCTGCATAACAAATCGGGTTTTCTTGTTTCTGTTCGCCAGGTCGGATGAATAGAGTTTTGGCATTGCCGCGCCGATCGTCGAGCGACTTTCGACGATCGAATACCAATACTCAGGAGCCAATCCGATGACCGCTGCAGAAAACCCCGACAAGCTGCACACAGCCGCACCCAATCCCGCCGATCCTCTCATCACTGCCGCCATCGCCGGAGCGACTTTCTGATGCGGCTCACGGCACTCGAACAGGCGATGCTCGCGGGCGAACACGGCGAAGCCGTCGCCGAGGCCATCGCCTACCAGATCCGCGTCGGCGAATTCTTCGACGCCGAAGACTTTGTCCCGATCACCAACGCCCACATGATGGGTGACATCGAGGTCATGGGCGACAGCGGCCTCGCGCACCTCGGCTGCTTCCGCAGCAAGGGCGCGCGCTGCCGTGTGCCGGTGACCACCAACGCGCGCTGTGCCGACTTCGCCCATGCCGCCCGACTCGGGCAGGACGAAGAGGAAATCGCCAAGGAAAAACGCCTGATCGCGCACCTGCAGGCGATGAACGTCGTCACCACCGACACCTGCATCAACTACCAGACGGTGTACCAGCCCCACCTCGGCGAGCACGTCGCTTGGGGCGACACGGGCACCGTGATCTACGCCAACTCGGTGTTCGGCGCGCGCACCAACTTCGAGAGCGGCCCCGCAGCGCTTGCCGCCGGCATCACCGGCCGCACGCCGCGCTACGGCTTCCACCTCGAACGCCATCGCCGCGGCACCTTCCGCGTCGTGGTCGACACCGAACTCGACGACCTCGCTGACTGGGGCGCGCTGGGCAAGCTGGCGGGGGAATTCCGCCAGAACTACTACGCCGTCCCGGTCTTCGAGGGCCTGCGCCGCGCGCCGACCTCCGACGAACTGAAACATCTGGGCTGCGCGCTGGCGAGCTATGGCTCGATGGCGATGTTCCACATCGTCGGCGTGACGCCCGAAGCGCCCGATCTCGCGACGGCCTTCGGCGGCACGCCGCCCGAGCCGGCCCTGCGCATCGGCCGGGCGGAACTCGACCGCGTGTACGCCGGCTACGACGTGTCCGACCCCGGCGCAACGCTGGTCGTCTTCTCCGGCCCGCAGCTCTCGCTCTTCGAACTGAAGGCGCTCGCGGAGCGCTTCGCGGGCCAGCGCGTACATCCCGGCTGCCAGGTGTTCGTGACCACCGGCCGCGGTCCGGCGCGCGACGCCGAAGCGCTCGGCTACCTCGCGACGCTGCGCGAGGCCGGCGTCACGATCCTCGAAGGCGTGTGCTTCTACATCCTGCAGAACCTCTCCGAGATGCGCCGGCGCAACGGCTGGCACAACCTCGTTTCCAACTCCGCCAAGCTCGTGAACATCATCGGCGCGCACCGCTTCAACACCATCCTGCGGCGCACCGACGAGTGCGTCGCCGCGGCGCTCACCGGACGTGTAACGGGAGCGCAATCGTGAGCGAGCGGCAGCACATCGCCAGTATGCGTGTCGCACGCGCGGTCGGAGAGCCGGTCGAGGGCCTGGCGCTCGTCTCCACCGAAGGCTTCTCGCCACGCTACGACCTCGACCGCTGGAGCGGTCTGATCACGAAACCCGGCCACAAGCTGGAAGGGCGCAGCATCGTCGACCGCATCTGCTTCTTCCCCACCGCCAAGGGCGGCATCGCCGCCGGCTGGGCCTTCCCCGACATCGTGGCCAAGAAGCTCGCGCCGCGCGCGCTGGTGTTCGGGGTCACCAACCCCGTGATGGTGCAAGGCGCTGCCTTTGCCGGCATCACGCTCACGGAAGGCTGGGAACCGGACGCCCTCGCCCTCGTGCGCAACGACGACCTCGTACGCATCGACCCTGCCGAACGCCTGATCCACATCTATCGCTGAATTCCATGGAGCCCACAATGCGCCCCTCGCTGCACTTCCTCCGCCGCCTCCTGCCCGTCGCCGCGGCACTCCTCACGGCTGCCCTCCCCACGAGCGTGCCCGCCGCCGACGCGCCCTACCCCGCGCAGCCGATCAAGGTCGTCGTGCCCTTCCCGCCGGGCGGCCCCACCGACATCGTCGCGCGCCCCTTCGCCGAAGCGCTGACGCGCAGCCTCGGCAAGCCGGTGGTGATCGAGAACCGCGGCGGCGCGGGTGGCAACGTCGGTGCCGACAACGTCGCGAAAGCGAATCCGGACGGCTACACGCTGCTCCTCGGCACGGTCGGGACGGCCGCAATCAATCCCGCGCTCTACGCCCGGCTCAGCTACGACCCGCGCAAGGATCTCGCGCCCGTCGCCATCCTTGCCGCCGCGCCGGTCGCGCTCGTCGCGCATCCGTCCGTCCCCGCCAATACCGTGGCTGAACTGCTCGCACTCGCCGGCCGCCAATCGCTGCGCTTCGGCACGGCCGGCAACGGCACGCCGGGTCACCTGACCGGCGAGATGTTCAAGCAGGCGAGCTCCGCCCCGCTCACCCACGTCCCCTACAAGGGCAGCGCCGCGGCGCTGCAGGATCTGCTCGGCGGCCACATCGAACTGGCGTTCGATCCGCTCCAGTCGGTGTTGCCGCACGTCCGCGCCGGCAAGCTCAAGGTCATCGCGATCAGTTCGGCCGAAGCGTCGCCCGTGCTGCCGCAGGTCCCGACCTTCGCGCAGGCGGGCGTAAAGGTCGAAAGCACCGCCTGGTGGGGCCTGTTCGCCCCCGCCGGCACGCCGCGTCCGATCGTCGACCGGCTCGCCGCCGAACTGCAGGGAGCGGAACAGAGCGGCGACGTGCGTCAGCTCGAGAGCATCGGCCTCACCCTCAGGCAGATTGCCCAGCCCGCCGCCCTCGACGCCTTCCTCGCCGCCGAAAGCACCAAATGGGCGAAGGCCGTCAGGGACTCGGGAGCGAAGGTCGACTAGGGAAAACCGGCTGATCGGCCCGCAGGCTGCGCCGCATCGCCGGCCGGGGCAGAACAACGATCGGGCCACCCACGGGTGGCCCGATCGCTTTGCGATGCCCCCGGATCAGCCGGCGCAGGACCCTTCGCCTTCCAGCAAACCGAGTTCCGCAGCGAGCTGCGGCAGACTGCGCTGACAGAAGATCACCGGCACGCCGCGCTCCCTGGCGAGCCTGCGCATCTTGCCCGCGAGCCCATGATTGACCTGATCGACCATGATCACCATCAGACGCGCATCGGCCGGAATCGCCCTCCGGCTGTCGCTGCCGCGCCGGCCATCCCAGTGACGCACGGGCGCATAACCGCGGCGATGCAGATAGTCCTGATAGGGTGCGACGCGATCGCCGCCAACGATCACGGCCGTCATCGCGGCGCGCTCGCGGATGCTTCGTCGAAATACGACCAGGCGGCATTCGCGCCGGCAAGCCATTCCCTGTGCCAGGTCTTCGAAAATGTCATTTCACGCTCCCGGTGTTTCGCCATCGGAAAAATGCCCGCATTCCGGATCCAGAACCCTCGCGACACACCGAGGCGTCGCGGGTCGCATCATTGAAACGTATGGCATCCGCCTCGATGAGCGAACCAAGATTTTTCGCGAAGCATATGAATCGGCGCCGGGCCTGCGCACGACCTGCACAGGAATGGAATGCGCATGACCGGACCACTCGATTGCGCGTGGGCACGCAGGCGCCGGTTTCCGTCCCGGAACCGATCACCGCACATATCCGATCCAGATAAGCAAATCAGATCTAATTCGTTCAGTCCGGCCCGGGCGCACGCCTACCATTTGCTCCATATCGTCAGTGGAGCGCCTCGTGACCGAATTTCTCACCCTCCGGCCCCGGGCCACGCCGCCGGACCACCCGGCCACCCGGCTCGACAACTACTGGCTGCCTTTCACGCCCAACCGGGATTTCAAGCGCGAGCCGCGGCTCTTTTCCCGCGCGTCCGGCATGTATTACTTCGACCCGCAGGGGCGGCCGGTCATCGACGGCGCATCCGGTCTGTTCGCCACCGCCGCGGGTCATGCCCGCACTGAAATTGCCGACGCCGTTCATCGCCAGCTGAGCGAACTCGACTTCACTCCCAGCTTCTACCGCAGCCATCCGCTCGCGTTCGAGGCGGCCAGCCGGATCGCCGGGCTGCTGCCGACCGGGCTCGACCGGGTGTTCTTCGTCAATTCGGGTTCGGAGGCGGTCGACAGCGCGATGAAGATCGCGCTCGCCTACCATCGCGCACGCGGCGAGGGGCGCCGCACGCTGTTCGTGAGCCGCGAGCGCGCCTATCACGGGGTCAATTTCGGCGGCGTCGCGCTGTCCGGCCTGGTGAACAACCGCCGCGCCTTCGCCAATGCCGGCCCGGATGCGGTCCACATGCGCCACACCTGGCTGGCGCAGAACGCCTTCAGCCGCGGCCAGCCGGAACACGGCGCGGACCTCGCCGACGACCTGCTGCGCCTGATCGAGCTGCACGGGGCCGAGACGATCGCCGCCGTGTTCGTCGAACCGATCGCGGGATCGACCGGCGTGCTCGTTCCGCCGAAGGGTTATCTCGAACGCCTGCGCGCGATCTGCGACCGCCACGGCCTGCTGCTCGTCTTCGACGAGGTGATCTGCGGCTTCGGGCGCACCGGCAAGGCGTTTGCCGCGCAGAGTTTCGGCGTGCGCCCCGACATCATCACGATGGCCAAGGCGATCACCAACGGCGCCCAGCCGATGGGCGCGGTGGCGGTCGACCGCCGCATCCATGACGCCGTAATCGATGCGGCGCCGGACGATGCCATCGAATTCTTCCACGGCTACACCTGGAGCGCTCACCCCGCCGCGTGCGCCGCGTGCATCGCCAGTCTCGACATCTATGAACGGGAGAATCTGTTCGCCCGCGGCGAAGCGCTCGCCCCTATCTTCGAGACTCGGCTGCACGCGCTGCGCGACCTGCCGGTGGTGGCCGACATCCGCAACTACGGTCTGCTCGCCGGCATCGACCTGAAGCCCGCCGACAAGCCGGGACAGCGCGGCTACGCGGTGCAGAAAGCCTTGTTCGACGCCGGCCTGCATCTCAAGACCACCGGCGACGCGGCCATCCTCGCGCCGGCGCTGGTCGCGCAGCCCGCCCACCTGGACGAGATCTTCGACGTTCTCCGTCGGGTCCTCGCCCGCCAATCCTGAATCGACCGCAATGGTTCTTCGCAAAGGTGCCCCCATGACCGACAGACGCCACTTCCTGCTCGCCCTCGCGGCGACCTCCGCCCTCCTTTCCGCGCCGGGCTTCGCCGCGCAGAAGGAGGTCACCATCGCCTACCAGGACATGCTGGTGCCGTGGCGTGTGGCCCACGCGGCCGGGGAAATCGAGAAGGCGACGGGTTACAAGATCAATTTCCGCCAGTTCGGCGGCGGCGGAGACGTGATCCGTGCGCTCGCCTCCGGTCAGGTGCACATCGGCGAAGCCGGTTCCGCGCCGATCGCCGCCGGCATCTCGCAGGGCCTGCCGGTCGAGCTGTTCTGGATTCTCGACGACATCAACGATGCGGAAGCGCTCGTCGTGCGCAACGGCAGCGGCGTCGCGAGCCTCGCCGACCTGAGGGGCAAGAAGATCGGCGTGCCCTTCACCTCCACCACCCATTTCCACACGCTGGTCGCGCTCGATCACGCGAAGCTGAACCCCAACGACGTCAAGATCGTGAACCTGCGCCCGCCCGAAGTGGCCGCCGCGTGGGAGCGTGGCGACATCGACGCGACCTTCATCTGGGAACCGGTGCTGTCGAAGGTCAAGGCAGGCGGCAAGCAATTGATCACGTCCGGCGAGATCTCGAAGCAGACCGGCAAATCGACCTTCGACGGCATCGTCGTGAACCGCGACTGGGCGAAGGACAACGCCGAATTCGTCGCGCAGTTCACGAAGATCCTCGCCGTGGCCGACGAGCGTTATCGCCGCGACAAGGCCAGGTGGACCAGCACCTCGTCCGAAGCCGCGGCGATCGCGAAGATCACCGGGGCGAAGGCCGAGGACGTACCGGCCGGCCTGGCGCTGTATCGTTTTCCCAGCGCCAGCGAACAGGCGTCACCGACCTGGCTCGGCGGCGGCAAGGCGAGCGGCGCGGCGGCTTCGCTCGCGGCCACCGCGGCCTTCCTGAAGAGCCAGGGCACGATCGCCAACGTGCTGCCGGATTATTCGGTCGGCGTGAATCCGAAATACGCCGAGAAGGCGGCGCAGTGAGTGCCAACCAGCCGCTGCGCGCCGGATTCGAACGGCACGCAGTGCCCGCCGCGGTGCCCGAAATGGCGGCGGAAGAACCGGCGCGCAGCACGCTGTCGATCCGCGGTCTGTCGGTGCGCTTTGCGAACAAGCGTGCCGCGGCCGGGCATGCGACGCTTGCGCTGGCGGGCGTCGATCTCGATCTGCGCGACGGCGATTTCGTCGTCGCGCTGGGCGCCTCGGGTTGCGGCAAGACGACGCTGCTGTCGTGCATCGCCGGCTTCATCCAGCCTTCCGCCGGCGAGATCCTGCTCAACGGCAGGCCGATCGCGGGGCCGGGCGCCGACCGCGGCGTGGTGTTCCAGAAGCACGCCCTGATGCCGTGGTTGTCGGTGCGCGGCAACGTCGAGTTCGGGCTGCGCATGCGCGGCGTGGATGCGGCCACGCGCCGCAGCACCGCCCTCGACAAGCTGTGCGCCGTGGGACTGGAGGCCGTTGCCGAACGGCCGGTCTACCAGCTTTCCGGCGGCATGCAGCAGCGCGTCGGCCTCGCCCGCACGCTCGCGTCCAATCCCGACGTGCTGCTGATGGACGAGCCCTTCGGCGCACTCGACGCGCTCACGCGCGAGCAGGTGCAGGAGCTGGTCCTGCGGCTGTGGGCGAGCGAGCGCAAGATCGTGTTCTTCATCACCCACGACGTCGAGGAAGCCCTGTTCCTCGCCACGCGCCTGATCGTCATGAGCCCGTCGCCGGGCCGCATCGTGCGCAGCTTCGACCTGCCCTTCTCGCGCCGGTACGTGGAATGCGGCGACGCGCGCAAGGTGAAGTCCGATCCCGAATTCATCGAATGGCGCGAACGCATCATCGCGCTGATCCACGCCAATGGCGAGGCCGCATGAGCAAGGCAATGACCGTCCTTCCATTCCCTGCAGCCCCCGACCGGATCGACCACGCCGGAGCAGCACTGCCGCCCGCGCAGACGCACCGTTTTCCCGACACCCGGCGCGCGCTCGGCGCCTCGCTCGCGGCGGTCGGCGCGCTGTTCTCGCTGTGGTGGTTCGCCACCGCGAGCGGCTGGATACCCCCGCTGGTGCTGCCGGCGCCTTCCGCGATCCTGGAGGCGCTGGTCGCGGCCCACCGGGGCGAGCTGCAGGGCGGGCGGACCCTGCTCGAGCACTTCCTGTGGAGCTTCGGGCGCGTGCTCGCGGGCTTCCTGCTCGCCTGCGCGACCGCGGTGCCGATCGGCATCCTGATGGGTGTGTCGCGGACCGCGCGCGGGGTCTTCGACCCGCCGATCGAGTTCTACCGTCCGCTGCCGCCGCTCGCCTACCTGCCCCTGATCGTGATCTGGTTCGGCATCGAGGAGACCGCGAAGGTGCTGCTGATCTATCTCGCCTGCTTCGCGCCGCTCGCGGTATCCGCCCGCGCCGGCGTGCGTTCGGCGCAGCCCGAGCAGATCAATGCCGCACTGTCGCTGGGCGCGACGCGCCTGCAGGTGGTGCGCCACGTGATCCTGCCCGCGGCGCTGCCGGAGATCCTGACCGGGATGCGCATCGCCATCGGCTTCGGCTGGACCACGCTGGTCGCCGCCGAACTGGTCGCGGCGACGGTCGGGCTCGGCCAGCTCGTCATGAACGCGTCGAACTTCCTGCGTACCGACGTGGTGCTGATGGGCATCCTCGTGATCGGCGCGGTCGCGTGGGTGTTCGACCTCGGCATGCGCATCCTCGAATCCCGCCTCCTGCCGTGGAAGGGGCATGTCTGACGGCTTCGGATGACGAGCGGGCGCGGACGCGGCCGGACGTCATCGAGAGTGAGTTCGGCCCGGGAAAACCACTCAGGCCGTAACGCCGTCGAGCAGCTTCAGGCGCTGCACCTTCCCGGACGGCCCCTTGGGCAGCGCCTGCACGATGCGGATCGCACGCGGCGTCTTGAACGGTCCGAGTTCGACGCGGCAAAAACCCTGCAGCTCCGCTTCACTGCTGGACGCGCCGGGCCGGAGCACCACGGCGGCCTCGATCTCCTGTCCGTAGGCCGGATCGGGAACGCCCACGGCGGCCGCTTCGAGCACCCCCGGGTGCCGCAACAGCGCCTCGTCGATCTCGCGCGGCGCGATGTTCTCGCCGCCCTTGATGATGAGTTCCTTCAAACGTCCGGTGATGAAGTAGAAACCGTCCGCATCGCGGTAGCCCAGGTCGCCGGTGCGCAGCCAGCCGTCGTCGCCCAGACCCTTCGCCGTCTCGTCCGGCGCCTTGTAGTAGCCGAGCATGACGTTGTCGCCGCGGATCTGGATCTCGCCCGGCACGCCGTCGCGCACCGGTCGGCCGGTCGCCGGATCGACCACCCTCGCCTCGCAGCCGAATGCCCGGCCGGGACTGCCGATGCGGCGCCGGGCCGGGTCCAGCGGATTGCTGAACACGGGCGCCGCCGTTTCGGTAAGACCCATGGTTTCGATCACGCCGATGCCGAAGCGCGCCTCGAACGCGCGGTGCAGCTCGGGTGCCAGCGGCGCGGAGGCCGAGCGGCAGAAGCGCACGCCGGCAGGCGCGGTAGTTCGATCCGGAGCATCGAGCAGGTAGGCGATCATCGTCGGCACGACGTTGAGCCAGGTGCAGCGATATTCTTCCGCGAGCCCCCAGAACGCGCCGACGCTGAAGCGACGCGGCAGCACGAGACTGCCCCCGTGCAGCAGCGGCGCGAGCGCGGTCACGATCTGCGCATTGATGTGATAGAGCGGCAGCACCGCCAATACGCGGTCGGCCGGTCCGAGTTCATGCGCGTCGCTGACGAAGCGCGCCCCCGCCAGAACGTTGCGCTGCGACAGCACGGCCCCCTTGGGCCGTCCGGTGGTGCCGGAGGTGTACATCATCAGGGCCTCGCCGTCGCGCAGCGGTTCGGTCAGTGGCCACACGGCGCCGGCCGCAGCCGCATCCTCGCCCGGAACTGCATCGTCGTCGGGATCCACGACGACGACCGCGATGTGCCGCCCGATCCGCGCCAGCGCGTCTTCGAGCGTTGCGCGCTGGCCGGGAGCGACGAACACCACGCGACAGTCCGAATGCTCCAGCACGTAGGCGAGCTGCTGCGGCTGCGCGAGCAGGCTGAGCGGTGTCGCGACGCAGCCCGCCGCCATCGTACCGACGAACAGGCGCAGCGCCTGCAAGCCGTTGGGCAGGAATAGCCCCACGCGGTCGCCCGCTGCAAGCCCCTGACTTGCGAGAAGCGCCGCCAGCGACAGCGACGCGCGTGCCAGACGGCCGAAGCTCAGCTCGCGGCCGGTCTCGGGGCAGATCGCGTAGGTCGCGTCGGGGCGCTCCAGCGCCTGCCGTTCGAGCAGCGCGCGCACCGAACGGGGCGCCGCCCGCTCAACGGCCGTAGCGCCGCCAATAGTCGCCGAAGACGGACGCTTCATCCGGCTCGCGCGCGGGAATGGTTCTGACGATGCGTGTGACATTGAGGAAATGACGGTAGTTGAGATTATCCGAGAAGCCGTTGCCGCCCCAGGTGCCGCAGCCCATCGAGAGCGAGAACGGCAGCCCGTTGTCGAATGCGCCGCCGACGGCGACGCAGTGGGTCTGCTCGACGATCACGCGGCACACCGGCAACTCGAAGCCCAGACGCAGCACTTCGTCCGCCGTCGCGCCATGCACGCCGACCGAATGCCCCTTGCCCTGGTACTCGTACAGGGCCCCGACCTGGGCGATCGCCGCGTCGAAGTCCGCGACGCGATACAGCGTCAGCACGGGCGAGAGCTTTTCGCCCGAGAAGGGATGATCGGGACCGACGCCCTGCTCCCGCACCAGGATGAAACGGGCGCCGGCATAGGCCGTGCGCGTCAGGCCGGCCAGCGCTGCCACCCGCGGGGCGGACTGCGCGATGAATGCGGCGTCCGCCTTGCCGCCGGGGAACATCGCGGCCTCCAGCCGTGCCTGCTCCTCCGCGGTCGCGAGCACCCCGCCCGCCTGCGCCAGCGCCGCGAGGAGCGGTTCCCATGCGTCGCCGACGACGACGAGACTGTTCTCCGACGAGCAGCTGGTGGCGTTGTCGAAGGTCTTGGATGCCGCGATGCGCTCCGCCGTCAGCGCGAAGTCCGCGCCGGGCATGACGATCGCCGCCACGTTGCCGGCACCGACCCCCAGCGCGGGGGTGCCGCTGGCGTAGGCCGCGCGGACATTCGCCCGCGATCCGGTCGCGACGACGAGGTCGGCCTGGCGCATGAGTTCGCCCATCAGCGCTTTCGAGGCCGGCGGCGGCAGCATCTGCACGAGATCGGCCGGAACGCCGACCTTTTCCAGCTCGCGCTGCACGAAGCCGACCAGCGTCGCGCAGGTGCCCGCCCCCTTCGGCGACGGCGCGAGGATGATCGCGTTGCGCCCCTTGAGGGCGTTGATGATGTTGTTCGCCGGCGTCGCCGCCGGGTTGGTCGAGGGCGTGATCGCCGCGACGACACCGACGGGACGGGCGATCTCGGTGATGCCGGTGGTGCGATCCTCGCTCAGGATGCCGACCGAGCGCGCGCCTTGCAGATCGCGCAACAGGCCCAGCGTCTTGCGGTGGTTCTTGCGCACCTTGTCGTCGACCTTGCCGAGGCCGGTCTCCCGCACCGCCTGCTCGGCGAGCAGGCGGTTGCGCGCGGGTTCCATGATCGCCCAGCCGGCGCCGGTGACGACGCGGTCCACGGTGTCCTGGTCGGCATCGGCAAACGCGGCCTGCGCGGCGCGGGCGCGGCGCAGCAGTTCGCCGACCACGGCAGCCTCATCACCGGCAGTGACCGCGTGCGGAGCAAGTCTGGCCGTCACGATTCCCGAGCCTCCCGGGCGAGCACCCGATGCAGCACCTCGCCCTCGAGTTCGGCGAAGGCCCCGTCACCGCGCTCGCGCGGGCGCGGCAGGGGAATGCGCAGATCGAGCGCGATCGCGCCGTTCTCGATGAGGATGACGCGGTCGGCGAGCGTGACGGCCTCCGCGACGTCGTGGGTCACGAGCAGCGCGGTGAAGCCCTGCTGTCGCCACAACCGCTCGATCAGCCCCTGCATCTCGATGCGCGTGAGCGCGTCCAGCGCCCCGAGCGGCTCGTCCAGCAGGAGCAGCCGCGGCGAATGCACGAGCGCCCGCGCCAGCGCGACGCGCTGCTTCTGGCCGCCCGACAGCACCGCCGGCCAGTCGTCTGCGCGTTCGGCGAGCCCCACGTCAGCGAGCGCCGCGCGCGCCAGCGGGCGCCAATCGCCGGGCAGGCCCAGTCCGACGTTTTCGAGCACGGTTTTCCACGGCAGCAGCCGGGCTTCCTGGAACATGACGCGCGTGTCGGCGCCAAGGCCCCGCCGCTCGGCGTCATCGACGCGGATCGTCCCCGCGTCCGCCCGTTCGAGGCCGGCGACGTGCCGCAGCAGCGTGCTCTTGCCGCAACCGCTGCGCCCCACGATGGCGACGAATTCGCCCGGCGCGATATCGAGATCGAGCGCGCGCAACACCTGCTGCGCGCCGTAGGCCTTCTCCAGCCCGCGGGCCGACACGGCCACGCCATGCCCCGCGCCTGCGGCCCGGCTGACGAGGTCGTATTCGAGTTCGGCAATCTGCATTTCACGCTCCCGCACGCTGGAAATTGGGGTTCCAGCCCAGCCAATGACGCTCCAGCCCCTTCGCCGCGACGTCCGCGAGCTTCCCCAGCAGGGCATAGAGCAGGATCGCCAGCACCACGACATCCGTCTGGAAGAATTCGCGTGCGTTCATCGCCATGTAGCCGATGCCGCTGCTGGCCGCGATCGTCTCGGCGACGATCAGCGTCAGCCACATCACCCCGAGGGCAAAGCGCACGCCGACGAGGATCGACGGCAGCGCACCGGGCAGAATCACCTCGCGAAAAAGGCCCCAGCGGGACAAGCCGTACGCCCGCCCCATCTCGATCAACTGCCGGTCCACCGAGCGGATGCCGTGAAAGGTGTTGAGGTACACCGGGAACATCACGCCCAGTGCGATGAGGAACAGCTTGGCCTCCTCGCCGATGCCGAACCACACGATCACCAGCGGCGTCAGCGCGAGGTGCGGCACGTTGCGCACCATCTGCACCGAAGTATCGAGCAGGCGCTCCGTCAGGCGCGACGTGCCGGTCCAGAAGCCCAGCAGCAGCCCGGCGAAGGCGCCGACGGCAAAGCCGCCGAATGCCCGCGCGCAGCTCACCTTGAGGTGCGCCCACAGTTCGCCGGAAGCGCTCAGCTGGATCAGCGCGCGGCCGATGTCGAGCGGCGCCGGCAGCACGCGCGAAGCTATCCAGCCGAACGAGGTGCCGGCCTGCCAGCCGAGCAGGAGCCCCACGGGCAGAAGCCAGGGAACGAGTCTGTGCAGGAATGCAGGAGTCACGGTCTTCATCGAATTCATCCCGAGAGCGTTGCGCGGGCGGCGGCGGAACGACCTGCGCGCCGCGCCGCCGTCGTGCGTACGCCTATCGCAGTCCCTTCCAGATGTCGTTCTCACGCACGTCGAGCTTCTTCGACAGCAGCTTCTCCGTCGTGAAGGCGTCGGCGATGCCCTGCTGTTCCGCGAGCGCCGTGTCGTCGACCAGCGCAACGGCATAGCTGCGGCGCCCGTTCGCGACCTCCACCGTCGCGGTATCGAGGCCGATGAGCGGCGCATGGACCTGGGCGGCGTCCTTCGGATTCTTCTTGATCCATTCGCCCGTCTCGCGCAGCTGCTCGAAGACCTTCTGCAGCACGTCGGGACGGCGCTGCGCGTAGGTCGTCGAGGCGAGGTAGAAACGGCGGTAGCCAACGTCGGCGTACGACCCGTCGGCCACGATCCGCGCACCGCTCTTCGCCTGCACCGTCGCGAGGAAGGGATCCCAGATCGCCCATGCGTCGATCGCGCCTTTCTCGAACGCCGCGCGGCCGTCGGCCGGCTGCAGGTAGGCCGCCTCGACATCGGTGAAGCGCAGACCGGACTTCTCCAGCGACTGCAGCAGCAGGTTGTGCGCCCCCGCGGCCTTCGCGACGCCCACCTTGCGGCCCTTGAGGTCCGCAACCGTGCGGATCGGCGAGTCCTTCGGCACGACGATGGCCTGCGCGCTCGGCGACGGCGTCTCCTGCGCCAGATAGGTCAGCTTCGCGCCCGCCGCCTGGGCGAACAGCGGCACCGTCTCGGCGACGTCGGCGGACAGGTCGATGCTGCCCACATTGACCCCTTCGAGCAGCGGCAGCCCGGACGAGAATTCGTGCCACTGCACCTTCACGCCCAGCGGCGCGAGCGCCTTCTCCAGCGTGCCCTGCCCTTTCAGGATGATCAGGATGCTCGAGGATTTCTGATAGCCGATGCGCAGCACGTCCTCGGCCGCGGCGGCAGGCTGGGCGGCGAGCGCGAGGCCGAAACCCAGCGCGGCCAGCAGGCGGCGCTTCAGGGCGCCGGTGTGGATGATCTTCATGAGAATGCTCCGGTCAGTTTGCGAAATGTCTTGCTGCGGGTCGTTCAGCCCCGCGCGCTGTATGCGGCGTACTTGTCCAGCAGGCGGTGCGGAGGCTTGAATGCGTCGCGCCGGAAGGGGTCGCCCAGGGCCTGCGTCAGCCGCAGGTTGATCACCGTCGGACGCTGGCTGTCGATCGCCTCGCGCAGCGCGCTGCCGACCTGGTCCTCGTGCTCCACGGTCAGGCCGTTCGCGCCCATCGCCCGCGCCACGTCGGCGAAGTTCGGGTTCTGCAGATCGGTGCCGAGGAAGCGGCTGTCGAAGTAGTCGATCTGGTTGCGCTTCTCCGCGCCCCACTGGCCGTTGTCGAAGACGACCGCGACGACCGGGATGTTTTCGCGCACGCAGGTCAACACCTCGGCAAGGCTCATCCCCCACGCGCCGTCGCCGACATAGGCGATCGACGGGCGGTCGGGCCGCCCGACCTTGGCGCCGATCGCCGTGGGAAAGGCGTAGCCGCAGTTGCCGAAGCTCATTGCGGCAAAAAAGGAGTTGGGTTCGTCGAACTGCAGGTAGCTGTTGGAGACCGAGCACACGTTGCCGATGTCGGTCGCCACCATCGCGTTGCGCGGCCGTGCCTTCGCCAATTCGGCCAGCGCACGGCGGGGATCGACGCGGCCTGCTTCGTTCGCGCCCGCAAGGCTCGCCAGCTCGCGCTCCCACGCCCCCTTCACGCCGCGGATGATGTCCAGCCGCGCCTCGTCGCGCGCGCGCTCACCCTGCCGTGCGCGCAGCTCCGCCAGGATCGCTTCCGCCGCCGCCTTCGCATCGCCGTGGATGCCGAGCGCCACCGGACGGACGAGGCCGATCACGCGCAGGTCGGCATCCACCTGGATGATCCTGGCGTTGGCCGGCCAGTAGTCGAGGCCGTACTGGGGCAGCGTGCCGAACGGCCCGAGGCGCGTGCCGATCGCCAGCACGACGTCGGCCCGCGCGATCAGGTTCATCGCCGCCTTGGAACCCTGATAGCCCAACGGCCCGGCCGCCAGTTCATGGCTCGCCGGAAAGCTGTCGTTGTGCAGGTAGGAATTCACCACCGGGGCCGTCAACTGCTCGGCGAGCGCCGTGAGCGCCTGCACGCCGCCCGCCATGCCCACGCCGCCGCCGGCGACGATCACCGGGGATTTCGCTTCCGCCAGGAGCTGCGCCGCCTGCCGGATCGCCTCGGCATCGCCCGCGCCGCGCCGCACCGGGAAGGGACGCGGAATCTCGGTCTCGATCTCGCCGTAGAAGTAATCGCGCGGAATGTTCACCTGCGTCGGCCCGCGTTCGTGCCGCGCGTAATGGAAGGCGCGGCCGGTCAGCTCGGCGATGCGCGACGGGCTGTTCACGTGCGTCTGCCACTTCGTGATCTTCGAGAACAGCGGCAGCTGCTCCGTCTCCTGGAAGCCGCCGAGTCCGGCCGTCAGGCTGCCCGATTCAGGCGTGATCGCGACCACCGGCGAATGCGCCCAGTAGGCGGCGGCGATGGCGGTGACGAAGTTCGTGACGCCCGGGCCGTTCTGGGCGATGCACACGCCGTGCCGTCCGGTGGCGCGTGCATACCCGTCCGCCATGTGGGCGGCGTTCTGCTCGTGCGCGGTGGAGATGAAGCGGATGCCGGCCAGCGGGAACAGGTCGTGCGCATCCATGTACGCCGACCCGACGATGCCGAACACATCGGTCACGCCCTGCGCGACCAGCGTTTCGACAAAGGCCTCCGACGGCGTCACGCGCCGTTTTCCGGAATAGACCTGCCGCGGATCAGCCATGACGCATCTCGCCTGCAATGCGTCCTGCCGTCCGAATCACGCCGGATTGTTTCTGCCCGGTAATCGTCATGAAAGCCTCCGTATAGAATCGATGGAACGATTCTAGGAGCACCGCTTTTCATGCATTACCAATATTTAATGCTTAACTAATTCATTGACTCGCAATTGCCGCCAATTCCGGATTCCTGCAATGGACACCGTTGCACAGCCGATCCGGAAGCTCGCTGCCGATTCCGCAACCAAAAATGCCACATGCAGAATATAAACCGCAATGCACTGTTTTAACTGGTTTATTTAATTACAATCTGCGCAAATCGTGAACCGCTTCAGTGTCCTGGGGCGGTACGATGAACCGGGGACGACAACTCGTCGCGAGGCGCGCAAGGCTTGCGACGTGCCGAATAGATGTCTTGTTCGTCCGGCATGCATGACGCATGCGTCCAATTACGCAATTACGAAAACCGGTCCATTTCTCCTTTCATGGATTGCATATTCCGTTTCTCGCGCCACTTTTCGGTGCGCTTACGCCCCGGCCAACGCCTCGCGACGCCGCCGGATCGAAACCCCGACGCTATCGGCGGCGTCGAAGATCGCCGGTTTGCTCACGCTGATCGCAACCGACGAGAGCTCGAAGCCCGCGAGCAGCGCATCGGCGACGTTCTGCGCGAAGGCTTCCAGAAGCACCGCGCGGTTCACCTGCGCTAGGCGGCGCACGGCCGCGAGCACCTGGCCGTAATCGACCGCGTCGCGCAGGTCGTCGCTGGCGCAGCAGCGCGCGTGCTGCAGCCCCAGTTCGAGGTCGATCACGAGCGGCTGGGGCGCGTGGCGTTCGTGCTCGTACACACCGATCAGCGCCTCGACGCGGACGCCGCGCAGGAAGATGGTGTCCTCGCACGGCTCTGCGGGCGCCGCGGCCGGGACGGCGAGGCCCGGCCGCGCGGGTGCCGGCGCTTCGATGCGATCGAGCCTCATCGCCTTCACCTCGCCTCGGTCGCCAGCTCGCGGGCGGCATCGCGGGCGGCAGAACGGGCCGCCTCGCCCGACGCGACGAACACCCCGAACTCCTCCGCCGCATCGAGAATCCAGCTATAGAGGTAGTCGGCGAAGCTGCGCCGGATCACCAGCTCCCAGCGCGCCTCGCCGACACGCCGGATCACGGCCGAGCTCTTCGCAAACACGCTCGTGACGCCCTTGCCCACCGGGAAGTGGCGCGGATGCACGTCGTAGGGCGTGCATTTCATCAGCAGCTCGCGCACGCACGGGCCGCTGAGTTCGAGCAGCGTCTGCCCGCCGCTCACGTTCATCACCGCGTAGTGGCCGGTGAGTTGCCCGCGCAGCGCGGCTTCCGCGGCGAACTCCTGCCCCGCCGGCACGATGAGCAGCCACTCGTCGGGCGACATCCACTGGATGCTGATACCGCGCGCCTCGTCGAGGGACAGCGGCCCCATCTCCAGCGGCAGCGCGAGGCCCAGCGCGCGCTCGACGCCGGCGCGAAACGCCTCGTCATCGGCGTTGCCGCGCAGCACGAGGTGGCCGAGGAAGGCCTTCTCGCAGATGAGCACCCGCGCCTCCTGCGGCGAGGCCGCCTGCGCGACGCGCGCGCGGGTCATCGCGAGCGGCGACTCCGACTTCACCGCGCCGCGCGGATTGAGTTCCATTTGGGCGTAATCAGACATGTTGGCGTGCTCCTTCCGCGTCGTAGAAGACCGGGCTCACGACCTCGGCCGCGTGCACCCGGCCGTCGGCCATCGGCAGATAAACGGTTTGACCCATGCGCTGGCTGCCGCCCTTGACGACGGCGAGCGCGAAGGCGTGGCCCAGCGTGGGGCTGAAGTAGCTCGAGGTGACGTGCCCGACCATCGGCATCGGGATGCGGATCTCCTTCTCGAGCACGATCTGCGCGCCCTCGTCGAGCACGAGCTGCGGGTCGAGCGGCTTCAGGCCCACGAGCTGCTTGCGGTCCTCGCGCTTCGTGTCGGGGCGCGTGAGCGCGCGCCGGCCGATCCACGAGAACGGCTTCTTGTAGCCGACGCACCACTGCATCCCGAGATCCTCGGGCGTCATCGAGCCGTCGGTCTCCTGGCCGACGATGATGAAGCCCTTCTCGGCACGCAGCACGTGCATGGTCTCGGTGCCGTAGGGGGTGAGGCCGTATTTCTCGCCCTTGTCGAACAGCGCCTGCCACACGTGCAGCGCGTGGTTGGCCTGCACGTTGATTTCAAACGAGAGCTCGCCGGTGAAGGAGATGCGATACACGCGCGCCGGCACCCCTGCGACCGTGCCTGCGCGCCAGTCCATGAACTTGAAGTTCTCGCCCGAGAGGTCGATGTCGTCGGTGAGCTCGGCCAAGAGCTTGCGCGCATTCGGGCCGTTGATCGCCATCGCCGCCCAGTGGTCGGTCACCGAGTTGAAGTACACCTCGAGCTCGGGCCATTCGGTCTGGTGCCACAGCTCCATCCAGTCGAGCACGGCGGCCGCGCCGCCGGTGGTGGTCGTCATGTGGAAGTGGTTCTCGGCGATGCAGGCGGTGACGCCGTCGTCCATCACCATGCCGTCGTCCTTGCACATGAGGCCGTAGCGGCACTTGCCGACGTCGAGCTTGGTCCAGGCGTTGGTGTACAGGCGGTTGAGGAACTCGCGCGCGTCCTTGCCCTGGATCTCGATCTTCCCGAGCGTCGAGGCGTCGAGGATGCCCACGCTCTCGCGCACGGCGCGGCATTCGCGCTGCACCGCCTCATGCATGGATTCGTTGCCGCGCGGGAAGTACCACGGGCGCATCCACTGCCCCACTTCCTCGAACTTCGCGCCGTGCTCGACGTGCCACGCGTGCAGCGCGGTGAACCGGCGCGGGTCGAAGAACTCGCGGCAGTTGCGCCCGGCGATGGCGCCGAAGGTGACCGGGGTGTAGTTCGGGCGGAACACCGTGGTGCCGGTCTGCGGGATCGTCTGCTTGAGGCAGCGCGCCGCGATGGCCATGCCGTTGATGTTGCCGAGCTTGCCCTGATCGGTGCCGAAGCCCATGCCGGTGTAGCGCTTGACGTGCTCGATCGACTCGAAGCCTTCGCGCGTGGCCAGTTCGATGCCCGCCGCGGTGACGTCGTTCTGCGGATCGACGAACTGCTTCGGGGCGCGCATCGCGGGTTTCACGTGCGGCACCTGATAGAGCGCGGCGGCCTTGCCTTCGCGGACCTTCGCGACCTTGGGCAGCTCGACTGCCGGGGCGGTGAAACCGGTGCGTTGCGCCGCGGCGGTCCCCGCAGCGGCGCCGTCGGCGAGCGCCTCGATGAGCGCGCCCTTGCCGTGCACGCCGCCCACCGGGGTCATGCCCGGCACCTTGCCGGGGACGAAGCCGAGAATGTCGTCGCGCCACTCGGGGCGCGCGCCGGTGTGCGCCGCCAGATGCACGACCGGGCTGTAGCCGCCGGAGGTGGCGATCGTGTCGCAGGCGAGCGTCTCGACGCGGCCGGCGACCTTGAAGCCGCCGATGTCGATGCGCGCCACCTGCACCGCGCTCACGCGCTTCTTGCCCTGCGCCTCGATCACCGCGGAGCCGGGGATGATGCGGATGTTGCGCGCACGTGCCTCATTGACGAGATCGCCCTCGGGGTGCTCGCGCGCATCGACGATCGCCACCACCTCGCGCCCGGCGTCATGCCAGTCGAGCGCGGCGCGGTAGGCGTGGTCGTTGGCGGTCGACAGCACCAGGCGGCGCCCCGGCACGACCGCGTAGCGGCGGATGTAGGTCGATACCGCCCCGGCCACCAGGTTGCCCGGCACGTCGTTGTTGGAGAAGACCAGCGGACGCTCGTGCGTGCCGGTCGCGAGGATGACTTCGCCGGCGCGCACGCGGTGCATGCGCGCACGCACCTGGCGGCGGCCGTTGAGGCTCGGCGCGAGGTCGGCGAGGTGTTCGGTGCGACGCTCGTGCAGCGTCACGAAGTTGTGGTCGTGGTAGCCGTTGGCGGTGGTGCGCGGCAGCACCAGCACTTCGGGCAGGGTCGCCAACTCCGCGAGCACCGCGGCGGCCCAGGCGGAAGCCGGCCGGCCGTCGACGAGTTCGCGCGAGTCGAGCAGCGAGCCGCCCATCTCTTCCTGCTCGTCGCACAGGATCACGCGCGCGCCGGAGCGCGCCGCGGCGAGCGCTGCGGCCAGCCCCGCGGGGCCCGCGCCGATCACCAGCACGTCGCAGTGGCGGTTGATGTGGTCGTAGATGTCGGGGTCGGCTTCCTTCGGCACGCGCCCGAGGCCCGCGGCCTTGCGGATGTACTTCTCGTACTTCGGCCACAGCGACGCGGGCGCCATGAAGGTCTTGTAGTAGAAGCCCGGGGGCATGAACTTGCCGCCGACCGAGCCGATCACGCCCATCAGGTCGCGGTCGACGTTGGGCCAGCCGTTGGTGCTCGCGGCCACCAGCCCCCCGTAGAGCGCCTGTTGCGTCGCGCGCACGTTCGGGACCTGCGCGGCTTCGCTCGCGCCGAGCTGCACGATCGCATTCGGTTCCTCGGCGCCGGCCGCGACGATGCCGCGCGGGCGCGAGTACTTGAAGCTGCGGTTGACGACATCGACGCCGTTGGCGAGCAAGGCGGACGCGAGCGTGTCGCCGGCGAAGCCCTGGTAGTCGACGCCGTTGAAGGTGAAGCGCAGCGGACGGCTGCGGTCGATGCGCCCGCCCGTGCCGAGTCGGTTCTGCTGGCTCATTTGGCCGCCCCCTTGTTGGACGATTGGCCGGCCACCACCGAAGGCTTCTGGCCGACCTTGTAGGTTTCGAGGATCTGGTAGCTCACGGTGTCGCGCGTGGCGTTGAAGAACTTGCGGCAGCCCGCGGCGTGGTACCACAGCTCGTGGTGCAGGCCGCGCGGGTTCTTGCGGAAGAAGAGGTAGGTGCCCCACTCCTCGTCGCTCGCCGCTTCGGGCGCCACCGGGCGCGCGATATGCGCCTCGCCCTTCGGGCGGAACTCTTCCTCTTCGCGGTATTCCGCGCAGTGCGGGCAGTAGATGTGCAGCATGAGGTCTGCTCCTGTCAGTGCGCGACGCCTGCGGCGCCGTGCTCGTCGATGAGTTTGCCGCTGATGAAGCGGTCGATCGAGAAGGGGGCGGCGAGCGGGTGCGGCTTGCCGGCGGCGAGCGTCGCCGCGAACACGTTGCCCGAGCCCGGGGTCGCCTTGAAGCCGCCGGTGCCCCAGCCGCAGTTGAAGAAGAGGCCGCCGACCGGGGTCGCGGAGATGATCGGGCACGCATCCGGGCAGGTATCGACGATGCCGCCCCACTGGCGGTTCATGCGCACACGCGAGAACATCGGGAAGAGTTCGACGATCGCCTGCAGCGTGTGCTCGATGGTCGAGTAGCTGCCGCGCTGGCCGTAGCCGTTGTAGCCGTCGATGCCGGCGCCGATGACGAGGTCGCCCTTGTCCGACTGGCTCACATAGCCGTGCACCTTGTTCGACATCACGACGGTGTCGAGGATGGGCTTCATCGGCTCGGACACCAGCGCCTGCAGCGGGTGCGATTCGATCGGCAGCTGGAAGCCGGCCATCTTGGCGAGCACGCCGGAGTTGCCGGCGGTGACCACGCCCACCGTGTCGGCGGCGATGAAGCCGCGGGTGGTCTCGACGCCGAGCACCTTGTTGCCGCTCTTGCGGATGCCGGTGACTTCGGTCTGCTGCAGCATGTCGACGCCCAGCGCGTCGGCGCCGCGGGCGAAGCCCCAGGCCACCGCGTCGTGGCGGGCGACGCCGCCGCGCGGCTGCCACGAGGCGCCCATGATCGGGTAGCGCGTGTGCTTCGAGCAGTCCATGATCGGCACGATCTCCTGAATCTGCTTGATGTCGAGCACCTCGCCGTCGATGCCGTTCAGGCGGTTGGCGTTCACGCGCCGGTGGATGTCGCGCATGTCCTGCAGGGTGTGCCCCAGGTTCATGACGCCGCGCTGGGAGTACATCACGTTGTAGTTCAGATCCTGCGACAGCCCTTCCCACAGCTTCATCGCGTGCTCATACAGCCACGCGGCCTCGTCCCACAGGTAGTTCGAGCGCACGATGGTGGTGTTGCGCGCGGTGTTGCCCCCGCCCAGCCACCCCTTCTCGACCACCGCGACGTTGGTGATGCCGTGTTCCTTGGCGAGGTAGTAGGCGGTGGCGAGCCCGTGGCCGCCGCCGCCGACGACGATCACGTCGTACTTCTTCTTCGGCGTCGGGTTGCGCCACGCGCGCTGCCAGTTCTCGTGGTAGGTGAGCGCGTGCTTGACGAGCCCGAATCCTGAGTAATGTTGCATGACCCTGTTCTCCTGATCTTCAGCACTCGATGACGTTCACGGCCAGCCCGCCGCGCGAGGTTTCCTTGTACTTGTCCTTCATGTCGCGCCCCGTGTCGCGCATGGTCTTGATCACCTTGTCGAGCGACACGTAGTGCTTGCCGTCGCCCCGGAGCGCCATGCGCGCGGCGTTGATCGCCTTGATCGAGCCCATCGCGTTGCGCTCGATGCACGGCACCTGCACCAGCCCGCCGACCGGGTCGCAGGTGAGCCCGAGGTTGTGCTCCATGCCGATCTCGGCGGCGTTCTCGACCTGCTCGGGGGTGCCGCCGAGCACCTCGGTGAGCGCGCCCGCGGCCATCGAGCACGCCACACCGACCTCGCCCTGGCAGCCGACTTCGGCGCCCGAGATCGAGGCGTTCTCCTTGAAGAGGATGCCGATCGCGGCGGCGGTCGCGAGGAAGCGCACGACGCCGTCCTCGGTCGCGCCGGGGATGAAGCGGTAGTAGTAGTGCAGCACCGCGGGGATGATCCCGGCCGCGCCGTTCGTGGGGGCGGTGACGACGCGCCCGCCGGCGGCGTTCTCCTCGTTGACCGCCAGCGCGTAGAGGTTCACCCAGTCCATCGTCGTGAGCGGGTCGCGCAGGCAGGCTTCGGGCGCCGCGGACAGCATGCGGTGCATCGCCGCGGCGCGGCGCTTGACCTTCATGCCGCCGGGGAGCGTGCCTTCGATCTCGCAGCCGCGGCGCACGCAGGCCTGCATCACCTTCCAGATGTGCAGCAGGCCGTTCCTCGTCTCGGCTTCGCTCCTCCACGCCTTCTCGTTCTCGAGCATCAGCTGGCTGATCGAGAGCTCGTTCACCGCGCACTGGGTGAGGAGCTGGTCGGCGCTGTGGAAGGGGTACGGCAGCTCGGTGCGGTCCTCGACGATGCGGTCCGCCCCGGCCGCCGCCTCGTTCACGACGAAGCCGCCGCCGACCGAGTAATACACGTGGCTCGCGAGCTCGACCTCATCCTCGCCGTAGGCCGTCAGGCGCAGGCCGTTGGGGTGGAACGGGAGCGTCTGGCGGCGCAGGAAGACGAGGTCGGTCTTCTCGCAATAGGCCACCGGATGCAGGCCGAGCAAGGACAGGCGCTTGGCCTCGCGGATGCGCGCGAGGCGCGCCGCGACCGTGTCGGGGTCGATGAGATCCGGCGCCTCGCCCTCGAGCCCGAGCAGCACGGCCGTGTCGCTGCCGTGGCCCTTGCCGGTCGCGCCGAGCGAGCCGTAGAGCTCGGCCTTGACGCGGCGCACGCGCGCCAGCAGGCCGTCTTCCTTGAGTCCGGTCGCAAAGGTCAGCGCGGCACGCATGGGCCCCACGGTGTGGGAACTGGACGGGCCGATCCCGACCTTGAACATCTCGAATACGCTGATCGCCATGGCGTGTCGCTCCCGTGGCCGCTCAGCGGCTGGCCGGATAGACCGGGAAGCGCGCGCACAAGGCCTGGGCCTTCTCGCGCACCGCGGCGATCACCGACTCGATTTGGTCAACGCGGTCGATGTGGTCGAGCACGTCGCAGATCCAGTTCGTGAGTTCCTTCGCTTCCGTCTCCTTGAAGCCGCGCGTGGTGATCGCGGGCGTGCCGATGCGGATGCCGCTGGTGACGAAGGGCGACTGCGGGTCGTTGGGCACGGCGTTCTTGTTCACCGTGATGTGCGCCGCGCCCAGCGCCGCGTCGGCCTGCTTGCCGGTGAGGCCCTTGGCGACGAGATCGACGAGGAAGAGGTGATCATCGGTGCCGCCCGAGACGATCTTGTAGCCGCGCTCGATGAACACGCCCGCCATCGCACGGGCGTTCTTCACCACCTGCTGCTGGTAGGCGCGGAACTCGGGCTGCAGCGCCTCCTTCAACGCCACGGCCTTGGCGGCGATGACGTGCATCAGCGGACCGCCCTGGATGCCGGGGAACACCACGGCGTTGAGCTTCTTCTCGAGCTCCGCGTTGGCACGCGCGAGGATCAGGCCGCCGCGCGGGCCGCGCAGGGTCTTGTGGGTGGTGGTGGTGACGACGTCGGCGAAGGGGATGGGGTTGGGGTACAGGCCCGCGGCCACCAAGCCCGCGACGTGGGCCATGTCGACGAAGAGCTTGGCGCCGACCTGGTCGGCGATGTCGCGGAAGCGCTTCCAGTCGACCACGCGCGAGTAGGCGGAGAAGCCCGCGACGATCATCCTGGGCTTGTGCTCGCGCGCGAGCGCCTCGACCTGGGCGTAGTCGATCTCGCCGGTCGCCTCGTCGAGGCCGTACTGCACCGCGTTGTAGAGCTTGCCGGAGAAGTTCACCTTGGCGCCGTGCGTGAGGTGGCCGCCGTGCGCGAGGCTCATGCCCAGCACCGTGTCGTGCGGCTCCAGGAGCGCCATGTACACCGCGGCGTTCGCCTGCGAGCCCGAGTGCGGCTGCACATTGGCGTAGTCCGCGCCGAAGAGGAGTTTCGCGCGGTCGATCGCGAGCTGCTCGACCACATCCACGTGCTCACAGCCGCCGTAGTAGCGTTTCGCCGGGTAGCCCTCGGCGTACTTGTTGGTGAGCACGCTGCCCTGTGCCTCGAGCACGCGCGGGCTGGTGTAGTTCTCGGAGGCGATCAGCTCGATGTGCGACTCCTGGCGCTCGAACTCGCCATCCATCGCAGCCTTCAGCTCGTCGTCGAAATCGGCAATACGGTCGGTCATTGCGAACATGCAGCGTGTCTCCTCTGGTTGGGACTGTCGTCGCCGACAGCGGCCGCAACGGATGGCGGCTTCATGGGAGGAGATGTTAGGAAGTTAGGCCGCGACGCTTTTGCCTGTATCCGTCACGCGTTTGCTTGATACGGACCGGCGGGAAGGACTCGCGCGTCTTGTGCACAAACAAGCGGCGAGCTGCCGTGCAACGGCACGAACGTCGTCAATGCCAAAGTCCACGGGGATGATGTCGCGCCCCAGCCCATTCGGACAGTCCCTGGATCCGGTCGCTCATCGTCCGGACACGCTTCTGTCCTCCCACCGGTCCGCGTGCTAGAAATGATTAGCGACGTGTGCCGTTTGCATCATGACCATACCCAATGGAGGGGAATATGAAGCGACATCCATCAGGACTCGCCGTAGGCATCATGCGCGGCCTGGCGGCCACAGTCGTGCTGGTCGTACCAATGACCACCTCGGCCGATTCGGAGCAAGCGCGCAGCCAGGTGTGGGACATCGCGCGCGGCGGGCAACTCTACGACAACTGGGGCAAGGTGCTCGGCAAGGAACTGCCGGCCGAGACGCATCCGGCCTATCCCGCCAGCGGCAAGCAGAAGGGCGAGGCGACCTGGCGCTGCAAGGAGTGCCACGGCTGGGACTACAAGGGCGCAGACGGGGCCTACGGCAAGGGCTCCCACTACACCGGCATCAAGGGCCTGCGCGCGATGGTCGGCGCCGATCCGAAGGCGATCCTCAAGATCATCAGCGATGACAATCACCGCTATACGGAGGCGATGATCGGCCGCGGCGAGATGGAGAAACTGGCGCTCTTCGTGAGCCTCGGGCAGATCGACATGGACCAGCACATCGATCGGGCGACGCGGAAGTCGCGCGGCGAACCGGGCCGCGGCGCGCCGACCTACCAGACCATCTGCGCGGTGTGCCACGGTTTCGACGGCAAGACGCTGAACTTCAAGACGCCCGAGACCCCGGAATACGTCGGCACCATCGCGCGCGAGAATCCGTGGGAGTTCATGCACAAGGCCCGCTTCGGCCAGCCCGGCATCCCGATGATCTCGCTGATCACGCTGCCCGACACGACGCTCGCCGATCTGCTCGCGGTAGCGCAGACCCTGCCGGAGAAGTAGGTAGGAGGGAAACTGTAAATACACCTGTCACAACACTGCGCAACCGCCGGAGTCGGACTGGAAGATGTCCACAACCTGGGCGCGAAGTTCCAGTACAAGTCCGGCCCGGTGGATATCCAAGTCGGCTTCTATCCGACCGACGGTGGCGACTGGACCGGCACCTCGAAGGGCGCGAACCGTTACTTGGTCAATGTGGTGCATGCCGACGGCTACGTGACGGGTGCCAGCAATAACGACGAGCGCAACCTGTTCGTCGGCCGCCGATCAGCCCAAGACGGCAATCGCCTCGATTTCGACGCGCACGTCGCGCGGCAGCTTCGCGACCTGCACCGTCGAGCGCGCCGGGCGGTGCTCGCCGAAGGCCTCGGCGTACACCGCGTTCATATCGGCGAAGTCGCCGAGATCCTTCAGGAACACGGTCGTCTTGACGACGTGCGCGAGGCCGGCATCCGCTTGCGCAAGGATCGCTTCGAGGTTCGCAAACACTTGGCGGGTCTGCGTCGTGATGTCCTCGCCGGCGACCGACCCGTCGGCGGCGAGCGGGATCTGTCCCGAGACGAAGAGCAGGTTGCCGGCCTGCACGGCCGGGGAATACGGTCCGGCCGGCGATGCGGCGGAGGAAGCGGTGATGAATTTCATGGCTGGGGTCTCTGTGGGACTGGGGCGTCACCGGCGCCGGGCCGGTGACGTGGATCGTACATAGGCAGTCGGCCTGCGCGTCGCTTGCCGGCCTGCGACCTGTGCTTCTCCGGCAGCGACGCGATTCCCGCTCAGCTTCTCGCTTCGATGAAGTCCTCGCCCGAGTGCGCGCGCGTTGCGAGGATCGCGACCAGCGACACGACCGCGGCGCCGACCAGGTACCAGGCCGGCGCGAACGGGTTGCCGGTGTTCTTGATCAGCCACGTGCAGACGAACGGGGCGGTGCCGCCGAAAAGCGTGTTCGCAAGGTTGAAGCTCAACGCGAAGCCGCTGTAGCGCACCGTGGTCGGGAAGCTCTCGGCGAGGAAGCACGCGAGCGTGCCGTCGTTCATCGCGAGCAAGAGCCCGAACATGATCTGGATGGCCAGCATCATCTCGAAACTGGCCCCCGGCAGCGCCTCGAACAGCGTGACGCTCATGGCCATGAAACTCACCGACGCGAAGACCAGCATCGTCTTGCGCCCGAACATGTCGGATAGCTTGCCCATCAGGAAGATGAACCCGATGTAGGCCGTCAGCGAGATCGTCGCTGCCCGGAAGGACGCCGCCTCGCTCAGCCCCTGCTCCGTGCTGAGGT
This sequence comes from Aromatoleum tolulyticum, assembly GCF_900156155.1. GTDB lineage: Bacteria > Pseudomonadota > Gammaproteobacteria > Burkholderiales > Rhodocyclaceae > Aromatoleum > Aromatoleum tolulyticum. The sequence goes on from NZ_FTMD01000009.1 coordinate 38,522, forward strand.
AGGTCGGCATGTACGACAGCAGCACATAGAAACCGACAGCGTTCAAGCTGGAAACGCCGAGCGCGACGAGCACCGTCCGGCGGTAGCGGGTAAGCAGCAGTCCGATCGGCGCAGCTTCCTTGTGCGCGTGCTTCGATTCCATCGCGCGGAACGCCGGCGTGTCCTCGAGGTTGGAGCGGATCCAGCGGCCGACCAGGCCGAAAGGCGCGGCGAGCAGGAAAGGCAGGCGCCAGCCCCACGAATGCATTTCCTCGGTCGTCAGCACCGTATGCATCCACGCGATGAGCAGCGAGCCGAACAGAAGCCCAGCCGCCGTGCTGGCGGGGACCAGGCTGGTGTACAGGCCACGCTTCTTCGGCGGTGCGTACTCCGCGATGAAGGCCGAAGCGCCGGCGTATTCACCCGACGCCGAAAACCCCTGCACCAGGCGGACGACTAACAGGAGAACCGGTGCCCAGATGCCGACCATCTCGTAACTGGGCAGAAAGGCTATGAGGAAAGTCGACCCCGACATGATCAGGATTGACAGCGAAAGGGCATCGCGACGACCGATACGGTCGCCGATGTGACCCCAGATCACCCCTCCGATCGGGCGCACAAAGAACGAGATCGCGAACACGGCGAAGGTCGACATCAATGCCGTCGCACGGTCCTCGCTGGGAAAGAACACCGCGGCGATGATGGTGGCGAGATAGCCATAGGCCGCGTAGTCGAACCATTCGACGAAATTGCCGATGAAGCTTCCGGCGGCGGCGCGACGCACGAGTCGCTGTTCGCTATCCACGGCGAACCCGCTCAGTACGGCTTGTTGTGTATTCATGTTGTCTCCACGAAACCAGGTGTGAATCCGTCCGACGCGCACGGCAAGCCACGGCGGGCCCGAAAGGCACGGGCGCGCGGGAGGTTGAATCCGGGTGATCAGGCAGCGTCGCTCCTGCCGCAACGGTGCGGCACGGAAGGCGGGTCGTCAGCGACCTCTTGGGGATCGACGCGAAGGGTGCTCTAGGACGAGACCCTGCGGCTTTTTTTCATGAGCGTGTCTCCGGTGTGATCGCCGCCCTCTTGCGGGGCAGTCATTTGTTTTGGCGGCCTGCCGCGGGCGCGACAGGCCTGATTCCGTCGACTTAGCGGCGGATGATGTTGTGCTCCGGCCCGTACTTGAAGCCGGTGATGTTTTCGGCGCCGTTCTCGGTCACGACGAGGATGTCGTGCTCGCGGTAGCCGCCCGCGCCGGGCATGCCTTGGGGCAGCATGATCATCGGCTCGATCGACACGACCATGTTCGGCTCGAGCACCGTGTCGATGTCCTCGCGGAATTCGAGGCCCGCCTCGCGGCCGTAGTAGTGCGACAGCACGCCGAAGGAGTGGCCGTAACCGAAGGTGCGGTACTGCAGCAGGCCGTGCTCGGCGAAGATCTCATTGAGCTGGGCGGCCACGTCGCAGCAGCGCACGCCCGGCTTCACGAGCTTGAGGCCGGCCTCGTGCACCTTGACGTTCACTTCCCACAGCTTGAGCGAGGCGTCGTCACAATGATCGTAGAACATCGTGCGCTCGAGCGCCGTGTAGTAGCCCGAGATCATCGAAAAGCAGTTCAGCGACAGGATGTCGCCCTTCTGCACCTTGCGTGTCGTGACCGGGTTGTGCGCGCCGTCGGTGTTGATGCCGGACTGGAACCAGGTCCAGGTGTCCATCAGTTCCGAATCGGGGAAGCGCTTGGCGATCTCGCGCACCATCGCCTGCGTGGAGGCGAGTGCGACTTCATGCTCGGGCACGCCTTCATGCACCGCCGCCGCCAGCGCTGCGCCGCCGACGTCGCACACTTGCGCGCCGTGCCTGATCAGCGCGATTTCCTCGGCCGACTTGACCATGCGCATGCGCATCGTCGGTGCGCCGATGTCGGTCAGCGCGACCGCCGGCAACGCCGCCTTCAGCTTCTCCAGGCGATCGACCGGGATGTGGTCGTACTCGACGCCCACGCGGCCCTTGTTGGGGATCTCCTGCTGGATCGCGCGGAAGTAGTTGTCGCGGCGCCAGTCGGTGTAGACGACGTTGTAGTCGCCCACCGTGCGACGCCACGGCTGGCCGCCGTCGATGTTGGCGCTGATCGAGACGACCTTCTCCTGCGTCACGACGAGGCCGTAGGGACGGCCGAACGAGCAGTACAGGAAGTCGCTGTAGTAGTTGATGTTGTGCATCGACGTGAACAGCACTGCGTCGATGTCGTTGGCCGCCATGTAAGCGCGCAGCTTCGCCTGGCGGTTGTGGAACTCCTGCTCGGAGAACGTGTGCTTCACCTTCTCGCCGTTCTCGATGCGCAGCAGGTCCTTCATCTCCTTGATCGACTGAATGCCGGTAACCAGATTCGTCATGTCCATCCGCTCCTGTTATATGTGGTGGGGTGTTCCGGATACCATCGCCGGTCGCCTAAGAACTTGCGCACCGACAACGTGAGTCCATGCTAGAGAAGGGACGGGGCCGCCAATTTCCGCACTTCGACGGGCGTTTGCGTGAAAACGACGACGGCGAAAATGCGCACGGAACGCGGCCCGCCGGGGTCAGGCGGCGCCGCCGAAAAAGTGCGCCGCAGCAGCTGGCCAGGACGCCACGACCGAGTCGCCCGGCTGCATGCCGAGGCAGTCGTAGGTCCTTTCGGGCAGGATGACCTTGAGGTCGTCCTCGATGCCGGGCACCTCCAGGAACAGCGTGACCATGTTGCCGATGAACTTGTGGCTCAGGAAACGCGCACGCACGTGGTTCTCGTGCCGTGGTTCGTCGCCGATCGCGATCTGGTCGGCATTGACGTAGAAGTCCGCCTGCGCCCCGTGCGAACCCGCGAAGTTGCCGCGCGACACGCTCATCCCCCCGGTCGCCGTGTTCAGCCGCACCGCCTGTTCCCCGACTTCCGCGACGCTCCCGCGCAGGATCGTCACGTTGCCGATGAATTCGGCGACGAAGCGGTTCGCCGGGTGACGGTAGATCGCCTGTGGCGAGCCGATCTGCTCCACCTTGCCGCGGCTCATGATCACGACGCGGTCGGCCATCGAGAAGGCCTCGGTCTGGCTGTGCGTGACATACACGAAGGTGATGCCCAGCTCGCGCTGCAGGGAGCGCAGCAAGGCCTGCATGCGCACGCTGAGGTGGGCGTCGAGCGCGCTCAGCGGCTCGTCGAGCAGCAGCACCTTGGGCTCGGTGACGAGCGCCCGCGCCAGCGCGACGCGTTGCCGCTGACCGCCCGAGAGCTGCATCACGTTGCGGCTCGCGAACTCGCCGAGCTCCAGCTTGTGCAGCCACGCCAGCGAGCGCCGATCGCGCTCCGCTTTCGCGACGCCGCGCATCTTCAGGCCGAAGCCGACGTTGTCGAGCACGCTCAGGAAGGGGAAGAGCGCGAGGCTCTGCCACACCAGCGGCAGGTCCCGCCGCCACGGCGGCAGACCCTTCTGCGACCGGCCCTCGAGGCGGATCTCCCCCTCGCTCGGCTCCTCCAGCCCCGCCAGCATGCGCAGCATGGTCGTCTTGCCGCAGCCGCTCGAACCCATGATCGCGAGGAATTCGCCCTCGCCGATGCTGAACGAGGTGTCGGTCACCGCCGTGTAGTCGCCGAACCTCTTCGATACGCGATCGATCTCTACCAGTGCTTCACTCATGATCACTCTCACAAAGACAAACCGTTGTTGGAGACCAGCGCACCTGCTGCCGGCTGAGCGGGGGCCTCGGCGGCTGCGCGTTTCGCCTTGCCCATGCCGGAAAAGGCCATTCCGATTGCAACCAGGAAGATCGAGGAGGTGAATACCGCCGTGCCGATCGCGTTGATCACGGGACTGACCTGCCCCTGCAGGAACACCAGCACGCGCACCGGAACCGTCTCGTTGAGGCCCGACACGAACCACGCGACGGCGAATTCGTCGAAAGACACCGCCGCGGTGATCAGGAAGGCGGCGACCAGGCTCTGCTTGCAGAAGGGCAGGACGACGTACCACAGGGTCTGCGCCGGGGACGCCCGCAGGTTCCACGAGGCCTCCTCCAGCGCGCTGTCCATCTGCGCCAGACGCAGCCGGATCATCGCCATCGCGAAGGGCAAGGCGATGACGACGTGGCTGATCAGCACGGCCCAGACCTCCCCGGCGAGGCTCATGCGGGAGAGGTAGGACAGCATCCCCAGCCCCATGATGACGGCGGGGATCGTCGGCGGCAGCAGCATCAGCAGGCTGAACAGCGACTTGCCGCGGAAATCGAAGCGGAAGTCGCAGTAGGCCGCGCAGAAGCCGAGGATCGTCGACAGCAGCGCCACGGGGATCGACACCATCACGCTGCGCTGGAACGCCTCGATGACCAGCGGATCGGTGAAGGTTCCGCCATACCATTCCGTCGTGAATCCCTTCAGCGGCAAGGACGGGAAGCGATCCGCGTTGAACGAGAACACCAGGCTGGCGGCGATCGGCGCCAGGATGAAAAGGAAGGTGTAGCCCGTATAAGCCCACCCGAACCAGCGGCCGAGTCTCAGCATCATTTGCGCCTCCCGTAGGCAAGCCGCACCGCCGCAAGGGAGGTGACGACGAGGGTGAGGATCATCACGATCGCGACCACCGCGGCACGCGGCCACTGCTGGCCGGATTTGGTGGTGTCGATGATCAGGTTGCTCAGCGTCGGCGGTGCACCGCCGCCGAGATAGGTGGGCGCGACGAAATCACCGAAGGCGAGGATGAACGCGAAGAGCGCCCCCACGACCAGCGAGGGTTTCGCCAGCGGCATGATCACCTCGAACAGCGTCCGCACCGGCCCGGCGCGCAGGTTATGCGCCGCTTCGATCAGGTTGCGGTCGATCTGCGCCAGCCCCATCGTCTGCACCAGCGTCACGAGCGGCAGCGCCAGCGTCACGTAGCCGACGAGCGAACCGAAGTCGGAATTGAGCATCGGCAGCCCGTCCAGGCCCACGAGCGCGAGCAAGGCATTGACGATGCCGTTGTCCGCGAGGAAGGCCTGCCACGAATACACGCGCACCAGGTAGCTGGTGAAGAACGGCACCACCAGGAACATCAGCGCGAGCTTGCGCGTGCGCTCCGACACGGTGAACGCGAGGCTGCAGGCCGCAGGAAAGGAACAGCAGGTCGTGACGACCGCCGCGCCCAGCGCCAGGGACCACGTATGGCCGTAGGCCGACCAGAAGGAGCTGCGGCTCAGCATGAAGTCCCAGTTCTTGAGGGTCATGTCCGGTTCCAGCCGGAAATTGACGACACTCCAGAACGAGATGACGAAAAGGAAAAGCAGCGGCAGCAGGAAAAAGGTCAGCTGCCACAGCAGCGGTGGCAGCAACAGCGGCCACCTCCGACGGCTGGAATTCGACGACATGGCGATGGCTCCGGGATGCCGCCGGACGGGCCCGCGACCCGTCCGGCGAAGCGGGAAGGGTCAGGCTTTTTCCTTGTACTCGGACCAGAAGTCGTTCCAGTCCTCGATACTCTGCTGCACGGGCAGCTGGCGGAAGACGATTTTCCCGGAGCGGATGTCGTCCATCACATTGTGCCCCTGCAACACCATGCCCTGCCGGCGCGCCTCGGCCGGATCGCTCTGCCCCAGCAGCTCCCAGCCCTTGCGGTTCGGGATCAGCGCCGGATACGCCGCCATCTTCGCGGACTTCACCTGACCCTGTGCGGAGGTGATGTACTGGATGAACGCGTTGGCGAGGTCACGGTTGCGCGTGCCCTTGCCGATCGACAGGGACTCGGTCCACTGCAGGCCGCCCTCGTCCGGAACGACCGAGCTCACCTTCGCCCCCGAGCGCGCGAGCGTGCCGGTGATCCAGTCGCCGATGCCGCACACCAGCTGGAGCTGCCCGTTTTTCAGGCCGCTGAAGGTGCCGCCGTAGTCGAAGAAGCCGGCGACCTGGGGACGCAGGCTCTTCATCACGGTCTTGAGCTTCGAGAACTGGTCCGCCTCGAGCTTGTAGGGCGCCTTGTGGCCCGCGTACAGGCTCATCTCGCCCATGTTCGGCAGATACCAGTCGAAGTGCCCCACCTTGCCCTTGTAGGCCGGGTCCCAGTACACCTTGAACGAGCGCGCCTTGCTCTCCGGCACCGCATCGGTGTTGTACGCGACGCCGAGGAAGCCGAAGCGGACCATCACGGCGTACAGGTCGTTGCCGTCCCAGTGCCCGGGAAACTTCTGGAACTCGGGGAAATAGTCGTCGAACGCGTAGTCCTTCGCCTCGAGCCGCTCGAGGTAGCCCGCCTTGCGCAGCTGCGGCACGTACTCCGCGTCGGACAGGATCAGGTCGTAGGTCCCGGCCGGCGACTGCGAGATCAGCGCCAGCATGTTGTCGCCGCCGGTGTAGTACTTCGGCTTCACCTTGACGTTGTACTTGGCCTCGAACTCGGCAACGATGTCCGGCTCGGCATGGCCGTACCACGCCAGCATGGTCAGCGTACGCGGCTGACCGGCGCTTTGCGCACTACTGTTCGCGGACACGAGCGACAGTGGCAATGCGCTGCCGACTGCGAGGGCGCTGCTGCCCTGCAGGAAGCGACGGCGGAACGGCGACTGCAGGTTCTTGTCTTCCTCTTTCATTTCGATCTCCTTTGGCACGAACGGATCGGCAGGCCGCGGCGGCTGCGGCAGCTCTCCTGACCAGACGACGAATCTTCGGAATACATTGGCAATCGGCCGTCAACCTGCATGCGGCGGCGGCCGATCGTGGTCGGCGGAAAATCAGAAGTTCCAACGCACCTGCAGCGTCGGCGTGGTGCGCGAGTACGTACCCCCGCCTTCGCCAGGCGTCTTCTTGTACGTCGCGTATTCGTGCCGATAGCCGATGTCGAAATGCTTGTTGAGTTTCAGCCACAGGTCGGGCTGAACGAAGATGGTGTTGTCGCGCTGCTTGTTGTTGAAGTTCACGAGCAGCAACGGCGACCAGGTGAGTTTGAACCCGCCGATCTCGAACGGCAGCATCGCGAACGTGCGCCAGAACAGCGTGTGGATGTCCTTTCCTCCGTCCCCGGTAAACCTCGCGCTGCGTGCGTAGAAGTCGGTTTCGAAGAAGCTGAAACCCGGCACTTTCAGGTCGAAGGCAACGCCGAAATTGTTCGCACGGAAATTCGCATAGGAACCCCGTTCGAGGCGCGCCGCGAGATTCACGTCCGCAATGAATCCGAACGAGAGATTCGCGCCGGTGATCTTGGAGAGGCTCAGCCGCGGATTCCACACGCCGAAATACTGGTCCTTGGTCTGCTCCCCGAAGGAACCTGCGCCGAAGCCGAAAAAGCTGCCGACTTCCTTGCCATGATAGGTATCGAAGAAGAAATAATTGTCGCCGTATTCATGCACGCCGAAATGTTCGAGGCGCACGGTCGTCAATTTCTTGTCGGCCGTGCCGGTGCCGAAGACGGGATCGAATTTGGATTCCGTCGTATACCCGACGGTCACGTTGGTGTTCTGCCAGCTTTCCGTGGCGAACGCATTTTTCGCTGCGACCATCCCTAGAGCGACACAGCAGCCCGCAATAAAGGCGGAGCCGGATTTCCGTCCAATGCTCTTCATTCGCTTTCCTTTGGTGTTAATTCATTGTTTTGATTACCGTGGCGCGACTGCTTTTGCAGTTCTCAATGGGCCATCCGGAATGTTTTTGCTCGACACGCGAATCGATCTGCGCAAATCCCTCCTCTTCAAACTCGAGTCGCAAGCGCCTGCGGCGCACCCTGACTGATCCGGCCGATTTGTTGCTGTACTTTTCGGGATCAGGTGGAGGCAAGTATGGAAATGCGCAGCCCCGACGCATTTCCTGATATCGACGCGCCTTGTCGTGCTGACGACATCGGGCCGGCAGTCGAAAATCAGCGGATAATTGGAGTTCGGCAACCCATCGTTGGATCAGCGGAGCGGGGCCAATACGGGCTCCCGGCGATCACGACGAATTGCGGACGGGTGCGGGGCGTAAACGGCAATCGGCCCTGCCTGCGTCGTCGCATGACGCAGACAGGGTCGATTTCAATTCAGCGACGACGCCCGGGCGGCGCGCCGCGGCAGGATCACTCGAAGGCGGACATCAATTCCGTGCTGATGCCGTCGACGCAAACCTTCAGCAAGGTTTCGCCATGCTGTGCGCTCGCGCGCTTCGCCGATGACAGGCAACCGGAAGCCGGAGTCCATTCGGGCTTGATCGGGAAGAAGTCATAGGGCGGGAATTGCGCCGGCGCGTGGTCGCAGACCTTTTCCATATCCACGAGCTGCGGATGCAGATGAAGCATCAGCGAAGTCTCCAGCACGCCCCCATGTTCGACCGCCCAACCCGGAAACTCGCCCTGGTAGATCGCGTCGATCGCCTCCTGGGTCACGAAATCCCAATACGACAGGACGACCGTGGAGAAATCGCGGATGCCGTCCCAGCGCAATTCCCGTTGTGCGAGATCGACCCCCTCGACGATGAAGGCCGAATTCTCGTAATGGCCATTGACCAGCACCGTGCGGCGCACACCGTGGCGCGCGAGTTCCTTGAGCACGTCGCGGATCGTGCAGGTCACCGTCATGCCGTCGAGACTGGTCGTCCCCGGCATGTGGTTGCCGCCCCCGCTCTTCTGCTGCGACTTGTAGCCGTAGGCGATGGGCGGCGCGACGAGTGCGCCGATGCGCTCCGCGACCCGTTCCGAGATGGCGGTGGGAAGCAGCACGTCCGGGTTCATCGACATGTGGGGGCCGTGTTGCTCGAGCGCGCCGACCGGGATCAAGACCGGGGTCCGGCCGTCGCGGACCCGGGCATCGTATTCCGGCCAGGCGAGCTCGGAAATGTGAACACTCTTCATTCATTCGTCTCCTCGTGCCGGCCCGACCACCTGCCCTGCCGGCAGTCGTGTGTCGGGCCGAGTCTGTCAATCAATGCTGCTCAGGCGCGTTTCATCACCCGCGACTGTGCCGGGACGCCCTTCACCGCAACCAGCAGCAGGTAGGCCACCGCGGTGACCGCAATGGCGGGCAGCGAGGCCGTCGTGACGATGGCGATTTCCTTGAACCCGTAGTGCAGCAGATAGAACACCGCCAGTCCGGCGATCATTGCGACCCACCCGCAGATGTTCCAGTCGCCCAGCGCACTCAGCGTGCGCCCGAGACGGTCCTCGCCGGCAAAGAGATCCTCGTCGCGCACGCGCGCCCGCCGCACCACGAAATAATCGAGTACGACGAGGGTCCACAAGGGGATGAAAACGCCGCCCACGATGCCGAGGAAGAACTCGAAGTAGTGGATGAAGCTGTCGAACACCAGCGGCAGGAAGCACATCACCAGTTGCAGGATCGCGATGAAGTACAGGAATTTGCGCGGATTCGACGTGCGTGCAGCCCCGACCAGTCCCATCCCCGCACCGTAAAGAACCGTGACGTTGGTGCTCACCGTGGCGAAGAAGACCACGAGGAAGGCCACCATGCCCAGGCCGAGCGAAGCGATGGTCGAGCTCGGGTCGGCGTTGTTCGGATCGAAGACGCCCGTTTCGAGGACGACGCCGATGACGCCGATCGCACCGACCAGCATGAACCACCCCTGCCCCAGGTTCACGCCCAGCCAGCTGCCGACGGTGGCCGAGGCGGAACTCTTCGAGAAACGCGAGAAGTCGCAGATCTGCGCCCAGCCCCAGCAGAACCCGAACGCCAGATCGATGTAGAACGCCGGCGAATGCTGGGCCGCCGGCAGGGTGAAGTTCGCGATCTTGTCGTAGTCCCAATGCTCGAGCACGACCTTCGTCTCCCAGATGCCGAGCACGAGCAACAGCACCACCGCCAGCCATTCCAGGTACTTGATCGCACTGTGGCCGATGCACACGATGATGCCCTGCAGCAGCGCCGTCACGAGGATGCCGGCGACCAGCGGCCAGGTGGAACCCGGCGAACCATAGGCAGGCCAGTCGAACATCGCGTGGAACACGTGCGTCAGCGAGATCGCGGCGATGAAGGTGTTGATGCTGGGCCAGCCGATCAGCCCGAGGAATTCGCCGATGCCCATGAAGCGCGCGCCCTTCACGCCGAGCGCGGGAATCGTCGACGTCACCGTGGACGCCCCGTGCTTCCACCCGATCCACGCCACCATCGCCCACGGGATCATCATCAGCGGCAGGTACACGGCGCTGTACCACCACACGAACGACATCCCGAGCGCGGCCGCCATGCCGCCGAAAACCCACGATCCCGTGTTGACCCCGGATCCGAACCACGTGAATACCGTGTCGACGAACCCGTATTCCCGCTTGTCGTGCGGGATTCTCGCTGTTCCGTACTCCATCGTACTGCCTCCTTTGTGTGGCCTTGCTGTCTTGTATTTGTTTTGCCGCTTCGCCCCCGAAGGGGCGATGCGGTGATGCCGGGAGTCTTTGTGTACCCGCTCCCTGGTCATCCTGCACTGCTGGCATGGCTCGTCACGCAAGACCGCGCTCGGTACCGCCGCCAGACCGGCTGTATTTAACCCTATCCTAGTGACGGGCGTCCCGCGTTGATATCCGGCTGCCGACAGTCTGTTTCGTGAAAACGACGTAAAAAAACCTCCGGCCGAAACCGGCCGGAGGCGCGCAACCCGGTCGCGGAACGACCGTGGGAGAGGGGAACCGAGGGCGTGACGGGACTCAGGCCGGCTTGGCCGACCCTGCCGCGTCTCCAGTGTGACGCCGGCGCTCGGCGCTCGGCGAGATGCCGAAGCCGGCGTGGTAGCGATGCGAGAAATGCGCGAAGGACACGAATCCGCAGGCCATCACGATGTCGGCGATCGGACGGTTGGTGCGCGTAAGAAGCTGGCGCGCGCGCTCGAGGCGGATCTGCAGGTAGTACTGCCGCGGCGTGCAGTTGAGCGTCTCGCGGAAAAGGCGTTCGAGCTGGCGCGCCGAGAACTGCATGTGCGCCGCCAGTTCCTCCATCGACAGCGGTTCCTCGATGTTGCACTCCATCAGCTTGATCGCCTCGACGAGCTTGGGATGCGACGCGTTGGAGACGTCGCGCAGCGAGGTCTTCTGCTTCTCGTCCGGGCCGCGGCACTCGTAGATCAGCAGCTCGGCCACCGCCTTCGCCACCTTGCGCCCTCCTCCGCCGAGGCCGATCAGGTGGATCATCATCTCCACTGGCGCGATGCCGCCGCTGCATGAGCAGCGGTTGCGGTCGACCTCGTAGAGCTTGTTCGACACGACCAGGCGCGGGAAACGGTCGAGCAGCGCATCCATGTCCTCCCAATGGATCGTGCTGCGATGTCCGTCGAGCAGCCCCGCGCAGGCGAGGAAATAACTGCCCGTATCCACCCCGCCGAGCGCGACGCCGCGGCCCGCGAGCGTGCGCAGCCAGCGCTGGATCGGCTCGGTGCCGGCGATCGGCAGCGGATTCGGGCCGACGACGAAGACGCCGTCGAGGTCGCCCGCATCGGCCGCCGCATGGTCGGGCTGAACGCAGATGCCGGCACTCGAACGCACCGGCTCGCCGTCCATCGTGATCGTCACGAACTCATACAGCTTCCTGCGCGCGACCATGTTCGCAAGACGCAGGGGATCGACCGCCGCGCCGAAGCCGATCAGCGTGAAGTCGGGAACAAGGAGAAAGCCGAAGCGGATCGGCGCGTCGCCGCCGCGCCCGGCCCAGTGGCCCGGCCCGTGGCCGGGAGTCGCGTTGCTCATCGAGATACCCTGAAAGTCGTAGTTTCTGGTCGAAGTCTATACGCACCGCCGGCGCCATCAAGACGCCGACCGACGGAATCGACACGATCAGGGCAGGACGACCGTACGGGTGCCGTTGAGGAAGACGCGACGCTCGACGTGATACAGCACGGCCCGCGCGAGCGCCTGGCATTCCATGTCGCGACCGACCGAGAGCAACTGTTCGGCACTGTGCGCGTGCGTCACACGGTCGACCACCTGCTCGATGATCGGCCCCTCGTCGAGGTCCGTCGTCACGTAGTGGGCCGTCGCGCCGATCAGCTTCACGCCGCGCGCATGCGCCTGGTGATACGGCTTCGCCCCCTTGAATCCGGGCAGGAAGGAATGATGAATGTTGATCGCGCGACCATCGAGACGCCTGCACAGGTCCTCGCTCAGCACCTGCATGTAGCGCGCCAGCACCACCAGCTCGGCGCCCGTCTCGTCGACGATCCCCATCAGCTTCGCTTCCTGCTGCGGCTTGGTCTCGGCCGTCACGGGGACATGGTGGAACGGCAGGCCATCGGCCGCGGCGAGGAATTCCAGGTCGGGATGATTCGACACGATACCGACGATGTCGATAGGCAGCTCCCCGATGCGCCAGCGATAGAGCAGGTCGCGCAGGCAGTGATCGAGCTTCGACACCATGATCAGGACCTTGGGCCGCGCGCACAGCGCGTGCATCGCCCAGTCCATGTCGAAACGCTTCGCCAGCGGCGCGAACTCATGGCGCAGGGTCGCCACGTCGACCGCGCCCTCGCGCTCGCCCTCGGTTTCGCGGCTGAACACGCAGCGCACGAAGAAGCGATCGCTGAGGTCGTCGTCGAAGCACGAGAACTCGTTGATGTAGCAGCCCTGACGATCAAGGAAGCCGGAAATCGCGGCGACCTGCCCTGCGGCGCTGGCGCAGGCAACGGTCAGCGTCCAGCGCTTTTGTTGTGTGTCGTGCATGTCTCTCCTCCTGTAATGCGCCCTCAAGTTACGTGAGTCGCCAGGAGGCCACTTGTCTGCACGCGACAGCAGATCCACGGTTTTCGACGCCGCGCGCTCATCGAATCGGCGCACCCGTCGCGTCGAATGCGTCATCGTTGATGCAGCGCTCGCGTGCGGGGTGGTCTTCGAAGACAATACGACCTTTGCCGTCGTCGTCCGGATGGCTTCGCCTCCCGCCGACGGCGCGTCACCAGATCGATGCCGCGGACCAGACCCGGCCGGCTGATCTCCCCAGCGTGACGACAGATGACGCAGGACGATCGGGAAGTCGTCGACAGAATCAGACAAGCTACTGAATGAAAAAAGAAACATTACCCAAGCCGCTGAACGATGACGAGTTCGCCGGCCATACTCCCATGATGGTGCAGTACCTCCGGATCAAGCAGCAGCACCCCGACACGCTGCTCTTCTACCGGATGGGCGACTTCTACGAACTGTTCTTCGAGGATGCCGAGAAGGCCGCCCGACTGCTCGACATCACACTGACGACGCGCGGACAGTCCGCGGGACGACCGATCAAGATGGCCGGCGTCCCCTTCCACGCCGTCGAGCAATACCTCGCGCGGCTGGTGAAGCTCGGCGAATCGGTCGTCATCGCGGAACAGGTCGGCGACCCCGGTGCCACCAAGGGACCCATGGAGCGTGCCGTCAGCCGCATCGTGACCCCGGGCACGCTCACCGACGCGGCCCTCCTCGACGACCGCTCCGATTCGCTCCTGCTCGCGGCGAACCTGCATCGCGGCGTCCTCGGCCTCGCTTGGCTGAACCTCGCGAACGGCGACCTGCGCGTGATGGAATGTCCCGCCGAACACTTGCAGGCCCAGTTCGAACGCCTGCGTCCGGCCGAGGTGCTGGTGCCCGACGGCCTCGCGCTGCCGCTGGTCGAGACGCTGTCGCCGGTGTTGCGCCGCCTTGCCGACTGGCAATTCGAAGGCGAAACCGGCGAACGGCTGCTCACCAACCACTTCGGCACGCGCGACCTGACCGGCTTCGGCGTCGAAGCCATGCCGGTCGCGCTGGGTGCTGCCGCAGCCCTCTTCGACTACGCGCGCAGCACGCAGCGCCAGAGCCTCGAACACGTCACCAGCCTCAAGGTCGAGCGCGAATCGGAATACCTCCGCCTCGACGCGGCGACGCGACGCAACCTCGAACTCACCGAGACCCTGCGCGGCGAGCCCTCGCCCACCCTGCTCTCGCTGCTGGACTCGTGCGTGACCAGCATGGGCTCGCGCTGGCTGCGCCACGCCCTGCATCACCCGCTGCGCGACCGACACCACGCCGCCGCGCGCCACGGCGCCGTCAGCGAGCTGATCGGCAACGACACCGGCGATGCGCGCATGCTCGCGAACGCCCGCCAGGCCCTGCGCGGCGTCGCGGACGTCGACCGCATCACGGCGCGCATCGCGCTGCGCAGCGCCCGCCCGCGCGATCTCGCCGCGCTGCGCGACAGCCTCGCGCGCCTGCCCGAGCTGCACGACGCGCTCGGCCGTCCGCAATCCGCGTTGCTCGCCCAACTCGCGGCCGGGCTCGGCATACCGGAAGCCGCCCTCGATCTCCTCGTGCGCGCGGTCGCCCCCGAACCTGCCGCGGCGGTGCGCGACGGCGGCGTCATCGCCACCGGCTTCGATGCCGAGCTCGACGAACTGCGCGGCATCCAGACCAACTGCGGCGAGTTCCTGATGGCGCTCGAGGCGCGCGAGCGCGAACGCAGCGGCATCGCGAACCTGAAGGTCGAGTTCAACAAGGTGCATGGCTTCTACATCGAGGTCAGCCATGCGAACGCCGCCAAGGTGCCCGACGACTACCGCCGCCGCCAGACGCTGAAGAACGCCGAACGCTACATCACCCCCGAACTGAAGGCCTTCGAGGACAAGGCGCTGTTCGCGCAGGAGCGCGCGCTCGCGCGCGAGAAGATGCTTTACGAGGCCTTGCTCGAAGACCTCGCCGCCCACATTCCGAAACTTCAGCACATCGCCCGCTCCCTCGCCTGCCTCGACGGCCTCGGCGCCTTCGGCGAGGCCGCCGTGCGCTACGGCTACGTCTGCCCGCAGTTCTCGGACCAGCCCGGCATGGACATCGTCGGCGGCCGCCACCCGGTGGTCGAGCGCCAGGTCGAGAATTTCATCGCCAACGACTGCAGCCTCGCACCGACGCGCCGCATGCAGATGATCACCGGCCCGAACATGGGCGGTAAATCGACCTTCATGCGCCAGGTCGCGCTCATCGCGCTGCTCGCCCACGTCGGCGCCTTCGTGCCCGCGCAGGCCGCGCGCATCGGTCCGCTCGATGCGATCTTCACGCGCATCGGCGCCTCTGACGACCTCGCGTCGGGCCGCTCGACCTTCATGGTCGAGATGACCGAGGCCTCGGCGATCCTGCACGGCGCCACCGACCAGAGCCTCGTGCTGATGGACGAGATCGGCCGCGGCACCTCGACCTTCGACGGCCTCGCGCTGGCCTTCGCGATCGCACGCCACCTGCTGGAGAAGAACCGCTGCCTCACGCTCTTCTCCACCCATTACTTCGAACTCACGCGCCTCAACGCCGACTATCCCGAGTGCGCCAACGTGCACCTCGACGCGGTCGAGCACGCGCACCGCATCGTCTTCCTGCACGCCGTCGAGGAAGGACCCGCGAGCCAGAGCTACGGGATCGAGGTCGCGGCGCTGGCCGGCATTCCCGGCTCGGTGATCCGCGACGCCAAGCGCCGTCTGCGCGCGCTGGAAAACCGCGAAGTCGGCGCCGGCCCGCAGGCCGACCTGTTCGCCGCACTGCCCGAAGCGGACGACGAGCCGCTGTCGCATCCGGCGCTCACCGCACTGTCCGACATCGATCCCGACAGCCTCAGCCCGCGCGAGGCGCTCGAACAGCTGTACGCCTTGAAGCGGTTGACGGCATGAGCACCCCGATCGACATCAGCGAAGACGGCGGCGTCCGCTACCTGCATTTCGGCTCCGAGTGGGTCCAGGGCGCGATGCGCATCCGCCGCCCCAACGCGCTCGAACTCGCCTACACGCGCGAGATGATGGCGGGCCTGCTGCTGCGCGACGCCGAGGAGTGGCCGCGCACGGCGCTCGTGATCGGACTCGGCGCGGCGTCGCTGACGCGCTTCCTGCATCACCATTGCCCGCAGACGCGCACCCAGGTGGTCGAGATCGAAGCGCGCGTCGTCGCCGCGGCGCGCCAGTTCTTCAAGCTGCCGGACGAGGACGAGCGGCTGGCGGTCCACGTCGGCGACGGCGTGCGCTACGTGATGGAGACCGAGCGCAAGTTCGACCTCATCCTCGTCGACGGCTTCGACCGCAACGCCCGCGCCGGCGCGTTGGACACTGCCCCGTTCTACGCCGCGGCGCGGGCGCGGCTGTCGGAACAGGGGCTGATGTCGGTGAACCTCTTCGGACGCTCGCGCGGCTTCCGTTCCAGCGTCGATCGCATCATCACCGCCTTCGACGACCGCGCGATCGCGTTCCCGTCCTGCGACAGCGGCAACGTCGTCGCCTTCGGCGCGGCGGGCGACCGGATCGACATTCCGGTCGCCGAACTGCGCGACCGCGCCCGTACGCTGAAGGAAAAGACCGGCCTGGACCTCGGCCCCACCGTCACGCGGCTGGAGCAAGCCGGAAGCCTGCCGGGGGGGCGGCTCATCCTCTGAAGGCGTCATCAGCCCACATGCAAAGCTTGATCGCGCGAGTGCGCGCATCGTCGGACAATCGGGATTTCGTTTGCGTTTAACCCGTTTCGTAGGGCGGGAGCAGCGCAGCGAATCCCGCCTCCTTCCGTGCAAAATATTATTTTGCATGATTCGCGAATACCCGAACATCGCGGCAACCGCATCCCCGGGCGGAACCTGCTTCTTCACCATCAATCTCTGCGCCCGCAGCCCAACACCACCGGTCGACCAAATGAATCTCGCCGCAGGGGAGCGGCGCAGCGGTGGATTGGCGGGATGCGCTGCGCTGCTCCCGCCCTACGCCAGATTGCACGGCATTTGAACCGGATAACAGTATCTAGGAATGACGAAGCCCACCTTTCCGGGCGCATGCACCGAGGCGGTCAGGCGACCGGTGCTTCCTCCGCGGGCACTGGCGGAATCCACAGGCAGGCGCCCTTGTTGGCCTTGACGATGTCCTGCAGCACGCGGTCATGCTCGGCCAGTTCGTCGGCCGACGGGCGCAGCACGCGCAGCGGCGGCCGCTGGATCGGGCTGCCGCTGGCGTCGAGGCTGTCCATCCCCGGCTCGTCGTCGAGCAGCATCATCAGGCTTTCCTGCCCGCGGGTCATCGCCAGATAGACCTCGGCGAGCAGTTCCGCGTCGAGCAGCGCGCCATGCAGGGTACGCGCGGCGTTGTCGATCTCGAAGCGGTCGCACAGGGCGTCGAGCGAGGCCTTCTTGCCCGGATTCAGCTCCTTGGCCATCTTGAGCGTGTCGATCACGCCCGAACACATCGCACCGAGCTTCGGATGCCCCAGCAGCGACAGTTCGTGGTCGAGGAAGCCGACGTCGAAACTCGCGTTGTGGATCACAAGTTCCGAATCGCGGACGAAATCCATGAACTCGCCCGCAACATCGCGGAATTTCGGCTTGTCGACGAGGAACTCCTCGGTGATGCCGTGCACCGCCACCGCTTCGGCGTCGATCCCCCGTTCCGGATTGATATAGACGTGGTAGTGCCGCCCGGTCAGGTTGCGGTTGAGCAGTTCCACGCAGCCGATCTCGATCACGCGGTCGCCATTGCGCCAGTCGAGGCCCGTGGTTTCGGTATCCAGGACAATCTGTCTCAAGGGTTCATCCCCGGTAGTTCGTTCGCGTCCTCGCGGGACGGTTGATCAGATTTCCGCGACGACGGTGCCGCGCGCACGCACGGCCTCGACACCGCGGCGCGCGAGTTCGTCCGCGCGCTCGTTCTCCGCGTGCCCCGCATGACCGCGCACCCAGATCCACGCGACCTTGTGGCGGCTCGCCGCCTCGTCGAGCGCACGCCACAGGTCCTCGTTCTTCACCGGCTCGCGCGAAGCGGTCTTCCACCCGCGCTTCTTCCAGCCGTGGATCCACTCGGAGATGCCTTTCTGCACGTACTGGCTGTCGGTATGCACGCGCGCCGCAACCGGGCGCTTGAGCGTCTCCAGCGCGCGGATCACCGCGAGCAGTTCCATGCGGTTGTTGGTCGTCTGCGGCTCCCCGCCCCAGATTTCCTTCTCGTGCGGGCCGCTGCGCAGGATCGCGCCCCAGCCGCCGGGTCCCGGGTTGCCGCTGCAGGCCCCGTCGGTAAATATCTCGACTTCTTCCATCTATTCCACTTTCTGTACGCCGCCCGTCACCTGCCGCCCACGCTGGGCCACCGGTGAAAGGCGCTTTGCCGCGGCGCGCGCATCGCGCCAGTTCGGCGTTATCAGGCGCATTCCCTGCACCCGCTTGATGCCCTGGATGATGTAGGCACCGCCACAGATCGGCCACCAGCGGTCACCCGCCTTGTCCATGAAGCCCCAGCGTTCCAGCCATTTCGTGCTCGCGAACGCCGGCGCGTAGCAGCCGAAGCTGCCCGCCTGGGTCTCGAAACCCAGCAGCGCCAGCCAGTCCTTCGTGCGGCGCACCGACAGGTACTGCCCGCGCCACGGGTAGCCCCCCGAACGCCGCGCCGCCAGGCGCCGCAATCCCCACAAACTCAGGGGATTGAACCCCGCGATGATCACGCTGCCCTCGGGCACCAGCACCCGCTCGACCTCGCGCAGCACCTGGTGCGGATTGCGCGAGAATTCCAGCACGTGCGGCAACAGCACGAGATCGATGCTCGTCGACGCGAACGGCAACGCGCCGCCCTCCGCAACGACTGCGATGTCGCCGGAGCGCGCGCAATGGAAACGGAACGGAATGCGGTTGCCGCGCAGGAAGTCGTATTCCGGCAATCCGATCTGCACGGCGTTGTAGCCGAAAATGTCGGCTACCATGAGATCGAACTTGGCCTGCTCCCATCGCAGCAGATAACTTCCCTGCGGGGTTTCAAGCCAGTCCGACAGACTGAGGATGGACATGGACGATCAGCACTCAAAAATCCGCAGCGCCGACATTATCCCTCTTCCGGCCTTCCGCGATAACTATATCTGGTTGCTTCGCCGCGGCCCCTGGGCGGCGGTCGTCGACCCCGGCGACGCATCCGTCGTCGAAGCGGCCCTGCGGGAACACGGCTTGCGGCTCGTGGCGATCCTGCTCACCCACCACCACGACGACCACATCGGCGGCGTGGCCGAACTCGCCGCGCGCCACCACCCCGCCGTGTTCGGCCCCGCCGGAGAGAACATCCCCGGCGTCACGCGCCGCGTCGGCGACGGCGACGAGGTCGTCCTCCACGCCCTCGAACTCCGGTTCTCCGTGCTCGCGATCCCGGGCCACACACCGACGCACATCGCCTACCACACGCCCGGCATCGTGTTCGCGGGCGACACGCTGTTCAGCGCGGGATGCGGCCGCCTCTTCGGCGGCACGGCCGCGCAACTGCACACCTCGCTGCAGCGCCTGGCACAGCTGCCGAACGACACCGCGGTCTACTGCGCCCACGAATACACATTGGCGAACCTCGCCTTCGCCCGCGCGGCCGAACCCGTCAACCCGGCACGCGATGCCTGGCTTGCCGAATGCGAGGCCCTGCGCGCCGCCGGCCGCCCGACCCTGCCCACCAGCATCGGGCGCGAACGCAGCATCAATCCCTTCCTGCGTACCGACGCCCCCGGCCTGATCGACACGGTCGCGACACACAGCGGACAGCGTCCGGCAAATTCGGCAGAATGCTTCGCCGCCCTGCGCCGCTGGAAGGACGTGTTCTGACTGGCGTTACTGAACCACGGCGAGCGTGGGCGCCGCAGCAAGATGCCAGCGGTTGCGTCCGTCGCGTTTGGCGCGGTACAGCGCCTCGTCGGCGCGTGCGAGCAGGGTCGCGAAGCCGCCGTCGTCGCTGCGCTCCGGTCTCGTCACCGCGATGCCGATGCTCACCGTGACGACCCGCGCCGCCGTCGAGTGGCGGTGCGTGATCGCCAGCGCCTCGACCGCGCTGCGCATCGACTCGGCGACGATCGCGCCGCCCTGCGCGTCGGTGTCCGGCAGCACGACGGCGAATTCCTCACCGCCGTAACGCGCCACCAGGTCGACCGGCCGCCGGGTGTTGCCGGCCAGTGCGCGCGCGACCGCCTTCAGGCACTCGTCGCCCACCTGATGGCCGTACGCATCGTTGAACTGCTTGAAGCAGTCGACGTCGACCACCATCAGCGAAATCGGCGCTCCGCTGCGCGCGCTGCGCCGCCATTCGCGCGACAGCGTCGCATCGAAGGTGCGGCGGTTGGCGATCCCCGTCAGTCCGTCGAAGGCCGACAGGCGCGTCAGCTCCCGATTCGCGTCGTCCAGCTTGCGTGTGAGCGCCACGAGCGAAGCACGCATGTGGGCGATGCGCTGCATGGCGCGCACCTTGGCCTTCAGCACCGCCTCGGAGACCGGCTTGACGAGATAATCGTCGCCGCCCACGGCGATGCCGCGTTCGATGTCCTCGTCACGCGTCCGCGCCGAAAGGAAGATGATCGGCGTCCATTCGCCGTCCGACTCGAGCTGGCGTATGCGCCGGGCGACCTCGAAGCCGTCCATCCCCGGCATCACGACGTCGAGCATGACGAGATCGGGGCGGGATTGCCGGAACGTCTCGATACCGGCCTCGCCGTCGCGCCGGTGCACGGTTTCGAGCCCCATTCCGCCCAGCATCCGGCAGATCAGGGCGGCACTCGTCACGGTATCTTCTATTACGAGAACCTTCATGCCGTTCGATATTCCAGCGGGACGAAAAACCTTACTATCGTATCAACTTAGTTCCGATATGTCGCGAAAAGCAGCATCGCCCGGGCAACATCGGCCGGATGCAGGCGGTGCGTCCACACCCTGACCGGCCGCCTCCTCGACACCGCTCGCCACCCCCGGCAATTTCCGGTTTGACGCACCTCCGCCCCTGCCATAGAGTCCACCCTCTTTTTGTCTATCGAGGCGCCGGATTCATGGCGATTCCTCTCCTGCGAATCTTCCTGCTGGTCATCGCGCTGGCCGCGGCGGCATCCTCCGCGACTGCAGAGGATGCCCTGGCCCCCGATGCCCAGGCCTCCGACACGCATGCGCCCGCCGATGCCGCACCGGCCGAAGCCTCCGCGCCTTCGCTCGGCACCTTGCGCCCGCCGTCCGCCGCACGTGCCGCGGAAGGTCTCGCCGCCTCGCGTAGCCAGGTGCTCGAACTGCGCGACCCCGCCCCGCGCGTGCTCACGCTGGACCTCACGCGCGACGCGAACGACATCTGGGATCGTATCCGGCGCGGCTTCGGCATGCCCGATCTCGATACCGAGGCGGTCGCCGAGCAGCAGCTCTTCTACCTCAACCGGCCCGGTTTCCTGAAGAAGGTGTTCGAGCGCGGCGGGCGCTACCTCTATCACATCGTCGACGAGCTCGAACGCCGCGGCATGCCGACGGAGCTCGCCCTGCTGCCGATGGTCGAGAGCAGCTACAACCCCATGGCCTATTCGCGCGCACGCGCCTCGGGCCTGTGGCAGTTCATCCCCTCGACGGGACGCAACTACAACCTGACCCAGGACAAGTGGGTGGACGAGCGACGCGACGTCATCGCCTCGACCAATGCGGCGCTGGACTACCTGCAGACCATCTACGACATGCACGGCGACTGGCACCTCGCGCTCGCCTCCTACAACTGGGGCGAAGGTGCGGTCGGACGCGCCGTCCAGCGCAATCTCGCCGAAGGCCTGTCCGCCGAATACAGTCAATTGCGGATGCCCGAGGAAACCCGCAACTACGTCCCGAAGCTGCAGGCGCTGAAGAACATCGTCTCGCAGCCCGAACTCTTCCATTTCGAACTGCCCTACGTTCCCAACACGCGGCACTTCGTCACCGTGACGGCGCCGGCCGGCATCGACCTCGCGACCGCCGCGCGCCTCGCCGAAATGCCGCTCGACGAGTTCATCGCGCTCAACCCCTCGTACAACCGCCCCGCCATCGCGCAGGCCAACTCGCTGGTGATCCCCGTCGACCGCGCCGAACGCTTCCGCGCGCGTCTCGCCGAGCACGAGAGCAGCGGCAAGCAGTGGCGCACCTACGAGATGCGGCGCGGCGACACGCTCGCGTCGGTCGCCCGCGATTTCGGCCTGTCGGTGAACGAACTGCACCAGATCAACGGCCTCGACGCGCGCAGCCGGGTCAGCCCGGGCTACACGCTGCTCGTGCCCAACGGTGTCGAACCCGACGGCGCGATCGCCGCAGCCCGGATGATCCCGCGCAACGCGGCGCTCGACACCAGCACGATCCCGTCCCCGTCCGCATCGAAAGCGGACAAGAAGGGCGGCCGCAAGGGCGCTCAGGCGAAGGGCGGAGGGAAATCGGGGGCTGCCAAGGCATCGGCCGGCAGCCGCACCGCCGGGAAGGCTTCGCCGGGGAGCGCCAAAGCCCCCGCGAAATCGGGCGCCAGGGCCGCGCCGAAATCGTCCGGCAAGTCGGCCAAACCCGCGCAGACGAACCAGAAACGCTGAAGGCGCCGCGGCGCCTCAGGCGGGCCTCAGGCGGGCCAATGGCAGCGCACGCTGCGCCCGCCGCGCAGGTCGGTAACCGCGGGGTACTGCGCCCGGCAGATGTCGGTCGCGCGCTCGCAACGCGGGTGGAAATGGCAGCCCGCAGGCGGCGCCAGCGGCGACGGCAGGTCGCCGGCCACCACCGGGCGTGCGGCACCGGCCGCACCGCCCGCGTGCGCCGCGGTTTCACGCCCGATATCGGGAACCGCCGCGAGCAGTGCGCGGGTGTAGGGATGCGCGGGCGACGCCAGCACTTTCCCGACCGGCCCCTGCTCGACGATGCGCCCCAGGTACATCACCGCAATCTCGTCGGCGAGCCAGCTCACCACGCCGATGTTGTGCGTGATGAAGAGGTAGGCGAGATCGAACTCCGCCTGCAGCTCGCGCATCAGGTTGAGGATCTGCGCCTGCACCGACACGTCCAGCGCGCTCGTCGGCTCGTCGCACACGATCAGTTTCGGCCGCACCGCGAGTGCCCGGGCGATCGCGATGCGCTGGCGCTGGCCGCCGGAGAATTCGTGCGGATAGCGCAGCTTCATTTCCGGCGTGAGTCCCACGCGCGCAAGCAGCGCGTCGATGCGCCCGGCACGCTTCAATGGATCCGGCTCGACGCCCAGCGCGAGCATGCCCTCCTCGATGATCTCGCCGACGCGCATGCGCGGGTTCAGCGACGCGAAGGGATCCTGGAACACCATCTGGAAATCGCGCCGCAGCGCGCGCAAGGCCGGCCGGGACAGCCCCGCGAGCAGCGTGCCGTCGAGGTACACCTCGCCGCCCGTCGGCGTCACAAGCTGCAGGATCGCCTTGCCGGCCGTCGTCTTGCCGCAGCCGGACTCGCCCACCAGCGCCAGCGTGCGCCCCGGCGCGAGCACGAGGCTCACGCCATCGACGGCGCGCACGCGCGCCACCTCGCGCCGCAGGAGACCCTTGCGCACCGGGAAATGCACCTGCAGGTCGCGCACGTCGAGCAGCGGCACCGTCCTTGCGCCTGAGCGTGCGTCCGCCGCAACGGCCACGGGCGCCGCCACGGCGGTCGTGCGCCCTTCCGCATGATCTTGCGCATACAGATGGCAGCGCACCGCCTGCTCCCCCACGGCCTGCCACGCCGGGGCCTCGTGATGACACCGGTCGAACACCTCGGGACAGCGCCCGGCGAAGCGGCAGCCGCTGAAGACCTGATCGAGCGGGGGCACATGTCCGCCCAGCGCCGCCAGCGGACGGCCGCGCTGGGCGTCGGTCGGCAGCGCGGCGAAGAGCTTGCGGGAATACGGGTGCAGCGGCGCGCGGAAGAAGTCCTCGCGCGCGCCGGTCTCGACCAGCTCGCCCGCGTACATCACGCCGATGCGCTGCGCCATGCGCGCGACGACACCCAGGTCGTGGGTGATCAGCAGCATGCCCATGCCGCGCTCGGCCTGCAGGCGTGCGAGCAGGTCGAGCACCTGGGCCTGGATCGTCACGTCGAGCGCGGTCGTCGGCTCGTCGGCGATCAGCAGTTCGGGCTCGCCCGCGAGCGCCATCGCGATCATCACGCGCTGCTTCATCCCGCCCGAGAACTGGAAAGGATAGTCGTCCAGCCGCCGCCCGGCGTCGGGAATGCCCACCGCGTCGAGGAGGCGCTGTGCCTCCGCGCGCGCCGCCGCGCCGCGCAGGCCGCGATGGCGCGCCAGCACCTCGCCGATCTGCGTCATCACCGTCATCACCGGGTTGAGGCTGGTCGAGGGCTCCTGGAAGATCATCGCGATCCGCCCGCCGCGCACCTCGCGCATGCCCGCCTCGCTGCGCGCGAGCAGCTCGTCGCCGGCAAAGCGCACCTCGCCGCCGACGATGCGTCCGGCGTCCGGCAGCAGGCGCAGCAGGGCCAGCGCCGTCATCGACTTGCCGCAGCCGGATTCGCCCAGCAGCGCGAAGGTCTCCCCTGCCGCGATCGAGAACCCGACACCATCGACCGGACGCACGGGCCGTGCGGCGGTGCCGATATGCACGCGCAGTCCCCTCACGTCCAGGAGCGGAACGTCGATCGGTCGGTCCTGCTGCGCAGCCTGCGGTCGGTCGGTTCCGGCGAGTACGGTCATCGAGGGGGATATCTGCGGAAGTGGATGGAAAAAGGGCCGCTTGCGCGGCCCTGTGGCACTGCTGCGACCGGTCGGCCGATCAGTGGTGGTGGCCGCCCGCGCCGTGCACGTGACCGTGCGCCAGCTCCTCGGCGGTCGCCGGACGCACTTCCGCGATGGTCACGTCGAACACCAGCGCGGTGCCGGCCAGCGGGTGGTTGCCGTCGACGACGACCTTGCCGTCGGCGATGTCGGTGATGCGGTAGATCATTTCCTCCTCGCCGTCGTCGGTGACGCGCTCGAAGGACATGCCGACCTCGATGTTCTCGGGGAACTGGGTGAGATCCTCGACCAGCACGAGTTCCTCGTCGTAATCGCCGAAGGCATCCTCGGGCTGCAGCTTGACCGTCAGCTGCTCGCCGACCTTCTTGCCGTGCAGCGCCTCCTCGATGGCGGGGAAGATGCCATCGTAGCCGCCGTGCAGGTAGACCAGCGGCTGCTGACCATCATCGATCATGTTGCCGTCCGGGTCGACGACGGTGTACTTAAGCGTTACGACGCTGTTCTTGACGATTTCCATTAGCGTTCTCTGTTTCCAGTTTCCTGACCAGTTCGAAAACCCCCGCCGCATGGCCGCGGGGTGTAACGTCGCGGAGTGCGTGGCGGACGATGCCTTCCTTGTCGATCACGAAGGTCGTCCGTGCCACACCCATCTTCTTCACACCATCGACTTCCTTGGGCTGCCAGACATCGTAGAGCCGGCACACCTCGGTCTCCACGTCGGAAAGCAGACGTATCGACAGACCGTGCTGGTCGCGGAATTCGGCGTGGGTCAGGCAATCGTCGGGACTGACGCCGATGATGATGCAGCCGTAGCGGGCGAAGTCGTCTTCATGATCGGAGAAGTCGGCCGCCTGCAGGGTGCATCCCGGCGTGTTGTCACGAGGGTAAAAGTAGAGGACCACATGGTGCCTGCCGCGTTCTGCGGCGAGGTCGAAATCCTCCATGTCCGCATCCGGCAGCGAAAACGTTGGCGCGATATCACCGATCTGCAACATGTGATCTCCCTGACGTCGTTGGATTCTAGCCGAGACACGAAGCGAACTCTACCCGCGTCTCGCCCGCTTGCGCTACACCGATTTAATGCTTGCGGATCAGCACAAGCTGTTTAAAATTACAGTTACTCCGGAGAATCCCATGAGCAGCCGCGACCACAACCTGACCGCCCGCCAGGGCGAAATCCTCGATTTCATCCGCCAGACGGTCGAATCCGAGGGGCGCCCGCCGACGCGCGCCGAAGTGTGCACGGCGTTCGGCTTCCGCTCGCCGAATGCGGCCGAAAGCCATCTGCGCGCGCTCGCAGCGAAGGGCGCGATCCTGCTCGAGGAAGGGCGGGCGCGCGGCATCCGCCTTGCCGAAGGGCTCGGCCTGCCGCTGATCGGCCGGGTCGCGGCCGGCAGCCCGATCCTCGCGGTCGAGCACATCGAATCGCGCCACCAGATCGACCCGGCCCTGTTCTCGCCGCGCGCCGACTACCTGCTGCGCGTACGCGGCATGAGCATGCGCGACGCGGGCATCCTCGACGGCGACCTGCTCGCCGTGCATCGCAGCCAGGAGGCACGTTCCGGACAGGTCGTGGTCGCCCGCGTCGAGGACGAGGTGACCGTGAAGACCTTCACCAGCAAGGGCCCCATCGTCAGCCTGCTGCCGGCCAACCCCGATTTCGAGCCCATCGTCGTCGACACCCGCAGCACCCCCCTGACGATCGAGGGGATCGCCGTCGGCCTGGTGCGCAACGGTTCGCTGTGAAGGCTTCCGCGGTGATCCCGATCCCCCTTCAGCCTCCTGCCCCCGATGTCCGCCCTCGCCCAGACTGCCCTCGCCGCCCTGCCGCCCGGCCTCGTGTGGCAGGCCGACCGGCTCGCGCAGTCGACCGAGGCGGGCATCGCCACCGGCTTTGCGGCGCTCGACGCCCAGCTGCCGGGCGGCGGCTGGCCCCGTAATGCGCTGATCGAGCTGCTATCCGACAGCCCCGGCATCGGCGAGATCGGACTGCTGCTGCCCGTGCTGCACGCGCTCCCGGCCGACCGCTGGATCGTCTGGGCCGCGCCGCCCCACCTACCCTACGCCCCAGCCCTCGCCGCGGCGGGGGTGCCGCTCGAACGTTTGCTGCTGCTCCAACCCGACGGCCACGCCGAAACCCTGTGGGCGGTCCGGCAGGCGCTGGCCTCGGGCGGCAGCAGCGCCGTGCTCGCCTGGCTGGCGCGCGCGGACACCGCCGCGCTGCGGCGCCTGCAACTCGCCGCCGAAAGCTCCGCGACGCCGCTGTTCCTGTTCCGCCCCGCATCCGCCGCACGGCAGCCTTCCCCCGCCGTCCTGCGCCTGCGGCTCGCGGCGCGCGACGGCGAGCTCGCGGTGGACATCCTCAAGCGGCGCGGACCCGGCCTCGCCGTCCCGCTGCGCCTGTCGCTCCCTCAACGTCCCGGCCTGCGCCGCGCCCCGGCCCTCAACGATGCTCTGGTTCGCCCTGATCCTGTCCGACCTGCCGCTGCAGGTATTCACGCGCGGCGTGGATGAGCCGGGCGAACTCGCGGTCGTCGAACACATTCCCGGCGCGCGCGTGGCGGCGGCGACCCCCGCTGCGCTGGCGCGCGGCGTCGAACCCGGCCAGAACGTGGCCGGCGCACTCGCCGTCGCCCCGTCGCTGCAGCTGCGCGAGCGCGACCCGGCGCTCGAGGCCGCGACGCTGGCGGAATTCGCCGCGTGGGCCACGCAATTCACGCCCTGCGTCAGCATCGACCCGCCCGACGCGCTGGTGCTGGAAACGAGCGGCAGCCTGCGCCTGTTCGGCGGCGTCACGGGGCTGGTGCGGCGCATCCGTTCCGGGCTCGTTCCGCTCGGACTCGACGCCGCCATCGCCGCCGCCCCGACTCCGCTCGCGGCACGCTGGCTCGCCCGCACGCACCCGGGCCGGCAGATCCGGGCCGCCGCCGAATGGTGGCGCAAGCTGGACGATCTGCCCGTCGAACTGCTCGGCGACGGCGCCGCAGTGTCCCGTGCCACGCTCGACCTGCTGCACGGCATCGGCGCCCGCCGCATCGGCGACGTCGCCCGCCTGCCGCGCGACGGGCTGGCTCGCCGCCAGGCCTCCGGCGTGCTCGACACGCTCGCGCGGGCCCGCGGCGAACGCCCCGACCCGCGCCTGTGGTTCCTGCCGCCGGAGCGCTTCGAAGCGCGCCTGGTCCTGCCCGCGAGCATGCTGCACACCGAACCGCTGCTGTTCGCCGCGGGAAGGCTGTTTTCCGGGCTTTCCGCCTGGCTTGCCGCCCGCCATGCCGCGCTCGACCGCTGCTGCCTGCATCTGGAGCACGAGGACCGCCCCGACACGGTGCTGGAGATCGTCACCGGCGCGCCGGGGCGCGACGACGGGCGGATGCTGATGCTCGCCCGCGAGCATCTGGCCGCGCTGCAACTGCCCGCACCGGTCGAGGCGCTGCGCCTCCTCGCCGACAACCCGGTGGTCACCCCCGGGCGCACGCAGGACCTGTTCGGCGATCCCGACAGCGCACGCGATGCCGCCGCCCTGCTGCTCGACCGTCTGCGCGCCCGCCTGGGGCGCGAGGCGGTACGCACCGTGCATCCGGTTTCCGAGCACCGCCCCGAGCGCGCCTGGCGCCTCGCGGACCCCGGTCGCCCCGCCCCCCGCAACACCCCGCCGGCCGCCGGTCCCCGCCCCCTGTGGCTGATGAGCGAACCGCGCGCGCTCGAGTCGATCCGCTCGCTGACGCTGCTGCGCGGCCCCGAACGCATCGAATCGGGTTGGTGGGACGGCGCCGACATGCGTCGCGACTATTACATCGCCCGCACACCCGATGCGGCGCTGTGGTGGGTGTTCGAGCAGCTCGATCCGCCCGGCGGCTGGTATGTGCATGGTTTTTTTGGCTAAACTCGCTTCCCCGCCCCCGGCCCCCGCCGGGCCTCCTTCCCCCCGCCCGCACCCCATTCCTTGAGCGCCCCCGCCTCGTCGCCCGCCTCCTCGTCCGTCATTGCCCGCCAGCTGCTGCATCATGCGTGGCCGGTGCTGGTCGCCCAGATCCTGTCGATGAGCATGATGATCGCCGACACCGTGATCGTCGGGCGCTACGGCACCGTCGACCTCGCCGCCGTCGCGGTCGGCAGCGGCGTGTACATTTCCATCGTGATGCTGGTGGTGGGCGTGCTACAGGCGGTCGCGCCGACCGTCGCGCATCATTTCGGCGCCGGCCGCACCGAGCGGATCGGCCCCACCCTGCAGCAAGGCTTCTGGCTCGCGCTGATGCTCGCCGTGCCCGGCATCGCACTGATGGTCTTCCCCGGCTTCCTGCTGGAACTGAGCAGCGTTCCGCCCGATGTCGACGCGAAAACCCGCGAATACCTCCTCGCGACGGCCGCGGGCCTGCCCGCCGTGCTGCTGTACCGCACCTTCTACGCCTTCAACAACGCGCTCGGCAAACCGCGCGTGCTGATGGCGATCAGCTTCGTCGTCACCGCAACCCACGTCCCGCTCGCATGGGCGCTGGTGTATGGCCACCTGTGGCTGCCGCCGCTGGGCGTGCTCGGCTGTGGCGTGTCGACGGCGATCGTGAACTGGCTCGCCTTCGCCTGCGGCGCCACCTATCTCGCCCGCAATCCCGGCTACCGGCCGTATCGCCTGTTCTCGCACTGGCGCGGACCGCAGGCCGCGGAAATCCTCGGGCTGCTGCGCCTGGGCGTGCCGATGGGCCTATCGACCTTCATCGAGGTGTCGTCCTTCACGCTGATCGCGCTTTTCGCTGCCCGCCTGGGCGCCGAATCCGTTGCCGGCCACCGCGTCGTCGCGAACATCGCCGCGCTGATCTACATGCTTCCGCTGGCGATGTCGATCGCCGTGCTCGTCCTCGTCGGCCAGGCCGCCGGCGCGCGCGACTGGGCGCGGGCGCGCATGACGATACGGGTGGGCATGATCGTCACCGGCGCACTCGCGTCGCTCATCGGCGTCGCGCTATGGATTGCGCGCGAGCCGCTCATCGCCCTGTTCTCGGAAGACGTCGCCGTGCGCGCGGTCGGCCTCATGCTGCTGATCTACGTCTGCCTCTACCAGCTGTTCGACTCGGTGCAGACCGTCGCGGCGCACGCGCTGCGCGGCTACAAGGTGACCTTCGTGCCGATGCTGATGCACGCGGTGTGCTTCTGGGGAGTGGGCCTCGCCGGCGGCTACTGGGCGAGCTTCCACGCGCCCTGGCGCACCGCGGGCCCGCACGTCGCCGGCTTCTGGGAGGCGGGCGTGATGTCGACGACGGTCGCCGCGGTGCTGTTCGGCTGGCTGCTGCGCGCCGTGATGCGGCGCCAGCAAGAGGGAGTTGCCTGAGGTCTGCCTGAGGTCTGCCTGAGGTCCGCAGCGGCGGACGCTCAGCTGCCCAGCCAGCCCTCGCGCAGGGTGCGCATCGGCGCCGACACCCGCTTGCCGCTCGCGAGCTTTACCGTGTCGGCCGGCGGAGCCGCGAGTTCGGCTGTGAACGTCATCAGCTCGTCGCGACGGAAGGCGTGGATCGTCACCTGCTCGCCCGGCCGGCGGCGCGCGAGCTGCCCGTCCAGCGAAGCGGCCGTCACCTTGAGCCCATCGACGGCGACGAGCACGTCCCCCGCCGAAAGCCCGCATCGCTGGCCGGGACCGTCGTCGAACACGTTCGCGAGCTTCGCCTCGCCATTGCCGCCTGCAAGCTTCACCCCCAGCGATCCTCCCTTCACCGCGGCCTCGGTACGGAATTCGATCCCGAACGGGCGGAGGAACTCGTCCAGCGGCAGGTCCTCGGTCCCCTCGACCGCGTCCTTCAGCCAGCGCGACAGGCGCCGTCCCGCACCCTTGAGACCCGCTTCCGCGACCTCGCCGACCAGCGCGAACAGCCCGTCCTCCGCGACCCCTTCACCGGTCAGGCCGTGCCGCTGCCACAACAGGCGCATGACGTCGTCCAGACTCTTGCGCCCCGCGCTCGCGGCACGCAGCTGGAGGTCGAGCGCGAGCGCGATCAGGGCGCCTTTCGCGTAATAGCTGACGATCGCGTTCGGCGCATTCTCGTCCTGGCGGTAGTACTTGATCCACGCATCGAAGGATGATTCGGCGACGCTCTGCTTCAGGCGGCCGCTGCCGCGCAGCACGTTGGACATCGTCTTGCCGAGCAGCACGAGGTAGTCCTCCACGCCGATCACGCCCGAACGCACCAGCGCGAGATCATCGTAGTAGGACGTGAAGCCCTCGAACGCCCACAGCAGGCGCGTGTAGTTCTCAGTGGCGAGGTCGTAGGGCGCGAACGCCGCCGGCTTGATGCGCTTGACGTTCCACGTGTGGAAGTACTCGTGGCTGCACAAGCCTAGGAAGGTCAGGTAACCGTCGGTCTTCTCGCGCATGCCGACGTACGGCAGGTCGTTGCGGCTCGTCAGCAGTGCGGTCGAGGCGCGGTGCTCGAGCCCGCCGTATCCGTCACCGACCACCATCGTGAGGAAGAGATAGCGATCGACCGGGGCGGGCGTGCCGAACAGTTCGATCTGCCACGTGCAGATGCGCGACAGATCAGCGCACAGGCGTTCGAGGTCGCAGTCGTGGCGCCCCGTGAGGACGACATCGTGGGGCACGCCGGCCGCCTCGAAGCGCCCGTGAGTGAAGCAGCCCATCTCGACCGGGTGGTCGACCAGTTCGTCGTAGTTTTCCGCGCGGTACAGGCCGAAGCCCATCGCCGGCGCCGCGAGCGGATCCCCGGCCGGACGCCGCAGCGTCGTCGCGACCTTCCACGTATGCAGCGCCGGACCGTCGGGCGGCAGGATGTCGACATAGCAGGGCTCGTCGGTCTTGCCTTCCACGGCGAGGAACACGCTCGTGCCGTTGAAGAATCCGTGCGTGGCGTCGAGGTGGGCGGTGCGCACCGAAAGATCCCACGCATACACTTCGTAGCTCAGCGTCAATACCCGCCCGCCCTCGACCGGCGCCGCGCGCCAGCTGTGCTTGTCGAGCTTTTCCACCGCGACCGGCCGCCCGTTGCATTCCGCGCGCAGCGTGACGATGTTGCGCGCGAATTCGCGGATCATGTAGCTGCCGGGAATCCACGCGGGAAGGCGAAACACCTGCCCGGCCGGATCGGGGGCGGCGACGGTGCAAGTGACTTCGAAGACGTGGGCCTCCGGACGCGCAGGAGCGATGGCGTACGACACGCGGGGCTGGTGGGGCATCGGCAATTCCGCAGAACGAAGCAAACCGTCGATTCTAGCTGCAGCAGAGCGCATCCGACGACCCACAAGTACGTTGTGTCGATGCCTCATTTTTGCGCAGAAGCAACATTTCCTTTCGCATCAGCCCTCTGCGACGCATCCCCACAAGTTGTCCACAGGACTGCCCACGCCGGATGGGGATAAGGAGGGACTTTCCCACAACGCGTGTTGCGCAAATGCCTCATTTTTGTGCAGGCACAACATTTCCTTGTGCGTCAGTACCCTGCAGCGCATCCCCACAAGTTGTCCACAAGACTGCCCACGCCGCATGGGGATAAACGCATCGCTGCCGGAAAACACCCTGCCGGCGTCAATCCGCAGTCGCGCATGCCTGACCGGGGAGCGGCCCGCTCGCGGGAGGCGTCTGCGCGGCGGCCTGGAAACGTCCGATCTCGGCGAGCGTCGCAATCATCGCCTCGTCCAGGCGCTCCACCGCCCCACGAGGCTCGGGGTCATCCCTCAAGGCCATCTCGGCCGCGCCGGCCGCGCTCGCGAGGCGCAACAGACCCATCGCACCTGCCGCCCCACGCAATTTGTGCGCAGCGCCGGCAGCGGCCGCCGCATCCCCGCCATGCAGGAAAGCGCCGACCTTGGCGGAGTCCTCACCGTACGTATCGACGAAGCGCTGCAGGTAGGTCGCAAAGGTCTTCGCGTCGCGCCACAGCCTGAGGCCGAGCGCGACGTCGAGCAGAGCCTCGCCCGCGCCGGCCGCGACGGGAACGGACACGGCCGCAGTTGCAGGCGATGTCTTCTTCGCCGTGTAAGCCTGCAAGGCGGATATCAGGTCCTCGGCCGCAAACGGCTTGGACACGAAACCGCTCATTCCGGCCCGCAGTGCCGCCTCATGCTGGTCGTGGAAGGCGCCGGCCGACACCGCGATCACCGGAAGCGCCCGCAGGGCCTCCGATGCACGGATGCGGCGCGTCGCTTCATAACCGTCCATGACCGGCATCTGCACGTCCATCAGCACCGCATCGAAGTCCGCGGGCTGTCGCTCGAGCAGCGCAAGGGCCGCCTCGCCATGCTCCGCCTGCGCAACCAGTGCGCCCTCGCCTTCGAGAATTCCCTGGGCAACCTCGCGGTTGATGTCGCTGTCGTCAACGACGAGCACCCGGTATCCGGCAAGACGGCCCGACTGCGCCGGGGATGGCGCGCGGATCACGCCGCCGCCCCTGCCCGCGACCAGTTCCGCCACCGCTTCGAGCAAGGTCGTGCCCGTTACCGGCTTGGTCAGGACGCGGTCGGCGAAGCGGCTGTCCGGATGCCTGTGCAGCGCTTCCCGGTCGGCCGCCGTCACCATCACGATGACCGGCTGCGCTTCGCTGCCGATCATGACGCGCATGGCGGCGGCCGTCGCCAGTCCGTCCATGCCCGGCATGCGCCAGTCGAGCAGCACGATGTCGAACGGCTGTCCGGCGTCCAGGCGCGTCCGCGCAGCGTCGATCGCCGCCGGGCCCGAATCGGCGAGTTCGGCCGTCCACCCCAGCGCCATCACGATCGCCCGAAGGGTTTCGCGCGCCAGCGGATGGTCATCGACGATCAACACCCGTTGCGGGCGAAGGGCGGGCGGGAGCGCGGCGGGCCTTTCGGCAAGCGCGAACGGCAACTCGAAGTAGAATTCGCTGCCCTGCCCGGGCTCGCTGCGCAAGCCGAGCTGCCCGCCCATCAGTCCGACGAGCTGCCGGCTGATCGCCAGGCCGAGGCCGGTTCCACCGAAGCGCCGGCTTGTCGAGGTATCCGCCTGGCTGAAGGCGGAGAAGATCTCTTCCTGCTTCTCGGGCGGGATGCCGATCCCGGTATCCGACACGCTGAAGCGCAGGCGCAGGCGATCGCCGTCGCGGCCCGCCAGCGCGACACGCAGCGCCACCTCGCCCCGCTCCGTGAACTTGATGGCATTGCTCGCGAGGTTGGTCAGCACCTGCCGCAAGCGCAGCGCGTCGCCCACGAGGAAATCCGTGCCGGGCGGCGGCGGCCAGACTGCGACTTCCACCGGCTTGCCCTCGCACGCATACGCCATCGTGCTCGCCAGTTCGTCGAGCACCTCCGCGAGGCGGAAGGGCTGATGCTCGATGTCGAGCCGATGCGCCTCGATCTTCGAGAAATCCAGGATGTCATTGAGGATGCCCAGCAGCGAACGGCCCGCCCGCTGGATCTTGCGTGCCAGCTCGCGCGCGGCGGGCGGCAGTTCGGCCCGCTCCAGCAGGTATGCCAGGCCGAGCACCGCATTCATCGGAGTGCGTATCTCGTGGCTCATGTTCGCCAGGAACTCGCTCTTGGCACGGCTCCCCGCCTGGGCGAGCTCCGACTGGCGGGTGAGTTCCACGTTCAGCTCTTCCAGGCGGATCTGCGCCTCCTTCAGTTCGCTCACGTCGGAGACCACCGCATACACGCCGCGCACGTGCTCGCCGTCGTGATCCGGAACCAGATGCCACCACAGGTGCTTCACGCCTCCGCGCCGATCGTCGGTCGTGCTCACCTGGAATTTCTGCGGCTGTCCGGCGAGGGCCGCCTCGACGTATGGCCGGCTCGTCTCGTACAGGGAAGGTTCGAAGACGGCGTCCATCGGCGCATTGCTCACCGAAACGGCACGCCTGCCGAGGAATTCCAGCAGCGCGCGGTTCGCGAAGCGGCATCGCAGGCGATCGTCCCAGTACGCGATCATCGTCGGAATGTTGTCGGTGACGGCGCTAAGGAAGCGCTCGCTTTGCCGCAAGGCCTCCTCGTTCTGCCGCTGCTCGGACACGTCGAGCGTGACGCTCACCACCCGCAGTGTTTCGCCCGCCGCGCTCCGCTGTGCCCGCCCGAGCGAGCGGACGATGCGCTCCGTGCCGTCGGGGCGCACGATGCGGAAGCTGGAGTCGAAGGATCCACCGTTCAGGGCGCGGTCGAAGGCTGCACCGACTGCCGCACGATCGCTCGCGGATACGTGCGACAGCCAGTCCTCCACACGCCTCGGGAAATCCTCCGCCGACAGACCGTAGATCTCGAGGAGACGATCGTCCCAGCTCAGGCGCCCGTCTTCGCAGCGGTATTCCGCCACCCCCATCCCGGCAGCTTCGGTTGCGAGCTGCAGCCGCTCGGCGATGCGCTGCTGGCGCGCGCCCTGCTCCACGAGCGCGGCGTGGCGCGCCTCCTCGGCGCTGGCACCGATGCGGCGCTGCACACTCTGCAGATAGATGTGGGCAAGACTCGCAAGCAGCGCGGACAGCGCGAGGATGCCCGCCGCGGACCAGCGCGGATCGGGCAGGTTCAGCGCCTTGTGGAAAGGCGCCAGCGCCCTGACCTCGACGAGCCATTCACGGCCGTACAGCTCCACCGGCAGCTGCCTGACCAACCCTGCGGCCGTCTCCTGATCGCTCCCCGGCGATGCGTAGAAGCGGAACGGCTGCTCGGCGTAAGCGGCGTCGTAGATCGCCACCGCGAATTCGCCGCCGCGAAAATCGAAATCCGCCAGCACCTCATCGATGATCAGCGGCGCATAGACCCACCCCAGCAACGACTTCCAGCGCTCTTCCGGCGACGCGGGCTGGTACCCGCCGCGATAGACGGGCAGGAGCAACAGGAAGCCGCGCTCCGGCTTGCCCGTCGCCTGCACCAGCGTGAGCGGCGAGGTGAGCACGGGCCTTCCGGTACGCACCGCCGCCAGCGCCGCAATGCGGCGGTTCAGTTCGGATGCGATATCGAGCCCGATCGATTCGCGGTTGTTCGCCTCCGGCTCGACGTGCAGGATGACGAAGCGCTCTCCCGCGTGCGGCGCGAACTGCCTGATGCGGAAATCCGGCCTGCCGTCGCTGCGTGCGGCAGCGACGAATTCCGCCTCCTCGGCGGGATCCACGCGGCGGACGAAACCGAAGCCGCGCGCGCCCGGGAATTCCCTGTCGGCCTCGCGCGACTGCGTGTACTGGAGGAAGCGCTTGCGCGGGATCGATTCGCTGCCGGCCCCGATGATCGCGCCGCGCGCGCCCCTCAAGCCGTACTCGAAGGTCTGGAAACGCGCCACCAGCGCGCTGGTGGTCCGGGTGGCGAGAGCATCGAAACGGGCGTTCGCGGTCTCCCGGTTCGTCTCGCCCATCCGCAGGGCGACGGCCAATGCGACGGCAAGGCCGATCAGGATGACCGTCAGGGGAAATACCAGGGTTCGCTTGCTCATCGGCTTACGGCTCCGTCCCTGCACTGCGCTGATCGGCGAGACCGATTCACTGCATGTTAAGCCAAACACATGACATTCGCGCACCCGGATGGCCCTTCAGGTGGGACGGGAGTCACACCGGCGCGTCCAATCGTCATCCGCATCCGGCGTGGGCAGCACATTGCGGCATGCAGTCGGGCAATCCGGCGCATGAAGTTTATACTGTACTTATGTACAGTTACTCAAGCCTTCCTGCACCACCCGGCGAAGCGGGATACGCGGAACTTCACTGCCTGAGCAATTTCAGCTTCCAGCGCGGCGCCTCGCACCCCGAGGAGCTCGCCGCACAGGCGGCCGGGCTGGGCTACACCGCGCTGGCGATCACCGACGAGTGCTCGCTCGCCGGCGTCGTGCGCGCACACCAGGAGATCCGGCGCCAGGCGCTGCCGCTGCACCTCATCGTCGGCACCGAGATCCGCCTCGCCGACGGTCCCCGCGTCGTCCTGCTCGCCACCGACCGCGCCGCTTACGGCCGGCTCTCGCGCCTCATCAGCCGTGGGCGGCGTGCCGCCGACAAGGGCGAATATCGCCTGACCCGCGCCGATCTCGAAGACGGCCTGCCGGGCTGTCTCGCCCTGCTCGTGCCGCCCGAGGGGACTCCGGACCATGCCGCCCTCATCGCGGATGGCTGCTGGCTCGACGGGCGCTTTCCCGGCTCGGCCTGGCTCGCCGTCGAACTCGCCTGCGGGCCGGACGATGCCGCACGGCTCGCGGGCCTGCTGGCGACCGCCCGTGAAGCCGGCCTCCGTCCCGTCGCGGCCACGGGCGCACTGATGCACGAGGCCGCACGACGGCCGCTTGCCGACGTGCTCGCCGCGATCCGTCTTCATGCCACCGTCGCCGAAGCCGGCTCCCGGCTCGCGGCGAACGCCGAACGCCGCCTGCACGAGCGCAGCACCCTCGCCCGCCGCTACCCGCCGGAACTGCTCGCGGAGACCCTGCGCATCGCCGCACGCTGCCGATTCCGGCTCGACGAACTGCGCTACGAATACCCCGCCGAGCTGGTCCCGGACGGCGAAACCCCGTCGGGCTGGCTGCGCCGCCTGGTCGAGGACGGCCTGCGCTGGCGCTATCGCCCGGACGGCGACGCCCCCCCGCGGGTACGCAAACAGATCGAATACGAACTCGCGCTGATCGCCGAACTCGGCTTCGAAGCCTATTTCCTCACCGTACACGACATCGTGCGCTTCGCCCGCAGCCGCGGGATCCTGTGCCAGGGGCGCGGCTCGGCGGCCAACTCGGTCGTGTGCTGGGCGCTCGGCATCACCGAAGTCGATCCCCGGCTCGGCATCATGCTGGTCGAGCGCTTCATCTCGAAGGAGCGCAACGAACCGCCCGACAT
The DNA here is from genome assembly GCF_900156155.1 of Aromatoleum tolulyticum. GTDB lineage: Bacteria > Pseudomonadota > Gammaproteobacteria > Burkholderiales > Rhodocyclaceae > Aromatoleum > Aromatoleum tolulyticum. The sequence continues at coordinate 75,611 of NZ_FTMD01000009.1, forward strand.
CGACGTCGATTTCGAGCACGACCGGCGCGAAGAGGTCATCCAGTACCTGTACGCGAAATACGGCCGCGAACGGGCCGCGCTCGCGGCCACCGTCATCCGCTACCGCGCACGCAGCGCCCTGCGCGACGTCGGCCGCGCCCTCGGCTTCCCGCTGGCGCAGATCGAGCGGCTCACGCGCGACCACTTCTGGTTCGACGGCCGCCATATCCTGCCCGAACGCCTGCGCGATGCCGGCCTCGATCCCGACAGCCCGACCGTCCGGCGCCTCGCCGCCCTCACCGAGGAACTGATCGGCTTTCCGCGCCACCTCTCGCAGCATGTCGGCGGCTTCGTCATCGCCCGCGGCCGCCTCGACGAGTTGGTGCCGATCGAAAACGCCGCGATGCCCGAACGCACCGTGATCCAGTGGGACAAGGACGACCTCGACACCCTCGGACTGCTCAAGGTGGACGTCCTCGCCCTCGGCATGCTCTCGGCCCTGCGCCGCGGCCTCGCGCTGATGTCCGCACGGCACGGGCGGGCGTTCACCCTCGCCGACATCCCGCGCGAAGTCGATGCCGTGTACGACATGCTGTCCGCGGCCGACTCCGTCGGCGTCTTCCAGGTCGAATCGCGCGCCCAGATGACCATGCTGCCACGCCTCCGGCCCCGCCGCTTTTACGATCTCGTCGTCGAAGTCGCGATCGTGCGCCCCGGTCCGATCCAGGGCGGCATGGTCCATCCCTACCTCGAAGCGCGCACCCGCCAGGAGCGCGGCGAAGAAATCGACTATCCGCGCCCGGAATGCCGCGATCCCGGCACAGCGCAGGACGACGGCGTGCGCCAGGTGCTCGAACGCACGCTGGGCGTACCGATCTTCCAGGAACAGGTCATGCAGCTCGCCGTGGTCGCGGCCGGCTTCACCCCCGGCGATGCCGACCAGCTGCGCCGCGCGATGGGCGCCTGGCGCCGCCAGGGCGAGCTCGAACGCTACCGCGCGCAACTGCTTGCCGGCATGGCCGATCGCGGCTACCGGGCGGAGTTCGCCGAACGCCTGTGCAACCAGATCGAAGGTTTCGGCAGCTACGGCTTTCCCGAATCGCACGCCGCGAGCTTCGCGCTGCTGGTGTACTTTTCCGCCTGGATCAAGCGCTTCGAACCCGCCGTCTTCCTCTGCGCGCTGCTCAACAGCCAGCCGATGGGGTTCTATTCCCCTTCACAGCTGATCCAGGATGCCCGTCGGCACGGCGTGACAATACGCGGCACCGACGTGCGCGCCAGCGACTGGGACTGCACGCTCGAACCCCAGGACGGCACGAACCTGCCCGCAGCGCGCCTGGGGTTGCGCATGGTCAAGGGGTTCAACGCCGACGCCGCGGCACGGATCGCCGCGACACGCAGCATGCGCCCCTTCGCCGGCGTGGACGATCTCGCGTTGCGCGCCGCGCTCGATGCCCGCGAACTCAGGCTGCTCGCCACCGCCGGCGCGCTGGCGGGGCTCGCCGGCCACCGCCGCCAGGCGCTCTGGCAAGCCGCCGGCGGCCAGCCGGCGGAAGGCATGCTGCATGGCGCGCCGGTGCTGGAGAGCGCCGCGGCAATCGCGCCGCCGAGCGAAGCGCAGGAACTGGTTGCCGACTACGCCCGGCTGGGCTTCACGCTCGGGCGCCACCCCCTCGCGCTACTGCGCGAGCGCCTCAGCGCAATGCGCTTCCTCACCGCCGCGGAAATCTCCGCCTGCCCCGACCGCAAGCTCGCCCGTGCCGCCGGCATCGTGACCTGCCGCCAGCGGCCGGGCACCGCGAAGGGAACGTTGTTCATGACCATCGAGGACGAAACGGGGCTCGCCAACGTGATCGTCCGGCCCGAACTCATCGAACGTCAGCGCCGGGAACTGCTCGGCGCGCGCCTGCTGGGAGTGTTCGGCCAGATCAGCCGCCAGGGCAATGTCACGCACCTGCTGGCGAGTCGCGTCGTCGACCATTCCACGATGCTCGGCGCACTCGACGCACAAAGCCGCGACTTCCATTGAAGACTGCGCACGGCGCCGCCGCGCTCCGCCGCCCTTACTGCACGTCGCCCGGCGGCCCCTTGCGCAGGCAGTCCGTGACCGCCACGACGCAGTTGCGCCCCAGGCCCTTCGCCCGGTAAAGCGCCGCATCCGCTGCCGCCAGCAACTGTTCCAGCTTGTCGCCGGCTTCGAAGCCCGCGAACCCGATGCTCACCGTGACAGCGACGGGCATCCCGTCCGCCCCCGCGATTTCGATGGCCGCGATCTGCTGCCGCAGACGGTCCGCAAGTTCGCGAGCGCCCTCCGGCAAGGTCCCCGGCAGAACGATCACGAACTCCTCGCCGCCATAGCGCCCGACGATGTCGATCTCGCGCACGCTCCCGGCGCAGGTTTGCGCAACCATCCTGATCGTCTGGTCGCCCACGGCATGGCCGTGTTCGTCGTTGATCGATTTGAAATGATCGATGTCCACCATCAGCAGCGCCAGGGGCTGGCCGAATCGCTCGGCCCGCCGCCGCTCCTGCTCCGCGCGCTCGATCAGGTAGCGGCGATTCGCAATGCCCGTCAGGGCATCGACCTGCGCCAGCTGGCGCAGATCCTCCTCGCGGCCCTTGCGTTCGGTGATGTCCTCGCGCACCGCGACGAAATGCGACACCCGTCCGAAACGGTCCCGCAGCGGCGAGATCGCCATGTTCTCCCAATACTCCTCGCCGCTCTTCCTGCGGTTGCACACCTCGCCCCGCCATACGCTGCCTGACAGGATCGTCTGCCACAGGTCGGCATAGACCTCGCTGCGCGTATGCCCGGCGCCGAACATCGCCGGACTGCGTCCGAGGATTTCGCTGCGCGAATACCCCGAAGTCTTCAGGAAGGCCTCGTTCACATATTCGATCCGGCCACGGTTGTTGGTGATCATGATCGCGGCCGGGGCGTGATCGACTGCCGCCTTGTAGGTTTCCAGCGCGTACTCGCTGACCGGGAGTTCCACATGGCTGAAATCCGGCGTCTCGCCACCGGAAAAGTCGCCCCGCGGGGGGAAGGCCGTTCCCGACTCGTCGGAGTCGGAGCCTGCGTCCGCCGGCGCGCCGGCCGTGCGCAGCAGAGGCCACACCGCCCACGCGATGACTACCGCGAGCAGCAACAGGGATACACCGAGGAAAGGAACGAAGATGTTGCCTCCCGTTTCGGCGTCGCCGAGACCGTCGGCTGCGAACACTCCGTCCAGCATCCAGAGCCCCACCGCCGTGAGCGACACGAACGCCACCACCAGGAAGATCGTCAGCGACGTGCGAGGGGAAAGCATCAGCCGTTGAAACCAGGTAAACGAGGAGGATCCGAGCACATACCGCAATGATAGTAGATACCTCTGTAGCAATGCCAAATAAATTATTTCTGAAACCGACCGGGGACTTTGCCCCGCAGAGGCCCCGGCACCGGGAGCAAGCGCCGCGCGCGAACGGCGCGGTCGTTGCGCTAACATGCAGGTCCCCCGAGCGCCTTTCGCAACACCACCCGCAACGCCAGCAGCGATGATCGACTCCACGCACGAATTCGCCCTGTTCGACGACAACCAGCACGGCCAGGGCGACCTTCTCCTGACCGAGCCGGAGGAAACCATCCGCTGCACGGTCGCAGGCGAGCTCGGCGACGCTTTCGAGGCGATCGAGCATGCTCGCCGGCGGGGGAAATGGGTCGCGCTTGCCGCCCGCTATGAACAGGGATACGCCCTCGAGCCCCGCTTGCGGGAGCTGCTGCGCGACGACGGCACCCCGCTCCTGACGGCATGGGTGTATGGCCGGGCCGAATCGCTTTCGCCGGGCGAAACCGACGGGCGCATCGCCGCAGCGCTGGCCCGGCGCGACGAGCACGCACGGCTTGGCGGCCTGATGGACCTCCACCGCGATATCGCGGAGGAAGACTACTGCCGCACCGTCCAGCGCATCCGCGACTACATTGCCGCCGGCGATTGCTATCAGGTGAACTTCACCTTCGCCCTGCGCGGACGGCTCTACGGCTCCCCTCTGGCCCTTTACCGCGCCTTGCGCGCGGCGCAGCCGGTACGGCACGGGGCGCTGATCTGCCACGCCGACGGCGCGATGCTCTCGCGCTCGCCCGAGCTGTTCGTGGAGCGCCGCGGCAATCACCTGCGCTGCCGTCCGATGAAGGGCACCGCTGCGCGGGACAGCGATCCGGCCGCACTCGCATCGTCGGAAAAGAATCAGGCCGAGAACATCATGATCGTGGACCTGATCCGCAACGACCTGGGCCGTCTCGCGCCCAGTGGCGGAGTGCGCGTCGAACGGTTGTGCGAGATCGAGCCCTATCCGAGCGTGTGGCAGATGACTTCGACGGTCGTCGCCGAACCCGTTACGGCGAGCCTCGCGGAGGTGTTCCGCGCGCTGTTTCCCTGCGGCTCGGTTACCGGCGCACCGAAGATACGCGCGATGCAGATCATCCGCGAACTGGAACCCGCACCGCGCGGGATCTATTGCGGTGCGCTGGGATGGATCGCGCCCGATGGCGACTTCCGCTTCAGCGTGCCGATCCGCACACTGGAGATCGGGCGCGACGGCCATGCGCAGCTCGGTCTGGGCAGCGGCATCGTTGCCGATTCGGAACCTGCTGCCGAATGGGCCGAGTCGCTGCTCAAGGGCCGTTTCCTGACCGACCTCCGGCCGGCATTCGGCCTCATCGAAACGCTGCGCTGCGAGCCGGCCGCGGTCGAGCCCTATCCGCTGCTCGCCCGTCACTTCGAACGGCTCGCCCGATCCGCCGCCGCATTCGGTTTCGCGCTGGACGTCGACGCGATCCGGCACGCACTGATCGACAAGGTGACGGAACTGAGCGGGCCGCAGCGCGTGCGGATCGAGCTCGCCGCCGACGGCAGCTTCACGCTATCGGCCGGCGCGCTCGGAGACGACGCGGCGGCGACACCGACCGTCATCGTCTCCCCGCGCACGATATCGAGCGGTGATCTCCTGCTGCAGCACAAGACGACCGCGCGCGAGCTTTACGACACGGAACTGCGCGCCGCGATGGCAAAGGGGCATTTCGACGCGTTGTTCTTCAACGAACGCGACGAACTTGCGGAAGGTGCCCGCACCAACGTGTATCTGGATCTCGGCGCAGACTGCCTGCTCACCCCACCGCTGCGCTGTGGTGTGCTCGATGGGGTGTATCGACGCAAGCTGCTCGACGAGGGGAAGGCACGCGAGCAATGCCTGACCCGGGCGGACCTGTCACGCGCCCGGGCAGTTATGTTGTCGAATGCGGCCCGCGGCCTGTTTCGCGTCGAGCTGGCGAACGCGCCTTAATGAGTGGCGCAGCGCCGGTTTGCGCAGTTGCAGGGCAGGAGGCGCTGTGCATCGTCGGTACACATGCAGTAGTGATTCCCCGTGCCGACGGCGGGCATGCCGGTGGGCTCGCCCGGCTCGAAGTCCTCGATGCGCATCAGCTTGAGAAAGTGCAGTGCAGCGCTCAGGCCGTGGAATACCGTCAGTTCGCCCGAGCCGGCGCACAGCCAGCGACCGTCCATCGAAATCGCATAGCAGGTGCCTTCGCGCGGTCCCACCGCGTGCACCTGGATCTTGCATCGCTCCCGACGCCAGTCGGGGGCCACCGCAAGCTCCAGCCAGGTTGCGACCTTGCCCTGCATTGCCGTTGCAGCGTCCATTGATCTCCCTCCTTTTTTCATTATCCATCCGGGTTGTTGCAACCCGGTGAAATCGTTGTTTTCAACAGCATTTCATATTAGCAATATCCAACTTAGGCGTTCAACAGCGAGATTGCAACTTATTCATACCGACTTGCCCGATTCGGGTATGGTCATAAGCATTTCAGAAATCCGTCTTTTTCAAGCCTCGCACGCTGGCTATACTTTTCCGTCTGCAACCGAACCTCGCCAACCATCCGGGATGAACGCATGAAACTCGAAACGCTTGCCGTGCACGGCGGCTACTCGCCCGATCCGACCACCAAGGCGGTGGCGGTACCGATCTACCAGACGACGTCCTACGCATTCGACGACACGCAGCACGGCGCGGACCTGTTCGACCTGAAGGTGCAGGGCAACATCTACACCCGCATCATGAACCCGACCCAGGACGTGCTGGAAAAGCGCGTCGCGGCAATGGAAGGCGGCATCGCGGCGCTGGCGATGGCTTCGGGCATGGCGGCGATCACCGCGGCGATCCAGACGATCGCCGAGGCCGGTGACAACATCGTCACCTCCAGCACCCTGTATGGCGGCACCTACAACCTGTTCGCGCACACGCTGCCGCAGTACGGCATCGAGGTGCGTTTCGCCGACTACCGCGATCCCGAAGCCTTCGAACGCCTGATCGACGCCCGCACCAAGGCGGTGTATTGCGAATCGGTCGGCAACCCGCTGGGCAACATCACCGACTTCGAAAAGCTCGCGGAAGTAGCCCATCGCCACGGTGTGCCGGTGATCGTCGACAACACCGTGCCCTCGCCCTATCTGTGCCGTCCGTTCGAGCACGGCGCCGACATCGTCGTGCATGCGCTGACCAAGTACCTCGGCGGTCACGGCAATTCGATCGGCGGCATCATCGTCGATTCGGGCAAGTTCCCATGGGCGGAACACAAGGAGCGCTTCAAGCGCCTGAACGAGCCCGATGTGTCGTACCACGGCGTCGTGTATACGGAAGCGCTGGGGCCGGCGGCCTACATCGCGCGAGCGCGCGTGGTGCCGCTGCGCAACATGGGCGCGGCAATCTCGCCGTTCAACGCCTTCCTGATCCTGCAAGGCATCGAGACGCTGGCGCTGCGCATGGACCGCATCTGCGAGAACGCCGTGAAGATCGCACGCCATCTCACCAATCATCCGAAGGTGAGCTGGGTGAACTACGCAGGACTGGAGGAGCACAAGGACTACCCGCTGGTGCAGCGCTACATGGGCGGCCGCGCTTCGGGCATCCTGACTTTCGGCGTCAAGGGTGGCCGTGAAGGCGGCGGCCGCTTCCAGGACGCGCTGAAGCTGGTGACGCGCCTCGTGAACATCGGCGACTGCAAGTCGCTCGCCTGCCACCCGGCGTCGACGACGCACCGCCAGCTCTCGCCCGAGGAACTGGTGCGCGCCGGCGTGACCGAAGACATGATCCGCCTGTCGGTCGGCATCGAGCACGTCGATGACCTGATCGCGGATCTGGATCAGGCACTCGCCGCAGCCTGATCCCCGAGCCGCCCCGGCCGCGGCCGGGGCTCGCGATGCGCCGCCGGTCCGGGCTCGCCCCGGCTCCTGCGGCGCTTCGTTTTTCAGCCTCCCGCCACGACCTGGTCGATGAAGCGGGCGAGCGCGATGTCGCGCTCGCTCAGCCCGCCGGCGTCGTGCGTCGACAGGGTGATGTCGACTCGGTTATACACGTTGAACCATTCCGGGTGATGGTCCATCTTTTCCGCCTTCAGGGCGACGCGCACCATGAAGGCGAAGGCGGCGTTGAAGTCCTTGAAACGGATGCTGCGCGTGATCGCGTCGCGTCCGGGCACGAGCGCCCAGTCGGGCAGCGTAGCGAGCGCGGCGGCACGTTCGTCGTCACCGAGTTTCGGAATCATGATCGTCTCCGGTTGATGAGCACGCACGGGTGCCGCAGCCCCGTCACTTCAGCGAGAACATCGCGCGCCGTGAGGCGCCCTCCTCGCCCGCCTTGTCGCCGCCCGCCGCCTCGACCTTCGGACTGAGCAGGAAGATCCGCTCGGAGGGAACCTTGCCGTCCTCAAGCAGCTTGTCCTTGACGACCTGGCCGCGCTGCAGGGCGAGCTGACGCAGCGCCTCGTCGTCCACCTTGGTGTTGGCGAGGATGAGCGCTTCCATTTCCTCCACCGGCAGATCCTTGAGCAGGCCGATCGCGTTGCGCGGGCGCTTGAAGTCGGCGTCGCGATAGACCTTCCTGAGCCACGTGGCGTACTCCTCCTGCGTCAGCGTCAGCTCGTCGAGCGATGGCGCCTCCTCGCCCTTGCGGACCATCTCCTTGAGCTTCGCCGCCTTGACGCTGCGCTCCATCTGCACGCGGCGGATGCCATCGGGATCGGTGGCGGGGTCGGCGCGGGCAGTGATTTCCAGCTTCAGGGCCGGTCGGTCGGCCAGCGCGCGCGCGAGCGTGGCGACCTTCCCGGTGGTTGCCGGGTCGAGACTGGCGCGACCGGGCGCGAATTCAATATAGGAGAGCTCCTCGCCGCCGCCGAACATCGAGCCGAGCAGCGAGAACGGCGCCGTCAGCGCCTTGCCGATGAGGTTGATGATGGCCTTGAAGACGATGCCGGCTACGCTGAATTCGGGGTCGTCGAGCGAGCCGCCGATGGGCATGTTGAGGTCGATCTCGCCGCGGCCGTTCTTCAGCAGCGACACCGCGAGCTGCACCGGCAGGTCCAGCGCGGTGGGACTGTCGACCTTGTCGCCGAAGGTGAGCTGGTCGAGGAAGACGCGGTTGGTCGCGGTGAGCTTGCGGTCCTCGATCTTGTAATGCAGATCGGCCGACAGCTTGCCTTTCTGAATGCCGTAGCCGACGTACCGGCCGGAATACGCGGAAATGGCGGTGAGTTCGAAATCCTTCACCGACGCGGCGATGTCGAGATAGCGGTCCTGCCGGAAGGGGTTGAGCTGGCCAGCGACGGTGACGGGAGCGGTATTGTCGACCTTGCCGCGCAGGTCGAGCTTGGCGATGGTGGACGGATCCGACGACAGCCCGACGAGCTCGCCCTCCATGCCGGTGAGGTTGGCGTCGTAATTGGGGCGGATGAAGCGGTCGCTGAACTCGATGTTGCCCTGCTTGATCGCGATCTTGCCGATGGAAATCGGCGGCGGCGGTTCGCTGGGCGGCGCGACCGTCGCTTCGGCCTTGCCGGACGCGGCCGGCGCCGGAGCGGACGGCGCTTCGCCTGCCGCCGGCGCGGTGGCGGGCTGCGCGCCTTCGGGCGTGTCGCGATGACGGATCTCGCGCAGGTTGAGCCGGCCCTGTTCGTCGAGGATCAGGCGGGTGTAGAAGTCGTTCAGCGAGATCTCGTTGACGGCGACTGCGAGCGGCGCGAGGCGGAAGTCGATGCCGGTAACGGCGAGCTTCTTCCAGCGCAGGAAATCCGCCGCATTCGCCTTGTCGATGGACGCGAAGTTGTCGACCCCGAAATCACCGCGAAAAGTCGCCTTGAGGCTGCCGTCCCGCGCCGGCTCGAAGGCCAGCTTGCCGCGCGTGCTGAGGTTGCCACGCGAGATGGCGATATTGAGTTGTTCTACGACATACGGTTGCAGCGGGAGGAGGTCGACGGCCTTCAGGTCGAGGTTGAGGTCGCCCTTGAGCGGTTCCATGCCGACGACGCCCTTCACGCCGACGCTACCGCGCTTATTGACGCGTGCTGCAAGGTCGAGCTTCGCCGTCGAGCCCTTCACCGTGCTGATGCCCTCCGCGCCAAGCTTGATCGCCTCGGCAAGCAGCACGATGGGCGTGCCCTGGGTGCGGTCCTCGAAGCGCGCCGACCAGTCGTCGAGCGCGAGCTTGTTCACGGTCACGGCCCAGGGCTTGGCTGCCCCGTCATCGTCCGACGGCGACTTGCTGCCCTTCGCCGGCTTCGCTGCCTTGGCCGACTTCGCGGCGGGTTCGGCCTTTGCCGGCCTGACCTCGCCGAGGAGTCCGAGGACATCGAGCTTGCCTTCCTTGTCCCTGACCGCCGCGAAAACGGCACCGTTCGATTCGACGCTGCCGACGCTCACGGCGCGATCGGCCGGCACGACCTTGACGTCGTTCGCGGCAAAACGTGCGAGCTTGGCGACGGACTGTTTCTGACCCTTGAGGGCGAGCTCGAATTCGCGCAGCACGAGCGCTTCGGCAAGCAGGTCGATCTGCGGCTCGTCGCCGGCCATCTTCACCTTGTACTGCACGGTCGCGTCGGCGCGGCCGCCGCGGACATCGCCGCCCGGAATCTGCGCACCGTAGTAAGGCAGGTAGCGCGAAACGAGGAAGTTCTCGGCGGCGACACGCCCCTCGACTTCGAGCGGATTGAGACGCACGCGGTCGCGGTGGCTGCTCTTTTCACCGGCGTCGGTGGCGAAGTCGAGGGCGAGTTCGGCGACGGCGTCCGACGCGGTGCTGAGGTTGCGCGCCTCGAACTGCAGGTCCTTGATCTCGGTGCGGAAAGGTTCGCCGCCGCTGTCCGGCCCGCCGGCGGCGCGGTCTTCGACGCGGAGCGTCGCGCCGGTGATCTTCGCGTGGTCGAGGGTGAACACCAGCGGCTCGGGAGCAGCCGGTGCCGCCCCGGGGGGCGCGGTAGGTGCTGCGTCCGGCGCCGCTTGGGCGCCCGCTTCAGGCGCGGCTGCAGCGGGTTTGTCCGCTGCAGGCGGCGGCAGGATTTCCTGGAAGTTCAGGCGTCCGTTGGCGAGGCGCACGACGTTCACCGTCGGCTGCCCGATTTCGAGGCGGTCGAAATGGAACTTGCGTGCGAGCGGCTGCACGTCGGCAAGTCCGAGCGAAAGCGTGGGGATGCCGAGCAGTGGGGCGCCGTTCGCGTCCTGCAGCGTGATCGCGGCGAAATCGACCGAACCTTTCAGCACAACTTTGGGCGTTTCGTCGGCGGCCTGCGAAAAGGCGAGTTCGAGATCGGTCGATACGCGCCCCTCGGGTAGGCGGAATCCCGACTTGAAAGGCAGGTAGGCGGTGTAAGGCGTGAAGTCGAAGCCGTCGAGCTTGAGCTCGAGGATGGTGTCGCGGTCGTTCGCGAACGGACGGGTGCGTCCGACGAGTTGCAGCGGACGCCCGTTGATGTGCGCGGAGACGACCGGCTCGATGAAGAGTTCGATCTTGACCGGCAGATTGGAGACGAAGGGCATGCCGATGGTGAGGTCGGTGATCTCATTCTTGACCCCGACCAGCCGGTCCTCGACGAACACCGCGCCATCGACGAGCTGGATGTTGTTGAGCGAGAACAGCGCCGGCTTGTCGTCCTCCGGTTTCGGACGCGCGGCGAGCCGCTCCAGCACGTCGCTCCAGCTATGGCGGTTTTCGTCGAGACGCACGAAATTGACGCGCGGCGCCTCCACGCGTATCTCGCGCAGCACGGGGGCACCGCGGAAGATCGACTCGCCTTCGAGGTTCGCATACAGCGAGCGGAACGAGAACGCGCCGGGCTGCCCGTCGGCCTCGGCAATGTCGAGCCCCGTTGCGGTGACCGACAGCGCAAACGGGTTGATGTCGATGTCCTGGATGGTGATCTGGCGGCCGAGCACGTCGGATGCGATCTTCTGCCCGAAATGCCGCACCAGCGGGGGGGCGGCCAGGAAGCCGAGCACGGCGATCACGAGGACGGTGCCCGCCGTCCACTTCGCCAGACGCTTCAGCCGGGCAGGATCGAATCGCGAACTGCGTGCCTGTACCTCAACCGACATTCACTGCCTCCAGAAGAATTCCACGTGACAGGGCCGCCCGTTCGGCCCATGACATCAATCTAGCAGGCTGGCGCACGGGTGTGAATCGCAGCCGCGCCATTCCTCGATCTTGCGCCTCTTGATTGTTGGCGGCGTGGCGAAAAATGTTTCCGGATTTCATTGCCATCGCATCGGTCGCGCCGCCGGCCGGACCGGCTCCCCGCGGCGAATTGATTGGACACACGAACGGTTTGACACGCATCAAGGATCACCCTGCCGGAATTGGGAGAATTCATCCACCCACACAGGAGACCCGCGACCATGAGCCAGATCACTTCCCTGATGACCGACGACCATCGCCACTGCGACGAGTCCTTTGCCCGCGCCGAAACGGCCGTGGCCAAGGGCAAGTGGGACGATGCGAGCGCTGCCCTGACGCAGTTCGCCAGCGAACTGGAGGGGCATTTCGATGCTGAGGAGTCCCTCCTCTTCCCGAAGTTCGAGGCCGCCACCGGCATGACCGAAGGCCCGACGAAGGTGATGCGCGGCGAGCACGCCGAGATGCGCAGCGCGCTCACCCGCATGCGCGACGCACTCGCCAACAAGGACAAGGACGATTACGCCGGCGAGGCGGAAACGCTGCTGATCCTGATGCAGCAACACAACATGAAGGAAGAGAATATCCTTTATCCCATGTGCGACTCGCACCTGTCCGGCACGGACGTCGCGAATGGGTTGAGCGAGCGCCTGCACGCGAGGGCCTGATGAAGAAAACCGTAGACGCGCGCGGTCTGGAACCACCGCAGCCTTTCGAACTGGTGATGGATGCACTGGCGGATCTGCCGAAGGGCGAGAGCCTGTTGCTCCTGCTCGACCGCATGCCCCATCCGCTGTTCCGCATCCTGGACCGCGACGGCTACAAGTACGAAAGCCGCATCCGCGACGACGGCGTCGTCGAGATCGACATCCTTAATCCATGATTCCTGACGGACAGACCCTCAGCTACGACGCGGCGCCGGCCTTCTCGACGCCGCTGCGTTTCTTCATCACCGCTCCGCTCTTCGGCGCCGCGGCCGGAGCGGCCCTGCTGGCCGCGCCGGAGCTGCTCGATTCGCGGTGGACGCCCGGTGCACTGGCAGTGACGCACCTGGTGGCCGTCGGTTTCATGCTGACGGTGATGCTGGGGGCCCTGTTCCAGATCTTGCCGGTGGTCGCGGGGGCGGTGATTCCGCGCTCGGGACCGGTCGCGACGGTGGTGCATCTGGCGATGACGATCGGCGCGCTGTGTCTGGCATGGGGGCTGGGCAGCGGCTCGCATGCCTTTCTCGCTCCGGCAACGGTATTGCTCGGGGGAGGACTCGCGCTCTTCGTCGTCGCCGCCTTCCTCGGACTGCGGCGGATCCCCGTGGCCCAGGCGACGCCCCGCGACCTGCGCATCGCGCTGCTCGGCTTCGCGGTTGCCGTCGCACTCGGCATCACCCTGGCGCTGGCGCTCGGCGGCCGACTCGATCTGCCGCTGCTGACCGTGCTGAAGCTGCATATCGGCTGGGCCCTGCTGGGCGGGTCCGGCGTCCTGCTCGCGGCGGCGAGCTGGGTCGTGGTGCCGATGTTCCAGATCACGCCGAACTATCCGGCGGCCCTCGCCCGCTTCTGGGCGATGGGGACGGGTGCGGTACTGCTGGTGTGGAGCGCGACCGTGTATGGCGAACTGGGCTCCGCGGAATTCGCGCTGTCGGCCGTGCTCGCGGCGCTGTGCGCACTGTTCGCGGTGAACACGCTGAAACTGCAGCGGCAATCGCGGCGCTCGGTGCCGGACATGACGACACGGGCCTTCGAGATCGGGATGGGGAGTTTCATTGCGGGACTCGTCTGCGTGCTCGTCGCGCAGCAGTCGGAGCAACAGGTTTGGCCCCTCCTCGCCGGGATACTGATCCTGCATGGCGGTTTCGTCAGTGTGATCGTCGGCATGCTCTACAAGATCATCCCGTTCCTGGCGTGGCTGCACCTCACCCAGGACGTCGGCAAGGCGCCAAACATGAAGAAGCTGCAGCCGGACTCGCCGATACGGCGTCATCTGGCCCTGCACGCCGCCGCGCTCGCCGCCCTGCTGGTGGCGGCGTCCGTTGGCAATGCCTGGCTCATCCGCCTCGCCGGATTGCTCGTCGTCGCCGAGTTCGCTTTCCTCTTCGCGAACATCATCAAGGTGCTGGGCAACTATCGCCGGGCGCACGCGGGCTGAGCGGCTCGGCGAAGAGGCCCGGTTTGCGCTGCGCGTCGGCGGCGTGGCGGGAGGAGCGCAGCGCATCCCGCCATGCGGCGTTCGGGCGGCCTCCGGTGCTTGGGTTGGCCGGATGCGCTGAGCTTTTCCCGCCTATGAGGTTCCGTCTCCCTCGCGCGCCGGGACTAGTTCCGAAGTACTAGTCCCGACGACACCCCACTAGTTCTTCAACCCCTGCTTTCGGCTAATGTTCGCCGGTCTTCGCGGGGCATAACCTTGCTTCCAGCATGGAGCGCAGTGCGCTCCGCCCTGGAGGATGAGGAAGATGGCCTCGCAACGCCGCAAGCAGTTCTCCGTTCTGGTGATGAGCACGACCGCATTCACGATGTGTTTTGCGGCATGGATGCTCTTCGCCGTGATCGGTATTCCGATCAAGGCCCAGCTGGGCCTCAATGAAACCCAGTTCGGCCTGCTCGCGGCGACCCCCGTGCTGACCGGCGCGCTGGTGCGCCTGCCGCTCGGGATGCTGACCGACAAGCTCGGCGGTCGCTTGGTGTTCTTCGCGCTGATGGTGGCGACGGTCGTGCCGATCTGGCTGATCAGCCAGGCGACGGCGTACTGGCAGTTCCTGCTCGCGGGCCTCTTTGTCGGCCTCGCCGGCGGCTCGTTCTCGGTCGGCATCGCGTACTGCGCGCGCTGGTTCGAGCGCAAGAACCAGGGCTTCGCGATGGGCGTGTTCGGCGCCGGCAACTCCGGCGCGGCCGTGACGAAGCTGGTCGCGCCGGTGCTGGTCGTGGCCTTCGGCTGGGAGTTCGTGCCCAAGGCGTTCGCGGTGGCAATGCTGGCGATCGCTATTGCATTCTGGCTATTCACCTACGAAGACCCCGAGCACCGCGTGTCGTCGAGCGTGAAGTTCGCCGACCAGCTGCGCGTGCTGAAGAATCCGCGCGTGTGGAAGTACTGCCAGTATTACTCGATCGTCTTCGGCGGCTACGTGGCGCTGGCGCTGTGGATGACCAAGTACTACGTCACGGAGTTCGGCCTGGGCCTCGAGACGGCGGCCCTGCTCGCGGCCTGTTTCTCGCTGCCGGGCGGCGTGCTGCGTGCGGTGGGCGGCTGGTTCTCGGACCGCTTCGGCGCGCACAAGGTGACCTGGTGGGTGATGTGGGTGTCGTGGGTGTGTCTGTTCCTGCTGTCCTATCCGCACACCGAATTCACGGTGATGACCGTGGCCGGCCCGAAGACCTTCGCGATCCACCACAACGTCTGGTTCTTCACGGCGCTGATGTTCACCGTCGGCGTCGCCTGGGCCTTCGGCAAGGCCTCGGTGTTCAAGTACATCTCGGATGAATTCCCACACGAGATCGGCGCCGTCTCCGGGATCGTCGGCCTCGTCGGCGGCCTCGGCGGCTTCCTGCTGCCGATCATGTTCGGCGCCCTCCTCGACCTGACCGGCGTGCGCTCCAGCGCCTTCATGCTGCTCTATGGCGTGACCTGGGTGTCGCTGATCTGGATGTACTGGACCGAGGTGCGGCGCACCGACGTGATGCACGGCGGCGCGGCGGCTGCCACCAAGTGATTCCCATAACGACACTAAATCCAGAAACAGGAGGAACCATGGCCCCTGAAAAACTCCGCCCGATACCGCCGGTCCCGGGCCCCGTTCCCGCCGGCGTGGGCGCAGGCGACCGGGCACGCGGCGTCGATATCGCCGACTGGCGTCCCGAGGACGAGACCTTCTGGGCGCGCGAAGGCAAGCGCGTCGCCAACCGCAACCTGTGGATCTCCATCCCCAGCCTGCTGTGCGGCTTCGCCGTGTGGCTGATGTGGGGGATCATCACGGTGCAGATGGCGAACGCGGGCTTTCCCTTCACGCCCGACCAGCTGTTCTCGATCGCGGCGATCTCGGGCCTGTCGGGCGCGACGCTGCGCATCCCGGCGTCGTTCTTCATCCGCATCTGCGGCGGGCGCAACACGGTGTGGCTCACCACCGCGTTGCTGATGATCCCGGCCATCGGCACCGGCATCGCGCTGCAGGACAAGAGCACGCCGCTGTGGGTGTTCCAGCTGATGGCGCTGCTGTCGGGCATCGGCGGCGGCAACTTCGCCTGTTCGATGGCGAACATCAGCACCTTCTTCCCGAAGCGCCTGCAGGGCACCGCGCTGGGGCTCAACGCCGGCCTGGGCAACTTCGGCGTCACGACCTCGCAGCTGCTGATCCCGGCCGTGATGACGCTGGGCCTGTTCGGCGCGCTCGGCGGCGATGCGATCCCGCTGACGAAGGATTCCGCGACGCTGATCGGCAAGATCGCCGCCGGCACCCCGACCTACGTGCAGAACGCGGGCTTCATCTGGTTGCTGCTGCTGGTGCCGCTCGCGGTGGTGGGCTGGTTCGGCCTCAACAACCTGCGCACGGTGTCGCCCAACATCGGCTCGACCGGCGCGGCGATGGGCAAGGTGCTGACGCTCTACACCGTCGCGCTGGTGGTATCGGGCATCGGCCTCTACCTCTACCTCCCCGCGCCCAGCGGCCTCGGGCTGCTGTCGGGCAACGGCATGTGGGCGGTGCCGCCGCTGGTGACCATCGGCACGCTGTTCGGGATGAAGGCGATCGCGACGAGCGACGTCAAGGCCAACCTCGACAAGCAGTTCGCGATCTTCCGCAACAAGCACACGTGGTCGATGACGGCGCTGTACCTCGTGACCTTCGGCTCCTTCATCGGTTTCTCGATGGCGCTGCCGCTGTCGATCACGGTGATCTTCGGCAACACGCACGTGTTCGATCCGGCGTCCAGCGCCTGGGTGCATGCGAAGAACCCGAACGCGCCCTCCGCGCTGATGTTCGCGTGGATCGGCCCCTTCGTCGGCGCGCTGATCCGCCCGGTGGGCGGCTGGATCTCCGACAAGCTCGGCGGCTCGATCGTCACGCAGTGGATCTCCTTCGTGCTCGTCGCCACCTCCGCGGTGACCGGCTACGTGATGCATCTGGCCTACCAGTCGGCCACGCCGGAACAGTACTTCCTGATGTTCATGCTGCTCTTCATCGTGCTGTTCGCCGCCTCCGGCATCGGCAACGGCTCGACCTTCCGCACCGTGGGCTTCGTCTTCGACCAGGACCAGCGCGGTCCGGTGCTCGGCTGGACCTCGGCGATCGGCGGCTACGGCTCCTTCATCGCGCCGGTGGTCATCGGCCAGCAGATCAAGGCCGGCACGCCGGAAAACGCGATGTACGGCTTCGCGGTGTTCTACGGGCTGTGCGTGCTCATCAACTGGTGGTTCTACCTGCGCAAGAACGCATACATCCGCAACCCCTGACCCGACTTCCGAACACCTCCGAACACAACAACGACCGAAACGCAAAGCAGGATTCACAGGAGCAAGCAATGAGTCATTTTCTCGACCGCCTGAAATTCTTCGACAAGGTGAAGGACACCTTCGCCGGCGGCCACGGCATCGTCACCAACGAGGACCGCGGCTGGGAAGACGCCTATCGCAACCGCTGGCGCCACGACAAGGTCGTGCGCTCGACGCACGGCGTCAATTGCACGGGCGGCTGTTCGTGGAAGATCTTCGTCAAGAACGGCCTGGTGTCGTTCGAAATGCAGCAGACCGACTACCCGCGTACCCGCGAGGACCTGCCGAACCATGAACCGCGCGGCTGCCAGCGCGGCGCGTCGTTCTCGTGGTACCTGTACTCGCCCCACCGCATCAAGCACCCGATGATCCGCGGCCGCCTGCTCGAGTTGTATCGCGCCGAGCGCAAGAGCGGCAAGGACCCGGTCGAGGCGTGGGCGGCGATCCAGGCCGACAGCAAGAAGCGCGACAAGTACGTGAAGGTGCGCGGCCTGGGCGGCTTCGTGCGCACGGACTGGCAGGAAGTGAACGAGATCATCGCCGCGGCGAACATCTACACGATCAAGAAGTGGGGCCCGGACCGCATCTACGGCTTCTCGCCGATTCCGGCGATGTCGATGATCTCCTACGCGGCCGGCGCGCGTTACCTGTCGCTGATCGGCGCGGCCTGCGGCTCCTTCTACGACTGGTACTGCGACCTGCCCGCAGCGAGCCCGCAGACCTGGGGCGAGCAGACCGACGTGCCGGAAGCGGCCGACTGGTACAACTCGACCTACCTCATCATCACCGGCGCGAACCTGCCGATGACGCGCACGCCGGACGCGCACTTCGCCACCGAAGTCCGCTACAAGGGCGCGAAGATCGTGTCGATGGCGCCGGACTATGCGGAATACGTGAAGTTCGCCGACCTGTGGATGCCGGTGAAGCAAGGCACCGACGCGGCGGCCTTCCTCGCGATGGGTCACGTCGCGCTGAAGGAATACTTCATCGAGCGCCAGGAACCCTACTTCGTCGAGTACGCGCAGAAGTACACCGACCTGCCGATGCAGGTGATCCTGCGTTCGCACGACGGCGCCTTCGTGCCCGACCGCAACCTGCGCGCGTCGGACTTCGACGACCTGCTGGGCGAGACGAACAACCCCGACTGGAAGACCATCGTCTTCGACGCGCGCACGAACAGCTACGTTGCGCCGAACGGCTCGGTGGGCTTCCGCTGGGGCGAGGAAGGCAAGTGGAACCTGCTGCCGAAGAACGCGGCGAACCAGGAGGAGATCGAGGCCGAACTGTCGTGCATCGACAAGCGCGATGACGTCGCGTCGGTCGGCTTCCCGCACTTCCAGCCGGGCGAGCCGGGCCTGCTGTACCGCAACGTGCCGGTCCGCAAGCTGACGCTCGCCTCCGGCGAAACCGTGTTCGTCACCTCCGTGTTCGACCTGCAGATCGCGCAGTACGGCATCGACCGCGGCCTCGGCGGCAAGAACGTCGCCAAGTCCTACGACGACGCCAGCGTCGCCTACACCCCGGCGTGGGCCTCCAAGGTCACCGGCGTGAAGGCCGCCGACATCGAGCGCACCGGCCGCGAGTTCGCGCAGAACGCGGCGAAGACGCGCGGCAAGTCCATGATCATCATGGGCGCGGCGATCAACCACTGGTACCACAACGACATGCAGTACCGGTCGATCATGAACCTGCTGCACATGTGCGGCTGCGTCGGCCAGAGCGGCGGCGGCTGGGCGCACTACGTCGGCCAGGAGAAGCTGCGTCCGCAGGCAGGCTGGGCACCGATCGCTTTCGCGACCGACTGGCAGCGCCCGCCGCGCCACCAGAACTCGACCTCGTACTGGTACTTCCACACCGACCAGTGGCGCTACGAGACCATCGACGCCGACGAACTGCTGCAGCCGGCGGCGAAGGGCAAGTACAAGGGCTACAAGCTCGCCGACTACAACGTCGCCGCGACGCGCATGGGCTGGCTGCCGTCGGCGCCGCACTTCAACCGCAACCCGCTGGAACTGGTCGCGGAAGCCGAGAAGGCCGGCGCGACCGATGAAGCCGGCATCGCGAAGTACATCGTCGACGAGCTGAAGTCGGGCAAGCTCGACGTCGCGTTCGCCGACCCGGACGCCGAGGAAAACTGGCCGCGCAACCTGTTCGTGTGGCGTGCGAACCTGATCGGCACGTCTGCCAAGGGTCACGAGTACTTCCTCAAGCACCTGCTGGGCGCGCAGAACGGCGTGCTGCAGGAGGGCGGCGACGGCAAGGGCACGAAGGAAGTGAAGTGGCACGAGGAAGCGCCCGTCGGCAAGCTCGACCTGATGGTGGACATCAACTTCCGCCTGAACTCGACCGGCGCCTACTCCGACATCATCCTGCCGACGGCGACGTGGTACGAGAAGAACGACCTCAACACCACCGACATGCACCCCTTCATCCACCCGCTGTCGGAAGCCGTGACGCCGGGCTGGGAATCGAAGTCGGACTGGCAGATCTTCAAGACCATCGCCAAGACCTTCTCGGAACTTTCGGAGAAGCATCTCGGCGTCGCCAAGGACGTCGTCGCGCTGCCGATGCAACACGACTCGCCGTTCGAGCTCGCACAGCCGCTCGGCCAGGTGCGCGACTGGAAGAAGGGCGAATGCGAGCCGGTGCCGGGCAAGACCATGCCGCTGCTGAAGGTCGTCGAGCGCAACTTCGCCGACACGTACAAGAAGTACATCGCGCTCGGCCCGCTGATGACCAAGCTCGGCAACAACGTCAAGGGCCTGGACTGGAACACCGAGCAGGAGTACGACGAGCTCAAGAAGTGCAACTACACGGTGCAGATCCCCGGCGTCTCCTTCGGCATGCCCTCGCTGGAAGAGGACATCTCGGTGTGCGATGCGGTGATGCGCATGGCGCCCGAAACCAACGGTGAGGTCGCGCACAAGTCGTGGTCGGCCCTGTCGAAGAAGACCGGCATCGACCACCACCACCTGTACGCCGGTCGTCACGAGGACAAGATCACCTTCCGCGACATCCAGGCCCAGCCGCGCAAGATCATCACCGCGCCGACGTGGTCCGGGATCGAGTCGGAGACCGTGAGCTACACCGCGGGCTACACCAACATCCACGAGCACATCCCGTTCCGCACGCTCACGGGCCGCGCGCACTTCTACCAGGATCACGAGTGGTTCCTCGACTTCGGCGAGGGTTTCTGCGCCTACCGTCCGCCGATCGACATGAAGGCACAGAACCTGATCCCGGATTCGGTGCGCCGGAAGCCGCACCTGACGCTGTCGTGGATCACGCCGCACTCCAAGTGGGGCATCCACTCCAGCTACCAGGACAACCTGCGCATGCTGTCGCTGTTCCGTGGCGGCCCGTACGTGTGGGTGTCGGAGGACGACGCGAAGGAGATCGGCCTCAAGGACAACGACTGGATCGAGGCGATCAACGCCAACGGCGCGACGATGGCCCGCGCGGTGGTGTCGCAGCGTGTGCCGCGCGGCATGGCGCTGATGTACCACGCCCAGGAGAAGACGGTGAACGTGCCTGGCTCGCCCTCCACCGGCAAGCGCGGCGGCATCCTGAACTCGGTGACGCGCGTGATCGTGAAGCCGACGAACATGGTCGGCGGCTACGCCCAGCTCGCGTACAGCTTCAACTACTACGGCACGGTGGGCTGCCAGCGTGACGAGATGGTGGTGCTGCACAAGATCGCGGACCAGGACATCGACTGGCTGGAGCGGCCGCTGACGGCGGAGCGCGAGCAGCAGAGAAATCCAGTGGGTATTGGAGCGAAGTAAGGGATCGCTCCCCCTCCCCTTCAAGGGGAGGGCCGGGGTGGGGATGGGTGGACTCCGAAGCGCCAATTGGAAACCCATCCCCATCCTGTCCTTCCCCTTGAAGGGGAAGGGACCTGCTAACAAATGCCATCTCTTCCTCTACGGAAGGGGAATCGAGATCTAGGAGAAGCACATGAAAATCCGCGCGCAATTCGCGATGGTGTTCAACCTCGACAAGTGCATCGGTTGCCACACCTGCTCGGTGACCTGCAAGAACGTCTGGTCGAACCGCAAGGGCATCGAGTACGCCTGGTTCAACAACGTCGAGTCCAAGCCCGGCGTCGGCTACCCGAAAAACTGGGAAAACCAGGAGAAGTGGAAAGGCGGCTGGGAGAAGGTCAACGGCAAGCTGGAACTGAAGGCCGGCGGCAAGATGAAGAAGATCGTGCAGATCTTCGCCAACCCCAACATGCCCGAGATCGACGACTACTACGAGCCCTTCACCTACGACTACGCGCGCCTGCACAACGCGCCGCTGTCGGAGGCCGCGCCGACCGCGCGCCCGGTGTCGCAGATCACCGGCGAGAAGATGGACAAGATCACCTGGGGCCCGAACTGGGAGGACGACCTCGCCGGCGAATTCGCCGCGCGCTCGCAGGACGCCAACTTCGCGAACATGCAGAAGGAGATGTACAAGCAGTTCGAGAACACCTTCCACCTGTACCTGCCGCGCATCTGCAACCACTGCATCAACCCCGCCTGCGTCGCCTCCTGCCCCTCGGGCGCGATGTACAAGCGCGAGGAAGACGGCATCGTGCTCGCCGACCAGGACCGCTGCCGCGGCTGGCGCATGTGCATCTCCGGCTGCCCGTACAAGAAGGTGTTCTTCAACTGGGAATCGTCCAAGGCCGAGAAGTGCATCGGCTGCTACCCGCGCGTCGAATCCGGCCTGCCGACCGTCTGTTCCGAATCCTGCGTCGGCCGCATCCGCTACAACGGCATCATCCTCTATGACGCCGACAAGCTGCTGGACGCCGCCTCGACCGACAACGAGCAGGATCTCTACAAGGCCCACCTCGACCTCTTCGTCGACCCGTACGACCCGGCGATCATCGCCCAGGCGCTGAAGGACGGCGTGCCGCAGAGCTGGATCGACGCCGCGCAGAAGTCGCCGATCTACAAGATGGCCGTCGAGTGGAAGATCGCCTTCCCGCTGCACCCCGAGTTCCGCACGCTGCCGATGATCTGGTACGTGCCGCCGCTCTCGCCGGTGCAGTCGCAGATCGACCAGAAGAAGCTGCCGACCGAATCCGACGGCGTGATCCCGAAGGCCGAGGCGATGCGCCTGCCGGTGCAGTACCTCGCAAACCTGCTCACCGCGGGCAAGACCGAGTACATCACCAGCGCGCTCAACCGCCTGCTGGCGATGCGCTCCTACATGCGCTCGATCCACGTCGATGGCGAACCGGATCTGGGTCCGCTCAACCGCGCCGGCATCACCGAGCAGAACGCGAAGGACATGTACCGCTACCTCGCGATCGCCAACTACGAGGACCGCTTCGTCGTGCCGACCGCACACGAGGAGATCCGCCTCGACGACTACCACGGCTTCCAGGGGCAGAACGGCTTCACCTTCGGCGCCGATGTGTCCAAGGGTCACGGCACCTTCGCCCTCTTCCCCGAGCGCCGCACGCAGTCGGCCGAACCGCGCGAACCGGCTCCCCTCGCCGGCCCCCGCGACTGAAGGAGAACGCGATGAAAATCTTTCGCTTGTTGTCCGCCCTGCTCGACTACCCGAGCAACGGCTTCCTCGATGCCCTGCGCGAACTTGCCGCCAAGGACCCGTACGCCTTCGTCGAGTCGCTCGACGAGGAAGTCGCCCTCAGCGCCGAGGAGTACCGCAGCGTCGCCGACTTCATCACGATGCTGCTCGCCGCCGATCCGCTCGAGCTGCAGGGCGCCTACGTGCAGAGCTTCGATCTCACCGCCGAGCACAGCCTGCACCTGACGCACCACATCTTCGGCGAGGAGAAGTCGCGCGGCCCCGCGCTCATCGACCTCGGCGAGTTCTACCGCAGCTACGGCCTGCAGGCCGACGAGAAGGAACTCCCGGACTACCTGCCGGTGATGCTGGAGTTCTGCTCGACGCTGAGCATCGGCGAAGCCTGGATCTTCCTCGGCGACGTCGCGAAGGTGCTCAAGGTGCTCGCCGACAACCTGGAAAAGTCCGCCAGCCCGTACGCGCCGCTGGTCCGGATCGTGGAAAAACAGGGCAGCCTGACGCGCCTGGCTGCCTGAGGAGACGACATGAACGCAATCAACTTCTTCTTCGGGGTCTATCCCTACATCGCGCTGTCGGTGTTCGTGATCGGCAGCTGGATCCGTTACGACAACGAGCAGTACACGTGGAAGACGGATTCCTCGCAGCTGCTGTCGAAGAGCAACATGTGGATCGCGAGCAACCTGTTCCACGTCGGCATCCTGTCGATCTTCGCCGGGCACTTCGCCGGCCTCGTGCTGCCGCATGCGTTGTGGATCGGACTGGGCGTCTCGGACCTGCAGCACCAGTGGATCGCCATCGTCGCCGGCAGCGTGTTCGGCACCATGTGCCTGATCGGCGGCGCGATCCTGTGGCTGCGCCGCATGTTCAACCCGCGCGTGCGCGCCGCCGGCCGCCGCATGGATGCCTTCATCCTGAGCTGGCTGATGCTGACCCTGGTTGCCGGCCTGTCGACGCTGCCGGTGTCCATCGGCCACGCCAACCACGGCGACCCCGGCGTGATGCTGGCGCTGTCGGGCTGGGTGCAGAGCGTGCTCACCTTCCAGCCGAAGCCCGAGCTGCTGGCCGCCGTGGAGCCGGTGTTCCGCTTCCACATGGTGCTCGGCATGACGGTGTTCCTGCTGTTTCCCTTCACTCGTCTCGTGCACATTCTCACTGCGCCGCTAACCTACGTCGGCCGCGCTTACCAGATCGTGCGTTCGAAGCGGCGCGTCAAGGCCACCGCATCGGCCTGAGGCTATCCCGGGGGCTCCAACCCCCGGCTTGCAGGGTGGCGGCAGGCGACGTAGTCTGCACGCCACCCTGCTTCATCGAGCGTTCATGCTTCCCCTCGGCAACAGCCTCAGCACCAAGATCACCGGTATCCTGCTGGTGTTCTTCCTCGTCGCCCTGACGGCAATCGGCATCACGCTGTTCATGTCCTGGCAGCTGCAGGGCGCGGCGGCCGCGATCAACGACGCCGGCAGCCTGCGCATGCGTGCCTACCGCATCGACCAGCTGCTGTCGCGCGCGGACGGCCGCTCGCTGACCGAACCGCTGGTGTTCGCCCAGGCCCTGCGGCAGGAGCTCGACGACTTCCAGCACGTCTTCGACGAATTGCGCCAGGGCAACCCGGAGCGCCCCCTCTTCATCCCGCGCGACCGCGGCATCCCCGAGGACCTCGAGCGCATGGCGGCCTACTGGCTCAGCAACATCCGCCCCGTGCTGGACACCCTGACCGCCGAGCCGGAGCCCGGCCGGCTCGCCAAGAACCTCCCGGAGTTCGATCGCACCATCAAGACCTTCGTCACCAGCATCAACGATGTCGTGCTGAAGATGGAACAGAGCTATGCGCGTAACACCGACATCCTGCGCGCATCGCAGGTGTCCCTGATCGCACTGGCGGTGATCGGCACCCTGTTCCTGATCCGCTTCTTCTTCGTGCTCGTGATCCGCCCCGTCACCGAATTGCAGACTGGCATCAAGCGGATGGAGCAGGAAGACTTCAACGCCCGTGTCCCGGTACTCGCCAAGGACGAATTCGGCGAACTGTCCGACGGCTTCAACCGCATGGCCGTCCACCTGCAGGGCCTGTACGGCACGCTCGAGGAGCGCGTCGCGGTCAAGACCCGCAGCCTCGAGGAGAAGAACCGCCAGCTCGAAATCCTCTACGACATGGCGGCCTTCCTGCGCCAGCCGCAGGATGTCGACGCCCTGTGCCGCGGCTTCCTGCAGCGCGTGCAGAAGATGTTTGGCGCGGCCGCGAGCTCCGCGCGGCTGCTCGACAGGGATTCGCGCCAGCTTTGCATGACCGTGCATGCGGGACTGGAGGAGACATTCATCGACCGCGAGGCGACGCTCGAATGCGGCGAATGCGTATGCGGGCAGGCGGCCCGCGGCGGCATCTCGCTCATCTGCGATATTGACCGGCCCGATACCACTCCCGATCTCGGCGTCTGCCGTCGTGCCGGCTTCAAGCTCGTTTCCGCCACGCCGATCGGCGCGAACCAGCAAACGCTGGGCATCTACAACCTGTATTTCCGCGAGGCGCGTGTGCTCGGCGATTCCGACCGCCAGCTCCTCGAAACGCTGGGACAGCAGCTCGGCATCGCGATCGAGAATCAGCGCCTGCACGCGAGCGACCGCGAGCTCGCGGTGTCGGAGGAACGCAACCTCCTCGCACGCGAACTGCACGACTCGATCGCGCAGGGGCTCGCCTTCATGAACCTGCAGGTGCAGATGCTCGACGACGCGCTGCGGCACAGCGACGTGAAACAGGCGGAGGCCACCCTCGCAATGCTTCGCCAGGGCGTGCAGGAGAGCTACGACGACGTGCGCGAACTGCTGGTACATTTCCGCACGCGCGTCGCCAAGCAGGATCTCGCCGGCGCGATCGGCGCCGCGCTGCGCCGGCTTGCCGACCAGAGCGGGATTGCGACGGAACTGGAACTGGAAGGCGGCGGCGCCCCGCTCGACGCCGAGGTCGAGACGCAAGCGCTGTACATCCTGCAGGAAGCCCTGTCCAACGTGCGCAAGCACGCCCAGGCGCAATCCGTGCACGTCGCCGTGCGCCGCGGCGTGCACGGATTGACGCTCGTCGTGCGCGACGACGGCGTGGGCTTCGACGAGGGCGCGCGCACCGCCCGCGAAAAGGAAAATCACATCGGCCTGCAGGTCATGCGCGAGCGCGCGCTGCGCATCGGCGGAAAATTCTCGCTCAGCTCCACGCCCGGCCGCGGCACCGAAGTGCGCCTCGAGCTCCCCCGAATCAACCAGGAACCGAACTGATGCCCGCTCCGATCCGAGTGCTCCTCGTCGACGACCACGCCCTCTTCCGCAGCGGCATCAAGTCGCTGCTGCAGCGCCACCCGGAGTTCGAGATCGTCGGCGAGGCGGGCGACGGCATGGAAGGCGTCAAGCGCGCCGGGCAGCTGCGGCCCGACGTCGTGCTGCTCGACCTGCACATGCCCGGCCTCTCCGGGCGCGACGCCGCGGCCATGATGGCCGAGGAGGCGCCGGGGTCGCACGTGCTGATGCTGACCGTGTCCGAGGACGCCGAGGATCTCATCGAAACCCTGCGTGCGGGCGCCTGCGGTTACCTGCTGAAGAACATCGAGGCCGAGACGCTCACCGCCGCAATCACGAAGGCGGCGGCCGGCGAATCGGTGATCTCGCCGCAGATGATGGGCAAACTCGTGCAGGGCGTGCGCGGCGCCCCGCCCAAGGCGAGCACGGAAGCGGCGGCGCCGGCCGTCGTCGCCTCCGAACTCAACAAGCTCTCGCCGCGCGAGCGCGAAATCCTCGTACTCGTCGCGCGCGGCCAGAGCAACAAGGAAATCGCGCGCACGCTGGATCTCGCCGAGAGCACGGTCAAGATCCACGTCCAGAACGTCCTGCGCAAGCTCGGCCTGACGAGCCGCGTCCAGGCAGCCGTGTTTGCGGTCGAACAGGGAATCGTGCAGGATCCCCGGATCTGAAGGGCGGCCGACGGAGGCCCGCTTGAACCAACCGACCCGCAGCGGCGTCTTCAGCCGGATGGTGTTGCCATTCGCGCTGGTGCCGCCGGTCATGATCCCGCTGGCGATGCACGACCACGCCGCAGTCTATCGCCTCGACCCTGCAGGCGCGAACTGGGAATGGATCGCGCTGCTGGTGTTCGTCGCCGAGCTCGTCGCGGTGACGGCTGTCGCCGGCATGCTGCGGCTCACGACGCCCGCCGACGCCATGCGCCCCACGCGCGCGCGCGCCCTCGCGATCGCCGCCCGCGCCGCCGCGCCGCTGTGGGCCTCCGCGGTGGTGCTCGCCGTGCCCAGCCTCGGTGCCCTCGTCATCGCCCACCTCCTCGCCCATGCCGTCGCGCTGCGCAGGCTCTACCTGGACATCCGCGACGAGTTGCGGCTGGACAACGACATCCAGGCGCTGCACATCACGTACATGGCCTACAGCGTTGCCGCCATCCTGTGGGCGCCGCTCTTCGTCATGATCTTCATTTCCCTCTCACCCGGCTGAAACCGCTGGCCCGATGCCGTGCGCGCTCGCCCCCGCTCCGGTCAAGCAGCCGTCGGCGGGCGTCCCAACTTTCGCTGCAGCGTTCGCCGGTGCATTTTCAGCGCCCGCGCCGTGGCGGAGATATTGCCTTCGTGCTCCGCAAGCACGCGCTGGATATGCTCCCATTCGAGGCGGTCGACCGACATCGGCGCCTCGGGTGCGGCATCCGCGAAGACGACATCCTCGGCGTGCAGCGCGCGGATGATCGCATCGACGTCGGCGGGCTTGGCCAGGTATTGCGTCGCGCCGAGCTTCACCGCGTCCACCGCGGTGGCGATGCTGGCGTAGCCGGTAAGGACGAGGATCCGCGCGTCCGGGCTCATCTCCAGCAAGGGGCGGATCAGGCGCAGCCCCGACTCGCCGGCGAGATTCAGGTCGAGCACGATGAACTCCGGCGCGTGATCCCGGGCGAGCTCGATCGCCGCTTCGGGATCGGTCGCGCCATAGGCGTCGAAACCCCGCTGGTCGAGCGCACCCACGAGCACGCGGTTGAACGCGAAGTCGTCGTCGATTACAAGCAGGCTGGGTCGGGGATCGGCTGTCATTGGCGGTCACTCTTCAGCTGGATGATCAGGCGGGCAATGGTGCCGCCACCGGGGCGCGGGAGAAAATCGAGGGTGGCGCCGTGATGCTCCACCGCTGCGTGCGCGAGGAACAGGCCGACGCCCATTCCTCCGGAACGCCCCGTCAGAGGGCCGAGCTGTGCCGTCTCGCGCACCCCGTCGGAAATGCCCGAACCGCGGTCGCCGACGTCGATCACGAGGCGCTCGCCCGACCGCACGGCCTCGATATCGACATCTGCTGTTCCCCCCGCGTCCGCGTTTGCGTTCGCGGCGTTGTCGATCAGATTGTGCAGCGCTTCGCCGAGGCTCGCATCCGCCACAATCTCGGTCCCCGCCAGCGCCGAATCCCGCCGTATCACGGCTGACGCATGCGGACGCAATTGTTGCCAGCGCCCGACGACGGCCTCGAGCCACCCGCCGACCGACACCGCGCCGCCCCCTTCCGCCCGTTGCTGCCCCGCCTCGCGGGTCAGGCCGGTGAGAATCGTCTTGCAGTGGTCGATCTGCTCGCGCATCAGCGCCAGATCCTCCGCGGCATCGCCCGCCAATGCCGGCCGCCGCGCAAGCTCGTCCACCAGAATGCGCAGCGTGCCGAGCGGCGTGCCGAGCCTGTGCGCTGCACCGGCTGCAAGTTGGCCCAGCCCGACCAGATAGGCATCGCGGGCACGGGCAGCGTGGGCGGCAGCGAGCGCCTGCTCGCGGCGCGACAGCGCGGCGTTCAGGCGAGAAACGAACCAGACCACGGTCGCCGCCGAAACGGCGAAGGTCAGCCACATGCCTACGAGATGCCAGTACATCGCCAGATCCGCATTGGCCAGGTGTACCGGATGATGGAACTGCCACAGCAGCGAGTAGATCGCACCCGCCAGCACCGCGAGGGCCCACGCTTCCCGCGCGGACAACACCGCCGCTCCGACCGCGACCAGCGGCAACAGCAGCGAAATCGCCGGATTCGTGACGCCGCCGCTGTAATAAAGGAAGGTCCCCCAGGCGACGAGGTCCGACGAAAGCTGATTGAACGCACCGCCGTGGCGCTGAATCCAGCGCAATCCTCCGGCACGCAGCGCGAGATTCGCGGCGCCGAGGATCAATGTCACGCCGAGCAGCGGCATCACCGGCTGTGCCGGCGCCAACAGCGGAAATGCGATGAGGGCGATCGCCGCCATCGCGGCCACCGACACCCAGCGAAGTTGCAGCAGTCGGGACGGGTCCGTGCGCACAGCGGCCAGTGGTCCTGACCGCGGTCCGGCACTCCCAAGAGGTACGTACATCGGGAAGTCCATCACGAAAACCTCTGTGTGCCTGTCATACGACCCCGATTCCTTGTTCAAGATCAAGGTATCTGGACAACCGATATTCCTACAATCCTCCTGCGACAAAATGTCACAGGACAAAATGTCACAGGACAAATTGCCACAGGCATCAAGCCTCTGGCATCACCGAATAGCCGGACCCAAGTGCCAGCCGGACGTATTTACCAGTACCGTCATACCTGAAATGGGAGCGACAAGCCAAATGAGCGATCAAAAAACCACCCCTGTCGGCGAGACGCTTGACCCGAGCCGTCGCAAGTTCTTCACGAAGGCGGCCGCTGCCGGATTGGCGGGCGCCGGACTCTCGGTCGGCCTTTCCGCCTGCAAGCAGGAACAGGCACCTGCACCGGCCGCGGCTCCCGCTGCGCACCCCGCAGCCGAAGCGTCTGAAGTCGGCAAGTACGAGGTCCCCCCGGGCCAGCTGGATACCTACTACTCCTTCTCGAGCGGCGGCCACTCCGGCAACGTCCGCGTCTATGGCCTGCCCTCGGGCCGCGAGCTGAAGTGCATCCCCGTCTTCAACACCGACTGCCTGGTCGGATGGGGCATCACCAATGAATCGAAGGCGATCATCGGCACCAAGCCCGATGGCAGCCTGAAGTACACGACGGGTGATACGCACCACGTGCACCCCTCGTACAAGGACGGCACGTACGACGGCAAGTACCTGTTCGTGAATGACAAGATCCATGGCCGCATCGCGCGTGTCCGTCTCGACACGATGGAATGCGACAAGATCACCGAGCTGCCGAACATGCAGGGCTATCACGGCACCTTCCCAGACAAGCGTGACCCGGTCGATGCGGCTATCAACTACACGACCCGCGTGTTCTGCGGCGGCGAATTCTCGATCCCCCTGCCGAACAACGGCAAGAACATGGACAAGATCGAGGACTACCGCTCGCTCTTCACCTGCGTCGACTCCGAGTCGATGGAAGTGCGGTGGCAGGTGCTGATCGACGGTAACTGCGACCTCGTGGCCACCTCGTACGACGGCAAGCTCGCGGCCACCAACCAGTACAACACCGAGATGGGAGTCCATTACCCGGACACGATGGCGGCCGAACGCGACGCCTGCCTGTTCTTCCACGTCGCCCGCATCGAAGAGGCGGTCAAGGCTGGAAAGGTTACCTACATCGGCGACTCCAAGGTTCCGGTCGTCGACGGCCGCAAGGCGTCGAACGGCGATCCGAAGACCGCACTGACCTGCTACGTCCCGATCCCGAAAAACCCGCACGGCGTGAACATCAGCCCCGATGGCAAGTACTACGCTTGCTCCGGCAAGCTGTCCCCGACCGCCACGGTCATTGCCCACGAGCTCGTGCTGAAGTGGTTCGACGGCGATCTGAAGGAACCGCGCGATGCAGTCGTCGCCGAACCCGAAATCGGCCTCGGCCCCCTGCACACCGGCTTCGACAACAAGGGCAACGCCTACACAACCCTGTTCCTCGACAGCCAGATCGTGAAGTGGAACGTCGAGGCTGCGATCAAGTCGTACCAGGGCGACAAGAGCGCCACGCCCGTGGTCGACCGGATCGACGTGCACTACCAGCCGGGCCACGGCTTCACGTCGATGGGCGAGACGAAGGAAGCCGACGGTAAGTTCTTCATTTCGGACAACAAGTTCTCGAAGGACCGCTTCCTGCCGGTCGGCCCGCTGCACGCAGAAACCGCGCAGATGATCGACATCAGCGGCGACAAGATGAAGCTGGTTGCCGACCACTCCGTGCTGTCCGAGCCGCACGACTCGATCGTCGTCCGCCGCGACATCATCAAGACTCGCCAGATCTACAACATGGACGAGTTCCCGAACGCGGTGAAGGATTTCAAGGAAAGCGGCGTCTTCCGCGACGGCAAAAAGGTCACCATCAAGCTGATCAGCCAGGCGCCGGCCTACAGCCTGCCCGAGTTCACGGTGAAGAAGGGTGATGAGGTCACGATCATCCTGACCAACCACGACAAGGTGGAAGACCTGACGCACGGCTTCGCGATTCCGAAGTACGACATCAACTTCATCGTCAATCCGCAGGAGACGAAGTCGGTCACCTTCAAGGCTGACAAGCCGGGCGTCTATTGGTGCTATTGCACGCACTTCTGCCACGCGCTGCACCTGGAGATGCGCAGCCGGATGATGGTCGAGGCCTGATCGCCTCCGGTGAGACTGCGCCGGCGCCCTTGGGCGGCCGGTGCGGCGATCCCACCCCTGCAAAGGGGTAAGGATGGGTGAACTTGGAGGGGCGTGTGCCCCTCCTTTTTTGTCGTCCACGCTGCTCTGCAGCAGATGTTTTTGCACCAATTGATCGGAAACAATTACCTGAGCAAATCCGGTTCGTAGACTGTGTGCAGTCCCGCCCGCTTGGAAAGTGTGATGAATTTTCTGGCTGCACTCCGAAATCTTCTGTTGTCCGCCGTGCTTTCGTCGGCCGCCTCGCTCGCGATTGCCAACACTTACGAGGCCCAGCTTCCGGCCGAGATCAATAGTGCTCCGGAGCTGTGCAAGTACGCGCCGTGCAATGAGGTCCTACCCGGCGCGACGTCCTTCTCGGAACGCAAGGGCCAGCCTCCGTACGTCGAGGGTTACGCTGAGGAAGGCGGCAAGAAGAAGTTCGTCGGTTATGTGATGCTGTCCACCGACATCACGGACACCCCCGCCTACTCCGGTAAACCCGTGATCACGCTGATCGGCATGGACACCGGGGGACACTTCGTCGGCGTCCGGATCCTCAAGCACTCCGAGCCGATCCTGCTGCTCGGCATCCCCGAATCGTCCCTGGTTCGATTCAACCAGCAGTACCTCGGCAAGTTCGTCGGCGACAACATCGAGATCGGCCAATCCAGGCCCGAAGAAAACATCACCGGCCTTGATGCGATTTCCGGCGCCACCGTCACGGTCATCTCACAGAACCAGGTGATGATGACCTCCGGCACGGCGGTCGCCCGCCAGGTCGGCATCCTCAAGCCCACGATCCGCGAGCAAGCCAGGTTCGCACAGACCGGCGCGAAGCCCGACTGGGCGACGCTCGTGAAGCAAGGCGCCGTTCAGCGCATCGTCGTCACGCCCGAACAGGTCGGTCTCCCGCGCGGCCCGCAGCCCTTCGTCGAGCTGTGGTTCGGCTACCTGAACCATCCCGAGCTCGGCCGGGCAATCCTGGGGGACGGTCCCTACAACAGCCTGATGTCCGGTCTGAAGGAAGGCGAGCACGCCCTCTTCGTCATCCGCACCGGCGGCAAGGAATCCTTCAAGGGTTCCGGCTTCGTGCGCGGCGGCATCTACGACCGCGTGCAGGTGCGGCAGGGCGCGGACTCCTTCACCTTCCGCGACACCGACGCCTTCAACCTCTACGGCATCGCTGCACCCGGCGCGCCGGCCTTCAACGAATCGGCCATCTTCATCGTCCGCTCGAAGGCCTTCTCGGCCGCGTATCCGTGGAAGTTCGTGTTCCTCGGCAACCGCGTCGACCGCGCGACCGGAGCGCGCAGCTTCGCGAACTTCGACACGGAATACTGGCTGCCTGCGGCTTACCTCGAGGGTGGTCGTCCGGAGGTCGTCAAGCCCGATGCGCCTTGGGTGCGCGTGTGGAAGACCCGTGCGGTCGAGATCGGCCTCTTCGCCGCGCTGCTGGTCGCCGTCGGCACTGTCTACGGGTTCCGCGACAAGCTCACGCGGCGCGCGACGCGGAAGAACAAGTGGCCGGTCAATATCTTCAAGTACAGCGCGTGGATCATCAGCATCGGCTTCGTCGGCTTCGGCATGCTCGCGCAGCCCTCGATCACGCAGGTGCTGACCTGGTTCCATGCGCTGCTGTTCCACTGGCAGTGGGAGCTGTTCCTCTCCGATCCCTTCATCTTCCTGTTCTGGATCTTCATCATCGTCACGGTGTTCGTGTGGGGACGCGGCCTCTTCTGCGGCTGGCTCTGCCCGTTCGGCTCGCTGTCGGAGCTTCTCTACAAGGTCGGCGGGGCCGTGGGCCTGAAGCGCTTCCAGTTCCAGCTGCCCCGGCGTTGGCACAACCGCCTGAAGTGGGTGAAGTACTTCGTGTTCTTCGGGCTGCTGGCCGTGTCCGTCTTCTCGATGGGCCTCGCGGAAAAGCTGGCGGAAGTGGAACCGTTCAAGACGACCTTCCTCGTCGGCCTGTTCAACCGCAGCTGGCCCTACACCCTGTTCGCAGGCGGACTGCTCGGCCTGTCGATCTTCATCGAACGCCCGTTCTGCAAGTACCTCTGCCCGCTCGGCGCATCGCTCGCGATGCCTTCGACCTTCCGCTGGTTCGGCCTGAAGCGCAAGCAGGAATGCAACAGCTGCAAGGCGTGCGCCGTGGGTTGCGGCGCGCAGGCGATCGACGAGGATGGGCGCATCGACCACCGCGAGTGCCTCCACTGCCTCGACTGCATGGTGCTGTACACCGACGAGCACACCTGCCCGCCGCTCGCGCAGGAACGCAAGCGCCGCACGAAGGCCGGCCTGCCGCTCACGCCGATCGGAGCGGACGGCTACTACATTCCGATCAAGCCCATGCCCGCGCGTCCGGCCGGCAAAAGCGTTCGGGCGCAGCCTGAAGCCGCGACCTCGACCCACTGATTTCCGGAGCAAGAGAAGATGGTCAATCCGACGATGCCCACCGATCCCGTGAATCCGCCCTATGCGGAGACGCCGAGCCTTGTGCGCCTCGTGGCCGCGGAGGCGTGGGACCACGTGTGGCCGTGGAGCAGCCACGGCTTCCAGCGGCAGCGCGCGGTTCAGGCCGCAAGCATGGCCCTCGCCCTCGCCGCCACCGTCGTGTGGGTGCTCGCGGCGATGGGCCAGCTGGAGGCCGGCGCGCTGATCGGCTGGTGGTTCGGCTGGAGCGTGTTCGAAGTCGTCGTGCGCCTCGGCTCCAAACCCTACGTCAAGGACGGCCCGTGGTGGGGTCGCCGCTACCGCGTCGCGAACACGATGGATATGGTCTGTTACGTCGGCTTCAAGAACCTGCTAATCGGTGCAGCCCTCTTCCTCGCATTGAAGTCGCTCGGTTTCCTCGTCGTCCAGGGGTGATATGCGAGCCATCCCGGCGGCGCGCATTCGGACCTTCTGGCACGCCTTGGTGGCCGTGCCTGCGCTGCTTTGTGCCGCACAGGCGCCGGCGGCGACGCTGACGGTCGTTCGGGGCGAATCGATTCGCGCCGCAATCGAGCGCGCTGCCCCAGGCGACGTGATCGAGGTCGCGCGCGGGATGTATGCGGAAAACCTCCAGATCGCGAAACCGCTCACGCTGCGGGGCATCAATCGCCCGACCATCAGCGGCAGCCAGAAGGGCGACACGATCAGCGTGACCTCGCCCGATGTCGTCATCGAAGGCCTGATCGTGCGCGACTCGGGCGACGACCTCGGCGCGCAGAACGCGGGCATCTACCTCCGTCCCGGCTCCGACCGCGCGGTGGTGCGCAACTGCGACCTCACCTACAACCTCTTCGGGCTGTGGATCGAGAAGGTCAAGGACGTCCGCATCGAGAACAACATCATCACCGGAAAGCGCGACTACCGGTCCGCGAGCCGCGGCAACGGCATCCAGCTGTACAACACGACCGGCGCGCAGATCATCGGCAACCGCGTGAGCTTCGTGCGCGACGCGATCTACGTCGACGTCTCGCACCACGCGGTTTTCCGCGGCAACCGGCTGCATCACAGCCGCTACGGCACCCACTACATGAACTCCTACTACAACCTGTGGGAGGACAACCAGGTGTACCTGAACCGCGGCGGGCTCGCGCTGATGGAAGTACGCGACCAGACCGTGCGCAACAACCGCGCCTGGGGGAACTCCGATCACGGCATCATGCTGCGCACCATCCAGGACTCGGTCATCGAGAACAATGTCGTCGCCGGAAACAATCGCGGCTTCTTCATCTACGACGCCGAATACAACACGCTGAGCGGCAACCAGGTCATCGACAACACGGTCGGCGTACACCTTTCGGCCGGCTCCAAGAACAACAAGGTCGAGGACAACGATTTCATCAGCAACCGGGAGCAGGTCCGCTACGTCGGCACGAAGGACGAGTTGTGGGGAATCAAGGACGGCAACCACTGGAGCAACTATCTTGGCTGGGACCGCAACGGCGACGGGCTCGGTGACATTCCCTACGAAGCGAACGACATCGTCGATCGCCTCTCGTGGCAACACCCGATGCTGAAACTGCTGCTCGCGAGTCCGGCAATACAGACGCTGCGCCTCGTCGGCCAGCAGTTCCCGCTGCTGCGCGCGCCCAGCGTAGTCGACCCGAAACCGCGCATGCTGCCGAAGAACGAAAACTGGAGAGAATGGCTTGGCAGATACTTCCCCGGCTCCCGCTGAACGCTCAACACCGGTGATCGCGGTGCGCGGCGCGACCAGGCATTACGGCGCCGTGCGCGCCGTCGATGGCGTAGACCTCGAGGTCGCGCCGGGCGAGCTGTTCGGCCTGATCGGGCACAACGGCGCCGGCAAGAGCACCCTGTTCAAGATGATGCTGGGCCTGATCCCGGCAAGCGCGGGCGACATCCGCATCGACGGCTCGCCCGTCACCGGCAGCGGCTTCCGCGCAGTGCGCCGCAAGATCGGCTACCTGCCGGAAAACGTCGTCCTCTACGACAACCTCACCGGCCTCGAGACGCTCGAATTCTTCGCCCGCCTGAAGGGCGCCCCGGCAAGCGAATGCGGCCCCGCGCTCGAACGCGTCGGCCTCACCAGCGCCGCACGCCGGCGGGTGCGGGAATACTCCAAGGGCATGCGCCAGCGCCTCGGCTTCGCGCAGGCACTGCTCGGCCGCCCGCGCATCCTGTTCCTCGACGAACCCACCACCGGCCTAGATCCGGAGGCGATCCGCGAGTTCTACGTGATCCTGCGCGGCCTCAAGGCCGACGGCGTGACGATGATCCTCACCTCGCACATCCTCGCGGAGATCCAGGAGCGCGTCGATCGGCTCGCGATCATGGCCGCCGGCAAGATTCAGGCCGTCGGCACCGTGCAGGATCTGCGCGAGCAGATGGATCTGCCGCTGTGGTTCCGCGTCCGCCTCGCGCACGAGGACTTCCATCACGTCCGCGCGGTACTCGGCGGCCTGCCGGTCCTCGCGATCGAGGCACGCGAGGACCACGTCGCCGTCGAATGCCAACGCGAATCGAAGATGGTCGTGATGCAGGCGCTCGCCTCGCTCGGCGACAAGGTGCTCGACCTGCACGTGCACGAACCCTCGCTCGAAGACGTGTTCTTCGGCTTCTCGGACTAAGGGCGACGCACATGGAAATCCGCCAGATCGCCACCCTCGCCGGCAAGGAATTCTGGGACCGCATCCGCAACCGCTGGGTGCTCGCCGTGGCCCTCGTGTTCACCGTCTTCGCGCTCGTGATCGCGTACTTCGGCGGCGCGCAGCAGGGCACGGTGGGCTTCCGCTCGATCGAATTCACCATCGCAAGCCTCGTCTCGCTGGTGATCTACCTCGTCCCGCTGATCGCGCTGGTGCTCGGTTTCGACGCCATCGTCGGCGAGCGCGAACGCGGCTCGCTCGACCTGCTGCTGTCGATGCCGATCACGCGCTTCGAACTGCTGCTCGGCAAGTATCTCGGCCTCGCCGCGGCGCTCGCGTTCTCGACCATCGCCGGCTTCGGCCTGGTCGCGGTCGTACTTTCCGCGCAGCTCGACCTCGTCGCGCTGATGCACTTCGTCGGCTTCATGATCAGCTCGGTGCTGCTGGGCCTCGCCTTCCTCAGCCTCGCGGTCATGGTGTCCGTCTTCGCCGCCGACCGCACGCGCGCCTCAGGCATGGCCATCGCGCTGTGGTTCTTCTTCGTGCTGGTGTTCGACCTGCTGCTGCTCGGCGGCCTCGTCGTCACCGGCGGCAAGTACGGTGGCGATATCTTCCCCTACCTGCTGCTCCTCAACCCCGCCGACGTCTTCCGCATCCTCAACATCTTCACCCTCGACGACGTACGCACGCTGTACGGACTCGCGACCGTATTCCCCCGCGCGCTGGCCGAACCCTGGCTTCTCGGCCTCGTGATGGCCGCGTGGATCGCAGCCCCCCTGGGCGTTGCCGCATGGAGATTCCGAAAATGATGTCCCCCATCCTTCCCTTCCGAACGACCCTGCTGGCGGCGCTGGCGGCGGGCCTTCTCGTCGCCTGCGGGCCGGGCGGCAGCGACGGCGGCAACAAGCTCACCGCGGTCGAGATCGACCAGAGCACCGCCTGCTCTCTCGACGGCATGCTGCTCGCCGACTACCCCGGCCCCAAGGCGCAGATTCTCTACACCGATCGTCCCGAGCCCGAGTTCTTCTGCGACACGGTCGAAATGTTCGGCATCTACCTGAAGCCCGAGCAGGTGCGTCCGGTAAAGGCGATCTTCGTGCAGGACATGGGCAAGGCCGACTGGGACCAGCCGCGCGGCGCGTGGATCGACGCGAAGACGGCCTGGTACGTTATCGGCAGCTCCCGCCACGGCTCGATGGGACCGACGATCGGCTCCTTCGCGCAGCAGGCGGACGCCCAGAAATTCGCCCAGGCGCACGGCGGCAAGGTCCTCGCCTTCGACGCCATCACCCCCGACATGGCGGTGCTCGACGGCGGAGCCCTCCACGACAGCAAGATGTGAGCGACGATCATGGCCAACTTCTTCGAGAACGTAGAACCGACCGACGCAGAACAACTCGAGCAGCTGTCGCGGTTGGTCTTCGAACTGCGCGAGAACCGCGACGCCATCCTCAAGGCCAACGGTGCGACCGACGAGATCGAATTGCTGGAGCGGATCTACACCGGCGCGATCCCCGAGCATCCCGCCTATGAGCACTACCTCAGCGCCCGCATCCTCGCCGACACGCGCGAGACCGTGCGCGCGATGCTGACCGAATGCCTGAAGGAGGCCAGACGGACATGAGCCTGCACATCGAACTCGCCGACCGCATCGACCGCACATTCGGCGCACGCATGCCGCAGCCGGTGGAGCACAAGCAGGACGCCCTCCTCGTACACCTCGGAAACGGCGTGACGCTGACGGTACGCTACGCCGCGAACGACGCCTACTCGCTGCGGTGGAATTTCGGCGACGCCGAACTGGGCATTGACACCGCACCGCTGCACCGCGAACTGGCCACCTTCCCCAACCACCTGCATGATCGCGACGGACAGGTGCGCCCCGACCCGCTTACCCGCCCCGACGACACGCCGACGGACAACGTTTCGCGCGTGATCGAGGCGCTGCTTGTCGATCCGACCCTGGGCCTACGCTGACAAGCGCCAGCCAACCGCGCGGCGCGGGGGCGAACAATCGCCCCCGCTCTCCTCAGGTCGACAGCGTCATTCAGACTTCGAAACCATGTAGTCCACGGCTGCCTTGACCTCGTCGTCCTTGAGCGCCGGGCTGCCTCCCCGCGGCGGCATCATCCCCTTCTTGCCGGTGAAGCCTTCCAGGGCGTGCTTGTACAGCACCTCCTTGCCCTGTCCGATGCGCGGTCCCCAGTCCGTCTTGTCGCCGGGCTTGGGCGCACCACCCACGCCCGCGGCGTGGCAAAGCGCGCATACCTTCTTGTAGGTGCTCATCCCCGGCGCAGTGTCCGCCGCGGCCGTCGTTGCGGGCGCAGATGGCGGCGCGGGCGGCGGAGTCTGCGCAGCAGAAGTGGCCGGACTCGAAGTCGCCGGACTCGAAACCGGCGGCGGCGCGGCCGGTGCAGCGGGCGTGGACTCCCCACTCTTGCCGCACGCCGACAGCAGGACAGCCAGCGCGATCGTGCTCATTGCGGTGGTCTTGATCATGTTCGATCTCCTCTTGATCAACTC
This sequence comes from Aromatoleum tolulyticum, assembly GCF_900156155.1. Classification (GTDB taxonomy): domain Bacteria; phylum Pseudomonadota; class Gammaproteobacteria; order Burkholderiales; family Rhodocyclaceae; genus Aromatoleum; species Aromatoleum tolulyticum. Next base: position 114,273 of record NZ_FTMD01000009.1, read on the forward strand.
GAACTCCCCGGTGCTGCAGCAACTCATGCATCTCAGGGACATGTGCTCCGTTGACGCGAATACCCCGCCATATATTTGCACCACTACAAATCCTTTCACTTCGCCAACATTGGTGACGATTCGAAACCCGCTGCGGCAGAGTAAATAGCCGCACGCTATTCATTGCATCGCTACGTTCAATTTTTACAATCATATGGCGGTGCGTAACATTCACTCAACGCAACATCAACGACGCAAGGAGAGAAACGATGGCCAGCCCCTTCCACAACCCCGAGTCGCTCACGATCAAGAACCTCGAATCCGCCTTCGCCGGCGAATCGATGGCGCACATCAAGTACCGCTACTTCGCCAAGCTGTGCCGCGAGATGGGTGACGAGGAAACCGCCAAGGCGTTCGAGGCGACCGCCGACCAGGAAGTGATGCACGCCTTCGGCCACCTCGACCTGCTCTTCCCGAAGGAGAGGATGACCCCGGCGCGCGCCCTGCAATTCGCGATCGAAGGCGAAACCTACGAATACACCGAGATGTACCCGAACTTCCGCCACGTCGCGGTTGCCGAAGGCAACGAGGCTGCAGTGAAGGAAATCGACGAACAGATCACCGAATCGAAGGAACACGCGGAACAGTTCAGGGCCGTGCTGGAAAAGGCCGCCAAGCGCTTCGCCGCGTTGGCCAAGGTGGAAGAGCGCCACGCCAACCACTACCAGCAAGTCCTGGACAAGATCTCGGCCTGACCCGAACCGCCCTCCCCCGACAACTCACGAAGAACGGAAAGAACATCATGAAGACCTACCAATGCATCGTTTGCGGCTTCATCTACGACGAAGCGGCCGGCCTCCCCGACGAGGGCATCCCCCCGGGCACGCGCTGGGAAGACATCCCCGCCGACTGGGCCTGTCCCGACTGCGGCGTCGCCAAGGCCGACTTCGAGATGGTCGCCGTCTGAGCCAGGCGCAGACCGCGCTGCGGTCAGCACCTGACGCCCCCTAAAGCCTGCCCCGCCCCGATCCACCCCCGACCCCAATGTCGCACGGGGCGGAGGCAGGCCCCTCCCACCATCCGCGCGCCTAAGAATCACAACATCCAGGATGAGATCGCCTTCATGACCCACCCCCTCGTCATCGCCGGCAGCGGCCTCGCCGGATACAACCTCGCGCGCGAATTCCGCAAGCTCGACCGCGACACCCCGCTGATGATCCTGAGCCGCGACGCCGCAGGCTTCTACTCCAAGCCGATGCTGTCGAACGCGCTGTCGGCCAACAGGACGGCGGAGAGCCTTGTCATGAAATCCGCCGACAAGATGGCCGGCGAAGTGCTCGCGACGATCCGTCCCCAGGTCGAGATCGCGTCGATCGAGGCGGCAAACCGCATCGCGGTGCTGACGAGCGGCGAGCGCATCGCCTATCGCGACCTAGTCCTCGCCATCGGTGCCGATCCCATCCGCCTGCCCATCGGCGGCGACGGCGCGGCCGACATCCTTTCCGTGAACGACCTCGACGACTTCGCCCGCTTCGCCGCGCGGCTCGATGGCGCGACGCGCGTCGTCGTGCTCGGCGCGGGGCTGATCGGCTGCGAATTCGCCAACGACATGCTCGCCCGCCGCATCGCCCCGACCGTCATCGACATCGCCGCCTGGCCGCTCGGCCGCCTGCTGCCCGAGGCCGCGGCCGCATGGTTCCGCCAGCAGCTCGAAGCGGCCGGCGTCACTTTCCGCATGAAGATCTCGGCCACCACCGTCGAACGCAACGGCGACGCCTACCGCGTCACGCTCGACGACGGCAGCGTCCTCGACGCCGATCTCGTGCTCTCCGCGGTCGGCCTGCGTCCGCGCACCGCGCTCGCCAGCGCCGCCGGCCTGACCGTGAATCGCGGCATCCGCGTCGACCGTCTGCTCGCCACCTCCGACGCCCACATCCACGCACTCGGCGACTGCGCCGAAGTCGAAGGCCTCGTGCTGCCCTTCGTGATGCCGATCATGCACCAGGCGCGCGCGCTGGCCGCGACACTGGCCGGCAAGCCGACGCCGGTCGCCTACCCTGCGATGCCCGTCGTCGTGAAGACGCCCGCGTGCCCGACCGTCGTCTGCCCCCCGGCGGCGAACGCCGAAGGCAGCTGGCAGATCCAGCCCCAGCCGGACGGCGAGGGGGGGCTCGAAGGAGGCGTCGAAGCGCAATTCCTCGCGCCCGACGGCACGCTGCTCGGCTTCGCCCTGCTCGGCGCCGCAACCGCCCGCAAACAGGCACTCACGACGCGAACCCCCGCCGCACTTGGCTGACACGGCGGGCGCGCTCCCGCGTCCCGGAGCCTCCGCGCTTCGGGTTACAATCTTCCCCTTTGCTGCACTGCGGAGCGCGCCATGCCTGTCGCCAATACCGAAAACCTCAACATCGTCGCCCTCGATCACATGCCCTCGCCCGAGGAGATCAAGGCGCGCGTCCCGCTGACCGAAAAAGCCGCCGAGGCGGTGCTGGCCGGTCGCCGGGCACTCAACAACATCCTCGACCGCAAGGACAACCGGATCTTCGTCGTCGTCGGCCCGTGCTCGATCCACGACCCCGTCGCCGGCGTCGACTACGCCCGCCGCCTGAAGGCGCTCGCGGACGAAGTGTCCGAGACCATGCTGCTCGTGATGCGCGTGTATTTCGAGAAACCGCGCACCTCCACCGGCTGGAAGGGCTACATCAACGATCCGTACATGGATGACTCCTTCCGCATCGACGAAGGCATGGAGAAGGCGCGCCGCTTCCTCATGGACGTGAACGAGATCGGCCTGCCCGCCGGCACCGAGGCGCTCGACCCGATCGCCCCGCAGTATTACGGCGACCTCATCTCGTGGACCGCGATCGGCGCCCGCACCTCCGAGTCGCAGACCCACCGCGAGATGTCGTCCGGCCTGTCGACCCCGGTCGGCTTCAAGAACGCCACCGACGGCGACCTCGAAGTCGCGATCAACGCCATCGTCTCCGCCTCGCACCCGCACAGCTTCCTCGGCATCAACGGCAAGGGCCAGTCGGCGATCCTGCGCACGCGCGGCAACCGCTACGGGCACGTCGTGCTGCGTGGTGGCGGCGGCCGTCCGAACTACGACACCGTGTCGATCTCACTCGCCGAACAGGCGCTCGCGAAGGCCAAGCTGCCGCAGAACATCGTCGTCGACTGCTCGCACGCCAACTCGTGGAAGAAGCCGGATCTGCAGCCGCTGGTCATGAAGGACGTGATCCACCAGATCCGCGAAGGCAACCGGTCGGTCGTCGGCCTCATGATCGAAAGCTTCATCGAGCCGGGCAACCAGTCCATCCCTGCCGACCTGTCGCAGCTCAAGTACGGCTGCTCGGTCACCGACGCCTGCGTCGGCTGGGACGACACCGCCGATATGATCCGCAAGGCGCACGCCGTCCTGAGCGAAGCACTGCAACGCCGGAGCCGCGCCGAATGAATCTAGTCGTACAGGGCGAGGACGTCGATTCGGTCGCCCTGAAAACCGTCGCAAAGCTCACCGGCGCCAGCGCCATCGAACAGATCACCCCGCAGGCCTTCCGCCTCGTCGGCGGGCATGAAAACGGCGAGATCGACGCGGTGTGCGCCACCGCCGCGCTCGACTGGGCCTGGGTCGCCCCCGGGCGCCGGCTCGCCGACTTCGGCCTCTTCGTCACCGACATGGACTCGACGCTGATCAACATAGAGTGCATCGACGAGATCGCCGACATGCAGGGCCTCAAGACCGAAGTGGCCGCGATCACCGAGGCCGCGATGCGCGGCGAGATCGATTTCACCGAATCGCTCACCCGCCGCGTGAGTCTGCTCGCCGGCCTGCCGGAATCGGCACTGACGGAAGTGTACGAACAGCGCCTGCAGCTCAATCCCGGCGCCGAACGGCTGATGCGCGGCCTGAAGTCCGCCGGCATCCACACCGTGTTGGTGTCGGGCGGCTTCACCTACTTCACCGACCGCCTCAAGGCGCGCCTCGGCTTTGACGAAGCCCACGCGAACCGGCTCGAAGTCGTCGACGGCAAACTGACAGGACGCGTCAGCGGCCCCGTCGTGGACGGCGCCGCCAAAGCGGCCCACCTGCGCGCTGCGCGCGAGCGCCTCGGCCTGCGCCCGGATCAGGTCATCGCCGCCGGCGACGGCGCGAACGACCTACCGATGCTCACCGAAGCCGGCTTCGGCGTCGCCTTCCGTGCCAAGCCGGTGCTGCGCAAGATCGCCGACTGCCGCCTCGACCACGTCGGCCTCGACGGCCTGCTCAATCTGTTCGCCTGAAGAACTTCGATCCTCACGCACTCTCAAGGTGCGCGAGGATCGCGTTCAGCATCGCCGCACCCAGCCGCTTGCTGCGCGCACTGCTCCAGCCCGCATGCCCGTCGGGCATGTTGGCGTTGTCCTTGAACGGCATCTCCAGCGTCAACGACACGCAGCCGAAGCGGTGCGCCACCCATTTGCTCGCCAGCGACAGCAGCTCCTCGCCGAAACGCCCCGGCTTGTAGCCGTGTTCGGTCTGGAAGTCCGGACTCGCCGCCGACAATGCCGCGACCAGGCGAGCCTGCCGCGCTGCCGCCTCGGCGGTGAAGCCCGGCACCTCCTCGGCGGTCGAAAAGAACACGTAGGGCAGCGCCTCGTCGCCGTGGATGTCGAGGAACAGCTCGCAGCCGGTCGCCTCCATCGCATTGCGCACATGGAAGACCTCGGGGCTCGCCTGCTCGTCGGGCGTGCGCCATTCGCGGTTCAGGTTGCGCCCCGCCGCGTTCGTGCGCAGGTTGCCGTGGATCGCCCCGTCCGGATTCATATTCGGCACGATGTAGAGCACGGCCCGTTCGCGGATGCGGCGCGCGACCGGGTCCGCCGCATCGAGCAGACGCTCGAGCAGGCCTTCGATGAACCACTCGGACATCGTCTCGCCCGGATGCTGGCGCGCGAGGATCCACACCGGCCGGTGTGCCGGCGCCTCCCGCCCGACGACGATGCGGTCGAGCTCGCGCCCTTCGACCGTCGATCCGACGCTGTCCACATGCGCGAAGGGCGAGGTCTCCGCCCATCCGACGAGATCCAGGTGGCGCTCGTAGGAATACGGCTCGAAGTACGCGTAATAGACGCTGTCGTGTTCCGGCGTGTGCTCGACGATCAGCCGGCCGTCCTCGAAGCGTGTCGCCACGACGCGGAACCAGTTGCGCCGGTCGTAGGACGCGACGCAGCGGTACTCCGGCCATCCGTCCGGATACGCCGCCTCCGCGGCATTCTCGAACACCATGCGCAGGCTGCGCCCCGCCGCCCCCTGCACGCGGAAGTGGAACCACTGGCGAAACTCCGCGGCATTGTCCGCGCGCAGGCGCAGGCGGATGTCCTCCGGCTTGTCGAGGCTCAGCACCTCGATCGCGCCGGAGTCGAAGCTGGAACTGATCTTCATGTCCGCCCCCTCACTCGACGCGCCGGCGGAACACCAGCGTGTCCTTGTCGGACGCATCGGGCGCGAACGCGTAACCGTCCAGATCGAACCCCTTCAGCCCCTCGACATCCTCGACGCGGTTGCGGATCGCGTAGCGGCACATCAGACCGCGCGCGCGCTTCGCGTAGAAGCTGATGATCTTGTAGCGCCCGTTCTTCCAGTCCTCGAACACCGGCGTCACGACCGGCGCCGCAAGCTTTGCCGGCATCACCGACTTGAAGTATTCCTCGGAAGCCAGATTGACCAGCACCGGCACGGCCCCCGCCTCGCGTTCCTGTGCGAGCAAGCCGTTAAGCGCCACGGTCAGCTTGTCGCCCCAGAAGGCATACAGGTTCTTCCCGCGCGGAGTCGCCAGCCGCGTCCCCATCTCCAGGCGATACGCCTGCATCAGGTCCAGCGGCCGCAGCAGGCCGTACAGGCCCGACAGGATGCGCAGATGCGCCTGCGCCCATTCGAGTTCCGCCGGCGACAGGGTCTGCGCGTCCAGACCTTCATACACGTCGCCGTTGAACGCCAGCACCGCCTGCTTCGCGTTCGCGAGCGAGAACGGCGGCGCCCAGGTCTCGTAGCGCGCCACGTTCAGCGTCGCCAGCTGGTCGGAGATATCCATCAGCGCGGAAACCTCGGCGGGCGACTTCTCGCGCATCACCGCGATCAATTCGGCCGCGTCCGCGAGGTAGTCGGGCTGCGTATGCACAGCGGTCACCGGCGGCGTTTCATAGTCGAGCGCCTTGGCCGGGGAGATCACGAAAATCATGGGGATCGGTTCTTCGGGTTGGGGATGGCACATGTTAGCAAATCGTGCCGCCGACGCCCTCACTCGCCTCTCCGCAGCCGCCCCTCCGGGTTTGACAGGAGACCCCGGTTGCGCGACATTTATTGGTTGCACCCCGCCGGAACCCCTGATGCACGCCCCCTCCCTGCTCGACCGATCCCTCAAGTCCGTCTGGCACCCCTGCACGCAGATGAAGCAGCACGAACATCTGCCGCTGGTGCCCATCGTGCGCGGCGAGGGGCCGTGGCTGATCGATGCGGACGGCCGGCGCCTGCTCGACGGCATCAGCTCCTGGTGGGTGAACCTCTTCGGTCACTGCAACCCGCGCATCAACGCCGCCCTGCGTGACCAGCTCGAGCGCCTCGAACACGTGATGCTCGCCGGCTTCACGCACGAACCGGTGGTCCAGCTCTCCGAGCGCCTCGCCGCCCTCACCGGCCACCGTCTCGGTCACGCCTTCTACGCCTCCGACGGCGCCTCGGCGACCGAGATCGCGCTGAAGATGAGCGCCCACTACTGGCGCAACGTCGGCCGGCCGGAAAAGTCGCGCTTCGTCAGCCTCGCCGGCAGCTACCACGGCGAGACCGTCGGCGCGCTCGCCGTCACCGACGTCGCGATCTTCCGCGACGCCTACGCCCCGCTCGTACGCCCCGGCAGCATCGTGCCGACCCCGGACGCCCGCCTCGCCGAACCCGGCGAATCGGCGGCCGACGTCGCGCGTCGCGCCGCGGTGGCGCTCGAAGCGCACCTCGCCGAACATCACGCCGAAACCGCTGCGCTGATCGTCGAACCGCTCGTGCAAGGTGCCTCCGGCATGGTCATGTACGACCCCGAATACCTGCGCCTCGCCCGCGCGCTGTGCGACCGCTACGAAGTGCACCTCGTCGCCGACGAGATCGCGGTCGGCTGCGGGCGCACCGGAACCTTCTTCGCCTGCGAGCAGGCCGCCATCTGGCCCGACTTCATCTGCCTGTCGAAGGGCATCTCCGGCGGCTACCTGCCGCTGTCGCTGGTGCTCACTACCGACACGATCTACGCCGCCTTCTACGACGAAGCGACGGCCCGTGGCTTCCTGCACTCTCACTCCTACACCGGCAACCCGCTCGCCTGCCGCGCGGCGCTCGCGACGCTCGACATCTTCGAGCAGGACGACGTCCTCGCCGCCAACCGCGGCCTCGCACAACGGCTCGGCGACGCGGTCCGCGCCCGCTTCGGCGACCATCCGGCAGTCAGCCACCTGCGCCAGCGCGGCATGATCCTCGCGTTCGACGTCGAGTGCGAGCGCCCCGACTTCTCGCGCCGCTTCTTCTCCGCGGCGCTCGAACACGGCGTTCTGCTGCGCCCCATCGGCAACACCGTGTACTTCATGCCGCCCTACGTGCTCGACGACGACCACGTCGCCCACCTCGTCGCCGGGGCCGCCGCCGCGCTCGCCGAAGCGCTGGCCTGACCGCTCATGCTGCTCGATTCACTCAAGGCCGACCTGGCCGAACTCGACGCCCAATCCCTGCGCCGCGTGCGCCGCAGCCTCGACACGCCCTGCGGCCCGCACGCACGCGTCGACGGCCGCGACATGCTCGCCTTCTGCAGCAACGACTACCTCGGCCTCGCCGCCGAGCCCGAACTCGCCGCCGCGCTCAAGGCCGGCGCCGACCGCTGGGGCAGCGGCTCGGGCGCCTCGCATCTGGTCAGCGGCCATTACACCGTGCATGACGAGCTCGAGCGCCGGCTCGCCGCCTTCGTCGGCTGCGAACGCGCGCTCTACCTGTCGACCGGCTTCATGGCCAATTCCGGCGTGATCCCCGCCCTCGTCGGCCGCGGCGACGCGATCTTCGCCGACCGCCTCAACCACGCCTCTCTCGTCGACGGCGCGCTGCTCTCGCGTGCCGACCTGCACCGCTACCCGCACGCCGATCTCAGCGCGCTCGAACGTGCGCTGGCCGCGAGCACGGCCAAACGCAAGCTGATCGTCACCGACTCGGTGTTCAGCATGGACGGCGACGTCGCCCCGCTCGCCGAACTGCTCGCGCTCGCCGACCGCTTCGACGCGTGGCTGATGGTCGACGACGCCCACGGCTTCGGCGTGCTCGGCCCCGACGGCCGCGGCGCCCTGCGCGAAGCCGGGCTCGCGTCGTGGCGCCTCGTCTACGTCGGCACGCTGGGCAAGGCCGCCGGCGTCTCCGGCGCCTTCATCGCCGGTCACGCCGACGTCGTCGAATGGCTGATGCAGAAGGCCCGCACCTACATCTTCACGACCGGCGCCCCGCCCGCCCTCGCGACCGCCCTGCTGAAAAGCCTCGAGCTCATCGAACACGGCGCCGAGCGCCGACGCCACCTCGCCGCACTGATCGAGCAGCTTCACGCGGAACTCAAACTCCGGCGCTGGCAGCTGATGCCCTCGCGCACCCCGATCCAGCCGGTCGTGATCGGCGACAACGCCGAGACGGTCGCCGCCGCACGCGCGCTGTGGGACGCCGGCCTGTGGGTGCCGGCGATCCGCCCGCCCACGGTCCCGCAAGGCAGCGCCCGGCTGCGCATTTCCCTGACGGCCGCACACACCCACCAGGACGTCGAGCGCCTCGTCACCGCACTGATGCAGCTGGAGCGCGCCGCTTGAGCGCGCTGCCGCTGGTCCTGCTGCACGGCTGGGGCGTCGATCCGCGCGTCTGGTCCGGCCTGCGCGACGCCCTGCCGGCCGGCCTTGCCACCCTCGCCCCGGCCCTGCCCGGCCACGGCGACGCCCTCCCGCCCCCTTCCGCCGATCTCGCCGCGTGGAGCGACGCGCTGCTTCCCGCCCTGCCCGAACGTGCCGTGCTGTGCGGCTGGTCGCTCGGCAGCCTGATCGCGCTCGACCTTGCCCGCCGCCATCCCGGACGGGTCGCCCGCCTGATCCTCATCGGCGCCACACCCTGCTTCGTCGCCCGCAGCGGCGACGCCCCGTGGCCCCACGGTCTCGACGCCGCGACGGTCGCCGCCTTCAACGCAAGCTTCGCAACGGATCCTGCCGGCACGCAGAAGAAGTTCATTGCCCTGCAGGCGCTCGGCGACGCATGCCGGCGGGCCGTCGCGGCAGACCTCGCCGCCGCCCTCGCCGATGCCGGGCCTGCCCGCGCGCCGGGCCTCTCCTGCGGGCTGGAACTTCTCGCGGACACCGACCTCCGCGCCCGCGTGCCGGAGATTCACCAGCCCACGCAGCTGATCCACGGCGCGGGCGACGCGCTGATGCCGCTCGCCGCAGCGCAGTGGCTCGCGCACCAACTTCCGAACGCACGGCTCACGCGCTTCGACGACTGCGGCCACGCGCCCTTCCTGTCGCGCCCGCAGGAATGCGCCGCGCTCATCGCGGGAAGCCTCGATGACTGAGCGGCATCGCCACAAGCAGCGGGTGCGCAAGGCCTTCGACAGCGCCGCGGACAGCTACGACCGTGCCGCCGCCGTCCAGCGCGAAGTCTGTCATCGCCTGGCGGCCCTCGCGGCGGCAACGCCCCCGTCCGGATCCGTCTCCCGCATCCTCGACGCCGGCTGCGGGACCGGCTTCGGCCTCGACCTGATCGCGCGCGCCCATCCGGCAGCGCAAATCGTCGCGCTCGATTTCGCTCCGGCCATGCTCACACGCCTGCGCCAGAACAGCCCCGCCGCAGCGGTCGCACCGCTGTGCGCCGACCTCGAAGCCTTGCCGCTGGCATCCGGCGCCATCGATGCAGTCTGGTCCAGCCTCGCGCTGCAGTGGTGCGACCCGGAGCTCGCGCTCGCCGAGATGGCCCGTGCCCTGCGCCCCGGCGGCGTCGCGTGGATCGCGACCCTCGGCCCCGCGACCCTGTGGGAACTGCGCGAAGCCTTCGCACGCGTCGACGAAGCGAGCCACGTGATCCGCTTCCACCCGCCATCCGACTGGATCGCGGCCGCCGCGAAGGCGGGCCTCACGCCCATCGCCCGCGATCTGGATCCCGCCTACGCGCTGGCTCCCGACCTGCGCGGCCTGCTGCGCGACATCAAGGCCATCGGCGCGCACAGCGTCGGCGAACAGCGGCGCCGCAAGCCCCTCGGACGCGCGGCCTGGCGCACCCTGGAAGCCGCCTACGAAGCGCACCGCCGCCCCGACGGACTGCTGCCCGCCACCTACGACCTCATCCTGCTCGCCCTCGAGAAACCGGAAGCAGTGTCATGAGTGGCAGGTTCGTTGAAGAACGCGCGAAAAGGGGGCAAGCTTTCCAGAATGCGCGCGCAATCGCCGTCAGGCAAGGCGCGAACCACAGCCGGGTTGAACACCCGGCACGGATTCACAACGCCGCATGGCGGTGATTGCGCGCGAATTCGACAACGAACCTGCAACTCATGACACCATCCATGACCGAGCGCCGCGCCTGGTTCCTCACCGGAACCGATACCGAAATCGGCAAGACCTTCGTGACCTGCGCCCTGCTCCACGCCGCGCGCGCGGCCGGCCACAGCGCGGTCGGGATGAAGCCCATCGCCGCCGGCGCCGACCTCGTCGATGGCGAGCGCGTCAATGAAGACGCCGCGCGGATCCGCGCCGCCGGCAGCTTCGATCCAGGCCTGCGGGTACTGAACCCGTACTGCCTCGCGAGCCCGATCGCCCCCCACATCGCCGCCGCCGAGGAAGGCGTCCGCATCGAACCCGCACGCATCCTGCGCGCCTTCGAGGAACTCGCCGTACGCGCCGACGTTATCATCGTCGAAGGCGTCGGCGGCTTCCGCGTCCCGCTCGACGAGCGCTACGACACCGCAGACCTCGCCGTGGACTTCGCGCTGCCGGTGATCCTCGTCGTCGGCATGCGCCTGGGCTGCATCAACCACGCACTGCTCACGGTCGACGCGCTCGCGGCGCGCGGCCTGCGCCTCGCCGGCTGGATCGCGAACCGCGTCGATCCCGCGATGCTGCGTTTCGATGAAAACCTCGCGGCCCTGCAGGCCAGGATTCCCGCCCCCCTGCTGGGAGTCGTCCCGCACGTCCCGGACGGAGATCCGGCGAAGGCCGCTGGCGCGCTGCGATTGCCGGACTGAGCCTGCCGCGCGTCGCCTCCCTCAGGGCGATCGCATGAATGCGCCGGTTGTCAGATCGCTTTGGGAATTGTTCGTGGAAACACGGGTTCGTAGGGCGGGAGCAGCGAAGCGTATCCCGCCAATCCAGCAGCCGGAATCTGCCGACCGCCGCGTGGCGGGATGCGCTGCGCTCCTCGCACCCTACACCGGTTCGTGGGCTTGCCCTGCCGCCGCCCCCGGCTACGTCCGTCCACCAGCACCCTGCTGGCGCACCTGCTCGAACAGGCAGATTGCCGCGGCTGCACCGACGTTCAGCGACTCGACCGCTCCGGGCATCGGGATCACCACCAGCCCGCTCGCCAGCGCCGCGACCTCGGCCGACAGACCCTGCCCTTCCGCCCCGAACAGCCACGCGACCGGCCCGCGCAGATCGCACTCATACAGCGGCCGCGCCCCCGCGCCGAGGCCCGTTGCGAGGATCTGCCCCGGATAGCCGCGCAGCACCTCGGCAACCTGCACGTGCTCATGAATCCGCAGGCAGAAATGTCCGCCCATCCCGGCCCGCAGCACGCGCGGCGACCACGCCTGCGCGCACCCGGGCGTGAGCAGGACTTCCTTCAGTCCCGCTGCCGCTGCCGTGCGCAGGATGGTGCCGAGATTGCCCGCATCCTGCACGCCATCCAGCACGAGCAGGGAATCGCGCAGCCCCTTCGGCATCGGCGACGGCGGGATGTCGATCACCGCCAGGATGCCCGACGGGGTATCGACCGGGCTCACGTGCGCGAACAGCGGATCGGTCAGCTGCAACACCGGCAGCGCGCCGCAGCGCTCGACGATCCCGCGAATCTCCGGCCGCTCCAGCCCCTGCGCGCTCACCACGACCTCGCGCAACAGCCACCCCGCGTCCAGCGCCGCCTGCACGAGGTGCGCCCCATCCAGCAAGGTCAGCCCGCTGCTGCGCCGCTCGCGCGACGACGTCGCGAGCGCATGCAGACGCTTCACATTGGGATTGTCGCGGGAAGTGATCGCCTTCAAGATCGGGAAGTCCGGAGCGCTCGGGCCGTCAGACGCCCAGCCCCAGCGTCGCGATCGCGACCGTCACGGCGCCTAGCACGATGTTGAAGCCGACGCGCTGCCGGATCTGGTTCAGCGCCACCGCGCCCACCGCCCATTCCTCGCGTGCCACGGCCGCCCGCAGGCGCCGCCACGGCCCGAACCAGATCGACAGGAACACGGCGATCATCACCAGACCGGTCAACATCATCACATGCCAGGCGCGCGGCGCATGGCCGAAGCCGACCTCGACCAACCTCCCGATGCCGGTCATCGGAAGCAGCACGACCGCCACCCACACCATCGGAAAGAAGCGCTCGAACACCCCCACCCACAAGGGCAGGCGCTGCGATGGCGGTAATGCCGTCGCCGCCGGACGCAGGCACAGGTACGCGAAGACCATGCCGCCCACCCACACGATCACGCTGGCCAGATGAAGGAAGAGCACCAGATGCCGGAGTGTCACAGCAGCGTCCCCGCAGGCCAGAGTTCGGGATTGTCGATCAAGACACGCACCGGGCCGAAACTGCGCCGATAGCAGTCGATCACCCCGTGCTGCCGCAAGGCGGCGAGGTGAGCGGCAGTCGGATAGCCCTTGTGCGCGGCGAAGCCATACTGCGGGAAAGCCGCATCCAGCGCCAGCATCTGCGCGTCGCGCACGGTCTTGGCGAGGATGGATGCCGCGGAAATCGCCGGCACCGTCGCATCGCCCTTCACGACCGCCTCGCTCGGGACATCCAGTTTCGGGCAGCGGTTGCCGTCCACGCGCACGAGATCGGGAACGCGACCGAGCGCGGCGACCGCCCGCTGCATCGCCAGCATCGTCGCATGCAGGATGTTGAGCCGGTCGATTTCCTCGACCGTCGCCTCCGCGACGGCCCAGGCCAGCGCCCGCTCGCGGATTACCGGCGCCAGCCGATCGCGCGCGCGTTCGCTGAGCTTCTTCGAGTCGTTGAGCCCTTCGATCGGCCGCGCCGGGTCGAGGATCACCGCCGCAGCCACCACCGACCCGGCGAGCGGTCCGCGCCCCGCCTCGTCGACACCGCAGATCAGGCCGGTTGCCGGGATGGATTCCATTCGGGCGTCCTGTTGAGATAGGGAAGAATCGCCGCCGCCGCCTTCTCCGCGGTGTTCTGACGGAGTTGTCGGTGCAGCGCGTCGAAACGCTGCGCGAGCTGCGCACAGCCCTCGGGATCGCCGAGCCAGCGCTCGAGCGCATCGGCGAGCGCCGGCGGCGTCGCCTCGTCCTGCAGCAGCTCGGGCACCACGGTCTCGTTGCACAGGATGTTCGGCAAACCCACCCACGGCAGATACGCCATGCGCTTCATCAGCCGGTACTGCCACTTGCCGATGCGGTAGCTGATCACCATCGGCCGCTTCAGCAGCGCCGCTTCCAGGCTCGCCGTGCCGCTCGCGACGAGCACCACGTCGGCCGCCGTCATCGCCTCCACGGCATGTCCGAACAGCATGCGGATCGGCAGCTCCTCCGCCTGAGCGGCGCACAGCGCCTCGGCGAACAGCTGGCGCGTCTCGCGCGTCGCCAATGGCACGACGAAGGACACCTCGGGGTGGCGTTCGAGCAGGAGCTTCGCCGTCTCGATATAGGTCGGCGCCAGGTTGCGCACCTCCGACTGCCGGCTTCCCGGCAGCAAGGCAATCACCCGCCCAGCGGCCGGCAGGCCGAGCAGCTCACGCGCGTGCTCCCGGTCGGGCTGCAGCGGAAACGTGTCCGCCAGCGGATGACCGACATAGGTAACCGGGATCCCCGCCTGCTCGTACAGCGCCGGCTCGAACGGGAAGAGGCACAGCATGTGCGACACCGCTCGCGCGATGCCCTTGATCCGCCCGCCACGCCAGGCCCAGATCGACGGACTGACAAAATGGATTGCCGGCATGCCCGCGCCGCGGATCTTGCGCTCCAGCCACAGGTTGAAGTCGGGCGCATCGACACCGATGAAGGCGTCGGGCCGCTCGGCCTTCACCTGCTTCAGCAGCGTCCTGCGTATCCCGGACAGCTCGCGATAGCGCTTCAGCGCATCGACATAGCCATGCACCGCGAGCCGTTCGCACGGCCAGCGCACATCGAAGCCCTCGGCCTGCATCTTCGGCCCGCCGATGCCGAAGAATTCCGCATCGGGGATCTTGTGCCGGATCGCCCGGATCAGGTGACTCGCGAGCAGGTCTCCCGAGGCCTCGCCCGCCACCATCGCAATGCGGATTGCCATGGCATCAGCGGACGATACCGCGCTCCGAGGCAGCGATGAACTCGGCGAAGGGCGCGACCTCCGGATGCTCTGCGGCGATCTCGCCGACGCGCGCGCGCGCCTCGTCGAGGCTCAGGCCCGCGCGGTACAGCGCACGGTACGCACGCTTGATCGCGGCGATGCCGTCCGCCGCATAGCCGCGTCGACGCAGTCCTTCGCTATTGATGCCATGCGGCTTGGCCGGGTTGCCGGCGACGGTCACGTAGGGCGGCAGGTCCTGCAGCAGCACGGTGCCGACACCGCAGAAGCTGTGCGCACCGACGCGCACGAACTGATGCACGCCCGTGAAGCCGCCGAGGATCGCCCAGTCGCCGACGTGCACGTGCCCCGCGAGCGTCGCATTGTTCGCGAAGATCGTGTGGTCGCCGACGTGGCAGTCGTGCGCCACGTGCACGTAGGCCATGATCCAGTTGTCGCTGCCGATGCGCGTGACGCCCGCATCCTGGCTGGTGCCGACGTTGAACGAACAGAACTCGCGGATCGTGTTGCGATCGCCGATCTCGAGCAGCGTCGGCTCCTCGTCGTACTTCTTGTCCTGCGGCGCGGCGCCGATCGAACAGAACTGGAAGATCTCGTTGTCGCAGCCGATCTTCGTGCGGCCCTCGACCACGACGTGCGGACCGATGCGCGTGTTGTCGCCGATCTCGACGTGCTCGCCGATGATCGAGTACGGGCCGATCGAAACGTTCTCCCCGAGCTTCGCACCGGGGTGGACAATGGCGCTCGCGTGAATCATGACAGGGTCTTGAGGGCACACATCAGTTCGGCTTCCGCCGCGATCTCGCCGGCCACGCGTGCAACACCCTTGTACTTGTAGATGTTGCGCTTGCTCTGGGTAATCTCGACGTCGAACTGGAGCTGGTCGCCCGGCACGACGGGGCGCTTGAAGCGCACGTTGTCGATGCCCGCAAAATACACCACCGAATTCTCGTCCGGCTTGATGCCCATGGTCTTGAACGACAGCAGCGCCGCTGCCTGCGCCATCGCCTCGACGATCAGCACGCCCGGCATCACCGGATGGTGCGGGAAGTGCCCCGGGAAGAAGGGCTCGTTCATCGTGACGTTCTTCAGCGCCAGGATGCGCTTGCCTTCCTCGAGCTCCAGTACCCGGTCCACGAGCAGGAACGGGTAGCGATGCGGCAGGTATTGGAGAATTTCGTTGATGTCCATGGAGCTCACTCAGGCTTGTGTTCGTCGAGGCGTTGTTCGAGGGCGCGTATTCTATCCACGAGCGCGTCGAGATGGCGCAGATGCGCGAAGTTTTTGACCCAGTCGGCGTGACCCTGCACCGGGAGATTGGCGGTGTACACGCCAGGCTTCATGATCGACTTCGTGACCAGCGTGCCCGCAGACACGACCACGTCGTCGGCGATGCTCAGGTGGCCGATGATCCCCGCCTGACCGCCGATCATGCAGCGCGCGCCGATCGTCGTGCTGCCCGCGACGCCGACGCAACCGGCGATCGCGGTGTAGTCGCCGACGCGCACGTTATGGCCGATCTGGATCTGGTTGTCGAGCTTCACACCCTTGCCGATCACGGTGTCGTCGAGCGCGCCGCGGTCTATCGTCGTGTTCGCGCCGATCTCCACGTCGTCACCGACGACGACGCGTCCGACCTGCGGAATCTTGATCCAGCTGCCGTCGCGCTCGCGCGCGAAACCGAAGCCGTCGGAGCCGATCACCGCCCCCGAATGCACGATGCAGTCCGCACCGAGTACGCAATCGGCATAGACAGAGACATTGGCGTGCAGCCGCGTGCGCGCTCCGACGCTCGCGCCCCGCGCGACGCGGCAGCCCGGGCCGATCACGACGCCTTCGCCCAGCGTCACGCCGGCCTCGATCGACGCACCCGCTCCGACCGATACCGAAGACGGGACCGGACTTGCGACGCTTGCCGTCGGATGCACGCCCGGCGCAAACGCCTCGGGCGGATTGAACAGCTGCGCGACGCGCGCGAAATAGGCATACGGATCGTGCGTGACGATCAGCGGACGGTCGCTGAGTGCCCGCGCCGCGGGGGCGACGATGACGGCAGATGCCCTGCAGTCGCGCAAGCGCGACTGGTATTTCGGATTCGCGAGGAAGGCGAGATCGCCCTCGCCCGCCTGATCCAGCGTCGCCACACGCCGCACGACCGTGGCCGGATCCCCTACCAGTTCGCCGCCCAGGCGGGCGACCAGTTCTTCCAGCCTGAACATGTGGCCCGATACCCGCCTTACTTGGTGTCGGCGAGCGCCTTGATCACCTTGTCGGTGACGTCGATCCGCGGGCTGGCGTAAACCGCCTCCTGCAGGATCACATCGAACTTCTCCGCTTCGGCGATCTGCTTCACGGCGCGGTTGGCGCGATCGAGGACCGACGCGAGCTCCTCGTTGCGGCGCTGGTTGAGATCCTCGCGGAACTCGCGCTGCTTGCGCTGGAAGTCGCGGTTCAGGTCGTTGAACGTGCGCTCCTTGGTGCGACGATCGGCTTCCGCCATCGTGACGCCGTTGCGCTCGAGGTCCTCCTGCGTCGTCTGCAGTTCCTTGCCGAGACGCTGGAGCTCCTGGTCGCGCTTCTCGAACTCCTTCTCGAGGCGCTGTTGTGCACGCACGGCCGGCGCCGCCTCGCGCATCACGCGATCCGAATTCACGAATCCGATCTTCGATTCGGCGAATGCCGCCGGAGCCGCAATGCTCAGAACCGCTGCGGCGAGAACGGACAATGTCGTTGCTTTCACTTATCTCTCCAACGGATATCAGGGTGGCCCTGTGGATCAGAAGACCGAGCCAAGCTGGAACTGGAACTTCTGCAGGTCGTCGTCCTTTTCCTTCTTGAGCGGGATGCCGAGACTGAACTTGAGCGGACCGATCGGCGAGCTCCACGAGAAGGCCAGACCGGTACTGTAGCGCAGGTCTGCCAGATTCGCCTTGTCGCCGGACGCCCACACTGTACCTGCGTCGATGAAGGCCGACATGCGGAACGAACGGTCCGTGCCGGCACCCGGCAGCGGGAAATAGAACTCGGCGTTGCCGATCACGCGCCGGTTGCCGCCGATGGAGTCTTCGCTGACCGGATCCTTCGGACCGATCGAGCTCTGCTCGAAGCCGCGAATGGAGCCGATACCGCCGGCATAGAAATTCTTGTAGAACGGCAGCGTCTCGCCGCCGTAGCCCTTGGCCCAGCCCAGATCCGTGTTGAGCATCAACGCGTAGTCGCGTCCGAACGGGAACCAGTGCTGATACTGGTAGTTGAGCTTGGTGTACTTCAGCTCGCCGGGCGGCACGGCCATTTCGCCGAACACGCGCTGGAAGTTGCCCTTGCGCGGATAGATCACGCTGTCGCGCGTGTCGCGGGCCCAGCCGGCCGAGGCCACCAGGCTGTTGACAGAGACGTTGCCGATGCCGTTATCGTTGCTGCAACCCTGCTCCTTGCAGAAGTTGATGTACTGGACGGGGCTGTCGGCAAAAGTCGTGATCTTGGTGCGATCGACCGCAAGACCGAAGTTGATCGAATCGTCCTCGCCGATCGGATAGCCGACGCGCACGCCGGCTCCGGTCGACACGGTCTTGTAGGGCGCCACGGACAACGTGTTCGACGGGTCGTAGGTGCGATGGTAGAGGTCCCAACCCAGGCTCACGCCATCGATCGTGTAGTACGGATCGGTGAAGGACAGCGCGTAGGTACGGCTCGACTTGCTGGTGTTGAGCGCGAGGGTCAGCGCGTTGCCCGAGCCGAACAGGTTCTGCTGCGATACCGACGCCGACAGCACCACCTTCTCCGAACTCGAGAAGCCGGCACCCAGCGAGAGGTTGCCGGTCGCCCTTTCCTTGACGTTGAAGTTCACATCGACCTGGTCAGTCGTGCCCGTCACGGCAGGCGTCTCGACGTTCACTTCCTCGAAGTGCCCCAGGCGATCGACGCGCGTGCGCGACCGGTTGATCTGCGCGGCGTCGTACCATGCGCCTTCCATCTGGCGCATCTCGCGGCGGATGACCTCATCACGGGTCTTGGTGTTGCCGCCGACGTTGATGCGTCGGACATACACGCGACGACCGGGGTCGACGAAGATCGTGAACGCGACTTCGCGCTTCTCCTTGTCGACTTCCGGCGACGCATTCACGTTCGCGAAGGCGTAACCTTCATTGCCCAGCCGGTCGGCCACGGCCTTGGTCGTCTCGGTCAGCTTCTCGCGCGAGAAGATCTCGCCCGGCTTGATCACGACGAGCTTCTTGTACTCTTCCTCGGGCAACACCAGGTCGCCGGCAAAGCGCACGGCCGACACCGAGTAGCGCTCGCCCTCGGTGATGCTCAGCGTGATGTAGATGTCCTTCTTGTCGGGCGTGATCGACACCTGCGTGGAGTCGATGTTGAAATCGAGATAACCGCGGTTCAGGTAATGCGAGCGCAGCGTTTCGAGGTCTGCCGACAGCTTCTGGCGCGAATACTGGTCGTTCTTCGTATACCAGGTCAGCCAGCCGGGCGTCGTGAGCTGGAAGAGATCCAGCAGTTCCGACTCCTTGAACGCCTTGTTGCCGACGATGCTGATCTGGCGGATCTTCGCGACATCGCCCTCATCGACCTTGAAGTTGATGCCGACCCGATTGCGCTCGAGCGGCGTCACGGTCGTCTCGATCACCGCGGCGTACTTGCCGCGGCTCAGGTACTGCCGCTTGAGTTCCTGTTCGGCGCGTTCCAGCAGCGCACGGTCGAAGATCCGCGACTCCGCCAGACCGACGTCCTTCAGGCCCTTCTTCAGCGCATCCTTGTCGAACTCCTTGACGCCGACGAAATCGATCTGCGCGATCGCGGGACGCTCCTCGACGAGCACCACGAGGACGTTGTCCTCGGCTTCGATACGCACGTCCTTGAAGAATCCAGTGGCGAACAGGCCGCGAATGGCCTCTGCCGCCTGCGCCTCGGTGAAGGTCTCGCCGACGCGCACCGGCAGGTAATTGAAGACGGTGCCGGCCTCGGTACGCTGGATGCCTTCGACGCGGATGTCCTTGACGACGAACGGTTCAAATGCAAACACCGGGGCAGCGGCAAAAAGGGCCGCTACGAGCCCGGACAGGAGCTTCAGTTTCATCGGGGAGTCAGCCGGAAATGAGACGGGTTATGTCGTTGTAGAAGGCAAACGCCATCAGCATCGCAAGCGCGACCAGACCGATCTGCTGACCGATCTCCATGATGCGCTCGGGGATGGGACCGCCCTTGATAATCTCTATCACATAATACAGTAAATGCCCCCCATCCAGCACCGGGATGGGCAGCAGGTTGAGCACACCCAGGCTGATGCTGATGAGTGCGATGAACTTCAGGTAATGGTCGAGGCCGAGCTTTGCCGACTGCCCGGCGTAATCGGCGATCGTGACCGGACCGGACAGGTTCTTCCACGATATCTCGCCGGTCATCATGCGGCCGATCATCTTGAGACTCAGCACGCTGGTCTCCCAGGTCTGCGCCAGCGCCTTGCCGAGTCCTTCGATCGGCCCGTAACGGACGACGGCAAACAGGGCGTCCCTGCTCACGCCGCTGTCGGCCACCGCGACACCGATCTTGCCGACCTGCGTGCCGCGTTCGTCGACGGCATCCGGTACCAGCTTCAGCTCGATGCGCTGCTCGCCGCGCTGCACCACGGCAGCGATCGGCTGCCCCGGCCGCTGGCGCACGCGTTCGACCAGATCGCTCCACGATACGAGCTTAGCCCCGTCGAGCTCGACGAAGCGGTCGCCCGGCAGCAAGCCGCTGCGCGCCCCCGCCCCGCCGTCGATGACCTTCCCGACGACAGGCGCGATCAGCGGGCGCCAGGCACGCAACCCCATGTTCGCGATCAGATCCTGCTCGCCGTCCTCGATCTTCACCCCGGCAAGGTCGAGCGAGCGATAGGTTTCAACGCCTTCCGCGGTGCGGACGTGCAGAGACACCGAGCGCGCATCGAGCGCGTGGCGCAACAGCACCCAACGCAGTTCGGGCCAGCTCCGCACCGCCTCGTTGTCGACCGCCAGCACCAGATCGCCGTCGCGAATCCCTGCAACCGCTGCCGGCGTTGCCGGACCGGTCACCGCAAGCTGCGGCTTCAGTTCCTCGGTACCGGTCGCGAAGAGGCCCCAGTAAAGAACTACCGCCAGCAGGAAATTCGCGATCGGGCCGGCCGCGACGATGGCGAAACGCTTCCCGACCTTCTGCCGGTTGAAGGCACGATGCAGCTCCTCGGGAGCCACTTCACCCTCGCGCTCGTCGAGCATCTTGACGTAACCGCCGAGCGGGAAGACAGCGAGCGCCCACACCGTGCGATCTGCCCCGGCGGTCCAGCTCAGCAGCGGACGTCCGAACCCGATGGAGAAACGCAGCACCTTGACCCCGCACCAGCGGGCGACGAGGTAATGCCCCAGCTCGTGGACAAGGATCAGGAGCCCGAGGGCCAGAATGAAGGGGATCAGGTATTCGAAAAGATTCATCGGCTCGTGCTGCGGGCGAGGATCTCGGTGCACGCCATGTCACGCGCCCGCGCATCCGCTTCAATGATTGCTTCGAGCGAGTCGACCGACAATCCATGCGCGCGTTCCAGCGTCGCCGAAATCACGTCCGCAATCCCGCGGAATCCGAGACGCCCGTCGAGAAAGGCCGCCACCGCCTCCTCGTTCGCCGCATTGAGCACCGCCGCCGCGGCGCCTCCTTCGCGCAGCGCCTGATAGGCCAGCCCCAGGCAAGGGAAGCGCTCGAAGTCGGGGCGCTCGAATGTCAGGCGCGCAATCTCGAACAGGTCGAGCGAACGCACACCCGCGTCGATGCGGTCAGGATAAGCCATGGCGTGCGCGATGGGCGTGCGCATGTCCGGATTGCCGAGCTGCGCGAGGACCGAGCCGTCGGCGTATTCGACCATCGAGTGGATCACGCTCTGCGGATGAACGACGACGTCGATGCGTTCTGCCGGCAGGCCGAACAGCCAGTGGGCCTCGATGACTTCGAGCCCCTTGTTCATCATCGTCGCCGAATCGACAGAGATCTTCCGCCCCATGACCCAGTTCGGGTGCGCACAGGCCTCATCGGGCGTGACGTTGGCGAGGCTTTCGGCCGAGCGCTCGCGGAACGGGCCGCCCGATGCGGTGAGCAGGATGCGCCGGATCCCGCGCTCGTCCGCGTTGCGCCGGAAATCGTGCGGCAGGGCCTGGAACACGGCGTTGTGCTCGCTGTCGATCGGCAGGAGCTGCGCCCCGCTCTCCGCGACCGCCTCCATGAACAGCGCACCGGAAAGAACCAGCGCCTCCTTGTTGGCGAGCAGCACACGCTTGCCGGCGCGCGCCGCGGCCAGCGCCGGCGCGAGCCCGGCGGCGCCGACGATCGCGGCCATGACCGCATCCGCCTGCTCGTGGCGCGCAACCTCGATCAGCGCATCGGCGCCGTCGAGCACGCAGGTGTTCACCCCCGCGCCCTGCAGCCGTTCGCGCAGGCGCACCGCGGCCGCCGGATTCACCATCACCGCGAAGCGCGGCAGGAAGCGGATGCACAACTCCGCCATCCGGTCGACGCTGTCTTGCGCAGTGAGCGCGAAGGCTTCGAAGCGGTCGGGGTGGCGGGCGATGACGTCGAGCGTGCTCATGCCGATCGAGCCCGTGGCCCCGAGCACCGTCACACGTTGAATTGTCGTATCAGACATCGATCAGATTGCGAGCCAGAGGGCGGCGAGGCCCACCAGCGGGAGGGTTGAGGTGAGGCTGTCGATGCGGTCGAGGATGCCGCCGTGTCCAGGCAGCAAGGTGCCGCTATCCTTCAGTCCGGCCTGCCGCTTCAGCAGCGACTCGAACAAATCGCCCAGGACGCTCACGCCCGTGAATCCGGCCAGCAGCGGAATCAGCATGACCACGAGCGGAGTGCGCGCGAATTCCAGCGAGGAGCCCAGCGCGAGCAACACACCGAACAACACGACCCCGGCGACGGCGCCTCCGGCCCCTTCCCAGGTCTTTCCCGGACTGATCTCGGGCGCGAGCTTGCGCCGCCCGAATGCCCGGCCGGTGAAGTAGGCCGAAATGTCCGCGACCGACACGGCCGCGATCACCGCGAGGAGCAGCAGCGGACTGACCGCCCTCAGGTGCGCCATCGCGAGCGCAGGGGGAAGCAGCACGATCAGCCCGACGAGCACGGTACTCGCGCTCCCCTGCAGCCGCCACTTCCGCTTCAGCCAGAACGGCACCACGCCAAGCCAGAACGCCGCGCTGACGGCATAGAATCCGAAAAGCTCGACGGGCGTCTGCAGCGTATCGCTCCCCAGCCCCGATACGAGCCCCAGGAGAAGGCAGGCGGCGCCCATCAGCACTGCGTACACCGCCCGCCGGACGCCGGCAAACCGGCCCAGCCCGCCCCACTCCCACGCCGCCCCGCCACAGATCAGGCTGGCGAACGCCAGCCACCCGAGGGGCGGCAGGAAAAAAAGCGCGCCGAGCAGGACGCCCAGCAGCACGAATGCGGTAATGACCCGGGTCTTAAGCATGATCGGCCGGATCCCGGCTCGCCTCATCCTGTTTCGCGGGTTTTTCGGATTCGCACAGCTGCTCGCTGGTACGGCCGAACCTGCGCTCGCGCGACCTGTAGGACGCAATCGCCAGATCGAGCGCCTTCTCGTCGAAATCCGGCCAGAGCGTGTCGGTGAAGTAGAGCTCGGAATATGCGAGCTGCCACAGCAGGAAGTTGCTGATCCGCTGCTCGCCTCCGGTACGGATGAACAGATCCGGCTCGGGGCCGTAATTGAGCGACAGCTCGGCGTTCAGATCATCTTCGGTGAATCCCGAACGACGCTCGGGATTCTTCGCGAGCATGCGCTCGACGGCTTGCAGGATGTCCCAGCGCCCGCCGTAGTTGGCGGCAATCGTGAGCGTGAGCCGCTCGTTGCGCGCAGTCAGCTCCTCCGCACGACGGATCATGTCGACGAGCCCGGGCTCGAATCGCGACAGATCGCCGATCACCCGAAAGCGGATGCCGTTCTCGTGCAGGCGGTCGATTTCCTTCTGCAGAGAACGCATGAAGAGCTGCATCAGGAACGAGACTTCGTCGGCAGGACGGCGCCAGTTCTCCGAGCTGAAGGCGAACAGCGTCAGGTGCGACACGCCCTTCGCCATGCATGCCCGGATCACGGCGCGCACGGATTCGACGCCCTTGCCGTGACCGGCTACGCGGGGCATGAAGCGCTTGCGCGCCCAGCGTCCGTTGCCGTCCATGATGATGGCGATGTGCTGCGGAACGCCGGACACCTCCGGGATTTCGCGCGTGGAGCTGGTAAAGGGTTTACGCGCCATCATGCGTCTCCCGCGTTGTATCCCGCCGTCAGATCCGATCCGGAACGGATCAAATCTGCATCAGTTCCTGCTCTTTTTGGGCGAGCAGCTTGTCGATCTCGGCGATATTCTTGTCGGTGAGCTTCTGGATGTCGTCCTGGGCGCGACGTTCCTCGTCTTCCGAGATCGTCTTGTCCTTGACCGCATCCTTGAGCTGCTGGTTGGCGTCGCGGCGCAGGTTGCGCACGGCCACCTTGGCGTTCTCGCCTTCGTGGCGCACGACCTTGGTCAGGTCGCGACGGCGCTCTTCGGTCAGTGCCGGCATCGGCACCCGCAGCATCTCGCCCATGTTGGCCGGATTGAGACCCAGGTCGCTGTCGCGGATCGCCTTCTCGATCTTCGCCAGCATGGGCTTTTCCCATGCCTGGACGCCGATCGTGCGCGCGTCGACCAAGGTGATGTTGGCGACCTGGTTGATCGGCACCGGGCTGCCATAGTATTCGACCATCACGTGGTCGAGCAGGCCGGTATGGGCGCGACCGGTGCGCACCTTGGCCAGATCGGCCTTCAGCACCTCGATCGACTTGTGCATCCTCTGCTCGGTCGATTTCTTGAGTTCGGCAATCATTCTCGAATCCTCAGGAATGAACCAGCGTGCCTTCGTCTTCGCCCATCACGACGCGCTTGAGCGCACCCGGCTTGAAGATCGAAAACACGTTGATCGGCAGTTTCTGGTCGCGGCACAGCGCAAACGCGGTAGTGTCCATCACGGCGAGATTGCGACCGATCGCCTCGTCGAAGCTGATGCGGTGGTAGCGCATCGCCTGCGGATCCTTGTGCGGATCGGCGGTGTATACGCCATCGACCTTGGTCGCCTTCAGCACGATCTGCGCAGCCATTTCCGACCCGCGCAGCGCGGCGGCCGTATCGGTCGTGAAGAACGGGTTGCCGGTACCGGCCGCAAAAATGACGACGCGACCTTCCTCCATGTGGCGGATGGCGCGACCACGAATATACGGCTCGACGACCTGGTCGATGCGCAGCGCCGACTGCACGCGCGCCTCGACGCCGGCACGGCGGAACGCGTCGGCCAGCGCCATCGCATTCATCACCGTTGCGAGCATGCCCATGTAGTCCGCGGTGGCGCGATCCATGCCGGACGCAGCGCCTTTCATGCCGCGGAAGATGTTGCCGCCGCCGATCACCACACCAACCTGCACGCCGAGGCGCGTGACCTCGGCGATCTCGGCAACGATGCGGCTGACCACCTCTTCGTTGATGCCGTACGCGTCGTCGCCCATCAGGGCTTCGCCGGACAGTTTCAACATGATGCGCTTGTAGGCGGCGACACTCATCATGGACCTCTTACTTCTTGGCGGCAGCAGCCTGGGCGGCGACTTCGGCGGCGAAGTCGGTCACCTTCTTCTCGATGCCTTCACCCACGACGTAGAGCGTGAAGCTCGCGATCGAGGCGTTGCGCGACTTGAGCAGAGCTTCGACGGTGAGCTTGTCGTCCTTGACGAAGGGCTGGCCGAGCAAAGTGACTTCCTTCATGAACTTCTGCACCGAGCCTTCGACGCGCTTGGCGAGGATGTCCTCGGGGATCGCCTTGCCGGACTTGGCGGCGTCCTCGGCAGCCTTCTCGCGCGCAACGCGACGTTCGGACTCGATCAGCTCGACGGCGACGCCCGAAGCGTCCAGGGCCTTCGGCTTCGCCGCGGCGATGTGCATCGCCAGATCCTTCGCCAGCTGCTCGTCACCGCCGACGAGGTCGATCAGCACGCCGATCTTGGCACCGCCGTGGATGTACGACGCCAGACGACCCTTGGCCTCGACACGCACGAAACGGCGCAGCGTCATGTTCTCGCCGATCTTGCCAACGAGACCCGCACGCACGGAATCCACCGTACCGTCACCCAGCGGCAGGGCCGACAGCGCGGCGATGTCGGCAGGATTGCGCTCGGCAACCAGGGCCGCGCAGTCGGCGGCCAGCTTCAGGAATTCGTCGTTCTTGGCGACGAAGTCCGTTTCCGAGTTGATCTCGAGGATGCTGCCGAGCTTGCCGTCGGCGCTGATATTGATCGCAACGACGCCTTCGGCGGCAACGCGGGACGCTGCCTTGGTGGCCTTGCTGCCGAGCTTCACGCGCAGGATCTCTTCCGCCTTGGCCAGGTCGCCAGCGGCCTCGGTCAGAGCCTTCTTGCATTCCATCATGGGCGCGTCGGTCTTCTCGCGCAGTTCCTTGACCATGCTTGCGGTGATTTCCGCCATGCTAACTCCTCAAATTCGTATGCATATCGGCCCTGCAAGCAGGGCCGAGGAAACTCAGGCCTGCTCGCCCGACGACGACTCATCGACTTCGACGAATTCGTCCGAACCGGCGGCGACGATGTCCTGCAGGACCTGGCTGCGGCCTTCCAGCACGGCGTCGGCGACACCGCGCGCATAGAGGCGGATCGCGCGGGACGAGTCGTCGTTACCCGGGATCACGTAGTTGATGCCTTCGGGCGAGTGGTTGGTATCGACCACCGCGACA
The DNA here is from genome assembly GCF_900156155.1 of Aromatoleum tolulyticum. GTDB lineage: Bacteria > Pseudomonadota > Gammaproteobacteria > Burkholderiales > Rhodocyclaceae > Aromatoleum > Aromatoleum tolulyticum. The sequence goes on from NZ_FTMD01000009.1 coordinate 140,599, forward strand.
ACGGGAATGCCGAGCTTCTTGGCTTCGGTGATGGCGATCTTGTGGTAGCCGACGTCGATGACGAACAGCGCGTCCGGCAGGCCGCCCATGTCCTTGATGCCGCCGATCGACTTCTGCAGCTTTTCCATTTCGCGCGAGGCCATCAGCGCTTCCTTCTTGGAAAGACGCTCGATCGAGCCGTCCTCGACCATCGTCTCCATTTCCTTCAGACGCTTGATCGACTGCTTGACGGTCTTGAAGTTGGTGAGCATGCCGCCGAGCCAGCGCTCGTCAACGAAGGGCATGCCGGCGCGGCCGGCTTCCTCGGCGATGATCTCGCGCGCCTGGCGCTTGGTGCCGACCATCATGATGGTGCCGCGATTGGCGGACAGCTTGCGCACGAAGTCCATCGCTTCGTTGTACTTGACCATCGTCTTCTCGAGGTTGACGATGTGGATCTTGTTGCGCTGGCCGAAGATATAGGGGGCCATGCGCGGATTCCAGAAGCGGGTCTGGTGACCAAAGTGGATGCCGGCTTCCAGCATCTGACGCATCGTGACGGACATTTGTACTACTCCGAACTATAAGGGTTGAGCCTCCGCCCGACATGGTCATTCCAGGATGACCCGAACCGTCCCGAGCACATGGCTTTTCGACGGACCCTCACGGCATTCTGCCGGGCGTGTGGATTTTGGCTGCCACCATTGGCAGACAAGCCCAAGATGATAGCAGGTTCGCACCACCCCGCTCAAGATCGAGATGCCCGCACGCGCGGGCAGGGGCGGCGGCTGCGCATCGGATTTGCCGCGGCTTCCGCCATGCGCTAGCCTTTCTCATTTACGCGCCAACCCCCTGCGAAGATGAGCATCACCATAAAAACACCCGACGAAATCGAGAAAATGCGCGTTGCCGGCCGGCTGGCGGCCGAAGTGCTCGACTACATCGAACCCTTCGTCAAGCCGGGAGTCACCACGGGCGAACTGGACCGGCTGTGCCATGACTACATGGTCAACGTGCAGCAGGCGATTCCCGCACCGTTGAACTACGCACCGCCCGGATACGCGCCCTACCCCAAGTCCATCTGCACGTCGATCAATCACCAGGTGTGCCACGGCATCCCCGGCGAGAAGGCGCTGAAGAAGGGTGACATCTTCAACCTCGACATCACGGTGATCAAGGACGGCTACCACGGCGACACGAGCAGGATGTTCATCGTCGGCGGCGACGGCTCCATCCTCGCGAAGCGCTTGTGCCAGGTGACGCTGGAATGCCTGTGGCTGGGCATCTCGGTCGTGAAGCCCGGCGCCCGGCTCGGCGACATCGGCCAGGTCATCCAGAAGCACGCGGAGGGCAACGGCTTCTCGGTCGTCCGCGAATTCTGCGGTCACGGCATCGGCGCCAAGTTCCACGAGGAGCCGCAGGTCCTGCATTACGGCAAGGCCGGCACCGGCCCTGAGCTGCAGGCCGGCATGACCTTCACGATCGAGCCGATGATCAACGCCGGCAAGGCGGCGATCTCGGAACTTCCCGACGGCTGGACCATCGTCACGAAAGACCGGAGCCTGTCCGCGCAGTGGGAGCACACGCTGCTGGTCACCGAAACCGGCGTCGAAGTCCTGACGCTGTCGGATGGCTGCCCGCCCGCCCCGGCGATCACCGTACCAGCGATCCGCTGAGATCGAACGAGCCGAGCCAGCCATGAGCGCCATGTCGATCGATGACTTCCAGGCGGCGCTTGCGCATGCCCGCGAGCACCTGGCGAACGGCTGCGCACGCATCCGTGCCGCCTACGAGGCCCATCCGGCGACATCGACCGTACTCAAGGGACGTGCGCACCTGGTCGACGAGGCGATCCTCCACCTCTGGCGCGCATGCGCCATGCCCCGGGAGGTCGCGCTGCTCGCCGTGGGCGGCTACGGACGCGGAGAACTCTTTCCGCATTCGGATGTGGACTTGCTGGTGCTTCTGCCGGCTGCGGCCGACGGCCCGCTGCAGGCGCGCATCAGCACGCTGATCGGAGCGCTGTGGGACGTCGGTCTCGAGATCGGCCAGAGCGTCCGCACCCTCGACGAGTGCCTCGAAGCGGCCGAGGAAGACATCACCGTCCAGACCAACCTGCTGGAAGCCCGGCTGCTCGACGGCAACGCGGACCTGTTCGAGGAGTTCGCGCAGCGCTACCGGGCACAGCTCGACGTGCATGCGTTCTACAAGGCAAAGCAGCTCGAACAGGAAAACCGGTACGCGCGCTTCAACGACACCCCGTACGCGCTCGAACCGAATTGCAAGGAGAGCCCGGGCGGACTGCGCGACCTGCAGATGCTGGGCTGGATCGCACGCGCCGCCGGGCTCGGGCGAAACTGGCGCGACCTCGCGCGGCGGCGCCTGATCACCGGCGCGGAGGCGAGCGAGCTGCGCAGCATCGAGCGCTTCCTGCAGCACGTACGCATCCGCCTGCACTATCTGACGGGACGCGCCGAGGACCGCCTGCTGTTCGATCACCAGGAAAAGCTCGCGCGCGCATTCGGCATCGAGGCGACCGCAGCCAAGCGCGCGTCCGAAGTGTTCATGCAGCGGTACTACGTGAACGCGAAGAAGATCACGCAGACCAACACCATCCTGCTGCAGAACTACGGCGCCGAGATCTTCCCCAACCGGGGCGGCGCCGCCTTCGTGATCAACGAGCGCTTCCAGGCGGTGCGCGAACTGCTCGACATCCGCGACGAGGACACTTTCGAGCGGCACCCCAAGGCGCTCCTCGAATGTTTCCTGCTGCTGCAGCAGCGCTCCGAGCTGAAGGGCATGACCGCGCGGACGCTGCGCGCGCTGTGGCTGAACCGCACGCGCATCAATGCGGCCTTCCGCGCCGACCCGGCCAACCGCGCGCTGTTCATGGAACTGCTGAAGCAGAAGCGCGGCATCGTGCATGAATTCCGGCGGATGAACCAGTACGGCATCCTGAGCCACTACCTGCCGGCGTGGCGGCGCATCGTCGGCCAGATGCAGCACGACCTGTTCCACGTCTACACGGTCGACCAGCACATCCTGATGGTTCTGCGCAACATGCGCCGCTTCACGATGGGCGAGCACGCGCACGAATATCCGCTGATGACCCGGCTGATCCTGGGATTCGAACGCCACTGGCTGTTGTACGTCGCTGCGCTGTTCCACGACATCGCGAAGGGGCGCGGCGGAGACCACTCCCAGCTGGGCAAGGGCGACGCCCGCGAATTCTGCGAGCACCACGACCTGGCGCCGGACGACGCGGAGCTCGTCGTGTGGCTGGTCGCACACCACCTCACGATGTCGCAAGTTGCACAGAAGGAGGACACGACGGATCCCGAGGTCATCCGCCGGTTCGCCGACACGGTGCAGACCGAACGGCGCCTGACCGCCCTCTACCTGCTCACCCATGCGGACATTCGCGGCACGAGCCCGAAGGTGTGGAACGGCTGGAAGGGCAAGCTGCTCGAAGACCTGTTCTTCGCCACGCAGCGCCTGCTGCGCGGCGCCACGCCGCAGCAGGCGCTGGGACTCGACGACCGCCAGGAGGACGCCCGCGAACTGCTGCGCTACCACGGCCTGCGCCCGGGCATCGAGGAGGCGCTATGGACGCAGCTCGACGCGGTCTACTTCATGCGCCATTCCGCCGAAGAGATCGCCTGGCACACGCGCATCCTCTATTTCCGTCCGCAGAGCGAAGAGCCGGTGGTCAAGGCCCGGGTTCTCGATGGCGACGAGGGTGTGCAGGTGATGGTGTTCACCCCGGACCAGAAAGACCTGTTCGTGCGCATGACCGGTTTCTTCGGTCGGCTCGGTTTCTCGATCCTGGACGCCAAGGTGCACACGACGCGTCATGGCTATGCGCTCGACAGCTTCATCCTGCAGGATCCGGGCAACGCCGCGCATTATCGCGACGTCATCCAGCTGATCGAACATGAACTGACCGAACGGCTGAAACATCCGGGACCGTCCGACCGCCCGACGCAGGGCAGGCTTTCGCGCCAGATGAAGCACTTCCCGATCACCCCGCAGATCAGCATCCAGCCGGACGAGCCGGGCAAGCACTTCATCCTTTCCCTCGTCGCAGCGGACCGCCCCGGCCTGCTGTTCTCGGTCGCCGAGGTACTCGCACGTCACGAGATCCGCTTGCACACGGCGAAGATTGCAACGCTGGGCGAGCGCGCCGAGGATACTTTCCTGATCAGCGGAGCGCGCCTCGCGCTCGACGGCCAGATCCTGCAGGTCGAACGGGAGCTGCTTGAACGCCTGCAGGTCTAGCTGGCGCCCCGAGTTGCGCGTTCGCACCGGTGCATAGGCGGGGCGTCAGTGCCCCTTGCCCTGCAGGCGGTCCATCAAGGCGTAGAGAACGCCGGACACGAGGAAGGTGACGTGGATCCCTACCATCCATGCGAGGTGGCGGTCGCTCACGTTGTCGACGTTCAGGAAGGCCTTCAGCAGCTCGATACCCGAAATTGCCACGATCGAGCCGATCAGCTTGATCTTCTGGTCGGAGAAGCCGATATGCCCCATCCATTCGGGGCGGTCGGCATGCGAATGCAGATCCTCCATCTTCGACACGAAGTTCTCGTAGCCGCTGAACATGATGATGATGAGCAGGCTCATGATCAGCGCGATGTCGACCAGCGACAGCACCCCGATGATCATCTCCGACCCGGTGGCGCTCATGATGTGGCTGAAGAGGAACCAGACTTCCTTGCCGAACTTCACGAGAAGCACGACCAGCGCCAGGATCAGCCCGAAGTAGACGGGCGCCATCAGCCAGCGGCTGGCGAAGAGCATGTGTTCGAAGGCCGACTCGAGTTTCTTCATTTCTTGGGCAGGATGCATGCAATGGAACAGGGAGGGCGCAATTCTAGCAGTTGTCGCACGCGCCCCCGGTTCGCCCCCGCAGCGCCCGAAACATTCCGCAACGCAACCGCAGCGCCCTTCCGCACGGTGCGCCGAACCCCGGCGCTCCCGCCTCCCTCCCGCGGAAAGGTTACGGGATCATTGCACACCGACGCTGCGGGTTCCCCCGGCTTCAGCCTCGGCCGGCGAGACGGCCGCGCAGCACGCTCCCCACCATCGTCACTATGAAGGCAAGGAGGGCGAGCGCATTGGCCAGCCCGCCCGCCAGCAGCAGGGGCGCCGCATTACCGCCCGCGAGCGTTCCCGCAATCCTTGCCGCAAGCGAGGCGTGAAGCAGCACGAGCGGCAAATAGAAGACCGGATGATAGGGAATCCGGACCCGGGCGATAGCCGGGAAGATGATCGGGGCATGGCCGAACACCATCGCGAACACGAAACCGAGCGCGATCGCATGCAAGGCCGCATCGCGCAGCAGATGGCCGGGCGCGAAGCCGCCCGCGAGCCCGATTGCAGCCCCCACGGCCAGCCATGCGTAGCCGGACAGGAGGCAGAGCGCGATGTAGCGCACAAGGTCGCGTTGCCGCGCGTTGTGCCGCGCGATGTCGTAACGCAGCAGCCACAGCGACAGCGCGAAAAGGCCGGCCGCGAACAACACGAGTCCGAAGGGCGAATACCAGGCCGCCACGGCGCCGCCGAGCGTGGTCGCGACGGCGACGCGGAAGAGTGGCCCAGCCTCACGCCGCGCAGGCAGAAAGCGGGTGAGTTCGAGCCTCTCGCCGGCGATCGTCACCACAAGAAATGAGAGCCACCACGGAATCGCAGGCTGGATCATGCCGCTCGCGACCCAGGCCAGGTTCCCTGCAAGCCAGCACCCAGCCCCGACAGCCAGGGTCCGCGTAAACAGGGCCGACTGCCGGCGCACGACCGCGATCGCCCCACCGACGAGCACCAATGAGGCGAGGACGAACAGCAGTTGCGCCCACGGCAGGGGCAAACCGGCAAGCAATGCGACGCCCCCGAGCCCCGAGGCCAGAGGCCCCGCATAGGCGATGGGGTGTCCGAGCGCTACGGCACGCTCGAGTCCGATCACCGTTCCGAAGAATGCGCAGACCATCAGCGCGGCATGCCACCCGGCCAGCGCCGACGCGAGAGCGGGGACGTCTGCGCCCAGGCGCGCCAGCCCGGCACCGACGCCGGCCACGAGCGACAGCATCCCCAGCACCAGCAGCAGCACGCGCGGAACAAGCCGCGGATCAGGACTCACGACACCCCACCTCCGTATTCCCTGCCCCGTCGGTCTCGCGGGGCGTCCTCACCAGCCGAAATGACCGCGCGCATCCTTGTTCATCATTTCGGGGGTCCACGGCGGATCCCACACGAGATTGACCACTACACCGATCTCGGGCGGCAGCGCCGCGTCGAGCGCGGCGTCGATGTCGTTCATGATCATGTCGCCCATGGGACAGGCCGGCGACGTCATCGTCAGACGGATGGAGACCTGCCCGGGCGTGATGTCGATACCGTATACCAGTCCGAGATCGACGATATTGACCCCCACTTCCGGATCGATCACCTGGCGCAGCACTGCCTTGACGGATTCCACATCGGGCATTGCAGGCATCGCGAACCTCCTCGTCCGTCGTATTGGAAGTCCGATTATGACCGTGAAGCCACCGAAAACTCCAATCCGGGCGGATCGATTCTCCGCTCCGGCCAGCGACAAACGACAGGCGGGCGCCGGGTTACAGGGCGTTTTCCTCAGGCAGCAGGCGATCGAACTCCCTCTTGACCACCGCATAACACTCGCAGGTCCGCGCCTCCAGCCCCGGCCGGTCGAGGACGGTGATGTGCCCACGCCGGTATTCGATCACGCCGGCCCTCTGGAGGTTGCCGGCGGCCTCCGTGACCCCTTCGCGGCGCACGCCGAGCATGTTGGCGATCAGCTCCTGGGTCATGACCAGTTCGTTCGCGGACAGACGGTCAAGACTCAGCAGCAGCCAGCGGCAGAGTTGCTGGTCCAGCGAGTGATGGCGGTTGCACACCGCGGTCTGCGCCATCTGGGTGAGCAGCGCCTGGGTATAGCGCAGCAGCAGGTTATGCAATGCCCCGGAACGGCGCCCCCCGACCCGATCGAATTCATCCTTCAGCACCTGGCTCGTCAGCCGGTAGGCGTGCCCTGCGCATTGCACGACGGCCCGGCTGGGTGTCGTCTCACCGCCCATGAACAAGGAGATGCCGACGACACCTTCGTTGCCGACCATGGCGATTTCGGCCGAGGCGCCGTCTTCCATGACGTACAGCAGGGACACGATCGAATCGGTGGGGAAATAGACGTGATGCATCGGGATCCCGGATTCGTACAGTACGTCGCCGAGCGCCAGCGGGATCAGCTCCAGCTGTGGAGCGAGGCGTGCGTATTCGTCGGCCGGGAGGGCTGCGAGAAGGCGATTCTGGCGCGGGTCATGATAGTCAGGCATGCACAATCTTCCACTCGTCGAATAACCATTTTCAGTATAGCCCCCGGCTCGCGATAGGTGCGACAGCGAACAGACGCGGCACGGGATCCGGCGCAGATTTCATCAGCCCATGACAGGACACGAGGATCGGCAAGACACACCCCGAGCGCACAAGGACACCATAGCCCTCGTGACGATGGACGCGCACCGGATCGTGATCTCACGCATCGCATCATTGCCGACGGCTAAAAGGCAATGCTGCGCCACGGCACGAGGATGCGACAAGGTTAAATATTCGCATGGAGGGGATGATGAAACGTTATCTGAAATACATTCTTGCAGTCCCGGCATTGGCAGCCCTGGCGCTGGCAGGTCAAAAGATCGCCATCTCGGACGACGTCGCGCAGTCCGGCAAGAGACTCGACCAGCAGATCGACCGACAGGCGCAGCAGACATTGGCCGAAGGAAGGGAAACCTTCCGCTTCGATACATTCGGCGATGAGGCTTTCTGGGGCGATACGCTGAGGCTGCACGAGGCGATAAAAGGTGCCCAGCTTGGCGGTGTCGGCCCGGGTGTGAGCCCGAAGACTGCGCTCGCCGTGGGGCTGAAGGTCGACGTCGACGCCCTGCCGGGGAAGCTCGTGGACGATCTGAAGGCCGGGCGCGTGAATCTGGATGATCCGGCGGTGACTGTCGAGTTGCTGCGCCTGAATGCGGTAATCGGCGTGACCGGGTTCTTTGACGGAGGGCGCGACCTGCACTCCATCGGTATCCAATGCGCGCTCTGCCATACCGCGGTGGACAACTCGCTCGCTCCGGGGATCGGTCATCGGCTCGACGGCTGGGCTAACCGCGACCTCAATGTCGGCGCGATCATCAATCTGTCGCCGGACCTGAGCGCCGTGGCCGCACTGCTGCAGATCGACCCAGCGACCGTGCGCCAGGTCATTACTGCCTGGGGGCCGGGGAAGTTCGACGCCGAGCTGTTTTTGGACGGCAAAGGCTTCCGACCCGACGGCAAGACTGCCGCAACGCTGATTCCGCCGGTGTTCGGGCTGGCGGGCGTGAACCTCCACACCTGGACCGGCTGGGGCTCGGTGCCGCACTGGAATGCCTTCGTCGCCAATCTGGAGATGCATGGCAAGGGAACGTTCTTCGATCCGCGCCTGAACGACCCGGTGCAGTTTCCCGTTGCAGCCCGCGCGGGCTTCGGCGATGTGCGCAGCAACCCCGACCTGATCAGCCCGAAACTGCCGGCACTGCATTTCTACCAGCTCGCGATTCCCGCCCCGGCAGCGCCGACAGGCAGTTTCGACGCCGCCTCCGCCGCGCGCGGCAAGCAGATTTTCGAGAACAAGGCAGGTTGCGCGAGCTGCCACGTTCCCCCGACGTATACCGAGCCGGGTTGGAATATGCATACGCCGGCCGAAATCGGCATTGACGATTTCCAGGCGAACCGGGCGCCGGACAGGCGCTACCGCACCGCGCCGCTGAGGGGATTGTGGACCCACACGACCGGCGGCTTCTACCACGACGGGCGCTTCGCGACACTGGCGGCAGTGGTCGATCATTATGACGCCCACCTCGGATCAGGCTTGACCGGACAGGAGAAGAGCGAATTGGTGGAGTACCTGAAGTCGCTTTAGCCTGCGCCACGACGAACGCCCGGCAGAGGGGCCGGAGTCGTCAGTCGTCTTTCCGCCGCCCCTGGCGCCGCGGCTTGCGCCGCGCATAGAGCGACATCAGGGGCGTCACGGATACGCCATGAACCACGATGGAGACGGCGACCACGGTGAGCGTGAGGGCGATGATTTCCTCCGCCAGGGGACGCGGCAGGCCGTGGTTGATGGCATACATCAGGTAGTAGATCGAGCCGATACCGCGGATACCGAACCAGGAAATCAGGATGCGCTGATCGTGTGACACGGGCGCGCCGAGCAATCCAAGCCACACCGACACGGGACGTACGACCAGGAACAGGAGCAGGACAATCCAGCCGGCACTGGCGGGGAGGTAAGTGTAGGAGAGCATCGCGCCGACCACCAGGACGACCCCCACCTCCGCGATGCGCTCAAGTTGTTCGTTGAAGCCCCGCACCGCCTGCATCATGTAGGCCCCGGCATAGTCCACATGGGTGGCAAGCACCTCGTCGGCCTGCCTGCCCTGAAGACCCGTTTCCAGAAGAACGGCATCCGGGATTCGCCTTGGCTGCTCGTTCACTCGCTGCAAAGCGAGACCTGCCGCAAAAACGGCCAGGAAGCCATACGTGTGGCTGAGCACGGCTGCCCCGTAGGCCAGTGCAATGAGTCCCAGGGTGAGGAACTCGTCGAAACCGACCGACTCCTTGTGGCGGCTGCGCAGATACACCACCAACCGCCCGATCAGCGTACCCAGCATACCGCCGATCAGCAGACCGCCGGCAATCGCCCACAACACGTCGACGGCCAGCCAGCGCCAACCGCCCGTGCCCAGGTCGTGCAGCCCCATCAGGCCGAGTCCCAGCATTACGAAGGGAAAGGCGGCGCCATCATTCAGGCCCCCCTCCCCGGTCAGACTGAAACGCAAGCGGTCGCGATCGCCCACCTCGACCACTTGGACGTCGGAGGCCAGCACCGGGTCGGTAGGCGCGAGGATAGCCCCGAGCAGGACTGCTGCGCCGAGCGAAAGGCCGAGAACCAGCACGCCGATCGCTGCGATGAGCGCCACCGTAATGGTCATCGAGACGATCGCGAGACGCACAGGCAGACGCCAGCCCTTGTCCGACAGCGGGAGGCCGAGCTTGAGACCGACGGCGAACAAGGAGATGAGCACCGCCAGCTCGGTGACCCTTTCCAGGATGACAGCGTAGGTCAGCGGATCGGGCGACAGCAGCGCCCACCCGGCGGGGCCGAGCCCGAAACCGGCGACCAGGTAGAGCATGGCGGTGCTCAGGGGGAGCCGCTTGAGCGACGTACCCGAAAGGGCCATCGTGATCAGCAGCACGCCGATGATGAGCGCCCAGATTGCGAAGGACATGGGGGAAAGATACGCCAGTTGCCCGGCCTCCTTCGTACGTTGCCGCACACAGGGCAGGTCATCCGGCCGCTAAACGACTTCCCGCTGACCGAGCCGGCAAACGCCGCGCCTCGCACATTATGAGCGCAACCGCACAGAGCGGATGGCGGCGGAGGGAGATGATCAGCATGAAGATCGGCGGCCGCACCCGAACCGACGACGCAGTGAATTTTGTTCACGCGCACGGCGACAAAGGGGTGCGGAACGTCGACAATCTGGTGAGCATCGGGACTCGGGTGGAGTCGCTCATCACAACGATCGCGAGGGCCCGCCCGGCCGGCACGCGACCTTATTCAAATTGGGCAGGAGATTCATCATGAAAACGATCAATGGATTCGGATCGGTGCTCGGAGTCGTTGCGGCGCTGACGCTTGGTGCATGCGCAACCCCCTACGACGAGCCCTATGGGGCCAGCCCCGGAGCCAGCAGTCAGGAAGATACCTACCCCGGCTATGGCGTGGTGTCGTCGATCGAACGGATAAACCAGAACAGCACTGGCCGTGCCGGCGGCATCGGACTGGGTACCATCGCCGGCGCCGTCGTCGGGGGAGTGGTCGGCAACCAGGTCGGATCCGGAAGCGGCAACACGGCAGCAACCGTGATCGGCGCCGCGGGCGGTGCCTATGTCGGCCACGAGCTGGAAAAACGGCAACGCGCGCAGCGGGGGGACGATGCGTACAAGGTCACGATCAGCATGGATGACGGGTCATATCAATCGATGATCCTGGACAGCAGCTCCAACACCAACTTCCGTGTCGGCGACCGGGTGCGGATCAGGGATGGCGTGCTGCAGCGGTACTGATCGCGGCACGGGGTCCCCTGAAAGATGAAATGCCCTGCTGTGCAGGGCATTTTCCGTTGGTGATGCACGCTCTCGTGCCAGGTGACGGGACGACGTCCGCGGCGGCAGTTGCGTGCCGCCCTGGTATCGCCGTGGACAGTCGATGAATCAGTTGCGCCGTTCGTCCCTGCGCCGCTGTTCTTCTTCCTGCTTCTGCTCTTCACTGTCCTTGTTCTTGTCTCGCGCCCTGCCCGCTGCGGGCCTGGGCTCCTGACCGCGTGGCTCCGCCGCGGGCGCCGGCTCGGGTCTCGCCCGTTGCGCGGGCTGCTGCGCGGGCGGAGGCGGTGGAGGAGCGACGGCTCTTTCGCGCTCGCGCTGACCACCATTCCCACGCTGTTCCGACCTGTCGCGTGGCTCCCGCGACTGTGCTGCCGGGATCTCCGGCGCTGGCCGCGGCGGGGCAGTCTCAGGCGGCGCCACACCCCGGGCTGGCGCCGGGGGCGGCGTCACCGCTTGTTCGCGCTGTTGTCGTTCGCGACGCTGTTCCCGCTCGTCACGCTGCTCGGACTTTCCGCGTGGTTCGGGCGATTGTGCCGCCGGCTCGGCAGGCGTCGCCGGCACTGCGGGTACCGCCGGCGTCGTTCGCGTCGCAGGAGTTGCCGGTGTCGCAGGCGCAGCTGGCGTCGCACGCGGCGGAGCGGGCTCCGGCTCGGCGGGACGCTGCGGTGTTGCGGGCCGCGGAGCGGCGGTTTGTCCGCGCTGCTCATCGTCACCGCGCCGATCCGCCCTGCCGCGTGGTTCGCGCGATTGCGCTGCGGGCTCGGCCGGCGTCGTCGCCTGCGGCGGCGCGATCCGCGGCTGCATCGAGCGCTGCGGCGGTTGCGCCGGCGGTGCTGCCGGCTCGTCACGCCGAGCCCCCCTGTCCGGCTGTTCGGACCTCCCACCTGTATCGTCGGCCGCCTTGGCCCGGGCCGCTGCCTGCGGCGGACGCGCACGCGGCATCCCGTCCTGCTTCCGGGTGATGACTTTGACGGCGGGCGCCGGCGCGGTCGCTGCGGACCGCAATTCCTTGCGTACGGACTCATCGAGCGGTCTGCCCGGCTCGGCGCTCAATCGCTGCTGTTGTGCCACGAATCCGACCGGCGCCGGCGGCGGGGCAGTCCGCGCGACGACACGCCGTTCGAGCGCACGCGGAGGCGGCTTGCCCCCTTGGGCAGCAGCGCCACGCACGCTTTTCTCGGTCGGTGCAAGCGGGGCAACGAGCGCCAGAGGTGCACTGCCGATCGTTTCCCGCGATACCCGCAGCGCCTCCCTGGAGACCGGCTGCGACTGCACGAACGCGGTCGTCGGCACGGCGACGACCGCCCCCTCGACGCTCCGGTTGATGTAGACCACATTGGTCACGTTCGAATTGTTGTAGTAATTGTTGATGACCGTGTTATTGACGATGGTATTGCTGCGATTGATATTCTCGAAATAGTCGCGGCTGACCCGATAGGCGGGTCGGTAGACCTCGCGCGGCCCCAGCGGGAACCAGGCGACCGCTCCGACAAGGCCGCTCGATATCGTCAGCTGGAAGTCGCCACCGCCGACGAACACGACCAGCGCCGGAGCGTAGTAGGCCCTGCTACGCACGGGACCGGGCACCCAACCCCACGTTCCACCGACATGGGCCCAACGGCCGTAATGCGATACGGCGAAGCCCCACGGCGCGTCATCCACCCAGGTCCAGCCCCACGGGTCGATCCACGCCCAATGCCCGTCCCGATATGGCGCCCAGCCGGTGGCCACGCGATCCGGGTACCACACATTGCCGTAGGTCGCGTCGGCGCGCCAACTGCCGTAATCATCGAGATCCTGGTAACCGACCACATCCTGCGAGACATAGCCGGCGGAACGCGACTCGTCATAGCGGCGGTCACGGCTGTTCGACCAGCGGTCGAAATCGTCCGGTCGCGGCGCATCGACATACTCGTACTCGCGCAGGTCGGTGCCGGTGAATCGATAGGCTTGCCGCGAATCGATGACATAGGCGGCTTCGTCGCCGTATGCCTCGCCCTGCCCCCTGCGCATGAAGATCGTGGTCGCATCGTCCTCGGAATCCACTTCGATCCGGTATGCACCCGGTTCGCGCAGGGTAAAGGCCAGATTCGGCGTATCGACCTCGAAAATCTGGTTTGGCGCGATACGACGGACGCGCACATTCAATGCGCCCTGCGTCAATTGCAGTTGGGTGATGCGGTCATCGAGATTCAGGACGGACACGCTGGTGCCGGCGTGCATGCGAACCAGCGCTCCGCCGGTCTCGAGTTCGGCGCGCGCACCGTCATCGACCCAGAGGCGGTCCCCGGTGGTCAGGGGACGATTGACCGTGGCCTGAACCCATTCGTTGTCGCCCGCGGGCGACATGCTCACCGCGCCGCTCGTGTAGGCAAGCCGCGCGACGCGCGACGGCGGGTCCGCGCCGGCCCAGCCGCTGAAGGCCAGCATTGCGACGCCAGCCAGGAAGGCGGCGATCCGCAAGCGGAGAGATTGCGTTTTCATGGTGATTCCTTGAGCGGGATTGCGCTGTCAGGATTGACAGAGCTCGTCGACGTCACGGCCGACGCTCCGTCGAGAAGACAAGAAAAGCATACGAAGCACTGAGCGCACCGTCTGTTCGGTAGCGCACCAAGACCGTACGCCAGTCGAAACGCCAGGCGGCGCCGTATTCAGAACTGATCCGGTTCGCTCGCACATCGCCTGCGTGCGAGGCAAACGCGCTCGTTATGTGTGCTCCCGAACAGACCGCGGCCCTGTAGCGGGTGAGATTGAAACTAGTTACGTCGTTGCCCCGGCGCCCTCACATACGAGCGCTGACAAGGCGAGGATCTGCAATTCCAGCAACGGGACCCGAGGTCCGGCCACGCCGGACTGCGTCGCGCGTCTGGATGGAATACCGCTGTTCCTGACGGGCTTCGGTATGCGCAACCCATTACAGGAGACATCAATGACTACGATACTGAGAACTGCGCTGGCGGTGGCCGGCGTGCTTATGGCCGCGCAAGCGGCCGCACAGGTCACCTTTTACGAGCGCGAACGCTTCAGGGGCAGTTCGTTCACGACGACGGAAAGGGTGCGCAACTTCGAGCGCCGCGGCTTCAATGACCGGGCCTCTTCGGCCGTGGTCGCACGCGACCGGTGGGAGGTGTGCGAGGACGCCGGCTTCAGAGGCCAGTGCGTCGTCCTGCGCCGCGGCAGGTACCCGTCGCTGGCCGCCATGGGCTTGAACGACCGCATTTCATCGGCGCGGATGCTGGACAGGAATGCACGCATCGATGAGGACCGCTACGCGCCGGACCCCAACGCGAACCGCGATGACCATGACGACGCACAGGTCACCTTCTACGAACGTGAAGGCTTCCAGGGCCGATCCTTCAGCACCGAGGACCAGATCCGCAACTTCGAGCGCAGTGGCTTTAACGACCGCGCTTCGTCGGTCATCGTTACCAGCGGCCGCTGGGAAGCGTGCGAGGACGTCCGCTTCAGCGGTCGCTGCGTCGTCCTGCGTCCGGGCAGGTATCCGTCCCTGGCGGCGATGGGGCTGGACAACAGCGTGTCGTCCGTGCGAACGGTAAGCCGCGACGCGCGCATCGATGACCATCGTTATGCGCCAGCGCCCGTCGTCTCCCACGACTACCGCCGGCGCGATGACGAACGCCTGTACGAGGCGGAGGTCACGGCCGTGCGCGCGGTGGTGGGACCACCCGAGCAACGCTGCTGGGTCGAGCGCGAAGCGGTCGATCAGGACCGCAGCAGTGCCAACGTTCCCGGCGCCATTGCCGGCGCCGTCATTGGCGGCATTCTCGGCCACCAGATCGGTGACGGACGCGGCAGGGATCTCGCAACAGCCGGTGGTGCCGTCGCGGGAGCCGTAGTCGGCGCCAACGTCGGCCGTAACGACGGCGGACAGCAGGCGTACGCCCAGGATGTGCGGCGATGCGAGAACGTACCCAGCCAGGCCCGCCCCGAATACTGGGATGTGACCTATGCCTTCAGGGGCCAAGCGTATCGCGTACAGATGACCGCGCCCCCCGGACGCACCGTCACCGTCAATGAGCGCGGCGAGCCTCGCGAGTGAGCCGTCGACGCAGCAGACCCGAGCGCGGCGCCCCGGCCGGGCCGCTTTGCTTCGGGACGACCTTGCGGAGCCTATGTGCGGCAGCAGACAGACGGTAACGAGAAGCCTGCATAACCTCGGGTCATCGGAGCCAGCCGCATGCGGTGTCAACACCGCGGCAATGTCCAGTGGTTGAAAGCAGCGCGGTCCTGGCAAAGAGAAGGGTGTGCAAGGCATCGCACACCAATGCATCACTCCAAATTTCACCGGATGAAGGAACGAAAAATGAACACACTCAGCATTAACGTGATCGCGATTGCGCTCGGACTGGCGTTCAGCGGCGCTTCGATGGCCGAAGGCATGTCGAAAACCGATTACCAGGCCGCCAAGGACAGGATCACTGCCCAGTACAAGACCGACAAGGCTGGTTGCGACTCGTTATCCGGCAACAAGAAGGATATCTGCGTGGAAGAGGCCAAGGGCAAGGAAAAGGTCGCCAAGGCGGAACTTGAAGCCACTTACAAGCCGAGCAGGGAAACCCGCTACGACGTGAGCATCGCCAAGGCGGAGGCCGCCTATGCAGTGGCGAAGGAACGCTGCGATGACATGGCAGGCAACGCAAAGGACGTTTGCGTGAAGGAAGCGAAGGCCGCGCAAGTTACCGCCAAGGCCGACGCCAAGGCGCAGATGAAGACCTCGGACGCCAACGCCGAGGCGGCCAAGAAGACCTCGGAGGCCAATGCTACGGCCGACGAGAAATCCGCCGCGGCACGCAGCAAGGCGAGCGAACAGGCTACCGATGCGCGCAAGGACGCCACTGAGGACAAGCGCGAGGCCGAGTACAAGGTGGCAAAGGAAAAGTGCGATGCATTGGCGGGTGGCGCCAAGGATGAGTGCCTGATGAAAGCGAAAACGCAGTTCGGCAAGTAACCAGTCGCACTCGAAGATGTACGAAGCACCGGAAACACGATGTTGGGAAAGAGGTAGTTCCATGAAAACGATTCAGAATTTCGCGCTCAGTGCAGTTACCGCGGCAGCAATGCTCGGTCTGGGCGCTTGTGCCGGCATGTCGGCGCAGGACAAGAACACGGCCATCGGCGCCGGAGTCGGTGCCATCGGTGGTTCGGTTCTTACAGGCGGCAGCGCGGTCGGAACGGTCGGCGGAGCTGCAGTCGGCGGCGTCATCGGTCACGAAGTCGGCAAATGATGTTCGACACGCGCTGCGCCCGCCCTAGCCGGCCGGTGCGTCGCGGGGCCGCCTATTTCCCTCATCCCGCAGAGAGCATGACCGATGCGGTTTCGCTCACTGCGGTACAAGTGGAGCACCAGGAGGTACGGATGATGAAACGCGGAAGAACCCTCAGCGCAGCCTTGCTCATGAGCGTATTGCTTGCAGCGCTCCCCGGCTGTCAGAAGCAGGAAGGCCCGGCAGAACGGGCCGGAAAGGAAGTGGACAAGGCAGCAGAGAAGGTCGGAGATAAGATCGAAAAGGCCGGCGAAAGCATCCAGGACGCAGCAAAGGGCGACAAGAAGTAATCGCCTTGGCAATTGCGCGGAACGTTCGTTTGCGCGGGGCGTGACAACCCATGTACGAATCGCACAGGCTCCCACCGCTGCCCCGGATTCACTTCATCCGGCGTCTCGCGCTCCACGCTGCGGTCGCAGTGGGTCTGCTGCTGGGTTCCATCGGGATCGGCATGGCCGGATACGCTTATTTCGAAGATCTGGCCTGGCGGGATGCGTTCCTGAATTGCACCATGTTGCTCGGCGGCATGGGGCCGGTGGATGCGCCGAAAACGGACGGAGGGAAGGTCTTTGCCGGACTTTATGCGCTTTACGCGGGCCTGGTTTTCATCGTCGCCGCCGGCCTGGTGTTCGTACCCGTGCTGCACCGCCTGTTGCACAAGTTTCACTGGGACGAAGACCGATAGCGGACTGACTCACCGCTGACCTCGGGAGACCCGGATGAAGATCCGCATTGGCTACGAACTGATCTACGACTGCCCACAGCCGACGCCGATGATCCTGACACTGAGCGTGCACTACTCGCGAGTGTCCGACATCATCATCCCCGACCACCTGATCGCCGACCCGCCCGTCCCGCTCACCGCCTACCGCGACAGCTTCGGCAATTGGTGCTCGCGCATCGTTGCCCCCAAGGGCGAACTCCGGCTATCCACCGACGCGCTGGTCAGGGACACGGGACTGCCGGATGTGGTCGTACCGCAGGCGCGGCAGACGCCGGTGGAAGAACTGCCCGACGAAACCCTGCTGTTCCTGCTGGGGAGCCGCTATTGCGAGACCGATCGCCTGTCCGACACCGCCTGGGACCTGTTCCACACGGCACCGCCCGGATGGGCGCGCGTCCAGGCGATCTGCGACCATGTGCATCGACATCTGACCTTCGGCTATGAACATGCGCGCCCGAGCAAGACGGCCTGGGAGGCGTTCCACGAACGCACCGGCGTATGCCGTGACTTTGCGCACCTGGCCATCACCTTCTGCCGCTGCATGAACATCCCGGCACGTTATTGCACCGGCTACCTCGGCGACATCGGCATGCCGCCGCCCTACGGGCCGATGGATTTCGCCGGCTGGTTCGAAGCCTATCTCGACGGCCATTGGTACACCTTCGACGCGCGCAACAACATGCCGCGCATCGGACGCGTATTGATCGCCCGCGGCCGCGACGCCGCCGACGTCGCCATCAGCAACAGCTTCGGCCCGAACACACTGAAGAGTTTCCAGGTTCGGACCGACGAGGTGATCGAGGAGTGATGCGCCGCAGCCACGCGCTACCGCGGCGCGCCCGGGCTTCCACTCATCCGGCCGAACACCAGCGCTGAACTGAAGACACGGAAAGGAGGCACCATCATGTTGATCACTTTCAAGTCCGCCGCCAGCGGCGATGTGATGATGTTCGAGGAAAACGGCAAGGAGTTGCTGAGCGTACTGGGCAAGGATCCGGACGCCGACAAGGGTATCGTCACCGTCGAACAGTTGCCCCGCGCGATCGCAGCCCTCCGGGCCGCGATCGAGGGCGACAGGTCAACGAAACGGGAGCTGCCCGACGCCGACGAGGATGGCGATCGCCAGGCCGATGACCGTATTCAGCTCGCCCAGCGGGCGCTTCCGCTCCTCGAGCTGCTGGAGCGCTCGCTGGTGGACAAGGTTCCCGTCACCTGGGGCGTGTGATCCGGCTTGGACGGAATGCCCGTCCACGGCAGGACAGCCCCCAGAGTGTCACTGCATTCCGCGCGACGGTGAGTCGTAGCGGCGCAGTGTCCGGGAGAACTCCCGCAAGGCGTCGATGCCGCTTTGCTCGGCGCGCCGGCACCAGTCTTCCAGCTGCCTGACCAACTGGTCCTTCGATGCGGTGGATCGGCCCCACAAGGCGGTGAGGTCCTGCCGCATGGAATCGATGGTGCTCAACACCGGGCTCGAATGCAGGGCCTGCTCCAGGACTGCGCGTTCCATTTCCGGCAGGGCCTGCGCATCCCTCTGCAACCAGAGCCTGACCGCGTTCAGCGCGCTGGAATCCTTCAAGCCGGGCACTGCGCTGTCCCTCAGGCTGCGGATTTCCTCCCTGGCGGTGCGCTGCAGGGTTCTGGCGAACCTGGCCAGCACGTCGTAGCGGTGGGTGATGACCGCCTGCAGGGTGTCTGCGTCGCAGTGCGTCTTGGATGCGGTGTAGCGTATGCCGGGTGCGACCTTGCGCACCTTCGCGAGGCGGACGACCCCCAACGCGCGGATGTACATCCAGCCAATGTCGAATTCCCACCACCTGTTCGAAAACCGGGCGGAACTGGCGTAGGCATGGTGGTTGTTGTGCAGTTCCTCGCCACCGATCAGGAGGCCCCAGGGCACGATATTGCGCGACGCGTCGTACGGCGCGAAATTGCGATAACCCCAGTAGTGGCCGATGCCGTTGATCACGCCCGCGGCGAAAATCGGGATCCACAGCATCTGCACCGCCCACATGGTGAGCCCGATCGGGCCGAACAGCACGAGATCGATGCCCAGCATGATGCCCACGCCGAGCGCGCTGTGCGGTGTGTACAGCCTGCGCTCGATCCAGTCGTCGGGCGTGCCGCGACCGTACTGCGCGAGGGTTGCCGCATTCCGGCTCTCCAGGCGATACAGCTCGGCCCCCTCCAGCAGGACTTTGCGGATCCCACGGACCTGCGGACTGTGCGGATCTTCCGCGGTCTCGGTGGCAGCGTGGTGCTTGCGGTGAATCGCCACCCACTCCCGGGTGACCATCCCGGTGGTAAGCCAAAGCCAGAAGCGGAAGAAATGGGCCACGGCGGGATGCAGGCTCAGCGCACGGTGCGCCTGATGGCGGTGGAGAAAGATCGTTACCGAGGCGATGGTGACGTGGGTCAGGCCCAGCGTAACCAGCACATAAGCCCACCAGGGCAGATCGAGCAGACCAGCTTGCATTACGGATTCCTTTGCGGGACTGCCTGGCGACCACCGGTTGTACCGGCAGTCTTCACCCTGTCCCGAGCTGCAAGACTACTCCGTAGTCACGAACTGTCTGTACGACAGCGCTCATTGGGCGCGATTTCGGCCGACTGCGCCCGAGCGCCCGCCCCGCTTCCAAAACCTGCCGCAGGGAGAACGTCCCGCCACGCGCACCGCAGCCACAAACGGTTGCGACCTTCGGTGCGCCAGCGTACCGACTGCGCCCGATCCTGCGCCTAACCTTGAACCCGCATCGGCAGCATCGATGCATGCTCGACTGGCAATTCCACCAGTCGGCCACCAATCGCAAGGAGTTGATATGAACTGGGATATCGTCGAAGGCAACTGGAAACAGTTCAAGGGCAAGGTTAAAGCGCAGTGGGGCAAACTCACCGACGATCACCTCGATGTGATTGCCGGCAAGCGCGACCAATTGGCGGGCAAGATCCAGGAAACCTACGGCATCACGAAGGACGAAGCCGAAGAGCAGATCAAACGCTTCGAGGAAAGCAACAAGGACTGAGGTCCGACGGCTGTTCGTTGCCCCGCCACGGTGCGCTCCGCGCACTCATTGAAAGGACTCCAAATCATGACAAGCTATAAACATTTCATCCTGCCGGCAGTGCTGGTCGGGAACGCTGCGGTCGCCCCCGTGTTCGCCAAGTTCATGGCCGACCGTCTTCGCCACACGCGCAAGATCCGCCAGAAGGCTGTCCTGGCCGACTGGGAGGATGAAGGTGGAAGCGTGGTGGCGCCTGTGGTCTCGACACCATGATCGTCACGCCGGCGGATGGCAACTCGAATGACTCCGTCATCGATCGAGAGCCTGATCGGGGTGCGGCGTCGCCGTTACGCTTCGCGCGGGATCGGGGTGTGACGGCGATGAACGCGCGCCCCACGATCGACACACATCACCCGGACGACCTTTACCAGTCAGCACACCGACACGCATGCCCGCGCTGCAAGGGCTCCGTGTACCGCGTCCCGCGACGGTTCGTGGACCTGCTCCTGAGCGTCGTTGTGCCGGTACACCGCTACCGCTGCGATGAGATGGGCTGTAATTGGGAAGGGAATCTGCGCACGACGCGACAGGCCGTCTCGAGCAGCGGCAGTGCGGATACGTGCGAAGAAGCAGGAAGCGACGCGCGCGAGCGGTCGCAGATGGACCGCGAGACGCTGCAGGGAGCGCAGCCGCGCTGAACGACGCGCTGAACGACCGCGCTCGCGCCGCGAGCCCGGCGACGATCGACGCGCTCGCACCCAACCCAGGCGGTCCGAGCCAGGAACCCGCAGTGATCAGGAGAAAACCATGTCCAGCGTCGGCTACCACGAGCCTTTGGAAGAACTTTCTGCGCAAACGCGCGACATGCACCGGGCAATTGTTTCCCTTATGGAAGAGCTGGAAGCCATTGACTGGTACAACCAGCGCACCGACGCGAGCCAGGACCCGGAACTGAAGGCTATCCTCGAACACAACCGGGACGAGGAAAAGGAGCATGCATCCATGTTGCTGGAGTGGATTCGGCGCAGGGACCCGAAGTTTTCCGAGGAGCTCGGGAGCTATCTGTTCTCCACAAAGCCGATTGCCCAGAAATGACCAGGGCCGGCCTCGTCGCAGTGGGCCACCATTGTCGCCACGCCCCTCCATGCCATGAACGCGTCCCAACCACCGTCCTGCTTCTGCGGACTCAGCCATGCGAAGCGGGACAAGGGTTTCGGTTTGGCCACCGTACCCGCCGCGCACCCCGATCAAGGCCCGCCTTTCGTGTTCTTTGAGTCCGACAAGGTCCTCGCTTCCCGCACCAACTGGGCGCAATCGCTGTCCTGTCCCGGGCCGGCGTCGATCAGCGGAATCAGGGCCAGCAACGGGTTAACCATGCCGAGCAATGTCGCGCCGAGCGCGCGTGCCGCCACGCGCCCTTTGTCGACACCGGCTTCGGGCCGGGCAAAGCTGCCGCGCACGTGGATGGGGCTGCGCAAGGCCACGGGACTGGTGTCCTTGGTTCTTTGATTCAGCGTCAGATCGAGCTTTTCCTGCCCCAGATCGATGGTGCCCGTGCCGATGATGGTGGTGATCTCGGTGTCGAAGATCAGCGCCCGGCTGTTCATGACGCCTTCCTTGACGTCGAAGTCGGCCACCGCGCAGCGCAGTTTGACGAGCTCGTCGCCGGTCACTTGCAGTTCGAGTATTTCCCACAGATGCAGGCCGACCATTTCCATCATCAAGCGGCTGATTTCGCCCCCGGCGACGACCAGGCCCAGCGTGCCGTTGGAACTCGCAAGCATGCGCCTGACCGAGTCGCCGTTGCCCTTGAGGTCGAAATCGCCGTTGATCTGGCCGATGCTGGCCTTGCTGAGCTTGACCGTCGGAAACATCTTCGCAATCAGGATCTTGCGCGCCTTCACCTTGGCGTGCGCCGCGATCGGATCCTTGCGCCCGTCGAGCGTGATCACGGCATTGAGCTGGCCGCCGGCGATGCCGAAGTCGAGCGGTTCGAGCCGCAGGACCGAATCCCGCAGGCTCAGATGGGTCACGAGGTCCTCCAGCGGCAACTCCTCCGCGCGGCGGATCGTCTTCGCCTTGAGCGTCACCTCGGCGTCGACGGTATCCCAGCGCTCGG
The DNA here is from genome assembly GCF_900156155.1 of Aromatoleum tolulyticum. Lineage (GTDB taxonomy): Bacteria > Pseudomonadota > Gammaproteobacteria > Burkholderiales > Rhodocyclaceae > Aromatoleum > Aromatoleum tolulyticum. The sequence continues at coordinate 162,925 of NZ_FTMD01000009.1, forward strand.
TCTTGAAAAGCATGTCCGGCAATACGCGTGCTTGCGCCGGCGTGGGCGCGGTCGTCTCGGAAGGCGCCGGCGCGGCCTCTCGGGCTGCCTCCAGGCGACCGGGTCTGGCGCCGATCAAGGGGCCCAGATCGGCGAGATCGAGCACGTTGGAAACGACATCCGCCTCCAGTGCCGGACGTTTGCCGCCGGTCACCACCTGCAACGTGCCGCCAATGTCGCTGCTGCCGATGCGGCCGGAGAATTTCTCGTAGCGCCACGTCTCCCCGCTGTGCACGATATGCCCGGCCGTCGTATACGCGCCGGTTTCCGGAAAGACGATGCCCAGCAGGGGGTAAAGCTGCGCCAGGCTCCGCCCGCTCACGGCGAGCTGCATATCCACCGCGGAAAACTTCAGCAGGCTCGTGATGGTCCCTTCGCCCTTCACGACGGTACCGCCCACGCTGAGTTCGCCCTTGAGCGGATACGGTGTGCGCTCGTCGCGCAGCCCGAGCACCGGTCCGCCGCTGCCGCTCGCCTTGAGGGGCAGGCCCTTGAATTGCCCCTGTGCCGAAAAGCTCAGCCCGGCCTCGATCGGCTGTGCGTTCGAGGTCGACAGCGCCGAGCGGATCCGCGTCTTCTGCGCAGCATCGTCGTAGCCGAGCGTTCCTTCGTCGAGCATCAGGCGGTCGATCTGGATACGCGCCCCTTCGTCCTGCTGCTTGAGGTCGAGCAGCCAGTTCTTGCGACCTTCGCTCCCCTGTTCGAGAAAGATCACGGGACGCCTGAGCCGCACTTCCGGAAGCACGATGTTTCGTCGCATGAGTTGCGGCAAGTTGATCGAAACTTCGAACGCGTCGGCCGCGACCATCTGCTTTTCCGTGGCCCACGCCGGGTTTGCGAATGTCACCGCACCGGCATGGATACGCGGGTGCGGCCAGCCGAACTCGACCGCGAGATCGCCGCCGATCGCCAGTTCGCGGCCGGTTTTTTCCAGTGCCATGCGCTCGATCGATCCGCGCAACCAGTTCCAGCCAAAAATTGCGACAAAGAGAACCGGCAGCGCAATCAGCGCGAGAGCGATTCCGGCGATCCATTTGAGCGAAGAACGTGGCGTCATGGCGTCAGGTGAGGCGATGCGGACATTTTTTCCTCGATGCGAACGTTAGCGCGCCAACAATTATCCGCCTCCGACAAGCGGCGCTCTGTTCGACGGCGCACATACGGGCGATTCCCGGAAGAGTAGTTTGTAGTAATCGGTAAATGGCGCCCCCTCGATACGTGGGATATGTGCGCTGTCGAACAAACACGGCAAAACGTTTCGTCTATCCTCGAACGCATTCAGTCTCGAGTTCATCCATGAATCGCATGTCGGCGGCTCCCGCCGCCATCGCCCAATCGTCACCGCAGGAGCTCGCGCTTTCGGGCGCCTGGACCGCACGCGGGATCGGCGCAATTGCGTCGCAACTCGACGCGCTGACCGCCCCCGCCGGCCAGGAGCTGGTCGTCGACGGCGCACGCATCGAGGCTCTGGATACCGCAGGCGCGTGGGTCCTGCAAAAGCTCGTGCACCGGCTGAGTGGCGAAGGCAAGACCGTGCGGCTGCGTGACTTGCGTCCGGAATTCACCCGGCTGCTTGAAGCGATCGAGCAGCAGATGGCCGATCAGGAGCCCCCCCTCGCCTCGTCTTCCATTGCGCCCGCGTCGGCGCTTGAACGCCTGGGCCGCAACGTTGTAGCGTCACTCGAGCAGGGCTTTGCGCTGCTGAGTTTCGTCGGGGAATGTGCGCTCGCGCTCGGCGGATGCCTCGCTCACCCGGCGCGGTTCCGCTGGCGACCGATCCTTTACAACATCCGCAGCGCCGGATTCGACGCCCTGCCCATCGTCGGGCTGCTGTCGTTCCTCCTCGGCGTCGTTGTCGCCTATCAGGGTGCCAACCAGCTCAGGCAGTACGGTGCCAACATTTTCGTGGCCGACCTCGTCGGCCTGTCGATGCTGCGCGAGTTCGCGCCCCTGATCACGGCCATCATCGTCGCCGGGCGTTCGGGCTCCGCCTACGCGGCGCAGATCGGCACGATGGCGGTGACCGAGGAGATCGACGCCATGCGCACGCTCGGCATCGCGCCACTGGATCTGCTGGTGCTGCCCAAGGTTCTCGCGCTGCTGGTCGCGCTGCCGCTGCTGACCGTGTTCGCCGACGTGCTGGGCGTATTCGGCGGCATGCTCATGGCGCGCGCGCAACTGGGCGTGGGCTTCGCCGATTTTCTCGATCGCTTCGTCAAGGCCGTCAGCGTCACGGCCTATCTCATCGGGGTCGGCAAGGCCCCGGTATTCGCCGCCATCATCGCCGTGGTGGGCTGCTTCCAGGGCTTTCGCACCCACGGCGGCGCCGACAGCGTCGGCCGCCAGACGACGCGCGCCGTGGTGCAGTCGATCTTCCTCGTGATCGTCGCCGACGCCCTGTTCTCGGTCGCCTTCAGTGCGCTGGACCTCTGACATGCCAGACCCGACACCTTCCGACGAAGCGGTCATCGAGATCAGCAAGCTGTCGACGAGCTTCGGCGACCACGTCGTGCATTCCGGCATCGACCTCGAAGTGCGCCGCGGCGAGATCTTCGCGTTGATCGGCGGCAGCGGCTCGGGCAAGTCGACGCTGTTGCGCGAAATGATCCTGCTGCATCGCCCGGATGCGGGCTCGATCCGCGTCCTCGGCGTCGATCTGCAGGCGCTCGATGGTGGCGACGCGAACGGAGAAACCCTTGCGCTACGCCAGCGCTGGGGCGTGATGTTCCAGCATGGCGGACTGTTCGGATCGCTGACGGTGCAGGAAAACGTCGGCTTGCCGCTGCGCGAGCACACCGGCCTGGATGACGCGCTGATCGACGAAATCGCGGCCTCGAAGCTTGCCATGACCGGGCTCGAACCAAAGGTCGGCGCGCAATATCCGTCCGAACTCAGCGGCGGCATGTTGAAGCGGGCCTCGCTCGCGCGCGCGCTGGCCCTCGACCCGGAGCTGGTTTTCCTCGACGAACCGACCGCCGGTCTCGATCCCGAAAGTGCCGGCGAAGTCGACCAGCTCGTACGCAAGCTGCGCGACCTGTTCGGCCTGACCATCGTGATGATCACGCACGATCTCGACCTCTTGTGGCAGCTCGCCGACCGTGTTGCCGTCCTCGCCGAAGGCACGGTGCAAGGCATCGGTTCGATGTCCGAGCTCGCGCAGATGGACAACCCCGCCATCCGGAAATTCTTCGACGGCCCGCGCGGCAGAGCGGCGCACGAACAGGACCGGCAGCAGGCCGACGTGCACACCAGCGGGGAAACCGGGTAGCCATCATGGAAAACAAAGTCAATTATGCGATCGTCGGCGGGTTCGTCCTCGTCCTCGGCGCTGTGCTGGTGGCGGGCATACTGTGGCTCGCCTCGGGCGGCGCGTTCCAGAAGAAGTACGACCTCTACCTGGCGATCGAGGACGAATCGGTCGCAGGCCTGAACCTGAATGCGCCGGTCAAATACAACGGCGTCGATGTCGGCAAGGTGCGGCAGATACAGCTCGACCCGGCCAACCCGGAACGGGTGAACCTGATCTTCGCCATCGAGCGCGGTACCCCCATCAAGGAGGACACCGTCGCGGTGCTCAAGACGCAGGGTCTGACCGGGATCGCATACGTCGAGCTCGGCGGCGGCACGCAGGGTGCGCCCCCGCTTCGCGCCACCGCGGGCAGCCCCTACCCGGTGATCCGCACCAAGCCCTCGCTCGCCGCGCGCCTGGAGAATGTGCTCACGAGCGTGCTGGCCAAGCTGGATAGTACCTCGACCAGCATCAACGCCATTCTCAGCGACGAAAACCGGGCGGCATTCACCAGCGCCCTCAACGACATCGCCGCCGTGGCGCGCACGATCGCCACGCGCAAGGAGGAGCTCGACGCGGGCATCACCCATGCCGCCCGCACGTTCGAGAACAGCTCGCGAGCCAGCGCGCAGGCCGGCCCCGTGATCGATCGCATCGGACGCAGCGCCGCGGCGATCGAGAGGATGGGCAACGAGGTCTCCCGGACAAGCGTCAGCGCCGGGAAGACCGTCGACTCGGCCGGGGCCGACCTGAAGCGCCTGGGCGAGGAAACGCTGCCTGAACTGGAGCGGCTGCTCGGGGAACTCAGTGTCCTGTCGACCTCGCTGCGTCGCCTCAGCGAGCAAACCGAGCGCAACCCCGCCGGACTGCTGTTCGGGCGCAGGCCGGTGCCGGACGGGCCGGGAGAGTCGGAAACCGGAAACCCCTCAGGACAACAACGGCCATGATGAATCCATCCTTCGCACGATTTTCCGGGCTATGCGCCACCGGCTTGTTGCTGGCGCTCGCCGCCGGTTGCGGCACACTGCGCCAGACGGCGACGCCGCAGCCCGCTTTTTATTCGCTCGACGACGCACGGGTGGAGGCCCGGGCGGCAACGCGTCATCCGGCGACCCTGTCGATGAGCGGCCCCACGCTGATCGTCAATCCACCGCACGCGGCATCCGGTTACGACAGCCAGCGCATCATCTACGTGCGCGAGGCCCACAAACTCGAATATTTTGCGCGCAGCGAATGGGTCGATACGCCTGCACGCATGGTCGCGCCGCTTATCGTCGCTGCAGTGGAGACCAGCGGGGCATTCCGCGCGGTCGTGCTGACGCCGAGCGCCGCGACCGGCGATCTTCGCCTCGATACCGAGATCACCCGCCTGCATCACGATTTTTCCAGCCAGCCGAGTCGCGTGCGTTTCACGCTACGCGCCTATCTCGTCGATAACCGGACGCGCCGGATTCTGGGGTCACGCGAATTCGATGAAAACGTTGATGCCGCGAACGAGTCGCCCTACGGCGGCGTCGTCGGAGCCAATCGCGCAGTGCAAACCGTGCTCGGGCAGCTCGCGGAATTCTGCGCCGACACGGCAGCGAACTGGCACCCACCCGGTTCAGAAGCCCCGAAGCTGACGGAGGAAGACCTTCGGCTCAACGCCGGGCGGTGACGCGCCAGACGACATTGCCCACGTCGTCGGCTACGAGCAATGCGCCGTGCTTGTCGAGTACGACACCGACCGGCCGGCCATATGCATTGCCTTCCTCGCCAAGGAAACCCGTCAGGACATCGACAGGTGCGCCGCCAGGCTTGCCGTCTTCGAAGGGCACGAAAATCACCTTGTAGCCGCTGTGCGGGCGGCGGTTCCACGAGCCATGCTGGCCGATGAACATGCCGTTGACGAAGGGGGCGGGCAGCGTGGTGCCGACGGATGACGCCAAGCCCAGCGAAGCGGTGTGGGGCCCCAGTGCGTAGTCCGGCGCAATCGCCTTGGCCACCAGCTCGGGCCGCTGCGGCTTTACGCGTTCATCGACATGCTGGCCGTAGTAACTGTAGGGCCAGCCGTAGAAGGCGCCATCGTGCACCGCGGTCATGAAGTCGGGAACCAGGTCGCTGCCGAGTTCGTCGCGCTCATTGACCACTGTCCATAACGCGCCGCTGAGAGGCTCCCACGCTAGGCCATTCGGGTTGCGCAAACCGGACGCAAAGATGCGGTGGGCGCCGCTGCGCGCATCCACCTCCCAGATTGCAGCTCGCTCCGCTTCTACCTCCATACCCCGTTCGGCCGCATTGCTGTTAGAGCCTACGGTTACGAAAAGTCTTGCGCCGTCCGGGCTGGCGATGAGGTTCTTGGTCCAGTGGTGGTTGATCGCGCCTGCGGGCAGATCCACCACCTTGACGCCCGGCGCCGCGATGCGCGTGTCGCCGGCGGCGTAGGGAAATCGCAGCACGGCATCGGAGTTGGCTACGTAAAGATCGTTACCCACCAGCGCCATGCCGAACGGTGAGTTCAACCCTTCCAGCAGCACCGAGCGCAGATCCGCCACCCCGTCACCATCAGTGTCGCGCAGCAGCGTGATGCGGTTGGCGCTGGGTACGCCAGCGCCCGCCCCCTTCTTGAACAGTCCCATCAGCCAACCCTTGATACCCTTGCCGTCGTCCGGCCTGGGTGGAGCATTGGTCTCGGCCACCAGCACATCGCCATTGGGCAGCACGTACAGCCAGCGCGGGTGATCCAGGCCGCCGGCGAATCTGGCGACGGATGTGCCCGGTGCCGCATGCGGCGTAACGCCGGCCGGCCAGCCCACGGCGGGCGCAATGTGTACGGTCGGAAGCAGCGTCTGCTGCGGGGGTGGCAGCGCGGGTCGTGGGCCGGTGCCGGCCGAGACCGGCAGCGTGGCCATCTCGCCACAGCCTGCGAGCGCCAGAGCCGCCGCGCCAATCAGGAAAATGTGTGCGCGCGTAAGCATCATTCCGACCGCCGCGCGACGAATCAGTATTGGACGGTTCACGGCGAATCCTCAGAAAGTGGAAAACCGGCACGAATGCCGTCAAACCATCGGAGAGCGCCCCCGCAGAAACTCATCCGGCGCGTGAACAGCGTAGGTGCAGAACTCCGTGCGCTGGCGAACACAGGGAGCCTGTTTCCTCTGTATTGTCGCTGCCGTACGGGAGTGTGGCTGCAGCTGAGCGTCCCGGATCTGGCGCGCATCATGCCTTGTCGGACGGTGGACAACGTCATCGAGGGGATGGTGCTGACCTTCACGGACATCAGCAGGCGCTTCCCCGCCATCGGGCGACGCAGGATATCGCTCAATGCCCGCCGCATAGCGGGCAGGAGCGGCGACACGCAGCTGATCCTGCTGGCGATGCAGGACGATGGGCAAGAGCGCGCGAAGTAGCGCTCAAGTGTCTGAATCCTGATTCGTGCGCCTGCGAAAAGGGGACACTACGCCACCGTGGGTGGCGTAGTCCGACGGACTGCTAGCGGGATCTCAACGCGCGGGGGCAGGAACGACGATCACGGTGTCGCCACCGGTCTTGCCGCGCTCGCCTTGGGCTCCGGTATCTCCGGTGGAACCGGTTGCGCCAGTCCCTCCGGTTGATCCTTGTGCTCCGGTGTATCCGGTCGATCCGGTTTCCCCGGTAGATCCTGTAGACCCGGTGGCCCCCATCTGCCCGGTCATTCCGGTGGAGCCAGGGGCACCTGCGGGACCGGCGGGACCGGCGGGCCCCGGGACGGGCGCTGGAGCAGGAGCCGGCGCCGGCGTCACGACTGTCGACTTTTCACACGCGCTCAAGGCTAGCGCCATCAATGCCGCTGAAAAAATTATCGAATACTTCATCTGAATTCCTCTGGAGTGTTGGTCAACAACCGCTCTCTTGGGGAGATTCGCGGTCAGCTGGACGTGCAATTTGAAAATACGCGATACCTGCGCCCCGTTCCGTTCGCTGGCGAACACAACCGCGCGTGTGTGCGTCCCGTCACCGCCGCGCTATGGATCGACTCCAGCCCAAGGACTGTCGGAGACGGTGAATCACGGGACTGACTCCGTGCCCTTCTGTGCGGAACCGTACAGAGCCGACGCCGTTTTCGGCGTAAATATCATTTGCCGGAAGACAACATTCTCATCAACGGGGCGCAAGTCCAGGGATCGACACACGATGAAAGCCCTACTCATCACCGGAGTTGCACTGATTGTCATGGGCGCAGCCGTTCTGGGCTACGACCATTACAGCTATACGACGACCGAGAACATTCTCCAGATCGGGCCGATCACGGCGACCGCCGAACGCACGCATACGGTTTCGATTCCGCCGCTCGTCGGCTGGTTGCTCATCGGCGGCGGCGCATGCGTGATCGCCTACGCCGTCCTATCGAAAAAGTGACCGAAAGGAAAAGGTGCCCCCATGACCATCAACCTGGCTCTTGGTCCCCTGGTATCGCTGATCGCCGGGATTCTCATTCTTCTCGTGCCGCGGCTGCTGAACTATATCGTCGCGATCTATCTGATCCTCATCGGACTGATCGGGCTCTTCGGCGGCGGCAACCTCAACTTGCGATGAAAAACGCCACCAGTGCGCGCGCGCTGCGAACCGGTGGGTCGTGAAGGTCGGAATCCCGCGCAAGCGCGCTGATTCGAGGCAGAATTTGCTGTAGCTTTCCCACGGCTTGGACTTGCGCAAGGAGCACGCGTGGACGACTATCGCAAGGCCTTCGTAGTTGTCGTGGCGGCCCTCTTCGCCCTCGCCCTTTACTGGATGCTGGCGCCCTTCTGGGGTGCCCTTGCGTGGGGCATCTGCCTCGCCTTTCTGCTTGCACCGGTACACCGCAGGCTGACCCGCAAGCTCAAAGGGCGCGCTGACCTGTCTGCCGGGATCATCACCGTGCTTGTTCCCGTCATCCTTGCGGGCCCGCTGGTCAGCCTCGGCATCGCCTTCGCGAATCAGGTGACGGAGCTGATCACCCGTCTCCAGGCAGAGGAATTGCGGTTCGATATCCATCTGCTCGCGCAGCTCGAGCAATACCCCATCATCGGGAGTGTTGTCGAATGGCTGCGCCAGAACCTCACTGCGACCACCGAGCAGCTCCAACGCTGGCTGAGCAGCGGCACCCAGATGCTGCTGAAGTCGCTGGCAGCGACGGGTGGAAATTTTGTTCTCGGTGCCCTCGGTACGATCGTCCACTTCTTCATGATGCTGTTCCTGCTCTTCTTCCTGCTGCGCGACGGGCCGAAGCTGCTTGGCCGCGTCGTGCGCCTGGTCCCGATGGAGGCACAGCGCAAGGGAGAGTTGCTCATCCTGATCGGCAACACGACACGCGCCGTCGTCTACGGCACCGGCCTGACCGCCCTTGCCCAGGGGGCGCTGGTGGGCATCGGCTTCGCGATGGCGGGCCTGCCCTCTGCGGTGGTGTTCGGCGTGCTGGCCGCGCTTCTGGCACTCGTGCCGGTCGGCGGTGCCGCGCTCGTCTGGGTGCCCGGGGTCCTTTTCCTGGCCGCCAACGCCGAGTGGGGCTGGGCGATCTTCATGTTGATCTGGGGGCTGGGCGTGTCGGTTTCCGACAACTTGCTGCGCCCATTGCTGATTTCGAGCCAGGCACAGGTGTCCATGCTCGCCGTGTTCGTCGGCGTCATCGGCGGCATTTCGGCCTTCGGCATCATCGGCCTCATCATCGGCCCGGTACTGCTCACGGTCCTTGCTGCCCTCCTGCGCTTCCTCGCCGATCACTTGTCGGACCAGGCCTAAACGTCGGCGCAGAATGGAAAAAGCCCCGACTCGCGGGGCTTCTTCCTTACTTACTTACGTTTGCCTGAAGACTCACGCAGCCTTCTTCGGGTGAGACGTCACCGGGGCCATCATTTTCGTCGTTGCGTCGCCGACCGCTTTGGCGTTGGCTTCGAACATGCTGTTCGTGTCCTTCACAAACTTGGAGAACATGTCGAACCCCGCATTCGAGCCGGCTTTGGCAGTTGCGTCGAAGCCGAGTGTCGCGAAGTACGAAGTCACGAGCTGGGTGACCTGCTGCTGCGAATCGGCAGCAATCTCCTGCACGCTGCGAAAGTAGGCTGCGCAGTGCTCGGTTGCCGGGGCGCTGATCGCGGTCTGCAAGTTCTTGAGCTCGCTGACGTCCTTGACCTGCAGCAGACTGTTCGACGCGGCGAAGGCGTCTTCCAGTGCGACGCGAGCCACATTCAGGTTCAGTGCAGCCAGTCGTTCGACGCCGGAAAAAGCGACCTGCGACAGCGCCATCAAAGCGTTGGTGTACGTCTTGGCAGCGCGGATCTGTTCGGGTGTGGTGGTTTGCATTATTTCTTTCCTTGTGGGAATTGCTGCGTAAAGTGGTCTGGAATGAAATCAGCTCGGCATTGCTCGCTGTCTTCGGGTGCCAGTTTTTATGTTGCGACGCAGCACGCACAGACAGTGTGGCCCCATTGGGCTGAGAGTCAAGCGTTATATTTCGGGCCGGCAATGCGGAGCGAAATCTCCGATCTATAGTTAATGGGAGGGCCGTATCTGGGAGGGGTAAGGATATGCTCCGGAAATCGATGCTCATCGTGCCGTTCATGCTTTGCGGGAATCTCGCTGATGCCGGCGAAACCACGCGCGATGCGTCCCGTGGCGAGTTGTTGTACTCGACGCATTGCGAGGCGTGCCACAACCTCGATGTCCATTGGCGGGACAAGCGGGTCGTCACCGACTGGAAAAGCCTGAGGCTGGAAGTGCGCCGCTGGCAGGATGTCGCCGGGGCGGGCTGGGGCAACGAGGACATCGAGGAGGTTGCGCGCTACCTGAATGCGCTGCACTACCGCTTCCCCGCCCCGCACTGAGCGGGGACCCTGCAACGCCGATCGATTCGGGAGCTGAGAGCGTGGAATTCAGGGATTACTACCAGATCCTCGGAGTGGCGAAGACCGCGACCACCGATGAGGTCAAGAAGGCGTACCGCAGGCTCGCGCGCAAGTACCATCCGGATGTCAGCAAGGAGCCGGAAGCGGAAAAGCATATGAAGGAGGTCAACGAGGCCAACGCCGTGCTTTCCGATCCGGAAAAACGCGCGGCCTATGACCAGCTGGGCAGCCGTTACCGGGCCGGTCAGGAGTTTCAGCCGCCACCGGACTGGGACGCGGGATTCGAGTTTTCGGGACCCGGTCCGTCGCCCGCGGACGATGCGGACTTCAGCGACTTTTTCGCCAACCTGTTCGGCCACACGGGCCGCGCCCGGCATGGCGCCGACGACTTCCGCATGCGCGGCCAGGACCGCCACGCCAAGATACTGATCGATCTGGCCGACACTTATCACGGCGCGACGCGGACGATCACCCTGCATGTCCCCCAGGCGGATGAACACGGCCGCGTCGGAGTCAGGGCGCACACCCTGCACGTGCGGATTCCCAAAGGCGTGAAGGAAGGCCAGCATATCCGCCTGAGCGGCCAGGGCAGCCCCGGCCTGGGCGGCAGCCCGGCGGGCGACCTGTTTCTGGAAGTGCAATTCGCGCCCGACGCACGCTATCGCATCGAGGGGCGGGATGTCTTTCAGACCATCCCGGTGACGCCGTGGGAAGCCGCGCTGGGGGCGTCCATCGAAGCGCCCACACCCTCGGGTCCGGTGCAGGTGAAAGTGCCTGGGGGCTCGCAAAGCGGCCGCAAACTGCGCCTGAAAGGACGCGGGATACCGGGAACGCCGCCGGGCGATCTGTATCTGGTACTGGACGTCGTGCTGCCTCCCGCAGACAGCGACAAGGCCCGCGAGATCTATGCAACGATGGCGCGGGAATTGGACTTCGATCCTCGCGGAAAGATGAGGGAGTGAGCCGTGACGCAAAATGAGATCGTGACGGGCGTCCTGGTCGACGAAGTCACCCTGACCCTGGAAGAGGCGGCGCAAGCCTGCGGGGTCGAGCCGCAGTGGATTGTCGAGCGCGTCGAGGCCGGCTTTCTCGGCGACGGCTCGATGCAGATGACGTACTGGCGCTTCGCCAGCCATGACCTGACGCGGGCCCGGCGCATGCGGCAGCTCGAATCCGCCTTCGATGCCGTGCCGGAACTGGCCGCCCTGGTGGTCGATCTGCTGGAGGAAGTCGAGCGTCTGAAGCGACAGGTCGGGTCCGCCTGAATTGCCGGAACGCCCGGTCTTGGCGAGGCGCGGCGACGGCCCCCTGTGGTCGCCATCTTCCTCGATGCCGCCCCCTAGCCGGCGCCCCTGGCGAACTGTTTGGCCATGAAGGTCCACATCATGCGTGACGCGTCCGGGCCTTTCGGGTCACTGTAGCGCTGCCCCGCGGCGCCGCCACTCCACGCATGGCCAAGGCCGTTGACCTCGCATAGCGTCGCGACCAGCTGGCCGCGCGTTCGGAAGTCGGTGATCGTTGTGGCGTAGCGCGTGCCGCGCTGCACGGTGCGCGGCGTACCCGGCTTTGCACCCGCCCGCGCGGCCCACAGCCGTACCGCCTCGGCGCCATTGCCGGGCGCGACGACGTAGTCGGCAGTGCCGTGGATGACCAGCAACGCTGGCGACCGTGTTCCGGCAGCGATTGGCGCGAGCGCAGTGCCTGCGACCCGGCGCCCGCGCATGGCCCGCAAGGCGGAGGCCGATGAATGCGCGACGCCCGTTCCAATACCCGAATGCATCGCAATCGCCCGAAAACGCTGGGGGTGACGCACCGCCATCAGCGCGGCCATCCCTGCGCCCGCCGACAGCCCGGCCAACGCGATGCGCTCCGGGTCGACCGCGTGCAGCTGGCAAACCTGATCGATCGCCGCATCGATGGCGCCGGCCTCGGCCTGCGCCCGGCCGGAGCGCGTGTCATACCAGTTCCAGCAACCTTGCGCATTCGACAGGCGGTCCTGCTCGGGGTACAGCACGAAGAAGCGTTCGCGCGCGGCGATGCGGTTCATCTTGCTGCTGGAGGCCAGGGCTTCCGCGCCCTGCCTGCAACCGTGCAGCATCACCACGAGCGGCAGGCGCTCGCCGCGCTGTACGCCGGGAGGCTTGTAGAGCCAGTAACGCCGGGCGCCTGCCGTGCCGATGGCGAGGCCCGCGCTCCAGTCGCCGACGGCCACCGACCCGCGGTTCTTTGCGACACGCCTGGTCGCCGTGCCTTTGGTCGCCGTGCGTCCGGCCAGCGGACGTTTGAGTGCTGCGGGCTTGCGTGCAGGCTTTGCCTTCAGCGCCTGGGTGATCGCCTTCGAGCCGGCGCGAATCGCCGTCCGCGTCATCGCGGTCAGTGCCCGCTGGAAGGATCGGCTTAAAAGGACATTTCGCCTGCGTCCGGCCATGCCTATCGAGCCCGACCGATCGCGAGCGCGCCGCAACTTGAAGCACCGGCGGAGCCGCACCGCTGCAATGGCGGGCGTGCATGCTCATTTCGCATGTACGCTCACCTCGACCAGGTGTTCCTGCCGGTCATCAAGCAGCGCAATCGCCTTGTCGGGTCGTTCGATGCCATCCACCGTCACGCGGTTCACGCCGCTTTCACCCAGGTCACCGACGCGCGTTTGCGCGACAGCGATGTGATAGACGGTATCGCGATAGCGGTAGTGGATCTTGTACGCGTGCCAGTCCGCGGGCAGGCAGGGGGCGAGATGCAGGGTGTCGCCCGCCAGCCTCAGGCCCAGCAGCGATTCCACGATCAGCCGGTACATCCAGCCGGCCGAGCCGGTATACCAGCTCCAGCCGCCGCGGCCGATGTGCGGCGCGAGCGCGTAGACGTCGGCCGCGACCACGTAGGGTTCCGTCTTGTAGGTGGCGACGCCCTGCGCCGACAGCGCGTGATTGACCGGGTTGATCAGGGTCAGCAGCTCCCACGCACGCGCGCCGTCACCCAGCGCGGCAAACGCCATGGCCGCCCAGATCGCCCCGTGGGTGTATTGCCCGCCGTTCTCGCGCACGCCCGGCACGTAGCCGCGGATGTAGCCGGGGTCCAGGGTCGACTTGTCGAAGGGCGGGTCGAGAAGCTGGACGAGCGCGTAGTCGCGGCGCACGAGGTGGTCGTCGACCGACTTCATAGCCATGCGCGAGCGCTCCGTGTCGCCGGCCCCGGACAGCACCGACCAGCTCTGCGAGATCGAATCGATGCGGCATTCGACGTTGCCCGCGGAGCCGAGCGGCGTGCCGTCGTCGAACCAGGCGCGGCGGTACCATTGGCCGTCCCAGGCGTGCTGCTCGATGTTCCGGCGCAGCTGCGCCCCCTCCTCCGCGCACAGGTCGGCGAAGGCTGCATCACCGTGCGCCCGCGCCACCCCGGCGAACTGCCTGAGCACTTCGCACAGGAAGAAGCCCAGCCAGACGCTCTCGCCCTTGCCCTTGATGCCCACCAGATTCATGCCGTCGTTCCAGTCGCCGGCGCCGATCAGCGGCAGCCCGTGCTCGCCGAAGCTCAGACCGTGGCGGATGGCGCGCACGCAGTGCTGGTACAGGCTGTCCACATCGACCGAGCGGCCGGGCAGATCGTAGTAGGAGTCGTCTTCCGGGTTGACCGGGCGGCCTTCGAGGAAGTGCACGGCCTCATCCAGCACCGCGAAGTCGCCGGTGCCCGTCACGTAGCGGCACACCGCCAGCGGTAGCCACAGGTAGTCGTCCGAACAGCGCGTGCGCACCCCGCGGCCTGCCGGCGGATGCCACCAGTGCTGGACGTCGCCCTCCTGGAACTGGCGGCTCGCGCACAGCAGCAGGTGCGCGCGCACCAGCGCGGGCTCGGCGTGGATCAGCGCCATCACGTCCTGCAACTGGTCGCGGAAACCGAAGGCGCCACCCGACTGGTAGTAACCGCTGCGCGCCCAGATGCGGCACGCCAGCGTCTGGTACACCAGCCAGCCATTGGTCAGCACATTCACGGACGGATCGGGCGTTTCCACCTGCACCGCGCCGAGCGTGTGCGTCCAGTGTTGCTGCACGGCTTCCAGCGCACCACGCGCGGCCAGGCTGCCGCGGAAGCGCTGCACGAGCTTGCCGGCGTCCTCGACGTTGCGCCCCGCGCCGAGCCGGAAGACGATGTCGCGCTCGTGCCCGTCGCCCAGCTCGAAACTCACCTGGATCGCGCCGCACGGGTCCAGGGCGGCGCCCACCTTGCCGGACAGGCGCGAACGGCCCATCGCTGCCGGATTGCGCAGGGTACCGTTGCGCCCGAGGAATTCCATGCGGTCGCCGCTCAGGTTGCGCGTCGGATCGTCCACGTCGAAGAAGGCCACCCGATCGGCAAACTCCATGCTGTACGGGTTGCGCGCGTAGAGCGCACCGCTGCGGGGGTCGATTTCGGTGCTGACATGCATGGCCGACTTCGCGCCGAGATCTCCCAGCACCCACTCGACGTAGCCGGTCACCGAGAGCCGGCGCGGACGCCCCGATTCGTTCCGGACTTTCAACACCGAAAACTTGACCGCGGCATCCAGCGCCACGAAGACGCGCAGTTCCGACCAGATGCCCGCGAATTGGGTCTCGAAAACGCTGTAGCCGAATCCGTGGCGCACGACGCAGGACGACTCCGCACCGGCAGGCAGCGGCGTGGGCGACCAGAACTGGCCGGTCTCTTCGTCGCGCAGGTACAGCGCTTCACCGCCCAGGTCGCTCACCGGGTCGTTGTGCCAGGGGGTGATGCGGTATTCGTGCGCGTTCTCGCTCCACGTGTAGGCGGCGCCGCTCTCCGAGACGATCGTCCCGAAGTGGGGGTTTGCGAGGACGTTCACCCACGGCGCCGGCGTCACCTCGCCGGGCGCGAGCGCCATGACGTACTCGCGCCCGTCGGGCGTGAATCCGCCGAGCCCGTTGAACAGGATCAGATCGCGGCGCGGCGCGGCGGTGGCGGACGAGCCCTCGGTGCGCGGCGTGCGACTCGGCACGAAGCGCGGCGGCCGTGGTTCCGCGAGGGGGCGACGATCGAGCTGTTCCACCAGCGTGCCGCGGCCGTCGGTGATGATGGCGCGCGCCACCGACTGCAGCAGGATGCGGTCTTCGCCCGACATCTGCTCCGCCGGCCGCACGAAGATGCCCCCCGGCCGGTCGATCACGCTCGCCTCGATCCCCGAGGCGATCAGCCCCATGATCTGGTCCTGCAGGCGTTGCCGGTACCCGGAGTGCTCCTCGTTCCAGATCACCAGGTCCACCGCCAACCCCTTCAGCCGCCAATAGGCGTGGGCCTGCACGAGTTGGCGTACGAGATCGATATTGGCCGAATCCCCGATCTGCAGCAGCACGATCGGCAGGTCGCCGGAGATGGCGTAACCCCATAGCCCCGACTGCCCGCGGCGGTTCTTGATCAGCACCGCCGGGTCGGCGCGCAGGGAGGCGTTGGCGTGGATGACGGAGCTGGCCAGGCGCGCATGCAGTTGCGCATCGGCCTCGCTGGCATTGAGCTGCCGCAGCATGACCTGGCTGTGGGTCCACGTCAGGTCGAAGACGCGGTCCGCAAGGTGGCGGTCGAAGTATTTCTCGACCAGGCTCACCGCCGCATCGCGGGTATCGCTGATGCCCGACACGATGTCGATCGTGACCGCCTGTTCCGGATCGAGCGCGATGCGATGACGGATGGCGACGACCGGATCCAGCACCGAACCGTCGGTGCCCGAGAGCGGCCCCGGCTCGCCCATCGCCAGCGGATCGGCGGCGCTTCTCGTACGGCCGATGAAGCGCAGGCGATCGGTCTCGTAGGACGCTTCGCCGACGGCCGCGCCATGCACCGCCATCAGGTGCAGCATCCACGGCACCTGCTCGCCGGCCGAGCGGGGCCGGCGCGTGCACAGGATCGCGCAGCGCTCGCGCAGGATCTCGGTCTGCACGAAAAGATTGCTGAAGGCCGGATGCAGCGCATCCGCGGCCGGCGGCGCGATCACGACCTCGGCATAGCTCGTGACCTCGATCTCCCGACGCAGGCCCGAGCGATTGGTTATGCGGACCCGGCGCAGCTCGATATCGTCCTCGGGCGACACGACGATCTCGGTGTAGGTCTCGAAATCGCCATCGCCGCCGCCAACCGCATCGCGGCGGCGGAACTCGGCGCGCCCTTCGGAGAAGATCGCTTCGTAGGTTGCGGGGCGCTTGAGCGTCGGCTGATAGGCGGCCGACCAGAACTCACCGCCTGCGCCGCCGGTCACTTCGCGGACATAGCAGAACGTTCCGCGGTTGTCGCAAGTGCCGTCTTCACGCCAGCGCGTGACGGCGAGGTCCTTCCACCGGCTGTAGCCACCCCCCGCGTTCGTGACCATCACGTGGTAGCGGCCGTTCGACAACAGCTGCACCTCGGGAATCGGCGTATGCGGGGTGTTGAACACCCGGATCTGCGTTTCCGCCGCGACCGACGTCGCGCGCACTTCCGAGAGTTGCGCGGTATGCGCAAACAAGGCCGTGGCTTTCGGGATGCGCTCCTGCAACAGGAGCATGATTGCCTGGAACAGGCGGTCCGACTCGAAGCGGCGCTGCATCGGACGGTCGAGCAGCAGGTAGGCGAGCGCCAGCAGGCTCATGCCCTGATGGTGGGCCATGAAGGAGCGCACCACCACATGCGATTGCCCGCGACGCTGGCGGGCCGGCGTGTAGTCGATCGCCTCGAAGAAGCCGAACTTGCCGAGAAAGCCCTCGGCCGCGAGCCGCTGCAGATTCAGGCATGCCTCCTCGGGCGCCACCATCAGCGCGAGCACCGAGGCATAGGGCGCGATCACCAGATCGTCGGCCAGCCCGCGCTTGAGTCCCAGCCCCGGCACGCCGAAGGCGCGGTACTGGTAATTGAGGTGCATGTCGACGGTGTTGTAGCCGGATTCCGAAATACCCCACGGAACGCCGCGCTGGTCGCCGTACTCGATCTGTCGTGCCACCGCCGCCTTGCACGTCTGGTCGAGCAGCGTGTTGTCGTAGCTCGGCATCACCAGCAGCGGCATCAGGTATTCGAACATCGAACCGCTCCACGACAGCAGCACCGGCTCGCCACCGGTGGCGGTGAGCAGGCGTCCGAGCGTGAACCAGCTTTCCTGCGGCACCTGTCCCTGGGCAATGGCCACGAAACTGCACAGGCGTGCTTCGGAGGCCAGCAGATCGTAGTAACTCGCATCCAGGCGGCGCTCCTCCACGTTGTAACCGATGGTCAGCAGGTGCCGCGTCTTGTCGAACAGGAACTCATAGTCCATCGCTGCAAAGTCGCCGCATTGCAGCGCCAGGCGCTCGATGGCCGCGATCCTGTCCTGGGCGCGGGTGCTCCCTGCCGCCGCCAATTCGCGCAGGGTCGGGATGCCGCTCGGGTCGGCACATTCGGCGACACAATCGCCGACGCGTTCGGCGACATGCGCCTCCGCCCGATCCGGCGCCGCCGGTGGCGCCAGCCACGGGGCAAGAAAGTACAGCTCGTCCAGCGCCTCGCGGCATTGCCGCTCCAGCGCCTGCGCCCATCCCCGCGCCTCCTCCGCCTTCGCATCCCGCTCGGGCAGCGGGCCATCCCCGACATCGAGGCCGGCGACGACCCGCGCAGCGAGTTCGCCAGCGCCGGTCGCCAGGCGCATCAGGGTGGATTGCGCCGCGGCGAGGGTATCCGGGGGGGCGGCGGAGGCCGCTTCCAAGGCGCTCCTGAACTCCGTCCACGCGCCCGCAGCCGCCTTGCCCGTCGTCGTCTCGGCGACATCCGCGAAAACCGTGAGCGTGTCGCGCAGGCCGTCGAACAGTTGCCCCGTCAGGATCCTTTCATCGGCCAGCGCGAGCAGCCCGGCACGCAAGGTCAGCAGGTGGCCGGCGAGGTTGCCGCTGTCCACGGTCGACACATACAGCGGCGGCAAGGGGTGCAGCGTCTGGGTGTCGTACCAGTTGTAGAAATGCCCCCGGTGCCGCTCCAGCGCGTTCATCGTGCGCAGGGTGCTGGTCGTGCGCTCGATCAGTCGTCCGGCCGTGATGTAGCCGAAGTCGTACGCGGACAGATTCGCCAGCAAGGCCATCCCGATATTCGTCGGCGACGTGCGATGCGCCACCGCGGCAACGCGATACTCCTGATAATTGTCCGGCGGCAGCCAGTGGTCGTCCGCACCGACGAAGGTGTCGAAAAACGCCCAGGTGCGGCGCGCCAGCGCACGCAGGAAGAAGGACTGGTCGGGCGTCAGGGCCGCCGCGCGGCGCGCCAGCGGGCGGCTGATCCACCATGCTATGCCGGGCGACGCGAACCACAGCAGCAGGACCGGGCCCGCCGCCACCAGCACCATCGGCGCTGCAACCCCCAGCCAAGCCGCCGTCGCCGCGGCAAGTACGGGGCCCGCCCACATCGACCGCCAGCACGCGGCAGCCTCGCTGCGGTCGCGCTCGCCCAACTCGCGATCGACTTCGCTCGACGGTTTCCATTCGAGCAGCCGTCTGCGCCCGACGAGCATCCGCCAGGCCGTGCGCACGATCGCATCGAGGCTGAAAAACGCCTCGTACGGCAGGCAGGCCAGCTCGAACCCCACCTGCATCAAGCGCCGTGCCGCCGAATTTGCAACCGCTGCGAGGTGCTGGCGCAACAGCACTTCATCCGGCTTGCGCAACAGATCGACAATGGCGGCGCACAGCGACGGGACCAGCAGGATGCCGATCACCGTCACGGTCCACAACCACGCCGGCGACATCAGCATCCATCCGCACAGCAACAGCAGCGTCAGCGCCGCCGGAACGAGGCTGCGGCGCAGGTTGTCGACCAGCTTCCACTGCGAGAGCATCGACAGCGGGTTCGGCCGGCGGCCGCCCCCCTCGCCCGGAACGCGCCGCAGCAACCATCCCGCCAGCTGCCAGTCGCCCCGGATCCAGCGATGACGGCGGCTCACGTCCGCGCTGTAGCGGGCGGGATAGTCCTCGTACACCTGCACGTCGCTCAACAGCCCGGCACGCGCGTAACAGCCTTCGAGCAGGTCGTGACTGAGGATGCGATTTTCCGGAAAGCAGCCGTCGAGCGCCTGCTCGAACGCATCGACGTCGTAGATCCCCTTGCCGATGAACGAGCCTTCGCCGAACACGTCCTGATAGACGTCCGACACCGCGCGCGTGTACGGGTCGATGCCCGGTTCGCCGCCGTACAGGCGCGCATAGCGCGAACGGTTCGTCCCCGGCAGGCTGACCGACACGCGCGGCTGGAGGATGGCATAGCCTTCGCACACGCGACACTTGTCCTTGTCGTAGCATGCACGATTCAGTGGATGCGCCAGGGCGGCGACAAGCTGCCGCGCCGTATCGCGCGGCAATTGCGTGTCCGTATCCAGGGTGATCACGTACTTCACGCCGGACAGGATCGCCGTATCCCCGACGACGAGCGAAAAGTGCTCCCCGGCATCATCGCGCACGCGTCCCCGCAGCAGCGCGTTCAGGTCCGCGAGCTTGCCGCGCTTGCGCTCATGCCCCATCCACACCCGTTCCTGCGGGTTCCAGCGCCGCGGGCGGTGGAAGAGGAAGAATATGTCGCCCCGGATCCAGCCCTCGCCGCTGCCGTACTTCTCGTTCAGCGCTTCGATCCGCGTCCGCGCCAACGCCATCAGCGGGCCGTCCTCGGGCAGCGATTCCTGCTGCGCGTCCAGAAAGTCGGTCAGCAGACCGAAGTGCAGGCTCGCATCGCGATTCGCCAGGAACCGGACTTCCAGCGCCTCGACCAGATCCTCGACGTTTTGTGCACTGGTGAGCATGGTCGGCACCACCACCAGCGTGCGCGATTGCGCCGGGATGCCATCCGAAAAATCCATCCTCGGCAGCGGATGCGGCGCCACCAGCAGCGTTGCCAGCCAGTTCACCAGCGCCACGGCCAACTGGCTCACCGCCAGCAACACGACGAAGGCAATCGGCAGCAGCGCCCAGACGGATGTTCCGGCGTCTAGCGCCTGCGTCAGCAGGCACCCGGCAAGGATCAAGGTGATCAGCGCGATCGCGCCCAGATACGTGACCAGCGGAATCCGGCCTGTCTTCCGGCGCAAGGCCTCGAAGCTGGAATGACGGACTTCCGCCGCCTGCTCGAGCGCAGGCAGGCCCCGGTCGATCAGGTAGTAGCCGACATGCCCGGCACGGCCAACGCTTCCGCTGACGGGATCGATGGCCGCGCCGGCCCTTGCCATCTCGACGACCGTCCGGGCGACCTCGCCCTCCGTCAGCCGCCCCTTCCGTGCGATCGCTTCCGTTGCATGGCGGTAGCGGTCGCGGGTCGCAAAGTCCATCCTGCCATAGACCCCGGCCGGATCCTCCAGCAGTGTCCGCTCGACGACGCTCATGCGCTCGACGAACTCGCGCCAGTCCATCGCGCCCAGAACGCGGAGACTGCCGATGCTGTTGCTGATGGAGACCTGATCGGCGGCCTGTTGCTGGTTCTCCGACTGCACCATCTGTTCGATCGTCAGACCCGATTCGGAGAGTCGCTGCTCGATCCAGGTCAGCGGCAGGGCCAGTGCAGGCCCCCGCCCCTGCAGGCGGCGCGCGAGTTCGGCGACGAACGCGCTGACCATCGGCGGATCCGAACGCGCCATGTCCGCGATCACCAGGATCAGGCTCTTCGGATCATTCTCGGCGGTCTCCGTCATCTGGTCCGCCCACGAATCGGCCAGATTGCGCTCCGCCCACCCGGCCGCGATCCGTACGCCGACGCGGCGCAGATTCTCGATCAATGCCAGCCGCAGCATGATCGGCACGGCCCACAATTCACCCAGCTTGAGGGGCGTCACGCTCTGGTAGGCCGCGACGAAGCGGCTGAGGCTTTCGGTATCCACGCGACCGTCGCCATGCGCCACCGCTTCCAGCGCAATGTCATAGACGCGCGGACGTCCGGCTGACACCCCCGATGTGCCCTCATCCAGCCGCGGCAGCTCCCGGCTGTAGCCTTTGGGCAGGTGCCGCTTGGCCGTGCCGATCTGTTCTTCGATGAGATAGAAATTGTCGAGCAGCCAGTCCCCCGCCGGCGTGATGCGGCGGTTCTCCGTCACCGCGACGGTCAACAGCCTGCACACGCCGACCAGGGCGCTCTCATTCGCCGCCAGTCGCCGCAGAAGCTGATCCGGGCCTCGTTCCGGGGCCAATCGGTGTGCGGCCGCGAGCGCCTTGCCATGCTGCTCCATCTGATCGGCGCTGAACAATTCCGATCGCAGCGGCGGTTCCTCGTCGGGCGAGATCCGTGGCCAGCCGCCGGCGCGAAGCTGCGTCTCCAACTGCTGCAAGTATGCGATGAGCTTCGTGCCGACGTTCAATTCAGGGGCCTTTTTCCAGAAAATGAAACTTCAATAAGGGCATCGCATCACGCGCGCGGGAACGCCTACTCTCCAAGCAACTCCGCCACCGACTCGAGTTGCTCCACATGCTGCGTCACCACTTTCACGATGACGGTGATCGGAATGCTCAACAACAAACCCCAGACCCCCCACAGCCATGCCCAGAACAGCAGCGAGACGAATACGGCGGCCGTGTTCATCCGGGCGATCCGCCCAGTCATCCAGGTGGTGACGAAGGTGCCGACGAAGGTCGCGATCGCCACCGACGCCCCCGCAACCAGCAGGGCCGTCGACAGGACGTCGAACTGCATGAAGGCCGCCATGCCGATGCCGGCGGCCGCCACGGCCGGACCGAAGTACGGGATGACGTGCAGCAGCCCTGCCGCCACGGCCCAGGCGCCGGCGTTATCGAGCCCCACCCAGTGCAACGTGATCCAGGTGAGCATGGCCACCAGCACATTGGTCGCCAGCAGCATGAACATGTAGCGCTGGATCGATTCGTTGATGTCGTCGAGGATATGCACGGTGATCTTCTTGCTCGAGATCGAGGGGCCCGTGAGGCGCACCAGCTTCCTCTTGTAGGTATCGCCGGAGAGCAGCAGGAAGAAAGTCAGGAACAGCACCATGGCTGCCTGGCCGATCAGCCCCACGGCTCCCATGGATCCCACCAACAGGAAGTTGCCGAGCTTGAAGCCGGGCGAATCGACGACGACGCGCGTGGGCTGCCGCGGCGCGGCGCCCATGCCGGCAGCCTGGCTCGTGACCTTCTCGATCTCGCTCGCCGCAGTCTGCACCTTTTGCATCGTGCTCGCCTCGCCTTTGCGCAGACTGGTGAGGCCGGCCGACAATTTGCTGACCGCTTCGGGCACCTGATCGAGGATCGTCTGCATCTGCCCGCGCAAGGAGAATGTCCCCAGGCCGAGCGCGCACACGACTCCCACCATCACCACCACGGACCCGACCACGCGCGGAACCCGGATCCGCTCGAGCCACACCACGAGCGGGTTCAGGGTGTAGGCGAACAGGATCCCGAGCAGCATCGAGATGAAGAAGCTCTGCGCCCACTCCAATACGAACACCACCGCCACGGTGGCGAGGATGCCCAGCGCCAGGCCTCGCGCATCCGTTCCCGCATCGACCGTGGGCGCGGTCGTGTCATCGGCAACCGCAGCCGGGATGACCACCGCACCCGCGCCACCGTTTCCTTCACCGGCTTGGGGTTCCGGCTTCACGGGCGCTGCAGCCGGAATGTCGCCGGAGTGTGTCATCGTCCTCGCACCTCAGCGTACGCCTCGCGCTTGAGCGCCAAGCGTTACGTGGGATTCACAAGAGGTGTCGTGCCATTCGTTGAGCAGTTTCGCCGCGAAAAAACTCCGATGAACAGCAGCAGACCGTCGCGGCCACTCCCGAACCCTTGGTCCGACAGCGATCCGCGACGGTCAGTCCTCACTTGAGCCGCAGGTCGTTCTTGACCGACTTCACACCGCCGACGCCGCGTGCCACCTGGGCCGCCTTGGCGATGTCGCCCTGCTCGGCAACAAAACCGCTCAGTTGCACGACGCCCTTGAACGTCTCGACGTTGATTTCTGCAACTTTCAGCGAGGATTCCTTGAGGATCGCCGCCTTCACCTTCGTCGTGATGACGCTGTCGTCGATGTACTCAGCGGTCCCTTCCTGCTTCGGCGTGGATGAGCAGCCTACGGCCGTCACCAGCGTAAGGGCCAGGAAAAAAGCGGAAATATATTTGCCGAACTGTTTCATGATGAATTCTCCAGTGATGCATAAGAAAGGACTTCTTGCTTCTTGCCTGCGACGCCCTGCCGACTCGCTGTTACTGAAACGATTATCTGGGCCAGCCCATGACTCAACGGCGGCTCATCAGGATTCCGATGATGATTCCTGCGGCCGCCGCAATTCCGAGGACTTTCCAGGGGTTCTCCACTACGTACTCATGTGTGGCGTCTGCGGAGCGCCTGGCCTTTTCCGTAACCGCGAGTCGCGAGCTGTCGAGTCTGGATTTGGCCTCTCCCAGCTTTCCTTCGATCTTCGTGCGGACCGCGGCGAATTCCTCGGCGGTGGAATTGGCGACTTCCTTCAGCAGACCGTCGGCATCGGCGCCCACGCTTTTCAGATCCCTCACCAGCTTGTCTTTCATCTCTTCGACACTGCCATGGCCGTGGGTCAGATCCTTCATCGTCATGTCTCCCGGAGAAAATGAATGGGTGGGACGACAGTCGCGGCCGGACTTGCCACCGCAGCATCGCCATCGACGAGGAACCGATTTGCCGCGCTCGCTTGCGACATTTACACACATGTCGTTGCTGGCGGATGACCATACATCCAAGCCCCGGTACTCCTCTGGTATGCATCCTGTTCCTCACCAGGCATGCCGTCTGTGCGCTGGCGTACAGACGGGTGCAATCCAGTGAGTAGGATTGCAGACAAGCATGGGGCGACGACCCTACGGGAATCGCCGGTTGGTGCGTGCGCGCCGAGAAGAGCGGCATTGGCGCGCTTCGGGAGTTTTCCCGAACGCTGCGCTGCTCCGGCTCACTGTCGGGAGAAACAAGATGTCAATCGGAACAATTCTGCTGATCATCCTGGTGTTGATGCTGATCGGCGCGATTCCAGCCTGGCCGCACAGCCGGGGTTGGGGATACGGTCCCAGCGGTGGTCTCGGGCTGGTAGTGCTGATCCTGCTCATCCTGCTGCTGTTGGGCAAGATATAGCGCGTTGTGGCGTCCGGCCCTGAGGGCGCTCAGGCAGACCATGCGGTGCGCAGCTCGGGTCGCAGTTCGGGCCTGTGATGTTCGCCGCGTGGCCTTCATTCAACGGGAGCAACAAATATGCTGTATTACGCCGCGGTGTTCCTGGTCATCGCACTGATCGCGGGGGTGCTCGGCTTTACCGGCATCGCAGCCGGTGCCGTCGAGATCGCCAAAATCCTGTTCTTCATTTTCCTCATCCTCTTCATCGTCTCGCTTGTCATGGGATTCAGAGGTCGAAAGTGACCGCACGGCCCCACGGAAACGGGGTCTGATGAACTCAGGCCGCGTTTCCGGCGTTTCCCCGCGCAGCGCCCAGCTTGATGTCAAGATCACGTAGCGCCGTGCGCAATCCTTCTTCGATCACCGGATGATAGAGCGGCATCTCGCGCATCTGCGCGACCGTCATCCGGTTCTGCAGCGCCCAGGCAAGCAGGTGTGCCAGATGCTCGGCCGCGGGGGCCAGCATTTCCGCGCCCAGGAAGCGGCCGCTCGCGACCTCGCCATACAGATTCAGCAGGCCCTTGTTCCTGAGCAGGATGCGCGAACGGCCCTGGTCCTCGAAACTCGCCTGTCCGGTGGCGAAAGTGCCCGGTTTCAGCGCACGCAGGCCGCCCCCCACGATGCCGATCTGCGGATCGGTGAACACCACGCCGATGCGCGCGCGGCGCAGGCCCGGCTGCACTGCGCTGCCGAGCGCGAGGCGTGCGGCGTTGTGGCCGGCAATACGCCCCTCGTCGGTCGCCTCGTGCAGCAGCGGGATGTAGTTGCCGGCATCGCCCGCAATGAAGATCGGGCTTGCCCCGTCTGCGCTCACCGTCCGGGTGGTCAACGGATCGAACACCGGTACGCCTTTCGCGTCGAGTTCGAGCGTGGTCCTGTCGAGCCCGATGTCGGTCACATTGGGCGTACGACCGGTCGCCGCCAGAACATAATCGAAATACTCCATGAGCTCGGCGCCAGTCGGCCCCGCGCGTCGAATGGCGACACGATCGCCGTAACGGTGCATGTCGGCGATGTGCGCATCGGGCGCCAGCGTGAATTCCTCGTTGAGGGTCGCGCAGGCGTATGCGCGGATCTCCGGATCGCTGATCGGGCCGACGCGGCCACCACGACCGAGCACCGCAACCCGCACGCCCAGCCGGTGCAAAGCCTGTCCCAGTTCCAGCCCGACGATCCCCGGGCCGATCACGGCCACGGCCTTGGGCAGATCGTACCAGTCGAACACGTCATCGCTGGTGATCAGGCAGTCGCCCAGGGACTCGAACGAATCCGGATACGTGGCACGCGAACCCGTTGCGATGACGATGGCCTTGCTCGTCACCCGGGTATGGTCGGCGACCACGAGCGTATGGTCGTCGACGAAACTGGCCTGCCCGCGAATGCGCTCCGCATCGGCAATGTCCTCGACGTCGCGCAGCACGAAGCTGACAAAGCGGTCGCGCTCGCGTCTCACCCGGTCCATCACCGCGTGGCCATCGATGCGGATACCGCCGTTGGCATGGACCCCGAACCCCGCGGCCCGCCCGACTGCATGGGCGGCCTCGGCGGCGGCGATCAGGAGCTTGCTCGGCATGCAACCGACGCGTGCGCAGGTGGTGCCGTACTCGCCGCCTTCGATGATCACGGCGCCAGCCCCGGCCTTCCTCGCCGCGTGGAACGCGGCAAGACCCGCGGTGCCGGCACCGACCACTGCAACATCAACCTGCACGGTCTTCATGTCTCATCCTCGTTTCGTCGACGGCCGCCGCAACGGGTCCGCCTTGTACGCTGTCTGAGCCGGGAGCGCCGATGCCGATCGATACGCCAACGGCGGCGGCAGATGCCGCGCTGGCGGTACAGGTCGCAGCCGCAATTCCAAAGCGAGGGATGGCAGGGATTCGGCGCGTCGCCGTTAGCGATGAGACTAGCTCAACGCCACCGTCGGCTCTGTACGGCAACGCGCATAGGGGAGCTTCAAGCGAATTCAGATTCCGCCGACGAACGCCTCGAAGGCTTCGCCGGTCAAGGGGCGGCTGAACAGGTGTCCCTGATAGGCATGGCACCCCTGACTATCCAGGAACGCCCGTTGCATCTCGGTTTCCACCCCTTCGGCGATGATGTTCAAGCCGAGACTCCGCGCCATCGTGATGATGGCCGTGACAATGGCCGCGTCCGCGCCATTGCCCGGAAGATTGACGACAAACGACTTGTCGATCTTGAGCTGATCGAGCGATAGGCGCGTCAGGCAGGAAAAGGATGAAAAACCGGTACCGAAATCATCAAGGGAAAAATGGATACCCAATTGCTTGAGCGCCGTTATTTTCCGGATCGTATCGGCGACGTCGCCCAGCACCATGCTTTCGGTCAGTTCGAGCGTCAAAAGCTCCGGATTGGCATGGCTCGAGTCGAGCACATTGCGCACCTGATCGACGAAATCGGGCTGGCGAAACTGGCGCGCGCTGACGTTGACCCCCAGCATCAATCCGCGGGTCCTCTCTCCATGTGACCATGCAGCGAGTTGAGCGCAGGCCGTCTCGAGCACCCAGCTGCCAATCGGCAGAATGATCGACGTCTGCTCCGAGACCGGGATGAACTCCGCGGGTGCGATCAATCCGTCTCTCGGGTGCTGCCAGCGCAGCAAGGCCTCGGCGCCGATGAGGCGGTGCAAGCGGTCGAACTGCGGCTGGTAATGCAGCGTGAACTCGCCACGTTTGATCGCGTGGCGTAATTCGTTCTCGAGCGTGCTGCGCCGGTCGAGCGCCGCCTGCATGGACGGATCGTAGAAGCGCACCGTGTTGCGGCCAGCCGTCTTGGCCTGATACAGCGCGAGATCAGCGTGTTTCAACAGTTCCTCGACGGTATCGTGTGCCCCCATCAGGCGCGCTCCGATACTGGTCGTACAGTGAAATTCGGCGCCGCCGAGATCGAATGGCTGCGCGATGGTTTCGGCGAGTTTCTCGCCAATCTGTTTGGCCAGCAGCGCGGCCTCCTCCGCTTCCGCACTCAAGCCTTCCAGAATCATGATGAACTCGTCGCCACCGAGGCGCGCCACCGTGTCGCCTTCACGCAAGCCGGCGCGCACGCGCTGCGCCACCTCGACCAGCAACAGATCGCCGACGTCGTGGCCACGGGTGTCGTTGAGCGTCTTGAAGTTGTCCAGGTCCAGGAACAGGATCGCCCCATACAGACCATTGCGGGAGATCGCAGCCAGCGCATGCCCCAGCCGGTCCTGCAGCAGGCGCCGGTTGGGCAGATGGGTGAGCGGATCGAAAAACGCCAGACGGTGGATCTCCGCCGCAGCCTCGCTCTTTTCGGTCGTGTCGGAAAATGCGCCGACGTAATGGGAGACGCCTCCTTCGGGCGTGGTTACGGCGGAGATGGTCAGCCATGCGACGTAGAGTTGTCCGTTCTTGCGCCGGTTCCAGACTTCGCCCTGCCAGTAGCGCGTTGCCTTGAGTGCCTGCCACATGTTCCGGTAGAACGCCTTGTCGTGGCGTCCCGACCGCAACAAGGCCGGCGTCTTCCCCACTGCCTCGGCGGCGCTGTAGCCGCTCAGTTCCGTAAAGGCGTGATTGACCCTGATGATGACGCCATTGGCGTCGGTCACGATCATCCCCTCCTGCGACTCGAATGCAATGGCGGCGATGCGCCGCTCTTCCTCGGCTTGGCGGCGCTCGGTGATGTCGGTAAACGCGATGCGCATCACCGGTGTTCTTCCCGCCATTTCCATCACCACACACTGCAACTGGGCCGGAAAAAGCGAACCGTCGCTTCTCTTCAGGCGCAGTTCGCAATTCAGCGTCAGGTTGGCCTGGCCCTGCCACGCCGCCGCGATGTGCCGTCGCCAATTGTCTTGATCATGCGGGGCAATGAAGTCTATGACGTTGCGCTGATTCAGTCTTGATCGCGGCACACGCATGAGCGCCGCTGCGACGAGATTGGCCTCGGTGATGACCGCATCCCGGGACAGCGTGAGATAGCCGACCGGAGCGAAATCGAAGAGATTGACATAGCGATCGCGCGACTCCTCCATCTCGATGTGGGCCTGGCGCAGCGCCTCGTTCTGCATCTCCAGTTCGATCTGGTGCACCTGAAGTTCGTGCAGCAGCGCATCGCCCGATCCTTGCGGCACCGCCCCGGCAGTGCGGAATTGCGCTTCGGCGGCGATCCGCAGGGGGTCTTTGCTACCCGCGCTCTTGCCCATCGCCCCTGATCCTCGCGCGTGCATGCATGAATGCCGACGATGACAATCTTGCGGGGCGGAGGCCCCCTTGTCGGCGAGTCAAAGGGGGAGGCCGGGGCGGCGGTTGCAACCCGGACGTCCGGGGCGTTCTTCCTGCTGCCTTGCTGGTTGCCACAGGGCCTCCCTGAATGTAGCGGACTGCATACCTGCAATGGGTATGCTACGCCGATCCCGGCACGGTTCCGGTCATGGTTGACGAAATTCCAATCGGAATGACCCGGATTGGGCAATGCAAGTTGCCGTGGTATCCGAACAGGATTTCCCGGAATGACCGCTTTCGTCGGGACTGATCCACGGCAACTTTACCCTGCAGACACCCCGCTGCTCTGTTCGACAGCGCACGGAACGAAGCATGGCCTACACTTAGTCTGTGCTGCGGATCACGTCCCTGCCTGCCGGCAGACGTGCCGTGGCCAGCCCTGCTGCGCTTTTGCCTGTACACAGGATTCCGGAGGACGGTTCGATGCCGAAATCGATCGCCCCGTTGATTTGTGTAGTTGGCGTGCTGATTCTGGCACTCGCCAGCTGCATGAGCCTGCCTACCATCGTGCCCGACCTCGCCCCGCGCCGCGGCCCCGCGGTGCAACTGCAGGGCGCGCGCGGCCCGCTGTCGGCCGAGCAGAGCAAGGCGATCCTCGAGCGGCTGGCGAGCGGCGGCCGCGACACCGACATCTTCGCCCGTCACCTGGCGCTCGAAGAGGCCATCGTCGGCAGTCCCCTGACGACCGGCAACCACGTGCAGCTCCTCCAGGACGGCCCCGCCACCTACCAGGCGATGATGACGGCCATCCAGGGCGCCCGCGACCACATCAACATGGAGACCTACATCCTCGACGACGACGAGGTCGGCCAGCGCTTCGCGCAGGCGCTGATCGACAAGCAGCAGCAAGGCGTCCAGGTCAATCTCATCCGTGACAGCGTAGGCACCATCGGCACGCCGGCGGCCTTCTTCCAGCGGCTGAGCGACAACGGCATCCGCGTGCTCGAATTCAATCCGCTCAACCCGATGGTGAGCCGCACGGAATGGGAGCTTAACCAGCGCGACCACCGCAAGCTGCTGATCGTCGACGGACGGACCGCATTCCTGGGCGGCATCAACATCAGCAGCGTCTACTCCGGCGGCTCCCTCGGCAAGCGTTCGCGCCCCCGCGCCGACGGCAGCGTGGCGTGGCGCGATACCGACCTGCAGCTGCAGGGACCGGTGGTTGCCGAGTTCCAGAAGCTGTTCCTCGCGACGTGGGAAGCCCAGAAAGGCGATCCGCTGGCCGGGAAAGACTATTTCCCGCGCCTGGAGAACGCCGGCCGGCAGGTGGTGCGCGCGATCGGCAGCTCGCCCGACGAGCCCTACAGCCTGATCTACGCCACGCTGCTCTCTGCCATCGGCAGCGCCGAGACCAGCGTGCACCTGACCAACGCGTATTTCGTCCCCGACCCGCAGCTGCTCGCCGCACTGGAAGCGGCGGCCGGACGCGGCGTCGATGTGAAGCTGATCCTGCCCAGCCAGACCGACTCCTGGCTGGTGTTCCATGCCGGACGCCGCTACTACGGGCAGCTACTGCGAGCGGGGGTCAAGATCTACGAGCGGCGCGGGGCGATCCTGCATTCCAAGACGGCGCTGATCGACGGCGTGTGGGCCACGGTCGGGTCGACCAACCTCGACTGGCGCAGTTTCCTGCACAACTACGAGTTGAACGCGGTTGTGTTGGGGACAGAGTTCGGCAGCCAGGTGCAGGCGATGTTCAAGAAGGACCTGGCGGAGTCCGACGCGATCGTGCTGGAGGAATGGGAACGGCGCGCGCTCCACCTGCGCCTCCAGGAGTGGTTTGCACGGGTGTGGGAATACTGGCTCTGAGTCAGGCGTCTCGCAGCAGCCAGCCCGCTTGGTCCGGCCGGATCACGCCCCGGCCCCCTGCGCGCGCGTAACTTTGAGCCCCCCGGCGACCGCAGCGCGCAGCTCCGCTTCCAGACGCTTGGCCACGCTGATGTCGATGAAGGTGATGACGACCCCCTCGATCACGTTGTCCATGGTGCGATACGGCATGATGCGCACGGTAAACCAGCGGCCGTCGCGCGTGGCGATCTGCTTTTCCGAGAACATCAGGGTGCGCAGCACCTCGCGGGCGTCGTCTTCCAGCGCCGGGTAGTCGAGATCGGTCGCGAGATCGGACAACGGCCGCCCGGCATCGGCTGCAATCAGCTTGATGACACGGGTCGCCAACGGCGTGAAGCGCCGGACATGAAGCCGGCAGTCGAGGAAGACGGTGGCGATTTCGGTGCTGTTGAGCAGGTTCTGCATGTCGTTGTTGGCGCTCGACAGGTCATCGACCTTCGATTGCAGCTCGATGTTCACCGTCTGCAGCTCCTCGTTCAGCGACTGCATCTCTTCCTTCGACGTGGTGAGCTCCTCGTTGGTCGACTGCAGCTCCTCGTTGGTCGACTGCAATTCCTCGTTGGCCGACTTGAGTTCTTCCTGCGAGGTCTGCATCTCCTCGCGCAAGGTGTGGATTTCGTCGCGCGCCTGCTGCAGCTCGCGCTCCAGTTCGGCCTGCCGCGCGCTGTTTGGTGCCCGGCGACCGCCCTTGCGGGTTTCGGGCAGCGGCGGCAGCTCCGCAAACACGATCATCACCATGCCGCGCAGGGGCTCAGGCTCCTCGACCAGCTGCACGACAAGGCCGACCCTGCGCGTTATTCCGTCGTCGCTCACGCGGATGTCGGTGCGCTCGACGCGGCCGCGATTGCGCGTGACCTGGTATAGCGCGCTGCCGATTTCCGCGCGCAGCCCCTCGCGCGCCATCGCGTAAATGTTCCAGTTGGCCTTGCCGGCGGCCGGTTCCAGGTAGCGTCCGGTGCGGCCGTTGATATACACGATGTCGCCGCGGTCATTGACCAGCACCGCCGCCGGCGCGAACTGCCGCAACAGCAACTGGTCTGCCAGGCCTTGCAGGTTGGCAGGCGGCGGCGACACCCTGGCCTCGCCCTCCCAGGCGGGAAGACTGCGAAAACGTGCCGGGAAGTCGATGTCGACGGCCTGCGCCGGCATGTCGATGCGGCGAAAGATACGCGCCTTGGCATCGATCGGGGCGAACAGGTCGCTCGCCACCCCGAGCGCCTCGGAGTTGCCGAGGAACAGCACGCCGCCGGGCGTGAGACTGTAATGGAACAGCGGCAGCAGCTTCTTTTGCAGCTCGGCGCTGAAGTAGATCAGCACGTTGCGGCATAGCAGCAGATCGAGCTTGGTGAAGGGTGGATCCTGGATCAGGTTCTGCGGCGCGAACACCACCATCTCGCGGATTTCCTTGCAGACCTGATAGCCGTCGTCGGAGGCGACAAAGAAACGCGCCAGCCGCTCGGGCGGAATATCGGCGGCGATATTGGCCGGATAGCGGCCCTGACGCGCCCGGTCGATCGCGTCGCTGTCGAGATCGGTGGCGAAGATATGCAGCGAAAAACGGCCGCCAGGCTTGAACTTCTCCATCGACTCCTTGAAGACGATGGCGAGCGAGTAGGCCTCTTCGCCGGTCGAGCAGCCCGGCACCCAGGCGCGCAGCACGCGGCTTTCGGATCCGCGCGCGAACAACGGCGGCAATGCCGCATCACGCAGGCTGTCCCAGGCTGCCGGGTCGCGGAAGAAGCTGGTGACGCCGATCAGGAATTCCCTGAACAGCAGCTCGAGTTCCTGCGGATTCTCCTGCAGGAAGCGCACGTAGGTGGCGATGCGGTCGATCTGGTGAATGCCCATGCGCCGCTCGATGCGGCGGTAAAGCGTGGTTTTCTTGTAGAGCGAGAAGTCCTGGCCGTTGTGCGCGCGCAGGAGAATCAGCACCTTTTCCAGCCCGCTTTGCAGTTGGTTGTCGACGACGGGTTCGGCTGCGGCAGCGTGCGCGCCGTGCCTGAGGCTGGCGAGGATGCGTGCGGGCAGTTCGGCCGCCGGGGCGACGATATCGATCAGACCGGCGTCGATCGCGCTGCGCGGCATCGCGGAAAAGGCCGCCGTGGCCGGATCCTGCGCCAGGGCGAGACCGGCGTTTTCCTTGATGGCGCGCATGCCGGCGCTGCCATCCGATCCCATGCCGGAGAGGATCACCCCGACCGCCAGCTGGTGACGGTCCTCCGCCAGCGATTTCAGGAAGAAGTCGATGGGCAGGCGCAAGCCGCGCGGCGCTGCAGGCTCGAACAGGTAGAGCGCACCGCGCAGCATCGACATGTCGCGGTTCGGCGGGATCACATAGACATGGTCCGGCTTGACCTTGAGACGATTCCTTGCCTGCACCACCGGCATCGCCGTGGCGCGTTGCAGCAGGTCCGGCATCATTCCCTTGTGGGTCGGATCGAGGTGCTGAACGATCACGTAGGCCATGCCGCTGTCCGCCGGCACCCTGGACAGGAACTGCTCCAGCGCCTCGAGACCGCCGGCCGACGCGCCGATACCGACGATCGGAAACACTTCGGCGCCGGCTGCCCTGGGTGACTTGGGTGACTTGGGCAATCCGGCGGAAGCGTGGATATCGGATTCCTGTTCGGCCATGGCCATTTCCTTTCAGTTCCTGGCAACTCGCAACGACAGCGCCCGCAGGCGCTGCGCTGCCGGATCACCCGAACGTCGTACAACGTGTGAGGCCACACTTTAACAGCCTGCCGGACATGCGTCCGACAGGCTGCCGACAGGAAATGCGATGCGCGGGCCTCCGCGCCGAGGATCGGCATGGCGCGCCGCGGGCACGGCCCCCGACAAACCTTCCGGCCGCGACGGCAGCAGGCACCGCGAACACGTCAAGCGCGCGGCTAGTCCCAATACGGCGTAGTGCCATAGTAGGTATGGATGTCCCGCCCCCACGTCTGGTCTGCCATGTCGGGCCAGTGGTCCTTGTCGAAGCCCGGCGCAGTCTCGAGCCGCTCCTTCTCCACGTTCAGCACGAAACGCTTGTTTGCGGCGTCGAGTTTCAACGCGCCCCACGGCACCGCAAACAGCTTTTCCCCCATCCCGAGAAAGCCGCCAAACGACAGTACCGCATAGGCGACTCTGCCGCTGCGCATATCCAGCATGATCTCCTTGATCTCGCCGAGATCTTCGCCCTGCGGATTGTAGACATCGTCTCCGGTGAGCGTGCCTGCGCTCATCATGGCGGGTGCGGGCGTGGTGCCGACCCCGATCTGGTCAAGACCGCTCGGATTGCTTGTTTCGTCGCTCATGCTCGTCTCCTTGCTGTAATCGATGCCTCAACCGTTCTTGAGGTCTTCCTTGATATCGCCGTAGCCCGACTGGACCTTGCCGACCGCTTTTTCGACTTTGCCCTTTCGTTCCAGGCCCTTGTTGCCGACGATCTTGCCGGCAGCTTCCTTGACCGCACCTTCCGCTTCCTTCAGCCGGCCTTTGACTTGATCCTTGTTCATGCCTTGCTCCTCGTGATTTGCTGACCAGAGCCCGGAGCGGCGTGCCGCATCCCGGGCGTCTGGAGCGGCAAGAATGCTCAGCGGACGACTTTGCGTCTGTACGGCAACACACACGGATGAGGCTGCGATTCGCCGCCCGAAAGCCTGTGTGCGGCACCGCACCGACACGGCCCGCCCGGGCGACCAGACTTTTTACGTTTGCAGGACGCGGGGGCGCATCTGCACCTCGCCGACGGATCGAGGAGATGGATCACATGGACAAGATGAACCTGCTCTTGCTGCCGGGGCTGGTCAATGACGCGAGCCTGTTCGAGCATCAGGCGGCCGCGCTGGCGGACCTGGTCGGCATCACGGTCGCCGACCTGACCGGTTCGGATTCGATTGCCGCGCTTGCCGCGGACGTCCTGGCACAAGCCCCTGCGGGGCCCTTCATGCTCGCCGGGATGTCGATGGGGGGCTATGTCGCATTCGAGATCATGCGCCAGGCGGGAGAGCGCGTGCACGCGCTGGTACTCATGAGCACGAGTGCACGCCCCGATACGACCGACGCCACCAAGGCCCGTGAGGAACTCATCGCACTCGCCGAAACCGACTTCCCCGCGGTCATCGAAAAACTGCTGGCGCGCATGGCGCATCCCGACCATGCGAATACACCCGAGGTGGGCGGTGTTTTCCAGTCGATGGCGAACGGCCTGGGGCGCGACGTGTTCGTGCGTCAGCAGCGCGCCATCATCGGACGCGCGGATAGCCGCCCTACCCTCGCCGGCATCCGCTGCCCGACGCTGGTGTTGTGCGGGCGGGATGATCAGGTGACGCCGCCGGAACTTCACGAGGAGCTCGTCGCCGGGATTGCCGAGGCGCAGCTCGTGATCGTCGAGGAATGCGGCCATCTCTTGCCGCTGGAGCAGCCGGACCAGGTTACCGCGATCCTGCACGACTGGCTGTCGGAACTCCTCGGCTCACCACGTTCGAATCCGAACTGACCGCGCCGATCGTTGTCGGACCCGGCTCAAACGACCGCCCCGAACAGCGACCCCACGCCCGCGGTGATCGCCATCGCGAGCGCGCCCCAGAAGGTGACCCGCCACGCGCCCGTTGCCACGGCAGCCCCGCCCACCCGCGCGGCAACGCCGCCCAGGACGGCGAGGAAGGCGAGCGAGGTTCCCGAAACCCAGGGAATCAGCCCCTGCGCCGGCGCCAGGGCCGCTACCGCGAGCGGCAGCGCCGCACCGACCGCGAAGCTCGCGGCCGACGACAGCGCGGCCTGGACCGGCCGGGCGCTCAGTGCTTCGGAGATTCCGAGTTCGTCGCGCGCATGGGCACCGAGGGCGTCGCGCGCCATCAGCTGCTCGGCAACCTGTTGCGCAAGACCCGGCTCGACTCCCCGCGCGACGTAGATCGCCGCCAGCTCGCGGTGTTCCGCGACCGGATGCGTTTCGAGTTCGGCACGCTCGCGCGACAGGTCGGCTTGTTCGGTGTCGGCCTGCGATTGGACGGAGACGTATTCCCCTGCGGCCATCGACATCGCGCCGGCCACCAGCCCGGCAACGCCGGCAACCACGGCCTCCCCCTGCGCCGCACTGGCAGCCGCGACGCCGATCACGAGACTGGCGGTCGACACGATGCCGTCGTTGGCGCCGAGCACGGCCGCACGCATCCAGCCGATTCGGTCGGTGCGATGGCGTTCGGCGTGACGTCGGGCAAACTTCACGTTGGACACTCCATGGGGCTCAATCCGGACAACGCGACCGCCGCACGGGCACCATCAAGCTCGGCGCAAATCCTCGAGCCGCGTTCGCCACGACGGATCACGCTCTTGCAGGACCTTTTCGACCATTCTTTCGGCGGTGATATCACTCACCACCATGCGGCACTCACGACCGGTTTCGTCCGCCACGGCCTCGATCCTGACGATCGCTTCGGGACGCTGGCTGCTGGCCATGAGGACGACTTCACATTTCTTCTTGCATTTTGCGTCAAGCACCTCGTCGAAGAAACGCTGGAATGCCGGTAGGCATTCCGGCTTGACGAAAGTGACAAAGCGATGCCGTCCATGTTGTGAACGCTTGATGCCGAGCAGGATGGCACCAGCGAGATTCACATCGAGAATGACGCCGAGCGCATCCAGCGTAAAGTAGCCGACCGGTGCAAAGTCGTAGATATCGGCATACTGCTTTCGCAGCGAATCCGCTTCGTCGTACGCCTGGCGCAGCTCCTCGTTATGCAGTTCCAGTTCGATCTGGTGCACCTGCAGTTCGTGCAGCATGCGCTCGGTATCCCAGGGCGTGGTCGGCACGCTCGGTTGAGCCTGCCTTAATCGGGCCTCGGCGCGCTTGCGCAGGGTCGCCGGATTCGGCCGCGCGCGATACTTGGTGAGATCGGCCGGCACCAAGCTGAACAGACGGTCGTATTCCGACTTGACCACGCCGTAGCATTCGCACGCCCGCGCCTCCAGACCTGCCCGATCGGTCAGCTTGATATGCCCGCGGTGGTAATGGATCAGGCCGGCCGCCTGCAGCTTTCCGGCGGCCTCGGTAACGGCTTCGCGGCGCACCCCCAGCATGCGGGCAATCAGTTCCTGGGTCACATCGAGCTGATTGCCCGGCAGCAGGTCAAAGCTGAGGAGTAGCCAGCGACACAGCCGCTGGTCCACCGCGTGGTGTCGATTGCACACCACGCTCTGCGCCATCTGCGTCATCAGGGCCTGGGCGTAAGAGAGCGACAGACGCTGCAGGCTGCCGCCCTGGTCGAGTTCCCAGCGCATCACTTCCGCGCGCAGACGGTACGCACTGCCACCGTTCTGAACCGTCACCGTGTGCATCGTGGTTTCGCCACCGAGCACCAGCGGAATGCCGACCAGGCCATCATTGCCGGTCATCGCCAGCTCGGTCGATGAGCCATCCTGGGTCGAAAAGGTCATCGAGACGATGCATGTCGTCGGGAAATAGACGAACGCCAGGTGGTCACCCGACTCATAGAGCACCTCACCGGGCCTGAAGGCGACCAGATCCAGGTCGTCCACCAGCCGGGCATACTCCTTCACCGGCAGCGCCGCCAGAATGCGGTTCTGCCTCGGGTTGTGCATCAGCGAATGCGACATTGCGCCTTCCTCATGCCGTCAGCCCGCGGTTCAATGGCGGCGACACCCGAATTCGCCAACCGGGCCGCAACACCCGCAGCGGAGGATATGCACGACGTGGCGCGCGGACGGGCGCACGGCTATAGCGGACCGCGTCCGCTGATCACTCTGAGCAACACAACCACGATCGCGATCACCAGCAGGACGTGAATGAAACCGCCCAAGGTGGTCGACGTGACCAGGCCGAGCAACCACAGGACCAGCAGTACGACTGCAATGGTATAGAGCATGGATTCCTCCTCGCTTGTCAGGCCGGATCCGCGCCATCACGCGTCATCCGGGGCCGCGCCGGCGGCTTGCGATCGACCTCGATCGCGGGAGCGCCGCCCGCCATGCGTCTATCAATATTCGATTTGATCGGGGGCGTCTGTCTGGCAGCGCACACAAGGGTCCCTGACATCCACGCGGTGGACCAAGACCGGCGTAACACGACCGACATAGGGGGAGTATGCGCTCGCCCTGTCGGGGAGGCGTTGCTTGCGTTTCGGGCCCGCCGGAAAGTGAGGCAAACACCCCGTATAGAGCCCCCAGAAAGCAGGCCCTTCAACGATTCGGCGAACGCTCCGTCGAGAATCCTGAACCGCATTCCGGGTCGGACGACCAACCCCGGCGCGTTAGTCATTTCTTCAGCGTCTCCCTGACCGTGTTCTCCCCGAGTGGCTAACCTACAGTGAGATCACAGCGGCCCACCAAGCGCACCACCACTCGAGAATGCGAAGATTCTTGGTCAGTCTCGTCGCGGGTTGGGTTGCCACTCGTTGGGAGCAGCACATGAACTCGTTCAACAAGCGAACCGCGGTACGGATTGCGGTCGTCAGCGCGCTGCTCGCCGCGCTGGCCAGTCCTGTCGCGTGGTTCGTCACGTATAAACGTGCCGAGGATGGAACGGTTTGGCTTGCAATCGACGAGTCACGCCGTCTTCTGCATCATTTCGGCGCCATTGACCTGACCGGCCTGGATGCAGGGGACAACGCCCGCAAGGCGGCGGATGTTCTTGCAGGGGGACTCTTCGACATTGCTGAAATTTACGATCAGGAGGGACTCAAGCTCGCACACGCAATGACCGAGGAGGGCCAAGCGGTTGAGCAACAGCTCCCCTCGCACGCTCGTCCCACTTACCGTGCCGGCTTTCACGAGAGCTTCAGACTTGAAGACACGCGTTGGGCGTTGCGGGTTTTTGTGCCACTGCGCGGGGCCGCCGACGCGGATCGGATCACTGGATACTTCGAAGGTGTCCGCGTCGTTCCACCGTGGCAGCGCGAACAGCTGCGTGCGAACGCGTTCAGCGCTGCCCTGATGGTCGGGCTCGCCGCAGTGCTGTGCGGCAGCGCAATCTATCCCGTCGTCGTGCGCCTTTCCGCCGACAATGAGCGCAAGGCCCGCGAAATCCTCGATTCGCACCTCTCGATGATGGAAGCGCTCGGGCGTGCCGTCGCGATGCGGGATTCCGACACCGGGACCCACAATTTTCGCGTTGCCTGGATTGCTGCGCGCATCGGCGAACGCCTCGACCTGGCCGGCAGGGCGATGCAATCCCTGATCGTCGGGAGTTTTCTGCACGACGTCGGCAAGATCAGCATTCCCGATGCGATTCTGCTCAAATCGGGCAAGCTCGACGCCGAAGAGAGCAAGATCATGCACACGCACGTGGCGCATGGCGAGGAGATTGTTTCCGGCATCGGATGGCTGGAGGACGCGCATGCGATTGTCGCGGCCCATCATGAAAAGTGGGACGGTTCGGGTTACCCGCGCAAACTGTCGGGTGACGAAATCCCGCTTTCCGCCCGCATATTCTCCGTGGCGGACGTCTTCGATGCGCTCAGCTCGAAACGCCCGTACAAGGAGCCGATGAGCTTCGAGGCAACGATGTCGATCCTGGAGGCCGACACCGGAAGCCATTTCGACCCGCACGTGATGACTGCCTTCCGCCCCATCGCGCGCGAGGTGTTCAACTGCCTTGGCAGCTGTAACGAGGACGATGTCCGGCGCCTGCTGGAAGAGCGGGTTCGCTTTCATTTCGGCATTTGATGCCTGAGGCGATCAGAACCAAGCGCCCTCCGGAACTGCGACTGCGTTCTTTCGATTCGCACTCTTGTCCCGCGCGCAGGGTCCGCACGGCGCTCAGCGTCAGGCCGGCGACGGCAAGCAATTTCAGCTCGCGCACCGTTCAGAATCGATTCACATCTGCGTGCGCACAATGCGTTCCATGCGACCTCGGCAGGCAAGGAAGCAATCATGACCTGGCCTGACGCTTGCCTTGGACGCTCCCATCGCTGGTAATCCCCCACCCGCTGGAGAACGCGCATGATTCCCGTACTGACTGCATTGATCGCCATTGTTGCCGGCACCTGGGGCTGGGGCCTTGTCGTGAACGGTGCGGGTCCGGGATCACTGCCGTGGGTTGTCTACGACCAGGGGCTCTACCTGAGCGGCCTGCTCGCGATTGCATTGATGTCGCTCGCGATGGTGATGGCGGCGCGACCGCTCTGGGCCGAGCGCGTACTCGGGGGCATGGACCGCACTTACCGACTGCACAAGTGGGCGGGCATTCTGGCCGCCGGATTCGCAGCATTGCATTGGCTGCTCGAGATGGCCGATGACGTGATCGAGACACTGTACGGTGAAGCCGGCCGCGCGGGTGACGAGGACGTCTCGGGCGTGCTGGATACGCTCAGGGATGCCGGGGAGGAGCTCGGCGAGTTCGCAATCTACCTCGTCCTCGCGATGGTCGTCCTGGCGCTGTGGAAGCGCTTTCCATACAAATTCTGGCGCCACATTCACCGCGCGATGCCGGTCCTGTACCTGATGCTCGCCTTTCACGCCGCCGTGCTGGCGCCAACGAGTTACTGGAGCGAGCCGATCGGGTTGCTGCTTGCAACGGCGTTGTCCGCCGGCACGCTCGCCGCCGTCTGGTCCCTGACCGGGCGCATCGGCCGCGACCGGCAGGCCCGGGGTATCGTGACAGCAGTGGCCTCACCGACGGCGAACGTGACCGAAGTGGTTTGTCGCCTCGACGGGAACTGGCGCGGACATCAGGCGGGTCAGTTCGCGTTCGTGACCTTCAATCGGCTGGAGGGCGCGCATCCCTTCACGATTGCCAGCGCGGACCAGGGCGACCGCAGCGTGGGGTTCCAGATCAAGGCGCTCGGCGACTACACTCGTGAGCTCTCGCGCCGCATCGCCGTCGGCCAACCCGTCACCGTCGAAGGCCCCTATGGACGCTTCGAACTGGCGCGTCAGGACCGCAAGGCGAGGCAGATCTGGGTCGCTGGCGGAATCGGCATCACGCCCTTCCTCGCCTGGCTCGACGCGCTTCGGGGAAATCCCTCCGCAGCGCCGGTTGCCGACCTGCACTACTGCACCCGCGCCGGCGCGGACGACCCGTTCGTGGGCCGACTGGAAGCGCTATGCCGAGACCTGCCGTCTGTCACGCTGCATGTTCATGACACCGCTCGAGAAGGCGCCCTCAGCGCCGAAAGGCTGGCGAGCTTGCATGACCGCAGTCAGCGGGTGGAAGTGTGGTTCTGCGGCCCGCGTGCCTTTGCTGAGCAGCTGCGAAGCGGATTCGCGCGAGCCTGGCTCGGCCGCTTCCGCTTCCATCAGGAAGCCTTCGACATGCGGTGAAGAATGCGCGAAGCGCTCGCCGACAA
Source organism: Aromatoleum tolulyticum (assembly GCF_900156155.1). Taxonomy (GTDB): domain Bacteria; phylum Pseudomonadota; class Gammaproteobacteria; order Burkholderiales; family Rhodocyclaceae; genus Aromatoleum; species Aromatoleum tolulyticum. Next base: position 203,588 of record NZ_FTMD01000009.1, read on the forward strand.
CGGGCTGCTTCGCGCTTTGATCCGGGCAAGGTGATGCTGCCGACGCCCGGATTCACCCGCGGCGAGCCGCCTCGATCGCAGCGATATCGATCTTTGTCATCTCCATCATCGCCTCGAACGCCCGCTTGGCCGCCGCCCGATCAGGGTCGGTGATCGCGTCCATCAGCGCGCGGGGGGTGATCTGCCAGGAAAGCCCCCACTTGTCCCTGCACCAGCCACAGGCGCTTTCCTCGCCGCCGTTTCCGACGATCGCGTTCCACAGACGGTCGGTTTCGGGCTGGTCATCGGTCGCGACCTGGAACGAGAAAGCCTCATTGTGTTTGAACTCCGGGCCTCCGTTCAGCCCGAGACAAGGGATCCCCATCACGGTGAACTCGACCGTCAAGACATCGCCCTGCTTGCCCGACGGATAGTCGCCAGGAGCGCGATGGACAGCGCCCACCGCGCTGTCCGGGAAGGTCTCGGCGTAGAACTTAGCTGCGTCCAGCGCGGTGCCGTCGTACCACAGGCAAATCGTGTTCTTGCTGGCCATCTTTGCTCTCCTGTTGGACCTGATAGGTGCACAGACACCGCACAGGCGACAGGTTCCGCTGCAGCCTAGAAACGTGCTGGCGAACGACTGCGGTCGTTATTTGCCTGGCAGTCGAGGGGAGGGCACAGCAGTTCGAGCAAGACACTTGTGCATCTTGCCAACGACCCGAAGCGAGATGTCGCTGCGCGGATACACCCGACAGGCCAGCACACGCCCCTGCGCCTGTTCCACGACGCTCACGTGCTGCCTGCTCATCACCCGCGCCTCGAATTCGCCCGCGGTCACTTCGATCTTGCATACGCCGCAGCCTCCGCCGCAGCAGCCGGCGGGGATGCCGCGCCGGCCCAGGCGCACCATCCCCGACAGCAACGATTCCTCGTCGGCGCAGTCGTAGCGCTCGCCGGTGTCCTCGATCGTGACGGCGAACTTCATCGCCCGCGCTCAGGCCGCCGCACCCTGCAGCGGACCGCGCGCCTTCGCCATCGTCATCGCGGTGTCCTGGATCATGTCTTCCTGGCCGCCGATCATCTTCTTGCGGCCTAGCTCGACCAGGATGTCGCGCGCCGGCACGCCGAAGCGCTCGGCCGCGCGCTTCGAGTGCAGCAGGAAGGTCGAATACACGCCCGCGTAGCCCAGGGTCAGCGATTCGCGGTCGACGCGGACGATGTGGTCCATCATCGGCACGATGACGTCTTCGGCGACGTCCATCAGCTTGAAGAGATCGACGCCGGTGACGATGCCCATGCGCTCGCACACCGCCGCGAAGACTTCGAGCGGCGTGTTGCCGGCGCCGGCGCCCAGACCGGCGACGGAGCCGTCGATGCGGCTCGCGCCCGCTTCGATCGCGGCGATCGAGTTCGCGATGCCCATGCCGAGGTTGTGATGGCCGTGAAAGCCGATCTCGGTTTCCGGCTTCAGCACCTCGCGCAGCGCCCCGACGCGCGCCTTCACGTCATCGGGCAGCATGTAGCCGGCCGAGTCGGTGACGTAGATGGTCTGCGCGCCGTAGGACTCCATCAGCTTGCCCTGCTGCGCGATGCCGGCGGCGTCGTTGAGGTGCGACATCATCAGGAAGCCGGTCGTGTCCATGCCGAGCTTGCGCGCGTAGGCGATATGCTGCGGCGAGGTGTCGGCCTCGGTGCAGTGGGTCGCCACATGCACGCTGCGCGCACCGGCGTCATACGCCGACTGCAGTTCCTTCATCGTGCCAAGGCCGGGAATCAGCAGCACCGACACCTTGGCCTGCTTCATCCTCGCGGCGACCGCGGAGATGTATTCCTCGTTGGTCGCCATCGCGAAGCCGTGCTGCAGCGAGTTGCCGCCGAGGCCCGCGCCGTGCGTGACCTGCACGTAGGGGATGCCGGCGTCGTCGAGCGCGGTGGCGACCTTCACCATCTGTTCGACGCTGATCTGCTCGCGCTTGGCGTGCATGCCGTCGCGCAGGCACATGTCGTGCAGGACGACCTTGCGCCCCTTGAGGCTGGAGGAAGTGTTGGACTGGCTCATCATGCGGTCTCCACGGCTTTCAACTGGATCTTTCCGGCGAGGATTTCCTCGGCGAACATCTCGGCGGTGCGCGTCGCGGCCGCGGTCATGATGTCGAGGTTGCCGGCGTACTTGGGCAGGTAGTCGCCGAGACCGGCGACTTCGAGGAAGACGGACACTTTGTTGCCGTCGAAGATCGGGCCATTCACGAGCTTGTAGCCCGGCACGTACTTCTGCACTTCGCCGATCATCTGCAGGATCGACTCGGTGATACGCGCGTGGTCCGGCTCGTCGTCGGTCAGGCAGTAGATCGTGTTGCGCATGATCATCGGCGGCTCGGCCGGGTTGATGATCGCGAGCGCCTTGCCGCGGCGCGCGCCACCCACTACCGTGATCGCGTTCGACGTCGTATAGGTGAACTCGTCGAGGTTCGCGCGCGTACCGGGGCCGACCGACTTCGATGCGAGGCTCGCGACGATCTCGGCGTACTCGACGCTCTGGATGCGCGACACGGCGTGCACGACGGGAATCGTCGCCTGGCCGGCGCACGAGATCATGTTCACGTTCATCTCGAGCTTGTCGGCGTGCTGGCGCAGGTTCACCGGCGGCACGCACAGCGGGCCGATCGCGGCCGGCGTCAGGTCGATCATCATCACGCCCAGCTCGTTGAGCTTGCGGCTGTTCTCCGCATGGACGTAGGCGCTGGTCGCGTCGAATGCGATCTGGATGTCGTCATCCAGCACGTGCGGCAGCAGGCCGTCGACGCCTTCCGCGGTGGTCTTCAGACCCATCTCGCGAGCACGCGCCAAGCCTTCGGACGACGGGTCGATGCCGACCATCCACACCGGCTCCAGCACCGGGCTGCGCTTGATCTTGTAGATCAGGTCGGTGCCGATGTTGCCGGACCCGATCAAGGCGCACTTGATCTTCTTCATTGGGCTTGCTCCTGCAGTGCGGCGACACGTTGCCGTTCGGCACGCTCCGCCAGGGTTTCGCCGGCAACGAAGAACTCTTCGTTGGCGTGTTCGGTAATCAGGACGCGCACGGCTTCGGACTTGACGCCGAGCGCGTGGATGACGGCTTCGGTCACGGCGGAAGCGACCTTGCGCTTCTGCTCGGCCGTCCGCCCGTGCGAAAGGTGCATTTCGATGATTGGCATGGGTCTCTCTGTCTTTATTGGAGTCGGGAGTATTCAGTCGGTCAGACGAAGCGCATCGACACGCTGCCGAGTTCCTGGAAGCGCGCGATGACGCTGTCGCCCGGCTTCACGGGAATCGCCTCGGTGATGCCGCCGCTCATGACGAAGCTGCCCGCGGGCAGGTGTTCGCCCATGTCGGCGAGGATGTTCACCAGCATCGCGATCGCCTCCGCCGGGTGACCCAGCACGGCCGCCGAGGCGCCCATCGCGACCATCTCGCCGTTCTTTTCCATCACGACGCCCAGCGTGCGCAGGTCCAGTTCCTCGACGTAGCGCGCGCGGCCACCACCGACGAAGCGTGCGGACGAGCCGTTGTCGGCGATCACGCTGGCGAGGTCGAACTTGAAGCCGGAAAAGCGCGAATCGATGATCTCGACGGCCGGCAACACGTAGTCGGTCGCGTCGAGCACGTCCTCGCGGGTGCAGCCCGGGCCGTGCAGGTCCTTCTTCATCACGAACGCGACTTCGCACTCGACGCGCGGATGCACGAGATCGGCGGTGGAGATCGCGGAGTTCTCGGGCCGCGCCATGCGGTCGGTGAGGAAGCCGATCGACGGCACATTCACGCCCATCTGCTGCATCTTGGCCTTGGACGTCAGTCCGGCCTTCCAGCCGACGAGCCGGTGGCCCGCCGCAAGGTAGCGCAAGCGCAGTTCGCTCTGCACGGCGTAGCCGTCGGCGATCGTCATGGCCGGATATTCGTCGGTCAGCTTGGGGATCGCGTAGGCGCGCGTCTGGGCGCCTTCGACGCGCTCGCACAGGCGCACGATGTCCTCGCGCGACAGCGTCAATTCGTTCTTGTGGCTCATACCGCGCTCCTTCCCGAGAATTTCACCCGGCAGCTGCCGAGGCCGCCGACCGTGCACACGAGTTCGTCGCCATCGACGACCGGCACGAGGGCCGACTGCGAGCCGGAGAGGATCACCTCGCCGGCCTTGAACGGAATGCCCAGTTCGCCGAGCGTATTGGCGAGCCACGCGACGGCATTGGCGGGCGAGCCCTGCACCGCGGCGCCGACACCGGTCGAATGCACTTCGCCGTTCTTCTCCAGCACCATCCCGGCGAGCGTGATGTCGAGCTTCCTCGGGTCGCCCTTGGTCTTGCCCAGCACATACACGCCGCAGGAGGCGTTGTCGGCGACGGTGTCCTGGATGCGGATCTTCCAGTCGTTGATGCGTGAATCGACGATCTCGAAGCACGGCACGACGTAGTCGGTCGCGCGGATCACGTCCATCGCGGTCACGCCCGGGCCCTTCAGGTCGTGCTTCAGCACGAACGCGAGTTCCGCCTCGGCCTTGGGCTGGATCAGCGTGCCCAGATCGATGACGTCGCCTTCCTGGTACACCATGCCGGACGTGAGCTGGCCGAAGTCCGGCTGGAACACGCCGAGGAAATCCTGCACCGGCTTGCTCGTAACGCCGATCTTCTTGCCGACGATCTTCTCGCCCGCCTGCACGCGGCGCTCGATGAAGCGCAGCTGGATGCGGTAGGCGTCGTCGAGCGTGATATCGGGCTCGCGCTCGAGGAGCGGAGCCACCGTGCGGCGCTCACGCCAGGCGTCGAAGAGCTCGTCGCCGTACTGCCTGATCTTTTCTTCGTTCATGACGTCCTCAGAGCTTCACGCAGATGTTTCGCGTTTCCGTGTAGAACTCGAGCGAATGCACGCCGCCTTCGCGGCCGATGCCCGATTGCTTGGAACCGCCGAATGCCGAGCGCAGGTCGCGCAGGAACCAGCTGTTGATCCAGGTGATGCCGACCTCGACCCGGGCGGCAACGCGGTGCGCGCGCGCGAGGTTGGTCGTCCAGATCGTCGTCGACAGGCCGTAGTCGGTGTCGTTGGCCAGCGCGACGACTTCGTTCTCGCTGTCGAACGGGCGGATGTGGCAGCACGGCCCGAAGATCTCCTCGCGCACCACCGACGCGGTTTCCGGCAGGCCGGTCCAGATCGTCGGCTCCACCCACGCACCTTCGGCGAGTGCGCCCGGCATCTGCGGCACGCCGCCACCGGTCACCACCGTCGCGCCTTCCTCGACCGCCTTGCGGTAGTAGGACAGGACCTTCTGACGGTGCTCCTGGCTGATCAGCGGCCCGTAGTCCGCGTCGTGGTCATCCGGGCGGCCGAACTTCACACCCTCGGCCTTCTCCTTCAGCGCCTGCACGAAGCGCTCGAAGATCGGGCGTTCGACATACACGCGCTCGGTGCCGAGGCACACCTGGCCCGAGTTCAGGAACGCGGAGCGGAAGATGCCTTCGACCGCGGCGTCGAAATCGGCGTCCGCGAACACGATGCCGGCGTTCTTGCCGCCGAGCTCGAAGGACACATCGCGCATCCCCTCCGACGCGGCCTTCATGATCGCCGTGCCGGTACGGGTTTCGCCGGTGAAGGTGATCGCATCGACCCCGGGGTGACGGGTCAGGAACTCGCCCGCCGAATCCGGGCCGAAGCCATTCACGACGTTATAGACGCCCTTCGGCACGCCGACCGCGTTCATCACCTCGCCCAGCAGCGTCGCCGTGTTCGCCGCTTCCTCCGACGGCTTCACGATGACCGTGTTGCCGCACGCGAGCGCCGGGCCGACCTTCCACGTCATCAGCAGGAAGGGCGCGTTCCACGGGCAGACAACCCCGATGACGCCCTTCGGCACGCGGATGCCATAGTTCAGCGCGCCGCGTCCATCCGGCGTCGCCATCTGGAAGGCTTCGGTCGGCACGTTCTTGACGACATCGGCGAACACCTTGAAATTCGCCGCCCCGCGCGGGATGAACACGTTCGTCATGACGTGGCGCGGCTGGCCGGTGTCGGCCATCTCGGCCTCGACGAAGTCCTCGAAGCGGCGCGTGATCTCGTTCGCGACGCCGTACAGCAGCTCGACACGCTGGTCCGTGGTCAGCCCGCCCCACTCGCCGTGCAGTGCGCTGCGCGCGGCCTTCACGGCGGCGTCGATTTCGGCCTGGCCGGCCTCGGCGATCGACGCGATCACCCGGTTGTCGAGCGGCGAACGCTTGTCGAAGCGCTTGCCGCTCGCAGCGGCCACGAACTCGCCGCCGATGAAATTCTGAATCTGACGCATGGTCGTCCTCACTCCTGTTGGCTGTCATCCCGTCCGCATGATGCTCATTGCGTTGCGGGCTTGAGGATCAGTCTATGAACGGTCAGATATACCGTCCAATACTTTTAATTTCGATTCTCGATACTTGTTAGGTATCGACTTTCGCGGTCGATCCCCGTCCACTGCGTCCTGAATTTCCGGCACAACGCAGCCCCCGGTGGGCGGTGTTCGGCGCCGACGCCTCCGCCACGCGTTGAAGGAGGGGGCGGAATACCGCCCGCCGGGGGCGGTTCGCCGGCAGGGCCGTCCAGATCCCTATCAGATCGCCTTGAACAGCGGGCTGCGCACCTGCTGCGCGTCGGCCGCGGAGATGAACTTCTCGGTGTAGATATCGCGCTCGAACAGCCGCCCCTGCATCAGCGTCGTGATGCACGCATCGATCATCAGCGGCGGCCCGCACAGGTAGGCCTTGTGACCGCGGAAGTCGTTGTCGAAGTGGTTCTTCGCCGCCTCGTGCACGAAGCCGCGGAAGCCCTGCCAGTCCGACCCTTCGGTTTCGTGCGACAGCGCCGGCACGTAGCGGAAGTTCGGATGCTGCTCGGCCAGCGCGAGGAACTCGTCGTGGTAGTACAGCTCCTCGCGCGTGCGCTGGCCGTAGACCAGCGTGATCGGCAGCTCGAAGCCCTCCGCGAGGAGGTCGAGGATCATCGAACGCGGGCTCGAAAGCCCCGAGCCGCCCGCCATGAACACGACGGGCACCTGCGCCGACTTCTTCACGAAGAAGCGTCCGTAAGGCCCGGAGATCTTCGTCCGGTCGCCGACGCGCAGCGTCTCGTGCACGTAGCGCGTGCCCTGCCCGCCCGGCACGATGCGGATGTTGAGCTCGATCTCGCCCGCGTCGGACGGCGCGCTCGCGACCGAGAACGCCCGGCTGCCGATGCCGTCCGGCAGTTGCAGGTTGATGTACTGCCCGGCCTGGAAGCGCATGCCTTGCGGATCGTCGAGCTTGATCCACACGCCCTTGATCGTCGGCGTCAGCGTTTCGATGCGCGTCACGGTGCCGGCGAAGTCACGCACCGGCAGGTTCTCGGCGTCCGGGTCTTCCTCGATCTCGGCTTCGATGACGAGGTCGCTCTGCGCCGTCGCGCAACACGCCAGCGTCTTCTGCTCGTCGCGCTCGAAGTCCATCAGCGCGAAGCTCGATGCCTCGCCGTGCTCGATCTCGCCATCGACGACCTGCACCTTGCAGGTCGCGCACAGGCCGTGACAGCACGCATGCGGCAGATAGATGCCCGCGCGCAACGCCGCGTCGAGAATCGTCTGCCCTTCCTCGATCTCGATGGTCTGGCCGAGCGGTTCGATCGTCAGCTCATAACTCATGGCAAACCCCTCAGGCAGCCGCCGACAGCGAAGCGAGGCCGGGCGTACGCATGCGGATCTGATCCTTGTGGCCGATGCCGTTGTCTGCGAGGCTGCGCTCGAAGTCCGGCATCCACGGCTGGTTCGACTTCAGCCACTCCACCTTGGTCCAGTCGATGGCAGCACTGTCCGGATCCGGCTGCACCAGCGCCGTGAGCGGTCCTTCGACGAGTTCGCGGAAGCTCGTCTGCGGCGCCAGGCACAGCAGGAACGGCGCCGCGAACAGCAGGTGATGGTCCCAGCTCACATATACGAGCTGCTTGCCGTTGAAATTCTCGACGCGGTCGCGCGGCACGCCGACGTATTCCTTGATTGCTGCTACGGTCATGATTTGTCTCCTCCGGGTCGGTTTCAGGTGTTCGAGGTCGCCATCCCGCGCCACTGGTCGAAGTTGCGCTGGTCGCGGGAACCCGAGTAGTCGCCGTTGTCCTCGCCGTCGCGCAGACTCACCCAGTTCATCCAGGCGCCGATGTCGCCGTCGAGCTCCTGGAACAGCGACGGCATCGGCAGCCACGCCTGCACGTACTTCTCGGGCTCGTTGTCGAAGATGTGCTGGCAGCCGTCGGAGCAGAAGTGGTACTTCTCGCCCTTGTATTCGGTCTCGCGATGGCAGGACATCGTCGCGTCGTCGGGCTCGGTGAACACGACCGGCAACTGGCAGGTCTGGCACAGCTTCGCCAGGCCGAAGTTCTTGAACGGCGTACCGGCGGCGGCGAGCTTGCGGATGTGATCCCAGCGCGGGCGGTAGTACTTGTCGAAGGTCGTCGGGTACTTCGCCGACAGCCAGTCCATGTCCTCGTCGGACGGAATCCACGAGTGGAAGGACGTGCCGAAGCTCCACTGGTACAAGCCCAGCATGAACTGGTGCGACATGTGGTCGATGGCCTTCTCGGCGTCATCCCAGCCCTTGGGCGGGCGGATGCCGTAGCGCGCCAGATCCTTGAACAGCGCGCCGCCGTTCTCGACGCCGTAGATCTCCCACGCCTCGCGCCACGACATCACGCGCTTGGGCAGCATGTAGTCCATCATCGTCGAGACTAGGCCCAGCACGCGGAAGCCGCGCCAGAACCACTTGTCGAGCCAGCCCTGCACGATCGGCAGGTTGTCCGGGTCCTGCTCGAGCATGAACTTGATGCACTCGAGGCCCAGCGTCATGTGGCGCGCTTCGTCGGACTGGGCCGAGAAGCCGAAGGTCACGGTCGCCATGTCGCCGTTGTAGGCCGCGCCCGACATGAAGGGCACGAACAGCAGGTTCGTGAGCACGTATTCGAACGAGAAGCCGATCGCGATCATGAATTCGAAGGGACCAGCCGACATCGCGTCGTCGAAGAATGAACGCGCCACGGACGTGTACCAGATGCGGTCGCGCGCATCGGCGAAGGCGTGGAAGCCGTCGTAGTACTTGTTGTAGTTCGACAGCGCGTGGATCTGCGTCTGCGCGTGGCGGATCTCGTCGATCGCCTGCATCTGGCAGGCCACCTGCGTGCCGACGCCGGGGAACTCACGGCCGACACGGGCGAAACCCTTGTGCGCGGCATATTCGCCCGGGCTGATCGCCTGCAGGAAGATCTTCAGCGCCGACAGGTAGCGCGCGTCGGTGATGTTGAGGTGGCCGTTGTTCTGCGCATGGGCGTCGATGATCGCGTAGAACTTGCGCTCCTTCTCGGCCTGGTACTTCCAGTACGAATCCATCGTCAGGCGGAACGGGTCCTCCCACTTGTCCCAGTCATGCACCTTGATCCCCTCGTAATTCACGTAGGGGAACACCTCGTCCTTGGCGCGGTAGGTCGGCTCCCAGCCGAGATCGCGCGTCATCAGCCGGTACTTCTCCTTCAGGCCGAGCTTCTTCTTCGCAACTTTCATATCCATGTCGGTCTCCTCAATTTACCCAAACTCGTGGCCCGATTACTCGGCCCAGCTCAGCGTGAGCGAGTCGTCGTCTTCGGTGACGTTGCCGCCGAGCGTGATCAGGTTGATGTGCAGTTCCTGGAGGTCGAACTCGCGGCCGATCTGCTCCTCGATCGTTTCCTTGCGGATCACCAGCCGGTTCGGCGCGTCGATCTTCACCATCGCGGGCTGGCGATTGACGACCGCCAGGGGGTTGTCGATCTCGATCGCCTCGATGATCGGGCGGGTTTCTTCGTTGGCCTGCAGGGCGATGAATACGGTAGACATGCGGGGCCTCTCAGAGCGTGATGCCGGTTTTCTGGATGCGCACGCGGAAGTCCGCGAGCTGCTCGCCGACGGCGTCGTCGGCCTGTGCGCCGAGCGCGATTTCCACCACCGGCAGCAGCGCCGACGCGGCACGGGTGCTCCACGCGCGGATCCAGTCCTGCAAGACCGCGCGGTTGCTGTCGGACTCGGCCGCAGCGACCTTCAGCACGGCATCGACCCACTTCTTCGTCTCGTCGAACCAGTCGGTCATGAACTGCGTGAGCATCGCGACGGCCGAGCCGCCCTGCGCCGACAGGTAGTCATCGACGATACGGGCGTACACCAGCGGGTACAGCAGGCCGTCGAGCGCGACGTTCTGCGCGACGAAGGCTTCGAACGGGTCGCGCAGCACCAGCGTGTCCTCGACGTAGCGGCGCAGCGGCTGCCACGCGGAGCCTTCCAGCCATGCGGCCTTGCCCTCGTCCAGCGCTTCGGTGTCGCCGAGCAGCAGCCCCAGGCGCGACAGGTATTGCGCGATGCCGAGGTTGTCCATCGCGTGGTACATGCACGGCTGCGTGAAGATGGTGCTGTAGCCGTAGCCACAGATCAGCGTGTTGTTCTGGTTCGCGCCCCACGCGGCGTGGCGCAGCGGCACCAGCAGCTTCAGCGCCATCTCGCGCACCGCGGGCGGCAGCATGTCGGCGAGTCCGCGCGACTCGACAAAGGAGAAGTTGGATTCGGTCGCGTCCTGCTGGCGGGCGCGCGCCAGCGTGTAGGTGCTGTAGTAGAACTGGCGCGGATCCTTCAGCGCGTACCAGTCCTGCATCACGATCTTCGTGATCTTCGCGTCGTAGAGCTCCTGGTCGGGATCCCAGGTCGGCTTGTAGTGCAGGTTCTCGGCGGCCTGGATGTCGTAGCTGCCTTCCTGGTAGCGCGACGCCGGCTTGTCGCCGAAGCGGCGGGCCAGGTGGTCGAAAGTCTGGCGCAGCGGCTGGATGCTCACCGTGCGGAGGTCGATCTGCATGTGTGTCTCCTGAAACGCGCTCCACGGCGGGAGCGCGGATTTCCGTTTATCTGAAGCGGGTGCGGGTCGCGTCGGCGAGCCGCCAGTCCCAGTCGCTCGATTCCTTCGAGTCGCCGGTCGAGGCGTCCGTCGAATCGACGTCGGCCACCGGGGGAAGGATCTCGACCGCGTTGCGTTCGCAGAACTCGGCGAAGGCCTCGCGGGTCAGGATCATCTCGACTGCAAGCTCGGGTTCGCCGACCGCGAAATCGAATTCGACGAAGCCGCCGGACCGTGCTCCGGTCACACGCACGAAGCGGCGCGTGATATCGAAGCCGGCGGGCGCCATCACGTTCGGGGAATGCTGGCTGCTCATCGCGCGCACTCCGCTCAGGTCACGACCGTGAGGAAGGTTTCGTGGAGCTTGCGCTGCGGGTAGTCGAGACCCTGGCCGAAGTTGTCGAAGGTCCAGGTCAGCGGCTCGGTGTTGTCCGGATACGGCTGGTAGCCGCCCATGAAAGTCTCGAAGCGGTTGCCGGACGGGTCCCACGCATAGATCGTGCAGCCGCGCGTCACGCCGTGACGGGTCGGGCCGATGTCCACCGCCACCTTGTTCATCGACATGATGTCGCCCGCGCGCAGCACCTGCTCCCACGTCTCCATCAGGAACGAGCAGTGGTGCAGCTTGCCCTTCTCCGGGTATTCGGCGAAGGCGATGTCATGCACCTTGTGCGAGCACGACAGCCAGATCGCCGCGTTGTTTTCGCCGTCCGGCGTGAGCACGCGCTCGACGAGGTAGAAGCCCAGCACCTCCGTGAAGATCTTCTGCACCTCGGCCACGTTCGGGCCGTACAGCAGCGCGTGGTCGAGGCGCACCGGGCCGATGCCATGCTCGCGCTCGCGCCCCCACGGCGCCGGATTGACGACGCCCAACCCGTTGCCCACGGCGGTCTTCTCCGCGTACAGCTCCATCAGGTGACCCGACGGCAGCTCGAAGCGCACGCGCTCGCCCGTCGCCAGCATCTCGCCCGCGGGAATACGCTCGGTCTTCAGGCCGTAGGCCTGCAGGTCGGCGTCGAGCTTCTCCAGCGTGGCCTTGTCGAGCACCTTGAAGGCGAAGAAGTCGAGGCCCGCACTGTCGGCCTCGCGGATCACGTAGCTGCTGTGATCGCGCTCGTCCCAGCATTTGAAATACACGCGGCCCTGCGCGTCACGGCCGGTCTCGACCAGACCGAGCACGTCGCGGTAGAACCGTACGCTCTCTTCCAGATTCAGCACCCGAACCTGCGCGTGACCGGGGCGAAGTACGCCTGTCATTGCCATGTCTCTTGTCTCCTCTATTCGTAGGACTCTGACTCGCCTGCCCTTGCGTCTCGGGGTCGTTTTCACGCCGCTGGACGGGGGCTGACGTTTTCGTCACTCGGGGCGATCAATCAAACTCGCTTATGCCGCCCTCAGGCCTACTAATGCACCCGCCGTGCCATGCGCCGTAAGTCGTTGTTTTTGTGACGTTGGGAAAATTTGCGCACCCATTGGGTGAAATTCCCCGCTGACACTTTTGTCCATCGGCGGATTTCGCCTTACAAAAGTGTCACGGTGCGGTGCACAAGTTTTCCTGGACGAACTGGATGCCCTTGCATGCCCGCGCGACGTGGCCTATACGTATTTCTTGCAGTACCCGCCTGCTCCGGCCCGATCGCAGGGCTCCCCGACCCACAACGCTGCGCGCACGCACGACAAAGGACCCATGGATAAACTCAAGCTTACTTACTTCGATTTTTCCGGCGGACGGGCGGAGCCCGCGCGGCTGGCCCTGCACATCGGCGGCATTCCGTTCGAGGACAATCGTTTTGCGCCTGGCGATTTTCCAGAGATCCGTAGAACCACGCCGCTGAAACAGGTTCCGACTCTTCACATCAATGACGTGCAGGTCACCCAGAGCGACGCGATTACGCGCTATGCCGGCAAGCTCGCCGGGCTTTACCCTGAAGACGACCTGCAAGCGTTGTTCTGCGACGAAGTGATGGGCGCGCTTGAAGACATCAACACAAAACTCGTGGCGACCTTCGGAATGACCGGGGATATGCTGAAAAACGCCCGCGAGGAGCTGGCAACGGAAACGTTGCCACGCTATTTGCGATGGCTGCAGAACCAGCTCGAAGGTCACGGTGGCGAGTTTTGTGCGGACCATCGCCTGACCGTGGCCGACCTCAAGGCCTTCGTCGTCCTGCGCTGGCTTGGCTCCGGCAAGCTGGACCACATTCCAGCCGACCTGGTCGAGACCGTAACGCCAAAGCTAGCGGCCTTCGTCGACCGGATCGCCGGGATTCCTGCCATTGCGCGCTACTACGAGACGCACGGCTCGAAGTGATCAATCTCGCCGCTGCTGAATGGCCGGCATCGGCAGCGAGAACTCCATAACCGGGCGCCGGCTTGGTGCGCCCGCGCGACGCGCGGGGTGTTCCGATCGGAATTCGCCCGGTCGCGGCCTGTTCGTCTCCGTCGCCTAGTCGGCCTTTGCTGCCAGCCGGCCTGAGTTGGTTGAGCGGTTGCAGTTGTGCAGACAGCTGCCGCACAACGCCCACCGTCGTCGAGCGGACAGGTCTCTGGTTCATCGAGCTGGCGGTATCAACATCCGCAAAAGACAATTGCGGCCAGTCTCAGCCGATTTCTGAACTCGCAGTATCGCCGCAAAGCGTCGTTCGTAGCGCTCACGAGCTGTGAATACGCCCGCGTATTGAGAAGGCTGCTCTGCGCCACTGACAACCTAGCTAATTAGGTGAAGAAAGCTTTCCTCAAGAGCTTCTCGAAAAGTGTCGAACTTTGCAAGACGCAGGCCCTCGGCCTTGACCTCGAAGCTGCGGATCTGGTCCATCGCGGGTGCTAAGGCCGGGTTGTTCTCGACCAAGGTCTCCTTTGCTGCGATTCTGTGCAGCAAGGTTCTGCAAAGGTGCCGTCCTTGGGGCGTCAGCCCGGTGAACAGCGCCACAGTGGTCGCGTTTGTTTCCAGCCTCACGTAGCGGACATGCTCATCGTATCGATGAAACCGCGGATGAAAAGCATCAGTGAACTCTCTGGGTCTCGGGTACCGGCGTCGCACTGTGGAAATAGTCCCCCACACGTGATCTTTCTTGGCACCGTTGCAATCGCTGCACGCTACCGCCAGATTCCAAAACTCGATCGAAAACTGCGGATAGCGTCGCCGCGGCAGGATATGCTCAATAGGCTTGGCAAACGCGGTACTGACCAGCCAGCGGCGGCAATAGCAACAACGCCCGCCCTGCAGCTCCAACAGTCTGCGCCTGAAGGCAGACTTGATGGCCGCACCTGTGATCGTCCCACGCGTCGTGACATCCTGCATTGCATCAAGCATCGGCCACACGTCGATATATGGGCGTCTGCGTGATTGCTTCCAAAGATCTCGAAGCACCACGCGCGTGCGCGGGACATGCTTTTTGGCTACATGCGCTACGTGCAGGTACAGCTGGACTTCCCGACGCATCTCGGCTGGTAACGGATGGGCTCCCGCGAACCAACTCATGTGCCTCCTCCTTCGATTGCAACGAGTTCATTGAGGGCCGCCCGTGTGTGCGAAACCAGCTCAAGGTCCTGCCGAGCATGCGACAACTGCGCCGAGCCCGCCATCTGAATGATTCGCTCCATTAACTCCAGCTCTTCGTGCAGCGACTTCACCGTCGGAAGTTCCGCATCCTGTATGGGCGACGGAGCGTTGAGACGTTGGATGGCCTGCGACACCATGGCGGCGCACCGCTCATGCACCTGCCGATTGTTCGCCGTATAGGTTCGGAATCCATCGAAAAGCGCCGTCTCGACCGATCGACGCTGGCGAAGGCTGAGTTCAGTCAGCGCATGCCTGCGCGCGACAAAGCACAGGTCGTCACGATGGGTCGCGCTAGCTACGATGACAGGTGAGTGTGTCGCTACGACGATTGAGCAGCCAAGGCGAGAGCTAACGATTTCCAGCATCGTGGGGATGGCGCGCTGCCAACTCACGTGAAGACTTAACTCAGGCTCGTCGACCAATATTACAGTGCTATCAGCGGCGTAAGCCGTGAGCTTGAGCGCGAGAATCAACAATTGCTGCTCGCCAGAGCTCAACTCGCCGAAGGTAGTGATGGAGCTCTGCGATTCCTGCCGCATCAGACCTAGTGCATACCTGTTGGGTGTCGCGCGCTGAAAGATGCGCGCGTTGTCGTCAGCGCTCTCCGTGAGTTGCTGCAGTTCGGCATAGCGTGCTCGATCGTCATCGAACGAGCTGCCTAGACCAAGCGGCACTAGGTACCTACGCTCGCCGAAGCCGAGGTGCCTCACGATCGTATCAAAGACGTTGAGCCGAGGGGCGCTCACATGTATCTCGCGCACCATGCGATGTACGTCCGCGGCAGTGCGGCCCAGCGCGATGCCACGTTCGGACGTTCGAGCCCCAACATAGATGAAGGGTTGTCCGTCGTTCTTCGGTCGCTCGAACGGAAATCTATCGGTCAATCCGAACGAGACGCCCACCACGCGTCGGCCTTGCTGTACTAGGCGCTCCGCCAGATCGGCGAGCAGCATGCTTTTGCCTTCGCCGTTGTTGCCGATGACGTAAATTCGCGTGCCGTGATCCTGTCCTCGCCGTAGGGCCGCCACTATTGGTTCACTATTGAGTAGCGACATGAAGGTCTTGCGCCTCACGGCATTGCTGAGATAGGCAGACGCAGCAAGCTTGAAACCGTTCGCCTCAATTTCGCTTGGTCGCACCCGTCGGCAGACACCCTCAACGTCTCGATACCCGTCCTTGAAGAAGGAGTTAAGCATCGCGTCGAGGTCGTCCGAACTAGACCGGCGCGATCTCGCAGATCTTGGCGAAGGCCAACCCTCCGGAACGCCGAACGACACAATGGCCGCCATGAATTCCATCAATAGGCTGGCGTCGCGAAGCTCCCCGCTGCCTGCGAGGCTCTTTGCGTCCAGCATGAGCACATCGTTGCCGGAACGTCCTCCTTCCGCAAGGAGCCAAGCTGAGATCGACTTGCGAGATCGATTGCTGCGTTCCTGCGGCAAATCGATCACCGCGAGCAGTCGACCGCTCTGTACAAGGTGCGCTCGCAGCTCGCTGCGCCACCCACCGGCCGATCGATCCGCACCAGGAACAACGATCAGGCCCACTTCGAAATCGGAACGGTTCTGGAGGAGATGGTCGAGGGCCTCTAGCGACGTCTGTTGATCAGCCCATATTTGCGAATGCGGACGCCGCACAGTGGCGTTTCGGCGCGGATGATCGACCAACAAAAAGGAACCGCCGAAGAACGATGCAAGGTCGCCTTCGCTTGGCAACTTGTCCTCGGCATTGATGCCGTGCAGGGCCAGCCGCAGACCGACAAGAAAGTGCAAGCGGTCAATTACCGCGACACGCGCGGTCGATCCAATATCGAAGACCGTCCGCCGCAACACGGCGCATTCGCCTGTCGTGGCGAAGTACTCAGAGAGGCGGTCGACGTGCGCGGAGAGGTGAGCGGCCAGAGCCGCTGCCGTGTCACCACTGCGGTACCCTGCTCCCGTCAGGCGGCCGACGACTCGGTGAAACACCTCGTCAAAGCATTCCGTCAGAAACTCTGCTCTGGAGCCCCAACTCCACTCAAAGCCGTTGAGGAGCCTGACGATGCGATGGCATGCTTCGGAGGAAGCCGGCTCTCTTGGAACATCAGCTTTGAATATGCCGGTCAGTGCGTCGCAAGCGTCGTTCCATACTTGCCGAAACTGAGCTTCATTCCAGTGTGGTCCTTCCGTATTCAAAAGTTCAAAAAACCTTCGCGTCCGGACGACTGCCTCATCCGCCCAACGCCAGGACGACTCCGCCACGCAGGCGAGCCCGAGTACCATCAGCGCGAACTGCTCGAACTCACTTTCCCTTAGCCCGGAGGAAGCACGCAACGAGCGCAGCGCCTCCCAGAACTTGGCCGTCACTACGGCCCGCTCATCAATCATTCTTCCTCCCTCGAAGGACGGCTGTCTACGCCACGTCTCATGAGATTGTTCTATGCCATCACGGCATAGTTTAATGGCGGTTTACGAACTCCGCACCTAGCCAGGAACGGGCGCCCGACACGCGGACCCGAGGAGCTGCTCCTGGCCGATACGACCCCTCCAGCATCTAGCCCGCGAGCGTCCGTCAGTCGTGCCGAACGCGTGCGACCAGCGGCCGAGTCACCATCAGATCTCGATTTGCTTGGATATCTCCAAGGCATTATCGACTTCGATGCCGAGGTAGCGCGCGGTGCTCTCAAGCTTGGAATGGCCTGCGGGCAGTCGTTGCCGTTTCGACGCGAAGATCGGCTCCGTGCGTGACTTGGGTGTACTGGGTGTGATCCAGCTGCGACCAGACATCGACCATGGAACAAAAAGGCCAACCCCGGTTGGGTTGGCCTAAGTGCTGGAATCTTTAGGTGAAATAGGGGACAGCCCACAACTTTATCCGCCCACTCGGCCGCCGAGACGCAGCGCCTGCCGGCCGAAACAGATGACCTTCCAGCTGCGGCAGTTCTCGCCAATTCCTGCCGTTCCGGCGGAAGTAGCCAGTCACGCGAGCGGCGGCGCTTCCCCTGGCTTCTCAGCCAGCTTGGGAAGCAGGCCGATCTGCTGATAGAGGGACAAGAAGTCGTAGCAGTTCCAGCCTTCCTGGATCTGGCCATTCTCGATTCTCGCGATCGAAACGCCATAGATCTCGATCGGCGCTTTGGACGGGGCAACTCCGAGGCCTCCGCCGGTGTGTGTCGCCGTGACGGCGCAGTGGCAGGCCACCATGTCGCCATCGCAGATCGTGCGCAGGATACGGATCCTGATGTCGGGGAAGGCCGTGCGGAAGGCCCGGAAGAAGGTCTTGAATCCTTCGGGACCGCTGACCGGCTTGTCGTCGGCAGCACCTAGCCCGTGGACCGTCGCGGTCGGTGACATCAGCCGGTCGATCACGCTCTCGTCGCCCTTGTTCCACACCTGCTCGAACCACAACTTGACCAGCTCTCGGTTGGCATTGCTCATTTCGCTGCCCCTCTTGTCGATGAGGTCGAAGACAACTGCCGCTCCGCGCAGAAGCGAAGCCTTTCCACCGTTCTAGTATCGTCGGCGGCTGCAGGCAATGCCCACGATCCCTATCCCAACGGGCCAGCCACTTTGCCCTTCGCCGCCCTTCAGCCACGCGCCCGATCCGAGCAGCCTAGCCACGCTCCACTTCCACCCGCGGCGCCCGAAAGCCTTCAACAAATTCCTCGACCTGCTCGGCTGCGATGGGCTTGCTGAACAAATACCCTTGAATCCTCTGGCACCCGATGCTCCCCAGAAAGTTGAGCTGAGCCTCCGTCTCGACCCCTTCGGCCACCACCTGCAGGCCCAGCTTTCGCGCCAGCAGCATCGTCATTTCGCAGATCGCTGAGTCGTTCTCGTCTGTTTCGAGATCCCTCACGAATGAGCGATCGATCTTGATAATGTCGATGGGAAAGAGCTTCAGATAGGCGAGCGATGAGTAGCCGGTACCGAAATCGTCGAGGACCACCTTGACGCCCAGATCGGTCAGCGCCTTCATCATCACGATGTTCTGCTGCGGATTCCGCATCGCCATCGATTCGGTGATCTCCAGATGAATGCAACTGGCAGGCACGCCAGCACGCTCCACGGCTTGCTTGACCAAGTCAGGCAGGTCCTTTTCCTGGAATTGGATCGCGCTCAAGTTCACCGACATCTCCAGCTCGTTCAGCCCCGCGTCGTGCCAGCGCTTGAGCTGCCGGCAGGCTTCTTCGAGGACCCATTTGCCGAGCGGCAGAATCAGTCGGGTTTCTTCGGCTAGGGGAATGAAGTCGCCCGGGAGAATGGTTCCTCGCTCCGGATGACGCCAGCGCACCAGGGCTTCGACGCCGACGACCCGGCCGCTGTCGAGCTCGATCTGCGGCTGGTAATGCAGGACGAACTGTCCTTCGGTCAGCGCGACCTCCAGCGCCTTCTCCGCCGTTACGCGCTCAGCGACGGCCGTCCGCATCTCCTCGGTATAGAACTGGAAATTGCACCGGCCGGCCGCCTTGGCGCGGTACATCGCGATATCGGCATTCTTGACGAGCTCGTTGATTTCGGTGGCATCGTCGGGATAGAAGCAGATGCCGATGCTCGGCGAGGTGCGCAACTCATGGTCGACCATCGGATAAGGCGCGGCGAGCTGATCGACGATCTTGGCGGCGACCTCGGCCGCATCCGAGATATTTTCGATCGCGGTCAGGGCGACGACGAATTCGTCGCCGCCCAGCCGGGCGACGATATCGCTGTGCCGCACGGAGTGCTCGAGGCGTTTTGCGACCTCGATCAGCAGTCGATCGCCGACGTGGTGACCGAGCGTGTCGTTGATCGACTTGAAGCCGTCGAGGTCGATCAGCATGACGGCCATCGCCTTGCCGCATCGCCGAGCCATGGCGATGCTCTGTTCCATGCGCTCGTAAAGGCTGCTGCGGTTGGGCAGGCCGGTCAGTCCGTCGTGGTGGGCGAGAAAACGGATCCGGTCCTCGGCCCGTTTGCGCTCGGTGATGTCGCGCGCGATCCCGAGGACGCCGGCCGGCGCCCCATCCGCGCCGGGCAATGGTGCCTTTACGGTCTCCAGCAGGATCGCCGGCCCGCCGTCGGCCGCCGGAACCAGCTCCTCGTTGCGGCGCGGCTCACCGGCGGCGATGGTTTCCCTATCCTTGCCGCGGAAGAATTCGGCCAGTTCGGCCGGGAAGAAGTCTTCGTCGCGGCGACCGACGATTTTAGCGACGGTACTGCCTACCAGGCGCTCGAACGCCCGGTTGCAGGACAGGTACACGCCGTTCGTATCCTTGAGCCAGACCGGGTCGGGCAAGGCATTGATGAGCGCTTCCATGCGCCCCTGGCTTTCGCGCAGTTGCAGATTGGTCAGCGACAGATGCGACAGGTAGGCAGCCAGGTTGACGACCAGGCCCATCACGCTGCGCACCTTCTCGCGGCTGAAGCGCGGGATGCCGGCGATGGCCGCCAGATACGCGGTCTTGTCGTAGTTGAAACGCTCGGCCCGGGCCGCAAAGAAGCTTTCGTCAACGACGTCGTCGTCGTAGAAGAATTGGCCGCAATAGAGATTGCCGAGATGCTCCTTGCCGACGAATACGGGCGTGACGACGTCCCACAATCCATTCTTGCACTTGTAATCGACAAACTCGCCCTTTCGCAGATGGCTGGCGAGAAAGAGGTCGCTCTCGGTGCAATTGACGGCCGAACCCGCAACCGCGCGATGGAAGGCCGTGCAGGCCGATTGCCAGCCGGCGCTCTGCAGGATGTTGCCGTCGAGGTCGAGCAACGCCGTGGCGATACCGACCAGGTCGGACAGCCCGTCGAGAAACGAACGCAGCGATTCGACGTCGATCAGCGCGGCGACGCCGACTTGCGACACCGGATTCTTGGGCCGTGTCCGAATCGAATCGGCCGTGAATTCGTTCCGTGATCCCGCCTTTTGCCATCGCACAGGCACGGCCTCAGGTGGCGCTAATCTGCCCATGATCTTCCTGCCTCTTGTCCGGATAGGATGCGCAGTCACTGGCGGCGCCGTCGGGCGATTGCGGAAATGACAGTATAGGAGTTTCCGCCGAGCGGTTGCCGGTGAGGTCGTGCGGAATCGCGGCGCAGTTGATCGCGACGAAGGGTTGGTCCGCGCGGTCGCCGTGCTCGTGCAGCCAGCGCGCGAAAATCTCCTTGCCGACGCCGGTTTCGCCGAGCACCAGGGGCCTGGGGGCTCACCGCGCGGCGAGCCAATACGGCGGCAGTGCGTGCGGCTCTTATATAGATCCCAAAGACCCGGATGCGGCCGAGCACCTGCTGCGCTTCTTCCTCGAACACCCGCGGCCCGAAGCGGCCAGCTGACGATTTGCCCCTGCCCTGCCCTCGGGCGAAGGCTGGCAGGACAGCGAAGTGACGCCAGACGCATGCCAGAGTTCTTCCCCTCCGGGAACTCGGCGCCCACGATGCAATCGGAGATATGCCACCGCACTCTCGGAAAGCGATGACCTCGAACCTCGTTCGCCTGTTCACGGCCGCCATCGCTTTGGCGGCACCCGGTTTCCACGACGGGGCCGCCGCCCGCGACCTCCCCACCGCGGCCGCCGCCTCCGCCTGTCTCACACCCGCTGCCTGGAGCAGCCTTGACGGGGAGCGGCCGCGCGTCACGAGCGCTTTGCCGCTGCTGACGGAAATGGCGAAGCGCGACGTTGTGCTGCTCGGTGAGCTCCACGACGAGCACGACCATCACCGCTGGCAGTTGCAGGCGCTCGCCGCCCTCCATGTCCAGCGGCCGAACATGGTGCTGGGTTTCGAGATGTTCCCGCGCCGTGTGCAGCCGGCGCTGGACCGCTGGGTGGCCGGGGAACTCACGGTCAAGGAGTTTCTGGAGCAGTCCCAGTGGGACAAGGTGTGGAACCTGCCGGCCGAGTTGTATCTGCCGCTGTTCGAATTCGCCCGCATCAACCGTATTCGCATGGTCGCGCTGAACGTCGACCAGCAGCTCACCCGCGCCATCGCCGACAAGGGCTGGGAGGCGATCCCGCCGGCAGAGCGGGAAGGCGTGGGCCGCCCCGCGGCACCGGCCGAGGACTATCGCGACGTTCTGTTCCAGGTGTATCGCGAACACCCGGCCCGGAAGGGCACGGCGGATGACAAGGCGGCGCGCGGCGATGCGGCGTTCGCCCACTTCGTCGAGGCGCAGACCACCTGGGACCGGGCGATGGCTGAAGCCCTGGCGCGGGCTCTGTCCGCGGGACCGGCGGGGGAAAAGCCCTTGGTGGTGGGCGTCATGGGCAGCGGCCATATCCGCTACGGCCATGGCGTGCCCCATCAGCTGCGCAACCTCGGTGTGACCCGCATCGGCACCCTGCTCCCCGTGCCGGCGGACTTCAACTGCGAGGACGTTCGTACCGGCTTCGCAGACGCCGTGTTCGCGCTGCCGACGTACGCGGCGGCCAAGCCGGAGCCCCCGCGGCTCGGCGTGCGGCTGGATGAGGACGGTGGCGCCGTACGCATCGCCAACGTCACCGCCGGGAGCCTGGCCGACAAGACGGGCCTGAAGAACGGCGACCATCTGGTGGAAGTGGGGGGCCAGCCCGCGAAGCAGCTGCGGTCGGTGATCGCATCGGTGCGCGCGCAGCCTCCGGGGAGCTGGCTGCCGATGCGCGTGAAGCGCGGCAACGAGACGGTCGATCTCGTCGTCAAATTCCCCCCCGCGCCGTGAAGACGGGTTCCCTCGCGCGAGTGGTGTCAGCCCTTGTGGCGGTTCTGCTCGCTGTTCTGCTCCCCATCCTGTTCCTTTTCCCGTCCGCGGCGCGGGCGGAGGCCCCGACCCTGGAGCTCGCGGTCGAGCTCGATCCCGCCACGCGCCGCCTCGCGGTGCGGGCCGACCTGTCCCCAGCTTCCCGCGATTTCCGTTTCGAGCTGCACGAGGCGCTGGAAGTGACCGCTGCCACGGCGGACGGCAAGCCCGTTGCGGTCCGCCCAGCGGAACGCCGCGGTTTCATCCGCACCTGGCAGGTCGCACTGCCTCCCGCCGCCGAGCGGCTGCATCTCGAATATGCCGGCACCCTGCCCGCCCTGGACCGCACGCTCGATCATCGCGACGTGGTCCAGGGCCTGTCGCCGGTGGCCTCGGCGGAAGGGAGCTTCCTGCCCTCCGGCGGCGGGTGGTATCCGCGGCCGGCGGCGCTGTTCGCATACAACGTGACACTGACCATGCCGGGGAACCAGCGGGCGCTGGTGGCCGGGCGGCTGAAGTCCGAAGAACTTGCGGGCCACGGATCTGGCCATTACCGGGCACGCTTCGAATTCGCGCAGCCCGCCGACGGCATCGACCTCATGGCGGGCCCCTGGGTCGTCCGCGAGAAGATGATGCCGCGGGCGTCAGCGGAGCCGGTGCGCCTGCGCACCTACTTCTTCCGGGATCTGGACGCCATCCCCGGCCTTGCCGAGGGCTATCTGGACGACAGCCAGCGCTACCTCGAGCGCTATGGAAAGGAGATCGGGACCTATCCGTTCACCGAGTTCTCGGTGGTGGCGAGCCCGCTGCCGACCGGGTTCGGCATGCCGACGCTGACCTACCTCGGCGCCGACGTGCTGAAGCTGCCGTTCATCCGCGCGACCTCGCTCGGCCACGAAGTGCTGCACAACTGGTGGGGGAACGGCGTCTACGTCGATTTTGCCCAAGGCAACTGGTCGGAGGGGCTGACCACCTTCATGGCGGACTACGCCTACAAGGAATCGGAGTCCGCCGAGGCGGCCGGCGCGATGCGGCTGGGATGGCTGCGCGATTTTGCCGCCGTACCCGCGGGTGACCACCAGTCGCTGGCCGATTTCCGCTCCCGCACCCACGGCGCTGCGGCGGCGGTGGGTTACGGCAAGGCGGCGATGCTGTTCGTGATGCTCCGCGACACCATCGGCGAGGAGGCCTTCCGGAGCGGCATCCGTGCGTTCTGGCAGACGCAGAACTTCCGCACCGCCTCCTGGAGCGACCTGCAGGCGGCCTTCGAGCGCGCCTCGGGGCGGTCTCTGGACGCCTTCTTCAAGCAGTGGATCAACCGTGCGGGCGGCCCGGCGGTCAGGATCACCGCAGCCGATGCACGCCGCACGGCGGAGGGTGCGCGGCTGACGCTCGCGGTGGAGCAGAACGCGCCGGCCTATGCCCTGCACCTTCCCGTGCAGCTTGTCTTTCCCGACCGCGCGGAAATGCGCTGGATCGACGTCGACAAGGCGCGGCAGGCGGTTACGCTGGATGTGGTGGCGATGCCCACAGGCGTACGCCTGGACCCCGAACTGCAGGTCTGGCGCATGCTCGGGCAGGAACAGTTGCCGCCCATCCTGCGGCAGTGGGTCATTGCGCGGAATCCTTATCTGGCGCAGGCCTCTGCTGCGCCGGACGTGCGTGAAGCGAGCGTCGCGCTGGCCCAGCGCCTGTTCGAAGTCAGCCCCCATGCGATCGCGCCGGGCGAGATCACCAAGGGAAGCGGGCCGGTGCTGCTGGCCGGCCTGCACGCGGACGTGGATGCTGCGCTGGAACGCGCCGGCCTGCCGCCCCGGCCGGAGCGTCTGGCCGGTCGCGGCAGCGCCCAGGTGTGGACCGTCGCGGTCCCGGCCGGCGCACCGGTGGCGGTGATCTCGGCGCGGGACGCGGAATCGCTGCGGGCGCTGCTGCGCCCCCTGCCTCACTACGGCGCGCAGAGCTGGCTGGTATTCGAGGGCGCGCGGCTTGTCGAGCGCGGCGTATGGCCCGCCCCCACCCCACTCATCCCGGTGCGCGCCGCGCCGTGACGCTGTTCATTCACCGACTGGTTCGAACCGCCAGCCCCGGCCCTTCCGCCCTCGCCGGCGCTGCAGTTCACGAGAGCGGTTTCGCCAAGCGCCTCACGCTACCCGACGGTATAGCCGCCATCGACCACGATTTCCTGTCCGAAAATGTTTTTCGCAGCGTCAGAGGCCAGAAAGACGGATGTCTCGGCAATTCTTTCCAATCCGCAGACTTCATAGAGCGCTGCATCTTCCGGAGAACACGTCCTATGCCCAACACCCGAAACCCGAACGCCGTTCGTCTGGAGTTCGCGCCCGGCTCCCTGGTTCAAAACAATTTGTCGGGTGCGGCCTTTACCGGCGACTGGCTCTGGGTGGCAGGCGACGAAGCCTGTGGCCTGGACCGCCTGCGCCGGCTCGACGCCGTGGGCCGCGAAGCCTTGCGTTTTGGCGAAGCCCGCGATTTCCCGCTGGCCGACCTGCTTGAACTGCCCGGTACGGCCGAAGACGAGGCCGATCTGGAAGGCATGGCGGTGGCCGATGGTTACCTCTGGGTGGTCGGTTCGCATGGCCTCAAGCGCAAGAACGCCAAGCCGGACCGGGACCACGCCGACAACGCCAAGCGGCTGGCGAAGGTGGCGCTCGACGGTAACCGCCGCCTGCTGGCGTGTCTGCCCGTCGAACCCGACGCCCAGGGCGAGCCCTGCCTGGTGCGCCAGGCGCAGGACGGTCGGCGGGCATTGCGGCTGAAGGGCGATTCGCAGGCGAATCTGCTCACCCGCGCGTTAGCCGACGACCCCCACTTCGGGCCCTACATGGCGATCCCGGGCAAGGACAACGGCTTCGACATCGAAGGTCTGGCGGTGGACGGACACCGGCTGCTGCTCGGCCTGCGTGGCCCGGTGCTGCGCGGCTGGTCGGCGCTGCTCGAGATCGCGGTCGAGGCGCGCGGCGATCACCTGCACCTGGTACCGCTGGACGACAGCGGCACGCTGCTGCGCAAGCACTTCCTGCAGCTCGACGGCCTGGGCGTCCGCGACCTGCACTTCTCTGGTGACGATCTCTATATCCTCGCCGGTCCGACTATGGTGCTCAACGGCGATATCCGTGTTTTCAAGTGGCCGCTCGCCAGACCCACGATGAAAGCCAACCGGGAACCGGCGCGTTTCGAAACGGCGCTGACAGAGTCGGTTTCGCTGCCCCACGGGCGTGGCACGAACCGCGCTGAGGCGATCTGTGACCTGCCGCCCGAAATCGCCGGTGGCAAGCCCAGCTGGCTGGTGCTCTACGACGCGCCTGGCGCCGATCGCCGGGACGGCGAGCACGTTGTCTTCGGCGATCTGCTGCGGCATGAATGAGGCTTCCCGGCCTGAGTCGTCAGGGGCCGACAGCGCGGCAACTCATCGAGCAGCGGGACTTTGCGCGCCACGATCAAGTCTTCGTCCGCACGGCAGTCACACCCGTACAGCCAGAGCGCGCCTG
Organism: Aromatoleum tolulyticum; assembly: GCF_900156155.1. Lineage (GTDB taxonomy): Bacteria > Pseudomonadota > Gammaproteobacteria > Burkholderiales > Rhodocyclaceae > Aromatoleum > Aromatoleum tolulyticum. Next base: position 229,219 of record NZ_FTMD01000009.1, read on the forward strand.
ATCGCAAGCGGGGGCCGAACGCTGGAGGACTATTCGGACGCGTTCGCGTCCTGCTTCAGGCGATAGGCAAGCTGGCGTCGCGTGACACCGAGAAGGCGCGCCGCGTGGGTCAGATTGCCGTTCGCGCGCCGGACCGCGAGTTCGACCAGGCGCCGCTCGTGCGCTTCGAGATCGAAGCCTTCGTTGAGCAGCGCGTCGTAGAGCCTGCCGCGGTTCGCTTCCACGGCATCACCGATGAAGCCTTCGCGGCCGATCTCGACGCCGTTCTGCGGTTCGGGGGCGCCGGCCGCGAACAGGTGCTCCAGTTCGATCTGCCCGCCCGGTTGCGCAAGCAGCACGCCGCGTTCGATCAGGTTTTCCAGTTCGCGCACGTTGCCGGGCCAGTCTTGCGCGAGCAGCGCCTGCATCGCGCGGTCGGTGATGCCTTCGATCTTCTTGTGGTAGGTCGGGGCGTATTTTTCGACCAGGGCCGCGGCCAGCAGGGGGATGTCCGCCTTGCGCTCGCGCAGCGGCGGAATCGTGACGGGATAGGTTGCGAGCCGGTAATAGAGGTCGGCGCGGAACCGTCCTTCGGCGATGGCTGTTTGCAGGTTCACGTTGGTCGCGGCGACGAGGCGCACGTTCACCTTGCGCGTCTGGTCGTCGCCCAGCCGTTCGATCTCGCCGGTCTGCAGCACGCGCAATAGCTTCACTTGTGCGGCGGGCGACAGGTCGCCCACTTCGTCAAGGAACAGGGTGCCGCCGTTGGCGCGCTCGAAGCGCCCCGGGCGCGAATGCTGCGCGCCGGTGTACGCGCCCTTCTGCACGCCGAAGAGTTCCGATTCGATCAGGTCGTGCGGGATCGCGGCGCAGTTGATCGCGACGAAGGGCTGGTCCGCGCGGTCGCTGTGCTCATGCAGCCAGCGCGCGAACATCTCCTTGCCGACGCCGGTTTCCCCGAGCAGCAGCACGCTGATCGGGCTCTTCGCGGCCTTGCTGACGAGTTCGAATGCGGCGCGGAATCCCGGCGAGCTGCCGACGAGCCGGCCGGCCGGGGTCTGCTGCGCGGACAGGGTGGCCGTCAGCTGCTTGACGTCGTCCTGCAACTGGCGGAGCTTGCATTCGACGTTGTCGGGCTGGAAGTAGTCGAGATAGTCGTCGTCGAAGTTCCACGCCTCGGCCGGCTTGCCGACGATGAAACAACGCGGGTCGCCGCGACCGGTGCATTCCATTTCGCGAAACACGATGAAGCGCTTGAGGAAATAGCTGGTGTAGCCGGACGCATAGCCGACGAGGCTCCAGCACGCGACGTCTTCGCCGACGCCGAAGTGCTGGATGTGCGACTCGGCTTCCCACGAGTTCTGCCATTCGACCTCGCCGAAGAAGGTGCCGGCCTCCCAGTCGATCTTCGCGTCGAGGATGGTCGCCTTCACCAGACCTTCAAAGGCATGCAGCTCAGGGCCGATCTGGAAGGCGTCGTAGGGGTTGAGCTGATTCGAGAGCTTGCAGGCGAGTTCCGCGTCATGGCGACCGGAGGCGAAGCCCATGCGCAGCAGCACGCCCTTCGCCCGCTTGGCGCCGAGCGAATCGAACAGCTCCTTGCGCAGCGCGCCGAAGGCCTGCGCGTGGAACATCAGCATGCGGTTCTCGCCGAGCCAGATGTGCCCGCTGTCGAGGTTGAAGCGCAGCCGCGAGCGCAGGTTGAACTGCTCGATCAGCTTCTCGTGTTGCATCCGGACGTCTCTCCTCGCCGTGTGGGGGCATCGTTCAAGCGATGCCCTCTCATTGGTATTCGCAATTTTCAAGCTACTGCCAATTATCCCCCGCTGCAGTGACATTCATCAGCTTCGCGAAGCGCTTTTTGAAACCTTCGTCGTATTCGCCGCCGACGCGGGAATCGCCGTTTTCACGGAAGGCTTGCTCGACTTCCCGCCAGTCCGCCTCGGTGAGGTGCTCCAGCGCCGCGGGCAGGATGATCTCTTCCTCGGTGTTGAGGTGACGCCACTGCGATTCGATGAAGGCATCGACCGTCAGGGCGAGCGTGACGAGTGAGGAACGATCGGTGCGGCAGCGCTCCACGGCGGCCTCGACATCCGCGACAATCGCGCCGCCCTCCTCGTGTTCGTGGCGCAGCACCGCGAGGATTTCGTCCGCGTCGCGGGTGCGTGCCGCGAGTTTGCTGAAGAGGAACCGCTCTTCCTTCGGATGGTGCAGCACCTCGGGAAAGGACTTGATGTAGTGCAGCAGGGCGGCAATGAAATCGAGGTCCGGCAGGGTGTCGCGCTCGCGCGCCTCGCGCATCGCGGCGCGCAGCCCGGCGAGCACGGACGCGATCGAGCGATGCTCGTCCAGGATGATCCCGATGGCCGCCCGCGCCGCACCCGCAGGCATGTTGCGCTCGACGGTCGCGACCAGCACCGGCAGGCGCGCCTGGGCCAGCACCTTCTGCGTCTGCGAGCCGGGAACGAACGCCTGCAGGCCGCGCCGGCCATGCGAGGCCATGAAGATCAGGTCGCAGCCGCGCTCTTCCGCGACCTGCAGGATCAGCTCCCACGGCCGCGCCCCGGTGCGCACGACGGTGTCGCACCGCAGTTCCACCTGCCCCGCGGCAGCCTTCGCCTTGGCGAGGATGGCGTAGGCGTCGCCCGCGGCCTCATCAATATAGTCCTGCGGCGCCAGCGTGCGCTGCAGCGCGCCCTCGCCGCTCGCGCCGAAATCCTCGCGGGCGGTGAAGAAGGTGATGCGCGCGCCCAGCGTGCGGGCGAACTCGACCGACTGGGTGACGAGATTCGTTGCCAGCTCGGAACCATCGAGCGGCACCAGCAAATGACGGTACATGTTCAGTCTCCTGGGGCTCAGTGTCAGATGGCTACGGTTTTCTTCGGACGCAGCAGGAAATGACCCAGCGCAGGCAGCAGGATCAGCGCGCCCAACATGTTCCACACGAACATGAAGGCGAGGAGGATCCCCATGTCGGCCTGGAACTTGATCGGCGAGAACGTCCAGGTCGCGACCGCGATGCCCAGCGTGATGCCGGTGAGCACGACGACCTTGCCGGTGAAGAGCAGCGCCTTGTAGTACGCCTCCGACAGGCTCATGCCGTGCTTGAGTTGCGCGAGCGTGACCGTCATGACATACAGCGCATAGTCGACGCCGATGCCGACGCCGAGCGCGATCACCGGCAGGGTCGCGACCTTCACGCCGATGTTGAGCCACACCATCAGCGCCTCGCACAGCACCGAGGTCAGCATCAGCGGCAGCACGGCGCAGATCACCGCGCGCCACGAGCGGAAGGTGATGAAAGCGAGCACGATCACGGCCGCATAGACGAGGAACAGCATCTCGACGTTGGCCTTGCGCACGACGATGTTGGTCGCCGCCTCGATGCCGGCGTTGCCTGCGGCGTTGAGGAAGCGGATCTCGTCGCTGCCATGCTGCGCCGCGAAGGCCTCGACCGTGTTCACGACGCTGGTCAGCGTGTCGGCCTTGTGATCCTTCAGGTAGACATAGACCGTCGTCAGGTCGCAGTTCTGGTTGAAGAGTTCGCGCGGCGCGCGGGTGATGATCGCGTTCAGCATGTCCTGCGAGCGCGGGATCTCGAACCACTTCAGGCTGCCTTCGTTCATGCCGGCGTGCGACACTTTCGCGAGGCCGGCGAGCGAGCTTGTCGCCTCGACGCCCGGCAGCTGCTGCAGTTCGCGTTCGAGCGCGTCGACCGACATCAGCGTGTCGTAATGCGCGCAGGCGTACTGCGGCGTCTTCACCATCACGATGTACACGTCGCTGCTCGCCGCATAGTTGGTCACCATGAAGGCGTTGTCGCGGTTGTAGCGCGAGTCGGCGCGCAGTTCGGGGGCGCCCGGGTCGGTGTCGCCGATCTTGAGCTGGAAGCTGGTCGCCAGACCCACGAAGCCCATCACGACGCCCGCGGCGACGGCGATGGTCGCCCACTTGCGCTGGGTGAAGAGGTCGAGGAAGGCCCAGAACGCGTGCTTGCCGTGCCCCGAGTCGTTCGCCTCCATCGTCTCGGCGCGCAGGCTGCGCTCGGCGGCGACCGGGCTCACCCCGGTGTAGGACAGCAGGATCGGCAGCAGCACGAGGTTGGTGAAGATCAGCACCGCGACGCCGATGCTCGCGGTGACGGCCAGATCCTGAATGACCTGGATGTCGATCACCATCAGCACCGCGAAGCCCACCGCATCGGCCAGCAGCGCGGTCATCCCGGCCAGGAACAGGCGGCGGAAGGTGTAGCGCGCCGCGACCAGCTTGTGCGTGCCGCGGCCGATGTCCTGCATGATGCCGTTCATCTTCTGCGCGCCATGGCTCATGCCGATGGCGAAGACCAGGAAGGGCACGAGCACCGAATAGGGATCGAGCTCGTAGCCCAGCGTCGGCAGCAGCCCGAGCAGCCACACCACCGCGATCATCGAACACAGCACAACCAGCAGGGTGCTGCGCAGGCAGCGCGTGTACCAGTACAGCACCGCGGTGCAGATCGCGATGGCGATCGCGAAGAACACCATCACCTGCTGCAGGCCGGCGAGGAGATCGCCGACGACCTTGGCGAAGCCGGTGACATGAATGCCGACGCGGTCGCTCTCGTACTTCGCACGCAGTTCCTCGATGCGTTCGGAGAGCTGCGCGTAGTCGATGCGCGCCCCGGTTTCGGCGATCTTTTCCTGCAGCGGCACGAGCACGATGCTGGACTTGTAGTTGGCGGCGACGAGCTGGCCGATCTCGCCCGAGCGCTCGACGTTGAGCCGCACCTGCTCGAGGCTGTCCGGCGAGCCATCGTAGTCGTCCGGGACCACCGGGCCGCCGTCGAGACCGTCCTCGGTCACACCGGTCCAGCGCACCGCCGGCGTCCACAGCGACTTCATGTAGGGGCGATCGACGCCGGGCAGCAGGAACAGCTCGTCGTTGATCTTGCGCACCGTGTCGAGGTACTCGGCGTCGAAGATCTTTCCTTCCTTCGCTTCCACCGCAATGCGCAGCGTATTGCCCATGCCGGCGAGCTGGCTGCGGTTCTCGAGGAAGTTCGCGATGTACGGATGCCCGGTGGGGATCATCTTCTCGAACGCCGCATTCAGCGACAACCCGAGCGATTGATAGCCGAGCACCAGCGTCGTGATCAGGCACAGCACGACGATCACGAGGCGGTTGTTGAACAGCAGGCGTTCGCCGAGCGAACCGGAGCGCGAGTCGAAGGCCGCGAGGTCGCCGATGACGACGCCTGCGGGCATGGCGTGGGCGTGGCTCATTTTTTCACTTCCGCAACGAGGAGTTCCGGCTCGATGCGCGTGAGTCCGCGCGGTCCGGAAAGAATCAGGGCGCCGTCGGCGGCCTGCACGAGGCCGGTGAGACCGGAGGTGGGCGCAACGGTCAGCGCGACGAGGCTGCGACCGCCGTCGGTGCTGCGCAGCAGCCGCCCGCTCGCGTCACCGAGGATGATCGAGTCGTCGGCCAGCGTGCGGCCCGCGGCGATCGTCACCGGCTGTCCGGCGTCAATGCGCTCCCAGCTCGCCCCGCCGTCGGCACTGCGCCAGGCGTTGCCCCGCAGGCCGAAGGCGAGGAGCGTGTCGCTGCGCGTGCGCAGCGCGCCGAACCAGGTGCCGGCATACGGGGTCGCGAGCGCGCTGAAGGCGCTGCCGCCATCGGTCGAGCGGAACAGCGCGCCCTGCTCGCCCGCGACGAGGAGCGCATTCGCATCGCCGCGCACCTGATACAGGTGCTTGCCGCGCGGATTGGGGATCGTCCCCATCAACGAGGTCCAGCTCTTGCCGCCATCCTTGGTCGCCAGCGCGAGGCCGTAGGCCCCGACCACCCAGCCGCGGCTCTCGTCCGCGAAATGCACGCCGAGGAAAGGCTTGTCCGGGCCGTCGGCGACCAGTCCCTCGGCCTCGCGCAGCCGGCGCGCGGCGGCCTCGCGATTGCCGGCGTCGAGATCGCCGCCCTCGCTCTCGCCGGCGCGCTTGCGCGCATCCTCGACAACGATCTGGGCCGCCAGCTTGCCGTCGAGCTGACGCGCCCAGGTTTCGCCGCCGTCCGCGCTATGCAGCACGACCCCGCTGTGCCCCACCGCCCACCCGAGTTGCGCGGTGGGGAAATGCACGTCGGTCAGCGCGACGCTCACCGGCACGCGGCGCGCCTGGCGCCAGTTGCGGCCGTGGTCGTCGGACAACAGCACGGTGCCATGCTCGCCGACCGCGACCAGGCGGTCGCCGGCACGCGCGACCGCGAGCTGGAGCGAGCGCACCGCACGCGCATTGACCGCAGCAGGCAGGTCGAGCAGATCGGAAATGGGGGCGGCCAACGCGCCACCGACACCGCCCAGCCAGGCGATGGCCAGGAGTGCGGCGGTGAGCGCGGTGCGGCGGATGCTTGGAAGATTTGGGCGCATCATCGGTACTCGGTTCGACACCGATCCCGCGCGCCGCCATACGGCGACGGGCGACGAATCGGACATGCAGGAGGGCGGAATCCGGCCCCGGGAGGAAGAGGGATCAGGGCCGGATCCGCAACCAGGGGAGGCGTATCAGCGCACGCCTTCGGCGGCGACGGCGTCACCGGTAAAGAAGGTTTCCTGCTTGCGCGGCACGACCTTGAAGTCCTCGCCGTTGAGCGCCTGGATCACGCTCATCGTGCCTGCCTGCAGGTTGAACACGGTCGCGGTCTTCATCAGCGTCGCCGGGATCGAGGGCACGACGAAAGGCGTGACCTGGGTGGTACGCCACAGCTTGCCTTCGGCGTCATAACCATCGACCAGCGCGATCAACCAGGTGTCCTCGTCGATGTAGTAGCGACGCTTGGGCACCGCATGACGCTTGCCCGACGCGACGCTCGCCTCCACCACCCACACGCGGTGGCGCTCCCAGCGCACGTGGTCCGGATTGAGGTGGAACTTGGCAAGCGCGTCGTCCAGCTTCGCGCCGATCAGCCCGTTGTTGTTGTACGGGATCAGCATTTCCTGCTTGCCGATCAGCTTCCACTGGAAGCGGTCGAGCGAGCCGAAGAAGCCCTGCACCTCGTCGAAGTAGTTCGCCCCGGACGCAACGAAGTCCGGCGTGTCGTACGAGACGGTCGGCGCACGACGCACCCGACGCTGGCCGACCAGGTATTGCCATGCCTGGCGCGCGTTCTTCTGGTCGACGCTGTCGCGGATCACCAGCGACTCGCCGGCCTTGAACGGGGGCTCCAGCGTGTTGAAGCGGAACATGGCGTACTCGCCCGACCAGCTTTCCGGGGTCGCATCCTCGTAGTACTGCGGGTACTGGAACGATATCTCGTTGCGCGTCGCCAGCGTGTGCGTGCCGTCCGCGTTGCCGACGATGTTCTTGAAGCGGTACTCGATCGACGGCGCCTCGACGCGCATCAGGTAGTTCCACATCACCTCGACGCCTTCCTTCGGGATCGGGAACGGGGTGCCGCCGATACAACCCTCGATCGAGTAGCCGCCGTCCTTCAGCTTGCAGCGGGTGGCGTTCCTGGCGACGTTGTCATACACCTTCTGCGGCGCCGCGGCGGTGCGGTGCGTCGGATAGACGTCGAGCCGGAACGACTCGGGATACTTCTGCAGCAGCGCCTTGGTCCCGTCCGACAACAGCGCGTCGTGCTGCGCGATGTTCTTGGCATTGACCTGGAGCACGGGTTTTTCGTTGGCGAAGATCTCGGTCGGGATGTCGCCCATCTTCTTGCCGGACAGCGGCTTGGTGACGCCGCCGTTCCATTCCGGAATGCTGCCGTCCTTGTTCCCAGCCTTCTCGCCCCCCAGCGGGGTCAGCGTGGTCTTGAGCTTGGCGGCCTCGTCGGCGCCGACCGCGGTGTGCGCGACCTGCGCGCCGCTCAGCATGGCAGCAATCGCCGCCGACAGAATCAGATGCTTGTGCATTCTCGTCTCCTCGATTTATGAATGTCTGGAATCAGAACGTGCGTTGGACCGACAGCGAGATGAAGTCGCGGTCGCCGTGGAAGTTGTCGTACGAGAGCTCGGGCACCGCGGTGTTGTAGCGGATGACCGAACCGGGCGAGCCGATGTAGTGGGTGTAGGTGATGCCGGCCTGCCAGGTCTTCTGGTACTCGCCCTTCACGCCCACGCTGACGTTGCCGCCATGCTCCGACGGGAACAGCGCGCCGTTTACCGACGAGCGACCGGTGAGGCCGTAGCTCACGCCGATCGGCACCTGCAGGTCGAGTCCGGGCAGCACCTGGAAGTACTCGGGCTGGAAGATGAACTGGATCGCGCTCGCATCGCGCGTCGCGCGCGGGTCGAGCTGGTTGGCGTTGTCGGTGACCTCCAGGCGGCGGTTGTAGGCGAACTCGCCGATGAAGGAGGCGCCTTCCCATAGTGCGTTCGCGGACAGCACGCTGATCGCCGACAGGTTGAGGTGCAGCGTACGACCGACCGGGAAGGCGGCATTGCTGTCGCCGTCGGCGGTCGTGTTGCCCGGCAGGATCACCGTGTTGCCGCTCGCCACCAGCGGCATGTTGTCGCGGAAGGAGATCTCGCCGCCGACGTTGGTCTCGCCGAGCAGCGTGCTGAAGCTCGCGCCGACCGTGCGGATGTTCTCCGCGAAGACCTGCACGTAGTCGCCGATGCTGCCGTTGCGCGGATTCACGCCGGGGCGCAGGTAGAACTGCGGCATCTTGTCGTGGTATTGCGCGGCATACACGCCGTATTCGGTATCGCCCGCCTTGAACTTCAGCTGCAGGCCGCCCTGCCCCGAATCCTTCGCCTCGATGTCCTTGCCGCGATGCACGAAGGCCCCCGGCCCGAGGATGACGGTCTCGCCGCCCTCGTCGACGAAGTCCGCGAAGCTGAAGTACGAGCCCGCCGCCGGCAGGCGCGTCTTGCGCCATTCGGCCTGGTAGTACGCCCCGATCGAGAAGGTCGGGCTCACCTGCAGTTGCGCCGACACCTGCCCCACCGGGCGCAGGATTTCCTTGAACTGCGAGTTCGGCACCGACAGTGCCTTGATCAGGTCGAGCGAGGTCTGCGCGGCGGCGATGCCGTTGCTGCCGAAGAACAGGCTCTCGCCGTAGAGCTGCGTGAAGCGCCCGGCCTTCAGGTTCACGTTCATGTCGCCGGGCGTGAGGTTCGTCCACACGAAGGCATCCAGGAACTCCGCCTTGCGCCCGTGCAGGTCGCGCGTGTCGTCGGTGAATTCGTCGAAATCGGCCGAGCGCGAATTCACCAGCGCGCCGCCGAGCGCGCCCGGATTGTCGTTGCGACGGTTGTACACCTCGTCGTACCAGGCGGCGCCGCTGACGCGGAAGCCGAAGTTGCGCTTGTAGCGGAAGTCGAATTCCGACAGCAGGTCGACGCGGTTGGAGATCAGCCCGCGGTCGAAGTTGAGGTCGCCGTCGTTGGTGTTGGCCTGCACGCCCAGCGAGTTGTCGGCGACGTTCGAATCGGCACCGCGCACGCGCCATGCGGCGCTGTACTTGACGGTGTTGTCCCAGGTCATGCGGACGTCCGGATTGCCGATGTCGATCTGGAATGCAAAGGCGCTATGAGCGCCCGACATAGCCGCCAACGCGCCGATCACCGCGCCCACCGCCTTCCGCAGACGAATCTCCCGCGCACCGCGGCACGCCAACTTCTTCGACCCCATGTCTTCCTCCTTATGCGAGTTCTTTTCCATCGGTGCGCTCCGTCGGTGAATGCCGCGCGTCGCCCGATCTGGAGGAGGAAGTTATCGATGTCGAGAATTACCGTCCAATACCATTATTTGGCACGCTCAATACCTTCAAGGTATCGTTTCGAAAACGGCCACTGACGGGGGACACGAGGACATGGACCTGCGACACCTGCGCTACTTCATCGCGGTAGCCGAGGAAGAAAACATCGGCCGCGCCGCTGCGCGCCTACACATCTCCCAGCCGCCACTCACGCGGCAGATCCAGCAACTGGAGGAAGAACTCGGCGTGCGCCTATTCACGCGCACGCCGAAGGGAATGGAGCTGACCCAGGCCGGGGAGCTGTTCCTGGAGGAGGCGCGCAACATCCGCTCCGTCGTCGAACAGGCCACCGAACGCACGCAGCGCGCGGGGCAAGGCAAGTTGGGACGCCTGGACATCGCGATTTTCGGCTCGGGCATCCTCGGCACGATCCCCAGGCTGCTGCTCGCTTTCCGCAACGACTATCCCGAGGTGAAGACGGTCCTGCACACGATGACCAAGGCCGAACAGATCGAAGCGCTGCGTCAGCGGCGCATCACGGTCGGCTTCAATCGCATGCTCGCGCCCCTGCCCGACCTCGCCACCGAGCTGGTTGCGACCGAACGGCTTCTCGTCGCCATCAACGAGCATCACCCGCTCGCGCGCGAGGAGAGCGTGCCGTTTCAATCGCTTGCCGAGCATCCGATGGTCCTCTTCCCGACCGGAGCCCGTCCGAACTTCATGGACAAGGTGATGCGGCTGTGCGAGGCGGCCGGCTTCGTACCGCAGGTATCGCAGGAGGTCGGCGATGCGGTGACGGGCGTCGCGCTGGTCGCAGGCGGCTTCGGCGTCTGTCTCGTTCCGGAGTCGGTCACCGCTCTGACGCTCCCGGGCGTTGTCTTTCGTCCGCTCCAGGACGCCCCGGCCAACGCCAGCATCGACCTCAGCTGCCTCTATCGCGCAGACGATCAGTCACCGATTCTTTCGGCGTTTCTCGAGACCGTGCGCGCATTTCGCGACACGCAGACGATCGAGACGCCAGCGGACATCCGCAGTGCGACGGGCTGGGACGCTGACATGTGATCCGAGCGGGTGGGCAGCGCCGGGCGGAACCAAGCATGGGCTTCTCGGAGTCACGCAAATCATGCATACGCCGATCGCTGGCCGGTATCTCAACGCATGGCCTATCGATATTTCGATTCCCCGATCGCGCCCCCTTTCGCGTGGCTGGGCGATAGATCATGGCCGGGCCGACAACTCACATGAGCGAATCCCGAGCCTCCGCCAAGGCGGCGGCCAGCCTCTTCCACGATTCGTCCGAGTCGGGCAGTCCGAACCGGATCAGCTCGTGGTCTTTGAAATACCGGGTCAGAATGCCGTTGCTGGCGAGGATTTCGTGGAATTCCCTGGCCCGCGGCGGCGCGACCGTCGCGAACAGCGCAGTCGCGCCCACTACCCCCATCGGTGCAAGCATCCGCACCAGTCGCTGCCCGGCTTCGCGCAGGTACGGGCGCATGTCCCGCTGCCACGAGCGATCCGCCAGCGCGAGTCGCGCGACCTCGCGCGACGGCCCTGCAATCGTCCACGGTCCCAGTCGGGATGACAGGCGTTCGCGCAAGTCGGCTGATGCGAAGACGAACCCGACCCGAGCGCCGGCGAGGCCGAAGAACTTGCCCAGGGAACGCAAGACGATGAGGTTTGGCGCAGCGTCGGAACCGGCGATGGAAGCGAGGCTCTCCTCCGGATTCACGTCGATGAACGCTTCGTCGACGACGAGCACCCCGCCGCGCGCGCTGAGCGACGCGGCCGCCTCCAGCAGTTCGGCGCGTCCGTAGCTTCGACCCGTGGGATTGTTGGGATTGCACACGACGACATGCGGCGATCCGCCGGCCAATGCGCCGCACAGGTCGCCGCCGAGGTGCAGACGGACGTCATGCCCGTGTGTCCTCCATGCATGAGGGTGTTCGTTGTAGAGGGGGGACAGGCAGGTCACCGAGCTGCGCGAAAATAGCAGCGGAAGCGTCTGTATCGCGGCCTGGGAACCGGCTACGGCAAGCCCGTGCGAACTTCCGTAGTAACCTGCGGCCACCTCCTCCAGACCGTCCTCCTCTTCGGGCAAACGCTTCCACGACTGGGCAGGGAGCGGTGGCACCGGCCAGCCGTAGGGACTCACGCCGGTCGACAAGTCGAGCCAATCGGCAAGCGGAATGCCGTAGCGGGCCGCAGCAGCCCGCAGCCTGCCCCCGTGCTCCGGGCTGTGGACACCTTGGCCGTTCGTCATGTTTTCGATCTTCACAAGCAGGAGAACCTTATTCAGAACGAGCTGGAGTTGCTCACGGATGTGAGCTGACGGCTCAAGCTCGCCAACCTGGCATGCATATGCGTATCACTGGCCCGCAATACCAGCTCCGCACAGCGATGAAGATCCTCGTTTTCGAGCGCGGCGCCGCAACCGACGGCATCTTCCAGGCGCTTTAGTGACAGTCGCCGGTGCCCGAGCCTGAGACTGTGCCGCAGCAATGCCAACACCGCCGCCTTGCGTTGCGCCTCGTCCTGCGCGTCGGAAAACGCCTGTTTCAGTCTCTTCGCTGCATCTCTGGGCACATTGTTCTCCTGGAGATCACGACAACAGAAATAAAAGGGAAAGACGCCACACGCGAGGGAATGCGGGGTGGAGAGGGAGAACAGCCATCGAGTGCTTGCTGGCATCTTTCCATAAACTGAAATCTTCTTTATCGGCCACCTTCGGGCCGGCGTAATTCCATGCAGGGCTTCGCCCGTTTCCGCCCTGCTTTTACAATCAATCGAGCTGCTTTGCACCTGCCGCTCGTCGTAGCCGATGAGCAAGGCGCAGACCGGGGATCCCTTGCCTTCGACGACCGAGTTCGTGGTCAGCGTCGTCGACAGGGACACGAGCACGACGTCTGGCAGGGATTCCGGCGGCAGGCTGTCGATCGCCTTCGCGATGCCGATCGTCAGGTCATGGCGGGTCGTCAGCTGCTTTGCGGCAGCAAGCACTTCGCGCCGCTCGTCGATAAGGACCGCGTCGGTGAAGGTTCCTCCGGTATCGATACCCAGCATCAGGCCCATCTTCGTCCTCTACTCAGACAAGTCTCCGTTGAAAGTCACGACAGGCGAGACGGCATCCTGTCGGCGGAACGCGATGCTCAATGCTGTCACCGGCTTTTCCGGCTCCAGACCGTGCCGCTATCGGCCCATCGTCAAATCTAGTCTCCCGCGCGGACGACGCCTGTCTGGTTGCGACGACCTCAGGCCGGCCTGCGACGTCTGCCCCGATAGCGGGAACAGCGCTATTGACGAGGGCCTCCGTCGTCGCGAGAATTGCACCCGATTCGGCAATGACGGCGAAACCAATCGCCGTCGGAACACGGTGCGAGCTTGCTCAATTCCGTGGCGGGCCCGCCGCTGTAACCGGGGATGAACGTCGCTGGGATGTCGGTAGATTCCGAACATCCAGTCACTGTCGGGGAACACCCCGGCGGGAAGGCGCGGCAGTTCGCGTGATCCGGGAGCCAGAAGACCTGCCGTATCGACTGTTTTTGTAGCTGAAACCAATGGCAAGGGTTTCGCTGTCCGCACTTGGCCGTGCGGCAGCGGAGCCCTTTTTGTTTTTGTGTTTGGAAAAACAGGAGAATCGGATGCCTTCGACTGATATCAAGCAACAAGCCGCGAAAATCGCCGTTTCCGGCGCAGCAAACACCGCTGTGTGCGGCGCCGAAGCGAAGCCGGCGATCATCGCCACCCGCAAGCGTTGCGAGGCGGACGGGGTGGGGCTGTCCCATTACGTCCTGATGGACCGCAAGGCGGTGCGATGAGCGGCCTCGTTTCGACCGCTCGCGCCCCGTCCGCGGGGCGTTATGCCAACCTCGGTTGCGGCGCGAGCCTGATTCCATTCGACATCGGCCACGCGGACTACGTGGCGCTGAGCGATCCCGCCAGCGCTTTCTGGGCGCTGGTGCGCAAGGACAAGCTCGCCGACACGCTGACCGATAGCGCGCTGATGGCGGGCTATCGGGCAAAGGCCGACGATTTCGCACGGGAGCTGCATGCGCTGCGCTTCGAGCTGAAGCCGTCGGCCGTGTACGTCAATCCGACCGAGCGCTGCAACCTGAACTGCACCTACTGCTACATCCCGGAAGGCATGCGCCGCAGCGGGCAGCACATGTCGACGGATCGGCTGGTGGAGGCGCTCGGGCGGCTCAAGTCGTATTTTTCGACCGTGATGCCCGAGGGGCGCAAGCCGCGCGTGATCTTCCACGGTGCGGAACCGCTGATGAATCAGGCCGCGCTGTTCTCGGCCATCGACACGTTCAAGGACGAGTACGTTTTCGGCGTCCAGACCAACGCCACCCTGCTCGACGAGGAGGCGATCGAGTTTCTCTCCGCGCGCAACGTCAGCATCGGCTTGTCGCTCGACGGGCCCCTTGCCGAGACCACCGACGCGACGCGCCTGACCTTCGGCGGCAAGAGCGTGCACGACAAGGTCCTGCGTGCGATGGAGTCGCTGCGCGGATATTCAGCCTGGAGCGTGATCGCGACCTGCACCGAGAAGAACCTGGACCAGCTCGTTCCGCTGGTGGATCTCTTCCATGCGCATGAGGTGCCGACCTGCATGCTCAATGCGGTGCGCTGTACCCTGCCAGGCGCTCGGACCGTCCGTCCCGACGACGAGGCCCTGGCGCGTGCCTTCATCGCAGCGCTCGAGCGCACGCATGCCCTGTACCGCGAAACGGGCCGCAAGATGGTCGTCGCCAACTTCGCGAACATTCTGCTGGCGATCCTGGCACCGACGGCGCGCCGCCTGATGTGCGACATCTCGCCGTGTGGCGGCGGACGTGCGTTCTTCGCGCTCGCACCCGACGGCGGCCTGTTCCCGTGCAGCGAGTTCATCGGGCTGGATGCGTTCCGCGGCGGCAACCTGTTCACGGACCGCATCGAGGATGTGCTCGAAAGCGAGGCGTTCCGCACGGTCACCGGGCGGGACGTCGACCGGATCGATCCGTGCAAGGGCTGCGCGATCCGGCATTTCTGCGGCTCGCCCTGTCCGGCCGAGGCGCACGAGATGAACGGCGGCATGGACCGTGTCGGGGCGTTCTGCGGCTTCTACGAGGAGCAGACGCGCTATGCATTCCGCCTGATCGCGGACGGCAAGGCGAATGACTTCCTGTGGGACGGATGGGATGCGGAGGACGGCGGCGTCGAGACGAGTTTCGACTTCGTGCTGCCCTGAGCCACGCCGCACCTGTCGCCGTCATTCAAGGCCCGCCCGGGGAATTCCCGCGCGGGCCTTGGTTTATCGCTCGATCACCAGATCGCTCAAGGGCGTGCTGCAGCAGGGAAGGATGTAGCCCTGGTCGATCTCCCGCTGGCGGATTCCCCCGCCATGCTCCATGTGCACCTCGCCCGAGACGAGGCGCGACTTGCAGGTGCCGCACATTCCCTTGGCGCAGGACGAAGGCAGGCGCAGCCCGGCCACGCGCGCCGCTTCCAGCACCTTCTGCCCCGGGGCGCAGGCGACCGTGTGTCCGCTCTTGGAGAATTCCACGCTGAAGCCGACCGCCTCGCACGCCGAAACGCCCGCACTGGCGGAATCCTCGTCCGCCGGCTCGCCAGGCAAGTCGGCGAAGGAGAAACTCTCCTCGTGATGCCGCGCCATGTCGAAGCCACCCTCGGTCAGCAGCGCACGCACTGCCGCCATGTAGGGCGCCGGTCCGCAGCAGAACACCTCGCGCTCGGCAAAGTCCGGAGCGATGCGGGCGAGGAGTTGCAGGTCGAGGTAGCCCGTCGGTGCAGCCCACTCGGCCTCGCCGCCACGCCCCTCGCACACGAAGGCGGTGCGGAAGCCCGGCTGGTTGCCGGCCAGGAGGCCCAGTTCGCGGCGGAAGATGATATCCGCGGGGGTGCGCGCGCTATGCACGAAGACCACGTCGCGGTCCTCGCCGAGATCGTGAAAGCTGCGCGACATGGACATCAGCGGCGTGATCCCCGAGCCGCCGGACTGGAGGCCCGCCGCCTCCCAGCGGGCGTGTTCCCGACCGATGAGATCCCTGAAAGCCTGGACCTGCTCCATATTCGACGGCGACGGCTGGTAGCCGAAGCCGTACTCGTAGAGCGAAATCGTCAGTTCGGGATGGTTGCTTACGCAGTGATAGCACTCGCGGTTGTTCTCCATCACGAGCTTCCAGTTGCCGGCCTCGACGATCTCGTCCTGCACTGCGATCTTGCAGTCGGTGAGGCGGTGGGGCCCGACGTAGCGCTCCATCGCTTCGCGCATCTGGGCAAAGTCCTGCGGCGGGTTCTCGGCCAGACAGACGAAGATGAGGCCGGCGACGCTCTCCACGTGCACGCGCTTCAGGCCGCGCCCCGAAGGATCGAAATCCTCGCCCATGTGCTCCGCGTAGATCAGCTTGCCGGTGAGGTCGTAGGTCCACTGATGGTAGGGACACATCGAACGCCTCTTCAAACGCTACCTCAATTGCGTACCGACGAAGTATTACCTCGACCTGCGGTTGCACCGCGCTCGCGCGCTACTGCTGCAAACCTCGCTGTCGATCCTCGAGATCGCCATCGCCTGCGGCTTCCGCACGCCGCCGCATTTCGCAAAGTGCTACCGCGATCTGTTTGGTTACCCACCGAGCGGCGAGCGCGGACAGAAATGCAAGAAGCCATTTGCGTCCGTCCCGCTCCTGACTGTGCCGCACCTGCAATCCGTCGCCCCCAACGTCGAATATTGCGGCAATGCGTGAGCGGCACGGGCGCGGGACGTTCGGCGCTAATTTCTCATGCACTTCCCGGCCGTCCGGGGCATCTGCCTGCTCCTCGGGCGGAGCGCCTTCATCACGCTGATGGCAGTCAGCAGGATCCACGGCACCTGCGCAATGACCGACGCCAGATTGAAATCGAAGACCAGCGAGAACAGGATGCAGCCGGGGCCGAGGATGTTGAGGCCGATGTAGCGCAGATCCTCGTGATAGCGGGAGAAATCGTAGCCCACCCCGAAAATGCCTCCCGACGCGCTCGTTCACACCTCCGGGCGGGAGCGGCATCTCGTGGATCTCCGGTATATTCGCTCAGGTTCGCGAGCCAAGGATCTTCCGCCGTCGAGCGCCGAAATCTGGAGACGATAAATGGGGGACAAATTGCGGCAGGCCCCGCGCAGCTTCGACAGCCGTATGCGGCACAGCAACCAGGCCTATCTTCAAGGGCAGGCGCCCCATGACGAGCACCCGCCGATCTGCCGACGCATCGGCTTCGTGCTGCTCGAACACTTTTCGATGATGGCCTTCACGGGTGCCGTTGACGCGATCGTCACGGCCAACCTGATCAGCCGCAAACCGCTCTACCGCTTCGAAACCTACAGTCTGGAAGGCGCCACGGTGCGCAGCGACCTCGGCATCAACATTTCCGTAGATGGTGAACTGCTCGCGCTGGACACGAAGGATCTCGACATCCTGATCATCTGCGGCGGGTTCCGCTCGAACCTCGAACCACAGCGGCCCGTCGTCGCCAAGCTGCGTGAGGCGGCACGCCACCGGGCGATATTGGGCAGCCTTTGGAACGGCAGCTACCTGCTCGCGCACGCCGGCCTGCTGGACGGCTATACCTGTACCGTACATCCGGATAGCCGCGACGGCCTCCAGGAGCTTTGCCCACAGGTCAGGCTCCTGCCTCACCCCTTCGTCATCGACCGCGACCGCATCTCGTCCGCGGGCGCGAACAGTGCGCTCGGAATGATGCTCGCGGTGATCCGACATCACCACGGTGACGAGACGGTGCGCGGCATCGAGGAGATCCTCGCCTGCGACCGGACGCTGGATGATCTACCCGACAGTCCGATGCCGACCCTGGTGGACGATCCCACCTTCCCGGAAGCGCTTCAAACGATACTGCAGTTGATGAAGAACAATATCGAGGAGCCTCTGAGCATCGAGGACCTCGCACTTCGCGCGTGCGTTTCCCGCCGCCGGATCGATCGCCTTTTCCAGCGCCACCTGAACACGACACCCTCGCGCTATTACCTCGAAGCCCGACTTACCCGTGCGCGCCGCCTGCTCCAGCAGACCAACGAGCCCATCACCAGCATCGCGATCGCCTGCGGCTTCAGTAGCGCGCCCCATTTCAGCCGGTGTTACCGGGAGTTCTTTGGGGTGTCGCCGTCACAGGTCAGTGCGAGACATCGTCGCAGCTGACGGAGCGCCGCATCCACGCGCTGGCGCCCATCGACATGATGTCCTCGAACCGGTGGCCGGGGCTCACATGGAGCGTACGCGGCTCCCCGGCGCGTGGAGAACGGGGGATAGGGCAGCGGCGCTATTGAGAACAGCTGATTCGTGACGAGCAGGACTATAGTGCGCACCTCGGCTCCCTGCATTTCAATCCGGTCAAGTATGGACATGTCCGGCGGGTCGCAGACCGGACTCATTCGACGTTACACGCCCGGGTGGCGCGTGGGGTCCATTCGCTCGATTGGGCAGGGAGTGATCTCGCCGATGCGCCCCGACCTCAAGTGGCGCGCCCTGCGCCGTCTGGCGCTGTCCTGGCTGCTGCTGGCGCTGCACGCGGCCGGTGCCAGCGCGGCCACTTTGACCGGCGGCCCGATGGCCGGGCCGGCGACAGCCGCGCGCGTCGGCGTGTGGCTGATGACCGACGCCCCCGCGCAGGTGCAGCTCGAGTACTGGCCGCACGGCCAGCCCGACGCAGCGCGGCGCAGCGCGCCGGTCGCCGCCAGCCCGGAGCGCGGCCACACCGCGCGCGTCGACCTCGACGGTCTGCGGGCCGCCACCCGCTACGCCTACCGCGTGCTGCTCGACGGGACCCCGGTCGAGCTCGGCGAGGTGCCCGCGTTCACCACCGCGCCCGCGGATCCGGCCGCGCCTCGCGATCTGGTCATCGCCACCGGCTCGTGCAACTACGTCCCCGACGCCCCTTACGAGGTCACCCCGAACTCCTTCGGCGCCGGCTTCGAGATCTTCGATACCGTCGCCGCACGGCGACCCGACGTGATGCTGTGGCTCGGCGACAGCATCTACTACCGCGACGACGACCTCGCGCCCGCGGACGGGGCCGCCGCGCGGATGCACCGGCGATGGGCGACCACGCGCGGCTTCGCGCCACTGCAGCGGCTGCTGCGCACCGGCCAGCACGTCGCCATCTGGGACGACCACGACTACGGCCCTGACAACTCGAACCGCGACTTCGCGCTCAAGGCGACGGCGCTGGAGCGGTTCCAGGACTACTGGGCGAACCCCGGCTACGGACTGCCCGGCACGGCCGGGATCTTCGCCCGGATGCCACTCGGCGACGTCGAACTGTTCCTGCTCGACGACCGTTACCACCGCGACGACGATGCCGCCGCGGACCCGGCGCGGACGATGTTGGGCGCGGTGCAGCTCGAGTGGCTCAAGGGTGCGCTGCGCGACTCGCGCGCCACCTTCAAGCTGGTCGCCAACGGCAGCCGCATGCTCAGCGACCGCCCGTCGCCGGAGCAGCGCGGCGGCGAGGGCTGGCACAACTTCCCGCGCGAGCGCCTGGCGTTCCTCGACTGGCTCGCTGCGGAGCGCATCGACGGCGTGTTCTTCCTCTCCGGCGACATCCACTACACCCACCTGACCGAGCGCGAGCGCCCCGGCACCTACCCGCTGACCGAGCTGACCTGCTCGCCGCTGACCGCACGCGTGCATCCCCGCCCGTTCCCGGTGCGCGAGGTCCCCGGGACGCTGGTCACGCAGCGCAACTTCTGCACGCTGGAGTTCTCCGGGCCGGCCGGCGCGCGGTTGCTGCGCGTCGCCGCGTGGAACGCCGCGGGCACGCGCCTGTGGCAGGAGGAGTTTCCGGCCGCGCGGCTGCGCACGCCGTGAGCGTGCCCACCCGCCCGGCGCGCGTCACCGCGCAGGCCGGCACGCCCACTTGCACTCGATGCAGTGGCTGTTCGTAAGCATCGACAGCTGAATCAGCTCGCCCGAGGAGCGGACACCCAGTTTGCTCATCAACCGGCCCCGGTGCGCCTCCACAGTCTTCGGGCTGATTCCCAGGATGCGCGCGATTTCCTTGCTGCTGTTGCCCTCGACGACGAGATCGAAGATTTCCTTTTCCCGCAGTGAGAGACTTTCGAGACAGTCGCGGTACTTGTGCCGCTCGCTTTGCTTGCCCCGCGCCTCCTTGCTCTCGATCAGGGCCGCATTGACGGCATCGAGCAGATCCTGGTTGCGGTAGGGTTTCTGCAGAAAGTCGATGGCGCCCCTCTTGATCGCCTGTGCCCCCATCTGCGCATCCCCGTAGGCGGAGAGAAAGAT
Organism: Aromatoleum tolulyticum; assembly: GCF_900156155.1. Lineage (GTDB taxonomy): Bacteria > Pseudomonadota > Gammaproteobacteria > Burkholderiales > Rhodocyclaceae > Aromatoleum > Aromatoleum tolulyticum. Next base: position 249,168 of record NZ_FTMD01000009.1, read on the forward strand.
GATCGGCAGGTTGAAGCCGCGCTCGCACAACGCCTCCTGGAGTTGCAGACCGCTGAGCG
>NZ_FTMD01000002.1:0-245621 GCF_900156155.1 Aromatoleum tolulyticum
AATGTTGTAGTCGAGCTGCTCGCAAAACTGCCGATCCGAGCGAATGGAGTACAGCGCGATCAGCAATTGCCCCTTGAGCAGGCGCTCGGGCGGGATCGACGGCCGTCCGACACTCGAATACAGCGCATTCAGATCCGCCGAAATGGCTGCGAGCGCCCGATCGGCGAGCTTCTTCACCCGCCGCAGCGGATGATCCGCGGGCACGCGCGACTCGGGCGAGAAGTAATGGAACATCGAGGACTGGGGATCGAGTTGGCCGCGCATCGCTGTCAGGACGGGAGTTTCGGGAATGCCTCTATGACAATCAACTCGTCAGTTCGTTCACTGGGTTTTGCATCACCCTGTTAGGGTGCGGGGAAAGCTCGAATGGTTGACGCGCGACTATGGAGGGGACCCGTTTGCGTCGGTGGCACCCGACCGGGATGACAAATCACGCGCAGTGAGCGTCGCGTTCGAGTGGAGCCCCGTTCGCGCAGCGGTACTCCGCTTAGGCGCGCGAAGTGAACGGCGCTTCGCATCGGCAGCTGCGCCAGGATATTCCGCGGAAGGCGCGTTCCTTAGTGCAAAGTTTCGGTTCTGAATGCAAATATATGTCATATGGCTGATGCGAAGCAGTCATCTGCATGACAAAATGTTATCCGCAAATTACGAAGAAACTGACGGATGACTGGTTGTGGTCCCGCGAACGACGGCAAGGCGTGCGTCCTCGCCTCCCGCAGTCGTGCCGTCTGCAGTTCCTGGTTGATTAACCGGTTCATGGCAAAGCGAGGCAATCTGGATGGCGTTGAAAATGAAATCCCTCGTCGCGGCGCTGACGAGCGCAGTAGTTTCGGCAAGTGCGAATGCCGCGACGATCAGTCTGAACGGAGACGGTTTCAGCGTCTCCTGGGACGACTCCGTTGCAAGCCTCTTTGGTGTCCCGACTCTCGTCGGAACCAATCTCATCTTCAGCCCCACGAGCTTCGGCGTCTCGTCCATTACAAATGCGTGGAGCGCCCTGGCCGGCACATTCAACCTGACCGTGTCGGCCTGGTCCGGCTACCAGCTCGACTCGGTTGGCTTTGTCGACGGGGGAAGCTATGCGCTGCTGGGGTCTGCCGCGAATACGGCAGTGGGGACGAGCCTGTTCGTTACGCCGAATGAGAGTGCCGGGGTAGCGACGTTCTCCGGAAGTTCGAGAGCATCCGGCAGCGCTATCGGTTATGGAACGTGGACCATTGGTGAAGGGGAAAGTCCGGAAGTTACCGGTTTGGCCGCTCAGTCGGCAAATGTGGGGTTGTCCGCGTTTCTCGCCGCCAATGGCGGAAGCGCCGACAATTTTGCCTCCGTAAATGTATCGACCGCCAAGCTCTCCTTCGGCGTCGTACCGGTTGCGCCTGTACCCGAGCCCGAGGCATACCTGATGCTGCTCACGGGCCTCGGCATGGTTGGCATCATTGCCCGCCGACGGTCTGCGGTCCGCTAGATCGAAAGGCAGGACGTCCCCCGGGGCGACCCTTCGTCCCGGGCGGTGCGAGCGATCGAAGCTTGATCCAGATCAGTATCGCTTCATCTATTTTGAGTAAGACGAAACAATATTGCATATAAATATGTAAAATGTTGTTTCGTGATGCCGCATGTCCGCGGCCTCGTCGTGAAACGGGGTCTGTGCAGCGCGAAATCGCGTCCTTGCCGAGTTAGTTGGGTTTGTGGAGAAAGTTTGCGGATGAAGCTGAGACAGGTGGTGGTCGGCGTAGTGGGGATCGTGCTGGCCGGAGGTGCTTTCGCCGATGCGAACGGTAACTCGGGTATGGAAAACGCTGCTTTCAATGCGGTGATTAACTCCAGTGCAACAGGGCAGGGTGGCGGCGTCGTGTCGAGCTTGTCGGTGCCGGGGAGCTTCGGGGCGGAAATCGGTTCTGCGGTAAGCGGGCTTGCCACCGGTGCTGGCGGGATTTCGGTAGCAATTGCGGCGGGGGGAAGTCCGAACATCATTCCGCCGGTTCCGGAGCCTGATGCCTACGCAATGCTTCTGGTCGGCCTCGGCATGGTGGGTGTGATGGCGCGCCGGCGTAGCAAGCACTGACCACGTCGCGCTTTGCGCTCGGCGCCGTACGGCACGTCCTTTTGTCGCGACTTCCGAAATCGGCGCAACCGACAGGCACATCAAGTTCGATTCTGCGGCGCGCTGCCGCCCCTGCGGTTCCGACTATTGCTTCGACACGATGAAACTCTTTGCACGCTCTTTGGCGCTTTCATTCGCGCTCGTCGCTCTTGCGGGATGCGGAGGACGAACCGAGTCGCAGCCCGCATCGCAGGTCGCTGCGCGTGTCGGTTCGTACGAAATAACCGTGCATCAGGTAAGCGCCGAACTCGCACGACTCGGTAACGCTGCGGGCGATCAGGTCAAGCAGGCGGGAGCCCTCGCGCTCGAACGGCTTATCGACCAGGAACTGATGGTTGCGCAAGCCGAAGAGCAGAAGATCGACAGAGATCCGGCAGTGATGGCAGCCGTGGATGCTGTTCGCAGGGAAGTGCTTACGCGTGCATACGTGGAGCGACTGACTGCCCAAGCCTCGACGCCGAGCAGTGCGGAAGTTCAACGCTTCTATATCGAAAACCCCGAACTCTTCAGCAAGCGACGCGTGTACGCCCTGCGCGAGCTGCGCGTATCGGTTCCCGTCGGCCGTGAAAGCGATGTTCGGACGGAAGCCGACAGGGCGGCCACTCTGGATGAAGTCGCCGTCTGGCTGCGGCGAGAGCACATCCCGTTCAAGTCAGATTCAGGAGTGAGACCCGCTGAAGACTTGCCTCTCGATGCGCTCAAGCGATTGGCCGTGATGCGTGAGGGACAGCTCGGTGTGCTGTCCTCGCCAGGATCTCTGTTGATCGTCCAGCTGGTTGGTGCGCGAGAACAGCCTGTCGACGAGACCTCCGCTGCACCCCTGATCGAGCGCTATCTCACCAATCACATGCGGGAAAAGGTCGCGCGTGAAGCCCTGCGTGATTTGCGCCAGCGCGCTGTAATCGAATATGTCGGCGAGTTCGATCCGCGGGTTCGCGCGGCGGACTCTCATACGGCGGAAGCCGCCCCCCCGTCCGGGAACCCGGCAACTCCTCCTGCCACGCAAGCACTCAGCCCCACGACGCTCGACAAGGGCGTCGGCGGGCTACGGTGATGACATGCGCACCCGCGCGTGTCCAGAAACCTCGTCTTTTTTTCCGTACCCAGGAACACGCATGAGCCACCGGTCGCTTACGGCAATCATTCTCCTCGTTCTGTCACTGTTGTTCGCATTGGGTATCGTTTCGCCCGCGATGGCTGAAATTTCCCGCGATGTTCCCGCTCAGTCGGGCGACTACGTGCTCGGGCCGGGAGACGTGATCCGCGTTACCGTCTACCAGAATCCTGACCTCACGACCGAGGCACGCGTGTCCGAAGGCGGGCTGATCAGTTTTCCTCTGCTCGGCAGCGTTGCGGTCGGTGGTCTGTCGGCAGGCGCCGTCGAGCGCCTGATCGAACGGCAGCTTCGCGACGGCGGGTTCGTCCTGCAACCGCAAATCAGCGTCCTGACCATGCAGATGCGCGGCAATCAGGTCTCCGTGATCGGCCTCGTCGGTCGTCCGGGGCGTTATCCGCTTGAAACCAACAATCTCCGCCTTTCGGATGTCCTCGCCACAGCTGGCGGAATTGCTCCTACCGGCGCGGACACCGTAGTGCTCGTCGGCGTTCGCGACGGTAAGACGATGCGGCGCGAAATCGATATTCCGGCACTGTTTCTCAAGGGGGGCGAAAGCGACCTTCCTATCACGGGCGGAGACATCCTCTACGTACAGCGCGCCCCCACGTTTTACATTTACGGCGAGGTCCAGCGCCCTGGCGCCTTCCGCCTCGAGCGAAACATGAGCGTCATGCAAGCGCTCGCGACCGGGGGAGGCATCAATCAGCGCGGAACCCTGCGTGGCCTGCAGGTCCACCGGCGCGATCCCGAAGGACGGCTCGAAATCGTCGAACCTGCACTCGAAGACCTGCTTCGTCCGGACGATGTGATCTACGTTCGCGAAAGCCTCTTTTGAGACCACCATCAGCAGGCGCCAAGCAAGCGCCCCGACTCTCGCGGAAGACTCTCGAATGACTTTCCACCAGTTTCTCCTGATCCTGCGTGCGCGCCGGATCGTTGTCGCCGGCGTGCTGGGCGTGGTCATCGTCACCACACTACTGGTGAGCCTGATTATCCCGCGCCAATACACGGCAGAAACAGCGCTCGTGATTGACGTCAAATCGCCTGATCCAATCGTCGGTGCCGCGCTTCCGGTCCAGATGATGGTCGGTTACATGGCGACCCAGGTCGATATCATCAATTCCAATCGAGTTGCCGAGCGTGTCGTCGGACTGCTCAAGATGGACGAAGCCCCCTCGGTCCGCGAGCAGTGGCAGGCCGATACCGATGGACGTGGCGAACTTCGCGTATGGCTTGCGGAACTGCTGCAGAAGAAGCTTGTTGTGCGGCCGTCGCGCGAAAGCAATGTGATCACGGTCGCCTTTACGGGTAACGCCCCCGACTTTGCCGCGGCGGTGGCAAATGCTTTCGCGCAGGCGTATATCGAGGTCAACCTCGAGCTGAAGGTCGAGCCCGCGCGACAATACGCCCGTTGGTTCGACGAGCAGAGCGGTCCGCTGCGTGAAAAGGTCGAGGCCGCGCAAAAGCGTCTCTCGGATTACCAGCTGCGGCACGGGATAGTTCCGGCCGACGGGCGGCTTGATGTCGAAAATGCGCGATTGGCTGAAATCTCCAGCCAACTCGTTGCCGCCGAGGCACAGCGCATGGACAGCCGTTCCCGCCAGAGTCAATCCGGTTCGGCGGAAACCTTGCCCGAGGTGCTTCAGAGCGGTCTGATCCAAGGGCTGAAGGCCGAACTCGCGCGTCAGGAGGCCGCACGCGAACAACTCGGTTCGCGCGTCGGCAAGAACCATCCGGACTACGCCCGGATCGAAGCTGAAATCCGTTCGCTGCGCGAGCGTATCGGTGCTGAGACCCAGCGTATCGCCAGTTCGATGGGAACGGCAACGCGTGTGAACGTGGCCCGTGAATCGGATCTGCGTGCTGCGCTCGAAGCGCAGAAGAAACGTGTCCTCGAACTGCGCGAAAGGCGCGATCAGATCGCGGTCCTGCAACGCGATGTCGAGTCGGCGCAACGTGCCTACGACCTCGTCGCCCAACGTCTGACGCAGGCCAGCCTGGAAAGCCGGACCCAGCAGACCAATATCGCGGTGCTGGCGTCGGCTAAGGCGCCCGTGCAGCATTCCAGCCCACGCACTGCGCTGAACCTCGCGCTAGCCGTCTTCCTCGGCACGCTCCTCGGCCTCGGCTCCGCGCTGCTGCTCGAACTCGTCGACCAGCGCGTGCGTGGTCCTGAAGACATTGAGCAATGCGCTGCTGCGCCGCTGCTCGGCATCATCCCTTCCCGCGCGTGAGCCCCCCATGAACGCACCCATCAGCTCCAAGGACCTCGGCCACGCCGAACGCTCGATCGGCGCCATACTCATCGACGCCGGTCGCCTCAAGCTCGAGGATGCCGAGAAGATCCTGCGCTTGCAGCGCGAAGGTGGCCTGCGCTTCGGCGATGCCGCATGCAAGCTGGGCCTCGTCACCGAAGAGGATATCCAGTTCGCACTCTCGCGGCAGTTCGACTACCCATACCTGCAGCGTGGGGAGAGCGGTGTCGCAGACGAAGTCATCGCCGCGTACAACCCCTTCCATCCCCAGGTCGAAGCGCTGCGCGCCGTGCGCAGCCAACTCATGCTGCGCTGGTTCGCCCCCGCCGCCGGCCGCCGTTGCCTCGCCATCGCCAGCCCCTGCCGTGGGGAAGGGCGCTCCTGGCTCGTCGCGAATCTCGGGGTCGTCTTTTCGCAGCTCGGCGAGCGTACCCTCATCATTGACGCGGATATGCGCAATCCGCGCCAGCATCTACTCTTCGGCGTCGATAACCGCATGGGCCTTTCGGCAGCGCTGTCCGGCCGCGGCGGTGCAGAGATCGTGCGCCGTGTGCCGGCACTGGTCGACCTCTCCGTCCTGCCCGCGGGCGCCACGCCACCCAACCCGCAGGAGCTGATCTCCCGCCCGGCCTTTGCCGCGCTCCTCAGGCAATACGCAGAGGACTACGACGTCATTCTCGTCGATACCCCCGCCGCAGGCAGCACCGCCGACACCTTCACCGTCGCCGCCCGCGCGGGCGGCACGCTGCTCGTTGCGCGCCCGCATCTCACGCGCACGGCCGCACTGCGCAACCTCGCGGGCGAGCTGCACCAGGCCGGCATCACGGTCGTCGGCAACGTGCTCAACGACGCCGGCTGAGGGCACCCCGATGAACCCGCCTGCGCCCACCGAAACAGTGGAAGACCTCGCGCCGGCGCAGGGGGCTGAACCGTGCGCCCCCTGGTTGATCGTACTCGCGGGGTTGTGCTTCCTGTATGTCCCCAGCTTCATCGACCTCTTCAAGGGGCTGTGGAGCACCCCCGAACAAGCGCACGGCCCCATCGTGTTAGGCGTATCCCTGTGGCTGCTGTACCGTCAGTGGCCGGCGATGCTCGCGCGCAGCGCGGGCCGGCGTTCTTCCGCCGCAGGCTGGCCTATCTTCATCATCGGCCTGCTCCTCTACGTGCTCGGCCGCTCGCAAGACATCCTCATCTTCGAAATCGGCTCGCACATATGGGTGCTCGCCGCGGTCGGTCTTATCCTCCGGGGTACAGCAGCGGTCAAGGCGCAGTGGTTCGCGCTGTTCTTCATGATCTTTATGATCCCGCTGCCCGGCGCGGTAGTGGACGCCGTCACAATGCCGATGAAGCTCGCGGTGTCACATGTCGCGGAGGCCGTCCTCTACTGGGCCGGCTACCCCATCGCCCGTAGCGGCGTCATCCTCCAGATCGGCCAATACAAGCTCCTCGTCGCCGATGCCTGCGCCGGCCTGCACACGCTCTTCACCCTGGAGGCCATGGGGCTGCTGTATCTCAAGCTCACCCATTCGAATTCGGCGCTGCGCAACACGCTTTTGGCCATCCTGATCGTCCCGATTTCGTTCACCGCGAATGTCATCCGCGTAATGGTGCTCACGCTGATCACCTTCTATTACGGCGACGCGTCTGGGCAGGGGTTCATGCACGGGTTTGCGGGGATGGTGCTTTTTGTCAGTGCGTTGCTGATCATCATTGCTGCGGATTCGCTACTGCAGATGGTTGCGGCAAGCGAAAGAACATCCCTTGCGAATGAGGTTGCTGCATGACTTCATGTCGCCTTAAGGCACTAATTGTGCTGACCTTGATGTTGGGTGCTGCCGGTTCTGCAATTGCGCTGAGGCCATCGGTGAAATTTTCGGAGCCAGTCCGGAAAATTGAACTTGAATCACTTATCCCGAAGGAGTTCGGTGAATGGAGCATTGATGGCTCCATAGTGCCAGTCATCCCTGCGCCTGATCTCGAAGAGAAGATGGATAAAATCTACGCGGAGACGGTGACGCGTACCTACGTAAATGCCGACGGTGAGCGCGTAATGCTCTCGGTCGCTTACGGGGTGGACCAAACAGCCCGTTTGCGAGTGCATAGGCCTGAGTCGTGTTACACGGGGCAAGGATTTTATGTCAAACAATTTGGCAATGGGTATATCAAGTCTGCTGCCGGTGTAATCCCAGTCAAGCGCTTGGTTGCGCAACAAGGAAGCAGGCATGAACCCATCACCTACTGGATTCGGGTCGGTGGCTTCACCGTTACCGGACTGATTGGCCAGCGTCTGACTCAGCTTCGGTATGGCCTTACCGGAGAAGTACCCGAAGGATTGATCTTCCGAATGTCGACCGTCGTCGACAATGCGCGATCAGCTTACGCGATCCACGATCAATTTGCTGAAGACTTGATGCGAGTACTGCCATTGGGTGCAAGGTCTGCCCTCGTCGGAAATATCCCGTTCGGATCTGGAAATGCGCGAGATATAATCCGATGAGCGCATATTCGGTTCAGGCATTTCGACGAAGCATTGTGCGGTATACCAGTGGGCGAGTGCTTAACGCGCTTACGGCATTTGTTATCTTTGTGTGGGTCGCACGGTATATCACCGAGGTTGAGTACGCCAAATATGTTGCAGCCTTCGCCATTCTTGAGTTGGGTTTGGTGGCATTTGGATTTGGCATGGAATGGGTCACTGCGGTCTATATTCCGCAAGTTAGGCTGAAGGCAAGTGGCAGGGACTTAGGTCGTTTTGTCTGGGAATGTGCGGGGATTCAGATTGCAGCCCTCGTTGCGGGTGCTCTCCTTATGATCTTGTTTGCGCCGGCCTTGGCAGGCTGGCTCCAGATGAAGGACGCTACGAACGCCCTCCGGATTTACGGCATGGTCATGCTCGTCGAAGGTTGCAGTCGAGTCTTTCGGGATCAGTTGCTTTCCTGCTTGTTGCTGCAAGGTGCTGCACAAACGAGTCAGATGCTGCGCAATTTCGCAATGCTTGGGTTTGCCTACTTACTGGCGACCGAGGTCGAATGGCGATCGGCTTCGACCCTTGCCTTGGCGGAATTGTGCGCCAGTGGGCTGAGTTTGGCGTTTGCAGTCGGGTGCCTATATCGTTACTTGCACCGCGTTAGAGATGGGGCAGCTGAGGATGTCCTGTGGCGCCCGCCGGGCTGGGGAAGCTTGTTGCGCTCAGGATGGAATGCTTGGCTCAGCAACCTGGCAAATCTATGCTGGGGAGGGCAGATTGTTATCCTTATTGCAACTCGGTTTATGGGGCCGGAGGCGACGGCGGCCCTCGGATTCACTCGAAATCTTGCGGAGCAAATACGTCGGTATATGCCAATGGAGTTTATGTTTGGGGTTGTTCGTACAATACTGGTCGCGCGATTTGTTGAAGACGGAGACGCGAGGCAACTTGCCGTCAGAGTGAATCTGATGTATCGCGCTAACCTGCTGTTCCTGTTGCCAATACTGGTGCTGGCGGTATGCCTTGGTGCCGAAATCAATGGTCTCTTCAGCAACGGGCAGTATGCGTCGGCACGTTGGTACTTGGTGGGATGGCTTGTTGTGCTACTGGTGTGGGCACATCACCGAGGTACTGACTTGCTGGCCCATGCGTTAGGTCGTTCAGATCTTTGTCGAAAAAGCAGTCTGCGACTGCTAGTTACACCCTTACTTATTTTGGCGGCGGCATTTCATCAGGTGTGGTGGCTCTTGTTTCTAATTCAGGTTGTAGCGGAGATGGTCTATACGTTGATGGTCGTTGTGCCGCTGAAAATTTATCGCCCGAATTGGACCGCGATTGGAAAGTTGATCGGGGTTGCCCTCTCGGCGTGGCTGCTGCTGAGTTTGCCTATCTGGGGGGGCATAAAGGTTAGCTTGGTGCTTCAGACGACTGTAGCGTTTTTTGTAGTTCTTGGGCTGGCCGTCCTTGTACGGGTGTGGAGCCCCGAGGAAGTCGCTCTCGCCTTTCGAGGCGCGGTGATTAGCGATTCGAAGTGATATCACGATCAGAAAACTATCAAAAAGTTCTGTTGGCATTCGCCTTTAGCGTTGCGTTCACTCCCGCATTCGCGCAGGTCGACCGGGCACGGGGAAACGCCGCAACGCCAGCCAACTTCGCTTCAAGGTACGCATTACAAACTTCCCACCCCGAAAATCTCACTTGGACTCCGGATCCGGCCAGCAGTAAACGCATGGTTCTAAAGGCAATCGTCCGAGATACCGATCAAAAGGTCTTTGGCGGGCTGCGCACGGAAATCGTTCCCCTCAATGAGTATGTACGGGAGGGCGTTCGTTGGTACGCAATCAGCGTCTATTTTCCAGAGGACTGGATCTTTCATCCGTATCCCGTGATTGTTGGGCAACTACACACTAGCCAAAAAGGCCGCACGCTATCGCCGCCGCTTGCGTTCGTCGTCCATGGGCAAAATCTCGATCTTGAGTTGTATGCCAACCACCGCCTCGTAGATGACGCCACCCAGCCGAGTCGAGAAAACTCGGCGCGTCAACTGATTCGTCTGGCTAGCATCATGAAGGAGAGTTGGTACTGTTTCGTAGTGCGCGCGGATTGGTCGCGACGGCTTGGGGAGGGATCGATCAAGATCTGGATGAACGGTGACAAAGTCTATGAGAGCTACAACCTTTATAACCAGTACGAGACCTGGCTCGGCAATTACCCTAAGGCGGGGCTCTATGTGCCAGGGATGATGGGCGTGAAGGAACGGATGCTGCTCCTCGATTTCATCTATTTGGGCGGGCCGCGAACCGGGTATCAGGAGATGGCAGCGCTAACGCCATGTGCTGGTGCGAAGGTGGAGGACGCAGAATGATCTTGTCTTCTTTGGCAATGAGCAGACCCGACAATACACGACTGGCAGCAGTGCTCCTAGCCGTCGCCGTTTTGCTGGGAGTACTGGTTGCGGTTGAATTCTGGACAGTCCTGGCGGTTGCCGTTGGTGTGATCACTATCATTCCAGTGATGTTCTTGATCGGGCGAGATGCGCGTGATCGGCGGGGGTGGCTGCTTGCCGTCGGGTGGGCGGTAATGCTCGTGACAACCGCGGCGCAGAATGTCACGGCAATGCCGATCGGGTACGTTCTAGAAGTGCTTTTATTGTTGTATTCCATGAATATCGTAGTGACGTTTTGGCGTCAACTGCGATTCGATAGAACGCTTCGGGTATTGGCGGTTTTGTTTATTGGGTACTGGCTGGCGAGCATTCTCAGTACACTGACCGGTCGTTCTCAGCTAGTCCCTGCGATATGGCAGCTGCAGTACAACTTGAAGTGGCCTTTCATGTTCGGGCTGGGCTTTTTGGTTATCTGGGGGGCTTTAGTCGAGCGTACGCTCAAGCGGATTGTCCAGTATTCGTGGATTGGGATTGGCGCTTGCGTTGCCGTAGAAATCGCGTTCCCGGGCGCGCATGCCGCGGTGTTTGGCCCTCCGCCCGACCTGCATGGAAACCCCCTGCTGGGTGTCGGCTTGCGCTACCGTGGCCCGTTTGCGCACTCCGGGTATCTGGCAATCACCAGCGCGTTCTTGGCATCGGCTTCGTTGGCGTACCTCATACAATTTTTCGGCCGCTCATGGTTTCTGCTGACCGGGGGCTACTTCTTTCTGCTGCTGCTTTCCGGGCAGAGGCAGGAGCTACTGGCCTTTGTGATCGCCTGCCTCGTTCTCGGTCTTGTCGTTAGCTGGCGATATAGAAGCCTTGTCCTCGTTGGATCACTTGTTGTCGTGGGCTTGGGCGTCGTAGGGCTAATCCACGTCGATCACGTTCCGATGGGGGAGACTCTGGCGCAATGGGGGGGCTTGGCAGGACGAGCGGATCTTTCGGAGCGAGCGATCCTTACTGCCAATGGTCTGGAAGTTGCGAGCCAGTACTTTCCTCTTGGCTCAGGTTTGGGGACGTACGGCGGTGCAGGGGCGCAGAAATTCGATCAGAGCTTGTTCGTTGAACTTGGCTTCGGGCGCTATTGGTGGTTTCGGGACGGACGCTTCCTGGTCGATACTTTCTGGCCAGGAATCATGGCAGAAGCCGGCTTCATCGGTGCTGCTACGCTCCTGCTCACCTTGCTGGTTCTCTGGTACAGCCTGTTCCGCCGGGCACTTACTTGGCGGAACTCGACTACCGCCGCGCCATGCCTGATCGCGCTGGCTGGATTGACGCTGTTGCTCGCCAACTCGCCGTCTTCCGGCGCACTTACTGATCCACGAAGCTGTTTCCTGTTCTGGGTATTGATGGGTGCGGTATGGCGGGTAACAGGATCTGAATTTTCCGTCGGGCTGCAAACTGATGATAAGAAAAAAGGGATTTTGCATGCCAATTAGGTTGCACCGCGTCGCGTATTGGTGTTGGATGTGTGGAATTCCACTCATTCCTAAAATTATCAAGATTGTGAACCGTTTGGTGTTTTCGGTTGTTCTTCCTCCCTCAGCGAAATTGGGGGAGGGAGTGCTACTCAGTTACCACGGCCTCGGTACAGTGATTCATCGTCGTGCGGTAATTGGAGATCGTGTGATTATCGGTACTGGCGTGACAATTGGTGGCCGCGCAGGCCATCACGAGGTTCCTATCATTGGTAATGACACAATGATTGGGTCAGGGGCAAAACTGCTAGGCCCGATCCGCATTGGACGATTTGCGTCGATTGGTGCGAATGCCGTGGTGTTGTCCGATGTGCCGGACTTTGCTGTGGTAGTAGGTGTGCCGGCGAGAGTTGTGAAGTTTCTGACTCCGGATCAAGTTCCGGATTATTTCTCTTTCAGCTCGGACAGGACATAAAAATGGAGCGTTCAATTGTCATGGTCGGGGATAACATCCTCGGGCCCGGTGGAATTGCTTCTGTTGTGCGGACATATCGTGATATTGGTTTTTTTGATAGAGCAAATGTTATTTATCTTTCTAATTACGATAGCCCAGGAGTCCGCAGACAGCTCAGCGTAATGGTACGTACGTGTCTGGCCATCTTGGCGATGTGGCTTAATAATCAGGTTGCGCTTCTGCACGTGCATGCCGCCTCGCGTGGCAGTTTTTGGCGCGCAGCGATTATTGGCTGGTTGGCCAGATTGATTCGCATCCCTTATGTAGTTCACGTGCATAGTGGAGAGTTCATCGTTTTCTTTGAAAAAGAATGCGGTCGATTGGGGAAGGCTCTTGTTCGATCAACTCTATGCAGGTCGGCAGGAGTGATTTGTGTCACTCCAGGGTGGAAGTCCAAACTGGCAACCATTGCACCCGACGGGCAGTACGCTTGTTTACCAAATCCAGTTGTGGTTCCTGAGGGAGTGCCGCCCCGCGTTGACGCTCGTTCGCCCCGTTTGCTGTTTCTAGGGCGTCTTACTGAAAAGAAAGGTTTGTTCGACCTTTTTCAGGCGATCCCTTCGGTATTGGCTAAATTTCCGGACTTGATTTTGGTTGTTGCCGGTGATGGAGATAGGGGAAGAGCGGAACAAGCTGCCAGAGACTTGGGTATCGAGAACTCAGTTGTCTTCGAAGGATGGATCGATGGAGTGCGAAAAGATAGCTGCTTGAGGGAGGCGTCTGTCGTGGTCTTGCCGTCTCATTTCGAGGCATTTGGTGTCGCGATTCTTGATGCAATGGCTTGCGGAGTTCCAGTCGTTGCTACGCGAGTGGGCGGGATTCCTGAGGTTATGGTTGATGGCGTCCATGGCTATCTCGTTCCGCCTCGCGACCCTGTCACCTTGTCAGCGAGACTGATCGCACTCTTGGGCGACAAGGAAGGAAGGTCTCGCATGGGGATGGCTGGATACCACCATGTTCGGAGCAACTATTCCGCACAACAAGTCACGAGGTCATTGACCGAATTCTATGTGGCACTTTCTTCTTCTGTTGAGCGGTGACCGGTCTTGCTCGGTGAATTCGGTATGAAAAAAATTCTTGCGATTTCTTCAGGTGGAGGGCACTGGGTTCAGTTGTTGCGCCTGAGAAGTGCTTTCGAAGGTTGCGACGTAGTGTATGCCACGGTGCAGTCTAGCTATGCGGAACAGGTCTCTGGAAGTCGCTTCTATCAATTCACTGATGCAACTCGATGGAGTCGCTGGGCTCTGCTGAAGATGGTGTTTCAGGTTTGTTTGATCGTCGTCCGCGAGCGACCGGAGGTGGTCATTTCAACGGGGGCAGCTCCTGGAGTAGTGGCTCTTCGCGTCGGTAAATTGCTCGGTGCGAAGACGGTCTGGCTGGACAGTGTTGCAAATGTGGAGCAGGTGTCCCTTTCCGGCTTAAGGGTCAGGGGGTTCGCAGACCTTTGGCTTACGCAGTGGGAGCATTTGGCCACTGATGAAGGGCCGCGTTACGAAGGGGGCGTGCTTTGATATTTTTGACGGTTGGCTCGCAGATGCCGTTCGATCGCTTGGTTGGGGCGGTGGACGAATGGGCTGCAACGCGAGCCGCGAGTGTCGAAATTGTGGCACAAGTTGGAATTACGTCACTGAAACCGCGATTTATGAAGTACGAAGCTGCAGTTTCTCCTGCTCGTTTTAGCGAGTTGGTCGAAGCTTCGAGTCTGATCGTTGCCCATGCTGGAATGGGTTCGGTTCTGACTGCACTTCAGGCGGCAAAGCCGATTGTATTGATGCCGCGCTTGGGCAGCCTTCAGGAAACGAGAAACAACCATCAGGTCGCTACAGCCAAGTGGCTGAATAATCGGCCAGGAGTTTTCGTTGCAATGGATGTTCGTGAATTGCCAGTGGCCATAGAGCGCGCGCTTGGGGTTCGTGATTCTGGTGTGCCTATTTCTAATGTTGCCTCCGCGAAGCTGCTCACTGCGTTGAGTGGATTTATCCACGAGCGGTAGATCGGGCGAAGAGTTTTGATCTGGTTTTTATTCTTTTGAGTTAACGATATGACTATCATCGCCGTCATTGGCCTCGGTTACGTGGGTCTTCCGCTTGTCATCGAGTTTGGAAAGCGCGTTCGGACGATCGGTTTCGATATTTCGGTTCCGAAGGTGGAGTCGTGCAATCGGGGCATTGACCCGTCGCGGGAGTTGCCAGATTCCGAGTTGGCTGCGGCGAAACATGCGGAGTACACCGCCGACCCTGCGCGTTTGCAGGAGGCTGATATCGTTGTCGTTGCGGTGCCGACGCCGGTGGACAACGCGCATATTCCGGACTTCGGGCCGCTGGTTGGTGCAAGTCGCACGGTGGGGCAGAACCTGAAACGTGGCGCGGTGGTGGTGTACGAGTCGACGGTTTATCCGGGGGCGACGGAAGAGGTGTGTGTGCCGGTTCTCGAACGCGAGTCCGGCTTTAAGTGGAAGGAAGATTTCTTCGTCGGGTACTCGCCGGAGCGGATCAATCCAGGTGATCGCGAGCACACGCTGTCGAAAATCGTGAAGGTGGTATCGGGTGATACGCCGGAGACCCTCGGCAAGGTAGCGGCGCTCTACGAAATGATCGTGGAGCCGGGAGTGCATCGCACGTCGAGCATCAAGGTCGCGGAGGCGAGCAAGGTCATCGAGAATACGCAACGCGACCTCAACATTGCGCTGATGAACGAGTTGGCGATCATTTTCGAGAAGGTCGGCATCGATACCTCCGAGGTGCTGCAGGCGGCGGGAACAAAGTGGAATTTCCTGCGGTTTTCCCCGGGGCTGGTTGGGGGGCACTGCATCGGGGTGGACCCGTACTATCTGACGCACAAGGCCGAGATGCTGGGTTACCACCCGGAGGTCATTCTGGCGGGACGCCGGATCAACGACGGGATGGGCAAGTACATTGCCGAGCAGACCGTCAAGAACATGATCGCGGCGGGGAGCTACGTCAAAGGCGCGAGGGTGAATATTCTCGGCCTGACGTTCAAGGAAAACTGCGCCGATATTCGCAATTCGAAGGTGGCGGACGTCATCAAGGAGTTGAAGAGCTATGGGATTGAGGTCTTTGCGTACGATCCCTGGGCTGATGCCGATGAGGTGATGCACGAGTACGGCGTGACGCTCTCGACGTGGGATGACTTGCCGCGCTCGGATGCCATCGTGGCGGCAGTGGCGCACCGCGAGATCGTCGGACTTGCGCTCGAGGATATTCAACGCAAGGTGGTGAAGGCGGGCGTGTTCGTCGATGTAAAGAGCAGTTTCAACCCGAATGTGCTTCGCGAAGCCGGACTACGCGTGTGGCGGCTTTGATCGAGGGGTGACCGTGACGTTTGGCCTCGCGTGCCGTGCAATGCGATAATCCTACGCCTATGTCCGCGGCGCACGCCGCCTTGCCATCCTCCAGGGATTTCACGGAACTCAACGATGCTGGAATCAGTTCGCAATAACAAACGCGTGGCGCAGATCATCCTTGCGCTGCTGATCGTCCCCTTCGCTTTCTTCGGGCTGGATTCGTATTTCCAGGATGGCCCTGGCGGGACCGACGTCGCTACGGTCGGCAAGTCGAAGATTTCAACCGCTGAGTTCGATCAGGCCTTGCGCGAGCAGCAGGACCGGCTGCGGGAGTCGATGGGGGGCGAGGTCGATCGGGCATTGCTCGATTCCGAACCGATCCGTCGTTCGGTGGTGGAGAACCTGGTGAATCAGCGTCTGCTGGCGCTCCATGCGGCTGACAGTCGGCTCATCGTGACGCCGCAGCAGTTGCAGCAGGTGATCGCGGGAGTCGACGCGTTCCAGCAGGATGGGCGCTTTTCGATCGAGCGATACGAGGCGGCTGTGCGGGCGCAGGGCATGACTCCGGCGATGTTCGAGTCTCGTCTGGCGCAGGACCTGCGTATGCAGCAGGTGGCGCAGGCAGTCGGCGATTCGGCGTTCGCGTCGCGTGAGTCGATCAGGCGCTTCCTGACGGCGCAGCTCGAAGAACGGAAAGTGAGTGAACTGCAGTTTCCCGCAAACCGGTTTGTCGGTGAGGTGAAGCTCGCCGACGACGCGGCGAAGCAGTACTACGATGCGAACGGCGAGCGGTTCGAGCGGCCCGCCCGGCTGCGCGCCGAGTATGTGGTCTTCAACCAGGACGCGGTTCTCGGTCAGGTCAGTGTGTCGGACGAGGCTGCTCGCAAGTTCTATGACGCGAATGCAGAACGTTTCAGCCAGCCCGAGGAGCGCAGCGCACGGCATATCCTGATCTCCGCCGCGGCGGATGCGTCTGCCGATGCAGTGGCGAAGGCGAACGAGAAGGCTGCCGGGATCCTGAAGCAGCTGCGCGCCGATCCTAAGCGGTTCGCGGAACTGGCGAAGGCGGAATCTCAAGACCCGGGCTCGGCATCCCGCGGGGGCGATCTCGGATTCTTCGGGCGGGGCGCGATGGTGAAACCGTTCGAGGATGCCGTGTTCGGCCTCGGCAAGGGACAGATCAGCGAGGTCGTGCGTTCGGACTTCGGCTTCCACATCATCGAGGTCACGGACATCAAGCCGGCGCACGCCCGGCCGTTCGACGAGGTGAAGGGGGAGATCGTCGAAGAGCTCAAACGTCAGGAGGCGAGCAAGAAGTTCGCTGAGCAGGCCGAGGTGTTCTCGAACACCGTGTATGAGCAGTCGGACAGCCTGAAGCCGGTGGCGGAGGCGCTGAAGCTGCAGATTCGCACCACCGACTGGATCGAGCGGGTTGGCGGTGCGGTGGGCGACTACACGAACGAGAAGTTGCTGAATGCCCTGTTCTCGGACGAGGCCATGACGAAGCAGCGTAACGTCGAGGCTGTCGAGGTGTCGCGCGGAACGCTGGTGTCCGCCCGCGTCGTGGAGCATCAGGCGGCTCAACGGACGCCGTTCGAGCAGGTAAAGGGTGCTATCGAACAGCAGCTCAAGACGGAGCAGGCGGCAAAGCTGGCTACCGAACGCGGGGAGGCTGCACTCGCGTCGCTGCAGAAGGGTGAATCGGTGTCGGGCGAGTGGAGCGTGGCGCGCTCCGTGCAGCGGGCGAAGCCTGAGTTGCCGCAGGCGGCGATTTCGGCGGTGTTTGGCGCATCGAGCACGAAGCTTCCCGCCTATGTCGGGGCGCCGATGCAAGGGGGCGGATATTCGGTATTCCGCATCGAAAGCGTGAATCGCATTGATATCGCGAAGGACGATCCGCGCCTCAAGGCCCTGGAAGGTCAGTACCAACGGCTGGTTGCCGAGCGAGATTTCAATGCCTTTCTTACGTCCCTGCGCGGGCGTTATGCGGTGAACATCAATACGGCAGTGGTGCGGCCGCCGCAGCAGTAGGGCGTCACGCGAGGGCACGCCGTGGCGTAGCCCTTGTCGCCTGCACAAACAAGAACGCCCGATGCATGAGCATCGGGCGTTCTGTTTTGGACACTAGCGGCCGCGCGTCGGGCGGCCGCCGGAGATGATGGCTGGCGTCAGGGCTGCTCGGAGTTGCCGAGAGCTGTGGTGTTGAAGCCGCCGTCAACATACATGATCTCGCCGGTGACGCCGCTTGCGAGATCCGAGCAGAGGAAGGCCGCAGCGTTGCCGACTTCCTCGATGGTGACGTTGCGACGCAGCGGGGCGTTGTGCTCGTTGAACGACAGCAGCTTGCTGAAGCTGCCGATGCCCGATGCCGCCAGAGTCTTGATCGGGCCGGCGGAGATCGCGTTCACACGGGTGCCTTCCGGGCCGAGGCAGACGGCGAGATAGCGCACCGCACTCTCGAGGCTTGCCTTGGCCAGGCCCATGATGTTGTAGTTGGGCATCGTGCGCACGGCGCCGAGGTAGGACATCGTCAGGAGTGCGCCCCTGCGGCCCTTCATCATCGGGCGTGCGGCCTTGGCGAGCAGCGGGAAGCTGCCGGCACTGATCTCCTGGGAGATGCGGAACGCTTCGCGCGAGAAGCCTTCGAGGAAGTCGCCTTCCAGGGCATCGCCAGGCGCAAAGGCGATCGAATGGACGAGGCCGTCGAGGCCATCCCATTTCTGCGCCAACTGGTCGAACAGCGCGGTGATTTCCTCGTCGTTCTGCACGTCGCACGAGAAGATGAGGTCCGAATCGAATTCGGCAGCCATCTTGGCTACGCGGTCCTGGAAGCGTTCGTTCTGGTACGTGAAGGCGAGTTCCGCACCTTCACGGTGCATGGCTTTGGCGATGCCGTACGAAATCGAGCGATTGCTGAGCAGTCCGGTGATCAGAATGCGTTTGCCGGCGAGAAAGCCCATTTTCGGTAATGCTCCTTCTTGATGATCGGCGGATTATAGCCGATGGGCGCCGATGGTCGACGTGCACAACCACGATCGTATCGCTTCGGGGCGCGAAGCGTGCCGGCTTGCAGGTAGAATCGGCTGCCATGTTGCGCCGTTTCCCGCTCCTGCTGGTGTATTGCGTCTTCCTCGCCGCCTGTGGGTCGGTGTGGAACGACCCCTATCCGGCGGCGGAGCAGGGACGCAATATCATGTATTCGGCATTCACTGACCGTCCCAAGCACCTCGATCCGGTGCAGTCGTACAGCGAGGATGAGGCCACCTTCCTGTACCAGATCTATGAGCCGCCGCTTCAGTATCACTACCTGAAACGGCCATATACGCTGGTACCCGGCAGCGCCGCGGCGATGCCGGTGGTGCGGCGCTATGATGAGGCCGGGCGCGAACTGCCTGAGACCGCCCCGGCGACGCAGGTGGCGAAGAGCGTCTATGAGATCCGGATCCGGCCGGGCATTTTCTACCAGCCGCACCCGGCGCTGGCCCGCCGGGCCGACGGTACTCCGCGCTATGCGGCCCTGTCGGCGGCCGATCTCGAGGATGTGCGTGGGCTTGGCGATTTTGCCGAAACCGGCACGCGCGAGCTGGAAGCCGGCGATTTCGTGCATCAGATCAAGCGGCTCGCGCATCCGCGACTGCACTCGCCGATCTTCGAGCTGATCGCCGAGTATCTGCCGGGCCTCAAGGCCTTGCAGAAGGCGCTCGCCGACGAGGCAGCCCGGACATCCGGCGCTCTTGATCTGGAACGTCACGCCGTTCCGGGCATCGAGATCGTCGATCGCTACACCTATCGGATCACGCTGAATGGGGCTTATCCGCAGTTTCTTTATTGGCTGTCGATGCCGTTTTTCGCCCCGGTCCCGCCGGAGGCCGACCGTTTCTACGGGCAGCCGGGCATGGCCGAGCGCAACCTGACCCTCGATTGGTGGCCGATCGGCACCGGCCCGTACATGCTGTCGGAGAACAATCCGAATGCGCGCATGGTGCTTGCGCGGAATCCCAATTTCCGCGGCGAGAGCTTCCCGTGCGAAGGCGAACCGGGCGATCGGGAGGCGGGCCTGCTTGCCGACTGCGGCAAGACGATGCCCTTTGTCGAGAAGGTCGTGTTCACGCGCGAACGCGAGAGCATTCCGTACTGGAACAAGTTCCTGCAGGGCTATTACGACGCTTCCGGCGTTTCGTCGGACAACTTCGACCAGGCGGTGACGATGACCAGCCAGGGCGAGGTATCGCTTTCGGACGAGATGCGCGAGCAAGGGATCCAGCTGCTGACCTCGGTGTCGCCGTCCATCTTTTACCTCGGCTTCAACATGCTCGACAGTGTCGTCGGTGGCGGAGCTGGTGCGGAGGGACAGGTGCGGGCGCGCAAGCTGCGGCAGGCGATCTCGATCGCGCTGGACATGGACGAGTTCGTGTCGATCTTCCTGAACGGGCGCGGGGTGACGGCGATGCATCCGATTCCGCCGGGCATCTTCGGCGCGCGTGAAGGTGAGGCCGGGATCAATCCGGTGGTGTACGAATGGCGCGATGGGCATGCAGTGCGACGCAGCAAGGACGCGGCGCGCCGCTTGCTGGCCGAGGCGGGGTACCCTGACGGGCGCGATGCGAAGACCGGGGAGCCCCTGATCCTGAATCTCGACACGACGCCCGGCGGCCTCGGCGACAAGGCGCGCTCCGACTGGCTGGCAAAGCAGTTCCGCGAACTCGGCGTGCAGTTCGTCGTGCGCGCGACCGACTACAACCGCTTCCAGGACAAGATCCGCGAGGGCAACGCGCAGCTGTTCTTCTTCGGTTGGAATGCGGATTATCCGGATCCGGAGAACATGCTCTTCCTGTTGCACGGCGCCCAGGCGAAGGTGAAGGAATCGGGCCAGAACGCGGCCAACTACGTGAACGCGGAGTACGACCGTCTGTTCGAGAAGATGAAGAGCATGCCCGACGGTCCCGAGCGGCAGGCGGTGATCGATCGCATGGTCGCGATCCTGCAGCACGATGCGCCGTGGATCTTCGGATTCCATCCGAAGGCGTATTCGCTGCAGCATGGCTGGGTGCTTAATCGCAAGACGGGAAGCATGGTGCGCAATACGCTGAAGTACCAGCGCATCGACGTCGAACGGCGCGACGCCGCGCGGGCGCAATGGAATCGGCCGGTCGTGTGGCCGCTGCTGCTGTTGGCTGCGCTTGCGCTTGTCGCGATTGCGCCGGCGTTTGTCCATTACCGGCGGCGCGAACGGGCGACGGCATTGGGAGGTGGCCGCTGATGTTCGCGTACGTGCTGCGCCGGCTGCTGTATGCGCTGCCCATCCTGATCGGAGTCAATCTCGTGACCTTCGCGCTGTTCTTCGTCGTCAATTCGCCCGACGACATGGCGCGCATGCAGCTCGGCGTGAAGCGCGTGGCGCCCGAAGCGATCGAGCGCTGGAAGGTCGAACGAGGTTACGACCGTCCGCTGTTTTTCAATGCCGCGGCGCAGGGGAGCGGACAGGTCACGGAGACGATCTTCTTCCAGAAGTCCCTGCGGATGTTCACGTTCGATTTCGGGCGTGCCGACGACGGACGCGACATCGCGCAGGAGATCCGCGACCGCATGGGGCCCTCGCTTGCCTTGGCGTTGCCGACTTTCGTGCTGGGTCTGTTCGCATCGGTTTCGTTCGCGCTGATCCTGGTGTTCTTCCGGGCGAGCTATCTGGATTTCTGGGGCGTCGTGCTGTGCGTGGCGATGATGTCGATCTCGAGCCTCTTCTACATCATCGGCGGGCAGTGGCTGGTCTCCAAGTTGTGGGCGCTGGTGCCGATTTCGGGCTACGCGCCGGGTTTCGACGCCGCACGCTTCCTCGTGTTGCCGGTGGCGATCAGCGTGATCGCCGGGGTGGGTTCCAATGCGCGCTGGTACCGGACGATTTTCCTCGAAGAGATCTCGCGCGATTACGTGCGGACCGCGCGCGCGAAGGGGCTTTCCGAGCGTGTCGTGTTGTTCCGGCACGTGCTGAAGAACGCGATGATCCCGATCCTGACCGGTGTCGTCGTGGTCATTCCGCTGCTATTCATGGGCAGCCTGCTGGTCGAGTCGTTCTTCGGCATCCCGGGGCTGGGCAGCTACACGATCGACGCGATCAACGCCCAGGACTTTGCCGTCGTGCGGGCGATGGTGTTCATCGGTTCGGTGCTGTACATCGTCGGCCTGATCCTGACCGACATTTCCTATACGCTGGTCGATCCGCGCGTGAGGCTGGAGTAGGCGATGGGATTCCTGCCGGTTCTGCTGTGGACCGATGTGCTGTTCTTCCTGCTGCTCGCGATCGGGGTCGCAACGATCGTCCATGTGCGCCGGGAAGCCCCGCTGCGCGCCGCCTGGCGCCGGGTGGGGGGGCGGCCCAGCGGCATGGCCTCGGCGGTGATCCTGCTCGCGTTCCTCGTTGTCGGCTTGGTCGACAGTTTCCATTTTCGGCCGCAGCTGCCGGTTGCCAACGGCGCGGCGGAGAATGTGCCTGTTGCCCACTCGTCCGAGGTGCTTAGCGCACTGGATGTCCTGTTGGCGCCCTTGCGTACGCATGTCGAGAAGACCTATTCGGCCCCCTTTGCGACGGCGTTGTACGCGCGTGAGACCGTCGAACTACCCGGGGGAGGGCAGTCGCGCATCTATCCGCGGCTCGCGTGGGGCGGGGCTCATCTGGGCGAAGCGACCGGCGAGCGCGATGCGGATGTCGCAAGACGGATCGCAACGGGGGTTGCCGGAGCGATGGCGGTCTGGATCGCCGTGGCGGCAATTCTGGTCGTCATGCTGGCGCGCAGGCGCGGGAACGGGATGGGGGAGGCAGCTCGCGCCCTGTGGCGGGGCGAGACGGATCTGGCGTGGCGGGCTGCGCTGGTCACGTTCGCCTGCGTGCTCGTGGTAGCGATTCTGGCGATCAAGCTCGCGCCCTACTACCACGTCTTCGGCACCGACAAGGTCGGGCAGGACGTGCTTTACCTGTCGCTCAAGAGCGTGCGCACCGCGCTGATCATCGGGACGCTGACGACGCTCGTGATGCTGCCGTTCGCGGTCGCCCTGGGCATCATGGCGGGGTATCTCGGAGGCTGGGTCGATGACGTGATCCAGTACGTCTACACGGTTCTCAATGCCATTCCCGGTGTGCTGCTGATCGCCGCGGCGGTGCTGATGATGCAGGTGGTGATCGACACCCATCCGCAATGGTTCTCGACCGCAGCCGAGCGCGCCGACGCGCGGCTGCTGGCCTTGTGCCTGATCCTCGGTATAACGAGCTGGACCGGACTGTGTCGGCTGCTGCGTGGCGAGACGCTGAAGCTGCGCGAGCTGGAATACGTGCAGGCGGCGCGCGCCTTCGGAGTAGGTACCTCCGCCATCCTGCGACGTCACGTGTTGCCCAACGTGATGCACATCGTGCTGATCGCGCTGGTCATGGACTTTTCCGGTCTGGTGCTGGCCGAAGCGGTGCTGTCTTATGTCGGGATCGGCGTCGATCCGACGACCATCAGCTTCGGTACGATGATCAATATGGCGCGGGCCGAACTCGCGCGCGAGCCCTCGGTGTGGTGGTCGCTGATGGCGGCCTTCGTCTTCATGTTCGTGCTCGTGCTGTCGGCAAACCTGTTCGCCGACGTCGTGCGCGACGCCTTCGATCCGCGCCGTTCCTGAACGCAGCGCACCGCGCCCGCGAACCAAGCACGGCCGCAGCCGTCTCATACGGGCAGCCCCCAACCCCAGGCGTTACCCCATAATGAAAATCCTCGATTTCGACAACCGCTTCGTGCGTGAACTGCCGGGCGACCCGGAAGCGTCTCAGCATGTCCGCCAGGTGCATGGCGCCTGCTACTCGCGCGTTATGCCGACGCCGGTCGCGGCTCCCCGCCTGATCGCCTGGTCGCCAGAGGTCGCACGGCTGGTCGGCTTCGATGAGGCCGACGTCCGTTCGCCGGAGTTCGCGCAGGTCTTCGGCGGCAACGCGCTGTTGCCCGGTATGGAGCCCTACGCTGCATGTTACGGCGGTCACCAGTTCGGCAACTGGGCGGGGCAGCTTGGTGACGGACGGGCGATCACGCTCGGTGAAACCGTCAATCCGCGCGGCGAACGATGGGAGCTCCAGCTGAAGGGCGCCGGACCGACACCATACTCGCGCCGGGCGGACGGCCGCGCGGTGCTGCGTTCGTCGATCCGCGAGTTCCTGTGCAGCGAGGCCATGCATCACCTGGGCATCCCGACCACCCGAGCCCTGAGCATCGTCGCCACGGGCGAGGCGGTTATCCGCGACATGTTCTACGACGGGCGGCCGAAGGCCGAACCGGGTGCGGTCGTGTGCCGCGTGGCCCCGTCGTTCATCCGTTTCGGCAACTTCGAGATCTTTACCGCACGCGGCGACCAGGACGTCCTGGAAAAGCTGGTCGACTTCACGATCGCACGCGACTTTCCCGAGATCACCGGCGGTGCGGCGGCGCGGCGGGCCGACTGGTTCCATGCCGTATGCGAGCGCACGGCGCGGCTCGTCGCCCACTGGATGCGCGTGGGGTTCGTGCATGGCGTGATGAACACCGACAACATGTCGATCCTCGGGCTGACGATCGACTACGGCCCCTACGGCTGGATCGACAACTTCGATCCCGGATGGACACCGAACACGACCGACGCAGAGGGGCGCCGCTACCGCTTCGGCAATCAGCCGCAAATCGCGCAGTGGAACCTGCTCCAGCTGGCGAACGCGCTGTTTCCGGCCTTCGGTGCCGTCGAACCATTGCAGGACGGCCTGTCACGCTACGCGGCCATATACGAGGCCGAAAGCCGCCGCATGCTTGCCGCGAAACTCGGCTTCGAGGAGCTGCGCGAGGAGGACGATGGCCTCGTCGAAACCTTGCACGAGCTTATGACCGGGGCGGAAGTCGATATGACGATCCTGTTCCGCGAGCTCTCCCGCGTCGACATCGAGGCGCCTGCCCTCGAGCCGCTGCGCGAGGCGTTCTACGCTGAGGACAAGCTCCGCGAGCACGAGGCGGCATTCGCAGAGTGGCTGGGGCGCTATGCCGCGCGGGTCCGCGCGGAAGGATTGCCGTCGGATGTGCGACGGTCACGCATGAACGCGGTCAATCCGCTCTACGTGCTGCGGAACTATCTTGCGCAGGAGGCGATCGACGCGGCGGAGCAGGGCGACGAATCACTCGTGTTCGAACTGCTGGAGGTGATGCGCCGGCCGTACGACGAACAGCCCGGCCGCGAACGTTTCGCGGCCCGCCGCCCCGACTGGGCGCGCAACCGTGCAGGGTGTTCGATGCTGTCGTGCAGTTCCTAGGTCAGACCTTGGTCTTCATCAGGCGCGCCTTGTCGCGTTCCCAGTCGCGCTCCTTCGCGTCCTCGCGCTTGTCGTATTGCTTCTTGCCCTTCGCGAGGCCGATCAGCGCCTTGATGCGGCCCTTCGTGAAGTGAAGGTCGAGCGGCACGAGCGCGTAGCCGGCGCGTTCGACCTTGCCGATGAGCTTGGAAATCTCGCTGGCATGGAGAAGGAGCTTGCGCGTGCGCACGGGGTCCGGCTTGATGTGCGATGAAGCCGCGGCCAGGGCCGTGATGTGCATGCCGACGATGAAGATTTCCGCATTGCGGATGATGACGTAGGCTTCCTTGATGTTCGCGCGGCCGGCGCGGATCGCCTTGACCTCCCAGCCCTCGAGCACGAGCCCGGCTTCGTACTTCTCCTCGATGAAGTAGTCGTGGTAGGCCTTGCGGTTGTCGATGATGCTCATGCGGGTTCAGGATCCTGTGCCTCGCGGCCGGTCCGCGGGAAGCGGTCGTTGGCGGTGCGTTGCGGTAGAATCGCGCATTTTAGCAGGTCGGCAAAGCGCCGGTCCCACACGCACATGGCTGAAGTCAGGAAGCAGGTTCTGATCGAGTTCACTCCCGCGCAGATGTTCGAGCTCGTCGACCGCTGTGAAGACTATCCGCAATTCCTCCCGTGGTGCGGAGGAGCGGAGGTGCAGGAGCGCACTGAACACAAGACGGTTGCGACGCTGCACATCAGCTATCACGGCATCAAGGCGAATTTCACGACCGAGAATGCCAAGGTATTTCCGGGCGAGATGAAGATCGGCCTCCGCGAAGGCCCTTTCACGCATCTCGACGGCCTGTGGCGATTCATCGCACTCGGCGACACGGCGTGCAAGGTCGAGTTCAACCTGCACTACCAGTTTTCCAGCAAGCTGCTCGAAAAGGTGCTCGGTCCGGTGTTCAGCCACATCGCGAACACTTTCGTGGAATCGTTCATCAAACGCGCGCAGCAGGTGTATCCGAAGGGATGACAATGGCCGCATTCATCGACGTGGAAGTCTCCTACGCACTGCCGTCAAAGCAGGAGCTGATAAAGGTCCGGGTGGCCGAGGGCGCGACGGTTCGCGATGCGATCGAGGCATCCGGCGTGCTCGTGAAACACCCCGACATCGAGATCGACGGCCGCAACAAGGTCGGAGTGTTCGCCAAGCTGACGCGCCTCGATACCGTGCTGCGCGACCGCGACCGGGTGGAGATCTACCGGCCGCTCATCGCCGATCCGAAGGCGGTGCGGAAAAAGCGTGCCGAGGAAGGCAAAGCGATGAAGAAGGGGGGCGGCCCGGCGGAGGAGTGAGGCCGTGCGCCAGTCCCGGACCAATCCGGGCGTGGCGCTTACTTGCAGTTCTCGTCGATGTAGCGCTGCGAGCGCTCGATCTCGGCCCTGCGTGCGGCATCGTCCATCAGTTCGCGCTGACCTTCGCTGTTGAAGCGCGTGACACGGCGGCTGTTCTTGAGCCCGACGATCTGGCTGCGTGCCTGATCACAGTAGCGCGCAAGTTCGGCTGCCTTCTGGCGCTCCTTTTCGATCTTGGCTTCGGCCTCTGCTGCAGCCACTTTGCGCTGACGGAATTCGGTTTCCTTTTCCGCCATCGTCTTGGGCTTGGCTGGATTCGCCGTTTCCTTGGCCTGTTTGCCCGTTTCGCCGGCAGCACCGTCGGTTGCGGGGTTCTGCGATGCCGCCTCTGCGGATTGATCCGGGGCGGCTTCATCGGCGGTCGGCACCTTGGGCCGGCTCGCCGGTTTGACGGTTTTTGCGGCGCCGGTCGGGGGAGGTGTATCCGAGTAATTGATCCGGCCCTGCGCGTCGCGCCATTGATACACCTGAGCTGCTGCGGGCAGTGCAAGGGTCAGGCTCAAGACGAGCAGGCTAAGGCGACGCATCGGACGGGCTCCATTGAAAAGCGCCGCTTACCATGATTCCGCGGCATCTGTATAATACGGATTTGGCCGAAAGGATAGAAGCCATGCGAGTGATTCAGAAGGCGCTGACGTTCGATGACGTCCTTCTCATCCCCGCCCACTCTACGGTTCTCCCCCGCGATGTCAGCCTGCGGGCACAGCTGACTCGCAACATCCGCATCAATATTCCGCTGGTATCCGCCGCGATGGATACGGTGACCGAATCCCGCCTGGCGATTGCGCTGGCGCAGGAAGGCGGCATCGGCATCATCCACAAGAACCTTCCCGTCAAGCAGCAGGCGGGCATGGTCGCGAAGGTGAAGCGCTTCGAGTCGGGCGTCCTCAAGGATCCGATCACGATTCCTCCGACGATGAGCGTCCACGACGTCGTCGCACTGACACGCCAGCACAAGTTCTCTGGCCTGCCCGTCGTCGAGGGTAAGCGCGTGGTCGGTATCGTCACGAACCGTGACGTTCGGTTCGAGACGAATCTCGATCAGCCGGTTTCCGCGATCATGACGCCGTTCGATCGTCTGGTTACGGTCAAGGAAGGCGACAGCCTCGAGGAAGCTCGCCGACTGATGCACAAGCACCGCCTGGAACGGGTGTTGGTGCTGAACGATGCTCGTGAGCTGCGTGGGCTGATCACCGTGAAGGACATGATGAAGTCCACCGAGCACCCGCTTGCTGCCAAGGACGACTTGGGCCGGCTGCGCGTCGGTGCGGCGCTCGGGGTCGGTGCCGGCACGGAAGAACGTGCCGAGGCACTGGTCGAGGCGGGCGTGGATGTCGTCGTGGTCGATACGGCGCACGGCCACTCGCAGGGTGTGCTGGACCGCGTGAGCTGGGTCAAGAAGAATTTCCCGCATGTCGAAGTGATCGGCGGCAACATCGCCACTGCTGCGGCTGCGCGCGCGCTGGCCGATGCCGGCGCGGATGCCGTGAAGGTCGGTATCGGGCCGGGTTCGATCTGCACGACGCGGATCGTCGCCGGCGTCGGTGTGCCGCAGGTGACGGCCATCGACAATGTCGCGACTGCTCTCGCAGGTACGGGCGTCCCGCTGATTGCCGATGGCGGCATCCGTTTCTCGGGCGACATTTCCAAGGCGATCGCCGCCGGTGCGAACGTCGTGATGCTGGGCGGCCTGTTCGCCGGTACCGAAGAAGCGCCGGGCGAAACGGTGCTGTACCAGGGCCGTTCGTACAAGTCGTACCGCGGCATGGGCTCGCTCGGCGCGATGCAGCAGGGCGCTGCGGACCGTTATTTCCAGGAATCGGACGGCAATGCCGACAAGCTGGTTCCCGAAGGCATCGAAGGCCGTGTGCCATACAAGGGGGCAGTCACGGCGGTGATCCACCAGCTCGTGGGCGGTCTGCGTGCTTCCATGGGTTACCTGGGTTGCGCGACGATCGATGAAATGCACCGCAAGGCGGAGTTCGTCGAGATCACTTCGGCGGGCGTGCGCGAATCGCACGTGCATGACGTCCAGATCACCAAGGAAGCGCCCAACTACCACGTGGATTGATCCGATCCCGACATCGAAGGCGGCCCGCTCGGGCCGCCTTTCCTTTTTTCGTACGTCCCGAGAGCGTTGCCATGGCTCATCAGAAAATCCTCATCCTCGACTTCGGTTCCCAGGTTACCCAGCTCATCGCCCGTCGCGTGCGGGAGCAGCAGGTGTATTGCGAGCTCCACCCCTTCGACGTGTCGGAAGAGTTCGTGCGCGAGTTCGCCCCGGCCGGCGTGATCCTGTCGGGTGGGCCGAACTCGGTGTACGAGGCACTGGAGTGGAAGGCCCCGCAAGCGGTGTTCGAACTCGGCGTGCCGGTACTCGGGATCTGCTACGGCATGCAGACGATGGCCCAACAACTCGGCGGGTCCGTCGAAAGCTCAGGCAAGCGCGAATTCGGCTATGCGGAGATCCGCGCGCGCGGGCATTCCGACCTTTTCCGCGGCATTCAGGACCGCACGAACGACGAAGGTCACGGACTGCTCGACGTATGGATGAGTCACGGCGACAAGGTTACCGAGCTGCCGCCAGGCTTCAAGGTCATCGCGAGCAACGAGTCCTGCCCGGTTGCAGCGATGGCCGACGAGACACGCAGGTTCTATGCGGTGCAGTTCCACCCCGAGGTCACGCACACGATCAAGGGCAAGGAGATGATCGCCCGTTTCGTGCATGAGATCTGCGGCTGCGGCCATGACTGGAACATGCCCGATTACGTCAGTGAGGCGATCGAGAAGGTGCGCGCCCAGGTCGGCGACGAGGAGGTCATCCTGGGCCTGTCCGGCGGAGTCGACTCCTCGGTGGTCGCGGCGCTGCTGCATCGCGCGATCGGCGAGCAGCTGACCTGCGTGTTCGTCGACAACGGACTCCTGCGCCTGAACGAGGCCGAGCAGGTGATGGAGACCTTCTCGCGCAATCTCGGCGTCAAGGTAATCCACGTCGATGCCACCGAGCAGTTCATGGGCCACCTGAAGGGGGTCTCGGATCCGGAGCAGAAGCGCAAGATCATCGGTCGCGAGTTCGTCGAAGTCTTCCAGGCCGAGGCGAAGAAGCTGCCGAATGCGAAGTGGCTGGCGCAGGGCACGATCTATCCCGACGTGATCGAGTCGGCTGGCTCCAAGACCGGCAAGGCGCACACGATCAAGAGTCACCACAACGTGGGCGGGCTGCCCGATACGTTGAATCTCAAGCTGCTCGAGCCGCTGCGCGAGCTGTTCAAGGACGAAGTGCGCGAACTGGGTATCGCACTGGGTCTGCCGCACGACATGGTGTATCGCCATCCCTTCCCCGGTCCCGGCCTCGGCGTGCGTATTCTCGGCGAGGTGAAGAAGGACTTCGCCGACCTGCTGCGCCGCGCGGACGCAATCTTCATCGACGAGCTGCGCGCCGCCGACTGGTACGACAAGACCAGCCAGGCCTTCGCGGTGTTTCTGCCGGTGAAGAGCGTCGGCGTGATGGGCGACGGCCGCACCTACGAGTACGTCGTCGCGCTGCGCGCGGTGCAGACGCAGGACTTCATGACCGCGCACTGGGCCGAGCTGCCGCACAGCCTGCTGGGCAAGGTATCGAACCGGATCATCAACGAGGTACGCGGCATCAACCGGGTCGTGTACGACATTTCCGGCAAGCCGCCCGCGACGATCGAGTGGGAGTGACGTGCGCGGAAAACAGAATAACTATCAATCAGATAGATGATAGTTGTTGATGATGCGGAGCGAATTGTCAACGAGCAGAAGCCCCGGTGATAGCTGGGGTTTCTTCCTTTCTGGACCCTGCAAGGCGTCGAGGCGAACTGGCGCGAACGGACGGTATTTTTGACGGTATACGCCGCGCGTTGTCAGGGAATTGCTCGTTTACCGTCAGCACCCTGATCGCATATTTGATGGTAAGCGGCGGCGCAATCCCAGGACCGCGAAGCGGCTTCGGAAGATTGCGGCAGAGGCGCTCTGACGGTGAACCAGACCGGTGATCAACGATGAGTCATGATGGTCCGCTACGGATGACGTTTAGACGCGATCTGTGTCGAACTCATGAGCGGAGCGTGGCGCAGACCCGCCGAATGGCCGCAACGAGCCGGTCCACATCGTCGTGCGTGTTGTACAGCGCAAATGATGCGCGTGCGGTGCCGTCGACGCCGAGGCGCTGCATCAGCGGCATTGCGCAGTGGTGGCCGGCGCGGATTGCGATCCCGGAATCGTCGAGCATCGTGCCGATGTCGTGAGGATGGATGCCGGCGAGCGTGAAGGACAGGATGCCCGCCTTTTCCGCAGCGGTCCCGACGATGCGCAACCCTGGAATGCCGGTCACCTGTCGCGTCGCGGAGTGCAGCAGTTCGCGTTCGTGGGCGCCGATGCGTTCGATGCCGATCGAGGTCACGTAGTCGAGCGCGGCGCCCAGTCCGACGACGCCCGCGATGTGGGGCGTGCCGGCTTCGAGCCTATAGGGAAGCTCGTTGTACTCGGTCGTCCCGAAGCTGACCGAACGGATCATGTCGCCGCCGCCTTGGCACGGCGTCATCGCCTGCAGGTGCGCCGTCTTGCCATACAGCACGCCGATGCCCGTAGGGCCGTACAACTTGTGTGCGGAGAACGCATAGAAATCGCAGTCGAGTGCGCGCACGTCGACCGGCAGATGCGAAACCGCCTGTGCACCGTCGAGCAGCACCGGCACCCCGTGGGCATGGGCGAGGTCGATGATGCGCCGAACCGGGTTGATCGTGCCCAGCGCGTTGGACAGATGGGTCACGGCCACGAGGCGCGTGCGTCCGTTCAGCAGCGCCGCATACGCGTCGAGGTCGAACTCACCCGCATCGTCGATGGGAACCACGCGCAGCACGGCGCCAGCGCGCCGGCACGCCATCTGCCACGGCACGATGTTGGAATGGTGTTCCAACGCGCTGACAATGATTTCGTCGCCGGCGACGAGGCGCGGTAGTGAAAAGCCTTGCGCGACGAGGTTGATCGCGTCGGTCGTGCCGCGCACGAAGATGATCTCGGCATCGGCACCCGCATTGATGAATGACCGGACCTTGTGGCGCGCACCTTCGTAGGCGTCGGTGGCTCGCTGGCTCAGGGCATGCACGCCGCGGTGCACGTTGGCGTTGGCGTTGCGGTAGAAATCCGCCTCGGCGTCGATGACCGCATCGGGCTTTTGGGTGGTCGCCGCATTGTCGAGGTAGGCCAACGGTTTGCCATGCACGCGGGTGCGCAGTATGGGGAAATCGGCGCGAGCTTGCGCGAGATCGCGTTGGACAACGTTCGGATCGCGGGATGCTTCGGTTCGGCTGGTCATGTGTTTCCCTGC
The DNA here is from genome assembly GCF_900156155.1 of Aromatoleum tolulyticum. Taxonomy (GTDB): domain Bacteria; phylum Pseudomonadota; class Gammaproteobacteria; order Burkholderiales; family Rhodocyclaceae; genus Aromatoleum; species Aromatoleum tolulyticum. The sequence continues at coordinate 31,645 of NZ_FTMD01000002.1, forward strand.
TGTGATTCTCAAGGGCGCGCGTCCATTCCATTCATATCACGCGGATGCCCGGGCCGGTGATCGCTTCCCGCTCACTCCGCCGGCGTGAGCGGGACCCGGCGCGTCAGGCCGTGGTCGCGCTCCTTGGCGAAAGTCTCGTTGATGGTACCCAGCGGGCGCCGTTCGATGAAGTCGGCGACCGTGATTTTGTCGGACAGGACCAGATCCAGCGCCCCCGGATACCACTCGGGCGGGCAGCCCGTCCTCGTCCACCGCACACAGCCCCGCGGCCGGCACCCGCACATGCGTCGCGAAGCCGCCATGGATATGGTTGCCGGGCATCCTCTGGGCGCGGCAGCGGCTCCGCCGGTGTCCATCGCCACCTTCGTCATCGCCTGTCCGCTGTGCATCACCCAGCGATATGCGCGCATCGCACCGTCCCCCTGTGTGCAGTCATTCGCAAGCCGACTCCGGCCGCGTCGAGTCAGGCGCGGCTGGCGGGGGCACCGCCGGCGGTCCGTTCGGCCGTGCTGCGGATGAACGCCAGCACTTCGCCGAGGAACGAGTCGCCATCGAGCACGGGCGGGAAGTCCAGGGGCGTGGCGCAGCGCTGGGCGGGGAACGGAATGCCGGCCACGTCGGTGTCATCACCCTCGGGTTCCATCACCGGGACCATCGGATCGTATCGGGAAGCCATGGCGTTTCTCCTCGTTTGAATCGACGCATCGTCGAATGCGGTGGAACGTGAGGTGAATATAGCCATGCGCTGCCGTCCGGATCCCCCCCACGCGGTATGGGCGGCCTCACGCCGTGCGCATCGGCCGGCGGGCCGAACTTTCCGAACTCCGGGGATAGGCGCCGTACGTGCCGGATAGTCGGCGCCGTCCCGCCGCAGTTTCAATACGGGAATTCGGGGCCCACCCGTGCGGTCCGATCCATCCACCTTGCGTCTCGCGAAGGAGTGACTCCATGAGCAGTCGAATATTGCCGGATTTTGACCTGTTGCTGCCGCAGAGCGTCGCCGAGGCGGTCGAGCTGCTGTCGACGCATCGCGATCGCATCACCGTGATGGCCGGTGGCACCGACGTCATGGTTGCGATGAAGTTCGCGCAGTCGCCCGCGCAGTTGATGAGCCTGGAGAACGTTCCGGGCCTCGCCTACGTGCTGTTCGACCCGGAGAAGGGGCTGCGCATCGGCGCCAAGGCGACGGTTGCCGATCTGCTCGCGCAGGCGGAGGTGAAACGGCATTACCGTGCACTGTGGCATGCCGCGCAGACCTTCGCGACCGGTCAGGTGCGCAACACGGCCACCGTGCTCGGCAACCTGCTGCGCGCGTCGCCTGCCGGTGACTGCAGTTGCGCGATCTACGCGATCGGGGGCGTCGTCGTGCTGCAGGGATCGTCCGGCCGACGCGAAGTCGACATCGACGACTTCTGGCTGTCGTACGGCGTCACGGCGCGGCGGCCGGACGAGCTCGCCGTCGAACTGATCCTGCCGCCGCCCGCCGCCGGCTCGCGCTCCGCGTTCAAGCGCATGACGCGTGTGAGCGAGGACCTCGCGAAGCTCAACGTCGCGGTGAGGCTCGAAATGTCGGGCAACACCTGCATCGATGCCCGCCTCGCCATGGGCTGCGTCGCGCCCACGCCGCTGCGGCTGACCAGGACCGAGACGCTGCTGAAGGGCAGGGAGCTCACCGCGGAGGTGCTGCAACGCGTCGCCGCGTCGGTGCAATGGGAGATCAGCCCGATCGACGACAAGCGTTCCACCGCCGAATACCGCAAGCAGGTGTCGGGCGTGCTGCTCAAGCGGGCGATTCAGGAAGCGTGCGGCGCCGCTTGAGCGGACGCGGCCGACAAAGACGAGGAGACGAGAATGAAGAACCGGGAAATCACTCTCCATATCAATGGAGAGGAATACAGGCTGAACGTCGCCGTCAATCGCACGCTGCTCGACGTGCTGCGCGACGAACTCGGCATGACCGAGACGAAATACGGTTGCGGCACGGGCGAATGCGGCGCGTGTACCGTGCTCGTCGAGGGCAAGGAGGTCAATTCGTGCCTGACGCTCGCCGCGACGATGGACGGCAAGCGCATCACGACGGTCGCGGGGCGCGCGGACTTCGGTCGGCTCGACCACATCCAGCAGGCCTTCGTCGACGAGGCCGCGATCCAGTGCGGCTACTGTACGCCGGGCATGGTCATGAAGACGGCGAGCCTGCTCGCGAAGAACCCCGACCCGAGCGAGGCCGAGATCCGCCACGCGCTGGAAGGCAACATCTGCCGCTGCACCGGCTACGAGAAGATCGTCAAGGCGGTGAAGAAGGCTGCCGCGACGATGCCGGGCCGCGCGGCGGCGGTCGAACCCTGCAAGGAGGTCGTGCAATGAGCGAGCAAGCGATCGTCGGTACCAACGCGCCGCGCGTGGACGTGCGCGACAAGGCGACCGGGCAGGCGCAGTACGCGGCCGACATCCGGCTGCCCGGCATGCTGTACGGCAAGGTCGTGCGCTGCTGGGAACACGCCCACGCGCGCGTGAAGCGGTTGGATCTCTCGGCGGCGGCCGCTTCGCCGGGCGTCGTGCGCGTGCTCGGTCCGAAGGACGTCACGCCCAAGCGCTACAACTCGTCGGTGCTCGACCTGATGGTGTCCGAGTCGATGCACGACATGCTCGGCGACATCGACGACCAGCCGATCTTCACCGATCACGTGAAATTCCAGGGCGATGCGATCTGCGGAATCATCGCGCGCACCGAGGAGGCGGCCGAGCGCGCCGCAGCGAAGGTCGTCGTCGAATACGAGCCGCTGCCGGTGTATCTGACCGCGGAAGCATCGCGCGCGCCGGGGGCGGTGCAATTCACGCCGGAAAAGCCCGGCAACCTCGCCTTCCAGTTGCCCGAGGCGATGTTCCCGAACCACGCGCTGGGCGGCGGCGATGTCGAGGCGGCGATGCGCGAGGCGGACGTTGTCGTCGAGGACGCGTTCTACGTGCCGAAACAGAAGCAGTGCCAGATGGAGCCGCACGCCTACGTCGCGAAAGTCGACAGCGGCGGGCGGCTCACCTGCTGGACCTCGTCGCAGATGCCGAAGCTCGTGCAGCGCAAGCTCTCGAAGCTCTTCGACCTGCCGATGAACCTCGTCAAGATCGTTCCGACGGTGATCGGTGGTGGCTTCGGCACGCGCCTCGGCATGATCTCGGAGCCGCAGGCCTGCGCGATGGCGCTGGCGGTGCCCGGGCATCCGGTGAAGCTGCAGACGCTGCGCGAAGAGGACTGGGTCATCTCGCCGAGCCGGCACCCGGGCAAGTACTGGATGAGGATCGGCTTCAAGCGCGACGGCTCGCCGCTCGCATGCGACGCGCGTTTCGAGAACTACAAGGGCGGCTACTACCTCGACGCTTCCGGCACGGCCTTCACCGCCGGCGCCTGGCTGGGCGGCATGTACCGCTTCCCGGCGCTGCGCTACCACGGCGAGTCCTACTTCACGAACCAGGGCCTGACCGGCGCATACCGCGGCTACGGCAATCCGCAGACTAACTTCGTGCTCGAGCAGCTGATCGACCGCGCGTGCGCCGAGTTCGGCGCGGACCCGGTCGAATGGCGCAAGAAATGGCACAAGGGCGTCGGCGACGACGGCTGGTGCCCCGGCGTCACCTATCCGTCGTGCGCGCTCGACGAATGCCTCGACCGCGGTGCGGCGGCGATCGGCTGGACCGAGAAGCGCCGCAAGTACGCGAAGCAGGACGGGCCGATCCGGCGCGGCGTCGGCGTCGCCGTCATGAACCACACCAGCGGCGCGATGCCGATGCTGCTCGAGCACACGGCGTGCACGGTGAAGCTCAACGAGGATGCGACCGCCGAGATCCTCTTCGCCTGCTCGGACATGGGCCAGGGTTCGCACACGGCCTTGAAGCAGATCGCCGCCGAGACGCTGGGCTTCCCGTTCGAGCATGTGCAGCTGTCACCCGGCACGTCGGATGTCGCCGGCTTCGACATCGGCGCGCACGCGAGCCGCACGATCTACGTCGGCGGCGCGGCGGTGAAGAAGGCCTGCGAGGAGGTCAAGCGGCAGCTCTTCGAGCGCGCATCGCTCCAGCTCGGGGTGCCCGCCGACCAGCTCGACATCCGTGACAAGCGGATCTTCGTCCAGGAGGATCCTGCGCGCGGCATCGACGCCGAGGCGATCACGCGTGCCGGCGTCTATCACTTCATCGACCCCGCGACCGGCGAGCCCGGCGGCGTGCCGGGGCAGATCCAGGGCTACGTGAGCTTCTTCCCGCCGCACAACTCGCCGCCGTTCGGTGCGTCGTTTGCCGAGGTCGAGATCGACACCGAAACCGGCGAGGTGCGCGTCGTCGAGCTCGTCAATGCGCACGACATCGGCCGCGCGATCAACCCGGCGGCGGTCGAAGGGCAGCTCGAAGGCGGCATCCAGCAGGGGCTCGGCTTCGTGTTGAGCGAGGAGATCTATTACGACGCCGACGGCCGGGTGCAGAACAACAGCTTTACCGACTACAAGATGTTCGGGCCCGAGGATATGCCCAAGATCACGACGATCCTCGTCGAGGACGCCGACCCGATCGGCCCGTACGGCGCGAAGAGCGTTGGCGAGTCGGGGCTCGTGAGCCCGGTCGGTGCGGTTGCCAACGCGATCTTCCACGCGATCGGGATCCAGTTCACCGAGGCGCCGATCACGCCGGAGAAGGTATTGAAGGGCATTCTGGAGAAGGGGGTCCGGGATTACGCCACGATCCGTCGCAGCTAGAGCCTTGCACCTTGCCCGCGCGCGGCCGCCGTCGGGCGGCCGCTGCGTTTGTGCATCGCGCTGCGGCGATCCGCCGCGGGATGCACGCATGAAACGATCCGTAGTCCGCGGATAAGCGCCGCATTCCCCGGATAGCGGCAGACCCCCTGAAATCCTTACCTTTCTAACGTCGCGCGGCGTCGGGAATCCTGACCCCGATCACAGAGCCGGAACCGGAATCGGCCCAGTCGCACGACGGACATCCAACCCCAGCCTCAGATTTCGCCTTCCCCCCAGAAGGGGGAGCCATTGCAGATCGCAAGGGGATTTCATGACTGGGATTGACCGAATCCGTACCTGGGTCCTGCCGTTCGCGCTCGCGCAGTCCGGTCTGCTCGGCTGCAGCGCGTCGGCCAACCTCCAGGAGGTTGCCGCGATGCAGTCCGCGCCGGTGCTGCGCTCAGACCAGTTCCAGGCCGCCGTCGCGAATTCGAGCGTGCTCGTCGCGGTCGGGGGGAACGGCGTCGTGGTGTCGTCGGACGACGCCGGCAAGAGCTGGAGGCGCCAGGTCGTCGATGCCGGCGCGTCGCTGATCGGCGCCGCAGTGTGCCCGGACGGCGCCTTCGTCGCACTCGATTTCGGGCGCCGCGTGTGGATCGCCGACGCCGCGGCGAGCAGCTGGACGGCACGCCCGATCACGAGCGGGGCGACGCCGCTTGCGGTCACCTGCGACGTGAAGGGGCAGGTGTGGGTGGTCGGCAGCGAGAGCGCGATCCTGTCGAGCGCGGACCGCGGCGCGACGTGGCGCGACGCGTCGCTCGGCGAGGACCAGATGTTCACGACGGTGCAGTTCGTCGACGAGCGGCACGGCGTCATCACCGGCGAGTTCGGCAGCTTCCTGACGACGCAGGACGGTGGCACGAGCTGGCAGGCGGGCGCGCCGATCCCGAACGACTTCTATCCGTACGGCGCGCTCTTCACCGATTCGCGGACCGGCTGGGTCAGCGGGCTCGCCGGCACGATCCTGCACACCACCGACGGCGGCGCGAGCTGGCAGAAGCAGTCGAATCCGACCGGCGCGCCGATGTACGGACTCGCCCGGCACGAGGATCGCGTCTATGCGCTCGGCGCGAACGGGCTGGTGCTCGCACTCGCCGACGGGCAGTGGCGGCCGGTCGAGGGCCGTCCGGCGCCCTACCTGCGCAGCGGCTTCTCGCTCGCGGGGCGCGGCCTGCTCGTCGCGGGCGGCGCGGGCACGCTCGACATCGTTTTCCCGACCCCTGCAACGCCGAAGTAAGGAGAGGCCGTGCGACACCAATTCACCCACGCGCTGCACGAACTTGAACTGAAGATCTTCGCGTTCCCGCGCCTCGTGCTCGTCGCGATCCTTGCGGTCACGGCGTATTTCGCGCTGCAGATCCCGGCGCTGAAGATGCACACCGAATTCGGCGACCTGCTGCCTCAGCGCCATGCGTTCATCCGGCTGCACAACGAGATCCGCGACACCTTCGGCGGCGCAAACCAGGTCGTCGTCGCGGTCGAGGTCGAGGACGGCACGATCTTCACGAACGACACGCTCGCGCTGATCCACCGCGTCACGCAGGCCGTCGACAGCCTGTCGGGCGTGAATCACAACCTCGTCTCCAGCCTGACACACCGGACGTCGCGGAAGATCTGGCTGACCGAGGACGGCGAGATGCGCTCCCAGCCGTACTACGATCCGCAGCGTCCCGCGCTGTCGGTCGACGAACTCGATGCGCTTGGCAAGGAGGTCCGCGCGAACCCGCGCATCTACGGACTGCTCGTGTCGCCCGACGCGAAAGCCGCCCTCGTCAAGGCGCAGATGAACGAAGCCGGCGCGATCGACTACGAGAAGATCTTCGCCGAGCTGCAGGCGGCGCGCGCGAAGGAGCAGGCGGCCGGCACGAAGATCCACGCGACCGGCCAGCCGGTGCTGATCGGCTGGGTCTACACCTATCTGCCGCAGATCCTACAGATCTTCCTCTACACGCTGCTGCTGATGGTCGGGCTGCTGGTCGCGTATTTCCGCCGCTTCTACGGCGTCGCGCTGCCGCTCGTCGGCATCGCGCTGTCGTCGGTCTGGGGCCTTGGCTTCGTGTCGAAGATGGGCTGGAACCTCGATCCGCTGTCGCTCGTGATCCCGTTCCTGATCGCTGCGCGCGCGATGTCGCACAGCATCCAGCTCGTCGAGCGCTACTACGCCGAGCTCGAGACGAGTCGCGACGGCCGCGTCGCGGCGCGCGCGGCGTTCGAGGACTTGTTCCGGCCAGGGGCGCTGGCGATCTCGGTGGATGCGATCGGCATCGCCGTACTCGCGCTCGGCGCGGCGCCGATCAACACGAAGCTCGGCTACTACGCCGGTTTCTGGGCGTTCTCGGTGTTCTTCACGGTGCTGCTGGTCGTGCCGCTGCTGCTGTGGCTGCTGCCCGCGCCGCGCAATACCGAGAACCGCCGCGGCTGGGCGCATGCGGCGGTCGAGCGGGTGTTCGGTGCAGTGGCCGGCCGCCGCGCGGCGGCCTCAGTGTTGGCGGTCGCCGCGGTGCTGTTCGTCGTCGGCGGCGTGCTCGCCGCGCGGGTCATGATCGGCGAGGCCGAGGCCGGTTCACCGCTGCTGTATCCGGACCACGACTACAACGTGTCGTCGCGCGCGATCAACGCGCGCTTTCCCGGCTCCGAGGAGCTCTACATCGTCGCGCGCACCGAGGAGAAGGGCGGGCTGAAGCGGCCCGAGGTACTGCGCGCAATCGAGCAGTTCCAGCACCACATGCTGCTCGATCCGGCGCTCGGCGGCACCAAGGCGCTGCCCGGCCTGGTGCGCGCGGTCAACGGCCTGATCCACAACACCGACCCGCGCTGGAACCAGATTCCCGAGTCGGCCTCGGCGGTCGGCGGGCTGCTTTTCGCGTACATGGCGGCGAGCCCGATCCCCGGCGCGCTCGCCGAGTTCCTCGACGCCGACGAGCGCGACGCGAACCTCGTCTTCTACTACAAGGACAAGCAGGCCGACACGATCCGGCGCGCGGTGCATGTGGCCGAGCAGGGCATCGCCAAGGTCGGGGCGGTGGAGGGCTTCGAGCTGCGCCTGGGCGGCGGCGCGATCGGTGTCAATGCCGCGATCAACGACGCCGTCGACGACGACAACCGCCTGATCGTGCCGCTCGTGCTCGCGCTGGCGTTCGTCTTCGTGACGATGTCCTACGGCTCGCTCCATGCCGGCTGGCTGATGGTGCTGCCGATGCTGTTCGCCACGGTCATGACCTACGCGTACATGGGCGCCATGGGCATCGGCATCAACGTCAATACCGTGCCCGTCATCGCCGTCGGCATCGGCGTCGGCATCGACTACGCGATCTACATCATGAACCGCATCCGCGAGGAGACGGCCGCGTGCGGCGACCTCGGCCGGGCGGTGCGCATCGCGGCCGGGACGACGGGCTTCGCGGTGGTGTTCACCGCGGTGACCCTGATCGCGGGCGTGATCATGTGGGTCCTCCTGTCCGATCTGCGTTTCCAGGCGGATTCCGCGCTGCTGCTGACCCTGATGCTGGTGCTCAACGCGCTCGCCGCGATGCTGCTGATGCCGGCGTGGGTCGTGATGTTCAAGCCGACCTTCATCACGAAGGCACGGCTCGACGAAGACGGCGTGCTGCAGGCGGCTTCACGCGGCGGCCGACAACAACGAGGGGAGGACGAAGGTGAGGAAATCCGCAACGAAGGATCGCCGCAACGCGCCGCTCGCGGCCGGCATGCTGACGCTCGCCGTCGGCGTTGTGCACACGGGCTGCGCCGCGGCCGGCGACATTCCGAACGAGGAGGCGCGCGTCGACGTGGTCTATGAGAACGCGACGTTCGCGCGCCGCGACGTCGGGCTGTCGAAGTTCCGCAACACGCTGAAGGTCGACATCGACCGCCAGCTCGGCCGGCGCGGCGCGTTCGACGACGTCGGTGTGAACCTGAAGCTGCGCGGCACGTTCGACGGCGTCTATCGTCTGAATGAAGACACCTACGGCAACAAGGCCGGCGGCGCGGTCCGGCTCGAGAACACCGTCGGCATCCCGGGTTCGAGCGTGGCGCACGGCGACGGCCTCGGCAGCCCGACCAGCCCGCTGACCGCCGGGCTCGCGGGGCTGCCCGGCGGCGGCGCCTTCGGCTTCAACTCGACCGACCCGTCGGCGCCGCGCTACAACCCGAACGAGGGGATGGTCGTGCTCGGCGAGCATCTCCACCGCACCGACGGCGGCGTCGCCTTCGCGGTGCCGGTGCGCCCGTGCGACAAGGACTCGCGCGGCTGCATCAAGGACTACCTCGACGCGACCCGCCAAGAGCTCGAGTCGCCCGAGTTCAACGACCGCTGGGACTTCATCCGCGAGGCCTACGTGACCGGCTCCGTGCCGTTCGACGACGGCTCCGCCTTGTTCATGAAGGTCGGCAAGCAGCAGGTCGTGTGGGGCCGCACCGACCTCTTCCGCGTGCTCGACGTCATCAACCCGGTCGATTACTCGCGCAACAACATCTACGACGAACTCCAGGACATCCGCATCCCGATGTGGATCATGCAGGCGGAGTACCGGGCGGGCGCGACGGAGACCTTCGACGACCTCAACTTCGCAGTCGTGTGGAACTTCGACAAGTTCCGGCCGCACAACATCGGCCAGTGCGGCAGCCCGAACGTGATCCTCGACGCGGGCTGCTTCATGCGCGGCATGAAGAACCTGTGGGACAACGGCGGCACCGTCGCGAACTTCGCGAACCTGGGCCTGCCGGGGCTCGCGGCGACCGACTTCGGCCCGAACCAGATCGGCATCCGCAAGGCGCATCTGCCGAACTGGTCGCTGTCGAACACGCAGCTGGGCGTCAAGCTCGAAGGCCAGAAGAGCGGCGTCGGCTTCTCGCTGAATGCGCTGACCTACCGCTCGCAGCTGCCGTCGCTGCGCGGCGGCATCCCGGCGAACAACCCGTTCGACCCGGTCGGTGCCGTCGACACGCAGCCGCAACCGCATCCGTACCCGTACCTGATCGCATTCGACGTGCACTTCCCGCGGGTGAACCTGATCGGCGGATCGATGGATCTGCAGGTGGATGCGATCAAATCGGTATTCCGGCTCGAGGCGGCGCTGACCGAGGGCGAGGAGTTCCCGAACGGCTTGCGCAAGCGCCTGTTCTCCGAGTCGCGTGTGTTCCGTTATGTGGTCGGCTGGGATCGTCCGACCTTCATCCCGTTCCTCAACAAGACCCGCGCGTTCCTGATCTCGGCGCAGCTGTTCGGCCAGCACCTGCTCGACCACGAGCTGGAGGACCGTCCGCTCGGCAAGGTCGGCATGCCGGACTGGAAGGACAACAACATCTTCACGCTGCTCCTGAAGGGCTTCTACATGAACGACCGGCTGAGCCCGCAGGTGATCATGGCGCACGACTTCCGCGGCGAGGCGACCACGATCGCGCCATCGATCGACTGGCTCGTCAGCGACAACCTGAAGCTCACGGTCGGCGCGAACGTGAAGGTCGGCCGCGGCGCACGCAAGTTCGACGACTGCCGCACCTGCAACCCCTTCCATCCGTTCTCCGCCTCGCCGGGGCAGGGGCCGAACGACGGCTCGCTCGGCCTGGGCGGATTCGAGCCGCTCGGCCGCTTCCGCGCCGGCCCGATCGGCATGGCGCAGGAGGAAGACGAGTTGCAGTTCGTACTGCAGTACAAGTTCTGATTCCCGGAGGAGGACGACAATGAAGATGAAGACAATGACATCGATGCTGTTGGCGGCCGGCGCGATCGGCACGGCGCAGGCCGCGACCGAGGCCGACGTCGACAAGAGCTTCGGCCCGTACAAGAGCGGCGTGCCGACGGTCGCCGGCGTCAAGCCCGGCATGGTCATCGACAAGAACAACGTCGAGGCCGCGAAGGCCGCGCTGATCCCGAGCATGGCGCAATTCATCAAGAGCGGGCAGACGACGCTCGCGGTGGGCGAGACCTACTCGTTCGGCATCAGCAAGAACTACATCGATGCGACGCGCAAGAACCTCAACAAGGTGTCGCTGGGCCCCAATGTCGGCGATCTGGTCGGCTTCGTCGCCGGCCGGCCGTTCCCGCAGGAGCCCGACGCGAAGGACCCGCGCGCCGGCGAGAAGGTGTTCTGGAACTTCCAGCACAACAACCGCATCGGCGACAGCTACACGATCTGGCCGTGGCACATGGAATACAAGAACATGGCGAGCGGCAAGGTCGAGCGCACGCTGAAGCAGGAATACCACATCATCCAGTGGAAGCACCGCGTCGACCAGGATCCGCGCCCGGAGGTCGAGCCCAACCCCTCGCAGTTGCTGCGCTCGGGCTACCTGAAGGTGCATGAGCCGCAGGATCTGAAGGACACGCAGCTCCTGATCAGCCGCTTCTCGGACGACGCGAAGCTCGACGAGGTGTACCTCTACCTCGGCTTCCAGCGCCGCGTGCGCCGCCTGGCGTCGAACCAGGTCACCGACCCATTCCTCGGCTCGGACCTGATGGTGGAGGACTTCGAGGGCTACAACGGCCGCATGCGCGACATGAAGTGGGAATACAAGGGCACGCGCGAACTCCTGGTGCCGTTCTACGCCCACAACAAGCAGAAACTCGCCGAGGAACCGAAGGAGGCCGACGGCTTCAAGTTCATCGACTTCGGCGGCGAAGGGGCGTGCTTCCCGAACGTGACGTGGCAACTGCGCAAGACCTACGTCATCGAATCGGTGCCGGTCAATCCCGACCACGTCATCAGCAAACGCGTGCATTACGTCGACGCCGAGACCTACGCGCTGAGCCTGAACGAGATCTACGACCGCAAGGGCGAGCTGTGGAAGACCTTCATCATCGCCTACACGGATTCGGAGAGCCACATGCCGAAGAACGCCGGACGCGGCGTGGCGATCAACGACGGCTTCAGCATCATCGATGTGCAGGCGAAGCATTGCTCGACCGGCAAGTTCAAAGTGCACCTCGACCAGGAGATGAGCCCGACGAAGCTCTTCTCGGTGCAGTACATGCGCGGCAGCTGAGGTCCGCGGGGCAGGTTGAGGAGAGGGGGGCGCGAAAGCGCCCCTTTTTCATATTGGGAAGGACGCGCGCTCCGCCGCGAACGATGTCAGGAACGCCTTCATCTGGCGCTTTCCAATGTCACGGGGATGGTGCAGCCCCCGAAACATGTTGTATCGTCTGATCCAACGAGGTACGCCATTCCGGTATGCAAGCTGTGATGCTTCAACCGAAGCGTTCACGCACGAGGTCGAGCAGCATCGGGGTCCGGAGGCGACGGACACGGGAGAGGGAGGTTTCCCCACGCTCTCGGACACCATGACGTATAAATGTCTAGATTCCCCTTACGAAACATCGGCTTGTCAGTGGGCGACAGGATATTCGCGCTGTCCGATAACATTCTAATTTCGACACTTGGTGTCGACCGACGTTAGGCATCACAACCACCATGGACCGCACTTCATTCCATCTTCCGTTCACCGAGCAGCACGTTCCGAAATGGCCGTGCCCAAAGTGTGGCGTTGGCCACCTCGCCCTAGTGCCGAAGACGCTGGTGCACAAGGAGACGCCCGAAAGCTTGCGCGAACACGAACACGAGGCGTGGGAGCCGGATTGGATCAGATACGTCTTCTCATGCGTCTTCGAGTGCACGAACGCCGACTGCAAGGAAGTAGTTGCCTGCTGCGGAGAAGGTCGGGTGGATTTCTTCGAGTACGAGGATGAAGAGCACGGATGGGCGCAGTCATCCGACGACCGCTTTACGCCAAAGTACTTCAATCCACCATTGGTCCTGATGGACATCCCGAAGAACTGTCCGCCAGAGGCAGCTGCTCATCTCACCGAATCCTTTGCACTGTTCTTTGCCGATCCAGGGGCCGCGCTGAACTGCACACGAGCGGCAGTGGAAGCAGTCCTGACGAACCTCGGGATCAAGAGGTTTGTACTGTCAAATGGAAAGCGGAGGCCGGTTAACCTGCACCAGAGAATCCAACTGCTTCCTCCGAAGTACGACGATCTGAAAGAAATGCTGTTGGCAGTAAAGTGGCTCGGGAATGCAGGCAGCCACGATGGCGACAAACCCAACGCGGGAGATGTCCGAACGACGTACGACCTTCTCGAGCACGCACTTTCTGAGATCTACGAAGCCAAGGGGAAAAAGTTGAAGGCCATCGCGAAGAAGGTGAACAAGAAGAAGGGGCCGCTCAAGTGATGCCTAACCCTGCCCCAAGGGACTTCCCGTCAACCTCTTCTTTGCAGACCGGCCGCAGGCCGATCATGACGTCGATCACGTACTCATCTATGGACCTCCGCGCTGCGCGCTCCGGCGGTCGGTTAGCTCCACTTCGTTATGCGTCGGTTTGACGCTATCAAATGACTACCGTGACTTCCGTCCTTGTCCCGTCGTTGCAAGACCTCGAAGAGACCATTTCAGACTTTCGGGACGCTTCCTTCCAGTCTTGCGAAAGCGTTCTTGAGCGCCTCATATACCAACTGGACGAAGAACCAATGTCCGGCTTCCTTGCAGCAGTACTGCCAGCGCCAATATTTTCTGAATGGTTCGGTAAGACACAAGGATCGGTTGGGTCGATGGTTGGGTCAGGGGTACTCGAGTGGCCTGTTGACAGAAGCGAACGCGTCGCGATGCAAATCGCCCTTGTTCGAGCTATTGCATCGAAGCAGGTACGCTTCCTCGATTTCGTTCACCAGTTCTACTATTCGGGACGAAACTTGTCGGACCACGTGGAAGCCTTCGCTGCCAAGCTCCTCGAACCTTTACTCCGTGATATGAAGCGCCTAACAGAGTCGCGGGCAGTACCACCGGTTCTTTTTGAAGCGATGGGCAACTTGCCCCCCAGCGGGGATGCCCTTCTTGACTCGATGCTTCGGGATGCATGCCTCAAGTTCAAGGATCCAGCCCCCAAGGCTCGTGCAGAAGCGACGGAGAAACTATGGGACGCTTGGGAGAGGCTGAAATCTGTGGAGGTCCAAGGCAACAAGAAGCTTTCGGTGATACGCCTGTTGGATCGCGCGTCACCCGATCCTGCTTTCAGAACGTACCTTGAGGCAGAGGCAAAGACACTTACAGAGATTGGGAACGCTTTCCACATCCGGCATTTCGAAACCGACAAGATATCGCTCGCCCAGCCTGAGCAGTTCGATTACCTTTTCCATCGGCTCTACGCGCTCATGCACTTCCTTCTATTCAGTCGCCAGCGCGGCGATGACGCATAACCCCTCCATCGAGCGGACGGCTCCGGTAAGCCGCGCTTGCCTACGCCCGCCACTCATGTCAAACGTTTAGAACTCACCGTGCAACCGACCAAAGTTACCGAACGCATTAAAGCGAAAGCACTGGAGCTTCTTGCGCAGCATCCCGAGGGACTACGGTACTCGGAACTACACGCGAAGATCTTGAAGACAGATAGCACTTTCAATCCGAATACAATCAACGGCTGCATCTGGAACCTTGACTCCATCTACCCGGAGAAGGTGTACAAGCCATCCAAAGGACTCTTCCGTCTCCTGAAGAACAGTCCATCGGATACAGAAGTGCCAACTCTGCCGAATTCTGCTACGGCGACTGCTAACAAAGTAACGGAAGAAGATTTCTACGCGCCCTTCGCCGACTGGCTCAAGAACGAGATTGAAGATGTAACCCATGCAATTCCACTTGGCGGTAATAAGTTCAAAGATAAGTGGGGTACGCCTGACGTCGTCGGGAAGCGCGAATCAATGCGTAGTGACATCATCAAAGGCCCTACAGAAATCGTTTCCGCTGAGATAAAGACCGAGACCCTTCAACTCGTTACCGCCTTCGGTCAAGCATGCGCATATAAGCTGTTCAGCCACAGAGTCTACCTGGTAGTTCCTCGCCAGTCCCAGAAGGAAGAGATATCGCGACTCGACTCCTTGTGCCAGATATTTGGTATTGGCTTGGTCACATTCGACGCACAATCCCCAGCGACTCCTGATTTCAGAATCCATGTACGCCCGGCTCGGCATGAACCTGATCTTTTCTACACGAACAGGAACATGGCACTCATCGAGAAGAGTCTTTTCTCATAAATGCGATACTCGTTGGAAAGTTGTTTATGACCGGGGTATCTACAGCGTCCATTTATTCACTCGCACGTCCCGATTAGGTGAGCTGTGAAATCAAATATTGAATGGGTGCGTCGGGCGCAACGAGTAATCCGCATGGTCAGTGAGTTGCACCGGATGGGATTTCAGCGCTTGCGTATCATGCCTTATGAGCATCCGCTAGCGTGGCGTCTCGCGGTAGCGCCAAGGGACGGATTCTCATTACGGAATGGGGCGTCTCTGAAGGACAACGCTTGGGAAGGCGTGCCGATTTATTCGTCTGCCGGTGGCGGTAACTGCTATTTCGATTGGCAAGACGCCAAGAGCGACAACGCGCGAGCTCTCGCCGAGAAGTTCTTGCTCCGCTTCGCTGATGTAGCAAAGCGCGGTGCGGGGCGAGATTGGCAGTATGCTGGATGGTTGTCTGAATTGGTCGGAGTGCTCGAAGGCGGCGATCTGTTGCCTGTGACAATGTGGGAATACATGAAGGACACCCCAGATCAGCTTGAGTTCTTGCCGATTTGGTCGGCATCCGGCGAAAACACTTGGAACGACGGGTCTGCATACATCACCGCAGCACCTGCTCCCAATGTTAGAAGATTCCCTCTTCCGCCAGCATGGGACGATTCTGACGAGGAGAAAATCGAGAGCAAGTGACTCGTAGACTGCCGCTTCCATCGTCTCGCCATCGGCATCCTGTGCGGAATCCCCGGCTAACACTCCGGTTACCACGTTAGACCTCTCCTGCCGTGACCTACAGCCCGGAAGATGCAGCTTGGGACGAAGCTTATGAGAGCATGTCTCGTGAGTTGTACCCTGAACACAAAGAACAAGCGATCGCCGAGTTCACGAACGAACGCCTGCGTTCCTACTACCTCGCACACCCGGAGGTTCTTGTACCAGCCGCTCGGGCCTTCAAGGAAGCGAAGGCGCTTCTTGCGAACGGCCATGACAGTGCTGCATTGGTATTCGCCGCATCGGCTACCGAGTTGTTTCTCAAGTCATCGTTGCTCCGGCCGGTAGTCTACGGACTTGTCCACAATGGATCGCTGGCCGAATTTGTAGTAGCAGCTGCACTATCGCAAACTGGCTTTATGAGGTATGAAAAGCTTCTGGCGAAAATGTTTCTGGAACTGGCGGGCGTTGAACTGGCCACGCTGCGTCGAAAGCCAGAGGCGAAGCCATTACTTCGCGAAGCAGCGGATATCCAGGTACTTCGAAACGCCGTAATTCATCAAGGCGAAGCGGTTACTCCCGAACAAGCGCAGCACGGAATAGACGTTTCTACCGAAGTTTTCAACCAAGTACTCGCCCCGGTGCTGAGGAACCTCGGACTGTCTCATGGAAATGGCGGGCGCCTTGTCACCGATGACGCCTGACCCATCCCCGAGGGACTTCCCGTCATCCTCTTCCTTGCAGACCGCATGTTCGGGCTCATCCGGCGTAACGCCATTTGGCGCTCATCGTAGTTGATTTTGGCGTGGCGCCCGTGCTTGGCGATCATTCGTAGCCAAGAACCTGTAGGCCCAAAGACCAGGTATCGCCTGGCCGAATGCACAGCGCCTCCCGGTGCAGACGTGACGATGCGGCGGAAGGCGCCTTCAGCTTTTCCGCCCTACAAATCCCGCTCCGGCAAACATCCGCAGTCCCCGGATAGGCGCCGCAGTCGCCGGATAGCCCCACCCGCGGCGCTCCAATAGTGTTGATCCTCGATAAGCGACGCGACTTTCCACCGAGGAGCGGCAATGGAGACTCTCACGCAGCCGGTGCAGAACTCGATGAAACCGGGAAAGTGGCTCAATTCGAGCTGCAAGATGTGCATCCACTCCTGTACGACGCGGATCCACGTCACCGAAGACGGCGTCATCAACAAGATCGAGGGCAACCCGACGAGCCCGAGCAACAACGGGCGGCTGTGCCCGAAGGGCAACGCGGCGATCATGCGGCACTACGATCCGGCGCGCTTCCGCACGCCGCTGCGCCGCACGAACCCGGAGAAGGGGCCCGGCGTCGATCCGAAATGGGAGCCGATCGGCTGGGACGAGGCGCTGGATCTCGTCGGCCGCGAGCTCAGGAAGACGCTCGATGACGATCCGCGCAAGCTGATGCCGGCGATCAACGACTTCCAGAAGCTCTTCCTGTGGGCGTGGCCGGCGGCGCTGGGCAACGCGAACTACCTGTCGTCGGTCGGCAACTTCTGCGGCGGCGGCTACCATCCGATGAACGGGTTCATCCACGCGGCCTTTGCCGCGGCGAACGACGTCAATTACTGCAACTACTGGATCAACAATGGCGGCGGCGACGGCTTCTCGTCGCACCTGCACACCGCCGCACAGGCGAACCACGTTGCGAAGGCACGCGTCGAGCGCAACATGCGTGTCGTCGTCATCGAGCCGCGGCTGTCGATCGGCGCCGCGAAGGCCAACGAATGGGTGCCGATCCGGCCGGCGACCGATCGCCAGTTCGCGCTCGGACTCGCCCACGTGCTCGTCGCCGAGAAGCTCTACGACGCGAAATTCCTGAAGAAGGACACCAACGCGCCCTACCTCGTCGGCCCCGACGGCTACTTCGTGCGCAACGGCGAGGGCAAGATCTACGTGTGGGACGCCGTCGACAACCGCGCGCGGCTGTGGGACGACCCCGAGCTCAACGACTTCGCGCTCGAAGGCACCTACACCATCGACGGCAAGCCCTGCCGGCCAGCGTTCCAGAAGTTCAAGGACATCCTTGGCGACTGCTCGCCCGAGCAGATGGAGAAGCTGACGACGGTGCCCGCGGCGACGACGCGGCGCATCGCGCGTGAGTTCGCGAAGGCCGCGCAGATCGGCTCCTTCATCGAGATCGACGGCCGCGTGCTGCCGCTGCGTCCCGCTGCGTACAACTACTACCGCGGTGCGCAGGGCCACAAGTACAGCGCGATGGCGAACCACGCGTTCAAGCTCGTGAACTTCCTCGTCGGCGCGATCGACACCCCCGGGGGCCACGTCGGCGTCACGCTCGACGACCAGATGCAGGACATCCGCGGCGGTTTCGGCGCCATCCGGCCCGGCGAGAACGGCATGCTGCAGACGATGCCGCACCAGCTCCATCCGGAGGTGCCGTTCTCGTGGCCGCCGAACGAGACGCACCTGATGGGCTTCTTCCCGATCGGCGTCGATCCCGGGCACCTGACGCAGCACACGCTCGCGAACGCCGACAAGTTCGGGCTCGACTACCAGCCCGACACGCTGCTGATGTGTCACTCGAACCCGCTGTGGAACCTGCCCGGCGACCGCGAGCAATGGTACGACCTGCTGCGCTCGATGCGCTTCATCGTCGCGATCGACATCCTGCCGAACGAATCGAACGAGTGGGCCGACGTGATCCTGCCGTCGCACGATCTGCTCGAGTCGTGGAACATGACGATGATCGAGCCGCCGCATCACGAGGGCATGTGCCTGCGCCAGCCCGCGACGCCGCCGCTGTACGACACGAAGAGCGAGGAGGAGATCTTCTACGAGATCTCCGAGCGGCTGGGGCTGCTCGAGACCTGGAACGGCATCCTCAACTTCGTCAACGGCTTCCACCAGAAGCCCGAGCTGCTGCTCGAGCCGAACCGCAAATACAGCGACCGCGAGATCGCCGAGCGCAAGGGCAAGCTGTGGAACGGGCAGGGGCTCGACTGGTATGTCGAGCACGGCCACGCGGTGACGCCGCGCCGTCCGGACAAGTGGTACCGGCCGTGGGACGGGATGCGGCTGCACTTCTATCTCGAGGACATCGTCCGCGCGCGCGATACGCTGCGGCAGAAGATGGAGGCGGCCGACGTGCCGTTCCGCCACGAGTGGGAGTGGGGCGACTACCAGCCCCTGCCGACGGCGGTGCCCGACCCGGTGCATCTGGAGCCAGCCGACTTCGACCTCTACGCGATCACGTTCAAGGACATCCAGATCAACTTCGGCGAGAGCATCGGCAACCCGTGGATCAACGACATCGTGTTCAAGGACCCGGTGCATACCGCGGTGCTGCTGAACCCGAAGACCGCGCGTGAAAAGCGGCTGGACGACGGCGACGTCGTGCGCATCGAGTCGCCGTACGGTGCGATCGTCGCGAAGCTCGCGCTGTCCGAAGGCGTCCATCCCGATGCGGTGTGCGTGTCGAACGCGCTGTCGCGGGTCGCGACGCAGAACACCGGCGTGCGCCACGGCGGCGGCAACTTCAACCAGCTGCTGCCGGCGAACCTGCGGCACACCGACGCGTGCAGCGGCCAGCCGGAGACGGTCGCCAGGGTCAGGCTGATCAAGCTTGCCGGCGTGCCGACGGATGTCGCCGCGGGCAACTCGGTGTTCGGAAAGATGAGCGGCATGGGGAGGGCGCACTGATGGCCACGTGGGGGATGGTTTTCGATCTGCGCCGCTGCATCGGCTGCAACGCGTGCGCGGTCGCGTGCAAGCAGGAGAACAGCCTGCCCGACGGCGTGTTCTTCACGAAGACGCTGTCGGAGGAAGTCGGCGAGTATCCCGACGTCACGCGCAGCTATGTGCCGACGATCTGCAACCACTGCGAGGACGCACCGTGCGAGAGCGCCTGCCCGACCGGTGCCACTTACACGCGCCCCGACGGCATCGTCATGGTCGATCGCAACAAGTGCATCGGCTGCGGCACCTGCATCGTCGCGTGTCCGTACGACCAGCGCACGCGCCTCGAGCCGGAGATGCTGCACGAGGGGCTTTTCGGGGGCGGGCGGCTGACGCCGTTTGAGGAGCAGGGCATCGGGCGCTTCACCGTCGGCACCGTTGTCAAATGCACCTTCTGTCATGAACGCGTCGACGCCGGCCAGCTGCCCGCGTGCGTCGCGACCTGTCCGACCGAGGCGCGCATCTTCGGCGACTTGGACGACCCGGCGAGCCGGCCGCGGCAACTGATCCTGGAACGCCGCGGGCGCCAGCCGTTGCCCGAGAAGAACACCAACCCGCGCGTCTTCTACATCGACTGAAGGAGATCCACATGATCGCGAGCAACCGCATCGCGGACGGGACGTTCCGCGTCGGCGTCGGCCTGCAGAAGGCGTGGGGCGTGCAGATGGCCACCGCCTTCTTCTTCGGCGAAGCCGGCGCCGGGCTGTACTTCGTCGCGCAGTTCTTCGACTTCGTGCTCGGCATGGTCGCCGGGCTCGTCATGGTGCTGGTCGGCAAGGCCGGCGGGCACGTGCTGCACCTCGGGCAGCCGCTGCGCGGCTGGCGGGCACTGACGAAGGTGCGCACGTCGTGGGTGAGCCGTGGGCTCGCAGCGATCCTATTGTTCGTCGCCGCGGGTGCGCTGCACGTCATCGACGTCCGTTCCGGCCTGCTGCCGACCGCGGTGTCGCAGCTCGTCGCCGCGGTCGCGCTCGCCGCATGCTTCGTCATCATGGTGTACCAGGGCTTCGCGATGTCGCAGTCGTCCGCGATCGCGCTGTGGAGCGGCGGACTGATGCCGGTCGCGAGCCTGACCTACGCGCTGTTGAACGGGGTGCTGCTGACGCTCGTGTTCGGCTTCGGCGAGCCCTTCCTCGCCGAGCGGCCCGAAACCGTTCGGCTGCTGCAGGTCCTTGCGGTCGCGCTGATGCTCTACGGGCTCGTCACGGTCTTGAGCCTGCTGCACGGCGCGCGCCGCGCCTCGGAAGCGGGGCGGCAGTCGGTCGCGATGCTGCTGCAGGGCGGCTTCGCGCGCTGGTTCGTGCCGCTCGTGATCGGGGCGGGGTTCGTCGTCTCGGCGCTGATGATGCTCGCCGCGCCGCCGGCGTTCGCGTGGATGCTCGCGGTCGCCGGCCTCGAACTCACCGGCTACTACGCGTTCCGCGTGCTCGTGTTCAAGGCCGGGGGCTACGACCCGGCGCTGAGCCTCGCTTACCGCTTCCGGCACTGACCTGCCGCGACGGAGACGCCCGATGCGTACGAGCATTGCCCGCCTGTGGCGTGAGGGCGGCAGCCGCGCGGTGTCCGCGTTCCGGCTGACCGCCGGGGACGCGCGCCGCGAGGCAAGCTGCCGCGTCATCGACGAAGACGCGCTGACGATCGACGTCGAAGGCGTCGGCCGCTACACGCTGATGTGGACGCCGGCCGAGGGTGAAGGGCGCGACGACGGCGCCGCCGGCTTCGTCGCCGGCGAAGGCGTGCTCGGCGACGAACCGGTACCCGAGCGGCTCGCGCTCGCGGCGGGCTTCGCATATTCGGAAGGGATCATCGGTAGTGTCGACGATATCGCGACGATGGCCGTCTGCCCCGACCGGCGGGACGTCGTGCGCATCCGCCTCGTCGCGCCCGAGCGCGCCGCAGTGACGCGGCGCGACGTCGTCATCGCGAGCTCGTGCGGCCTGTGCGGCGGACGCGACGCGATCGAGGAGGGCTTCGACGACTTCGCGCCGGTCGCGGCGCAGTTGCGCCTCGCGACGTCGGAGCTCGCCGCGCTGATGGCGGCGATGCAGCGCCGGCAGCGCCTCTTCAGGACCACCGGCGGTGCGCACGCCGCCGCGGTGTTCTCGCCGCGCGCCGGCATCGTCGCCGCCGCCGAGGACCTGGGTCGCCACAACGCGCTCGACAAGGTCATCGGTGAATGCCTGCTGCGCGAGGTACCGCTCGCCGGTTGCGGCGTCGTGCTGTCGTCGCGCCTGAGCTACGAGATGGTCGCGAAGGCCGCGCGCGCGGGCTTCGAGATCGTCGCTGCGGTGTCCGCGCCGACCTCGCTCGCGATCGCGCTCGCCGAACACGTTGGCATCACGCTGTGCGGCTTCGTCCGTGGCGCTGCCGCGACCGTCTATACCCACCCGCAACGCATCCGCGACTGCGCCGGCGGGCGCGAGCCTGCCCGTGCGGCGGGTGCCGCCGTGGTTCCTTTCACGCTCGACGAATGAGGAGAAAAGCATGACCGCCAATGGCAATGTATTGACGCAGCTCGCCGCGGAGCTCGCCCGCGGCTCGATCACGGTCGTCGATCTGACTCAGCCGCTCGGCCCCGACACGCCGGTGCTCGCGCTGCCGCCGCCGTTCGCGAACTCGCCGGGCGTGAGCTTCGAGACGATCTCGCACTACGACGACAAGGGGCCGGCGTGGTACTGGCGCACGATCCGCATGGGCGAGCACACCGGCACGCATTTCGACGCGCCGGTGCATTGGGTCAGCGGCAAGGATCGCGCCGACAACACGCTCGACACGATCCCCGCCGAGCGCTTCGTTGGCCCTGCCTGCGTCATCGACATCAGCCGCGAGGCGGCGGCAGACCCGGACCACTTGCTCACGCGCGACGCGGTGCTCGCGTGGGAGGCGAAGCACGGCCGCATCCAGCCGAAGTCGTGGGTGCTGCTGCGGAGCGACTGGTCGAAGCGCGTCGGCGCCGCCGAGTTCCTGAACTGCCGCGACGACGGGCCGCATTCGCCGGGCTTCGACCGCGGCGCGACGGAGCTCCTCGCGCTGGAGCGCGACGTGCTCGGCGTTGGCGTCGAGACGGTGGGCACCGACGCGGGCCAGGCGCACAGCTTCGATCCGCCGTTCTGGACGCATCACATCATGCAGGGCAACGGCAAGTTCGGGCTCGCGAGTCTCGCGAACCTCGACCGCCTGCCGCCGACCGGGGCCGTCGTCGTCGCCTCGCCGCTGAAGCTCGTCGGCGGCTCCGGCAGCCCGCTGCGCGTGCTCGCGCTCGTGCCGGCCTGACGGAGGAAGCATGTTCGAGGTGCGACTGCACGGACGCGGCGGCCAGGGAACCGTGCTCGCCGCCGGAATACTCGCGAAGGCGCTCGTCGCCGAGGGAAAGCACGTCGTCGCGGTGCCGCAGTTCGGCTTCGAGCGACGGGGAGCCCCGGTCGCGGCCTACCTGCGCGCGTCCGCGACGCCGATGCGGGCGATGACGAACATCTACGCGCCGGAGTGCGTCGTCTGCATCGACTCGTCCTTGCCGCGCGTCGTCGACATCTTCGCCGGGCTGCGCGCCGGCGGGACGCTGGTGCAGGCGAGCCGGCTCGCGCCGCAGGACATCGTGGTGCCGCCAACGGTCGCGACGATCGCCGTGTGCGATGCGATCGGCATCGCACGCGAGGTCTTCGGACGGCCGATCACCAATACCGTGATGCTGGGGGCTTTCGCCCGCGCGACCGGCCTCGTGTCCCTCGAGGCGCTCGACCGCGCGCTGGAAGAGACGAGCTTCCGGGACGGCGGCCTGGTGCAGAACCGCCGCGCGCTCGCGCTCGGCCACGCGCGCACCGTGGTGCATCGCACTGGTCAGCGGGAGGCCGCATGAAGAAGCAGGCGGTGCCGTTGTTCGATGCGAGTGCGATCCCGAAGACGCTGTGCCCGATCGCGACCGAGTACAGCCGCATGCTGCCCGGCGACTGGCGCTCGGTGCGTCCCATCGTCGACCGCAGGAAATGCGTGAAATGCGCCGTGTGTTGGCTGTACTGCCCAGTGCAGTGCGTCGTCGAGCGCGCCAGCTGGTTCGACATGAACCTCGCGACCTGCAAGGGCTGCGGCATCTGCGCCCATGAATGCCCGCACGGCGCGATTTCGATGGTGGCCGAAGAGGAATGAGATGAACGAGGTCGTCGAGAAGACCGCTCCGCTTACCGAACCGGCGGCCGAAGGAATCGCGCAGGGGCCCGATAAGGCGGTCACGAAAAAGGAACCGAAGATCCTCGTCTGCGACGGCAACGAGGCGGCGGCGTGGGGCGTCGTGCTGTCGCGGCCGGACATGGTGGCGGTGTACCCGATCACGCCGCAGTCCTCGCTCGCCGAGTACGTCGCGCAGTTCGTCGCCGACGGCGTGCTCGATGCCGAACTCGTCGAGGCCGAGGGCGAGCACAGCGTGCTGTCGGTGCTGCACGGCGCGGCGCTCGCCGGAGCGCGCACTTATACCGCGAGCTGCGGCCAGGGCCTGGCGTTCATGTTCGAGCCGTATTTCCGCACCCCCAACCTGCGCCTGCCGATCGTCATGTCGATCGTCAACCGCGACGGCATCACGCCGCAGTGCGTGTGGGGCGGCCAGCAGGACGCGATGACGGTGCGCGAGGTTGGCTGGGTGCAGCTCTTCTGCGAGACGGTGCAGGAAGTGCTCGACACGATCGTCATGGCCTACCGAATCGCCGAGGACCGCTCGGTGATGCTGCCGGTCAACGTCAATCACGACGGCAACTACCTGTCTAACGGCATCGTGCGCATCGAGCTGCCGGAGCAGGCGGAGGTCGACGACTTTCTCGGTGCGCCGGACGTGAATTGGCACGCGGCGCTCGACCCCAAGCGGCCGATGGGCGTCGATCCCTTGACCGGGGGAGCGACAGGGCCCGGGCCGGCGCTCTTCGTCGGCTACCGTCGGGGGCACTGCGAGGGCATGCAGAACGCGCTGCGCGTGATTGTCGACGTGCACGAGGAGTGGGCGCGCCGCTTCGGCCGCCGCTACGCGCCGCTCGTCGAGGAATATCGGCTCGACGGCGCCGATTACGCGCTCGTGACGATCGGCAGCATGGCGGGCGCCGCGAAGGACGCCGTGGATGCCGCGCGCGAGCGGGGCGAGCCGGTCGGGCTCATCCGCATCAAGACACTGCGGCCGTTTCCGCTCGATGCGATGGTCACGGCGCTCGACAAGGTGCGCGCCGTCGGGGTCGTCGACCGCGCCGTGTCCTATGGCTGGAACAGCGGCCCGGTCCATCAGGAGACGCTCGCGGCGCTGCAGTATTGCCCCCACCGCGTCCCGTGCCTGTCGCTGATCGGGGGCCTCGCCGGTGCGGATCTCACCGAGGCGCATTTCGCGCACGCGATCGCCGAGACCGCCAGGCTGCTCGTCTCGCCCTGCCCACGGGAGCCGGTGTGGCTCAATGCCGAGGATCGATGAATGGAACAGTTCGACTATGTCGTGCTCGGCGCGAGCCACGCGGGTCTCGAAGCGCTGCGTGCGATCCGCGCCCACGATTCGGATGGCAGCATCGCCGTGCTCGATCGCGAAGCGCGGCTCCCGGTGTCCCCGACGGTGCTGCCCTACGTGGTGTCCGGCAAGCGCCGCCAGGACCGTATCGCACTGCGTGAGCGGGGCTGGTTCGACGACCTGCGGGTCGACTACCGGCAACAGGCCCACGCCGCCGCCCTCGACAGCGCGCATTCGCGGCTGCGCCTCGCCGACGGCAGCGAGATCGGTTACGGCAAGCTCTTGCTCGCTACTGGCGCCGCGCCGGCGGTTCCTCCGATCGCGGGCCTGTCGGACGTGCGCTTCCACGTGCTGCGCACGCTCGACGACGCGCTCGCGCTGCGCGAGGCCGGGCGGTCGGCCGGGCGCGCGGTCGTCCTCGGCGCGGGGCTCGTCGGCATGCATGCGGCGGAAAATCTGGCGCGCGCCGGGGCTCGCGTGACGATCATCGAGATGCGCGACCAGGTGCTGCCCGGCTACTTCGATGCGACCGCTGCGGCGCGCATCCAGGCCGCTTTCCACGACAACGGAGTCGAGGTGCTGACCGGTCGACGTGTCGCAAGCGTCGCGCCGCGTGCGGGAGGCTGCACGGTGCAGCTCGACGGCGGCGAGCCGTGCGACGCGAACCTCCTGCTCGTCGCCGCCGGGGTGCGGCCTGAGGTTTCTTATCTGGCAGGCTCCGGCGTGACGGTCGAGCGCGGCGTCGTCGTCGACGCGTTCATGCGCAGCACCGCAGCGAACGTCTGGGCGGCGGGCGACGTCGTGCAGACGCCGAGCTTCTTCGGCGATGCGACGCCGGCCGGCGGCATCCTGCCCGACGCGGTCGAGCAGGGCCGCACTGCTGGCATGAGCATGGCCGGCGACCCGGGCGTCCGGGCGTATCCCGGCGGGGTGTCGCTGAACACGTACGGGTTCTTCGGTCGACGCGCGCTGTCCGTCGGGCGAGACGCTCCCCAGCAGGGCGGAGCGGATTGGGAGGTGCTCGTGCGCGGCGGGGAGGGCAGTGACGCCTATCTCAAAATCGTGCTGCGCGACGGCCGGCTGCAAGGCGTTTTCGGCGTCGACGTGCTGTTCGACCCCGGGATCATGTGGGAGCTGATCCTGCGCCGCGTCGAACTCGGCGCGCGGGCCAAGGCCCTGCTCGAGAACCCGCAGGACGCTGCACGTGCCCTGATGTCCGGACTGTGGAGATGAGTCGATGAGCGCAACCCCTACGATCGCCTTCGACGCCGCGCGCTGCGACGGTTGCGGACACTGCATGAACGCGTGCGTGAGCGCTAAATCTTCGGACGCGCACCGAGCGCAGCCCCGGATACAGATCCTGCGCGACGACGAGAGCGGGCGCTGGGGCATCGCGCAGTGCCGCCAGTGCGGCGACCCGCGCTGCGCGTCGGTATGCCCCGCAGCAGCGCTCGAAAAGGGCGACGATGGCATCGTCGCGTGGGACGGCAAGCGCTGCGTGAACTGCCTGATCTGCACCGCCGGCTGCACCTTCGGCGGCATAGCGTTCAGCCCCGCAGAAGGCCACGTGGTCAAATGCGACCAGTGCGAGGGCGCGCCCCAATGCGTCGCGGCCTGCACGCGGGGGGCGCTGCGCTACGTCACGACGGCCACCCTCTACAACCGCTGGGGCGAGCTCGAGGACCTGTTCGTTCCGGGCCTGGGTGGCTGCCAGGGCTGCAACACCGAGCTCATCATGCGTCACACGCTGCGCCGCGTCGGGTCGAACACGGTGCTCGCGACGCCCCCCGGATGCATTCCCGGCATGGGCTCGGTCGGCTACAACGGCATGCTCGGCTGCAAGGTGCCGGTGTTCCATCCGCTGTTGACGAACACCGCCTCGATGCTGACCGGCATCCGCCGCCAATACAAGCGCAAGGGTCGCAACGTGACCGCGCTCGCCCTCGCCGGTGACGGCGGCGCGGGCGACGTCGGTTTCCAGTCGCTGTCGGGGGCCGCGGAGCGCGGCGAGCAGATCCTCTTCATCTGCGTCGACAACGAGGGTTACATGAACACCGGTGCCCAGCGCTCGGGCAGCACGACCTACGGTGCGTGGACGGCGACGACGCCGATCGGTGAGAGCGCGCGCGGCAAGACGCAGGACGCCAAGAACCTGCCCCTGCTGATGATGTGGCATGGCTGTGAATACGTCGCGACCGCCTCGACCGCGTTCATGGAGGACTTCTACGCGAAGCTCGAGGCGGCGCTCGACGCGTCGCAACGCGGCTTCGCCTACCTGCACCTGTATTCGCCCTGCACGTCCGGCTGGCGTTTCCCGTCGGCGAGCAACATCGAAGTCGCGCGCAAGGCCGTTGAGACCAACTTCGCCGTGCTGTGGGACTACCGCCGCGACCAGGGTCTGAAGCTGTCGCGCGACATTGACGCCCCGCTTCCGGTCACCGAATACCTGAAGCTGCTCGGCAAGTTCCGCCATCTCGACGCAACGCAGATCGCGCACATCGAGCGACACGTCGCGGAGCAGGAGCAGGTACTGCGCGAACTGGCCGCAATGCATCCGCGCGAGCGCCGACAGGTAGTTGGGCATCAATCTGATTTGATGGCAGTTGACCTGGATCAGTAACCGTCCCCGCGCCTGGCCCTACTATGCACAAGGATATACAGGGATACTGTATACATTGACCGATTTCCCTCGGGCCCGCCGGGGTCCAGGTCGGTGCGGCCACCTCACAAGAAGGAACAGGAGGTTCGACAATAGACGCTGAATAGGACGCGTACGACGGCGCAGACCGCGCGTGTCCGAAACGATTCCGAGGCCTGGCAGCAATAAGAAGGCACGGAATCCACACCGGAGGAGGAAAACCATGACCCAGGCGTTGATGACGTCGCTGGGAGGGCGCGACGCGCTTTCGCGCTTCACGCTTTTTCATACCCGTGACCTCGACGAGGCCCGGGACCGTGTGGCGGGTGTGTTCTGCCCGCACGACTTGAAGTTTGCGGGCTGCGACAGCCGCGTGAATACCCGCATGCAGCATGCGCCGATCCGCGGCGTGTCGGTGAACCGCCTCGGTTATGGCGCGACCGTCGCGATCGACGCGGGCTGTCTGCACGATTTCCTGCTCGTGATGATGCCGCTCACCGGACACGCCGACGTGCGCTGCGGCGAGCAAGCAATCCACTCGACGCCCGAAGTCGCATCGGTGGTCACGCCGACGCTGCCCTTGACGGAGATGATCTACGACGAGTGCGACCAGATCATGGTCAAGATCGACCGCGCGCTGCTCGAGAACGTCTGCGCGCAGCATCTCGGCCACCCTTTGCGCAAGCCGCTGGAATTCGGGCTCGGATTCGAGATGTCGAGCCAAGGCGGCGTCAGCTGGCAGGCGCTGGTGTCATATCTGGTATCGGAGTTCGAGCATCAGTCGCCGACGGTCACATCGTCGCTTGCCACGGCGCAGATCGAGCACCTGCTCGTCAGCACGCTGCTCATCGTGCAGCCGAACAACTATCGCGACGAACTCCTGAACCCGTCGCAGTCGATCGCGCCACGCCACGTGCGCCGGGTCGAGGAATACATCGACGCGCATGCCGATCAGGATCTGACCGTCGGGGACCTTGCCGCGTACGCCAACGTCAGCACGAGCGCGCTTTTCGCGGGTTTTCGCGAGTTCCGCAACACGACGCCGATGGCGTATCTGAAATCGGTGCGGATGCAGCGGGTGCATGAGGAATTGCGCGACCCCACATCCGCCGAAAGGACCGTGACCTGTATCGCGACCCGCTGGGGATTCCACCACCTTGGTCATTTTGCGACCGCGTACAAGTCGAGATTCGGCGAGTCGCCGTCACGGACACGGGAGAAGGCGCTGGCCTGAACCCGGTCTGCGTATCGTGAGGCTGTTTGCAGGCTCGAGCTTCACGTCGAAAACTTAGATGGGATATGCGTTCAGGGTCATTGACGCTGAACGGGGGATTCGTTTTCCCGCGCCGCTTAGACGTCTTCACGGGATTTCTCGGCAGCTCCTTCAACCCATACCGGGTGGGGGGGGAACTGCAGGAGGCGGCCCGATACATTGACTCCACGTGCAACGGTTTGGGTGATCCAGGCCGATTCGTTCGAGGAGAACAACATGACAGCTCTCGGGAATGTGATGGCATTGGTGCAGGAACTTCAGGAAGAGAAGGCCTTCGTGTCCGAAGAGCCGCTCGGCCCCGGCGGCTTCGTGTTCCCGGCGGCATGTTCCTGCGTATGCGGGTCGTCGCTCGGCGACGTCCTCGGGTGCATCCGCGACATGCAGGGCGAGAGCCTGCGTGAATTCATTGCGACGCTGCCGCCCGTGCAGGGACCGCGTAGCGCCGTCGCTGCCTGAGACGGCCGACCGAAGATTCAAACGAAGTTCCAGCCAAAACGAATTGACGAGGAGACAACGATGAAGCGACCCGGCGAGCTCAAGCTCCCCCACCTGTTCAAGCCCGGCAAGATCGGCAAGTACGCGACCAAGAACATGGTCAAGTACGGCGCCTGCTGCGTGTCGAACTACAACACGCGCGACGGTTACATCACGCCGCGCGAGCTCGCACGCACCCGCGTAATCGCCGGCACCGGTGCCGGCATTATCACCAACCAGGGGGCATACCCGGACCCACTCGGCGAAGGCAAGGCCTACTTCCGCCAGGTCGCGATCTTCGACGACAAGTTCCTGCCGCAGTTCGAGACCATCGCCCAGTACATCCACGACAACGGCGCCGTCGCGATCCAGCAGATCCTGCATGCCGGCCGGTACGGCGGCATCGACCTGGGCTACTGCATCCAGCCGTCGGTGGTGCCGCAGACGCTGCCGCACTTCCGTCCGCCGCGCGAGCTGACGAAGGAGCAGATCCGCGCGATCGTCATGCAGCACGCCGACGCCGCCAAGCGCGCGATTCGTGCCGGTTTCGACGGCACCGAAGTCACGAGCTTCATGGGCTACCTGCTCGCGAACTTCAACTCGCGCTTCACCAACCAGCGCACCGATGAATACGGCGGGTCGATCGAGAACCGCGGCCGCTTCATGCGCGAGCTCATCGACTCGATCAAGCAGGCCACCCCCGAGCATCCGCTCATCGTGCGCCTGAACGGCGCCGAGCTGATGGACCGTTGGGGCGGCAACAGCGAGGACGAGTGCTTCGAGCTGATGCAGCAGGCGGTCGACTGCGGCGTCGACATGATCTCGGTGACGGTCGGTTGGCAGGAGGCGCCCGAGTCGTCGATCGGCCGCGACGTCGCGCCGGGGCATTGGAACTATTTGTCGGCGAAGGCGAAGAAGCTGTTCCCGAACACGCTGATCACCTTCGGCAACCGGCTGCCCGACCCCGTCATGGCGAACCAGTGCATTGCCGACGGCATCTTCGACTACTGGGAAGTGTGCCGCCCGATGCTCGCCGACCCCGAGCTGCTGCACAAGGCGGCCGAGGACCGGCTCGACGAGGTGCGCCGCTGCATCGGCTCGCTCAACTGCCTGTCGCGGCTCTTCCGCGATCTGCCCTACACCTGCGCGATGAACCCGACGCTGGGCCACGAGGTCGAGCCGGAGTACCACGTCACGCCCGCCGCGGTGAAGAAGAAGATCATGATCATCGGCGCCGGTCCCGCCGGCATGGAGGCGGCGATCACCGCGAAGCGGCGCGGCCATGACGTGACCGTGTTCGAGAAGGGCGAGCGCATCGGCGGCAGCCTCGTCGGCTACGCGTCGAACGACTTGGCGCGCCCCGACGACCTGATGTCGGTCGTGCGCTACTACGAGACGATGGCGCGCAAGATGGAGATCGACGTGCGCTTCAACACCGAGGCCAACGCGAAGTTCATGCGCAGCATCCTCCATCAGTACGACGTTTGCATCGTCGCGGCGGGCTCGCGCACCGACATGAACGCCTATCGTCACATTCCGGGCCACGACAAGCTCGTCGATGCGCTCGATGTAGCGACTGGCAAGGTGCAGCCCGGCAAGCGCATCGTCATGGTCGGGGCGGGCAAGATCGGCCTCACGCTCGCCGAGTCGCTGTGCAAGCAAGGCCACGAGGTGGTCATCATCGAGGAGGACAAACGCATCGCCGGCGACGTCATGCCGTCCTTCAAGTGGCGCCACTCGGCGTGGATCGAGGAACTCGAGATCCGCACGCTGACCTCCTCGGTGCTCGCCGGTGTCACCACCGAAGGCGCGATGGTGCGCAGCGCGAAGGGCGAGGAGACCTTCGTCGAGGCCGACACCGTGATCGTGTCCGGGCCGCGCAAGGCGAACCACGACCTCTTCCACGAGTTCCAGTGGATGGTGGACGAGCTGCACGGCGCCGGCGACGCGGTCATCGCACGCGGCCTCGACGCGGCGATCCACGAGGGCTACCGGCTGGGCGTGCGGATCTGAGGCGTTCCCATCAACCCGTTCCACCTGTAGCGATGGCAGCTCGAGTGGGACGCATTTTCTCCCTCCCCTTCAAGGGGAGGGTTTGGGTGGGGATGGGTCAAGCCGCCGTGACATAAAACCGAACCGCCCATCAACGAGGAAAACGAGACATGCAATTCCTGCAACCGCCCGGCTGGGTTCGCCCGAAAGGCTATTCGAACGGCGTCGTCACGAACGGCCGCATGGTGTTCGTCGCCGGCCAGGTCGGCTGGGACGAGAACGAGAAGTTCCAGACCGACGATCTCGTCGGCCAGGTCCGCCAGGCGCTGACCAACATCGTCGCGATCCTCGCGCAGGCCGATGCGCGCCCGTCGAACATCGTGCGCATGAACTGGTATCTCGGCGACGCGGCGGAATACAACGCGCGGCTCCCCGAGATCGGAGCGGTCTATCGCGAGCTGATCGGCAAGCATTTCCCGGCGATGACAGCCTTGCAGGTCGCCGGCTTCGTCGAGCATGGCGCGAAGGTCGAGATCGAAGTGACCGCGATGTTGCCGGCGTAGGGGCAGGCGATGGAAACGGCCGGAACGGCGCTCGACTGCGCGGCATGGAAGGCGATGCTGGATCGCGAAGGGCTCGCCGCGGCGGACGCCTCCGTCGGCGTGCTGACGAAGGACGCGTTTTCCGCGCGCCGCGGCCGGGTCCTCGTATGGCGGGGAACCTCGGGCGGCGCGAGCGTCGCGCTGCGCGATTTCTGCGGAGATTTCGATGCCGACGTCGCGATGCTGCTCGTCGCCGATCACGATGCGCTGGCCGCGGTCGTGGAGCAGGGCCTCGCGGAGGTGCCGCAGCTCGTGCGACGCGGCAGGCTCCATCCTTACATGCTCCGGTCGCTCGACGGACTGGAGGCCGCCGGCCTCGCCGACTTCGTCGAGGATTTCGGGCTGGTGTTTCCGCGCCATTGACCCGGCAGGCTGGCCAGGAATGAATCTGATACACGGAAACTTTCCCGAACACCCGACTGCGAAAGATAATGGGATCTCCCACTGATTGAGGGCGTCCAATGCATCCGCCAAGCCCGCTCCCCGACGAGATCGCAGCCGGTTCGCGCCCGGCGCTCGCCCGTGCATTGACCGCGATCGAGAACGATCTGGCGGGCGCCGACGCCCTTCTCGCGTCGCTCGCCGGCCGAATGGGCCGCGCCCATGTTGTCGGCATTACCGGTGCGCCCGGCATCGGCAAGTCAACCCTGATCAACGCCTTGCTCGGCGCACTGCTGCAACGTGGCAAGCGCGTCGCCGTCGTCGCCGTCGATCCTTCGAGTCCGGTCAGCGGCGGCGCCTTGCTTGGCGACCGGGTTCGCATGGGCACGCACGGCAGTGACGAGCGCGTCTTCATCCGCTCGCTGTCGTCGCGCGGTCAGCTTGGCGGGCTGTCCCGGACAAGCGCTCGGGCGGTGGATCTTTTCGACGCGGCCGGGTTCGACGTCGTCATCGTCGAGACCGTCGGCGTCGGCCAGTCCGAAGTCGAAGTCGCACGTTTGGCCGACACGCGCGTCGTCGTGTGCGGGCCGGGGCTCGGCGACGAGGTGCAGGCGATCAAGGCCGGCGTGCTCGAGATCGCAGATATTCTCGTCGTGAACAAGGCCGATTCGCCGGTCGCCGCGGCCACGGTCCGCGACCTCGAAGCGCGCGGCGGCGCGCGCGGCGAAGGCTGGGAGGTGCCCGTCCTGACTACCGTGGCGACAAGCGGCGAGGGCGTGGCCGCGCTGGCGGACCGTATCGATTCCCATGCGCAGGTTGCGGGCGTCGGTCGACGCCTCAAAACCAGCAGCGCTGCGGTCGCGCCCACACCTTCCGCGCCCGCGACGGACGACCAGCTCTTCTCCCAGCTCGAACAATGGCGGGCGGAGGGCCGCGGCGTCGCGCTCGCAACCGTCGTCCGCACCTGGGGATCGTCGCCGCGCCCCGAGGGCAGCCATCTCGCGGTGGAGCAGGGCGGCGCCTTCGTCGGTTCGGTCTCGGGCGGCTGCATCGAGGGCGCCGTGATCGGCGAGGCGCAGGATTCGATCGCCGACGGCAAGGCGCGGCTGCTGGAATTCGGCGTCAGCGACGAGCAGGCGTGGGAAGTGGGGCTGGCGTGCGGCGGTCGCGTGCAGGTGCTCGTCGAGCGCGTCGATGACGAGCTCTTCGGTCCGCTGCTGGCGGCGCGGCGTGCGAAACGCCCGGTCGCGGTCGTCACACGGCTCGCGGACGGCGCGCACGCGCTGGTCTTCGACGACGCCGTGGCAGGCGCGCTTCCCCTCGATGACCCCCAGCTCGCCGAGACGCGCGCGCGGCTCGCCGCGAACCGCAGCGGTGCACTCGCCACGGATGAGGGGGCGAATGAGGCGGCGCTCTTCGTGCGCTGCCACGTCGGCGCGCCGCGCATGATCGTCGTCGGAGCGGTGCACATCACCCAGGCGCTCGCGCCGATGGCGGCCATCGCCGGTTTCGACGTCGTCGTCATCGACCCGCGCCGCGCGTTCGCGACGCCCGAACGGCTGCCGAACGTCGAGGTGTCGACGGAATGGCCCGACGAGGCCCTCGAACGCCTGCAGCCCGACGCCGAGACCGCCCTCGTCACGTTGACGCACGACCCCAAGCTCGACGACCCGGCGCTGACGATCGCGCTCGCGAGCCCCGCGTTCTACATCGGCTCGCTCGGCAGCACGCGCACGCACGCGAAGCGGGTCGCACGGCTCACCGAGGCAGGACTGGGCGACGCGATTCCGCGCATCCGCGCGCCGGTCGGCCTCGATCTGGGCGGTCGCGCGCCCGCCGAGATCGCGGTCGCGATCCTCGCGGAGGTGATCCAGGCGAGGCACCGCCGATGATCGACGTCGCCGGAAATGGGCTTCATCGCGAGGATGAAATGATGAGCGATCGCCCTGCTGCAGGACTGCCGGCCCCAATCCTGGCTAGACCGGTACCGGCTCGAACCCTGCTCGCCGAAGCGGTGCTGTTGACCCCCGAATCCGTCTTGCTGGCCAAAGCGTCGCGCCCGAATGGGCCGCGACGCGCCCCGAGGAGTGTCGGATGATCTTCGACGAATTTCCCCTGACCGCCGCCGAAGGCGTGATGCTCGCCCACACGCTGAAGCTCGGCGGACGGACGCTGAAGAAGGGTCGCGTGCTGTCCGCACTCGATCTCGATCTGCTCGAAGACGAGGGTTTCTCGACAGTCACCGGCGCGCGCCTGGGGCCGGACGACGTCGCCGAGGACGTCGCCGCGGCCGAACTGGCCGCGCTGCTCGTCGGCGCGAACATGGAGACGCGCCCTCCGCGCGCCGGCCGTGGGAACCTTCACGCGTTGGCAGCCGGCGTGCTGCGCATCGACACCGAACGCATCCACCGGATGAACCTGCTCGACGAGGCCATCGCCATCGGGACCCTGCCGCCGCATGCGGTCGTGCGTCCCGGCCAGGTCGTCGCTACCGTCAAGATCATCCCGTTCGCCGTGCCGCGGCGCCTGCTCGACGCGTGCGGCGCGATCGCCGCCGGCGCACCGCCGATCGCCGTCGCCGACCTGAAGCCCTGTCGCGCGGCGCTGATCCAGACCGAACTGCCCGGCATGAAAGACTCGATCTTCGCGGCGACCGCGAAGGTCACGCGCGAGCGGGTCGAGGCCCTCGGCGGCCGGCTCACACTCGCGCTGCGCGGCCCCCACCGCCGCGACGCTCTCGAATCCATGCTGCACCAGGCGCTCGCTACCGGTTGCGAACTCGTGATGGTGTGCGGCGCCACCGTCGCCAAGGACCGCAACGACATCGCCCCCGCCTCCGTGACGGCCGTCGGTGGCACGATCGAACATTTCGGCATGCCCGTCGAGCCCGGCAACATGCTCGTGCTCGGACGCATCGGCGCCGTGCCCGTCGTGATCCTGCCCGGCTGCGGCCGCTCGCGAAAGAGCAACGGCCTCGACCTCGTGCTGCCGCGCCTGATGGCCGGCATCCCCCCGACGCGGGAGGACATCATGCGCATGGGCGTCGGCGGCCTGATCCGCAGCGCGCCGGACGAGGGGGAGGACGCGAACCTCACCGACAACGACCGCGCCGGCGACCTCGCATCGCATGCAGCCGCTGCCGCTGCCGACCGGCGCGTAACGACTTCCCGCCTATGATCGAAGCCCTCTACAACAAAGGCATCCGCGAACTCGCCGACGCCGCCCACGGCGCCGGCCGGCTGGCCGCGCCTACCGGTTCGGCCCTGCGCGACAGCCCGATGTGCGGCGACCGCGTGCGGATCGACGTCGAACTCATCGACGGCCGCATCGCGGCGATCGCGCACGAGGTCAAGGGTTGCCTCCTGTGCCGCGCGTCAGCGTCGCTGCTCGGGCTGCATGCGCTCGACCGCACGCCGGCCGAGGTCGAACGGTTGCGCGCGGGTATCGCGGCGATGCTGGCCGCAGGGGAGGTGTTCGGCATGTCCGAAGGGGCCGCCGAGATCGCCCTATTCGCGCCGGTGCATGGCTATCGCAGCCGGCATGGCTGCGTGATGATTCCCTTCGAAGCCCTGACGATCGCACTCGCCGCCGGTTGACTCGCTCGTCTGGTGCGGGAGGGGCAGGTGGTCGGCCTGACCGGCCGATGGAGGTTTTACGCGGAAGCGGACGTTGAACTGGACAGCACACCGGTAAGCCGCCATTCGCCTTGTTACGCCACATTTTGCGCACAACGGGCAGCTTTCTGAGCGTTCCAGACGTTGGCCAGCGACTTGGCGAGGTCTCTGTCCGGCCATTATCTGCCTGTCGAGGGTGCTACCCAATTTCCATAATTTGCACGTACAATGATCCAGCTAAATTAACCGCATCCGGCTAGCAAATTGGAACACACGTCGCCTCAGCTCGAACAGAAGCAGTCGGTGACATTGTTTTCCTAATCCAGTCATTAAATATGACAAAAAAAGACAGGTTCGCGGTCACGCAGAGCCTGTCAATTATCTTGTGTGTGGGGCATTCCATGTCGCGGAGGTCCAAACAATGCCGCCGCTCATGAGCAATCGAATCCCAAGAGCATAGAAGTAAATTCACATGCCTAGTTCAAGCGCTTTCTCACGCGTGGTCGTCATGCTGCTCACGACCGTAGTCCTTTGTGTCCAATGCGAACGGGCAACAGCCGAGTGGGTGGAGGTAAGAAAGCACCCGGTATCGACGATTTACATAGATCCTGAGATCGCGCGATATGACAATGATATCTGGTTGGCATGGATGCTAGCGGACTTCTCCCCTCCGTACAAAAATCCCCTGATCCAATCGTCGCGTTTTCAGATGGCCTACGACTGCAAAGAGCGGCGCGCTCGATTGATGACTTCGCCAATCAGTTATAGCGGTCAAATGGCATCGGGAACTGCGTCCGCGCCAGGCAACTTGCCATATCGGGAATGGAAATCGATTTCTGCGGGTTCGCTCCCCGAAATGGATTTGAATTACGTTTGCACATTGGCGGCAGCGAAAGCGTCCATCGAGCCTGTTAAGAAGTCGTGTGACGAAGCGTCCGG
Source organism: Aromatoleum tolulyticum (assembly GCF_900156155.1). Lineage (GTDB taxonomy): Bacteria > Pseudomonadota > Gammaproteobacteria > Burkholderiales > Rhodocyclaceae > Aromatoleum > Aromatoleum tolulyticum. Next base: position 68,245 of record NZ_FTMD01000002.1, read on the forward strand.
TAAGTTGTGCGGAACGTGGATACTTGATGCCGCCGGTACCGAGAAGAACCTGACGACAAGGCCGCGGCCGTCAAATTCATCAGCCCTTGCTGACGCATTGGGCGTTGCAGGTGGCTGGTTCGCTTTGGTGAGCTATGAATTTGATGGCGATCAGGTGGTCGAAGATGCGTATGGCGGAGACGGTAAGAGATTAATCTATCGACTAGATCGCAAACACGGGGCAGAATTCGTGTTCGTCCGGTCAGGACTTGTCGAAACATCGGCAGGAAATACATTGACGGTAATGGTTTTGGAAGGCGGCCAGTTAAGGATCGTCAATTCCGGTATCGACATGATGGCCAATTTGAGGTGGAAGAAGAGCGCAATTGCCAACGAGATGGTAGATCGGCGTGACGTATTGGCCGCCGGCGAGGCTTGGGTTAGATCCCTGCAAAACATTGTTTCGTATCTGCGGGATTCGCCTCACTGATCACGTTGCAGGTTTTGTCCCGGCCCCGCACATTCTTACGTTCCTGAGCGTCCGCCTTTCCGGATCGCCAACTTCAGCTTAGGGTCGGGCACGGACGGATGCTTGCCGAGGCTGGGCGGCTTCTTTCTGACCGGTCTGGACTTTCTGGTGGAAGTTCGTCATTCGCGGCCTCGCGGACAGCTTGCGTTCGGAATTGGCCAATCAGCAGCCACGCCCGGCCGACGACAGTGCCCTGGAGCAGCCAATCACCAAGTACGAAACCGGCCGTTCAGCGACCACAAGCAAACGGACAGGCCTGAAGCAGGCGCCCGCCGCAGGCCTGTCCGCGTTATGACGCCACGAAAAGCTCCACAGTGTCCGGATGCACTCCGTCGTACTTCATTGCCTCGGCCGCGTCAGCACCCTCAAGGGCTTGGCTCAGGGCCTCTAGACTGGGTACGTTCTCGATAATGAGCCCGACTCGATTCTTCCCATCAGGACTGACGAACGTTCGTACAGTCATTCCGTGCGCGCCAAAGAACTCGGCCCGCTTGGGCGAACTCAGCCAGTGAGCGACGTCGTTCACATCATGCACCGCGATTACCGTGGTCATTTTGACAACCTTTCTGTAGTGAACCTTGAAGCCAGCGTTTTTGAACAGGCCCGGCCGACATGAACCTCGTGACCCGGCATGGCTTCAACATAGAGAAGTGTCGTCACTTTTCAAGTGGAATGTAACGGTCACCGTCACCTCGTGGCCGGGGCATGTCCGACACGATCACGAGCTCGCCAACCGGTCCGCCTTCGAACCTGCCGCTCAAGGGCCCAAAATGTCCCGAGCGCACCGAACGGCCGACCGAGGAAGACACTCCATTACCAAACACCAGCTGGGCGGTTTCACCAAACTGTTGCATCCACCGGTTGAATCCGCACCGACGACTTGCCAGTCGCGCCCAGTTAAGAAGGACCACAGCTCCGCCCAACTGAATCCGATTGCGCGTTTTCGACGTTATTTGTTGAGAACACCGTTCTTGCGCGGGAGGCTCGGCACGGCCAGCAGCGACCCGAACCTGGACACGTAGATCACGAAAGCCGCGGCCCACAGTATCGCGGCGACGGTGATCGCGGCCGGGCGTAGGTCGGGCATCGACAGCGCGAGCCGCGCGATGGCCGCGGTGAAGACGAGTGCGCAGGCGACGCGCATCGCGGCCGGCAGCTTCAGGGGACGGCCGGTGTGGCGGAGGCTTACGCGCGTCATCAGGCCGAGCATCATCATGCCGAGGCTTCCGACCGTGAAGGCGTGCAGCCACATCGTGTCCGGAACGAGGCCGGTGAGCGCCGCGAGTGCCTTGAGCGCGAAGGCGAGGATCAGCCAGACGAAGCCGAGATGCATGACGAGGAGGAGGGGGACGTCGGCCACGCGCCAGCCTTGCCAGCGACCGACGCGCCAGGCGTGGACGAGTGTGCAGGCGAGGGCGGTGAGGCCGACCCAGCGGGCCGGGGCGCCGGTGAGGTCGAGCGCGGCGAGGGCGACTACGAGGCCGACGGCGGTGACGTCGAGCCCCATCCGGAACGGTGCCTGTTCCCCGCGCCCCTTCTCGCGCAGCGCGTTGCCCGTGAAAACCGGCGTCAGCACGCCGCCCTTGAGCACGTACAGCGTGAGGATCGTGTAGACGCCGCCGTGCAGGGCGATCGTGGCGAAGGCGGGGTTGCCCGCGCCGATGCCCAGATGAAAGGCGAGGTTGGCCGCGAAGAAGGCCGCGAGCACCGGCAGCAGCAGCAGGTACAGCCGGTTCTCCACCTGCAGCAGTTGCGGCGCGAGGGTCGCGAACACGAGCGGAAACAGCAGGCAGTCGGCCACCGCCGCGACGGTGGCCGGCAACAGCGGCAGCGCCCAGAACGCGAGCCGGCCCGCGAGCCAGGCGGCGACGAGCAGCGCGAGGCGGGCGCCGTGGATTTCCTCGGTGCCGGCCCAGCTCGGCAACGCGGTGAGCACGATGCCGAGGATGATCGCGGACGAGAAGCCGAAGATCATTTCGTGGCCGTGCCACAGCGCGCCCGGCATGTCGCCGACCGGCCCGCTCCACCATCCGAACCCCGCGCCCAGCCACGCGCCGATCAGCAGCGGCGCATACAGCGTACCGAGCAGGAAGAAAGGGCGGAACGCGCTCACCCATAGCGCTGCCGGAAACAATCGGGATGCGGTCGCGGACATTTAGTTTGCCGTGAAATTGTTTGAACGGCTTCAGTCTAGGGTCGATACGGGTCGGAGTTTCTGTCCGGCGTCAAAGGACGCGACGGTCGCGGCGAAAGTTTCTTCCGCTACGGATGATCCTTGCTGCGCAGGCGTTCGCTTGCGGGAGCGCGAGGTTTTTTGCGGGCCGGACGACGACGGACCCGCGCACGGTCGTTCCGTGACGCGGGCCCGTTTGTAGCGCGGCTTCGCGGCGAGAGGCGGGGTCCGCCGCTTACTTCGCGAGCGTCCAGCCGCCGTCCCTGACGGCGATGAGGACGCGGCCGCGCTCGTCGAAGCCGCTGTGGTCGGTGGCGCTCATGTTGTAGATGCCCTGGGTGCCGACGAGCTCGCGGGTCTGCTCGAGGCTGTCGCGCAGCGCGGCGCGGAACTCCTTCGTTCCGGGTTTGGCCACCTTCGCCGCCGCCGGGATCGCCTGCTGCAGCAGCAGGCCGGCATCGAAGACGTTCGCGCCGAAGGTCGCCGGTTTCGTGCCGTGCGCCTTCTCGTAGGCGGCGATGTAGTCGGCGGCGATCTTCTTCGACGGGTGGTTGTCGGCGATCTCGGGCAGCACCAGCATCAGGCTTGCGGCGAGGACCGTGCCCTCGACCTTCTTGCCGCCGAGCTTGAGGAAATCGGGCAGCGCCGCGCCGTGCGTCTGGTAGATCTGCCCCTTGTAGCCTTGCTCGACGAGCGTGGTATGCGGCAGCACCGCCGGCCCGCCGGCGGCGGCGACGAGCACTGCGTCCGGCGCGGCGCCGAGGATCTTGAGGCTCTGGCCGGTGACCGACGCATCCTGGCGCTGGAAGCGCTCGTTGGCGACGATCTTCATGCCGTTCTTGTCCGCGAGCGCCGAGAACACCTTGTACCAGTTCTCCCCATAGGGGTCGCCGACGCCGATGAAGCCGACCGTCTTCACGCCCTTCCTCACCATGTGCTCGACCAGCGCCGTGGCGATGATGTCGTCGTTCTGGGTGGTCTTGAACACCCACTTCTTCTTGTCGTCCATCGGGGTCACGACGGCCGCCGTGCCCACCGGCGCGAGCAGCGGCACGCCCGCGTCGGCGACGAACTGGATCACGCCCATCGCGTTGGGGGAGCCGGAAGGCCCGATGATCGCGTCGACGTTCTGCTCCGAGATCAGTTTCTTCACGGCGGTGACCGACGCGGTGGGATCGCTTGCGTCGTCGAGCGCGATGTACTCGACGTTGAGATCGCCGATCTTCGCCGGCAGCAGCGCCACCGTGTTCTTCTGCGGAATGCCGACCAGCGCGGTCGGCCCGGTCGCCGAGGACACGACGCCGATCTTAACCTGGGCGTGCGCCGACAACGACGCCGCCAGAACGAGTCCGGACAGCGCCAATCGAATGCCAAGCATCTTCATGTTCTGATGTCTCCTACGGTGTGCACCACAAGGACCTCCTGTCGCGCGTGCGGATCGGGTCCGCGCGCTCCTCTCGCCGTCGATGGTTTCCGGGGTTCGTGAGTCGAGGGCGGCGCCCCTCCCGGTGGGGCGCCGCATGACGATGCGGTGCCCGGGCTCAGCCGGCGACGATTCCTCGTGCGTGCAGCAGCGCGATCTCGTCCTCGCTGCATCCGGTCTCGCGCAGGACGGCATCCGTGTGCTGGCCGTAGCGCGGCGCGAACGGCAGCTCTCCGCCATCGGCACCGGCAACGTCGACCGCCATCGGCTGCATATGCACGAGCTTGCCGCCGGGCATGCGCGTGGTCGTCAATCGCCGTCGGATGGCTTCCATCTCGCGCACCGCCGGGATGTCGTGGATCGGTGCGTGCGGGATTGTCGCATCGCGGAAATCCGCGGCAATTTCAGCAGTCGGATAGCGGCTTGTGACGGCGGTGACGTCGCGGTGGATCGCGTCACGCTCGCGGTGGCGACCTTCGTTGGTCGTGCGCGTGGCGCTGCCGATCGACGCGAACTTCGGGATCTCGGAGAGGCGCCTCCACTGCACGTCGCTGCCGATCGCCATGTAGATGAATCCGTCGGCGGTCGGATAGACGTTCGTCGGGATGAACTTGCGGTGCTCGTTGCCGCAGCGGGTGATCTCGGACGGCTGGCAGTCGAAATCGAGCAGCGGCAGCGTCGTGATGAGCCAGGACGCGGCGGCCTGCAGCATGGAGACGTCGATGCGCGTGCCCTTGCCGCTCTCGGCGCGCTCGATCAGCGCCATCATCACGTTCGCATAGACCTCGTCGCCCGCCTTGAGGTCGATGATTGGCACGCCCGCGAGCGTCGGCGGCCCGTCGGCGGCACCGGTGAGTTCCATGTAGCCGGCCATCGCCTGGATCACCGGATCGTAGCCGGGCGCATCCGGGTAGTCCGGTCCCATCGCCGAGATGCCCGCCCAGATCAGGTCCGGTTTCGCCGCGGCGAGCGTGCTGTAGTCGATGCCCAGCTGTTTGTAGCGGCGCGGCACCGTGTTGCAGCAGAACACGTCGACGTCGAGCTCGACCAGCAGACGCCTGAGCAGCGCCTGGCCGTCGGGCTCCTTGAGGTTGAGCGCGATCGCCTCCTTGCCGACGTTGGGCGCGATGAAGTAGGTGCGCCGGTCGTCGTCGGCGACCTTGCCGCCGATGTAGCGGTTGGGGTCCCCGGGCAGGCCATCGCCCGACGGCGTCGATTCGAGGCGGATCACGCGCCAGCCGAGCTGCGCGAAGCGCAGCGTCGCGTAGGGCATCGACAGCGCCTGCTCCATGGAGAGTACGGTGCGCGGCTTCATTCCGGTTTCCACGCGGGCCAGTGAGGCTTGTCGGACTTGCCGCGGAGGGCCCGGTACACCGCTTCCGGGGTGAAGGGCAGGCCGAAGATGCGCACCCCCGTCGCGTTGTGGATCGCGTTCGCGGCGGCCGCGGCGATGCAGATCGCCGGCGCCTCGCCAACGCCCTTGGCGCCCTGCGGACCTTCTCCGTCCATCGACTCGACGAAGGTGATGTCCATCTCGGGGATCTCCGGCGCCGTCACCAGCTTGTAGTCGCGGAAGTTCGGGTTGCGCGTGACGCCGTTCTCGACGATCAGGTTCTCGGTCAGCGCGTAGCCCTGGCCCATGACGACGCCGCCTTCGATCTGGCCTTCGAGGCCGAGGCGGTTGAGAACGCGGCCGACGTCGTGCGTGCCGGTGACCTTCGTCATCTTCACGATGCCGGTCTCGGTATCGACCTCGACCTCGACGACCTGCGCGGCCCACGCGTAGGCGGCTGACACGTCGCCCTTGAAGGCCTTGTCCTGATGGACGCTCGGCGGCTCGTAGTAGAAGGTCGTCATGACGAGCTCGGCCTTGTCGGAGAAGTGCAGGTTCCGCATCAGGCGCGCCAGCTCGACCACGGGCTCTCCGGTCTCGGCGACGACGACGAAGCCGCCGCGCAGGTCGAGCGCCGCCTCGTCGCAGTCGTGCTTCTTCGCCGCCGCGGCGAGGATCTTCGCCTTCGCCTTGCGCGCCGCCCCGATCGCGGAGTTGCCGGCGATGAAGGTCGTGCGGCTCGCATGCACGCCGACGTCCCACGGCGTGATCGCGGTGTCGTTATTGACCACGGTGACCGCCGAGATGGGCAGCCCGAGCTCCTCGCAGACCAGCTGCGACAGCACCGTTTCCGAGCCCTGGCCGATCTCGGACGCGCCGGTGATGAGCGTGACGTTCGCAAAATCGTCGAGCTTCAGGATCGTGCCGCAGCCGTCCGACGGATAGATTTTCGCGCCGCCGCCGACGTGCAGCATCGACGCGATGCCGATGCCGCGCTTTACCGGGCCGCGCGCGTTGCGGTTCGCGATGTTGTCGGCGTGCTTCTTCCGGTAATCGCTGCGCTCGGCCGCCGTCGTGATGCATTCCTTGAAGCCGCAGCTCTTGAACGTCATCCCCTGGCCGGTCACTTCGCCCGCGTCCTGCGCGTTCTTCAGCCGGAAGTCGAGCGGATCCATGCCGATCTTCTCGGCCAGCATGTCCATGTGCTGCTCGATGGCGAAGGTCGCCTGCAGGTTGCCGTAGCCGCGGAAGGAGCCGGCGTAGGGGTTGTTCGTGTAGACCACCGTCGTGTGGTAGTCGCAGGCCGGCACGCGGTACAGCGACGAGAAGGTCTGCATCATCACGAACGGCGTGGTCGCGCCCCACGACGTGTAGGCGCCGTTGTCGTGCAGCGTATGCACCTGGCGGAACGTCAGCGTGCCGTCCTTCCTGCAGCCCGAACGCAGCGTCAAGAGCACGGGCTGGCGCGTCGGCGAGGCCAGGAATTCCTCTTCGCGCGTAAAGACCATCTTCACCGGGCGCTTCGCGGCGCGGGCGAGGAAGATGCAGATGACCTCGAAGGGATAGATGTCGAGCTTGGAGCCGAAGCCGCCACCGATCGGCGGCTGGATGATGCGCACGCGGCTCGGGTCGATGTTCAGGTATTCGGCGAACTCGCGCTTGTGCAGGAAGGGCACCTGCGTGTTGGAGTACATCAGCAGGTTGCCGGAGGCGTCGAACTCGGCAATGACCCCCGACACGCCCATGCAGCAGTGCGTCACGTAGTGCAGCTGGAAGCTGTCCTCAACGACGACGTCGGATTCGGCTTCGGCCTGCGCGATGTCGCCGTGCGTGTAGTCGAAGCGCATCGCGATGTTGTCCGGCTTGCCGGCGAACGCGATCGGCGTTTTCGGCGGCAGCGACTGCGGGCGGCCGTGGGCGTCGAGCGGGGTGGGGTGGATCAGCGGCGCGCCCGGCTTGATCGCGTCCTCGGGCGAGGCGATGACCGGCAGGTCCTCGTATTCGACGCGGATCAGTTTCAGCGCGGCTTCGGCGATCTCGTCGCTGTCGGCGGCCACCGCAGCGATCTCGTCGCGCAGGCTGCGCACGCGTTCACCCTTCAGCGGCAGGTGGTCGCGCGCGACGCCGATCGGTTGCTGGTCGGGCACGTCCGCCGCAGTGAGGACGACATGCACGCCGGGCAGCGCCTTCGCCGCTGACGTGTCGATGCTCTTGATCTTCGCGTGCACGCGGCTCGAACGCAGGATCTTCGCGTGCAGCATGCCGGGAACGACCATGTCCTGGATGTAGCGCGTCTTGCCGGCGGCCTTTTCGGGCGCGTCCTTCTTCTGGATGCGCTGACCGATCAACGAGGCGGCGGCGATGACGGGTTTTTCAGCAACGTTCATCCTGTCCTCCTCAGCGACCGCCGCAGCACGCGGACTCGACCGCGTCGACGATCTTCTTGTAGCCGGTGCAACGGCAGAGATTCCCTTCGATACCGCGCTTGATCGTCTCCGCGTCGGCGTTCGGGTTCGTGTCGAGAATGTGCGATGCCTGCATCACCATCCCCGGCGTGCAGAAGCCGCACTGCACCGCGCCGTGCTCGACGAAGGCTTCGCGCAGCGCGTCCGCCTTCGGGTCGGCGGCGAGGCCCTCAATCGTCACGATGTCGCGGCCGTCGAAATCGACGGCGAACATCAGGCAGGAATTGCGCGTCTCGCCGTCGACGCGGATCGTGCACGCGCCGCACTCGCCTTCGCCGCAGCCGTACTTCGTGCCGGTGAGGCCGACGACGTCGCGCAGCATGTCGAGCGCGGTCATCGCGACGTCGACGGTGACGCGCTTCCTCACGCCATTCAGCGTGAATTCGATGTCATGCTTGAGCGACATGGTCGAGCATCCTTTTTGTCATGTTGTGGATGAGTTCCTTGCGGTACCACGCGGTGGCACGGACGTCGTCGATCGGGCTGACCTCGTCGCGCGCGGTGTCTGCGCCGGCGGCGATGGCCTCGGCATCGAGGGGACGGCCTTCGAGCGCGGCTTCGGTGCGCGGCGCGCGCACCGGCGTCGGGGCGACTGCGCCGAAGGCGACGCGGATGTCGGTGAGCGCACCGTCGCGCTTGATGCCGGCGATGCCGATCGAGATCGTCGAGATGTCCAGCGCGGGGCGCGTGCCGAACTTGTAGAAGCGCGCGACGTGGCCCGGTTGCGGTAGCGGGACGCGCACCGCGGTGAGCAGCTCGTTCGCGGCGCGCTTTGTCCTGCCGGGGCCGGTGAAGAACTCGGCGAGCGGCAGGCGCCGCGTGGTGACGCTGCCATTGGGCTTCGACGCGAGCTCGACCTCGGCGTCGAGCACGATCAGCGGCACCAGGGTGTCGCCCGCGGGCGAGGCGTTGTTGATGTTGCCCCCGAGCGTGCCCGCGTTGCGGATCTGGTCGCTCGCGAACTGATCGCAGGCCTCGGCCAGTACCGGCGCGTGCTGCACGACGAGCGGATCGCGGAGGAGCTCGCTGATCGTGGTGAGCGCCCCGATGCGCAGGTACGCGCCGTCGAGGCTGACCCCTTTCAGTCCCGCGACGCGGCCGATGTTCATCAGCGTCGGCTTGAACGCGATGCGGCCGGCTTTCGTCTGCGGCATCAGGTCGGTGCCGCCTGCGAGGATGGTCACCTCGCCCTGCTGCAGGATGCCGAGCGCCTCGTCGAGGCTCTGCGGCGCGGCATATCTTTCGATGGCTGTCATTGATCGTCCCTCAGAAGCGGATCGGTTCCTGGTACCGTCCGTACACTTTCACCAGTTCCTGCGTGATCTCGCCGACGCTCGCATAGGCCTTCACCGCCTCGACGATCGCCGGCATGACGTTGGCGCCCGCGCGCGCGGCCTCGCCGACGCCCGCGAGCGTGCGGGCGACGCGGTCGGCGTCGCGCTCGGCGCGCACGCGATTCAGCGAGTCGATCTGCACGCGCGCGTCGTCCTCGTCGTAGGGGTGGAATTCGACCTTGTGCTCGTCCTCCTGGTCGTTGCGGTAGCAATTCACGCCGACCTTGGGGAACGCGCCGCTCTCGATGTCGCGCTGCATCTTGTACGCCTGCGCCGACACCTTCGCCTGGATCGCGCCTTCGGACACCAGCTTGACGATCCCGCCCTGCGCGTCGGTCTCGGCGATGATCTCTTCCATCTTGTCGCGCATCTGGTTCGTCATCGTCTCGACGTAGTACGAGCCGCCGAGCGGATCGACCGTCTCGGTGAGGCCCATCTCCGCGATGAGGATCTGCATGGTGCGCAGCGAGATGCGCGCCGAATACTCGGTCGGGATGGTGTAGGCCTCGTCGTACGAGCACAGCGCCATCGTCTGCGTGCCCGAGAGCGCGCTGATCAGCGCGTAGTAGGCGCCGCGCACGATGTTGAGCTCGGGCTGCTCGAAGGTGAGCCCGCCACCGCCGCCCGCCGCGATCATGCGCAGCCACATCGAGCCCGGTTTTTCGGCCTTGTACTCCTCCTTCATGATCTTGGCCCACAGGCTGCGCCCCGCGCGGAACTTGCACACCTGCTCGAAGAGGTTGCCGAAGATGTTGAAGTTGTACGACAGCCGCCCGGCGAACTCGTCGACGTGGAGACCGCGCGCGATGACCTCATCGGCATAGGCGCGGGCGATGCAGAAGGCGTAGGCCATTTCCTCCGCCGGCGTCGCGCCCGATTCGCGGATGTGGTAGCCGCACACCGAAACCGGGCTGTACTTGGGCGCGTGCTCTGCGCAGTACTCGATCGTGTCGCCGACGAGCTTGATCGAGGGCTCGACCGGGAAGATCCAGGTGCCGCGACCGATGAACTCCTTCAGGATGTCGTTCTGCGCCGTGCCGCGCAGCTGCTTGACGTCGTAGCCGCGCTTCTCGGCCATCGCGAGATACATCGCGATAGCGATCGCCGCAGCACCGTTGATCGTCATCGACACGGTGATCTTGTCGAGGTCGATGCCGTCGAACGCGATCTCGAAGTCGCGCAGGGTGTCGACCGACATGCCGACGCGGCCGATCTCGCCTTGGGCGAGCGGGTCGTCCGAGTCGAGGCCGATCTGCGTCGGCAGGTCGAAGGCGACGTTGAGCCCCGTCTGGCCGTTGGCGATCAGGTACTTGAAGCGCTGGTTGGTGTCGGCCGGATTGCCGAAGCCCGCGTACTGGCGCATCGTCCACGGCTGCTTGCGGTACATCTCGCGGTGGATGCCGCGCGTGAAGGGATATTCGCCGGGCAGGCCGATCATCGCGTCGCCGCCGCTCGCCGCGACGTCGGCGGCGGTGTAGAGCGGCTGGACTTCGAGGCCGGATTCGTTCGTGACGCGCTTCAGCGTCGGTTGGGCGCGGTCGTTCATGCGACGTTCTCCCGGACGTTCTCACGGATGTAAGCGACGATCGCGTCGAACTTCGAACCGGTCGGGAAGATCCCCGTGAAGCCGAGGCTGCGCAGCGCGTCGTGGTCCTGCGCCGGCAGGTTGCCGCCGATCATCCACAGCTTGTCGCCGAGGCCGTTCGCTTCGAGCAGCGGCTTCAACTTGCGGCAGAAGGGCAGGTGCGACCCCGCCATGCTCGACAGCGCGATGACGTCGACGTCCTCGTCGAGGGCGATGCGGCTCACCTGTTCGGGCGTCTGCCGCAGGCCGGTGTAGATGACCTCGAAGCCCGCGTCCATCATCGCCCGGGCGACGACTTTCGCGCCCTGATCGTGACCGTCGAGGCCGGGCTTCGCGAGCAGCACGCGGATGCGGCGTTGTGCGGTGTCGTTCATGCGCTGACCTCCTTCGCAATGACGAGTTTGAGGATTTCGCTGGTGCCGCCGCCGATCAGCGTGAAGCGCACGTCGCGCAGGTAGCGCTGCACGGGGTACTCCATCGCGTAGCCGTAGGACGCGAGCACGCGCGCGGCCTGGTCGCAGATCGATGCGGCGGTTTCGGTCGCGAAGAGCTTCGCCATCGCGGCTTCCTTGTGGTGCGGACGCTTGGCGTCGCATAGCCACGCGGCGCGGTGGACGAGGGCGGTGGCGGCCTCCAGCCCGGTCGCCATCTCGGCGAGCTTCAGCTGGATCGCCTGAAAGCGGTTGATCGGCTTGCCGAACTGCTGGCGCTCGCCGGCGTAGCGCACCGCCTCGTCGAGCGCCGCGCGCGCGACGCCGAGCGCCATCGCGCCGGTGATGATGCGGATCTCGGCGAGCGTCTTCCTCAAGTGGCCTTCGCCGTCCCCTTCCTCCTTCGACAGACGGTGGCTGTCCGGCACAAAGCAGTCGTTGAACGCGACTTCGGAGGTGGGCAGCGCCCACACGCCCATCTTGTGGATCTCGCGGCCGACGACGAGGCCCTTGAACTCCTTCTCGATGAGGAAGATCGTCAGCTTCTTTTCTTCACCCGCGCGCGCAAAGACCGTGAAGAAGTCGGCGACCGGCGCGGAGGTGATCCAGGTCTTCTGGCCGTTGATCACGTAGCCGCCGTCGACCCGGGTCGCGGTGGTCGCGATCGATTCGAGATCCGACCCGGCATTCGGCTCGGTCATGCAGATTGCGCCGATCCTGTCGCCGCGGAGCGCCGGCTTGAAGAGGCGCTCGACGATGTCGGCGTTGCCGAGGAGCTGCAGGAACTTCGTGCCCATTAGCGACTGCATCGCGACCGCGCCGGCGAGCGACATCGAGCCGCGCGCGACCTCGGTCAGCGCGAGACAGAACTCGGTGAGCGCGAGCCCGGTGCCGCCGACCGATTCGGGATAGCGCATGCCGAAGAAGCCGAGCTCGGCGAGCTCGCGGAACAGCGCCCGCGGGAACGCGCGCGCCTCGTCGAGCGCGGCCGCTTGCGGCGCGATGCGCTCGTCGCAGAAGCGCGCGAACGTGTCCCGGATCGCGCGTTGTTCGTCGGTGAGATCGAAGTTCATCCGGTCACCTGCCCGGGCTCGAACCCGTACAGCTCGCGCGCTGCCTGCTCGGTGATCACGCCGTTGCGAATCTCCTCGGCGAGGAGCTTGCGGTCGCGCCGCTTCGGATCGCCGTAGCCGCCGCCGCCGCTCGCGACCTGGTGGTAGATCGTGCCCTTCGGTACGCCGGTGATCAGGTCCTTGTTCTTCGGCACGACCGTCTGCCCGTCCGGATAGTGCAAGCGGATGAAGTTCAGGCCGCCGTCGCCGCCGCCGAAGAGTCCGAACGCCGGCTCGAAGTCGCCATCGCCGAAAGTCACGAGTTGCGTGTCGTCCGATCCGATCTCGAAGATCGTCTCGACGCCGAGCCCACCGCGCCATTCGCCGGCGCCGGCCGAGTCGGCGAGCAGCTCGTGACGGATCAGCCGGTGCGGCGTCTGCTGCTCGAACATCTCGTAGTCCTGGTCGAGCACGCCGCCTGAAGCGTCGATCATGCCGATGTGGTCGTAGCCGTCGGTGCCGAGCATCGCGCCCGAGCCGCCCTTCAGGCCCATGAAGCCGATGTCGACGTATTTCTCGTTGGTCTTCGGATCGATGCCGGTGGTGAGGCTCGCGAGCAGGTTGTTCCAGCCTGCCGTAACGCGCTCGGGCATCACCGGCGCCAATGCGCGCTGGATCGCGTCGGCATTGGGCGGGCACAGGTGATTGCCGAAGGTCGTCGCCTTCGGGTAGGCCGCGTTGAGGATCGTGCCCTCCGGGATCACGATCTCGATCGGCTGCATCATGCCCTCGTTGTGCGGGATGTCGGGGTTCACCATCTGCAGCAGGGTCAGGATCGTCGCCGACGCGCTCGACGTGAAGGTGCCGTTCACGAAGCCGTTGGTCTGCGGATCGGTGCGCGAGTAGTCGAAGCGGATGGACTTGTCCTGCACCTCGATGTCGACGCGGATCGTGAATTCCGAACCGACGTGGCGCCCGTCGTAATACACGCGCCCTTCGCCGGAGTAACGGCCGTTCGGGATCTTGGCGATCTCGGCTTCCATCATCCGGCGGGTTGCGTCGAAGAGCGCCTGCTTGTGTGCGTCGTAGCTCGCCACGCCGTACTTCGAGATCAGCTCGAGGAAGCGCCGCTCGCCGACGGTGCACGCCCCCATCTCGGCCTTCATGTCGTGCTGCACGATGTCGAGGCGCACGTTGGCGAAGATCAGGTTCCACACGTCCTTGCGCAGCTTTCCTTTCTCGACGACCTTCACCGGCGGGATGCGCAACGCCTCCTGCCACACCTCGACCGCGTTCGGGTTGTAGCCGCCGGCGACGTTGCCGCCGATGTCGGCCTGGTGACCCTTGACCGCGGTCCAGGCGACGAGCTTGCCCTCGAAGAACACCGGCTTGAACACCGCGACGTCGTTGTTCTGGTTGCCCAGGCTGAAGACGTCGTTGTGGAAGATCACGTCGCCGGGATGCAGGTCGTCGCCGAAGTAGTCCTTGATGTACTTGCACACTGGCGCCAGAGAGAACGCGAGGATCGGCAGGTTCTCGGTCTGCTCGAGCATGTTGCCGTCGCCGTCGTAGAGGCCCGTCACGTAGTCCTTGGCCTCGCACAGGATGGGCGAACGGGTCGTCTGCTCCATCGAGATGCTCATCTCGTCGGTGATCGAGCGGAAGGTCCGGGCGTACACGGACAGCAGGATGGGATCGATTTTCGCGGTGCTCATACCAGCGCCTCCTTCATGTCCTTGATGCACGACGCCACGAGGTCGGCGCGGCCCTTCTGGTACAGCGCGAACGAGCCGAGCGCATCGATGACGCAGTCGAAGGACGCCGACACGAAGATCGCCGTCGTCTCCTGCTCAATCATCGCCGGCCCCTCGATGCGGTTGCCGTGTCGCATGCGGTGGCCGTCATAGACCGGCACTTCGCGGAATTTCCGCGTCTCGGGGATATACACGGCGCGCCGGCCCTTGAGCGCGTGCGCCGCGTCCTCGCCCGCCCAGGACTCGTGGCGCGCGACTGGCTTGTCGGTGACGCCGATCGCCTGCACGCGCACGTTGATGATCTCGACCGGCGTGTTCTCCGCTTCCAGCGAGTAGCCGTACAGGCGGTTGTGCTCGGCATGGAAGGCGCGCGCGATGCCCTGTGCGTCGCCGGCGGCGATCAGGGCCTGCGGCACGACGAAGGAGACCTCGTGGTACTGCTTCACGTAGCGACAGTCGAGCTTGACGTCGAAACGGCGGCGTCCCTCGGGGATGCGCTCCTCGTCGAGCTGACGGGCCCCGTCGGCGGCCATCGCGGTGATGATGCCCGCGAGCTTCGTCCAGTCGGCCGCGTCGAGCCGCGACACGAAAGTGCGCACGAAATCGTGCTTGAGCTCGCTCATCAGCATGCCGAACGCACACAGCACCGAGGATTCGCGCGGCACGACCTGCAGCGGAATCTCGAGTTCCTCGCAGATCAGGCACGAATGGATCGGGCCGGCGCCGCCCGCCGGGATGAAGGGGAACTCGCGCGGATCGAAGCCGCGCTTGATCGTCACTTCGCGCACGCCCTGCGCCATGTTGTTGCACGCGACGCGGTACATGCCGGCCGCGGCCTCCTCGATGGACAGGCCCATCGGCTTGGCGATGTGCTCGTCGATCGCGGCGCGGGCCGCCTCGACGTCGAGCTTCATCTTGCCGCCGGCGAAGAACTCCGGGTCGAGGTAGCCCAGCACGACGTTCGCATCGGTCGTCGCCGGCAGCTTGCCGCCCTTGCCGTAGCAGGCCGGGCCGGGGTCCGCGCCGGCGCTCGCCGGGCCCATGCGCAGCAGGCCGCCTTCGTCGAGCCAGCCAATCGAGCCGCCGCCGGCACCGATGGTGTGGATGTCGAGCATCGGCAGCGCGATCTTGTGGCGCGCGATCTCGCCGTCGTTCTTGATCATCGGCGCATCGACGGCGACGGAGGCCTCGAAGCTCGTGCCGCCCATGTCGGTGATGATGCATTTGTTTTGGCCATGCACGCGCACGTAGTGCAGGCCCGCGCCAGGGCCGCCGGCAGGGCCGGACAGCAGCGTCAGCGCGGCCTTCTCGCGTGCGAGCTGCGGCGAGATCACGCCGCCGTTCGACTGCATGATCAGCAGCAGCCCGTCGAAGCCGATGCCCTTCAGGCGGCCGACGAGCTGGTCCAGGTAATGGTTCAGCTTCGGACCGACGTAGGAGTTCAATGCCGTCGTGCTGACCCGCTCGTAGAAGCGGATCGACGGCAAGAGATCCGTCGACACCGACAGATAGGCGCCGGGCAGCTCGCGGCGCACCATGTCGGCCGCGGCCTGCTCGTGTGCGGGGTTGGCGAACGAGTTCAGGAAACAGATCGACACCGCCTGCACGCGTTCGGTGCGAAAGAGTTCGATCGCGCTTCGCACCGCGTCGAGGTCGAGCGCCGCGGCCTCGTTGCCGTCACGGTCGACCCGCCCGGGAATGCCCGCCCGCAGGTAGCGCGGCACCAGCGGCTTCACGTTGGTGTAGCGGTTGTTGTATTGCTCCTCGCGCACGCCGCGGCGCATCTCCAGCGCGTCGCGCACCCCTTCGGTCGTCAGCAGGCCGCTCTTCGCGCCGGTGCCCGTCAGGGTCGCGTTGGTCGTCACCGTCGTGCCGTGCACGATCGTGGCTATCGTCGGCGCGAACGCTTCGAGCGTCATCGGCGGATGCATGCTCGCGGCGATCTCGGCGAGCCCGTTGACGACCGCGATCGAGGGGTCGGACGGCGTCGACAAGGTCTTGAAGATGGCCGGTTCGGCACCGTCGCGGGTAACGACGAAATCGGTGAAGGTGCCGCCGACGTCGATTCCGATTTTCAATGTCATCAGATGTGCTCCATGAACGTTTTGCGCGCGACCAGACGCCGCACTTCGTCCTTGCGGACCTTGCCCAGCGCCGTGCGCGGGAGTTCGTCGATGAACAACACTTCCTTGGGCAACTTGTAGCGGGCGATTCGGCCGTCGAGGAGCCCGAGCACGCCGCCGGCATCGAGGGTCGAGCCTTCGTGCGTGACGATGACCGCAACCACGCATTCGCCCCAACGCTCGTCCGGGCGCCCGACGACGGCGACTTCGGCGATGTCGGGCGACTCCATGAGGAGGTTCTCGATCTCGGCCGGATAGATGTTCTCGCCGCCGGAGATGATCATTTCCTTCTTGCGGCCGTCGACCCACAGCCAGCCGTCGGCATCGAAATGGCCCATGTCGCCGGTGTGGAACCAGCCGTCCCGCAGCGCCTCGGAGGTCGCCTGGGGGTTGTTCCAGTAGCCCGCCATCACGTTCGGCCCGCGCACGAGGATCTCGCCGCTGACGCCCGTCTTCGCGTCCGCGCCGCCTTCGCCCGAAACGCGAACGCTGCAGTGGCGTGCCGGACGTCCCGCCGAACCGGCGTGCGCGTACGCGTCGGCAGCCTTCACATAGGCCGCGATCGGGCTGGTTTCGGTCGAGCCGTAGATCTGCACGAGGGGGATGCCGCGTTCGTGCACCGCGCGGAAGAGCCTGTCGGGCACGATCGTCGAGCCCGTCGTGATCATCCGCAGGCGCGAGAGATCCGCGGTCGGCCAGCGGGGATGTGCCACCATTGCCTCGATCTGCGCCGGTACGAGGACGGTCAGCGTGATGCGCTCCGCCTCGATCGCATCGAAGGTCTCATCGACGTCGAATCGCGGGTGCAGGACGACGGTGGCGCCGCGCGACAGGGCGGGGGTCGTCTGGTTGTTGAGCCCGCCGACGTGGAACAGCGGCAGCGTCGTCAGGACGCGGTCGTCACTCGTGAGCCCGTGCAGATCGGCGCTGTTCGCGGCGTTCCACGCGAGCGCGTCCTGGGTCAGGAGCGCGCCTTTCGCCTTGCCGGTGGTACCGGACGTGTAACAGATCAACAAGGGCGTGTCGGGGCCGACCCGCGGGTCAGGCGCCACGGGCTCGCCGCCGCGCTCCATCAGCTCGTCGAAGGCGATCCAGCCCTGCGGCGGGGTGCCGAACGCAACGAGCGGCACCGCACCGAGCGCTTCCCGGAAGGCGTCGATCTGCCCGACGAAGCGCGGTTCCACGAGCAGCACCTTCGGCGGACAGTCTGCGAGCAATTGCCGGTGCTCGGGGCCCGCGAGCCGCCAGTTCAGTGGCATGAAAAGCGCGCCCAGACGAGCGCAGGCGAACAGCGTCGTGAGCGCTTCCGGACGGTTGTAGGCGAGAAACGCGACGCAGTCGCCGCGCTCCACGCCCGACACGCGGAGCGCCGACGCGAGCCGATCGATCTCGGCGGCGAACGCCGCGTACGTCAGGTCGCGCTCCGGAAAGCGGATCGCCGTCCTGTCGGGCGCGAGCCCGGCCTGACGGACGATCCATTCGGACAAGTCCATCCCCATTCCTCCTCCAGGTTCGGTCACGGACGCTTTGCGCGCCTCTTCTGACTCGTTTGAATCCGGTTGGGGATGCTGCATCCGTGCGCTTTTGCGCCTCTCGTGTCTCCCTTTGGCGGGGAGGCGGTGATCCTTTCCTGCCGTGCGCCGCGCCTCCCTTCGAAAAGGGGCGCGGCGCTTGCAACGCTTACCGGTCGCCGACCTCGATGACGACCGCCATCGCCGTGTCGCCGGCGGCGCATCCGGTGAAGAGGCCGAGGCCACCCCCACGCAGCGCGAGTTCCTCGATCAATTCGATAATCGCGCGCGTGCCCATGGGTGCCTGCGGATGACCCCAGACGAGCGAGCAGCCGAAGTTGTTCATCGCATCGAGCTTCGCGCCGGTCTCGCGCGCAAAGACGATGTCGTTGACCGCGAACGGGTTATGGGTCTTGATTGCCGTCATGTCGGCGACGTCGAGTCCGGCCTGGCCGAGCGCACGGCGCGCGGCGGGGATCATCGCCTCGGGCATGTACGCGAGCTCTGTGCGGGCGAGGCCGAAGCCGCGAAGCCGCACGGCGATCGCCGGATCCTTCGACAGCGCTTTCGCCTGCTCGGGCGTGGTCACAACGATCGCCGCATTGCCGTCCGCCGGATGCGTCTGGCCGCCGAAGGTGACCGTTCCACCTTCCATGACGGGCTTCAGCTTCGCGAGGCCGGCGGCCGTCGAGTGGGACACGCCCTCGTCGCCGTCGAGCGTGCCCGCGATCTTGCGGAAATCGGCGCTCGGCACGTCAAAGGGCAGGGTCATGAAGCGGCGCAGGAAGGCGGAGTCGTCCTTCAGCGCGTCGGCGTATTGCGCCTCGCGTCGCAGCACGAGCTCGTGCTGCTGCGAGGTCGCGACACCATGCCTCGCGGCGACGTTCTCCGCCGTCTGCACCATTGAGTGGCCGCCGAGCGGGTCGCAGCCGAAGTTGTCGAGCACCCAGTCCTCGGACGAACCGGTGCCGCCGGGGCCGCGCGGATTCGGGTAGTAGAGATGCGGGCCGTTAGACGTGCGGTCGCAGTTCACCACGAGCGCCACCTCGGACAGACCGGCTTCGATCTCCTGCGCCGCGGCAAGCAGCGTGCGCACGCCGGTCGCGCACGCCTGCATCATCGTCGGCCCGCCCGCGCGGGTCGCGCCGATCAGTCCCGCGAGCCAGGGCAGGCCGTAGAAC
Source organism: Aromatoleum tolulyticum (assembly GCF_900156155.1). Classification (GTDB taxonomy): domain Bacteria; phylum Pseudomonadota; class Gammaproteobacteria; order Burkholderiales; family Rhodocyclaceae; genus Aromatoleum; species Aromatoleum tolulyticum. The sequence goes on from NZ_FTMD01000002.1 coordinate 87,118, forward strand.
GCGTGCTGCTGCGGCACGGAGAATCCCAGGACGCCGTAGTCGATCGTCTGCGAGTCGATGTTCCGTTTCGCAAGCTCGTTCTTCGCCACATGGGCGGCGAAGCGAACGCTGTGCAGCGACGCGAAGCTGCCCTGCCAGCGCGCGAACGGCGTGCTCCAGTAGGCACCGTACGGGATTTCTGCCGTGTAACGGGTCATCGTCTGCGGTCTCCGGGATTTTTTCTGTTAGCGCCCGAACAGCCGGCTGGCAGGATCAGGCCGGGCCGTCTTCGTTGAGGCCGACGGCGGCGATGAACGCCCGCTTCGCCTCGACCAGATGTTCGAGCATGGCCGTGGCAGCAGTGTCGCCGTCACCGGCGGCCAGCGCGGACGAGATGCGATTCAGGCCGCGCAGCACGATCGTGCGGATCTCGGGATCATCGAGCGTCAGCGTGCGGATGCGCTGCATGTGGTCGGCGTACTGTTCGACGATCCGCACGAGCCGCGGATTCGGCACCAGGGCGAGCCATGCCGCACGGAAGCAGATCGTCGCTTCACGGAAGGCTGCGGCGTCGCCGGCCTTGTGGGCGCGTACGATTGCCGCGAGCGCGTCCTCGATGCCACGGCGGAGCTCGGGCGAGCGCGTCAGCGGTGCGATGCTGCGGATTGCGGCCGGTTCGATGAGGAAGCGGATCTCGTAGATGTCGTTGACGTCCTGCAGCGTCAGCGACGGCACGACGAAGCTGCGGTTGTCGGAGACGAGCAGTCCTTCGCTTGCGAGGCGCCGCAGCGCTTCGCGTACGGGGGTGCGCGAGACGCCGAGCTTTTCGGCGAGCTGGACTTCCTGCAGCGGCTGGCCGGCGACGATCTGACCACTTCGAAGGTGATCGCGCAAGGTGTGATAGACCCGTTCACCGAGAGCGAGGGGGCGTTCGACGGGCTGAAGCGTGGAGACCATTTTTCTGGAGCCTTTGATGTTCGTTGTTTGCAGCGGCTTTCGAGTTAATGTGTACTGTATACAGTATTTTTTAGGGTGTAAAGTGTTCTTTGCGTCATCGGACGGGGACGAGCTTCCGCCGGGAATTCTCGGATCCGGCGATCGAAGTCCGCCGACGCTGGAAGCCGTTGCAGCAGTTTGCCGCCACGGCGACGGCTTGGCTATGATGGATATCCAATCAATCGGGTGACGCGCATGAGCCTGGATGCCTGCCATGAAGAAGAGCGCCGCGGCCCGGACGTCGAGGCCGCGATCCTCCGCCTCGCGCGGGAGGAGCCCGGGCTGGGCCAGGCCGCGGTCTCCGCGCGCCTGCGGCGGGAGGGATTTGCCATTTCCCCGTCGGGGGTGCGTTACATATGGCAGAAGCACGACCTCGAGACCGCCGTGAAGCGATTGCGGATGATCGCGCAGTCGTCCCGCGAGGGCGTCGGGGCGCTTACCGATACGCAGCGCGGATTGCTGGAGCGGGGGGCTGTCGCCGCGCAGCTCGTGGCCGGTGACGCCGCCACGGTCGGCGAGCCGCTCGACCGTCGTCAGGTGATCCTCGACGCGGCGGCGGCGCTCTTTGCGGAGCAGGGCTACGACAGCACTTCCATTCGTGACATCGCCAGCCGGGTCGGTCTCTTGCCCGGGTCGATCTACCACTATTTCGCGTCGAAGGATGAGCTCTATCTCGCCGTGCACGGGGAAGGCTTCCGACGCCTGATGGCCGCCGTCGCCGAGGCGTTGACCAGTGCGAGCAATCCATGGGAGCGACTCACCCGCGTTTGCCAGGTCCACATCGCGGCGATCACCAGCGGCACCTACATCGACCGCGTCACCGGCCACAGCCTCGCAATGACGGGCAACGCGGAACTCTTTGCAAAGATCCGGCCGATGCGCGAAGCCTACGAGAACGTCTACCGCGGGCTCATCGATGAGTTGCCGCTCGCACCGCATGCCGACCGCAGCCTGCTGCGGCTGATGCTCCTGAGTTTTCTCAACTGGATTCACGTCTGGTACCGCCAGGGCCGGCGCTCTCCCGACGAGATCGCCGCGGCCATGGTGGATACGCTGCGGCGTGGGGTGGAATCGCCCGGCGCTGCGATGAAATCTCCATCGTCTTCCTGAAAGTAGCCGTCGATCGTGTTACGGCCCCGTGTCATGCAGCCCCGGAAGCGGTTGCTTTTTTTCATGAATACACTGGATACTGTATACATCAAAAGACAAACGGCGGCAGGACTGCGCCGATCGCCCTGAACGGGTGCCCCAGAGGAGTTCGCCGGCCGGTGCCGTATGGCCGACCGATAAGGATGCGCGCCGCACCGACGGCCCGCCGCTTGAGACTACCGAAGGAGGCTCCCTGATGGTCACCCGTTTCGCCAATCCTCTGCTCGCCACGCCGCAGCGTCCGCTGCCGCGCACCGTCGCAATAATCGGTGCCGGCACGATCGGTCCGGATATCGGCTATTACCTGAAGAGCGCGCTGCCGGATTTGAAGCTGATCCTCGTCGACGTCGCCCAGGCGGCGCTCGACCGTGCCTTGCAGCGCTTCGCCGATTACGCGGCGAAAGCAGTCGCGAAAGGGAAGATGAGCGAGGCCGAAGCCGCGGCGGCCACGGCCGGGGTCGTCGGCACGCTCGATTATCGCGACCTCGCGGAGGCCGACTGGGTGCTCGAGGCGGCCACCGAGAACCTCGCGTTGAAACGGCGCATCTTCGCCGACGTGGAGGCGGTGGTCCGCGCGGACGCGTTGATCACGTCAAACACGAGCTCGCTGCCGGCCGCGCAGATCTTTTCCGACTTGAAACACCCCGAGCGCGCGACCGTCACGCACTTCTTCGCGCCGGCTTGGCGCAACCCGGTCGTGGAGGTCGTCCGCTGGGGGCGCACCGACCCGGCCGTCGTCGAATACCTGCGCTGGGCCTTCTGCACGACCGGCAAGGTTCCGCTCGTCACCGACGACGTCGCGTGCTTCATGCTGGATCGCATCTTCGACAACTGGTGCAACGAGTCCGGATTGCTGCTCGACCGCGCGACCGCGGCCGAGATTGACAGCGTCGCGGGCGAGTTCGTGCATGCGGGGCCGTTCTTCGTGCTGAACCTCGCCAACGGCAACCCGATCATCACCGAGACGAACACGCTGCAAGCCGAACTCGAAGGCGAGCATTACCAGCCGGCGCCGGTGTTCCGCTCGGTCGACCGCTGGCTGACGGTGCCCCCCGGCAAGCCCGTCAAGGTCGCGGACGACACCGCGGTGACGGTGCGTGAGCGTCTTCTCGGCGTGCTGTTCTCGCAGACGGTGGACATCCTCGACCGGGACATCGGCGAGCCGGCCGACCTCGATTTCGGCTGCCGTCAGGCGCTCGGGTTCAAGAAGGGGCCGCTGGAACTGATGCGCGACCTGGGCGACACCGACGCCGGTCGCATGCTCGCGCGCTTCTGCGACGAGCGGCGCGGGATGCCGGGCGCCCGGAAGCCGCTCGGGGATTACCAGGGCTTCCTGCGCCATGTGCTCGTTGACGACATCGGCGACGTCAAGGTCATCACGCTGCGCCGCCCCGAAGCCCTGAACGCGCTCCACGACGAATTGACCGACGAGATCCTGTCCGTCATTCGGCGCTTCGAGCAGGATCCAGCCGTGGCCGGCTTCGTCCTCGTCGGCTACGGCAATCGCGCCTTCTGCGCCGGCGGCGACATCGGGCGCTTCGTGAACATGCTCGGCGACGCGCCGGCCTCCGCGCAGTACGCCCGCGACTGTTCGCGCTTGCTCGTGCACCTCGACCGCATGAAGAAGCCGGTCGTCGCCGCGATCAACGGCATGGCGCTGGGCGGCGGCTTCGAGCTGGCGATGCGCTGCCACGGCATCGTCGCGCTGGCGAACGCATGGATGCAGATGCCCGAAATCACGCTCGGCATCGTCCACGGCATCGGCGCGATGGTCGTGCCCTACCGTCGCTGGCCGCAGGCGTCGGCCGAGTTCCACGGCATGCTGCGCCGGGCCGAGCGCCTGAAGGCGACGAAGGCGTTCGAGCTGGGCGTCGTCGACGGGCTCGCCCGCGACTATCCCGAACTCATCCAGGCGGCCGTCGCGCGGGTGAAGGCGCTGGACGGCAAGGTGGGGGGCATCCCTGACGGCGCCGTACAGATCGCGCGGCTCGACCCCATCGCCCCGGTCGCCGCCAGCGGTCAGCCGCTCAGTGCCGAAGTCATCGGCATTCTCGAGCGGGCCGTGGAGGCCGCCGCTGCCGCGCCGACGTTCGAGGAGGCGCTGGAGATCGGCTACCTGGCATGGGGCGACAGCGCCTGCACGGCCGCGGCACGCGAGGGCATCAGCGCCTTCCAGGAGAAGCGCAAGCCGGATTTCACGAAGACGCCGTGACGAGCTGAGCCATACCGGGTGGGGGGGGCGCCTGCAGCGGCGCGTGGATACATTGAGCCCATGACCACGCGCACAGGAGACACGACGATGACAGACCTCAGCAACGCGATTGCGTTCGTCGGCGACGTCGGAGCGAAGGCATCCGCTCCGGCGCGCCCGGCGATGTTCGAGCGCGAGGTGCTCGTGCGCTTCGCGCATTGCGATCCGGCCGGGATCGTGTTCTATCCGCAGTACTTCGTGCTCCTCAACGGGCTTGTCGAGGACTGGCTGACGGACGGGCTCGGCACCTCATTCGCGGACATGATCATGAGGCGGCGGCTCGGAATTCCGACGGTACGCATGGACTGCACCTTCACGCGGCCGAGCACGCTGGGCGACACATTGGTGCTCGGGCTCACCGTCACCCGCATCGGCGGGCGCTCCATCGGTCTCGACGTGCAGGGACGGGTTGGCGAAGAACTGCGCCTGCGGGCCAGGCAGACGCTCGTCACGCTGGACCTCGAGACCATGAAATCGGTGCCGATCCCGGCCGACATCCGTGACCGTCTCGGGCGCTACTGCCAGCCGGTGCCTGAGATCGCGCCCGAATCCCTTTCCATGCCCGCCGATGGCATCCGGCGGGAAACTGACGGAGGCAAACATGCAGATTGAAATGGAAGCCGATGAACTCGCTACCGCCGAGGACCCCTTCGGCGAGCTCGCGCCATGGCAGGCCATGCTCGACCGGTACAGCGTGCTCTTCACCGACATGGTCGAAGGTTCGTCGGTCGGCTTCGTGCCGCGCAGCGGCTCGGGCATTCAGCCGGGCAAGCACGTCGCCGGACTGGTCGAAGCCGCGGGCGAGGTGCCGATGTTGAAATGGACCAACGACGGCAACGGCATGTCGGCCGGCGTCATGCGCTATCCGGGCTTCCAGGAAGCGCGCGTCGATCTGCTCTTCGTCGCCGACGACGCTGCGCTCGAAGCGATGCGCGCGAGCCTCGCCGGCGACACCTTGTCGCTGATCAAACGACTGATCCGGCAGGGGCATATCATGTTCTTCGTGCTGCGCACGAAATTCGAACTTCAGGACGCGGGCTACGAGGAATTCCTCGATACGCTCGGCCTCGCCTTCCTCGGAGCCTGCCGATGATCTTCCACAATCCCGCCGGCGCGCCCGAGCTCGCGTGCGAGCAGTGTGGCTGCCGCTGGTTCGACCGCATCAACGACACCTGCTACGAGTGCGGCACGAAGGTGAGCGCCGAATCGATCGCGGAGTTCAAGCTCGCAGTCGAGCACTTCCGGGCGCGCGAGACGGTGCGCGCCGACGAGCCGAGGGCTGCCGGCACTCCGGCCGTCCGCTAGAATCCGCCCCCGAAGCGTCCCGAAGGCCGATGAAGAAGACTGTTCCCGACGTCCCGTATCGTCTCGCCCTCAAGACGATGCCGCCGCATTCGGCGCGCCAGGCGGTGGCCCCGCCGCGGCTGCTCGCGCGGCTGCGCGAGGCCGTCGAGCAGCCGCTCGTGGCCGTGACTTCGCTCGCGGGCTTCGGCAAGACGTCGCTGCTCGTGCAACTGCGCCGCGAACTCCTCGCGCCTGGCGCCGCCGTCGCGTGGCTGACGATCGAGGCCAGCGACGACAGGTCGGTGGTCGCGCCCGCGGTCATCGCGTCGTTGATCACCGCGCTCGGGCTCGAATTGCCCACGCGCGCATTCAACCAGGTGGGGCAGGCAGGTGCGGAGTTGTGGGCCGCGAGCGAGCTGCTCGTGCAGATGCACGAGCTCGCCCGCCCGACCTGGCTCCTGATCGACGACCTGCACCAGCTCGCCGACCGCGACGCGATCGACTTCATCTACTACCTCGTGACGAACGCGCCGCCGAACTTCCACGTCGTCGTCAGCTCGCGGACCGACCCGCCGTTCCCGGTCGAGGAACTCCGCGCGCACGGGCTCTACACCCAGTTCGTCACCGAGGACCTGCGGTTGCGGCTCGACGACACGGTCGCCTTCCTGCGCCGGCGGCTCGGCGACGAGGTCGACATCGAGACCTGCGCGCGCCTGCACGAGCGCACCGAAGGCTGGCCGATGGCGCTGCAGATCGTGACTTCGGCGATGGCCCGGCGCAGCGACATCGCCGGTACGGTAGCGAGCCTGTCCGGCGCGACAGGGGACGTGGCGCGCTATTTCTCGCAATTCGTGCTCGAAAGTCTCGACGAACGGGCGGTTGCGATGCTCGTTCGCGCGTCCCTGCTCGAAACCCTGCACCCGGGGCTGTGCGCGGCGTTCGGGGACGGCGTCGAGGCGGCCGAGATTCTCGCCCGGCTCGAGCAGCAGACCGGGCTGGTGACATCCGTCGATGGCGGGGACGTCTATCGCATGCATCCGCTGTTCCGCGAGTACCTCGCAAGTCTCGCCGCGGAGCTGCCGGCCGGCGAACGCACCGCCCTGCATGCGAAGGCCGCGCAATGGTTCGCGGCGCACCACATGCTCGAGCACGCCGCCGAGCACGCCTTCCTCGGCGGACTGCGCGCCGAGGCGATGGACTGGATCGAGAAACGCGTGCGCTACCTCGGTGTGCAGGGACGCATCGTCGAGGTGCTCGCGTGGCTGGATCGCCTTCCGCCGGAGGAGATCGCGCGGCGCGAGGGCATCCAGCTCACCGCAGCGTGGGCGTGCGCGCTGTGCTACCGGCCGCAGGACGCGGAACGGCTCACCGACGTGATCCTCGCGCGGCCCGGGGTGACGCCCGAGGTGGTGCTGCAGGCGAACATCGTTCGTTCGGCCGCGGCGATCCATTGCGACGACTACCAGCGCGCGCGCGTCTGCATCGACACCTACGACCCCGCGCTCGGTCCCCTCTACTGCAACACGCTGTCCTTCATCGCGATCCACAGCGGTTTTCCCGAGCGCGCGCGCTACTACCAGCAGATCTCCGACGGCCACGGCCGCGTTGCGCGCAGTTTCTACGATTCGATCTACGGCGCGTTCGCGGTCGGGCTGAGCTACCTGATCGAAGGTCAGGCGAAGGAAGCGGCGGCGGTCTTCGGCGCGGCGCTCGAACGCGCGGAAACCACGACGGGATGGCGCTCGATGCCGGCGGCGATCCACGCGGCGGGGCTCGCCGCGGCGAACTGGGAGCTCGGCGCCGAGGACGAAGCGCGCGCGCTGCTCGCGAATCGCCTCGACCTGATCGAGCAGGCTGCGCTACCGGACGCGGTGATCCTCGCCTACCTGACGCTCGCGCGCTACGAGAGCCAGAAGGGCAGCGAAGGCAAAGCCTTCGACGCGCTCAACAGCCTGGCCGCGATCGGCGAACTGCGCGGCCAGCCGCGCCTCGTCGCCGCGAGCCTCGGCGAACAGGTCCGCCAGCACGCGATCCGCAACCGGCTCATGTCGTGCCGGATGCTGATGAATGGGCTGGACGCGATCGTCACCGACCCCGGGCGTGAGGATCGCGGGCTCGAGGCGGAATTGCGGCTGATCCGCGAGACCGCGGCGGCGCGCGTCGCCTTGCTCGAACATGATGACAGCGTCGCATGCGCCGGGCTGGATCAGGCTGCCGAGATCGCGGCACGGCTGCGGCGCGGGCGCGATCAGATTGCATTGCGCATCGTGCGTGCAAGCAGCCTTCGCGACGACGACGAAGGACCGCGTCTGCTCGCCGAAGCGCTGAGCCTCGCGGAATCCTTCGGTCTCGTGCGCGTGCTCGCCGACGACTGGCCGGCGGCACTCGACGTCTTGCCGGAACTCGACCGCTCGGGCTGTGGTGACGCCGCCGGCGTATCTCCCGCCTTCATCGAACGCGTCACCGAGCGCTGCCGCGTCGGCTGGGTGCCCAAGTCCGCTGCACCGAGAACCGCCACCGGCAATCAGCGCCCCGCCCAGCTGTCTGCGCGCGAAATGGAAATCCTCGCCGCGCTTGCCCATGGCCGCACGAACAAGGAAATCGCGAACATCCTCGACGTCGGGCCCCAGACGATCAAGTGGCATATGCGGAACCTGCTGGCCAAGCTCAACGCCGCGAACCGCCGGCATGCGGTCGATCGCGCGCGGCTGCTGGGGATCCTGGATTGAACTGCGATGCGCACGCGCACCACGTGGGGGAGGTGCGTCAAGTGGCTGCGGAACGTCATGTAAGGGGTATGAAATGTCGCGCTCGTCCGACCTGGCCTCATGGATCTGATCTTTCCTGTTGGATGCCCGAGCGCGGCAGTCCCGGCGTCGATCAAGGGTGCTGAGTGTTCGTGCCTTGATGCGGCAATTTGCCGCTTTTTCCGGCGGTGTCGCCCCATCTTTGCCTCGAATCGCCTCGGACATCTGCGAATCGACCCGCTACGGGCGTCAAAAGGCCATCCCTGACGGTATGAGGGTGTGGACCTTCGTGAAGCGCATCGGCGAAGCCGGCGCGAAGGCGCTGTTCGATGGCGTGTCGGCGCAGTTGCTGAAGAGTCATCGCAAGGCCTGGTCGAATACCAGGCAAGTTGTGCTCGCATGGGCATAGAGCTTGCCGTCCGGTCCGACAAGGCGGCCTTCCGCGGTCGCCACCTGGCGGCCGCCGTGAACGAGGCGGCCTTCCGCACGTACCAGCGGCACTGCGTCGGTGAGTGCGCGGACGAGGTTGAGCTTCAGTTCGAGGGTCGTGTAGGCCTTGCCTGCCGGCAGCGTGGAATGCACGGCGCATCCCATGGCGGAGTCGAGCATCGTCGCGAACCAGCCACCGTGCACCGTGCCCATCGGGTTGTAGTGGTTGATGCCTGGTCGTCCCTGGAAAACCGCCAATCCGGGCTCGATGCGAAGCAGGGTGAAGTCGAGCGTGACCGCCATCGGCGGAGGCGGGATCTCGCCGGCGAGGAGTGCCTGGAATATCTGCAATCCGCTGCGCCCGGCGACCTGGGCGGGTGAGGCTACGCCGGGAGCCGTCTGGAGGCGGGCGCGCACGGCCGCTTCCTCGGCCCGCCAGCGGGCAAGCGTTTCGTCGGGATTCATCGTCTCGGTTGGTGGTGTCATGAAATCAAGCCCTTGATGTATGGGTATGGAGCTGGTTCCGCTACTCACCGGAGCTTCCCAGAATCGAGCGGCGCGCGCGTTCGTGCGGGTCGATCGCGGGCTGCCATTCCGTCGCGGGTGTGGATCGGGACGCGACGTCTGTCACGGCCGACGCGGCAATTCGCTGACGCGCGAGTTCATGCGGATCCGTCAGCGCCAGCGCCACGGTTGCCGTTGTGTCGCGGATGGCTGCTGCATGCTGTGTCACGCCCAGTATCAACTGCCGCGCCTGCTCGTGCGGGTCCAGAGGGCGACCGACATCGGCCAGTGCGGTGTGGGCGGAAAGGACGAGGGCGATGCCGGACAAAGCCAGAATCGATTTCATGATGAGTCTCCTGTTGGGGGGAAGCAATCGGCGGGGGAAATGCGCGTCATCCGTTCATCGCGCGCGACAAGAACGCCTGGTGCAGCCGGCGTGGCGTCGCCCACGTGAGGATCACGAGGGCCTTGTTCGCCCAGCCCGGCACGACGCTGATGCGTCCGGCCTGCAAGGCGCGGATACCGGCGCGCACGACGGGGGCCGGCCGCATCATCAGGGGCTTCAAAGCGGGCGTGATCTTCATCTGCGCCGCGGTGGCGAAGCCGGTGTCCGACACGCCCGGGCAAAGCACCGTCACCGTGACGCCATCGCGCTTGAACTCGCGATGAAGCGCCTCGCCCAGACGCAATACGTAGGCCTTGGCGGCGGCATAGACGGCGAAGTTCTGCACGCCCTGGTAGGCCAGCAGGCTCGCGACCAGCAGGATCTTCCCGCGTCCCCGCGCCCGCATGTCCTGCGCAAAGACATGGGTGACCGCGGTCAGGCTCGCCACATCCAGCTGCACCATCGCCAGCGCCGCGTCCAGCTGGCTTTCCACGAACGGCCCCTGCAGTCCATGGCCGGCGTTGTTGATCAGGATGTCGATCGCAATGCCTCGCTCGTGGAGGCGCCGATGCAGTTGGGTGACCGCGGCAATGTCCGAGAGATCGACTTGCTCCACCACGATCTCGATGCGGTACTGCCGGCGGAGTGCCTCGGCGAGTGCTTGCAGCCGGTCCAGTCGGCGCGCCACCAGGACCAACGAGTGGCCTTGCCCGGCATATTGGCGGGCGAACTCCTCGCCGAAGCCGCTCGATGCGCCCGTGATGAGCACCCATGAGTTGTTCGTTTTGGCCATTTTGCTTACCTGCGGTCGTTGATGGAGAGGTCGTTGGTGGAAAGGTCGCTGTAGAGGCGGTCGCTGCCTGCATGCGGCGCATCCCATCCGCCCCCCAATGCCCGGAAGGAGGCAATGGCGGCGCGCGCAACCTCGGTTTGCGCCTGTGCCTTCGCGTCGCGCGCCTGCAGGAGATTGCTGTCGGCATCGAGCACCTCGATCAGGCTGACGACGCCGCCTTGGTAGGCGGCAAACGAGTTCTCGCGCGCACGGGCGAGCGAGGATTCACCCCGCGTCAGGATGCCGACCTGCGCCTCGCGTTTGACGAGGGCGGAGAAGGCGTTCTCGACATCCTCGGTCGCCCGCAACACGGCCAGCCGCCAGGTCGCCAGGGCTTCGGCCTCCGCGCCGCGCGCGGCGGCGATCTGCGCGTCGACGCGGCCGAAGTCGAACAGGCGCCAGCGCAGTCCGAGGACGCCCTGCGTCTGGCTCGCGGCCCCGGTGAAGAGGTTGCCGCTGGCGATCGCGGTGGCGCTGCCCAGCAGGGCGGCGAGCGAGAACTTGGGGTAGTACTCGGAGATCGCCACGCCGATGCGCGCATTGGCCGCGGCGAGGCGCCGTTCGGCGACGATGAGATCGGGCCTGCGCCGAATCATCTCGGCCGGGGTGCCGGTCCCGGCCAGGCCCGGCGCGAGCGGGACCGGCGCCACTGCGGCCAGCTCCGTGCGCCAGGTGCCCGGCTGCACCCCGAGCAGCACGTCCAGCGCGTTCATCGCCGAATCGAGACCGGCTTCCAGGACCGGGATCTGCGCCTCGGCCTGGGTGAGCGACCCCTCGGCCTGGTTCATCTGGAGCTCGGCGGCGATCCCCTTCTCGTACTGGAGCTTGACCAGGGCGAGCAGCTGACGGCGGGTCTCCACTTGCTGTCTGGCGATCGCGATGCGCGCCTGCAAGCCCCGGATCGTGACGTACACGTCCGCGGTCTGCGCGGCCACGGTCAGCCGCGTCGCCACGGCGCCGGCTTCGGATGCTTCGTACTCCGCGCGTGCGGCCTCCCGCCCCCGTCGCAGACCGCCGAACACGTCGATCTCCCAGCTCGCACCGAGGTTGGCCTCGTAGGCGCTGCCGCTGCGATCGAAGCCGGGCGTGGCGTCGAGCACCTGCCCCAGCGGGGTCTCGACCGACTGGTAGGCTCTCGCAGCGCTTGCACTCACGCTGGCCGCCGGAAGTAGCGCCGCATCGGCGTAGCGCAGTGATGCGCGCGACTGGGCGACACGTGCCGCCGCTTGCGCGAGGTCCAGGTTCTGTTCCAGGGCCAGGGAGACGAATTGCATCAGCAGGCGATCATCGAAGGCGGCCCACCAGACCTGGAGGTCTGCCGTGTGCTGAACCTGCCGGTGATCGACACCTTCTTGTCCGAGGAAGGTGGAGGACAGCGCGATCTCGGGCGGCCGGTAGGCGGGGCCGACGGCGCAGCCCGTCAAGACGCCGACGCTCAGAACAAGGGCGAGAGAGCGGGGGTGGGCGAGCATGAGAGTCCTTCTGAGTTGAACTTGGGTGACTAAAGGCCATAATAGTCACTCGTGTGTGACTGTCAACTAAAATAGTCACTAGTTGAAAAGATAGGGCATGTGAGGTATTGTTTTTTCATGAGCCAAACCCCGTCTTCCGTCCCCGCATCGCGCGGCCCCGCCGACCACAATGTCCGAGACCAGATCGTGGAGGCGGCGGGCGAGCACTTCAGCCACTACGGCTACGAGAAGACCACGGTCTCCGACCTGGCCAAGGCGATCGGTTTTTCGAAGGCCTATATCTACAAGTTCTTCGATTCCAAGCAGGCGATCGGTGAGGCCATTTGCGCCAAGACCTTGAGCGCCATCGTCGCAGCGGTCGAAGAGGCGGTGGCGGGCGCAACCACGCCCACGGAAAAATTCCGCCGAATGTTCAAGACCTTGGTCTCGACCGGGGTGAGTCTGTTCTTCAACGATCGCAAGCTGTACGACATCGCCGCGTATTCCGCGGGCGAGGGGTGGCCGTCGGCCCGCGCCTACTGTGAGCGTATCCGGCAGATCCTGACGGAGATCGTCCGCGAAGGGCGGGAGAGCGGCGAGTTCGAGCGCAAGACGCCGCTGGACGAGACCGTGCATGCCATCGATTTGGTCATGCAGCCCTATGTGAACCCGCTCCTGCTCCAGTACAACCTCGATGTTGCCGAGGAGGCCCCGGCACAGCTTTCCAATCTGGTGCTGCGCAGCCTGGCCCCTTAGCCGGTTCGAGAATTACGAGAGTGACTATTGACAGAAATAGTCACTCGATGGAGTATGGAGGCCTTCGCATCCACGGAGGTCGCCATGCTTGAGAGCCGTACTCTTCCCTTCCTCGCCGTCGTCGGTCTGTTGCCCTTAGCCCTGGCAGCATGCAGCGACGCCACTTCTTCAGTCGATCCGCGGACGCAGATTCCCCTGGTGCGCGTGGGGGCCATACAGCCCGCCGTCGAGGCCGAGCGTTCATTCACCGGCATCGTTGCGGCGCGGGTACAGAGCGACCTGGGTTTCCGCGTTCCCGGCAAGGTCCTGGAGCGCCTGGTCGATACCGGGCAGGCCGTCAAGCGCGGCCAGCCGCTCATGCGCATCGACCCCACCGACTTGAGGCTCGCCACGCGCGCCTTTGAGGAGGCCGTTGCCGCCGCCACGGCGCGCGCGCGCCAGACCGCGGAGGACGAGGCGAGATACCGCGATCTTGTCTCGGCGGGTGCGGTGTCGGCCTCCGCCTACGACAAGATCAAGGCCGCCGCCGAGTCGGCACGGGCGGAGCTCAAGGGGGCCCAGGCCCAGGCCGACGTTGCGCGCAACGAAACCGGCTACACGGTCCTGCTCGCCGACGCGGACGGCGTGGTGGTGGAGACCCTGGCGGAGCCGGGACAGGTCCTCGGCGCCGGTCAGGTGGTCGTCCGTGTGGCGCATGCCGGACGCCGCGAAGCGGTCGTCGAGCTCCCCGAAACCCTGCGCCCGGCGGTCGGCTCCGCCGGCCGCGCGACCCTGTATGGCAACGGGCTCACGGGCGCCGCGAAACTGCGCCAGTTGTCGGACGCCGCCAACCCGCAGACGCGCACCTTCGAGGCGCGCTACGTGCTGGAGGGCCGCCTGGCGGACGCGCCGCTGGGCTCGACCATCTCGATCCACATCCCCCGGGACCGCTCCGTGCCGGCGCTGCAGGTCCCGATCGGCGCGCTCTTCGATCCGGGCAAAGGGCCCGGCGTATGGCTGGTCGAAGGAGAAGGGGTCGAAGGGCAGGGGCCGCGGGTCACCTGGCGCGCCGTGCAGCTGGCCGGCCTCAGTGACGACGCGGCCGCGGTCGTTGGTGGACTCAAGGCGGGTGATCGCGTGGTCGTGCTCGGCGCGCATCTGCTGCACGAAGGCGAGCCGGTACGACTGGCTGACCACGAAGCCGCGCAAAGTGTGGCCCTCAAGAACGGGGGACAGCAATGAGTGCGTTCAACCTCTCCGCCCTCGCCGTGCGCGAGCGCCCGGTCACCCTGTTCCTGATGCTGGCGATCTTCGTCGCCGGGGTCGTCGCCTTCCTGACGCTGGGCCGGGCGGAGGACCCCGCCTTCACCGTCAAGCAGATGACCGTGGTCACCGCCTGGCCCGGGGCCACGGCCAAGGAGATGGAAGAACTGGTCGCCGAGCCCCTGGAAAAGCGCATGCAGGAACTGCGCTGGCATGACCGCACCGAGACTTTTACGCGACCGGGCCTGGCCTTCACCACCGTGTACCTGCTCGACAGCACGCCGCCCCGCGACGTCCCCGACGAGTTCTATCAGGCGCGCAAGAAGCTCGGCGACGAGGCGCTCAAGCTGCCGCGGGGCGTCATCGGCCCGATGGTGAACGACGAATACGCCGACGTGACCTTTGCGCTCTATGCCTTGAAAGCGAAGGGCGAGCCGCACCGGCACCTGGTGCGCGACGCGGAGAGCATGCGCCAGCGCCTGCTTCACGTGCCGGGCGTCAAGAAGGTGAACATCATCGGCGAGCAGGCCGAAAGGATCTTCGTCGAGTTCTCCCATGACCGCCTTGCGACCCTGGGCGTCTCCCCTCGCGACCTCTTCGCCGCGCTGAACGGGCGCAACGTCATGACGCCCGCCGGCTCGATCGAAGCCAAGGGCCCGCAGGTCTTCATCCGGCTGGACGGGGCGATCGACGACCTGGAGGCGATCCGCAACACGCCGGTCGCGGCGCGGGGTCGGACGCTGAAGCTCGGCGACGTCGCCGAGGTGAAGCGGGGCTACGAGGATCCGGCGACCTTCCTCATCCGCAACAACGGCGAACCGGCCTTGCTGCTCGGCGTGGTGATGCGCGAGGGCTGGAACGGCCTCGATCTCGGCCAGGCGCTGGAGGCGGAAGCGGCGGCGATCAACGCCGAGATGCCGCTCGGCATGAGCCTGTCCAAGGTCACGGACCAGTCGGTCAATATCCGCTCGGCCGTCGACGAGTTCATGGTGAAGTTCTGCGTCGCCCTCGGCGTGGTCATGCTGGTGGGCTTCCTCAGCATGGGATGGCGCGCCGGCATCGTGGTCTCGGCAGCGGTTCCCCTGACCCTGGCCGCGGTCTTCGTGGTCATGGCGGCGACCGGCAAGAACTTCGACCGGATCACGCTCGGCTCCCTGATCCTGGCCCTGGGGCTGCTGGTCGACGACGCGATCATCGCCATCGAGATGATGGTGGTGAAGATGGAGGAAGGCTACGACCGCATCCGCGCGGCGGCCTATGCCTGGAGCCACACCGCCGCGCCCATGCTCGCCGGGACCCTGGTGACGGCGATCGGCTTCATGCCGAACGGCTTCGCCAAGTCGACCGCCGGTGAGTATGCGGGCAATCTGTTCTGGATCGTCGGTATTGCGCTGATCGCGTCGTGGATCGTCGCCGTCGTGTTCACGCCCTACCTGGGGGTGAAGCTGCTCCCGAACTACCCGCAGCGCGAGGGCGCGCACGAGGCCCTCTACGCCACCCCGCACTACGAGCGCTTCCGCCGCCTGCTGGGTGGCGTGATCCGGCGCAAGTGGCTGGTCGCGGCGGGTGTGATCGCTGCCTTCGCCGTCGCGGTCCTGGGCATGGGCGTGGTCAACAAGCAGTTCTTTCCGACTTCCGATCGCCCCGAAGTGCTGGTCGAAGTCCAGATGCCGTATGGCACCTCGATCCAGCAGACGAGCGCGGCGGCCGCCAAGGTCGAAGCGTGGCTCGCCGGGCAGCCGGAAGCGAAGATCGTCACGGCCTACGTCGGGCAGGGCGCGCCGCGCTTCTACCTCGCCATGGCGCCGGAACTGCCCGATCCCTCGTTCGCGAAGATCGTCGTCCTGACGGACGACCAGGCGGCCCGTAAGGCGCTCAAGCTCAGGCTGCGGCAGGCGGTGGCCGACGGTCTGGCGCCGGAGGCGCGCGTGCGGGTGACCCAGTTGGTGTTCGGCCCGTACTCGCCCTTCCCCGTGGCCTTCCGTGTGATGGGGCCCGACCCCGACACGCTGCGCGACATCGCGGCGGAAGTTCGCACCG
This sequence comes from Aromatoleum tolulyticum, assembly GCF_900156155.1. GTDB lineage: Bacteria > Pseudomonadota > Gammaproteobacteria > Burkholderiales > Rhodocyclaceae > Aromatoleum > Aromatoleum tolulyticum. The sequence continues at coordinate 103,163 of NZ_FTMD01000002.1, forward strand.
TCATGCAGGCCTCGTCGCAGATGCGAACGGTCAATACCGACTGGGGCGAGCGCGTGCCGACGCTGCGTTTCGCGCTCGACCAGGACCGGCTGCAGAGCCTCGGCCTGAGCTCCAGCGACGTGGCCCAACAGCTTCAGTTCCTGTTGAGCGGCATCCCCATTACCGAGGTGCGCGAGGACATCCGTTCGGTGCAGGTCGCCGCCCGCTCGGCCGGAAACACGCGGCTCGATCCGGCCAGGATCGGCGATTTCACCCTGGTCGGCGCGGTCGGCCAGCGGATTCCACTGTCGCAGGTCGGCGCCGTGGACGTCCGCATGGAAGACCCGATCCTGCGCCGCCGCGATCGCACGCCGACGATCACCGTGCGCGGAGACATCGCCGAGGGCTTGCAGCCGCCGGACGTATCCACCGCCGTATTCCAGGAGCTTCAGCCCATTATCGCCAGGCTGCCGGCCGGCTACCGGATCGAAGAGGGCGGTTCCATCGAGGAATCCGGCAAGGCGAATCGCGCCTTGGCGCCGATCTTCCCCATCATGATCGCTTTGACGCTGATCACGATCATCTTCCAGGTGCGGTCGATCTCCGCGATGGCGATGGTGTTCGCCAGTGCGCCGCTGGGCTTGATCGGGGTCGTGCCCACGCTGCTTGCGTTCAACCAGCCGTTCGGCATCAACGCGCTCGTCGGACTGATCGCGCTGTCCGGCATCCTGATGCGCAACACGCTCATCCTGATCGGTCAGATTCGCGACAACGAAAAGGAGGGATTGGCGCCCTTCGACGCCGTGGTCGAGGCCACCGTGCAGCGCGCGCGTCCGGTCATCCTGACCGCGCTCGCCGCCATCCTGGCGTTCATACCCCTCACGCAGTCGGTGTTCTGGGGAACGCTGGCCTATACCTTGATCGGTGGGACCTTCGCCGGGACGGCTCTGACCCTGGTGTTCCTGCCGGCGTTGTACGCGATCTGGTTCAAGATCAGGCCGGCGGCGAGGGATGGGCAAGCCGTTCCTGCGATGCGAACGGAAGCTGTCACGGCCTAGCAGAAGCGTTTACGCAGACCGCACCGAGGGGCATCCGTTGTGCGGCGGTGCGGCCGGAACGGTTCGGCTGAGCCGGTCGCGTCAAGCGCCGTTCAGGATTGGGTCGCAGCGAGCCGCGCGCCGAAACCGAGCAACAGCACTCCGGTGATGCCGTCGAGAATGCGACTGACGCGAGGGCGGGCGAGCAGGGTGCGGGCGCGTTCGACCATGAGCGCGAGCAGGCCCTGCCAGACCGTCGCGATGGCGAAATGCATCGCGGCCATCGCGAGCGACTGCAGCAGTGCCGAGTGGGCCGGATCGATGAACTGCGGCAGGAAGGCCATGTAGAAGATGATGGGCTTGGGGTTGAGCACGTTCGACAACAGGCCTTCGCGCAGCGAGGTCGCTGCCGGCACCACACCGGCGCGTTGCACCGAAATCTGCATTCCGCGCGCGTGCCACGCGGAGCGCAGGCTCTGGATGCCCAGCCAGGCGAGGTAGACAGCCCCGGCAATCTTCATCGCGGCAAACAACGTTGCCGAACTGAGCAGGATGACCGAGAGACCCAGCGCCGAGACGGTGGCGTGCGCGAACAGTCCGAGGCAGATGCCGAGGCTGGTGAGCAGCCCGTCGCGCAGTCCGCCGCGGGCCGCGTTGCGGATCACCAGCAGGGAGTCGACACCCGGCGACATGGTGAGCGCGGTGATGGCGATGAGGAAGGGGAGCCAGGGGAAGTGCTCGAACATTTCCACGCTCATGCGATGGCGCGCGCCAGCACGCCGATGGTCGGCGCCCACTCCTCGCCGGGTTTTTTCTTGCGCGTGACCAGCGTGAGTTGCGCTGGGGCGAAGACGTTGGCGTTGTGGGTGACCGGCGTGGTGATGAGGTACTGCGCGCGCGTGGCGCGCAGGAAGGTGCCGACACGGTCGATGTTGGCGACGTCGAGGTGGGCGAAGGGTTCGTCGATGAAGACGAAGCCGCCGGGGCGCGCGTCGTCCATCAGCAGCGCGATCAGCAGGATCAGGGACTTCATCACCTGCTGGCCGCCGGAGGCTTCGCCGTCGTTGAGGCCGACGGCGCCCTTGCGGTCGAAGTCGAAGCGCACTTCGAGTCCGGCGTGGCCGAGCGAGAGGTCGTCGTTGCCCAGCGCGGGGGCGGGGCAATCCACGCCGACGCCGGCGAGTTCGCCGAGCGCCTTGAGGTTCTTGCCGTACTGGCGCACGGTGGCCCGCAGTTTGGCGATGTAGGCGGAGCGCGCCTCTTCGGTGAGCCGGCGGGCGGTCGCGCAATAGCCTTGGCGCTCCTGGAAGTCGCGTTCGCGCTGGGCGACGTCGGCCTTGAGGCGTTCCGACAGGGTGATGACCGTCGGATCCTTGACCCAGTCGCCTTCGTCGAGGCGCGCGCGCAGGCGGTCGCGCTCGCGCCTTGCTGCGGCGGCGTTTTCGTAGCGTTCGGCCAGCAGCGCGATCTCGGCGGGGTCGCGCCAGTGCGCGGGCATGCCGCGGCGCAGGGAGCGCAGGCGCTGGATGCGCTGCGCCTGGGCGTGGCGGCGCGGTGCGGCGCCGGTTTCGAGCTCGGTGATGCGGCTGTCGATGGCGCGCAGCTCGCGGTTGCGCCGGTCGATCTCGATGACGACTCCGTTGATGCGGCCGCCGAGTTCGTCCAGCGCCCCCTGCGCGTCGGCTCGCTGCGCGATGGCCGCGGTGAGCGCGGCACGGGCGGCGGGCAGGGCGGCTTCGGCCTCGGCGTAGGTTTCGGCCTTTGCGGCAAGCAGCTGTGCGGATTGCAGGCCCAGCAGGCGCTGGCGCAGGGTGGTGAGTTCGTCGGCAGCCTTGGCGACCCGGGGACGCAGGTGCTGGAGCTGGCGATCGAGCCCGGCGATGTCCTCTTCGAGTTGGGTGATGCGCGCCTGGCGGGCGAGTTCACCGAAGTGGAATTCGGCGGGGCGACCCAGGTGGCGGGCGCCGCGCCGCTCGCGGTGGTAGGCGTCGCGGGTGATCCATTCGACCTCGCGCGGCAGGTCGCGGGCCGCGTCGACACTGTCGACGCGGCGGATGCGGTTGAGCAGATCTGCCAGCCAGCGCGGGGCCGGGGCCGAGAAGCGCGCGACCTCGGCGAGGCTGCGGGCGACTGCGGGCGGGGCCTCCTCGCGCTCCGGCACCACGAAGTGGCGGAAGCGTTCGCGCTCGCCGAGCGCCCACGCGGCATGGCGGTCGGACTCGCGCTCGAGGAGGATGACGTGGCGGTAGGGGCGCAGCACGGCTTCGAGCGCAGCCTGCCAGGTCGCGTCGGTGACCTCGATGACCTCGGCAAGGCCGCAGTGGGCGATGCCTTCGGCGTCCAGCACGGCACGGAAGCGGGCGACCTCGGGGTCTGACGGCGGCCCGGAGCGGCTCTTGGCATTGCGCAGCGAAGTGGTCTTGTCCTCGAATTCGGCGACGAGGGTGCGCTCGCGCGCCTTCATTTCACGCAGCGCGGCTTCGGCCGATTCGTGCTGCGCCTCGAGCGCGACGGCGTCGGCGCCGTGCTCGGCGGCGAGTTGGGCACGCAGGTTGTCGCGCTCGGTAATGAGCTTCTCGAGATCGCGCACCGCGTCGTGCGCTTCGAGGTGGGTCGTCCCGGCCGCGTCGAGTTCCGCGCGCAGCGTGGTGCGCCGGCTTTCCGCTTCCGCCTTTTCGGCCTGTACCGCGTCCAGTCGCTGGCGGGCGGCGCGGCGCTCGGTTTGCCTGAGCGCGTATTCACCACGCTGGCGGGCAAGCTCGCCACGCTCGGCGGCAACGTCGCGTGCGAGCTCGGCGGCCTCCAGGCGCGGGACGATCTCGGCCTCGAGCGCGTGCGTCTCGTCAGCGAGCTGTTTCCACTGCAGGTAGTTGTCGGCTTCGAGGCGCCGTCCCTCGGCCTGTGCACGCAGGCGGTCGAGGTCGAGGCTGAGGTCGCCGAGTTCGCGCTCGGCGCTCTTCTGTTCCTCGCGTGCCGCCTGGTAGTTGTCGAGCACCTCCTTGTCGCCGAAGACGTCGAAGACGAGCTCGAGCAGCGCGCGCGGGGAGTATTCGCACAGCTTGTCGGTGTCGCCCTGTTCGAGCGCGAGCACCTTCGAGATTGCGGGCGTGAGTCCGCCCCAGGCGAGCCGGTTCTGGTAGTCGCGCAGGCCGATCCAGTCTTCGGTCTGCTCCAGCGCCTCGATGGGCTGGTCGCCGTCGATGATGGCGTAATCGCGCGTCCATTCGCCACCCGCACGGCGGATGCGGCAGGCGAGGGTGACTTCGTCGTGCAGGCAGGGGAAGAACGGACGGCGGCCGGACGTGCCGGGCTTGTTCGCGACGACGGCGCGGATCCACGCAAAGCTGCGTTCGGCGCGGCGTACGTAGCGGCGGAAGTCGCGCTTGCCGGAGCAGCGCAGCGCGAACAGGGTGCGCAGGGCGTCGAGCAGCGTCGTCTTGCCCGAGCCGTTGGGGCCGACGATGGTGATGATCTGTGCGTCCAGTGGCAGCGTGAACCGGCGCCAGTAGTCCCAGTGGACGAGTTCCAGTTGCTTGATGTGGAACATCAGGCGTCTTCCTCTTGGTCATCGACGTCGGGCAGGACTTCGGCCGCCTCGAAGGCGTTGGCCGCGGGAACGGCGTGTCCTGCGTTCTTCAGCACATCGGCGAGCGTGCCGTGGATGATGCGGTCGGCAAGCACACGATAGTCGAGCGCGACGTCGAGCAGGGGCCCTTCGTACAGCACGCCGTTGCGCCGCTCGATGAAGCCCAGGCGCGCGAGTTTGCCGAGCATGAAGTTCTTGACCTTGGTCTTGCCGCCCAGCAGCGGGCCGAAGTCGGCAATGAGCGACGCTTCCGTGAGTCCGCCGGAGACCGTGTCGCCGTGGACGACCGGTTTTTCGGCGCCGAACATGTCGCCCTGGCCGTCGTCGGCCAGTTCGCGCCGGGTCACCTGGCGCTCGCGTTTGGGCAGGATGATCAGCGACCAGACGACGACGAGCAGCGCGACCTCGTCGCGCGTGAGCCCGACGTTGCTTGCGGCGTATTCGCGCCTTGCGCCGAACACCGGCTCGAGCATTTCCGGGGTGAGCACGGCGGCAACGTGGCCGGCGTAGGGGTTGTCCTGGAGCTGCAGTCCGACGGCTGCGAGGCGGTGGTCGAGTTCCACGCGGAAGGTTTCGTCGACCAGCGCGCGGCGCACGAGCCGATCGTTGCGCGGAAGCCAGCGGTGGGCGAGCAGGCGCGCGGTGAGGGTCTTGAGTTCGTGTTCCATCAGGCGTCCATGAGGGGGCGCGCGTTCGCGGATTCGGGCGCTGCGGAGGCCTCCTGGCGGGGGATCACCCGGCCTTCGGACATGGCAGCGATCTCGTCTTCGCCGACCGGTACGAGCGTATCGCCGAAGTGGACATCCACGGGAAGGCGCATGAAGTCGCCCACCGGGCCGTCGGCGGGGCCTGCGGACTCGCCGTCGGCGAGCAGTGCCAGGAGCGACAGGCGGTAGGAGGCGGGCGCAAAGCCGCCGCCGGCCACCACGGAGTGCAGCGGGGCGGAGGCCGGCAGGGTGTCGAGCCGCCGTGCAAAGTGTTCGAGGAGCGCGAGATCGTCCTGCTCGGGCGCCGCGTTTACGGCGGCGGCGTCCGGGGGCGGCAGTGCGGTGTCGGTTTCGCTGGCGCGGACCTCGTCGGAGAGCACGCTTTCGGCGCGGTCGATGAGCTCGTGGCCGCCCGCGAGCAGCGGCACCTCGGGCACCACGAGGAGAGCTCCCTCGGCGAAAGCGGCGAAGGTGGCGGCGTCGAGGCCGCGCAGCCACGCCGCAACGTCGGACGAGGAGATGCCCGATGCGCCCAGGGTGACGCGCTGCGCCTCGATCTTGTTGAGCGCACGCTGGAAACTCGCGTCGGCGCGTGCGAGCCTGGACTGGGCGAGGCCGATGCGCTGTGCGATGCGCGCGATTTCGAAGTCGACTTCGGGGTCGGCCAGCAGGCCCTTGAGAATCTCGGTGCCGCGCCCGAGCCAGCGTTCGTTGGCGGAAAGGCGGCGACGTGCGCCGAGGATCTGGAACTCCGAACCAGAGGCGATCGCCTCCTCGAAGTGCCAGGTGAGGTCGTTGAGTTTGGAGAGCAGGTGGCCGAGCGCTTCGGGCGTGACGCTGCCGACCGCCTGCAGGCCGGCGAGCTGGGCGGTGAGGAAACCCAGTTCCGCGTCCTCTTCGGCCGAGAAGCGCAGCAGCATGGCGATGGCCGCCACGGCGTTGCGGCCGAGGTCCGAGAGGTGGTAATTGCCGTCGTCCGCATAGGCGAGCAGCTGGTTGTCGCGCAGGCGCTTCAGGACGGTTTCGAGCTTCACCGGGTCGAGGTAGGTGAAGCGCGCGCGCAGGGCGTCGGGCGACCAGCGCGGCGCTTCCGCCTCCTGACCGATCTCGCGCAGCACCAGCAGGCGCAGCATGACCTCCGCCTCGGAGCCGCGGAACAGCGTGATGAAGGCGTCGATCAGCGGTCGCGCCGCGGCGAGCGGCGCGAGTTCGGGCACGTCATCCGCGGCAACGCCGGGGGCGAGGAAATCGACGAGCTCAGGCGTCATGCGTGCGCGCGGGCAGGGCGCTTACACACCCTGCTTGAGGCTCGCCGCGATGAAGTCGTCCAGGTCGCCGTCGAGCACGGCCTGGGTGTTGCCGACTTCGTAGTTGGTGCGCAGGTCCTTGATGCGCGACTGGTCGAGCACGTAGGAACGGATCTGGTGGCCCCAGCCGATGTCGCTCTTGGAGTCTTCCAGCTTCTGCTGCTCGGCCTGGCGCTTGCGCAGCTCCAGTTCGTACAGGCGCGCCTTCAGCATGGACATCGCTTCGGCCTTGTTCTTGTGCTGCGAGCGGTCGTTCTGGCATTGCACGACGACGCCGGTGGGCTCGTGCGTGATGCGCACCGCGGAGTCCGTCTTGTTGATGTGCTGGCCGCCGGCGCCGGACGCGCGGTAGGTGTCGATGCGCAGGTCGGCCGGATTGATGTCGATCTCGATCGAGTCGTCGACTTCCGGATATACGAACACCGACGAGAAGCTGGTATGACGGCGCGCGTTGGAGTCGAACGGACTCTTGCGCACGAGGCGGTGGATGCCCGTTTCGGTGCGCAGGAAACCGTAGGCGTAGTCCCCGCTGACCTTGATCGTGGCGCCCTTGATGCCGGCGACTTCGCCCTCGGACTCTTCCATGAGCTCGACCGCGAAACCCTTGCGCTCGCAGTAGCGCAGGTACATGCGCTCGAGCATGCCTGCCCAGTCCTGGGCTTCGGTGCCGCCGGCGCCGGCCTGGATTTCGATGAAGCAGGAATTCGGATCCATCGGATTCGAGAACATCCGGCGGAATTCGAGTGCGTGCACCTTCGCTTCGAGCGGGGCGAGGTCGCCTTCGACGGCGCTCAGGGTGTCCTCGTCGTCCTCGGCCTGAGCGAGTTCGAACAGGTCCTTGAGGTCGATGGACGATTGCTCGATGTCGCGCAGGTTGACGACGATATCGTCGAGCTGACGTTTTTCCTTGCCGAGTTCCTGAGCCTTCTCGGCATTGTTCCAGACGGCCGGATCTTCCAGCGCGCGGGTTACTTCTTCGAGCTTCGACGCCTTTTCGTCGTAGTCAAAGATACCTCCGAAGTTCGCGACCGCGGGCCTGCAGGTCGTCGAGTTTCTGGGAAATGGCGTTGATGCGTTCGGCTTCCATGGCGGGGCTCCGGGCGATTCTGGGAAACCGATAAGTATACCCCGATCGGATCGCGCCGCGCTTGCCCCGGGGCGAGGTCTTTCGGGCGATGCCAAAACAACGGCGACCCGCGGGTCGCCGTTGTGTGTGCCGGGGAGGGTCGTATCAGAACTTGTAGCCGATGCCGACCATGTACACCCACGGATCGATCTCGACACTGACCTTGACCTTCCCGAGCACGGGGTGCCGGGCGGTGGCGTGACTGTCGATGCCGATACGCCACACGGCCGCGTTCAGGACAACCCGGTCGGTCAGCATGTAGTCGATGCCGGCCTGCAGGGCGAGCCCCCACGAGTCCTCGCGATCGAGGTGGGAAAAGCCCTGGGCCTTGCGCCCGTCTGTCAGGTCTTCATTGAAGAAGGTGGTGTAGTTGATGCCGGCGCCGACATACGGCTGCCACTTCGAGCTGGAATCCAGGGGGAAGTACTGCAGCGTAACGGTCGGCGGCAGTTGCTCGATGGTGGCGAGCTTGCCGTTGAGGCCTGCGGGCAGCCCCTTGACGCTGACGCTGTGCTTGAACGGGGTGGCGGCGAGCAGTTCGACGCCGACGTGATCGGTCAGCATGTAACCGAACGTCAGGCCGAGCTGGGTGTCGTCGCTCACCGTGGCATTGGATCCTGCGATCTTGCCGGTGGCGCTGGACGAGACGTCGGACCCGCCCATTTCCGGGGCTACCCGCGCCGCACCCGCGCGGACGACGAAGTCTCCCGCCTTGTAGGCGTGTGCAAAGGGGCTTGCAGTGCCCAGGGCGAGCATGGAGGCGATGACGAGCGATTTTTTCATGAGCTACTCCTCTTGCATGACGCGAATGAATTGTGGGGCATATTACCCACTTTTCAGGCGTGGCTATGTGCATTGCACAAAAATTTCACTCATGTTTGACGAAAGTCAAAAGAAACCCATGATGCCAGTGTGGGATGTATCCATCCGGGGTCGAGGCAGGTTGTCAGCGGGTTTCCGGCCGGCTCCGAGACGAGCGACATCTGTTGCTTGAAGATCCGGTCGTCCCGTTCGTTCACTGCAGGGCGGAAATGTGCCCGCTTTTGTTGCAGTGCCTCAAAGAGAAACGGTTCTACGGATGCAGCCGGAACTCAGCTCTCGAAGCAGGAGCGAGCCGCCGCGGTATGATGGCGCACCGCCCGAAACGAACGCCCGAGAAAATACACGTGTCCGTCGAAGTCATTCGTGCCGATTATCACGACCCCGTTCATGCAAATGCCATTATCGAGTTGCTGGACGCCTATGCGCGCGACCCGATGGGCGGCGGCGAGGCGTTGCCTGCCGAGGTCAAGGAAAGGGTCGTGCGCGAGCTTGCGCGCCTGCCGCATGCGTTCAGCCTGATCGCCTACGCGGATGGCGTCGCGGTAGGGCTGGCGAATTGCTTCGAAGCGTTTTCCACCTTCGCCGCAAGGCCGTTGATCAACATCCACGATTTCGTCGTTCTCGCGGAATACCGCGGACGTGGGGTGAGCCAGGATCTTTTGGAGGCGGTGGAAGCCGCGGCCAGGGAGCGGGGATGCTGCAAGATCACGCTGGAGGTGCTCAGCGGGAATGAAGCGGCGCGGGCGGCATATGCGAAGTTCGGTTTTCGCGATTACACGCTCGACGTGCGCGCAGGCAGTGCGCTGTTCTGGCAGAAGCCGCTCGGGAATCACGACTAACCGAGCGATCGCTCGCGGCGGTTTGCGGTGCGCGCGCCCGCGTACCCGGATCAGCCGATCATCGACGCTTCCGTTCGTTCGCCGGCGGCGTATGCAGGGTGGAGGAACGGGAAAGTCCCATTGCGTCCTGCCAGTCTGCCGGCAGCCACGCGAGATCGGCCGGTTCATCGATGTCGTGCAGGGGGCGCGCCGTGCTTGCGTGCCAGCCCAGTCGGCCGATCCGGCACAGGGTTTCGAAGGCCACGCCGTCAGTACTCCAGGGCATGTGTTCGAACAGACTGGTGTGGAAGCGACGGAGTGCGAGCAGCGCGTAGCCGCCATCGACGGTCGGAACGATCGCGGCATCGTGATGTGCGAGCGCCGCTGCGGCGTCGCGCAGGTGTTGCGCCGTCAGGCCGGGGCAGTCGGTGCCGATCAGGATCACTTCTTCGCCGGCGTCGGTCGCTCGCGAAGCAGCACGCGCCATGCGCATGCCGAGATCGCCGTCGCCCTGTGCGCTCCACGCGAGGCGCTCGGGCAAGCCGAGCGTCGTCCAGACCGGGTCCGCGGGGGACGGCGTTACACAGAGTTCGACCGGCCCCACATCCGCATGCAAGGCTGTGTGCGCGGCATGTTCCAGCATGCGCCTGGCCAGTCGCGCCGTGCCGTCCCGTCCGAGCGCGGGAATCAGGCGTGTCTTCGCGAATCCGCCGATCGGTGCCTTCGCGATGATGACGATCCGGGCGCGCCTCACCGGTAGGCCTCGGCCAGTTCGCGTGCCGGCCGGCCACGCCAGTACGCCCAACGCAAGCGCCACATCAGGAAGATCGTGCGCCACACGCCGCGGCTCTCCCAGCGTCGGCCGGACGTGGCAACCCGGCTGCCGAGGCACGCCGGGCGCGAGCGACTGCGCAGGCGACGGGAGATTTCGATGTCCTCCATGAGGGGTTGATCGGGAAAGCCCCCGACCGCGTCGTATGCGTCGCGGGTCATGAAGATTGCCTGATCGCCGGTTGCGATGCCGGTCAGGCGGGAACGCCAGTTCATCATCGTGGCGACCACGCGCAGCATGACGGGAGTGCCGACGATCGTGACGTCGAAGCGCCCCCACTCGTAGCCGGAATCCAGGTGCGCCGCGATGCGGGGCAGGGCGTCTGGTGGAAGTTCGGTGTCCGCATGCAGGAAGATCAGCACGTCCCCCGTCGATCGGGCAGCGCCCGCGTTCATCTGGGCCGCACGCCCGCGCGCGCTCCGGATGACCCTGAAGCCCGCTTGTTCGGCCAGTCGGACGGTATCGTCGGCACTTCCGCCATCGACGATCACGATTTCCACGCTTCGCTGCGCCAGGGGGCCGAGCTGCGCGGCCAGCCGTGGCAGGTTTGCCGCTTCGTTCAGCACCGGTATGACGATGGTAAAGCTCATCATGCTTGCTTCCTCGATGGTTCCCCGACAATGACCGTCCGGGCTAGCCCCGCGGTGCGGAAGGTGCGCCGCGCAACTTCGAGGCGCGGCGTTGCGCAGGGGAGCCTGAGGCCGGACGCCCCCGACGCCAGTCGTGGAAACGTCCGACCCATTCGAGCAGCTTCCGCGGCGCGTGGGCGCGCTTCCATTCGCCTGCCGCGTACTTGTTGGCTTCGGCCAGTGTCGGGTAGACGTGGATCGTTCCCAGGATCTTGTTCAGCCCGAGCCCGTGGCGCATCGCGAGCACGTACTCGGCGAGGAGGTCCCCGGCGTGCTCGCCGACAATCGTGACGCCGAGGATCCTGTCCTTGCCGGGGACCGTGAGTATCTTGACGAAGCCGTGTGCCTCGCCGTCCGCGATGGCGCGGTCGAGGTCGTCGATGCCGAAGCGGGTGACTTCGAAGGGAATATTTCGCTCGCGCGCCTCCTGTTCGTTGAGGCCGACGCGCGCGACTTCGGGATCGACAAAGGTCGCCCAGGGGATCGTCGAGTAGTCGGCGCGGAACTTCCTGAACGGCGAGAACAGGGCGTTGACCGACGCGTACCAGGCCTGGTGGGCGGCGGTATGGGTGAACTGGTAGGGCCCGGCAACGTCGCCGGCGGCGTAGATGTTGGGGTAGCGCGTCTGCAGGTACTCATTGACCTCGACCGTGCGTCCCGCGGGGATGCCCAGCTCTTCCAGTCCGTAGCCCTTGAGGTAGGCCGTGCGGCCGACGGCGACGAGCAGCACGTCGAAGGGAATGCGGACCTCCTGGCCCAGGTGCTCGGCGATCAGGATCTTCTCGCCATCTTCGATCACGAAGCGTTGCGTGCGATGGTTCGTCCTGAGGTCGATGCCCTCCTTGCGAAAGCGTTCCATGACCATTGCTGAGACTTCGGCGTCCTCGCGGGGCATGATGCGTTCGCCCTTCACGAGCTGTGTCACCGCGGCGCCGAAGCGGGCGAAGGTCTGCGTGAGCTCCGCGCCGATCGGTCCGCCGCCCAGTACCAGCAGTCGGCGCGGGAGATCGCGCAGGTTCCAGATCGTGTCCGAGGTGTAGTAGCCGACCTCCTCGATGCCGGGGATGGGCGGCACCGCGGGGCGCGCCCCCGCGGCGATGATGATGCTGCGGGTCGTGAGCGTCTCGCGTCGTCCGTCGTTGCGGGCGATCTCCACTTCCCAGGGCGATATGATCTTCGCCCGGCCTTCGATGACCTCGACGCCGAGCTCGGTGTAGCGCTCGACGGAGTCGTGCGGGGCGACGGTCCGGATGATCGAGTGCACGCGTTCCATCACGTCGGCGAAGGCGAATTCGGCCCGTGCATCGCGGATCCCGAACTCCTTCGAGCGGCGCATGTGCGACAGCAGCTTCGCCGAGCGGATCAGCGCCTTCGAGGGTACGCAGCCGGTGTTCAGGCAGTCACCCCCCATCTTGTGCTTTTCGACCAGCGTGACCTTGGCTTTTACCGCCGCAGCGATATAGCTGCTCACGAGCCCGGCGGCGCCGGCGCCGATCACGACCAGGTTGCGGTCGAAATGCGCGGGCTTCGTCCAGCCGGCGTAGATTTTTCGCGTCCTGGCCACCTCGACGAGTTTCTTCGCGATCAGCGGGAAGATGCCCAGCAGCGCGAAGGAGGCGAGCAGGGCAGGCGACAGGATCTCCGATAACGACTCGATCCGTGCGAGCTGAGTGCCGGCGTTTACATACACCAGGGTGCCGGCGAGCATGCCGATCTGGCTCACCCAGTAGAAGGTCCAGGTGCGGATCGGCGTCAGCCCCATCACCAGGTTGATGACGAAGAAGGGGAACACCGGCACGAGGCGCAGCGTGAAGAGATAGAAGGCGCCGTCCCTGGCGACGCCTTCATTGATCGCGCGCAGGCGCTCGCCGAAACGCGCCTGCACGGTGTCGCGGAGCACGAAACGCGAGGCGAGAAAGGCCAGCGTCGCGCCGATGGACGAGGCGAAGGATACGATCATGGTGCCCCACCACAGGCCGAAGATCGCGCCCGTTGCGAGCGTCATGACGGCTCCCCCCGGCAGCGACAGGCCCGTGACCGCCACATACACCGCGAAGAAGCCGAGTGCCGCAACCGCAGGCCGGGCGTCGCGCCACGCTTCGATGGCGGCCTGCTGGTTCTTGAAGAAATCGAGCGTGAGATAGCGGTCGAGATCGAACGCGAAGAACAGCGCAGTCGCGATGACGAGCGTGGTCAGGAGGATCAGGCGGCTGGTTTTCATTCTTTGGACCCGGGTGTCATGGCACCGCCGCGAACGCGACGTAATGCTTGGTCGTGAGCGGGCGCGAATAACTTACACCGTTGCACGAATGGAGCTGCAGCGGCGGCGCGCATGCCCGTCATCGTCTCAGTTCGCTCTTCGGCAGCGGTTCCCGCCTCTCGAAGAGTACATATTCGGAGGCCGTCGCCTCCGCCAGCGCCTGCCTCATCATCTTGCGGTCGGCGGGCGTACCGTTGCCGCGAAGGACATCGCGGTAGAAATTGGCATAAAAGGCATCCGGTTCGACCCGCACGCGATAGACGAGTGCCACGGCGCCGCGTTGCTGCAGTGCGTCGTAGCGGAGAATGGTCTCGGCGCCGGGCAGCAGGCGGGTATCGGCCAGCTCGCGGGACAGGTCGGGGGCCACGTCACGCGCGATGCGGCGACTGCGCTGTGTCCCGGCGATCGGACGGGCGCGGATGTCGACCTGGGAAATTTCCAGTGTGACGCGCGGGGTGACGTAGGTCGGAAATGCGTGTCCCGTGCCGGTGTTGGTGATACGCAGTCGACCAGTGATGCGCGTACCCGCCAGCAGCGGCGCGTCGGCATCGATGGTAACGCCGGCGCGCGTCATTTCCGGGTCGTGGATGCCGCGCCAGAGATGGCGGCGGTCCGGCATGTGGCAGGACTGGCAGGCGCGGCCTTCGCGGCCGGCAGGACTCGCGCGCCATTCTTCGTAGGTGTTTTCGAGCAGCTTGCCGTTGAGCGCGTAACCGTCGTCCTCGAACTGGTGGCAGGCCGCGCAGAAGCGCGCGTCCTCGAACGCGCGACTCGCTCGCCAGCCGTCGTGGGGCAGACGGTCGCCGGCCTTCGGGATGGAGCCATCGCGGCGCGGAGGCCCGTGGCGCACGTGATCACGCACGTGGCAGCCGGCACAGGTCAGGCCCTGCTCATGCGTGCGACCACGCGCTTTGGCGCGGATCGCTCCGGCGAGCGACGCTGCCTGCTCGGCGAGTGGTGCGTGGCAACGCAGGCAGGACTGGTGCTCGTCGGGCGCATCGGCATCCATCGCGATCAATTGACCGAGCACGCCTGGTCCCATCGCCTGCGCATGGCGGCTGGCGCGCCAGTCGTCGAACTGGGACTGGTGGCAGGCGCCGCACGCCGCGGGGTCGAGCGAGGCTTCCTGTGGCGTGTAAGTCGCCGGAGGCGTCCCCTGCGGGCCGAGCGGGCGCCGCCAGTGACGGTCGAGGAAATCTCCGGCGTCCGCGCGGGCAACGCCGGTGGCCAGAATCAACCCGCATATCAGGAGCCGTTGCAGGCCTGTCATTTACGTGCCCCATCCGAGCCGTGCCGGCACGAAATGCGTGCCGGCACGTCCGTGTCCAGGGTGTGGTTACGGGCGGGCGTCACTTTTTGGCGGCGCAGGGATTCTTGGCGGCGCAGGGATTCTTGGCGGCGCACGGGTTTTTCGCCGCGCAGGGGTTCTTCGCCGCACACGGATTACTTGTGGCGGTCGCTTTCTTGGCCGCGCACGGGTTCGCGGCGGCACAGGGATTTTTCGCCGCGCAGGGATTCTTTGCAGCGCACGGGTTGGCCGCCTGGGTACTCGTCATCGGCGCGCAGGGGTTCGCAGCGTGGGCCGCCAACGGCATGCCCAACGCGGCGCCGAGGATACCGGCGGAAATGAGGGTCGTGAGGGTGCGGCGGGTGTGGGCGTGTTTCATGATCAATCCTCTCCGTAGGTGGGGTGTTGCAGCTAGAGACCGCATGCTTTTACTGCGGGCACATGGCTTAGTCGTCCCCTGCGCCGCGATCCTTACAACGAGACTCGCGCTTTCGCTCTGCCCTCCACGACTCATAATCCGAACCACGGTCGCAGTCTGCCACCGAGCCAGGTCCCCGGCAGCACCGCGACGAACCAGAGCCAGCCGTGCACACTGGTCGAGGCCACGCCCGAAAGCAGCGCGCCGATGGTGCAGCCGAAGCCGATGCGCGCACCGTATCCCATCAGCACGCCTCCCAGTGCCGCCGCGATCATCGCACCGGGGCGGTGGTCGAAACGCAGCGTCCAGCGCCCGGCCGCCAGCGCGCTGCCGCCCGCACCGAGCACGAGCCCGATATTCATCAGCGAGGTGACGTCGTCGAGCACCCCGCGGGCGAGCGCAGCCGACTGGAACGGGGCCTGCCAGAAAGCGGAGCTTGCCGGATCCCAACCGAATTGCACGGCCGTTTTCGCGCCCCACAGCGCATAGGCCCAGGTGATGGTCCACGGGTGGCCGGCGAGCAGGAGCGTCGCGAGGTTGAGAATCGTCAGCGCGATCACCGCCATCCACTGGGTGTGCGCGCGGTGCGTCCGTGCCGGCGTCGAAAAGCGTGGGAGACCGACACGGCGGGCACGCCCCAGTCGCCACCACAGCAATGCAATCAGCGCGCTCTGCAGCAGGGCGGCCAATGGCCAGCCGAAGCGCTCGCCCAGCACGATCGGGGCCAGCGCGGGCAGCGCCGCCCACCAGCCCATGTGCAGGCTGGCAAGAAATGAGCCGGCGCAGAAGAATACGATCACCACCAGCATGCGTCCGTTGCCGCCACCCAGGCTGAACAGCGTGCCCGAGCCGCAACCGCCGGCGAGTTGCATGCCGACGCCGAAGAGTAGCGCGCCGACCGCGACCTGTACTGCAACGGGTGCCGCCGCGGGTCCGAGTGGCTGCCCGAAGGCTTCGCCGATCGCCAGGGCCGGCGCGAACGCCAGGGTGCTCAGGCCGAGCAGGGCCAGCGGCGCGCGCAGGGCGAGCGGGTCACGGTCTACGACGAAATGCCTCAGGCTGCCGGTAAAACCGAATTCGCTGCGCAGCAGCACCGCGCCGATCAGCAGGCCGACGGCGTACAGGGCCAGATGACGGCCGCCCTGCGCGTGGAAGGCCGCTACGCCGACCGCCAGTGCCAGCGAGGCCCAGACGAGCGCCGCCACCGGGCGCACGGTGCCATGCACGGAAGCGAATTCACTGGCTGGCGTCACGACCAATGACCTCGAAGAGGGGATCGAGTCCACGCGCCATCTGGTCCAGCGATGCGGTCACCGTGGACGAATCAATGACGGGTCTCCGGGCCACGGTGGTCGGTCGTGAATTGGTGGCGCAGCCAGGTGTTGGACAAGGGCGATGTCGTGTCCTCCGTCTCGATCGGTCCGGCGCGGCCGGCGACTCCCTCGCTGCGTGCCACGACCAGCGTCGCGCCGGCGAACTGACGCTTCAGCCAGGCTTGCGCGAAGGCGTGGCCCGCGCCGTCAGGATGACGGGCGCCGGGTGCCGACGTGGCAACCGATACAGCCGTGGGCGTTGCACCGACCTCGCGATGATCCGTACTGAACTGTCGCTGCAGCCACTCGCCGGGATCGGCCGCGCCCGCCGGAGTCGCCGCCAGTAACGCGGCACTGACGACGGCAGCAATCAAGCCACTTGCGCATGTTTTCATGATCGAATCCTCAGGTGGGTTGTTCGGGGGCACGGCGGGCGCGCTCGTAGTGATTAGTCGCGCGCGACCCGTGCCTCCTTACAACCGGAGTCATCCCCCTGCGGAAGTTCCCGCGAGCCCGAGGCATTCCGGCAGGGTCGAAAGATCGGCGATTTCACCGTCCGGCGTGGCGGGGATGCGTTCCGGCTCCTGGCCGAAGCGGTTGCACCACAGCACACGGAAGCCGCAAGCCTTTGCCGAGAACGCGTCCCATGCGTTGGACGAGAGGAAGCAGATGCGATCCGGTGCGATCTCCAGTCGTGTCGAGGCAAGTCGATAAACCGACGGATGCGGCTTGAACACCCGCACTTCCTCGACCGACAGCACTGCATCGAAAATGTCCTCGAGGCCGTTGTTGCGCACCACGGCCGACAACATCGGCAGCGAGCCGTTGGACAGGATCGCCAGCTTCACTCCGCCGGCCTTCAGGCGGCGAAGCGTTTGCGGCACCTCCGGATAGCACTGCAGGTGCAGATAGAGGTCCATCAGCCGGGCGCGCAGACCCGGCCGGTTCAAACGCAGCGTCGCGAGCGCGAAATCCAGCGCGTCGCCGGTCACCTGCCAGAAGTCCGCATAGTGCTGGCCCAGCCCACGCAGCCACGTGTACTGGAGCTGCTTCTGCCGCCACAGTTCCGAGAGCCGCAGCCAGTCTTCGCCGAGTTCGTCGCGCGCGCCCTGCGCCGCGCTGTTGAAGTCGAACAGGGTGCCGTAGGCATCGAAGACGCAGGCCTCGATGTCATCAAGTCGGGTGAGTTGCATGTGTTGCCTCCAGGGAATCGGTCCGTCAGCCATCGTGTCGCGCATCGGGGCAGGTTGGCAGGTCAGCGCCCCAGGTCGTTGTCGACCTGCAGCCCCTCCAGCATCTTGTTGAAACCGCTGAACAGATCGACGACGGCCATCAATTCGACCAGTTCGCCATCCGTGCTTCCCATCGCACGCAATGCTCCGGTGTGGGCGCGGACACAGTAGTCGCACCCATTCGTCGCGGAGACGGCGACGGCGATCATCTCCTTCGTCTTCCGGTCGAGGAGCCCCGGTCCCATGATCGTCTTGACGCGTTGCCAGCTCGCCTGCAAGTAGGCGGGGTTGTGCGCCATCACCTTGAACAGGTTGGGGACGAAGGGCATCCCGAAGGTTTTCCGGATGTCCTCATAGACCTCGCGCACGAGGCCGGTTGCGTCGTCTTCACTGACGTAGCTGACGGTTGCCATTTCTGCTTCCTTGTATCGAGGTGAACGGTGTGCTTGCCACGTCCCGCCAACGATCATCGAGCGTCGTCCGGACCATGTCGGCGGGGACTCGCTCAGCGCGGATCCGTCCAGCGACGTCCCTCGAAATTCGCGTCGAGCGGTGTGTGGAAGAGGTGGTTCGTGTAGTTGCTGAGCGTCTTCACGGCAATGGCGAGGACGATCTCGAGGATCTGGCGCTCGCCATAGCCGGCCGAAAGGAAGGCGCCGGTCTGCTTGCGGTCGGGCAGGCCGCGGCTCGCGACCATGACGCGGGTGAATTCCGCGAGCGCCTGCAGTTTGGCATCGGGGATGGGGCGGCCGTCGCGGATCGCGTCGGTGACGTCGGTGGGTACGCCCGACATCGCGTCGGCAATGAAACTGTGCGCCGAGACGCAATATTCGCAGCCGTTCTCGCGCGAAATGGCGAGGAAGACCACCTCCTGCTCGGCGGGTGTGAGGCCCGATTCCTTGCGGAATGCGGCGTAGCCGTCGAGGTAGGTATTCAGCAGGCCCGGCGAATGCACCATGTTGGCGTACATGTTGGGGATGAAGCCGACCTGTTTCAGCGCCTTCTGCAGCACTTCCTTCGCCGGGCCGTCCGCGGTTTCGAGCGATTGCGGGGGCAGGGTCATCTGGTATTCGGCAAGCATCGCGTTTCTCCTTCCTCGGGGAAAATGGACCGACAGGTCCAAAACTGGCGCAAAAAAACTACTGCAGGGCCTTCAGCGCGACCTCCACGATTTGCTCGATCTCGTTCGCCGGGAGACCCGCCTTGACCATCGTTCGGAGCCCGGCCATCGTGGTGAGCAGGTAACCCGCGAGCATCTCCGGATCGGCGTCGCGGCGGATTTCGCCCTGTTCCTGGGCCATTTCGACGGCGACCCGGAACATGCTCGCGAAGTCCCGTGCGGCGCTCGACACCAGTCCAGCGACCGCCGGGTCGCGGCCGGCGAACTCGGTCGCGGTATTCATGATGAGGCAGCCGCGCCGTGGCCCGTCCTGGCGCGCTTCGGCGGCATTGGTGAGCAGCATGCCGCGCACGAAGTCCAGTGGCGATGCGGCGGAAGAAAGGCCCTCGCGCATCCGTCCGACCTGCCGCCCGCGAAAACGCTCGAGACATGCTTCGAAGAGCTGCTGCTTGCTGCCGAACTCGTTGTAGAAACTGCTTTTCGACAGGCCCATCGCCTGGAGCAGGTCGGCGAGCGAGGTGGCCTCGAAGCCCTGTTGCCAAAAGACCGTCATCGCGGCTTCGAGCGCGAGCTCGGGATCGAATTCGAGGGGGCGGCCGGTTTGCATGCGGATATTCTGGACCGTGCAGTCCATTTGTCAAGCCATCGCTTCGCCGCGCGGCGCGTCTTCACGCCCCGGGCGGTCATCCCATTGCAGGGCGCGGTAGTCGAAGCCACGCGCCAACGTGGGTTTGACGACTGCAAAATAGGGCGAGACATCGAAGTCGCGCGGTGCGAAAAGGCTGTGATGGCGCACGTGGAGGATCTCCTCGACACAGCCCGGACACATCGGATCGCGGCTCGCCCGGCGCGTGATTGCCGGCAGGATCGGGTAGCGCACCGACTGGAAGGCCTGGGCGATCAGCGTCGAGCAGATGGCACGGGTCGGATCGCCGCTGCCCAATGCGAGCATGCGTCGGCGGAAGCGCTGCGGCACGGGCGGAGTCGGCAACAGGTAGCGGGCGAGATCGAACACGTTGCGCAGGTCGTACTGATGACCGATGCGGGCGATCGCGTAGGCGACGACCGCGTCGCAGTCCTCGTCCGAGAGCCCGCTGGGGCGGCAGATGCGGCTATGCAGACTGGCGAACTCCCCGATGCCGATGCTGCGCACGCCGGCGACGATGTCGGCCTCGACAAAGCAGTGGTCGGGCGGGGCGCGGCCATTCAGGGCATCGCCCACGTACAGCGCCGCGTGGGACCACGTCGACTGCGTCAGGTACTTGATCGCGGTGCTGATGCGCGAATGCCCCTCGACCAGCAACACGTCCCCGGGGCGCAGGCAGGCGAGCAGGTCCGCGACCGGCGTCGGTTGCGAGAGGGTGTGGACATGGGTCGGCCGGCTCAGGGCGCGCCCGAGCCAGTTCCCCACGCGTCCCAGCATGAATCCCATCGCGTGCTCCTCGGGTGGGCAGGGTGCGGCCTCAGCGCTCGCTACCGGCGCCCCCTTCGCGCAAGCGCTGCGCGGCCCTGCGCAGGAAGCCCAGGTGCTTGCCGTAGTTGGTGCAGCCGATGCACATCAGCCT
The DNA here is from genome assembly GCF_900156155.1 of Aromatoleum tolulyticum. Taxonomy (GTDB): domain Bacteria; phylum Pseudomonadota; class Gammaproteobacteria; order Burkholderiales; family Rhodocyclaceae; genus Aromatoleum; species Aromatoleum tolulyticum. The sequence continues at coordinate 123,202 of NZ_FTMD01000002.1, forward strand.
GTGCATCTTCAGTGCGAGACGCTCGCGCAGCGTCAGCTTGCGCTCGTACCCTTCGGACATGAGGCGGGTCGCCTCCTTGCAGTTCATCATGCGATGGCCCCTCCCTGGAACCAGCGGTTTTCCAGGCACTCGCGCAGTCCCATGCGCGCGCGGTGCAGGATCACCCAGCAGTTGCCGTTCGAAATGCCGAGCTGACGGCAGATTTCGCCGGTCTCGAATTCAAGGAATTCCCGCATCATGTAGACGCGGGCGATCTGTTCGGGCAGGTTGTTCAGGCAGGCGTCGAATACCGCCCAGAATTCCTTCTGCTCAAGAGAGGCATCCGGGTCGGACCAGGTGGCCGGGCGGTCGTCCGGATTCCAGAAACCGCGCCGGTCGAAGAGCGCATCGAAATCCTGAATGTCGGTGTCGGCGCCCGGGTTCTGTATGAAGTCCGATCCGCAGATCTCGCGCGACGAACTGCGGATGTAATCGACGATCTTGTTGCGCAGGATCGCGAACATCCAGGTCTTGAGCGCCGCGCGTCCGGCGAAGCTCTTCGCGTTGCTCATGGCCGCCATGAGCGCTTCCTGCACCATGTCTTCGGCCGCGCCGCTGTCCCGCAACTGCAGTTGCGCGAAGCGCAGCATGTCGCGGCGGATCGCCACGATCGACGGGTCGTCCCACAGGGCGGCCGTGGTCTGGGGCACGTTGTTCTTCATGGTTCATTCCTCGTGCATTTCCGGGTCGCATTCAGCGCCGCACTGTAGCTCGATACACAATACGGAACCAGAAAGTTCAGCAACCCGCGCCCCCAGTCGACCGGCCCGCCGCCGAAAACGGCACCCCACTGATTGACCAGGTTCAGCATCACGCCGACCACGAGCGATACCTTCAGCGCCGAACAGGCGATTTCGGGACGACATGCAGTACGCATCACGTTGGAGAGGCGGGTCATGCGGGACAGCTCTGCGGCAGGCTCGCGAGCATGTCGGGCAGCGATACGCGCCCGACGGCAGACTGCACGGTGCGCGCGATCAGCGCGATGTCGGCGGCGGGTTCCAGCGCACGCGCGTCGCCCCGGCGTCCTGTCGGCTCCACGCCGAGAACGCCGTTCGGTGTCGCGGTGACGCAGTATTCGCCGCCGCACGACCGGCAATACACAGGGTCGCCGGGGGCGCTGGCCGGCGTCAGGACGAGGGTCGGTCCGCACATCACACAGGTCTGCAGCGGAATGCCGTCGTCACTGTGCCCAACGATGTGTTCGAGCACGCCGGTGTCGGCGAGCGCCAGAAAGTGACCGGCCAGCTCCGTGTCGAACTGGGTGCCAAGTCGTGCTCCGATGATGTCGAGCGCGGCCTCGATCGGCATGCCGACCCGGTAGGGGCGGGTACTCGTCATCGCATCGAACGCATCGCAGATCGAGACGACGCGCGCGTCGAGCGGAATCTCCGCGTCAGGCAGGCCGCGAGGATAGCCGCGGCCGTCGGGGCGCTCGTGATGCGACTCCACCGCCGGACGCACCAGCGTGGCGAGCGGGTGCGCGGCGAGCAGGCGCGCGCCCACCTCGGGATGCGTGCGGATGGTCGCGTATTCGTCGGCGTCGAGGCGGCCGGGCTTGCGCAGGATCGCGTCCGGAATGCCGATCTTGCCGAGGTCGTGCAGGAAGCCGCCGATCGCCACGCGGGCGACTTGTGCCTCGCTCAGGCCGGCTTTCTCCGCGAGCAGTTCGGCATAGCGCGAAACGCGCCATAGGTGCCCGCCCGTATAGGGGTCGCGCGCTTCCACCATCCACGCCATCACGAGCAGGCTGGCGAGCAGCTCATTCGCACGCGCATCTGCGGGCGCTTGCCGGTACGGTGCGATCCATCTTCCGAGCGCGCTACGAATGTTCATTCTGGTCTCCTCCCCGGTTCGTCGCACAAGCGGCCACGAACCTTACGCAGGGCGCTGAAAATCTATGCAGCCTCCTCCAGCGCGGCGACCAGATGCTCGACGGAGACCGGCAGATAGCCGGTGATCTCGAGCGAACGATCCTCGAACACATCCTCGTCGGGACGCTCACGCCGATGTACGGCGATCACCGTGTCGCGATGCCGGATCAGGCCCTCGATCCAGGGGCGGTACAGGCGCAGCATCGCGCCGAGCCAGCGGTTCGCCGGCCATGAGGGCCACGCATGGTCGATCTCGAATCGATCCAGCATGCGGATCACGTCTTCGGCCGGATACCAGGTTTCCCCGGTAACCCAGCGGTTGCAGGCGAACAGGCCGATCGGATCGCCCCAGGCATCCATCGAAATTCCGACCAGGTGACTGATCGCCTCGTCGCCGGTTGGCCATGGTTCGCTCGCTTGCGGGAACGCCAGCGGTGCGACACCCTCGGGCATCCCGTCGGCGCGCAGGAAAGTGTGGAAATGACCGTGCTCGGACTCGCCCCGGTGGGCGTGATAGTAGTACTGGGCGTGGGTGTCCGCATCGAACACGTCGTCGTGGGGGTAGTGCTCCATCTCGACGAAATCGCCCTGGTCGCGCAGCACCTCGCCGACCACGTTGAGGCCGACCTTGGCGAGCACGCGGCGGCATTCGAGCACCTCCTTTCCGGCGGCGAGGAGCTCGCGCCGGGCGCGCTGGTCCAGTTCCCCGAGCGCCGGCAGGAAATCCGACAGATCCGGTGAAGCGCGCAGACCCGCAGCCGCCCCATCAGCGGACGGGGCGGCTGCGGGCCTCGAAGTCGTGGCAGTGGTCATCTCTTCGCGGCGCAGGGGTTCTTCGCGGCGCACGGATTCTTCGCGGCGCACGGATTCTTCGCGGCGCAGGGGTTCTTCGCAGCGCACGGATTCTTCGCCAAGTGTGCCTTGAAGCCTTTCTGCTGTTCTTCCGCGTAAGCCACCAGAGCGGCCAGATCCTTCGACTTCCAGTCGAGCGCCTTACCCGCCATCGGCGTTACGATGCAGAGTTGCACCATCTCGTCCAGATGGATTTGCTTCATGCCGTACGTGCCCGCGGCCATTTCGACCTTATGCGGGTAGGGCTGCGCGAAGCTCGCCTTGTAACCGGCGTAGTCGGTATGGCAAGTCGCGCACGAGGAATTGTTCGTCGACAGGCTCGCGTCGGAGAAGAGCTTCTTGCCCGCTGCGACCAGTTCGGCGCGATTGCCCTGATAGGGCTTGTAGCCGGCGGGACGCTGGATGGCTTTTACCGCGCACGGGTTCTTCGCCGCGCACGGATTCCTTGCAGCGCAGGGGTTTTTCGCGGCACACGGGTTTGCCGCTCGCGATGAACTCGCGCCCGCGGCGCAGGGGTTGGCCTGTGCGAAGGCGGCGTGCGGTACACCCAGCGCGGCGCCCATCAGGCCGGCGTAGATCATTGCGGTGACGGTGCGACATTTGACGGCGTATTTCATGGACGGCTCCTCCGTGTGAAGTGGATGTTTTTTGCACGACCGGCCGCCAGTCCGGCGCAGCTGGTCATGGGCATTGGTCGTGGGAGCGGGTCGATCCTTACAGCGGCCGGAAATATTTTCTGTCTCGGGCATTCGGCGCACTCGCTGCAGCGGCCCGGCGCTGCGTCCGACCCGGCCTCGCCACTCCTGAAATGCTTGAACGCCTTGTCGGCCTGCAGCATTGCCGCGTGTGCCTTCACCGGGGTGAGCAGCGCGCAGTTCGTGTTTGCGGAACCCCGCGCGATTTCTACGCTCATCCGTATCTATGGTCTGTGGATGCGTGAAGTGATCCAGTCGAGAGTGGGCGCAATTCAGGGGAGCGCGGCGTTCAGGGTGCTCGGGGCGTGGGTGCTGGCGTCGCTGGTGCTGCATCTCGCCTGGGAACTTGCCCAGTTGCCGTTCTACACCGTCTGGCGGGAAGCATCGCCGGCAGTCATCGCCTGGGCGGTGGTGCATTGCACCGCGGGCGACGGGCTGATCGCGCTGGGGACTTATCTCGCCGCGGCGTGCGCGGCGCGTTCGATCGACTGGCCGTGGGCTGCGCCGGGGCGCGGGCTGGCGGCGCTGTGGGCAAGCGGGCTCGCGTGGACGGTATTCAGCGAGTGGCGGCATGTCTTCAAGCTCGGTTCGTGGGCTTACGTTGAGACGATGCCGACGGTGGCCGGGATCGGCGTCGCGCCTCTCCTTCAATGGGTCGTCGTGCCCGGGCTTGCGCTCTGGTGCCTGCGCGAATGGGATCCCCGGCCGTCACGAAGCGCACCCGGGTGACGTCGACCCGGCTGTCGCGGCGAATGGTGACGCAACTTTACCGATAATGCCAACGGTATTTCTATCGACATCAAGACTGTAAGGACCGGCTCCGCGTATCCGACTAAATCATTGAGCGGCAAGGGTGTCGCTCGAACGGAACCACGGAGAGAGCCATGACAAGCAATATTTCCCGGCGCGCATCGGGACAGCCCGAACATGTTCGCGCAATCCAGCTGGCTGCCCGGATCGCATTTTCGGCCGCCATCCTTGCAGCGGCAGCCGGCGCGGCTGCGCATACCGAGTATTCGGAGAACGGCTCGGCCCACTGGCTCGAGCATGTCGGCTCGACGCCCGCTCAGCCCACCCCGCGGCAGCTGGCCCCATACGGGTATGCGGCGCCCGACGCGGCGCCGGCCCGCGTGTTCGTTGTCGGTAAGGATTCCCGCTACCTGAATGTGGTGCAGCTCGAGACGGTGGCCATTCGCATCGGCGACAAGACCACGACCTGGACATTCGACGCAATCCCGCGGCGCAATTTCCCGCTTTCGCAGATCATTCCCGGCGCTGATGGCGTGACCGTCCATGTGGCCGAGAATCCGCTCTACCGTGGACATTGAGGCCGGCCGGCCGCGGCGCACGTGCGGAGTCTCTGTTTCGCGCGTGCGCGCTGCGCTCGCGGAGTGCTGCGACAGTCGCAGAAGAGTACAGGCATCAATCGGTTTGCGCGCCGGCGCGCCGCTGTTCGCCGCGTGTCCATGCCATGGGCGGCATGCCCAGGCGTGCCGTGAACGCGCGTGCCAACGCGGCGGCGCTGCCGTAACCCACTTCGTCGGCCACGATCTTGACCGGCCGCCCCTTGCGCAGCAGGGTCTGCGCAAGGCCGATGCGCCAGTCGGTGAGGTAATCGAGCGGTGTCTGGCCGACGGTTTCGCGGAAATTCACCGCAAAACGGGCGCGCGACATGCCGGCCGTTTCCGCCAGCGCTTCCAGCGTCCAGCGACGCGCCGGCTGTTCGTGCATCGCATGGATCGCGCGCGCGAGTCGGGAATCCGCGAGGCCCGCGAAAAGCCCTGCGGACGCGACGTGGCGCTCGATGGTATGACGCAGCATATGGACGAGCACGACCTCGCACAGGCGGTCGATGATCGCCTGCCGTCCGTAGCGCCGTTCGAAGGCTTCGTCGAGCAGCAGGCGGACGCTGGCATCGAGGCCGGGCACGTCCGCCAGACGGATCACGAGCAGCGAGGGGAGGGCGCGGGCGAGCGGATTGCCGCGGCCGCCGCCGAATTCGACCGAGGCGCAGACCACGTCGGCACCGGTTTGCTTGTGCGCCCTCAGGCGGTGGCTCGTGGGGCGCGGATAGAACAGCAGGCTGGGTTCCTCGATGTCGATGAGGCGGCCATCGGCTCCCTGCACCTGCAGCGGCCCGCGCCTGACGACGTGGAGATGGCCGGCTTCATCCGTCGCCTCGAAAGTGGTGACGCCGCACAGGGTGCCCGAGTAGAACACGCGGGCGCTGAGGGCAAAGCGGTCGAGCAGGGGGGAGAGTTGATCCATCGGAGCATCCCGGGAAACGGAAAACCGTACGCCACACAGGCCGCAGCGGCCGTAGCCGTACGGATTATCCAGCGCCGATCCGGCCGACCGGCGACAGGTATTGCAGCAGAGCGGCCTCGCGACCGTCCAGCACTTTCGCGGCGCGCTCGTAACAGGCCGTGTTCCGACGTCCTGAGCGTAATGGCCCGGCGTCGGGCGGGGGCCGCCCGAATCGAGAAGATCCGCGCCATGCAGGCCATGTCCGCAGCGCTCGATCGTTTGATCGGCGAGTGTGGCGGCGGTGCACTGCCGCTCGATGACTGTCCGATTCTGGCGGCGCTCGAATCCGTCGGCGACAAAGCAGGGCGCGCAACATGAAGACCGATCGCTCGCTGATTCGGCAACGCACCGTCAGTTGGCTGACCTTGTTCACCTCGACCGGCACGCTGATCTGCTGCGCGCTGCCGATCCTGTTCGTCACCGTGGGCCTGGGCGCCGCGGTTGCCGCTGCAAGCAGCGCCGCGCCGTTTCTGGTCACGCTGGCCCTGCATAAGGGGTGGGTCTTCGCCGGATCCGGGCTGATGCTGCTCTGGTCCGGCTGGCTGCTCTACCGGCCGGGCCGCGTCTGTCCGAGCGATCCGGAAGCCGGGCGCCTGTGCGCGCGCGCCCTGCGCTGGAACCGTCGGGTTCTTGGCGTCTCGGCGGTCATTTGGAGTGTCGGTGCCTTCGCCGCCTATCTGGCGCTCCCGCTCCGTATCTGGCTCGGCTCCTGAGCCCCCTTTCCCGAAGGAGAACACCATGAAAACCTTTCGCCCCGGACTTGCCGCAATGCTCTTGGCGCTTGCCGTGCCCCTTCTGGCCTTTGGCGCCGAGCGCCAGGTGGTGGATATCGCCGTCCGGGGCATGACCTGCCCGTTTTGTGCCTACGGGCTGGAAAAGAATCTCGGCAAGGCCGGCGAGGTCGAGCAGGCAAGCGCGAGCCTGAAGTCGCAGAACGTGCACATCGTGCTCAAGCCCGGCACGCAGCCCAATATCGTGCGCTACAAGCAGCTGATCAATGACGCGGGTTTTACCCCCGGCGAGGCGCATGTCTCGACGGAAGAAATCGAATGAACCCCTCGTTCAGGGGCATCGTGGCGCCAGCCATCCTTGGCGTGTGGACTAGCGCTGCCATCGCCGCGCCGCTTACGTTCAACACGGCCTTGCCCGTCTCCACGGACGAGTGGATCGTGCGCGAGCAGTTCATTTACATGAAGAGCACCGACGATCCCTCGCCGATGAAGCGCAGGATGGAAGTGTCGGCCCTCGTGACGACGCTGGGCTACGGCGTCACCCGCGACTTCGCCGTATTCGGCATGTTGCCGTATGCCGACAAACGGCTGTCGATGAACGCGGGCGGCCGAGACGCAAGCCGCAGCCGGGCGGGGCCCGGCGACCTGATCCTCATGGGCCGCTACACGGCCCATGAGGAGAACGGGCGGCGATACACGTTCCGCATCGCGCCGTTTCTCGGCGTCAAGACGCCCACCGGAAGCGATGGTGCTTCGGACAGCCTGGGACGTTTGCCGCCGCCGCTCCAGCCGGGTTCCGGTTCGTGGGACTGGCAGGGCGGCGCGGTGGCATCGTGGCAGACCCTGGAGTGGGGCGGAGATATCCAGTTTGCCCACCGGGCCAACGGCGAAGCCAACCGTTTCAGGGCCGGCGCGACCAGCCGTCTCGACCTTTCGGTGCAGCGCCGTCTGTGGCCCCGCACGCTCGGCGAAGGCGTTCCCGGCTTCCTCTATGGCGGGCTGGAGGCCAACCTCGTCCACGTCGGCAAGAACAGGATGCGCGGGGAGGATGATCCGAACTCCGGCGGTACGACGCTGTACCTGACGCCCACCGTGCAGTACGTTACCCGGAAATGGGTGCTTGAAGCAGGTATCCAGATTCCGGTTTCGCAGCGTTTGAACGGCACCGCGCTCGAGAACGATTACATACTGACCACCGGCTTCCGCCTGAACCTGTAGGCGACGGTCTACAAGCCTCCGTATCCAGAGCGCCTCCTGCTTCTCACCCCGCGCAGCAGGACAGTTGCTTCACGTCTTTTGTGAAGGTCTGCGCCGCGAGCTTCAGCCCCTCGACCATCGTCAGGTACGGGAACAACTGGTCGGCCAGCTCCTGTACGGTCATCCGGTGGCGGATCGCCAGCGCTGCGGTCTGGATCAACTCGCCCGCCTCCGGCGCGACGGCCTGCACGCCGAGCAGCCGCCCCGAGCCGGCCTCGGCGACCAGCTTGATGAACCCGCGCGTGTCGAAGTTGGCCAGCGCCCTGGGCACGTGATCCAGCATGAGGGTGCGGCTGTCGGTCGCGATGCCGGCGCGCTGCGCCGCGGCTTCGTCGTAGCCCACGGTTGCGACCTGCGGATCGGTGAACACCACCGCCGGCATCGCCGTCAGGTCCAGCGCCGCCTCGCCGCCGGTCATATTGATCGCCGCGCGCGTGCCGGCCGCTGCCGCCACATACACGAATTGCGGCTGGTCGGTGCAGTCGCCGGCCGCGTAGATGTGCGGCGCGCTGGTGCGCATGGCGTGGTCGATGGCGATGGCGCCTTGCGCGTCGAGTTCTACGCCCGCCGCTTCAAGGTTCAGGCTGCCGGTGGCCGGAGCGCGGCCGGTGGCGACCAGCAGCTTGTCGGCACGCACTTCCCCGTACCCGGTGGCGAGCACGAACTCTCCGTCCGCATAGGCGACCTGGCTGGCCTGCGCGTGCTCCAGCACCTCGATGCCCTCGGCGCGGAAGGCCGCCGTGATCGCCTCGCCGATGGCCGGGTCTTCGCGGAAGAGCAGCGTCCTGCGCGCCAGAATCGTGACCTGGCTACCAAGCCGGGCGAAGGCCTGCGCCAGCTCGAGCGCCACCACCGACGAGCCGATTACGGCCAACCGTGGGGGGATGGCGCTGCTTTCCAGCGCCTCGGTGGAGGTCCAGCAGGGCGTGCCCTGTAAGCCGGGGATCGGCGGAATCGCAGGGCTCGCGCCAGTAGCGATCAGGCAGCGGTCGAAGCCGACCTCGCGCGCACCGCCGTCTGCGGTCCCCACGCTCAGCGTGTGCGGGCCCTTGAACCGGGCTTCGCCACGCAGCACGGTGATGGCCGCCGTGCTCGCCAGGATTCCTTCGTACTTGGCGTGGCGCAGCTCATCGACGCGGGCTTGCTGCTGGACGAGCAGCCGCTCGCGCAACACGGTCGGCGCCGCGGGCGGCAAGCCGTCGTCGAACGGGCTTTGGCGTCGCAGGTGGGCGATGTGCGCTGCCCGGATCATGATCTTCGATGGCACGCAGCCGACATTGACGCATGTTCCGCCGATCGTGCCGCGTTCGATCAGCGTGACGCGCGCGCCTTGTTCGACTGCCTTCAGCGCAGCGGCCATCGCCGCACCGCCGCTGCCGATCACGGCAACATGCAGGGAATGCTCGACCTGGCTTGGGCAGGAATTGCAGGTCTCACCGGTGGCGTGAAGGACGCGGCTACTCATTTCATACTGCCTTTCTTCGTCCGCTGTCCGATTTCAACTTCGCAGCAGTCCGTTTCCGCCCGTCGGCGATACAAGGCGTAGGCCGTGATGCCGACAAAGATGACGAGTGCGGGGATCAGCACGTAATCGAGCCAGCCGACCCAGGCCGACAGCCCCACGATGCCGAGCGCAATCGCGAGCACAGGGGTTGCGCAGCATATGGCGGCGATCACCGAGCCGGTGATGCCGGTCTTGAGCAGGGTGCGGTTATCCATGCATCACCTCCTGTCGGGGCGGCAGTCGAATGACGCCGCTCGCCTGGGGCTTGTTGAAGGCTTCATAAGAACGACGGTGCGATATACGGAAAGGCGAGGGCAACCAGGACCAGGGCTGCGACCGCCCAGAAGATCGCCTTGCGGCCGGTCCGCCCCCGCGGCACCGCGCACGCGTCGCCGGGCTTGCAGACCTGCGCCGAACCGAACATGCGCCGGTGAGCAAGGAACAGCGCCACCAGCGCCGTGCCCGCGAAGATCGGGCGGTACGGCTCGAGCGCGGCGACGTTGCCGATCCACGCGCCCGAGATGCCCAACGCGGCCAGCGCGAGAGGGGCCAGGCAGCAGGCCGAAGCGAAGACGGCTGCGATGCCGCTGGTGGCCAGTGCGCCGCGCCCGTTTTCGGGTTCCGTCATTAAAGTTCTCCTTCCGCGCCGTCGTTTGGTGATGTAACGTTATTTCCGTAGTCCACTACGGAGTCAAGCACCATGGAGAACGCTCGAGAGACTCTGACCATCGGGGCCTTCGCCAGGGCGGCCGAAGTGAACGTCGAGACGATCCGCTTCTATCAGCTCAAGGGCCTGCTACCCCAACCGGAACGGCCGTATGGCCGCATCCGCCGCTATGGACAGGCGGACGTGGCACGGGTGAGATTCGTGAAATCGGCCCAGCGCCTGGGGTTCAGCCTGGATGAGATCGCCGAGCTGCTGCGGCTGGAGGACGGCGCCCACTGCGACGAAGCCAGCCGCCTGGCCGAGCTCAAGCTCCGGGACGTACGCGCCAAGCTGGCCGATCTGATGCGTATGGAGGCGGTACTGTCCGGGCTGGTGCGCGCCTGCCATGCACACACGGCAAACGTTTCGTGTCCGCTGATCGCATCGCTGCAAAACGGCACGAAGCTCGGCACTGCGGCGGGGGGCGAGATGGAACGAAACACGGTCTAGCGCGCTGCCCCGGGGGCAGCGCAGCTTTATGGCGATGGCAGCCGACGCGCCACACCGGGGCGTGACGCGTCCCGGATGTCCCGGCCCTGCCGCAGTTCGCGCCAAGGCGGTCCGCTCGGCCCGCCGGTCATTTCACGCCGGTCACGACATACCTCTTGCCGTCCTGAACAAACTCGAACTCGACCTTCTTGCCTACGGAGAGTTTGTCGAGGAGCGCCTTGTCGCGTACGGTGAAGCTCATGGTCATCGCCGGCCAGTCGAGGCTCTTCACCGGCTCGTGATCGAAGGTCACGCTGCCGGCCTTGGCGTCGAGCTTCTTCACGACACCGCGCCCCGTGTGCGCGGCTTGGGCGCCGGGCATGGTCTTCTGGCCGCCCATGTCCATGCCCATTCCTTTCATTTCGTCCATCCTGCTCATGCCCATGTCATTCATGCCGCCCATCTTCGGCTGAGCAAGCGCTGAACCTGCACCGAGCGTCAGGACGATCGTCAGGGTGGCCATTGCGGTTTGCTTCATTTTGCATCTCCTTGCGTTGTGGTTGAAAAACTTGTGCGTCGCGAAGCCCCCCGGCGGCACGAAAGCTGCCGCGAAGCTCAGGGAACGGGCCGGCTCGGCCGGCGCCGCGGAAAGGGGAACAAGGATTGCAGCAAGCGCTGCACCGATCAGTCGGGCGTGCGCGAGGACGCGGCGATTCCGCGTCTTGTTCGAAACAAGCATGAAAACCTCCGGAGCAAATCGGACCGCCGCCCGCGGCATGCGCTACGGACGGAAGAAGACGCTCGGGAGGCTAGGATCGGAACGCGCCGAAGCCTATGGCTGGAGGGGGCGCAGTCGCGTGCGTGAGGAACTCGCGGGAAACGTCGAACGCCACCGGGGGCGGACACGCTTGCACGACCGGCAGGACCACGAGGAGCGGCAGATCCGCGGCGAACATGGGCGGAGAGGCATGTCCGGCCGCCTGACCGTCCTGCTGGCAGTGTTGATCGCACAGCGTGGGGGCGGACTGGTCGAGCATTGCGCAATCGCCTGTCGGCATCGTCTCCACCGCACTGTCCATGACCATGGGCGAGCGGGAAGAATCCGCCACGCCCGGACAGGCGTAGGCCGCCACCGCGAGCTGCATGAACAGCAGCGCCGCGATTCCCAGCCTGGCAATAAACCTGCGAAAAGCCCGAGTCATGGATTGTTCTTGGTCCGGAGACAGCGCAGGGATCGTACCGGAGCCCGGTCATCCATGCCAATCGACCTCGACTCCGACAGGTTCTCGAGTCGGCAGGTTCCCCGGGCGGGAACGTCCTGGCGCGCACCAGGGCTCACCGCTGAGCGATACGCTGCGTATCTAAAACAAGACTATCGCAATCCAATCGTATCGCTCCAACGCCCATTCTATGCACCGTGCACTTCCGCACGCAACGCATGAACGGAGAACACCATGCCCGCGATCCATCCCCTGAAGCTTTCCGACGCCGACCAGCCGACCGCCGCGACCCTCAACGCGGTCAAGGCCAAGCTGGGCGGCATACCCAACATCATCGCGACGCTCGCCAATTCGCCCGCGGCGTTGCAGGGCTACCTGCAACTCTCCGAAACGCTCGGCGCCGGGGAACTCAGTGCGCGGCAGCGGGAGATCGTCGCGCTGGCGACGGCGCAGGCAAACGCTTGCGGCTATTGCCTTAGCGCGCACAGCCTCATCGGTAAGGCCACAGGCCTGAGCGACGAGGAAATCCGCCTGGCCCGCGCGGGAACGGCGAGTACGCCGCGAGATGCGGCAATCGCCTCGTTCACGCGCCAACTCGTGCGTGCCGGCGGCCGTCTGGATGCCGGCGGCGCCGCGCTGGCGCGGGAAAACGGGCTGTCCGATGCGCTGATCCTGGAAATCATCGCCAACGTCGCTCTGAACGTGATCACCAACTACACGAACCACGTCGCGGGCACCGAGATCGATTTTCCCCGTGTCGAGGTGGACGTCTGACGGCGTTGCGACCGCGGCCCATTCACTGGAGAACTTCATGAAGAACGTACCGGGTTGATCCCCCGCTTTCGCGACCTGGCGAACGGGGCCGCGGCCGGGCGGGACCGGCGCCCGTCCCGTTCGGCCACACGGAGCTCCGGCTCGCACGAATCGGCTGGATGCGCCGGAACCGTGTAAGGATTGGCCGTCCCGTCCGACTATTCATGAAAACCGCCAACACGACTTGCACAAGGAGCACCGCATGCACCCGACGTTTCCACTGCTCGCCGCCACCGATTTCCCGAAGCTGCGGCGCGGGACGGTCGAGACCCTGCAGGTGAATCTCGGCTACCGCTGCAACCAGAGCTGCGTGCATTGCCACGTGAATGCGGGGCCCAATCGCCGCGAGGAGATGACGGAAGAGACGGCCAACGCGGTGATCGGCTTCCTCGACGGGAGCCCGACGGTGCAGACGCTCGACCTGACTGGCGGCGCGCCCGAGATGAATGCGAATTTCCGCCGCCTCGTGCGGGCCGCCCGCGTGCGCGGACTGCACGTCATCGACCGCTGCAACCTGACGATCCTGGAAGAGCCGGGCTACGCGGATCTGGCGCGTTTCCTGGCGGAGCAGGGCGTGGAGGTGGTCGCCTCCCTGCCGTGCTACCTCGAGGACAACGTCGACCGGCAGCGGGGCAGGGGGGTGTTCGGTGCAAGCATCCGCGGGCTGCAGATGCTCAACGCGCTGGGGTACGGCCGGGAAGGCAGCGGTCTGATGCTCGACCTCGTCTACAACCCCCAGGGGCCGGTGCTGCCGCCGGCGCAGGCCGCGCTCGAACGCGCTTATCGCGAACGTCTCGGCAGCGACTACGGCATCCGCTTCAACCGGCTCTTCACCCTCGCCAACATGCCGATCAAGCGTTTCGGCAGCATGCTGGTGTCCAGGGGACAGTTCCACGACTACATGCACACCCTGCGCGGCGCGCACCGGCCGGAGAACCTCTCCGCCGTGATGTGCCGCAGCCTCGTCAGCGTCGACTGGCAGGGCTACCTCTACGACTGCGACTTCAACCAGCAGCTCGAGATGCCGATCGCCGGGGCGGCCCACCCCCGCCTGCATATCCGCGATGCCACCGCGGCAGACCTCGCGGGTGGAGCGATCCGCGTGGCCGATCACTGTTATGGCTGCACGGCAGGCCAGGGGTCGAGTTGCGGCGGCGCGCTCGCGGACGGCCAGACCGAGGCGGCGAAGTGCGCGGCCTGATGGCCGTCCGCCAGGATCCGACTGATTTCGATACTCCCGGAGTGATAACGCATGCATGACATCGTCAAGGATTATTACGGCAAGGCTCTGCAGACGAGCGAAGACTTGCGCACCACTGCGTGCTGCGATGCGAGCCAGGTGCCGGCGTGGCTCAAGCCGCTGCTCGCTCGCGTGCACCCCGAGGTGCTGTCGCGCTACTACGGCTGCGGGCTGGTCTGTCCGCCCCTGCTGGAGGGGTGTCGCGTGCTGGATCTGGGTAGCGGATCGGGGCGCGACGTCTATGTCCTGTCGCAGCTGGTCGGCGAACGCGGACGGGTCGTCGGCGTAGACATGACCGAGGAGCAGCTCGACGTGGCGCTGCGCCACCGCGACTACCATCGCGAGGCCTTCGGATACGCGCAGGACAACGTCGGCTTCATGCTCGGCTACATCGAGCATCTCGACGAACTGGGGCTGCCCGAGGCGAGCTTCGACGTCGTCGTGTCGAACTGCGTCGTCAACCTCTCGCCCGACAAGGACGCCGTGCTGCGCGAGGTCTTCCGCCTGCTCAAACCCGGCGGCGAGTTCTACTTCTCCGACATCTACGCCGACCGCCGCGTGCCGGCGCAGGTACGCAATGATCCCTTGCTCTACGGCGAATGCCTCGGCGGTGCGCTCTACTGGGGCGACTTCATCGCGCTCGCAAAACGCCACGGCTTCGGCGATCCGCGTCTCGTCGAGGACCGGCCCATCGCGATCACCGATCCCGCGCTCGCCGAGCGGGCGGCCGGCATCGGCTTCCACTCGGCCACCTACCGGCTGTTCAAGCTCGAGGGCCTCGAACCGCAGTGCGAGGACTACGGACAGGCGGTGATCTATCGCGGCACGGTGCCGACGATGGCGCAGCGTTTCCGCCTCGACAAACACCACGACATCGAAGCCGGGCGCGTCTTTCCCGTGTGCGGCAACACCTGGCGCATGCTCAACGAAACGCGCTTCCGCGAGCATTTCGAGTTCGTCGGCAGCTTCGAGCGGCACTTCGGGCTGTTCGACGGCTGCGGCAGCCAGATCCCCTTCGACCGCGAAAACACGGCCGGTGCGGAGGGCGCATGCTGCTGAGGGGCATCCGCGATGGCCTGAAGCGAGCCGCGCGGCTCGCCGGGATCGTCACGATGGCGGCGCTGGCCCTCTCCGGCTGCTCGCGCGACGCCGGCGATCGCTTGGTGATCACCGGATCGAGCACCATCGCTCCGCTGGTCACGGTCATCGCCCAGGCCTTCGAGTCCGCGCACCCCGGCGTCAAGATCGACGTGCAGGCGGGCGGCTCGTCGCGCGGCATCGCCGACGTGCGCCAGGGGCTTGCCCAGTTGGGCATGGTGTCGCGGGCGCTCAAACCGGAGGAGGGCGATCTCGCGGCGACGACGATCGCGCACGACGGCATCGCGATGATCGTGCATCGCGACAACCCCATCGGGGCGCTGAGCGGCGGGCAGATCGTCGCGATCTACACGGGGAAGGTGCGCAACTGGCAGGAAGTGGGCGGACCGGATGCGCCGATCACGGTGGTCAACAAGGCCGAAGGACGCTCGACGCTGGAGCTCTTCCTGAGCCACTTCAAGCTCGAGTCCCCCGCGATCCGCGCCGATGTGGTGATCGGCGACAACCAGCAGGGGATCAAGACCATCGCGGGCAACCCGCAGGCGATCGGCTACGTGTCGGTCGGCACGGCCGAATTCGAGGCACGCCGCGGCACGCCGATCCGCCTGCTGCCGCTCGATGGCGTCGACGCCACGACCGCGCACGTGGCGCGAGGGGATTTCCCGCTCTCGCGGCCCTTGAACCTCGTTCAGCGCGGCGAACCGGGTCGCATCGCGCGCGAGTTCATCGCGTTCGCGACTTCGCCCGAGGTGCACGATCTTGTCACCGGCCAGTACTTCGTTCCGCTCGCCGGCCGCTGACCGGGCCCTCTTTCGCGCGCTCGCCTTCAGTGCGGGCGCCGTCGCGGCGATCCTCGCGCTGATCCTGCTGTATCTGACGCTCGCCAGCGCCTCGCTGCTGTTCGCGGACACGGGGCTGTGGCAGCTGCACTGGCAGCCGTCGGCCGGCGCCTACGGCCTCGTCGCGATGCTGCTCGGCTCCGTCGCGGTAAGCCTGCTGGCGCTGCTGATCGCGGTGCCGCCGGGCCTGGTGCTCGCGGTGTGGGGGCGCTTCTTCGCGCCGCCGTGGGTAGGCGGCCTGTACCGCGGTGCGATGGGGCTTCTGGCGAGCATCCCGTCGGTGGTGTATGGGTTCTGGGGGCTGGTGGTGCTGGTTCCGCTGCTCAACCGCTGGGCGCCGCCCGGGGCGAGCCTGCTCGCCGCCGCGCTGGTGCTCGCGCTGATGGTCCTGCCCATCCTCGTGCTGCAGGCCGACCTGGCGCTCGACGAGGCGCGGCGCCGGCACCTCGCCGCGGCCATGGCGCTCGGCGCTTCGGTCAGCGGAACGGTGCGCCGCGTGCTCCTGCCGACGGCCGCTCCGCAGCTGCTACCCGCAGTGCTGCTGCAACTCGGGCGGGCCCTGGGCGAGACGATGGCCGTGCTGATGGTGGCGGGCAACGTGGTGCAACTGCCCGATGCGATCAGCACGCCGATTCGCACCCTCACCGCGAACATCGCGCTCGAAATGGCCTACGCCAGCGGCGCGCATCGGACCGCGCTGTTCGCTAGCGGATGGCTGCTGTTCGTGCTGGTGACGCTGATCATGCTCGGCGCGCGCGCCATGACCAGGCGTCTGGGGGAGGGGTACATCGGGAAGGGGCGTGGCGATGCACCTTGATACGCTGGATCACGCCAGCCGTTCCGATCGCCTGCACGGCCGCTGGATGGGCCTGCTCGCCGTCCTCACCTTGTCGGTGCCCGTGCTGCTGATCGGCGAATTGCTCGTCGACGGGCTGCCGGCCCTGACGGCGGACTTCCTGTTGAGCGCGCCGGCCGATGCGGGACGCGCCGGTGGCATCGGTTCCGTGCTGGTATCGACGCTGTGGGTGCTCGCGGTATGCCTGGGCGTCGTGCTGCCGCTGGGGCTGGGGTGCGCCCTGTTTCTCGTCGAGCACGTACGGGCGGGCAGCCGGCTCGAACGCAGCCTGCAACTCGTGCTGGACATCCTCGGCGGGGTACCCTCGATCGTTTTCGGCCTGTTCGGCAACCGCTTCTTTGCAGTGGAGCTGGGGCTCGGTTTCTCCATCCTCTCGGGCGGACTGACGCTCGCCTGCATGGTCCTGCCGCTCTTCATCCGCGCCGCCGAGCAGTCGCTGCGCCAGTGCCCCACCGGCTACCGCCAGGCGGCGGCGGCGCTGGCGCTGTCGCGCTGGGGCTTCGTGCGTCGCATCCTGCTCCCGACGGCGGCGCCGGGCATTGCGCTGGGTGTGGTGCTCGCCTCCGGCCGCGCGCTCGCCGAGACGGCCGTGCTGCTTTTCACTGCCGGTTACGTCACGCGCTGGCCCGGGAGCTGGTTCGATTCCGGCCGCACGCTGGCCGTGCACATCTACGACCTCGCGATGAACGTGTCGGGGGGCAGCACCAACGCCGCGGCGACCGCGCTGGTCCTGATGGTGCTGGCCATCGGCATCCAGGCGCTGGCCGCCGGCGTGGGGCGGATCGCGAAAGGAGCTTCAACATGATCTGCGACAGGACGGCCCCGCCGGTGCTCGAACTCGACGACGTCTCCGTGTCCTACGGCGGCCGTCCGGCCGTGCAGCACGCCAGCCTCGATGTCGCGGCAGGCGAACTGATGGCGCTGGTCGGCCCCAGCGGTTGCGGCAAGAGCAGCCTGCTGGCCGCCGTCAACCGCATGGCGGACATGATTCCCGGCTGCCGTGTGAGCGGCGATATCCGCATCGACGGCGTCTCCGTGACGGGGCAGGGGGTGTCCCTGCCGCTCCTGCGGCGACGTGTCGGCATGGTCTTCCAGCAGCCGAATCCCTTCCCCCTGTCGATCGCCGACAATCTGCACTTCCCCTTGCGCGAGCATGGCATCGGGCAGCGCGAGGTGCGCGAGCCGATGGTCGAACGCGCGCTGCGCGACGTGGGGCTCTGGGGCGAAGTCGCGGGGCGCCTCGACCAGTCCGCGCTCACGCTCTCGGGTGGCCAGCAGCAAAGGCTGTGCGTTGCGCGGGCGATCGTCCTTGCCCCGGAGGTGCTGTTGCTCGACGAACCATGCAGCGCCCTCGACCCGATCGCGACCGCCTCGGTCGAACGCCTCATCCTCGATCTGAAGGGGCGCTACACGATGCTGATGGTCACCCACAACCTCGCGCAGGCGCGACGCCTCGCCGACTCGGTTGCCGTGTGCTGGATGGAGAACGGCTGCGGCTGCGTGGTCGAGAGCGGGCAGACCGAGCACATGTTCACCACGCCCGGCCATCCGGTCACGCGTGCCTACTGCCAGGGACTCGCCGGTTAGCGGCTCGCAGGCCTGGATCGCTCGCCTCGGCGGAAACGCGCGATCCCTAAGCGCCGCGCCGTTCCCGCCGCAGCCTCAGAGCTCTCTCGGCGCCATCCGCGCCACATGCCGCAGCGACGGCAACGCGAAGGCCAGGCCGACGACGACGCCGGCGATGACATCGAGCACGACATGTTGGCGAGTGGCGATCGTCGACCACAGGATGGCCGCGCAGAGCAGGGCGTTTCCCCAGCGCAGCGCCGCAGGCGCCTTCACCGAGCGGGCGATGCGCTCGAGCCACAACGCCGTGAATACCGACGAGGCGACATGCAGCGACGGACAGGCGTTGCCGGCGGCGTCCACGTTCTTGATCGCGGCCAGCTGCGGGTACGCCGACCAGTCGATGCCCGCCGACGGCACCGAGGTCGGAAGCAGCCAGTAAATGCCGAGGCAGAACAGGCACATCGCCGAGATCCACGCGCCGAACCAGAGCAGGGGGCGCAGGCTGCCAATGAAGGCGGGTGGCAGCGACACATACACCCACAAGCTGGCGTAGACCGGAAACGCGGCGGCGGAGAAGGGAATCCATTCATCGACGACGAGGCGGGGCATCATCGTCGGCACCGTCAGCGGCTGGCGGAGAACCGTGAAGTATCCCCAGAAGAACAGCGCCATGAAGGTCATCGTTCCCGCCGCCTTCAGCGGCCAGAGAATGGCGAAACGGACAGCCAGCTGGCGGAACCAGGCGAGGCGGGGGGGCGCGACCAGCGGCAGGGCGGAGTGTGTCGGCATGGCCGCCGGATAGTATCAAACATCGGCGAACACACCGGAAATGACCGACGAATCTATGGTGAAACATTTGATTTCATATAAAATTCGCGCCCTATGAATTCAATTGCACTTATTCGCGAATTTCTCGACGAGCGCCTCGGCGTTGCGTCCGAAAAGGTGGTTTCAGACGCGCTCTTGGTCGACCTCGGCGTCGACTCGCTGATGATGCTCGAACTGATGTTCGCGTTCGAGGACCGCTTCGGGATCAAGATCCCGAACGAGCTCGAAAATCCGAACAGTGTGGGCGACATGGTGGCCGCCATGGATGGCCTGATCACCACAGCGAACGCGAGCTGAGTCATGGTCCGGCGTCGGGTTGCGATTACAGGCCTCGGGCTGGTCAGCCCCTACGGCGGCGATCTCGCCGATTTCTTCACCCGGTTGTGCGCAGGCGAATCGGCGATCCGCCACCTGCTCACCGACGACCAGCCGCGGCCCTTGTCGATCCCCTTCGTCGCGTGTCCGGCCTTCGATGCCGATGCCGCGCTCGGCAAGCCGCTGGCCGCGATGATGGACCGCTTCGCCCAGCTAGGCATGGCGGCCGCCTTCGACGCATGGGACGCTGCCGGCCTCGCACGTGCTGCAAGTGACGAATCGCGCGACGACTGGGGCGTGTCCTGGGGCACCGCACTCGGCGGCACCCTCGCCTATGAAAAGGGCTACCGCGAACTGTGGCAGCGCGGCCGCGAACGCCTGTCGCCGCTCTCGGTGCTGCTCGGCATGAACAACGCCGCCAACGCCCACATCTCGATCCAGCTGGGTCTGGGCGGCGTCAGCACCAGCCACACCGTCGCCTGCGCGTCCTCGGCCGTTGCGATCGGCGAGGCTTTCCGGCGCGTCCGCTCGGGCGAGGCGACGATCATGGTCACCGGCGGCTCCGACGTGCCGCAGGCCTACGGCGTCGCGCGCGCCTGGGAAGCCCTGCGCGTCATGGCCCCCGGCGACGCCGAAACCTCGCCCGCCGCCTGCCGCCCCTTCGCCTCGGACCGCCGCGGCCTCGTGCTCGGCGAAGGCGGGGCCGCGCTGGTCCTCGAGGACCGGGATCACGCCCTCGCCCGGGGCGCGACCATCCACGGCGAGATCGTCGGCTACGGCGCGAGCTGCGACCACAGCCACCTCGTGCGTCCCGAGGCTGCCGGCCAGATCCGCGCGCTGCAGGCGGCGCTCGCCGATGCCGGGCTGGCCGCGGACGACATCGACTACATCAATGCCCACGGCACCGCCACTGCGGAAGGCGACCCGGTGGAGATCGCGGCACTGAAGTCAGTGTTCGGCGAGCGCGCGAAAACGCTCCCGGTCAGCGCCACCAAGTCGATGCACGGCCATCTGCTCGGTGCCGCCGGTGCCATCGAGGCGATCGCCTCCGTGCTCGCGCTGCGCGACGACATCCTGCCGCCCACCGTCAACCTTGCCGACAATCTCGATTCCGCCTGTAGCGGCGTCGACCACCTGACCGTCGCGCGGCAAGGGGCGGCGCCGCGCGCGGCACTGTCGAATTCCTTCGCCTTCGGCGGCAGCAACGCAGTCCTCGTTTTCCGCGCCGTCCGCCAGTAAGGCCGGAAATTCAGTCGTTTCACCGGAGAGCCCATGAGCCTGCCGATCGCCAACCTGCCGCTGATGCTCACCGGCACCGCTGGCCTGCTGTGGCTGTCGCGCAAGCCGCTGCGCAATCCCGGCAGCCACGGCTTCTACCGCTTCTTCGCGTGGGAGACGATCCTCGCGCTGACCGTTCTCAACCGGGAGCCCGTCGGCGACCAGCTGATTTCCGAAACCCTGCTGCAGCTCAGCCTGCTGCCGCTGCTCTTCGGCTTCATCGCCCTGCGTCGTCAGGGAAAACGCGACACAGCGCGGCGCGAGGACAGCTCCCTTTATGGTTGGGAAAAGACCACCGCGCTCATTACGGGCGGCATCTTCGGCCTGATCCGCCACCCCATGTACAGCGCGCTCCTGGCGCTCGACTGGGGCATGTTCTTCCGCGCCGCGAATTGGCCGGCATTTGCACTGGCCTTGTTCGGCAGCGCCTGCGTACTGCTGACCGCGCTGGCCGACGAAAAGGAATGCATCGCCTATTTCGGCCAGGCCTATGTCGACTACATGCGCGGCACCCGACGCTTCATCCCGTGGCTGTTCTGAATGCCGGCCAACCTTCGACAGGGCGTTGAAATCCTCGACGCGGCGGTAGCCGAAAGCACGCGATGATCATCGCTGATCGGGCGTCCGCGCCGTTGTTCGGCGCATGACCTTCTCTCAGTCCGGCTTGATGTTCTGGTTCATCCGGAAGAGGTTGGTCGGATCGTATTTCTTCTTGATCTCCACCAAGCGGTTGTATGTCGCACCGTAGGCGAACGCGATACGGTCGGTTTCGTCTTGGGTGAGGAAGTTGATGTACGCCCCGCCGCTGGCGAAGGGCTGTGACTTGGCGAAGAATTCGCGTGCCCAGGCGATGCAGCGTTCGTCCTCGGCGGCCGACTCCCAGCGGCCGTGCACGTTCATCACGTAGTTGGCGTCCCGGCTCGAGTAGGCCATTGCGTCGGGCGCCACGCGGGCGGTGCGGCCACCGATCGTGCCGACGAAAATCTCGCACTGCGGCGACGGCAGCTTCCCCGCGTACTCGATGACTGCATCGATCGCGCCTTCGCTGAGGCGGGAGAAATTATGCGATTTCCAATAGTTGCGCGCGCCCCGCGTCAGGAGCGGATCGAAGGCCTGCTGCCAGGCGGTATAGGGCTGCACGCCGACATGCTCCCCGTGCGCGGTACCGAACCCGCGCAGCGGCTCGATCAGCTTCTCGCCCTCAACGGGGTCGCCTGCGTAGCATAGTGCGAGCGCGACGATCTCTTTCCCGTGGACGTCTTCGGGCAGGAAGGGAAGCGGGGGCGCCTTGCGCGTGACCATCCAGACGGTGAGGTCGTCCGGCATCGTTTCGGTGAAGCGGGCGAACTGCGTAAGCACTGATTTCGCCTGATCGAACGGGAATACGATGAGCCCGCTCAGCACGTCCGGCCCGACGGGATGGAGCTGGAACTCGAAGCTCGTGACAATACCGAAGTTCCCACCGCCACCTCGCAGCCCCCAGAAGAGGTCGGCGTTTTCGGTTTCGCTGGCGTGCACTTGGCCGCCATCCGCCGTGACGACGTGTGCGGAGAGCAGGTTGTCGATGGTCATGCCGTACTTTCGGCTCAGCCAGCCGAAGCCGCCGCCGAGCGTCAGGCCGGCGACGCCGGTGGTCGAGTTGATGCCCAGCGGCGTGGCGAGGCCATGCGCCTGCGCGGCCGCGTCGAAGTCGGCGAGGGTGCAGCCCGGCTCGACGCTCGCGCGGCGCGCGTTCCGGTCCACATGGATCTTCTTCATCAGCGAGAGGTCGATCATGAGGCCGTCGTCGCAGACGGCATTGCCCGCGATGTTGTGCCCGCCCCCTCGGATCGAAACGAGCAGCATGTGCTTGCGCGCGAGCTTGACGGCCTGAACGACATCTTCTGGCGACGTGCAGCGGGCGATCAGCCCGGGCCTGCGGTCCGTCATGGCGTTCCAGATCTGGCGCACCTCGTCGTAACCCGCGTCGTCAGGGAGAAGCACATCGCCCTGGAAGAGCGCTTTGAACGCCTCGATCTCTGCCCGTTGTAACCGGTCCATGCCTTTCTCCTCGGCCCGCGCCTGACGCACTGCGAAAGTCAATTTCGACGTGTGTGCCGGAACATGCTGTGTATGCTGGGGAACCCGTTTGCCGCGAAGGTCAGGCACGGTTAGCGATTGCAGCCGCTACGTCTCCACGGACGGGCGCAATTCGGGCGCAAAACAGGCAAGGATTGAGCTATGTCGTACCCACAAGGCGCGTCATGGGTCTCAATAACTGAAATATCACACCAACCGCGTGTGGGCGGTATGAACCAGCCGTAGCTCATATCTGTTCAGCGTAGACGCCTGCGACTGACAAGCAAGGTAGATGTACCTTCCGGGCGCGCATGACCGCTTGCCACGGCGACGGGAGCAGGGCCGGGTAGGGGAGTGTCAGCCGCGGCGAGCCGCTTCGATCGCGGCGATGTCGATCTTTTCCATCCCCATCATGGCTTCGAACGCGCGCTTGGCCGCCGCCGGATCAGGATCGGTGATCGCGGCAGTCAGGGCGCGCGGCGTGATCTGCCACGACAGTCCCCACTTGTCCTTGCACCAGCCGCATTCGCTTTCCTGACCGCCGTTTCCGACAATCGCGTTCCACAAGCGGTCCGTTTCGGCCTGGTCGTCGGTCGCCACCTGGAACGAGAAAGCCTCGTTGTGTTTGAACGCCGGGCCGCCGTTCAGGCCGAGGCAAGGGATGCCCATCACCGTGAACTCGACCGTCAGGACATCGCCCTGCTTGCCCGCGGGATAGTCGCCAGGCGCGCGATGGACAGCAACTACCGCGCTGTCCGGGAACGTCTCGACGTAGAACGTCGCGGCGTCCAACGCGTTGCCGTCGTACCAGAGACAAATTGTGTTCTTGCTGACCATCTTGGTTCTTCTGAATTCGCGGGCATCGGGACCCCTGGAACAAGGGAAAATTGGCTGGGCGGAAGGTCCCATCAAAGCCTGAGTTTCAGCCCACCGCATCGGTGCGACAGCGTACAGACCCGTCAGTGCACTCAGCATAAACTTAAATTTCGTCATGCTTGGATCCTCCCAAGGAGAATTGACATGGATAAATATCGCCACCACGTATCGGGTTTTTTTGCCCTCCGTGCCGAAGCCGATGGCGCCTTATCCAGCCTCATCGAGCGGGGGCTGCCGCGGGAACGGCTGCACATCTTCGACGCCGACTCGGCCCCACCGGTCCCCGAGCCACAATCAGACAGCAATGCGGTATTGAAGGACGTACTCGTCGACGGTGCCATCGGAACCGCAGTGGGCACCGGCATCGGCGCACTCGCGCAAGTGGCCTTGGTGGCGGGAAGCACGAGCCTGTTTATCGCCAGCCCCTTGATCGGTCCCCTCGCGATGCTTGGCTGGGGCGCCGGTCTCGGCGGCCTCATCGGCGCCGCGGCCGGTGCCGCGGCCGGCCCCGGCGACAAGCACGGGCCGCTTTCGGAACTGGTCCACGATGCGATCGTGAGCGGCCAAGTGGTGCTGGTGGCGGAGACCCTGACGGAGCAGGAAACAGCCATCGCAAGGGAAGTCATCCAGGAGGCGGTCGGCGACTACAACGACGTCAACAAGATGCACTCGGGTTGACCAGGCCCGGAATGGCATCTATCCAGAATGGTGCCATCAGCATTTGGTGCATTGCAATCGTTTGCCCCCAACACCCCCGCCCAAAGACGAGACCACTACCCCTATCAGGGTAGCTCGGCTTTCGGGGGCTTCCATGGACCGACAGTCCAGTCAGGCCGCAAATGCAGGCGGCGTGACGCAGGCGACGCTGTTTTTGCCGCGCGCGCACCATGCCTGCTCCGGTCTCCCTACAGAAAGGAGTGCGATCATGGTTCACACGCAATCACGCTCGACGAGATTGGCAATCCTGCGGGCGGCAGTACTCGGCATGACGGTACTCGCAGCCGGCGCCACGCACGCACAGACGCCGATCAGCGACGTGAGCTCGAACCCGGACGGCGGCGATCCGAGCGATCCGCTCGCGGTGACACAGTGCAACGGAGCGCCGCAGCTGGGTGTTCTCTATCGCAATAGCGAGAGCGAGCCGCACCTCGCGGTCAATCCGCTCAACCCGGAGAACATGATCGCCGGGTGGCACCAGGACCGCTGGAGCTCCGGCGGCGCGCAAAGCCTGGGCGCGGCTTACACGACCGACGGCGGCGTGTCATGGACGCAGGTGGTGATCCCGTTTACGCGCTGTTCCGGTGCGACGCGGCGCTCTGCGGGCGATTACGAGCGCGGCTCGGATCCGTGGATCAGCTTCGGCCCGACCGGTACGGCACATTACATGGCGCTGGTCACCGACAAGTCTGTCAACGAGAACGCAATGGTCACCGCGCGTTCGACCGACGGCGGTAATACCTGGTCCGCACCAGTGGCGATCGCGCGCATGCCGGCACAGGATCCGGTGTTGCGTTCGCTGTTCCACGACAAGAACAGTCTCACCGCCGACCCATTCGACGAGCGGCTCGTCTATGCGACCTGGACCTTGTTCCGCACCGGGATCACGTCGCTCGTGTTCGCGCGCTCCACGAACGGCGGGCTCACCTGGTCCAATCCGGCGCCGATCGCGACGATGGGCTCGGGGGTCGGGAGTTCCGAGAAGACCATCTTCCGCCAAGGCGCGCAGATCGTCGTTCTTCCCGATGGAACCCTGATAAACGCGTTCTTCCGGATACTGTTGGACGACGCCACCGGGGAGGTAACCAACGAGCAGGCGATCCTGCGCTCGACCGATCAGGGGCGGCACTGGACACGCCTGGATACGCGGGTCGCGCCGTTCGAGAGCGCGTCGGCGGTCGATACCGAGCGTGACATTCCGGTGCGCGACGCGAGCGGATTGCCGAGCATCGCGGTCAATCCTGGTACCGGCCGGCTCTATATCGCGTGGCAAGACCGCAACGCCAACGGCGCGGGGCTCGTTGGCGTCTTCGTCGCGAGCTCCAACGACGGTGGCCTGACCTGGTCGGCGCCGGTGCGCGTCAATCAGGGCACGTCGGATGAGGTCCAGGCGTTCCTGCCGATCGTTGCGGTCAACGAGCAAGGCACCGTGGGCGTGCTCTTCTACGATTTCCGCAACGACGTGCTCGGCGATGCACCGTTGAGCACCGACGTGTTCCTGTCGCTGTTCACGCCGGAACTGGACTTTCTCGGCGAGCGCCCGCTGACGGCCAGCTCATTCGACATGCGTCAGATGGTGATCACCGGCACGCGCGGCTTCTTCCCCGGCGACTACGTCGGGCTCGCCCGCGCCGGCAGCGATTTCGTCGCCGCATTCACGAGGAGCAACAACCTCGGTCTGCCGGTGGTTTTCCCGCAAAACGAGAACGGCTTGTTCCTCGACACCCATAACCGGCAGGACATCGTGTTCGTGCGCGAGACGCCGTAAGCGGTGATTGCTCCTGGAGAGAGCGGGCGCCCGCGCCGCCTCCAGGAGCAGTCACTCAAAGAGCCTGTGACGGCTCCGGAGCGCGTGCTTCGATAGGCGGATATTCCCCATACCCCTCCGGCCAGGGCGTAAGGATCTCGAACCCGTCCGCCGTCACGGCCACCATATGCTCCCACTGCGCCGACAGCGAATGGTCCCTGGTGACGACGGTCCAGCCGTCACCCAGTTCGCGGGTTTCGGGCCGGCCGGCGTTGATCATGGGCTCGATCGTGAACACCATGCCGGGTTCGAGCGTCAGGCCGGCGCCGGGACGGCCGTAGTGGAGGACTTGCGGTTCGTCGTGGTACACATCGCCGATGCCGTGGCCGCAATACTCGCGGACGACGGTGAAGCCTTCGCGGTGGGCGACGGTCTGGATGGCGTGACCGATGTCGCCGAGCGTGGCGCCGGGGCGGACGGCGAGGATGCCGGCACGCATGGCTTCGTAGGTTGTCCGCACGAGGCGTCGGGCAAGGACGCCGGGCTTGCCGACGAAGTACATGCGGCTGCTGTCGCCGAACCAGCCGTCCTTGATGACGGCGACGTCGATGTTGACGATGTCGCCGCTGTTCAGGCGCTTCGCGGACGGGATGCCGTGGCAGACGACGTGGTTGGCCGAGGCGCAGATCGTCTTCGGGTAGCCGTGATAGCCGATGTTCGCCGGTACGGCCTGCTGCACGTTGACGATGTAATCATGACAGATGCGGTCGAGGTCGTCGGTGGTGACGCCGGGTCGGACGTGTTCTCCGATCATGCGCAGGACGTCGGCGGCCAGCGCGCCGGCGCGGCGTGCCATGTCGATCTCGGCCTGGGAGCGGATCGGGACCTGCTGTTTCTTCGCCATCAGGCCACCTTGCTCAGGTTCGTCAGCGGGGAGGGCGCTTCGAGCGCGCCGTGCGTCTCTTCTTCCTGGATCAGAATCTGGCAGATTTCGCTGTAGCGCAGGGTCGGATTGAGTTCCGCGAGCATGCCGACGCGCAGCCAATGTTCCGCCTGGCTGTTGATGGAGCGGCTGAGCGCGCCGCTGGTCCGGCGCAGGGCTTCATGCATCTGCTCCGAGATCTTGACGATTCCCACAAGGTCACCCATGTACGGTTTGTATATGGTCCATATATTATCATTGCCCGCTGATCCGATTATCTGGCGTTGCGAAAACACGCGGTCAGTTTCGTAGTTGACATAATACCAATTATGGCGGTTTCAGATAGATCGGGGATCGCTTCAACACACTCGATCCGGACCGATCTTCGTTGCCCCTAATGAGCTCCCTTGACCTCGTCGCCGCCCGCCAGGTCCAGCGGACGTCCTTGGTCGGGCTGGCGATAGTCGCACACGCCGTCGGGAAAGATCTGTTCGAGTTGTGCCTTGTACGGCCTCATGTCCACCGGCTCATACACGCCACCGTCGAGCGCGGCCGACACCGTCTGCAAGGCGCACTTGAAGCGGTCGCCGGTAATCCCGTCGCCGGCAACCATGCGCGAGCTGCTGTAGATCGGATACGCCCGCATGCAGGCGCCTGCGGGACGCTGGTTCCAGTTGCCGTCCCAGACCCCGTCGCCCTTGAACATGATCCGGCCGCGAGCGTCGAAACAGCGGTCGCCGGCCGTCCCCGGGCGAACTTCCGCCCACGACAGCTCGGGACGCGCACGTTTCGCGCGCAGCCACTGATCGATCGCGGCGAAAGCCCGGGGGGTCGGGTCGTAGGCCTTGTCGCTCATCCAGATCGCCTGATTGCCCGCATCGCCCTGGGCTTCGATCATCCGCGCCCGTGCGGAAAACGATGCCGCCGTGTGGTGCATGTCCAGTTCGGCTTCGAGGTACAGGCGCTCGTCGATGACCGGAATGTCGATGCGACCGAGGAAGACCTGGCCTGAACGATACGCAGCTGCGATCGCTTCGAGGTCGCCCGCGAAGCGCGGCGCCGGACGAGCTCGATCGGGGCTCAGGTTGATGTTGTGAGCGCTCCAGGGTGAAAAGGCGCTCAGCTCGCTCTCGCCGCCGTCGATCAGCCAGTAATGCTCGCGCTGCATGTCTGCAGGCGGCTTCCAGCTGCCGACGCGGGCATTCAGCTGCAGGAACTGCTTCGGGCTGATCCGCTTGTTCTGCAGCGCCCCGAGGCCGTATTGCACGCCGACGTTGTCCCACGGAATGCGCGCGTAGCCCTTCGCGTCGGTGCCGAAGAAACGCTTCAGATCCTCGAAGTAGCTCCAGCGTACTTGCTTGAACACGTCGCGCGTCAGATGCGATTCGAAATGCGCGAACCGCGGATTCAGGACGAGCGGCGTGAGCCCGCGCCAGCCCACCACGCATTCCGTGTCGCCTTTACGTTCGGGCACCGATTCGCCGCGCATCATGAAGGCCACGCGGGTCGTGACCTCGATCTTCATCAGACCGCCCGAACTTTCATGGCGATTGCTGGCATTGAAGCCTTCGATCCAGCGCCGGTGTTCGGCCTTGCGCCAGGCGCGGTTGTTGCCGTCGGTGACGTCGAAGTAATACTCGAGCAGTTCGCAGTCGAACACCGGGATCGTCTGCGTGATCATGTCCGGATACGAATACTGGGCGATCGCCGCGTCGATCAGGCCGGGGCGGTTCTGCGCGAGGAGATATTGCTGGATCGCGCCCCCCGAGGCGCCCACGCCGACCGTGTAGTCGGGCTCGCCGTACAGCGCGACGAACTGCCGCTTGACGCGCAGTGCGGTGTCTTCCGCGAGCCAGATGTCGAAGTGGTTCCGGCTCGTCGTTCCCGTCGACGCGACGACCGCGTAGCCCTGCGCAAGCTGTTCGCGGCGATCATCGAGAACCGCCTTCACGCTCGCCCTGCCCTGTCGATGACCGATTCCAACCCCACCGTAGAACTGGTAGATCAGGCGACGGTTCCAGCGATCGGCGGCGGGAGCGTCGATGAGCTCGCGCGCGCCCTTGAGGACCGCGATGAGGTAGATGAAGCGGTTGATCGTGCCCATCTCGACACGCACGATGAAGGGTATGCGGGCACCATTGATTGTGATCGTGTCGACGTCCTCCGACTCGACGTTCCAGCGCGCAAAATGCTTCTCGCCCACCGGTTTGTAGAAGTACCAGGCTTTCGTCGGTGCCAGGCAATCCTTGCTGAAGGCCGCAGCCTTGCGCCTTCCGTCCGTGGTGTCGTCGCTGGAATCGACCGGCGTCCCTATCCCCTCCGAATTGTCCGCAAGCGGAACCCCCAGGCCCGAGTTTGCGGTGTCGCAGATGAAGGGATATTGGTTCGGGCCGGCAAACAGCGGCTCGCTCGGGCCGACCTGACCGAGCATGATCGGAAAGCGGAAGGTTTCGGCCGGCCGTTCGAGGCGCGAAGGATGCGGTCCGGCATAGGGTTGGGCGGGCGCGCCGGCGTCAAAACCCGGCGGCAAGCCGACGACTTGGCGCTGGCCAAATTGTCCGCGCCCGTCGGACTGGCCGCCGACGGCGAATCCGACAAGGATCAGCCCCGGCCACAGCCATCTTTTTCTCTTCATTATTGGCATCCTGCTGCGCATCCCGTCCGGCGGAGCCGTCCATGATTCATGTATAGATCACGGCTGGCCGGCTGCAACGCGCGACGCCTAGTAACGAGCATCGGATAGAAATTTGCTTCGTCCGCGCCGCGGGCGCGAACTCCGGCCGCCCGATCGCATTCAAAAGTAGACGGATTTAGTCGACTATTGAAATTTGTGACGAGGGGCTCTTCCATGACGACCTTGCGACTGCCACCCCCGCTGCGCGACACCATCCTTGCTGCGGCGCAGACGGGCTACCCCGACGAGGTGTGCGGTCTCCTGCTGGGACGGCAGGACGCCGGTGCCGTGACCGTGTGCGCCGTCCATCCCGCCCGCAACGTGCACCCGGAGCGCACCGCGGACCGTTTCCTGATCGAGCCGCAGGATTATCTCGACGCCGAATACGCGGCCGCCGCCGATGGACTGCAGTTGGTCGGCGTGTGGCATTCCCATCCCGACCATCCGCCCCGGCCGTCGGATACGGATCGCGAATTCGCGTGGGCGGGCTGGTCCTATCCGATCGTCTCGGTCAATGCCGGCGTCGCCACCGAGTTGCGATCGTGGCGGCTGGAGGGCGAAACGTTCGGCGAAGAGGAGGTGCTGTCATGAGCCACGTCATCGTTCGCATTCCGACGCCGTTGCGTTCCTATACCGGTGGCGCCGACGAAGTCGAGGTCGAGGCCGCCACGGTCGGCGATGCGCTGCAGGCCCTCGCCCGTCGCCACGAAGGACTACTGCCGCGCGTGTGTGCGGCGGATGGCTCGCTGCGCCCCTTCGTGAATGTCTACCTTGGCGCGGACAACGTGCGCGATCTGGGCGGGCTTGCGGCCGCCCTGCCCCATGACGGCGCCGTGCTTGCGATCGTTCCCGCGGTCGCGGGCGGTGCTGGTGGCGCACGCGAGCGGCGGATCGCCGAATTGAAGGCGAGCGTGCCCGAGATCGGTCCGCGCGAAGCGTTCGCCCAGCAGGCGCAAGGCGCCGCGCTGATCGACGTGCGCGAGGCGGACGAGATCGCCCAAGGCAGTCCCCGCGGCGCATTCCGCCTCGGTCGCGGCTTCCTCGAACTGCGCGTGGAGGAAGCCATTCCCGATACGGACCGGCCGCTGCTGGTGATGTGCGGCGGTGGTGTCCGCTCGCTGTTTGCGGCCGAGGACTTGCAGCGGCTCGGCTATCGCAAGGTCGCGTCCGTGGCGGGCGGCTTCTCGCGCTGGAAGGCCGAAGGCCTGCCCTTCGAGACCCCGCGCGGCCTCGATCCACACGCGCGCGAACGCTATGCGCGGCACCTGACGATGCCGGAAATCGGGGAAGCCGGACAGCGGCGCCTGCTGGACAGCCGCGTGCTGCTGATCGGCGCCGGTGGTCTCGGGTCGCCGGCGGCCCTGTACCTCGCTGCGGCCGGAGTCGGCACGCTGGGCATTGTCGACCACGACGTCGTCGATCGTTCCAACCTGCAGCGGCAGATCCTGCACAACGACGAGCGCATCGGCCAGCCCAAGGTCGACTCTGCGCGCCGCACGCTGCAGGGCCTCAACCCGTCCGTGAATGTCGCGACCTACGCCGAGCGCCTGACTTCGGCCAACGTCGAACGCATCCTCGAAGGCTACGACGTCGTCGTCGACGGCTCGGACAACTTCCCCACCCGCTACCTCGTCAACGACGCCTGCGTGCGCCTGCAGATCCCTTGCGTACACGGCTCGGTGTACCGCTTCGAAGGCCAGGTGACGGTGTTCTGGCCGCGTTATCCGGCGCGCCGCGGCCCGTGCTATCGCTGCCTCTATCCTGAGCCGCCCCCCGCCGAATTCGCGCCTTCGTGCGCCGACGCAGGCGTGCTCGGCGTGCTGCCCGGCGTCGTCGGGCTCCTCGAAGCGGTCGAGACAATCAAGCTGCTGCTCGATCTCGGCGACCCGCTGGTCGGGCGACTGCTGCATTACGACGCCCTGCGTGCACGCTTCGACGAATACCGCCTCGCCGCGAATCCCGACTGCGCGCTGTGCGCCGAAGGGCGCGCGTTCCCGGGCTACGTCGACTACGAAGCGTTCTGCGCGACGGCCGCGTAAGCGTGCCGCAACGGAAGACGGTCATGGCAGCGATCCCGATCCGCGAATCCGCCCTGCTCTCCGGCGTCGGACACGTCCCGCTGGTCGAAATCCACGCCGCTCGCGAGCTGGCGCCGACTTGCCGCGTGTTCGCCACCCTCGAAGGGGTGAATCCCGGCGGTTCGATCAAGGACCGGCCGGTCGTGCGCATGTTGATGAAGGCCATTCAGACCGGCCGCCTCGACGGCGGACGGC
This sequence comes from Aromatoleum tolulyticum, assembly GCF_900156155.1. Taxonomy (GTDB): domain Bacteria; phylum Pseudomonadota; class Gammaproteobacteria; order Burkholderiales; family Rhodocyclaceae; genus Aromatoleum; species Aromatoleum tolulyticum. The sequence goes on from NZ_FTMD01000002.1 coordinate 154,919, forward strand.
GGCTGCTCGATTCGTCGTCCGGCAATGCGGGAATCTCGTATGCCCTGTACGGCGCGGCGCTGGGCATACCGGTCACGCTGGTCGTGCCGGGCAATGCCAGCCGCGAACGCCTCGACCGCATCCGCGCCAGCGGCGCCGAACTGATCCTCACCGATCCGCTGGAAGGCTACGACTTTGCGGTAGCCGAGGCGCGCCGCCTCGCGCGCGTTCACCCCGAGCGCTACTGGTACTGCGACCAGTATTCGAACCCGGAGAACTGGCGCGCACATTACGACACCACCGGCCCGGAGCTGCTGCGGGGCGTCGTGGAGAGCACCGGGAAGCCGCCGGATGCGTTCGTTGCCGGCATCGGCACCGGCGGCACGCTCACGGGCGTCGCGCGCCGGCTCAAGGAAGTCCATCCGGCAACGATCGTGATCGCGGCGATCCCCGACGAATTCCCCGGCATCGAGGGCCTCAAGCCGCTCGGTCATCCGGGCGACATGGTGCCGGCGATCCTCGACGAGAGCCTGATCGACCGTCGGCTGCCCGTGCGCATGGAAGACGCGATCCCGATGTGCCGGAAACTCGCGAAAACCGGCCTGTTCGTCGGCCCGTCGGCCGGCGCGCTGGTGCATGTCGCATGCCGGGCGGCGGCCGAGGACGGCTTGCGCTGCATCGCGACGGTGCTGCCCGACACCGGTGAGCGCTACGTGTCGACCGGACTCTGGGCCGGCGAGGACGGATGACAGGGCAAGGGGAAGCGCAGGGAGCAACGAATGCATGGAGGTGTGACATGGCACTGCGATTGGGCGACGATGCACCGGACTTCACGGCGGAAACGACCCAGGGAACGATCCGGTTTCACGAGTGGATCGGGGACGGGTGGGCGATCCTGTTCTCGCATCCGAAGGACTTCACCCCCGTCTGCACCACGGAGTTGGGCTATATGGCGGGACTCAAGGAGGAATTCGATAAGCGCAACACCAAGATCATCGGCCTGAGCGTTGACAGCATCAGCGACCACGACCGCTGGTCGAAGGACATCGAGGAGACGCAGGGGCACCGCGTCAATTACCCGCTGATCGGCGACCCGGAGCTCAAGGTGGCCAAGCTCTACGACATGATCCACCCCAACGCCAGCGGCAGCGCCCAGGACCGCACGGCGCAGGACAACCTGACGGTGCGTTCGGTGTTCGTGGTCGGGCCGGACAAGAAGATCAAGCTGATGCTCACCTACCCGATGAGCACCGGCCGCAACTTCGATGAAGTCCTGCGCGTGCTGGACTCGATCCAGCTCACGGCCAGGTACAAGGTGGCCACGCCGGTCAACTGGAAGGCGGGTGAGGACGTGATCATCGTGCCGTCGGTTTCCGACGCCGAGGCGAAGACCCGCTTCCCGGACGGCTGGAAGGCTCCCAAGCCCTACCTGCGCATCGTTCCTCAACCCAAATAGGAGTGGTGAATGTGCGGCCGGCTCTTGCGGTCTGTCGGCAAGGTGCTCTATACAGGGAATGACCAGCCTTGAAGCCGAGGAGCCGATCATGCCAAAGAAAGCCATAGCTCACGAGTCGGCGCATGCGCCGCCGGTCGAGCCTGCACCCGACGAATCGCGCGCGACATGGCCGTTTGCCGACGTAACGGCGGCCTGGATGGGGATGCCATGGGTCAACCTGTGGATGCAGTCCTGGGCAACGTGGCTCGGACAGCACGGCCCGGAGAGTGCACCGGCGCGCGCTTCCGGGCGCGCCCGGTCGCCACGCCCGGAGCGCCGGCATGCGGAGCTCCCGTGGGTTCCCAAGATCGAATCGACGGTCATTCCCTTCTGCCGCTCGGAAGACGAGCCGGGGACGGAGGCGACGAGGTTGTCGATGCGCGTGCGCGTGCCGACATTGCCCTGGATGGGCGGCAGCAACGTGATCTCCATCGATACCGTGATGCCCCACGGACCGGACAAGAAGCACGACGACTGAGCGGATAGGCCGCCTCCCGCTGCGCACTGTGTTGCCGCCGTCGTCGCAATCGGCGCGCGGCGGGTTATCATCACTCCCGCATATCGGGTGTCGCGGCAGTCATAGGCTGCGCGCGACTCATTGACCCGCCTGATGCGGCTGACCTGATCCTGGGAGTGTGACGTGTCGAGATCCTTCTTGCGCCGCCTTGCTTCGGCCACCGCTGTTGTGGCTGCGCTGAGCACCGCCGGCTGCGGCTACAACGATTTCCAGCGCCTTGACGAGCAAAGCAAGGCTGCCTGGGCCGAGGTGCTGAACCAGTATCAGCGGCGCGCCGACCTGATTCCCAACCTCGTCGCGACCGTCAAGGGCGAGGCGAACTTCGAACAGGAAACGCTGACACGAGTGATCGAGGCACGGGCGAAAGCGACCTCGATCCAGCTCACCCCCGAAATGCTCGCCGACCCGCAGGCGATGGAACGCTTCCAGCAGGCACAGGGCCAGTTGGGCAGCGCGCTGTCGCGCCTGCTCGTCGTTGCCGAGAACTACCCGAACCTGAAGGCCAACCAGGCCTTCCAGGATCTGCGCGTGCAGCTCGAAGGCACCGAGAACCGCATCACCGTCGCGCGCAACGGCTACATCAAGACCGTGCAGGAATACAACGTCCTCGCCCGCAGCTTTCCGACGAACCTGACCGCGATGGTGTTCAGCTACGCGCCCAAGGTCGGATTCACCGTCGCGAACGAGCAGGAGATCTCGCGGCCCCCGGCAGTGGAATTCGGCGGTGGCGCGCCCAAGCGCTGAAGCCGTCAGTCCCCCTGCCCCGATGCCGATCGTCGCCCGTCCCATGCTTGCGCTGGATTACGCCCTGCGCCTGGCGATGTGCGTCCTTGCGCTGCTGCTGTGGCCGGGCGCGGCAGGCGCGCAGGAACTGATTCCGGTTCCCCAGCTGACGGCACGCGTCATCGACCAGACGGGAACCCTGTCGTCCGCCGAGCGGCAGGCGCTCGAAGACAAGCTGGCCCGATTCGAAACCGAGCGCGGCAGCCAGCTTGTCGTCCTGGTCGTGCCGACGACGGCGCCCGAGGACATCGCCGCCTTCGCCTATCGCGTCGCGGCGGACTGGAAGATCGGCCGGCGCGACGTCGGCGACGGCCTCCTGCTGGTCGTCGCGAAGGAAGACCGGCGCGTGCGCATCGAGGTCGCGCGCGCGCTCGAAGGCGCGGTGCCCGACCTGGCCGCCTTCCACATCATCGACCGCGCCATCACGCCCGCCTTCCGCGAAGGCCGGTTCGCCGCCGGTATCGACGCCGGCGTGGATGCGCTGATGGCACGCATCCGCGGCGAAAACCTGGCCCTGCCCGAGCCCGACACCCGCGACTCGCGCGGATTCGGTTCGCTGCAGGACGTCGCCGTCTTCCTCATGTTCGGCGTGCCCATCGTCGGCGGCATGCTCGTCGCGGTCCTGGGCCGCAAGCTCGGCGCCCTGGCAACTGGCGGCGTCTTCGGCCTCCTCGCGAAATTCCTGCTCGGCAGCTTCGTGCTGGGCATCATCGTCGCCGTCCTCGCCATCGTGTTCGTCTTCGTGCTCGGCACCGGCGGTGGCGGGCGCGGTGGCCGCGGCGGTCCCGGCGGACCGATCATCTGGGGCGGCGGAGGACGAGGCGGCTTCGGCGGCGGCGGTTTCGGCTCGGGCGGCGGTGGAAGTTTCGGCGGTGGAGGCGCGTCCGGGCGATGGTAGCGAAGATGAATCCGGCAACCGGGGGATGTCGATGAGCGCCCTCGCCCGTCTCGTCCGCCACCTTTGGCTGGATGCCGGCGATGCCCGACGGGCGGTCGGGCAGGACGCACTGCTGCGCCTCGAGGCGCGCGTGCGCGAAAGCGAACGGCAGCACACCGGCGAGATCTGCCTGTGCGTCGAGGCCAGTCTTCCGCTGAGCTATCTGTGGCGCCACCTCAAGGGGGCCCCGATCGCCACCGTCGTGCGGGAACGCGCCGTGACGCAGTTCGGAAAGCTGCGCGTGTGGGACACCGAACTCAACAACGGCGTCCTGATCTACCTGCAACTCGCCGAACACCGCATCGAGATCGTGGCCGACCGTGCCGTGGCGCGGAACGTGAGCGACGCCGAGTGGCAGCGCATGATCGCCGAGGCCACGCCCGAATTCAGGGCCGGCCGCTACGAGGAAGGCTTGGGGCGCGCGATCGACGCCGTCAGCGCGGTACTCCGCACCGCCTTTCCCGCGACGGATACGGGCGACGACGGCACCGGGCAGGTGAACGAGTTGCCGAACCGACCCGTCCTGCGCTGACCCGCACTCTCGCTGCGTCACCTACCCGCGCAGCGCCCGCCACGCGAGCAGCAGCCAGCCGGCGATCAGCAGCGTGCCGCCTATCGGGGTGATCATCCCCAGCACGCGCCATCCGCTCAGCGCCATCACGTACAGGCTGCCGGAAAAGACGAGCGTCCCGAGCACGAGCAGGACTGCCACGGGGCCCGTATTCGGCAACCGCCAGGCGCCGAGCGCGAGGAGCCCGGTCGCGTGCCACATCTGGTATTGCACGGCAGTGCTCCACCATCCGAGTTCTGCGGCGCCGAGCACGTTGCGCAGACCGTGAGCCCCGAAGGCCCCGAGGGCCACGCCCAGTCCCGCGAGCAGGCTGCCCGCGATCAGAATGAATCGATTCATGGTTTGCTGAAGCATCGCGTTTCCGCACGACACGCGCCGCGCGGCAGAGTGCCGGCCGATGCGCAGGCATCGGACAAGCTGAAGGCGGATAGTGTCCGCCGCCCTCGTCGTCCGCGCAATGGCCCACCGCTACGGGGCGTCCGGCGCGGGCACTCGCGTCCCGAACCGGTCAGACGCGCAGGCCCGACACCGCATGCCGCAGTCCGCCGGAAAGCAGCTGCAGTTCGTCGATGATGCTGCCCGTGTGACGTGCGGCGGCGTGGTTTTCGTCCGCCATCGCCGACATGCGCTCGATGCTGCGCGCGATGTCGGTGCTGACCTCGGTCTGCGCGCGCGTTGCATCGACGATCTCGCTCATGAAGTTCGCGGAGCGCGATACCTCGTCGTGGATGGAATCGAGCGCCTCGCGGACCCTCGAGAAGCTCGCCGAACTCGCACCCACGCGGTCGCTGCCCTCGCGGATGCTGGCGACCACGTCCTGTATGCCGGCGCGCATCTCGCGGATCGTTCCACCGATCTCGCGCGTGGATTTTCCGGTACGGTCCGCGAGCTTGCGGACTTCGTCCGCGACCACCGCGAAGCCGCGCCCTAATTCGCCGGCCCGCGCCGCCTCGATCGCGGCGTTCAGCGCGAGCAGGTTGGTCTGGTCGGCGATCTCGGAGATCACGCCCACGACCTGATCCACGTTGCGCGATCGCTCTTCCAGCGCGAGCACGGCGTCGACCGCCCGCGAGATGTCTTCGACGACGCGCTGCATCTCCGCCTTTGCCCGGTCCGCGACGTCGCGCCCTTCGGCGGAGAGATCCGCCGCCTGGCGCACGATGCGGCTCGTGTCCTCGGCGTGCGCGGCCACCTCCTGCACGCTGACCGCGAGTTGCTGCACGGAGCTGGACGAGCTCGCCGCGGTTTCGCTTTGCCGGCCCGAGGCGGTGGTCACCAGTCCGATCTGGTCGGTCAGGATGCCGGCAGCGGATTGCGTGTCGCCCGCGGCGGCCGCGACCTTGCCGATGAGTTCGGCAAAACTCCGCGCCATCGTGTTGAACCCGTCGCCGACGTGACCGATCTCGTCGCGCGTCCGCAGCTCGACGCGGGTCCGGAGATCCCCTGCGGTCATCGAGCGGACGGCGCGTTCGAGTTCCCCGATGGAGCCGATGATCGACGAATAGGCACCGGCGAAGATCCAGCCGATCAGCACGATGCTCGCGCCGAATACGATCAGGCTCGCGTTGAAGCTCGTCCGCGCCCTGGCTTCGGCCGCTGCCATCAGCCCGTCGATGCCCGGGACGAGCGTCGCACCGAAGGCCATGGCCGCATCGAGGGCCGCGCTGCCCTTGGCATGGAAGTCGGCCGCAGGAAGGTCGAACTCGGTCGTGCTGATGAGCTTGGTCGTGAGGAATTCCTGCAGGCCGAGGGTCGCGAGATTCAGCGTATCCAGCGGCGCTGCAAGCGTCTTGCCGGTTGCCGGGGCGATCGTGCCCGTCTTCTCGACACTCTTGCTCATCCACGTCAGGAGCGTGTCGAAGCTGCCGCGCAGCATGCTCAACGCGTCGCGCTGCGACGAACCGATGCGGCCGCGGGCGATGAATCCGGTGCCGGTGTCGCGCGCCTGCCCGAGGTTTTGTACCAGGGGCACCAGCTGGTCGTTGAGGATGCCGGTCGCAACCTGCACGGAGATCTCGTCCTGCAGGCCCAGCCCGCTGCGATCGACGATGGCTTCGCGCAGGCGGAACAGCTCTTCCAGCATGCGCTCGTGCGCTTCGCGGACCTCGTCGGCGTCCGCGAAGCTCCGCGAAGCGAGTTCGCCCCATTGCCGGCGGATCCTGCCGCCGTCGTCGCCGGCGAGCGGATGAGCCAGAACGGACGACGCAGCACCTTCGAACTCGCGGACCGACGCCGTAATACGCGTCTCGAGTGCCATGTCGCCGTGCGCCGCAGCGAGGGACGCAGCGAAGTGGTCCTGCACGCTGCGCACCACTCCCAGTACCGGCATTTGCAGCGCAAGTCCCTGCCGCTGCAGGACGATGCGATCGATCGACTGCGACGCTCCATGCAGCAAAAGGGCTGTCGCGCCCGCCAGCGGCAGGGAAAACAACAGGAAGGCGCCGAGCAGCTTGTGACGGAAATTCAGGCGTCCGGCAAGCCAGATCGCAGGTTGGAGGAATCGCTTGAGCACGGCCTTGAAGTCGCTGGTGGCTGATACGAACCGGGCGAGGCTAACGGGGCCGTGTGTCGTGCGTATTACGGATCGCGATCTTCGGTCGTCGGGACAGCGGCGGTGTTGCACGTCTGATGCGTGCGCGGCGCAGTCCAAGCTTACAAAAATGTAATTTACCCGTCAGGGTCTCGTTTGCCCGCGGCAAGCATCATCGCCCACCTCATCCACACTTGCGCGGAACGGCCGCGTTCGCCCACGCCGTCATGCCATTGCGTTCCGCCCCTTCTTCCGCTCCGCACTCCCGACGCCAAGCGAATCGCATGCGCTGGGGCATGCTCGTCGCGATCGCCGTCTCGTCTTCGCTGGCCGCCCAGCAGCCGGATTCCCGATCCGGTGGCGACGGCTCCGTCACGATCCGCGCCGTCGTCGCGGCCGCATGGCAGCGCAGCGCCGCGTCGCGCGCGACCGAGGCGCGGCGCGAACTTGCGGACGCACGACGCAACGCGGCGAGCGGCTGGATGGCGAGCCCACCGAGTCTCACGCTGGTGCACACATCCGATCGCCTGAATCGCAACGACGGGATGCGCGAAGTCGAGGCCGAGCTCGAAGTGCCGCTGCGCACGCCCGGCGTACGTGCCGCAGGCGCGGCCACTGCCGAGGCGGAAGCCGCGGCGCTCGAAGGCGATCTCGCCTCTGCCCGGCTTCGCATTGCCGCCGAGGTGCGCGAAGCCGTATGGTCGCTGCGGCTGGCCCGCAACGATCTCGACGCGAACGAACGCCGCGTCGCGCAGACGGAAGCGCTCGCCGCGGACGTCGAACGCCGCGTTCGTGCCGGCGATCTGGCTCGTGTCGACGCCAACACTGCACACGCGGCCGTGCTGGTCGCGAAGGCGGCCCTGGCCGAGGTAGTGGCGCGCGTACGGCGCGAGCAACGGCTCTACGAGGCGCTGACCGGTGTCGTGCGGGTGCCGGCAGATACGGAGCCGGCGCCCGAGACGGGCGACCTCGAAGCCCATCCGGTGTTGATCGCGGCGCGCGGCGCGGCAGACCTGGCGCGCGCCCGGCTGCACGAGGCGGGCACTGCGACGCGCGACAGCCCGGAGCTGATCCTCGGCATGAAGCGCGAGCGCGGCGACTTCGGCGAGCGCTACGCGAACACGACGAGTGTCGGCGTGCGTCTGCCCTTCGGTTCCGATGCACGCAACCGGCCTCTGATCGGCGCGGCGAACGCGGAGCTCATCGAGGCCGAGACGACTGCCACGCTGCAGCGCGAGCGCCTGAACGCCGAGGTCGAGGCGGCCCGTGCCGACGTCGAGCTGGCCAGACAAGCCGAGACCTTTGCCGCCGAGCGGGCCCGTCTTGCCGCCGACAGCCGGCAACTCCTGGTCAAGGCATTCGAATTCGGACAGATCGACCTTCCCGCGCGCTTGCGTGCGGAAAACGACGCATTCGACGCCGAGCTCGCGCTCGGCCGCGCACGCCTCGAATCCGGCCGCGCGGCGTCCCGACTGAAACAAGCCTACGGATTGCTTCCATGATCCCAGTAACGCATCACTTCGCGCGACGCCTCGGATCGCTGGCAGTCGCCGGCAGCCTAGTCCTCGCGACGCCCGCTCTCGCCGGCCCCGGGCATGAGGGCGGACACGACCACGACGAGGCACAGCCCGTCGCATCCGGACCGGCGGTCCCGCGCTTCGAGGCGCACTCGGAACTGTTCGAGGTGGTCGGCGTCGTTTCGCGCGGCGCGCTGGCGCTCACGCTCGACCGCTACGCAAGCAACGAGCCTGTCCCGGATGCGCAGATCGAGCTCGAGTCGGGCAGTTTCAAGGCGCAAGGCGAATACGTTCCCGAACGCCAGCTGTATCGCTTCGCCGCCGCCCCGTTCGCCGCGCCGGGGAGCTATCCGGTGACGCTGACGATCACGGCCGGCGACGATGTCGATCTTCTTGCCGCAGACCTCGTCGTGCCGCAAGCGCAGGCAGTACCCAGCGCCGGAGCGGCTCGCACGTCGAAGGGCGTCCTGTGGTGGGGCGCCGGCGGTGCCGCCGCGATCCTCGCACTCGCCTTCGGCCTGCGTCGCCGCCGCCCGGCGTCCTGAGAACAGCCCTCGCGGAACAACCATGAAGACCCTCCCCCACCCCGCGCCCGGCCGTGCGCTGACACCTTGGCTGATTCTCCCTTTCCTCGCCGTCGCCCTCGCCGTCCCGGCCTTCGCGGGGCCGGGCCACGACGGTGGCCACGACCACGATGAAATGCCCGTCGCGACCAATCCCGACGCGCCCAAACGCCTTCCCGACGGTTCGGTGTTCCTGCCCAAGCTGTCGCAGCGCCAGCTGGGCGTCCGTACCGTCGTCGCCGAGGCGCAGTCCCTGCCCCGGACCTGGCAATGGGTCGGCAAGGTCGTCATGGATCCCAACGCCGGTGGCAAGGTGCAGCCGACTATCGAAGGCCGCATCGAAGCCGGACCGCGCGGCTTGCCGGTGCTCGGTCAGGCGGTGCGCAAGGGGGAAGTTCTCGCGCACGTGCGCCCGTCTGCCGGCCCGATCGAGCGCGCCGGCCAGCAGGCGCAGGCGGCCGAGTTGCGCGCCAGTCTGGATACCGCGAAGAAGCAGCTCGCCCGCCTGCAGGAGCTGGAAGGCAGCGTGCCACGCAAGGAGATCGAGGCCGCGCAGACCGAGGTGCGCAGCCAGGGCGAACGCCTCTCCGCAGTCGCCGGCAGCCTGAATACGGCGGAGGCGCTCGTCGCCCCCGTGTCGGGCGTCATCGCCGCAAGCAATGTGGTCACGGGCCAGGTCGTGGAGGCACGCGAAGTGCTGTTCGAGATCGTCGACCCCGCCCGCCTGCAGGTCGAAGCCATCGCGCACGACGTCACGCAGGCTGACGGCGTCGCGCAGGCCTCGGCCTCCGTCGACGGCGGGCGGACCACCTTTCCGCTGACATGGGTCGGCGCCGGCCGGGCGCTGCGCGAACAGAGCCTGCCGGTGCTGTTCCGTACCGTCGCGGGCAAGGCGCCGCCGCTCGCCGTCGGGCAGCCGCTGCAGGTCGTCGTGCAGTCGCGCGAGCAGATCACCGGCATCCCTGTGCCAGCCGCCGCGCTGGTGAAGAATCCTGCGAACCAGGAGATCGTCTGGGTCCACAGCTCCGCCGAACGTTTCGTGCCGCGCACCGTGCGCCAGCATCCGCTCGATGGCGCGACCGTCACCATCACCGATGGGCTTGCCGCCGGCGACCGGGTCGTCGTGCAGGGCGCAGCCCTCGTGAACCAGGTGCGCTGAGGACGACTCATGTTCGACTGGCTCGTCAATCAATCCCTGCGCAACCGCCTGCTGGTGCTCGCGCTCGCCGCGGTGATGATGCTCTACGGCGGCATGACGCTGGTGCGCACGCCGGTCGATGTCTTCCCCGACCTCAACCGCCCGCAGGTCACGCTGCAGGTCGAGGCCGGCGGCATGGCCCCGGAGGAAGTCGAGCAGCTCATCACGATCCCGCTCGAAGTCTCGATGAGCGGCCTGCCCGGCGTGAGTGCGGTGCGCTCGGTATCTTCGGTCGGTCTCGCTTTCGTGTATGTGAGCTTCGACTGGGGCGTCGACATCTACCGTGCGCGGCAGATGGTGAACGAACGCTTCACCACGGTGCGCGACCAGCTGCCCGCCGGTATCGAGCACGTCGCGATGGGGCCGATCAGCTCGATCATGGGCGAGATCCTGCTGATCGCGATCCCGATCGACCCTTTGAGGATCGACCCGATGGCCACGCGCGAATACGCCGATTTCGTGCTGCGCCCGCGCCTGCTCTCGGTCCCCGGCGTCGCCCAGGCGATCCCCATCGGCGGCGAGGTGCGACAGTACCAGGTGCAGCCCGACACCGCGCGCATGGCCGCGCTGGGCGTCACCATCGACGACATCGCAGGCGCGCTGAAGGGCTTTTCCGCCAACACCAGCGGCGGCTTCCTCGAACTCAATGCGCGCGAATACCTGATCCGCCACATCGGCCACACCACCCGCCTCGCAGACCTCGAACGCCTGCCGGTCGCCGTCCGCGACGGCCGCAGCATCCTGCTCAAGCAGGTCGCCGCGGTCGCCTTCGCGCCCGCGATCAAGCGCGGCGATGCGGGTTTCAACGGCCAGCCGGCGGTGATCCTGTCGGTGCAGAAGCAGCCCGACGCCGACACCGTGAAGCTCACGCGCGAGATCGAATCCGCGCTCGACGAGCTGAAGAAGTCCCTGCCCGCCGGCATGGACGCGCCGCGCGTGACCTTCCGCCAGGCCAACTTCATCGAATCCTCGATCGGCAACCTGCAGGGCAAGCTCGTCGCCGCCTCGGCCATCGTCGCGGTGGTGCTCTACCTCTTCCTCGCCAACCTGCGCACGACGCTGATCTCGCTCGTCGCGATCCCGGCCTCCATCCTCACGACCGTGCTGGTGTTCCGCTACTTCGGCATGTCGATCAACACGATGACGCTGGGCGGGCTGGCGATCGCGATCGGCGAGCTCGTCGACGACGCGGTCGTCGGCGTCGAGAACGTGCTGCGGCGACTCAAGCAGGAGCGCCGGCGCGGCGCCGAGGGCCACGCCCGCCTGAACCCGCTCGAACTGATCGGCAAGGCCACGCTGGAAGTGCGCTCGGCGATCGTGTACGCGACCTTCATCATCGTGCTCGTGTTCGTGCCCCTGTTCGCGCTGCCCGGTATCGAAGGGCGGCTATTCATGCCGCTGGGGATCGCCTACATCACCTCCATCCTCGCCTCGATGCTGGTGTCCGTGACGCTCACGCCGGTGATGGCGTTCTACCTCCTGCCGCGCATGAAGAGCCTGGATCACGGCGACACGCGGCTGGTGCACTGGCTCAAGAAGCGTTACGCCGCGGCGCTGGAATGGAGCTTCGACCACGCCCGCACGCTGCTCGCCGCCGCGGCCGTCGCGGTCGCCGCCGCGCTGGCGCTGGTGCCCTTCTTCCCGACAACCTTCCTGCCACCTTTCAACGAGGGCACGGTGCTGGTCGGCCTGCGCCTGAACCCGGGCACCACGCTCACCGAGTCGGTACGCATCGCGACGCAGGCCGAGCACCTCATTCGCGAGGTGCCGGAAGTGGTGCACGTCGGCCGCCGTTCGGGCCGCGCCGAGATGGACGAACATGCCGAGGGCGTGCATTCGTCCGAGCTGGACATCGCGCTGCGCCCGGGCGAGCGCCCGCTCGACGCGGTGTATGCCGACATCCGCGAACGCCTCGCGAGCCTGCCGGCGGCGATCGGCATCGGCCAGCCGATCAGCCATCGCATCGACCACCTGCTCTCCGGCGTGCGTGCGCAGATCGCGATCAAGGTCTTCGGCGACGACCTCGACACGCTGCGCGCCCAGGCCGATGCCCTGCGCGGCCGCCTCGCCGGCATCGAGGGCCTGGCCGACCTCGAGATCGAAAAGCAGGTGCTCACGCCGCAGATCAAGGTGCGCGTCGACTTCGACGCCGCCGAGGCCTACGGCCTGCCGCCGTCGAAACTGCTCGAGGAGCTGAAGATGCTGGTCGACGGCGAACGCATCACGCAGGTCATCGAAGGCAACCGCCGCTTCAACCTGGTGCTGCGCCTGCCCGATGCCGCACGCTCGGTGGACGGCCTCGCCAACGTCCTGATCGACACGCCGAACGGTCGCGTGCCGCTATCGAAGCTCGCGCGCATCGACGAATCCGACGGCCCCAACCAGATCAGCCGCGACGACGGCAAACGACGCATCGTGCTGTCCGCCAACGCGTCGCAACGCCCGCTGTCGGACGTCATTGCCGATATCCGCAAGGTCATCGCCGATACGCCGCTGCCGGAAGGTTACTTCATCGACCTGGGCGGCCAGTTCGAGGCGCAGGAGGAATCCAGCCGCCTGATCGGCCTGCTGTCGCTGGTCTCCGCCGCGATGGTGTTCCTCGTCCTCTACAGCCGCTACAAGAGCACCGCGCTCGCACTGATGATCATGGCGAACATCCCCCTCGCGCTGGTCGGCTCGGTGATCGGCCTGTGGCTGTCCGGCCAGCCGCTGTCGGTCGCGGCGCTGATCGGCTTCATCACGCTCGCCGGCATCTCGACGCGCAACGGCATCCTCAAGGTCAGCCACTACATCAACCTGTGCGCCTTCGAGGACGAGAAATTCGACCGCCACATGCTCGTGCGCGGCTCGCTCGAACGGCTGACGCCTGTGCTGATGACCGCGCTCGTCGCCGCCTTCGCGCTCGCCCCGCTGCTGTTCGAGGCCGAACAACCGGGCACCGAGATCCTGCATCCCGTCGCCGTGGTGATCTTCTCGGGCCTGATCAGCTCGACGCTGCTCGATACCTTCGTGACGCCCGCAATGGTCTGGATCTTCGGGCGCAAGCCGATGGAGCGTCTCGTCGCCGATTCGGGCGGCGAGGCGTATTGAACGACCTCCCCCCTTCATCCGCCCCAGCATCGACATCAAAGGAGAAACCGATGAAATCACTCAACACCCTGGTCGCCGCCATCGCGATCCTGTCCGCCCCCGCCGTCTTCGCCGGTGCGGGTCACGACCTGACACCCCGGCACGGCGGCGCCGTCGTCGAGGTCAAGGATGTGGTGTATGAACTGGTCGCGACGCCCGAGGCCCTGACGCTGTATCTCGACGATCACGGCAGGAAGGTCGACACGACCGGCGGCACGGCGAAAGTCACGCTGCTGAACGGTGCCGAGAAAACCGAAGCCAACCTCGCCCCGGCCGGCGACAACAAGCTCGAAGCCAACGGCGCGTTCAAGGTCGGTTCGGGCACCAAGGCGGTGGCGGTGGTCACGCTCGCCGGCAAGGCGCCGGCGACGGCGCGGTTTTCGATCAAGTAGGTCGGTCCCGCGGGGCGCGCCGCCCCACGACCGACGGCGCCCGCCCCGACTACGGGGCGGGCGTTCTCCGCAGTCTTATTCGGTCACGACACCGATTTCGCCCGCAAAGGCGAGCGGCTGCTCTTCTTCGGGCGCGTGGAACGCGCTGCGCGAGATCAGCGAGACCGCGAATGCCGCAATGGCGCCCGGGATCGCGAAGAACAGGAAGTTGAAGTGCAGCGGCATGGCCATCGCCAGCAGCGTGCCGCCGACGATGGGTCCGAGGATCGCACCGCTGCGGCCGACGCCCGAAGCCCAGCCGATACCGGTCGAGCGGATCGCCATCGGATAGAACTGCGCCGCATACGCGTACAGCAGGATCTGGGAACCGATGGTGGTCGCTCCGGCCAGCGCGACGAGGATGTACAGAACCTCCGTCGGACTCTTATAGCCGAGCAGGCTGATCGAGACCGATCCAATCACGAAGAAGACCATCAGCACCGTCTTCAGGTGCAGGCGATCCGCGACGACCCCGCCTCCCACTGCGCCGAAGATGGCACCCAGGTTCAGCACCAGCAGGAAGGACAGGCTGGAGCCGAGACCATAGCCCGCCTGCGTCATCAGCTTCGGCAGCCACGATGCCAGCGCGTAGACCATCAGCAGGCACATGAAGAAGGCCACCCAGAACATCATCGTGCTGAGCGCGCGGCCGTGCTTGAACAGTGCCACGAGGGGAGCGTGGCCGGTGGTTCCGGTCGGGAAATCATAGCGGTCGCCCGGCTGCGGAACGAAGCTGCCTTCGACGCGCGACAGCAGGATGGCCGCCTCCTGGTCGCGTTTCGCGTGCAGCAGGAAGCCGATGGATTCGGGCAGCAGGTAGAGGATCACGGGCAGCAGCAGCAACGGCAACCCCGCGACGAAGAACACCGCGGACCAGCCGTAGGCCGGGATCAGGTAGATGCCCAGCCCCGCCGACAGCATGCCGCCCACCGAATAGCCGCTGAACATGATCGCGACCAGCGTGGTGCGCAGCTTCTTCGGCGAATACTCGGTCATCAGGGCGACGACGTTGGGCATCACGCCTCCTATCCCCAGTCCTGCCAGGAAGCGGCAGACTGCGAACTCGGTAACATCGCGCGCGAAGCCGTTGAGGAAGGTGAACAGGCTGAAGAGGATCACGCACACCGCGATCACCTTCTTGCGCCCGAAGCGGTCGGACATCGGACCGAACACCAGTGCGCCGAACATCATGCCGAACAGCGCATAGCTGCCGAGGGTGCCGGCCTGGATCGGCGACAGGCCCCATTCCTTCATCAGCACCGGCAGCACGACCCCGTAGATCACCAGATCGTAGCCGTCGAAGATGATGATCAGGGCACACCAGAACAGGACCTGCCAGTGGAAGCGATTGAATTTCGCCTCGTCGATCAGTTTGTGTACATCGATGTTTCTCATGCCGCCGTGTCTCCTGGTATCGTTTTAATCCCGCAGGGCTCCTTGTGGAGCCGCGCAGTTCGGTGACGGGCGATCAGCTCACGCCCAGATGTTTGTGCAGCAGGTCCGGGTTCGCGCGCAGCTCGGCGCTGCTCGCCTCGTGGGCGACCTGACCCTTCACGAGGATGACGTTGCGGTCGGAAATCGACGTCACTGCCGCGTGGTTCTTGTCGATGACGATGGTGGCGATGCCGGTGGCACGGATCTGGCGGATGATGTACCAGATCTCCTTGGCGATCAGCGGCGCGAGCCCCTCCGTCGCCTCGTCGAGGATCAGCAGGTCCGGGTTCGTCATCAGCGCGCGGCCGATCGTGAGCATCTGCTGCTCGCCGCCGGAAAGCTGATTGCCGCCGTTGGTGAGCCTCTCACCAAGGCGCGGGAAGGTGTCGAGCACGCGCTGGTAGGTCCAGTCGCGCCGCCCGTCGACGCCCGGTTTCGCCCCCATGATCAGGTTTTCGCGCACCGTCAGGTTAGGGAAGATTCCCCTACCCTCGGGCACGTAGGCGATGCCCTTGCGCGCGATGAGATAGGGCCGCGCGCCCGTCATCGTCTTGCCGCGCACCGCAACGCGGCCGTGGCGCGGGCGCACGTGGCCGAGCATGCTGCGGATCAGCGTGGTCTTGCCCATGCCGTTGCGGCCCATCAGGCCGACCGTCTCGCCGCGGCTGATGTGGAAATCGATGCCGTGCAGGATGTGGCTGCTGCCGTAGAAGGCGTGCAGCCCTTCGGCTTCCAGGAGTACGTCACTCATCGTCCGGTTCTCCTTCACCCAGGTAGGCTTCCTGAACCGCGACGCTGTCGCGGATCTGATCCGGCGGTCCGCTTTCGAGCACCTGCCCCGCCACCATCACCGTGATCACGTCGGCGACCGCGAACACCGCGTCCATGTCGTGTTCGACGAGCAGGATGGCGTGATCCGGGGTGAGCTTCTTCAGCAGCGCCACCATCGACTGCGACTCCTCAGGGCCCATGCCGGCGAGCGGTTCGTCGAGCAGCAGCACCGAGGGCGAGGTCGCGAGCACCATCGCGATTTCCAGTTGCCGCTGCTCGCCGTGGCTCAAGGTCGCCGCGACGACATCGCGCCGCTCGGCAAGCCCTGCCTGCGCGATCGCCCGGTCGGCCGCGTCGCGCAGGTCGGCGAAAGAAACGGCTTTCGAGAAGACGCGCAGCGCCCTCGGTGCGCGCGACTGCGCGGCGAGGCGACAGTTCTCGAACACCGTGAAGCCGGGGAAGATGTTTGTACGCTGGTAGCTGCGGCCAATGCCGGCGCGCGAACGCTTGTCCGGGCTCCATCCCGAGATGTCTTCGCCGCGGTAGAGAATCTCTCCCGCAGACGGAGGCAAGTCACCGGAAAGCAGGTTGATGAGCGTGGATTTGCCTGCGCCGTTGGGTCCGAGGACCGCATGCAGCACGCCCTTGTGCATGTCCAGCGATACGTCCTTGTTGGCGTACAGCCCCCCGAAACGGCGGGACATGCCACGTGCCGAGAGAACGAGTTCAGCCATTGCGGTTGCCTCCCCCGATCAGCAGACCCTTCAGTCGCGCGGGCAGGCTCGACAGCCCGCCGGGCAGCACCATGACGACCGTCACGATGACGACCCCCATCAGCAGTTGCCAGTGCTTCGTCAGTGCGGAAAACACCTCCTGCAGCACCACGAACGCGAAGGCTCCGATCGCGGCCCCGTTCAGTGTGCCCATGCCGCCCAGGATCACCATCAGCAGCACATTGCCCGACTGGTGCCAGGACAGGATCTCCGGCGTGACGAAACCGTACTGGCAGGCGGACAGGAAACCGGCCAGCCCGGCGATCCCTCCCGCGGTAACGAACCCGGCGAGCTTGTAGAGGAACACGGGAAAGCCCAGCGAGAGCATGCGATGCTCGTTGCTCCGGATCCCCGCCAGCGCATGCCCCAACGGCGAGCGCAGCAGCACCCGCAGGAACACGTAGGCCACGACCAGCAGGACCAGCACGACG
This sequence comes from Aromatoleum tolulyticum, assembly GCF_900156155.1. GTDB lineage: Bacteria > Pseudomonadota > Gammaproteobacteria > Burkholderiales > Rhodocyclaceae > Aromatoleum > Aromatoleum tolulyticum. The sequence goes on from NZ_FTMD01000002.1 coordinate 171,978, forward strand.
TAATAGAACTGCATCGGCTCGTTGAGGTCGAGCAGCACCTTTTCGCCGATGCGCAGTTCCGGCTTCACGTTGAGGAAGGCCCCGTCCGAGCCCCCGCCCAGCGGCGTGTCGTGAAACACGAAATAGATCATCTGGGCGAACGCGAGCGTCACCATGATGAAGTAGATCCCCTTCGTGCGCAGCACGAAGAGCCCCACGACGAAGGCGACCGCCGCACCGGTGAATACCGCTCCCGGCAGGACGAGCAACAGGTTGCCTGGATCGTACTTCGGCGACAGCAGCACCACGCTGTAAGCGGCGACACCGAAGAACGCCGCGTGCCCGAAGCTGACAAGGCCGGTGAAGCCGACCAGCAGGTCCAGGCTCATCGCGAAGATCGTCATGATCATGATCTTCCCGATCAGTTCGTTGTAATAACTCGAACCGAAGATGGGAAAAAGCGCCAGCATCAGCAGCACGAGCGGCAGGTAGTTGCGGGTTTTCTTGCGCGCGAGCGGCATCGTCAGATCCTCCGGAAGATGCCTTCGGGCCGCCACAGCAGCACCGCGGCCATCAGCACATACACGGCAAGGCCCGCATAGTCGGGCGCGATGACCTTGCCGAAGGTGTCGGCCAGGCCGATCAGCAGCGCGGCTACGAGCGCGCCCCACACCGACCCGACGCCGCCGATCACAACGACGACGAAGCAGATGATCAGCACCTGGTTGCCCATGCCGGGATAGACCGACGACACCGGGGCCGCGAGCATCCCGGCGAAGGCCGCGAGCGTGACCCCGAGGCCGAACACGATGCGGTAGATCAGGTCGATGTTGATGCCCAGCGCCTGCACCATCTCGCGGTTCGAACTGCCGGCACGGATCATCATCCCGAGGCGCGTGTGGCGGATTAGCCAGTACATCACGATCGCCAGCAGGATGCAGACGGCGGACATGAACAGCCGGTACACCGGATAGCTCAGCGTTTCGCTGAGCTGGATCGACGCCGACAGCAGCTCGGGGATGGGCACGCCGTGCACGTCGTCGCCGACAAGCAGGCTGCGCAGCTCCTCGAAGATCAGGATCAGGCCGTAGGTCAGCAGCACCTGATCGAGATGGTCGCGTTTATACAGTCTGCTGAACAGCGCCCACTCGAGCAGGAAGCCGATCAGCACACTGAGTGCAACACCCACGATAATCGCGACGAGCAGGTTGCCCGAGAGGGCGGTGAGCGAGAACGCCATGTAGGCGCCCATCATGTAGAAGCTGCCGTGGGCGAGGTTGATGATGCCCATGATGCCGAAGATCAGGGTCAGCCCACTGGCCACCAGGAACAGCAGCAGTCCGTACTGAAACGAGTTCAGCAGCTGGATCAGGAAGGTCGAGAAATCCATCGCCGTATCCTTCCGGGCGCGTCGAGGCACCCGAATGCAGGTGAAGCGGATCAGACGTTCGCCCGCAAAGGGCGAATGTCTGCCGCAGGCATGGTGCCGCGCCGGCGAGGCCTTGTCCGCGTGGGGGCGCCACTTTGCGTGCGCGCCCGCGCTGGCCCCGCCGGGGCAGGCAACCGGATTACATTCGGCAGCCGCGCGCAGGGTCGGCCAACGCTTTGGCCGCCACCGACACGAACTTGTTCTCCTTGCCTTCGACCTTGCGCAGATAGATGTCCTGCACCGGGTTGTGCGCCTTCGACAAGGTGAACGCCCCGCGCGGACTGTCGATGGTCGCGGTTTCCATCGCCTTGATCATGTCGGCACGCTTGCCGACATCACCGTTCACCTGGGCGAGGCCTGCCGCAAACAGTTGTGCCGCGTCATAGCCCTGCACCGCGAAGACGTCCGGCTGCATCTTGAACGCCTTGAAATACGCCGCCTTGAAGGACTTGCTCTTTGGCAGGTCCAGGTTGTCGGCGTAATGCAGCGTGGTCAGCATCCCCTCCGCCGCCTCGCCCTGCCCCTCCAGCGTGCCGTCGGTAACAAAGCCGGGACCGTACAGCGGGATCGAGGATCGTAGTCCGGCCGCCGCGTAATCGCGCACGAATTTCACCGCGCCGCCGCCCGAGAAGAACACGAATACGGCGTCGGGCTTGAGCGCCGCGATCTCGGTCAGGTAGGGCTGGAATTCGACGTTCGGGAATGGCAGGTACATTTCCTTCACGACCTTGCCGCCGGCCTTCTCGAATGCCTCCTTGAAGCCCGCCACCGACTGTTCGCCGAACGAATACTTCCACGCAAGCGTGACGACGTTCTTGTGCTTGCGGTCGGCCATCACCTGGCCCATGGCGTAGGACGGCTGCCACGCCGAAAACGAGGTGCGAAAGATATTCGGTGCACATAACGGGCCCGTAATCTCGTCTGCGCCCGCGTTCGGCACGATCAGCAGGGTGTTGGTCTCGCGCGCGACGCGCGCCATCGCCAGCGCGACGCCCGAATGGACGGTACCTACCAGCACATCGACGTTGTCACGCTTGATGAGCTTGTTGGCATTTTCCGGCGCCTTTGCCGCGTCCGACTCGTCATCGACGGTGAAGTACTCGATCTCGCGCCCGCCGAGCTTGCCTCCGCCCTCATCGACCGCGAGCTTGAAACCGTTGGTGATGGCGGTACCCAGCGAGGCGTAGGTGCCGGTGTATGGCAGCATCAGCCCGACCCGGATCTTCTTCGCCCCTTGAGCGAAGACCGGAGCTGCGGGCAGGGCAAGCCCCCCAGCGATACCGGCAGTGGACAGCAGGAAACGACGGCGATTGAATCCTTGCTCCATCTCACACTCCTCCTTTGGTTAGGCCGCTCGGGCGGCTCTGGTTATGTTTTTCGCGCGGGATCTACGCCCCTGAAAGCGAACGAAGCTTGAAACGCTGGATCTTGCCGGTTGCCGTCTTGGGCAGCTCGTCGACGAACTCCAGCCAGCGCGGGTACTTGTACGGAGCGAGCTTGCTCTTGACGTGGAGCTTCAGCTCGTCGGCAAGATCCGCCGCGGGCATGCGTCCGGGCTTCAGCACGACGAAGGCCAGCGGCTTGATCAGGCCGTCATCGTCCGCCTTTCCGACCACTGCCGCTTCGAGCACCGCAGCATGCGTGATGAGGGCCGATTCGACCTCGATCGGCGAGACGTAGATACCGCCGACCTTGAGCATGTCGTCGTTGCGCCCCGCGTACACGTAGTTGCCGTCAGCGTCCTGGCTGTACTTGTCGCCGCTGCGCGTCCACTGGCCGACGAAGGTCTCGCGACTCTTGGTCCGGTTGTTCCAGTAGAGCGCCGCGCTGGTCGGACCGCGCACCTGCAGTTCGCCGGCCTCGCCGGGAGCGACCTCCTCCCCGTCGTCACCGATCAGGCGCAGCTCGTATCCCGGCACCGGCTTGCCGCTGGTGCCGTAATGGACGTCCCCTGCCCTGTTCGAGAGGAAGATGTGCAGCATCTCGGTCGAGCCGAGTCCGTCGAGGATCTCGACGCCGAAATGCTCGGTCCAGCGATTGCCCACTTCGGCCGGCAGAGCCTCGCCGGCGGAGGCGCAGCGGCGAATCGACAGTTCCTCGCGCCCCGGCAGCGCCGGGCTCGCCAGCATCGATGCGTACAGGGTCGGCACGCCGCAGTAGATCGTCGGCTGGTGCTCGCGCAGCACGCGGAACACCGCATCGGGCGTCGGCCGTTCGGCCATCAGCACGGCGGTGGCGCCCGCGGCGAGCGGGAAGGTCAGGCCGTTGCCCAACCCGTAGGCAAAGAACAGCTTCGCTGCCGAGAAGACGACGTCGTTCTCGCGCACACCCAGGATCGGTGTCGCATACAGCTCGGCGGTGTTGATCAGGCTGGAGTGCAGGTGCACCGTCCCCTTGGGTGCCCCTGTGGAACCAGACGAATACAGCCAGAAACAGGGATCGTCGCAACAGGTCTGGGCCGCCTCGTACGGCGGACGCGGGGAGGCGACGAGTTCGGCGAAATCGAGATGCCCGCCGCGCATGCCCGCATCGCCGCCCGAAACGACGACATTCTTGACGAAGGGGCTGGCTTCGATCGCGCTGGAAAAGGCCGGCAGCAGGGCCGACGAAACGACCAGACCACGCGCACGGCTGTCGCGCAGCATGTAGGTGTAATCGGACGCCGTCAGAAGGGTGTTGACGGGAATCGGGACGACGCCGGCCTTGATGCAACCGAGGAAGGCGGTGGGGAAATCGACGGTATCGAGCAGGCACAGCAGCACCCGCTCCTCCATTCTGATGCCCAACTCACCCAGGGCATGGGCAAAGCGATCGACTCGTTCGGCAAGCTGCGCGTAGGTATAGCTTCCCGCGTGGTCGATCACTGCCGTCTTGCTGCCGCGCCCGGCGCGCAGGTTGCGCTCGATGAGGTCGTGCGCGGCGTTGTACTCGCGCGGGATGGTGATGCGCGGAGGACTGACACTTTGATCCGCGACGCTGAGTTCTGCCATTTACTCCTCCTCTACTTATGGTTCTTGCTGGCGTGGCGTTGCGGATTTCTCAGTGGATCGTCAGTCCGCCATCGGCTGCAAGAATCTGTCCCGTGACGTAGCTCGACGCGTCGGATGCGAAGAACACGAACACCGGTGTGATCTCCTCCGGCTCGGCCCAGCGCCCGAGAGGAATCCGGTCGAGGTACTTTTCCTTGAAGCGCTCGTCGGTGCGGATCGTCTCGGTCATCGGCGTGGCCGCTCCCGGCGCGATCGCATTCGCGGTGATGTTGTAGCGCGCGAGCTCCTTCGCGGTGCTCTTGGTCATGCCGAGCACACCGGCCTTGGCCGCGCTGTAGTTGATCTGCCCGATCGTGCCGAGCACGCCGGCAGTGGAAGTGACGTAGATGATGCGACCGTACTGGCGTTCGATCATGCCGCCGACCACTGCCTGCAGGCAGTTGAACGCGCCCGTCAGATGCACGGCCAACACCTGGTTCCACTGCTCCGGCGTCATCTTGTTGAGCATCGCCGTGCGGGTGATGCCGGCGTTATTGACGAGGATGTCGATGCGTCCCCATTCGGCATTGACCCTGGCGGCCATCGCTTCGACCTGCTCGCGATTCGCGACGTCGCAGGCCACCCCGATCGCCTGTCCACCCGCTTCGACGATCTGTGCCGCGACCCGGTCGGCGGCGGCGAGATCCAGATCGATGACTGCGACCTTCGCGCCTTCGCGCCCGTAGGCCTTCGCGACCGCCGCGCCGATGCCCTGCCCCGCTCCGGTCACGATTGCGACCCTGTCCTTCAACTGCATGCAAGTCCCCTTCAACCGCATGGCGGCAGATGCACCGCCGGTGAACTGCAAATGCTCCCCCGCATCAGAAAAGGCCGGGGTGGGAGGAAAACGACCAATGCCGCATCCACCACCCCGGGAAGGGAGAGACCTTATGAAACTTTTAGCGCCCTGGCGTCAGGCCTTCGGCTTCGCGAGCACCTGCTCGGCGAAGTTCTCGTCGAACATCGCGCCTTCGGCGATCAGCTGACGGTACTTGATGAAGTCGATGACGTCCTTGCCCGTCTGCTTCTTGCTATCGAACGCCGTGAAGCCCAAGTAGGCCTCGTGGTTCATGTTCGCAGCCAGCCAGTGGCGGTTCGCGACCTTGAGCTGATCCCAGAAGAACTTCTTCTTGCCGCGGATGCCCTCGATCGTCTTGACCAGGCAGTGCGGGAACAGGTTGGTGAACTTCCACACCAGCGCATTGACTGCTTCGTCGAGCTTCGCGAAGTCCGTAGTGCATTGCCCGATCAGCTCCTTCGCTGCCTTCGCCTGCTCGGGGGAGACGGGTTCGCCGTACACCAGTTCGCCGTCATCGACGTAGGCGTCGGTGCGGACGAGGGGGTTGCGCACCCACTGGCCATCCTTCTTCAGCACCGGAACGACCTTGGTGACGAGGTTCTTGGCCTTCATCTTGTACGCGCTCCACGGCTCGCACGAGATGCAGTTGTACATCGCGTCTTCCATGTTCAGCATCCACGGCAGGAAGTCGGTCGAACCGCCGTCCGGCGCGCTGCCGTGTTTCGGGCCGGCTTGGCCGAACACCGCCATGTCGGAGGTCACGGTCAGGTCGGTCGCCATGCCGATCTCCTGGCCGCCGCCGACGCGCATGCCGTTCACGCGGCAGATCACCGGCTTCTTGCAGTTCAGGATGCCATCGACCATGGCATTGAACAGATCCATGTATTCGCCATACTCGTTCGGGCGCTTCGAGTAGTAGCCGGCATACTCGGCCGTGTTACCGCCGGTGCAGAAGGCCTTGTCGCCGACAGCGGTGAACACCGCGGCGACAACTGAGCGGTCCGACGACGCGCGCTGGAAGCCTGCGATCACGGCCTTGACCATCTCGGTCGTGTAGGAGTTGTACTGCGTCGGGTTGTTCAGGATGATCCAGGCGGCGTACAGGCCCGGGACCTGGTTGCCCTGCGGGTCGGTGACGGGGCGCTTCTCGAAGATCACCGAAGGCGCTTCGGTGCCGAAATGCTCCTCGCCGAGCAGTGCGTGATCCTTGAGTTCGTTGTCGCGGCGCAGCCAATCGAGTGCCATGAGATGTCTCCTGTTTTGTCCAGTGGTGTGCGTGATCAGAAATCGGGCGTCAGGATGACGCGCCGCTTGAGCTTGCCGTGGTGGGCCTCGTCGAACACTTGTTCGATCTGGCTCATCGGGCGGGTTTCGACGAAGGGTCCGAGCTTGATGCGGCCGTCGAGGCACATGTCGCGCACGGCGGCGTAGCGGTCCGGCGGGCAGCCCCAGGTGCCGATGATCTCGGCGTCGAAGGCCATCAGCTTCGACAGCATGTAGTTGGTCTCGGCCGTGCCGTAACCGACGATGACGAGCTTGCCCGTAAAGGACAGCAGCGACAGCGCGAGCTCCTGGCCCGGCTTGCTGCCGGTGACCTCGAAGATCTTCCAGCCGTAGTTCGACGGCAGGCCGCGCTCCTTGCAGAAGCCCTTGAAGAGCTCCTTGACGTCCTTCGCGCTCTTGTCCTTCGGGTTGATGATGAAGTCGGCACCGAAGTCCTTCATCATCGTCAGCTTTTCTTCGTTGATGTCGATGCCGATGACGGCCTTCGCACCCATGCCCTTGGCGGTCTGCACCATGAAGCTGCCGACGCCGCCGGCCGCGCCGATGACGATCACCAGATCGTCCTTCTTCAGGTCCGCGCGTACCGCAGCCTGGTAAGGCGTGGTCACGGCATCGGCGACCACGGCGAGGTGCTCCAGCGGCGTGCTGCCGCGATTCTCGACCACGCACAGGTACTTCGACTGCGCGACGATGTGGCTCGAATACCCGCCATAGATGCCCATCGAGTTGCCCGGCATCTTTTGCGACAGGCAGCGGTTGCCGCGGCCGGTCTTGCACAACTCGCACTCGCCGCAGGGGATCACGGCCGGCACGATCACTTCCTTGCCGATCATCGACGCTTCGCCGCCGATCACCGTGCCCGAAATCTCATGGCCCAGCGACAGCGGGGGCTTCTGCACCGTCGGCACGCCCATGTAGTAGTACGACAGATCGGTATGGCACACGCCGCAGCCGGCGATCTTCACCACCACGTCGCCCGGTTGCAGCTCGGGCATCGGCACGCGGGTCTTCTGCAGCTTGCCCGGCTCGGTCATCTGCCAGGTATCGATGAATTCAGGAATCACGCTTTGTCTCCCTTTATCTTTCGGTAGTCATGTGAGGTGCTGCGGTTTTCTCCCTCCCCTTCAAGCGGAGGGCCGGGGTGGGGATGGGTCTAATGCTTCACCGCAACCTTGACCCATCCCCATCCTGTCCTTCCCCTTGAAGGGGAAGGAACCTGCTAATCACATTTCTCAAGTATTCCGCCACACCGGCTTGCGCTTCTCGAGGAAGGCCGCGAGCCCTTCCTTCGCATCGTCGGTGTTCATCAGCTCCTTCAGATAGATGTTCTCGGCCGTGTCGAGCGCGGCACCGAAGGGCTTGTCTGCCACAGCGCGGATAGTCTTGCGGGTGCTGGCGAGCGCCGCACGGCTCAGGCCCATGAAGGGAGCGACGAAAGCCTGCACGTCGGCGGCGAAGGTTTCCTTCGCGAACACGCGGTTCACCAGCCCGATCGCCTTCGCCTCGTCGGCGCCGATGTTCTCGCCGCCGAGCAGCAGTTCCAGCGCACGGGCCGGCGGCACCAGGCGCGGCAGCAGCACCGCGGCGATCGGCGGGAACACCGCGAGCTTGATCTCGGGCTGGCCGAACTTGGCGTTGGAGGCCGCGACGAGCATGTCGCACGCGATCGCGACTTCCATGCCGCCACCCAACGCCACACCATTCACGGCGGCCAGCGTCGGGATCTGCAGCTGCTGCATGCGGCGGAAGATGCCGTGGAAGACCTCGATCATGCGGTCGACCTTGTCCGGCGTGTGGTCCGCGACCTCGACGCCGGCGGAGAAGGCCTTCTCGCCCGCACCGGTAATCATCAGCAGCTTCACGCTGGTATCGGCCTGGCACAGATCGAGCGCGACGTTCATCTCCTCCATCGTCGGGATGTCGAGGACGTTGAACGGCGGGCGGTTGATCGTCAGCGTCGCGAGGCCGTCGGCCACGCCGTAGGTGATGAACTGGAATTGCGCTTTACTCATGGTGTCTCCCCTGGTTCTCGTTCGCTGTGCGCGTCTTCGGGTGTTTCAGTTTTCGTTCTTCATCTGCAGCCGGTAGGGGCAGACCGCGTCGCAGTCCGCGCAGCACACTTCGCCGTCGCAGCGGATGTGCCACAGGTCCGCGCCGCAGTTCGTGCACCGGCACTTGGCCTCGGGTTTGACGGACGGGCGGATTTCCTCCGCCGACCAGAAATCGATCACCTGTCCCATGGCGTGGTCCTCAGAACAGGTCGTCGAGCTCGTCCGATCCGCCGCCCGGCATCTTTCCGTACTGCTGCAGGTAGGCCTGGATCATCTGGCTTTCACGCGAGGTGAAGAGCGCGGCTTCCTCGAACACGAAGTTCGTCGCATCGCCGCCCCGCTCGAGCTGCTCCATCAAGCCTTCGCGCAGGTTCTCCACGCCCTTGATCATCAGCACGTTCTTGTCGCCATCGAGCAACTGGAACACGCCCGACTCGGTCGGCACGGAGGCGATCGTCGCCTCGTCGAACTTCAGCGAGGACTCCGGCGGCAGCACCGCGTCGGCAATCTTCGGCGCGAGGTTGCACTTGAAGCAGCGCGCTGCCTCGGCGCGTGCCGTCGCGTCGTCGAAGCCCAGTTCGACCTCGTCCCAGCCGGTGCGCTGTTCCGGCGCCAGCATGATCGGGTGGAACTTGCGGATCTTGTTGAAGCCTTCCTTGCGCCCGATGTAGGGGCTGGTCTCCCAGCCGTCGCGCAGCAGCACTTCCGAGATGTCGCCGTCGCCGCCGAGCACCACGTCCATCGCAGAGGCCGCGACACGTCCCTGAGCGACCGACTCGATCAGCGTCGAAGGTCCGAGCACGCAGTCGCCGCCGGCATACACCTTAGGCCGGCTCGTCAGCATCGAATCCTCGCGCACCGTGATGCGGCCCTTGCGATCGGTCTCGACGCCGAAGCCCTCGAAGCGGTTCGGGAATTGGCCGATCGCGGCAATCACCAGATCGACGCCCTCGACGACTTCCTCGCCAGTCTCCACCGGCTTGCGGCGGCCCGATGCATCGGCCTCACCGAGCGCCATCTTCGCGTACGTGATCTGCAAGCGATAACCGTTGGTGCCCGGCTCGATCTTCTTCGGCGCGAGCAGGTAGCGGATATTCACGCCCTCCTCCACGCAGCCCTCGAACTCCTCCAGGCGCGCCGGCATTTCCTCGCGGGTGCGGCGATACACCATGTCGACCTCGGCGCCGAAGCGACGCGAGGAACGCGCGTTGTCGGTCGCGACGTTGCCGCCGCCGATCACCGCTACCTTCTTGCCGGTCTGGATACCCTCGGGCGTATTCACCAGGCCCATCGTCACGGCCTTGAGGTAGGTGGGGCTGTCGACCACGCCGGGCAGGTCGTCGCCGGGGATGCCCAGCCTGTCGCCGCCCTGCGCGCCGATGCCGACGAACACCGCGCCATAGCCGTCGTTGAAGAGCGTATCGACGCTCTCGACCTTGGCGCCGTAGCGGAACTCGACACCCAGGGCCGAAACTTCCGCGACTTCGTTATCGATGACTTCAGCCGGCACCCGATAGGACGGGATGCCGTAGCGCGCCATGCCGCCTGCGGCCGGCTGCGCATCGAAGATGGTTACGCCGTGGCCCTGCTTGGCGAGGTAGTACGCCACCGTCAGGCCCGCCGGTCCGGCGCCGATCACCGCCGCCTTCTTCCCCGTCGCCGGCAGCTTCTTCGCATGCTCGCGCCACAGGCCGGTGTCGTTGTCCGCGGCGATGCGCTTGAGGTTGCGGATCGACAGCGGATCGTCGAGGTCCTTGCGGCGGCATGCCGATTCGCACATCGCGAAGCAGGCGCGGCCGAGGATGCCCGGGAACGGCAGCCGCTCGCGCACCACCGCGATCGCCTCGCCGTATTTGCCTTCGGCCGCGAGCTGCACGTAGCGCGGCACGTCGATGCCCGCCGGGCAGGCGTTCTTGCACGGCACCATCGACTCCTCGCGCTTCGCGGGGTCGAGCGTGCGGTCCATCAGTGCGCCCGTCGGACACACGGTCACACAGGCCTGGCAGAAGGTACAGCCGGATTCGATCAGGGTCGGCGCGATGGTGCCGACATAGGTGCGCTTGCCCTGCGGCGTCTCGACTTCCTTCACCTCGAGACAGCCCACGCCACGCACGTCATTACAGGCGACGAGGCAGCGGCGGCAATCGATGCACAGGTTGTAGTCGCGATCGAAGAACGGCTCGTCCTTGATGATCGGCAGCTGCACGGGCTTGTAAGGCGGCGTCGTGTTCGGGATGCCGATGTAGTCGGAGACCTTGCGCAGCTCACAGGACGAGAAGATCGTGCAGCAGCGCGTCTCCTGCGGGTTGCCGTAGGAGCACTGCGAGCGCGAACAGCCGTCGCGCTGCGGACAGGTGAGGCAGACATGCGGGTGCGGGCCGAGGATTTTCGCCAGGTTCGCCTGGCGAACGGTCTGGATCGCCGCCGACGTGGTCGTCACGACCATGCCGGCCGTGACGGTGGTCGAACAGGCCTTGGACAGACCGTCCGTGCCCTCGATCTCGACCATGCACAGGTTGCAGCCGCCCTCGCCCGCACCGCGCTGGCCGGCCGGGGGAAGATCGGGGTGCGCGCACAGCGCCGGAATGTAGAGACCCGCTGCCGTCGCCGCATTCAGGACCGACGCGCCCGCCGGTGCCTCGACCTCGACGCCGTCGATGCTCAGCTTCACCGGCGCGCCGAACTCGGCCATCCCGGCCGGCTTGCTCGCCTTCCACCACCTGATTTCCGATGTCTGTACGGCTTCCATGTCTCTCTCGTCCTCTATTCTGCGCCGGGCTTCGCGTGTGCCCGGTCCAAGCCGTTCTTAGGCAGCCTGCGCGAGTTGCACGTAGCCGGGGTAGTAGCTCCCCTGGCACGCTCCCGCGCGCACCGCTGCGATGAAACTCGCCATGTCGGTCACGGGCTGCGAGAACTTCGTCGCGCACCGTCCGACGGCAATCGTCTTGTGGCAATCGCTGCCGCCCAGCGCAGGCAGGGCCATGTGGCGAGCGGCACTGATTGCCAGATCGTTGTCGCTGTCGAGGTTGCCGCCGTTGTGCGTTTCCACGGCGGCGATCCCGGTGATGTCGAGCAGGCCGTGCAGCAGGCTCGACACCCCGACCTCGCGAAACGGATGGGCCGGCACGCAGATTCCGCCAATGCTGTTGATGTGCTCAATGACGTCGGTCATCGGGAGGTAGTTGTCGCGCCCCCAGATGTTCCAGCCGTCATCCTCGACACCGTATGCCAGCATATGCCCGCGATCGGTTGCGATCTCCACGCCCCGCAACACCAGGAAACCCTCGTCGCGCGCCACCTGTTCAACCGGTAGCGATGCTTCGTACGAGTAATGTTCGGTGATGCACACCCCGTCGAGTCCCAGCTCCTTCGCGCGGCGGATCAGATCCACCGGCTCGAGCCAGTTGTCGTAGGAATATTTGGTATGGCAATGGCAATCGATCCACATGGGACGGACTCCGCGCGCCGGCCTGGCCGCTCAGGAAACGGTGTATTCGAGGTTGATGCGCTTGGACGGCGAGAAGCGCTGGCGGGAGAAGAATTTCTCCAGCGCGAAGTCGTCCCAATTCACCAGCGTGTAGACCTTCTTCACGCCCGCTGCCTTCATGTTCATCATGAACTGGTCGAGCAGTTCGCTCGCCACGCCGCGGTTCTGGAAGCGCGGATCGACGCCGATCGTGTCGATGGTCGCGGTCGAGTCCGGAATGCCGAACTCGCCGAAATAGATGTCGCCCATCACGAAGCCGGCAACCTTGCCGTCGATCTCGCACACCAGTGAGGAGTTGATATTGTGCTTCGGGTTCAGGATCGCATCGAGCTTGCGCTCGTAGTAGTCGCGACGGTTCTGCTTTGAACCTGCTGCGTCGATCTCGACGATCGCGTTCAGGTCTTCCTTCTTCAGCACCCGCATCACACGCTTCTGGTCAGACATTTACCTATCTCCTTTGGTTGGCAGTTCCGCTTCCGTTCGCGTCGCTGCCTCTCAGAACAGTTCGTCTTCCTGCTGGGGCTTCGTCGAGCGGCGCGTATACACCGTGCCGATCACCTTCCCCATTTCCTGGTCGGTGTCGAGGCAGGTCGTGCAGCCGTCACCTTCCGTCTTGTAGCTCTCGACGTGCACCTCGAAACCCATGCCCCGATATGCTTCGGCGATCTCGGACAAGCGCGGTTCGCCGATCGTCGTCAGCCGCTTCCAGCCTTCGCGCAGCAACCGATCCTCGACGTCCTCTTCGCGCGTGGCACCAGCCAGCTTGATCGGGATCATCTTTTTCGTGCTCATCGGGGAACCCTCCGTCATCGCCGGGAACATGTTCTTCTCCTTACCAGGAATGCTTGATCGCGCCCGGCGTACAGGCGGTGGTACAGGGCAAACTGGTGTAGCCGCCCGCAGGCTTGCAACCGGCGCAGTCGTAGGCGAGCGCGCGCGTGCATTCCTTCTTCACCCACGCCACTTCGTCGTCATAGTCGTCGGTGATGATTTCGAACATGTGCTTGGGGCACGCGGTCAGGCAGGCCCGATCCGCGGCACAGTCGATGCACTTGTCCGTGTCGATGCTGATGTAATACTCGCCGGAACCGTCCTTGTAACCGTAGTTCGCGATCATGTTCGTCCTCCTGGATTCGTTTGCGCCGCGCCCCGCCGGAACCGCCATACCTCAGGCGGGTTCCGGCGACGGTCGTGGCTCTGGCACCAATTACTTGGCGGCCTGCTTCTGCATCAGCGTGTAGCCGAACAGCGCGGCGCCCAGCGCGCCGGCGATCTGGCTGTCGATCTTGGTCTCGACCTGCTTGATGCCCAGCAGCCGCTCGATCCGCTTCACGACGCCCGGGTTCTTCGCGATGCCGCCGGTGATGAAGAAGCCTTCCTCGACACCGATACGCTCCAGCAGGCTCACGACCCGCTCGGCCATCGCCTGGCAGTAAGCTGCGATCACCATGTTCTTCGTGTAGCCGGCCTTGAGCAGACCCAGCGCTTCGGACTTCGCGAACACCACGCAGATCGACGACACTGCTTCCGGCTCGACATCCACGTCGAAGGAACGCGGGCCCAGCTCGGCGATGGGGATCTGCATCAGGTCGGAGATGACTTCCATGCCGCGCCCGGTGCCGGCCGCGCACTTGTCGTTCATCAGGAAGTTGGTGACCTTGCCCTTCTCGTCGCAGTGGATGGCCTTGCAGTCCTGGCCGCCCATGTCGAGGATGGTCCGCACCTGGTTGCCGCCCATGTAGTTTGCGCCGCGGGCATGGCAGGCGATCTCGGTGATCGCCTTGTGGGCGAAGGGCACGTTCACCCGGCCGTAGCCGGTGCCGACGACATAGTTGATGTCCTCGAGCTTCATGCCGATCTTGTCCATGATGCCCTGCAGGGCGTTCTTGGCCGAGTCCGGCGAGTTGTTGCCGGTGCGCATGCTGTTGTAGCCATACAGCTCGCCGTCACAGACCAGCACCGCCTGCGAGGACACCGAGCCGACGTCGATGCCGCAGGTGATGATCTTGGCGTCCTTCCAGTTCTTCGTCTCGTCGAACCAGGTGTTTTCCTGCCAGCGCCAGAATTCCTTCTTCTCGGGGGCGGCGGTGGCGGCAGCAACTTCTGCATTCATTTGATCGCTCCTTTATCCGTGTCGTTTCGCGTATCGGTTCAGTGCTGGCGTTCGGCCGCAATCAGCGCGCAGCCGATGGCGCTGACGAATTCCGGCATTTCGGGCAGCAGCACCTGATCAACATCCATCGCGCTCTTCAGCGACTGGACGAAACCGGGGTTGTGACCCATGCCACCGATCAGCACGACGTTGCCTTCGATGCCGACGCGACGAACCATCGCGCACACCCGGCTCGCCACCGCATCCAGCACCGCCTTGGCGATGTCTTCCTTCGGCGTCGAGGAGTGAATCAGCGACACCACTTCCGACTCAGCGAACACCGTGCATTGCGCGTTCATCGGGATGCTCTTGTCGGAGCGCAGGCTGGCTTCGCCGAACTCCTTGAGCGAGAGCTGCAGCGCGCGGCTCATCGCCTCGGCGAAGGAGCCGGCGCCCGCGGCGCACTTCTCGTTACCGGCGAAGTCGATCGCCTTGCCGTCCGGATCGGTCTTGATGCCGCGACCTTCCTCGGCACCGACGTCCACCACGGTGCGGGCCTGCGGATACATGAACACCGCACCACGCGCTCCGGCGGTCATCTCGGTGACGCCTTCGGTCGCGAAGGCGACCTGGCCGCGGCCGGCGCCGGTTGCGAACACCGACTTCACCTGGTCACGGCTCACGCCCGCCTCGGCGAGCGCCGCGTCGAAGGCCTTCTCGGCAGCCTGGTCGGCGTCGAGGTCACCCGGCATCATCAGATGAGCCTTCTTGACCGCGAAGCTCGGCTCCTTGGCGCCTTCCACCTTGATTTGTTCCAGCAGCACCACCTTGACGCTGCGGGAGCCCATATCGATTCCAGCGGTAATCATTCTCGTCTCCTCTTCGCTCTGTTTCCGATCAGGCGGCCTGACGGCGCACCCCAAGCTGTTCCATGAAGGCGTCGACCCGTGCCTGAGTACGCACTTCGTCGAACTCGCGCTCGTCGCCCATGTTTCCTTCGAACGTCATCACCGGAGTACCCGACTTCGCGATCGCAAGGCGGTTCTCCATGATGCCGACCGACAGACCTTCGCAACCGCGGTTCAGGTGCAGCATCACGCCGTCGACCTGCCATTCCTTGATGATGCGCAGCATCATGTCGCTCTTGATGGTAGGGTCGTAGAAGTGCTGCCACTGCGGCTTCGACAGGTTCCAGTCGGCATACAGGCGCACCGCGGTGTCGCGATCCTTGATCTCGATGCCCTTGTCCCACGGCAGCGTGCGGCCGCCCCAGGTGCCGTCGGCCTTCTCTTCCCAGATGCCTTCGAGCGCGAAGGTGTAGAGCGAGCCGATCGAAACCGCACCGTAGGTCTCGAGGTAGCGGAAGATCTTCAGGAACGACCAGGGCGGCTGCGTGTCCGTCATCAGGCGGATCGTCTCGTTCGGCACGGCTGCGATGCCGCGGGCGACGCGATCCTTCACTTCCTCGTACAGCTCGTCCATGAAGTCCGCGCACCATTGCGACGACTTCGACAGCGTGCAGAGCACGTACAGCGAGTACATCGTCTTCTCGTCGAGCGGCGCGGGCTTCACCTTGTTCAGCGCGCAGATGTCCGCCCAGCGGGAGGTCGAACGCATCTCGTTCTTCACCGCCTTGATGAACAGCTCGTCATCGAACGTGCGGCCGCTGGCCTTCTCGACGAACGCGATGCCGTCGTGCAGCTGGTTGGCGACGTAGTCGAGGCGTGCATCCGTCATGTCCTTGTAAGGACCGACGCCGACGTCGAGGTAGAACTCGGGGATCTTCTCTTCCTTCGCGACGTGCTGGTACCACTTGGAGTGCGAGCAGCAGATCTGCGTCTGGAACACGAAGTCGGGCTTCGGGAACTCGCCGCCGAAGGCGTACTTGTTCAGGTGCATGCCACCCCAGTAGATGCGCATGTACGAGCACAGGTCACGAGCGAAACCGTAGGCTTCGGCCGCATCCATGCACTCTTTCGCGAACTTGCGGTCATGGGCGACGGCTGCGGCGTACGGCTCGCCGGTCAGCGAATAGACGTCCTCACCGAGACCGGCGGGGATCGCGTCGAGCGCCCAGGCCGAGCCGGACCAGCGGATGCCGCCCTTCTCCTTCGCCCGCGCGTAGTTCATGTAGTACTGCTCGCGCAGTTCCTTCGCCTTCTTCCAGAGCTTAAGCTGCTCGGTCGGGTACTTGTTTGCCATTGCGTTCATCGTTAGCTCCGCAGTCTCGGTTCAGAACAGTTCTTCTTCGCTCAGCGTCTCGAGGAATGCCTCGATACGGATGCGGAAGGGGCCGATCGGGTTCGTGATGTCGAACTCGAGGAACAGCGTCGGAATGCCGTTGTCTTCGAGATGACGCTTCAGATCCGGGTAATCGCCCTCGTGCGGATCGCAGAACTTCTGCTGCAGGAAGATCGCGCCCTGAACGTCGTATTCCTTGGCCAGACCGAGAACGTGGTCGAAGCGCGTGTGAGCCGGGTAATCCTTGGTCGGACAGGCCGGACGATCGCAGTAGCGCTCGGCGATCGCCTTGATCACATCGCCTTCGGGCTTCGAGGCGTTCCAGAAGTAGCGGCTGCCGGAGCACTGGTCGTCGATCACGATGGTCGCACCGACCGACTCCACCATGCCCATGAACGCGATGTCGTCGTTCTCGGAACCGATGGTCATGAAGCGCGCGCCCGTCTTGCGCTCGACCTTGCGGTTCGGCAGCGCGGCGAGGGTCTTCTTCAGCATCTCGTTGTGTTCGCGCTTGTCGATGAACTGCGCGGTCAGCGATGCGTACAAGGCCTCGACGCCGGTGACCTTCGGGTCGGCTTCCTTGCGGTATTCATACAGCTCGCGCAGCAGGCGGCGGTTCTCGTCGCACACGGCGAGCGCGTCGCTCAGCATGGCGTCGGTGATTTCCTTGCCGGTCAGCGTCTGCAGGAACACGCGGAAGGACTGCACTTCCTCGTAATGAGCCTTGCGCGAGTGCTGCGACTGGACTTCGTTGGGCATCGGCACGTAGTAGTCCCACTTCACGGTGGGAACGTGCAGGCGCCACGAACCGAAGGTCTGGCGATACTGGATACACGACTGGGTCAGCGTGACGCCTTCCGCGTAGTCGAAGCGGCCCAGCAGGCCCTGTGCGAGCGAGTCGCGGCAGAACGGGCAGAACATGCCGAAGATGTGCGGCTCGGTCACGTTCTGCGGCTCGTGCGCACCAAGGACGCGCACCGGCAGCATGCCGGCCGCGATCAGCAGCTCTTCCGGCGTGTAGGTGCACATCGTTGCCACCACCTGGCCACCTGTCCGCGCCTTCCAGTCGCGTGCATAATCGTGGCGCTTCTCGTACCAGGTCTTGAACTGGTCGAACAAACCATCGCTCATCGAACTATCTCCTCTGATGTGTTGCGGATCCGTCCCCGAGTCCGCGTTTGCTGCATTATTGTGCCGTTCCTGCATGATTTCGCATGTTACGCACTGCAGTGCAGGCGATGTTGACCTAAGTCAAATGCCGGGCACGTTTGCATGCACTCGATTGCATTTTCAGCGCACCAAAATGCACTTGTAGTCGCTGCGCTGCACAAATAAATGTATTTTGATGCATTGCAACAAACAACAATGCGAACACGGCGAGCTCCCGGGAGCGAGCTCGAACCGGCGCGCCCCCCAGTGAGGGCAAGGCTTCAGGGAAGATCAGGTGGCTGAGGAGAGGCTCCCGGAACGCACGATGCAGGATGTTGCAGTGCGGTGGCCGCTTTTTCCCGGGATTCGGAGAACGCGGGGGCTCGCCCCGCGGCAGTGACTTCCGAAATTGTTCCGCGCCCGGCGGGCGCGGAACGGCACGCTTGGGTTGACGCTCAGCGCGCGAGGACTTCGAGGATGTCCAGGAAGGATTGCTCGACCGTGCGGCCGGATGTGTCGATGATGGCGTCTGCCTTGCTGTACATGGCCGTCCGGCCCGCCAGGATGCGCTTCAGGTCTTCCATCGCCTCCTGGTTTCCGTGCATGGGACGGTAGTCTCCCTGCGCCATGACGCGAGACATGTGCTCCTCGGGGGAAGCGCACAGCCAGATCGTGAAACACGATGACAGCAACAGGTCGAAGTTGGCCGGCTCGGACACGATGCTGCCGCCCGCAATCAGCACGAACGCCTCGTTGTTTGCGACCACCGACTCCAGCCCGCGGCGCTCGTAGCGGCGGTAAGCCGTCTGACCGTACAGCGAAAAAATTTCGGACAGATCGGCACCCGCTTCCTGTTCGATCACTTTCGCGAGTTCGAGGAAAGGTACGCCGAGATGTTCGGCCAGCATCGTCCCCAGCGTGGTCTTCCCCGCCCCGCGCAGTCCGATGAAGGCGATGCGCTGCCGACGCGCGGATCGTCCCGACGACTCGAGCTCGTTCTGCAGCAGCCGGCGCGCCCACTCATGCGTCTTGGGCGGGAAACGGGTCAGGTACTGGATCAGCAACGTCAGTTCCGGAGACTGCTCCGCCTCTTCGCGCACGAGATCCACGATGGGAAAGCCGAGACCCTGCGCAATCTGCCGCAAGAGGATGATGGAGATATTGCCGTGCCCCGTTTCCAGCTGGGCAAGGTAGCGCTCCGACACCCCGGACTGCTGCGCGAGCATCTTGCGCGTCATTCCCCGCTGCGCGCGCAGGTCGCGAATACGGTCGCCGAGCATCAGCAGGTAATTGTTCTCTTCCAGCGACAGGTCCGGGCGCTTGAGCCGTGATGAATTCTCATCGTTGGACATTGGAGCTACCCCTATTTGAGCGGCAGTAAAGTGCCGATGAATTATAGTGCTCAAGGTTGAGCGCGATTGCAACATGCAGCTGCGGTGGCGGCCATCCGTAGTAACCCCAAGAATCGCGCGAGAAGGCTCGTGATCGGATCCACGAGACGCCGGATGATGCATATGGCATCATCGGTGACCTTGCCAGCCGATGAACGTCATGAACCGCGGAAAACTGCCTGCCTTCGCCGTCATCGCGACGGTTTTTGTCCTTGTCGCCCCCGCCTGCCCCGCGCAGGTGTTCAAGTGCGTGTCCGGCAGCGGGCAGGCAAGCTATCAGGCACTCCCGTGCGAAAATGACGGGGGGCGCATCGATCTCCCCGTGCGCGATCCCGCCCCGGGGGAGCAAGCGGCCGCGCGGACCCGGATGCGCAAGGAACAGGGTTTCGTCACCGACATCGAATCCGCGCGGGAAGCCGCGAGGCGCAGCGCACGGGCGGAGCAGAAGCAACGCGACGAGGAGCGGCAGGCACACGAAGCACGCTGCGCGAGCTATCAGGAACGTGCGGAACGGGCCGATGCGGACGCCAGAATGCACCTGCGGCGAAACCGCCACAAGCGCGACCACGAGCTGCGTGCGCGCACGCTGCGGGACCGCTACTTCAGCGAATGTTTTGCGGCCGATTGAAGGCCGGCCGCGCTCCTGCGCCGATACCCGGCCCCGCGTAGGCGGAGGCACCCCCGGTGCCCCCGGACGCGTCGAGCCCATCGGTCGGCATCGCTACTGCGCAACAGACGAACCCGGTAGTCCGTTCCGGCGCGGCCGGTGCATTGCCGGGTCTATCTGCCCGTCCTTTCCTCGACGATACGCCACTTGCCCGCCACGTTGTCGAGCACCAGAGTCTTCTGATCAACGGACTTCAGGGCGTCGCTGCGATAGTCCTGGCGGAACTGTGCAACGGCACGACTTCCATCGACCAGGATCTTCACGTCCGTGAGCTTCACGTCGATCGAAGACGCACCGCCGATCCGTTCCCGCCGCAAGGCGCGCCACTGCTCAACCTGACGGCCATCGGCCGGACGGAAGTCGGAAGCGTAATGGTGCAGATAGGCGTCGATATTGCGCGCAGACCAGGCACTGGCCCATGCATCCAGCGCCTCCCGAACGGACGACTCGGCACCCGGCGGGCTCGCCGGAGCAGGGTCCCCGGCGGACGCCGCCTCGCCTTGCCGCACATCCGCGCCGGACGCCTGCCCGACCACCGCCTGCGCGGGCTGGACCGGACTTGCCTTAAGAGGGCCCTTGGCCTCCGCCTCGTCGAACATGCGACCGATTCGCTCTGCTCCGATTCGCGCGGGATCGATGCTGTATGTCGTGAAATCCAGCAGTTCCGTGAGCGGCGTGCGCCCCTTCGCGTTGCGCAGACGCCCATCTGCACCGGCCTGGATCAGCGCATCGACGATTGCGGCATCCGACTCCCCGCGTGAGCGCATCGCCAGAAGGTGCATGGCGGAATTGCCCGCGGCGTCTGCGGCGTCGGGATTCGCACCGGCCGCCAGCAACGCTTCGACGATGTCTTTGTCGCCACGCTGTACCGCATGATGGAGCGCCGTGCGTCCCGTAAGCGGCTTGCGTGGATCTGTCGCGGTGAGGTCGCCGCCCTCGGCAATGCGGGCG
Organism: Aromatoleum tolulyticum; assembly: GCF_900156155.1. Lineage (GTDB taxonomy): Bacteria > Pseudomonadota > Gammaproteobacteria > Burkholderiales > Rhodocyclaceae > Aromatoleum > Aromatoleum tolulyticum. The sequence continues at coordinate 192,527 of NZ_FTMD01000002.1, forward strand.
CGCACGCGGAACAGGTCGCCGCAGGCTGCAGCGTCGATCAGGTTGCGCGGCAACGGGCCCGACGGCGGGCAGGACACACGGGTGACGGGATGAAAATCGGGCCGGAACGGTTTGACGAACGGACCGTTGCCAACCGTCGCGAGCGCCAGACCGGTGACGCCGAACAGCGCGATGCCGGCGAGACCCCTGACTACGCGCAGGTGTGCACGGCGATGCAAGGTTTCAGGTTGCATTTTGTTACCGATAGCGGGAGGGGGCGATTCTAGCAAATGCCGGGCGGTGGCTTGCACGCGCGATCGCCCCGATCTGCCGCGCAAACCGGGAAATTGCCGACGTTTTGATCGTCGTCAAACGCGCTCGCGCTGCAGGAGGCCCGAAATGCAGCGGGGGCGCCCGCTGCGCCCCCGTTGGAAACGAGTGTCGGAGGCACCGCCCGCAGGCGGCATCCTCCTGCAACCGTCAGACGTAGCGCGCCATGCGCGCGAGCACGCGCTCGCGCCCGAGAACCTCGAGCACGGCGTCGATTGCCGGGGTCTGGGCCACGCCCAGGGTCGCAACGCGGAGCGGAATCGCCACCTGGGGCATCTTCAGGCCATGCTCGGCCATCGTGTCCTTGATGGCCTGATTGAGGGCCGACTTCTCCCACGTGGCGGCTGCGAGGCGAGCCTTCAGGCCCGCGAGCGCCGGGCGCGACACCTCCGTCAGGTGCTGGGCCACAAGCTCGGGGGCAGGATGAACCTCGACGCAATAGAGCTCCGTCGAGTCGGCCAGCTCGTTGAGGTTGGCAACCCGGTCCTTGTACAGGGCGACAACCGCTTCGATGGCGGGCCCGGCTTCGGGATCTACGCCGCGGCGTGCGAGACGGCGCGCAACCTCTGCCGCGAGGCGGGCATTGTCGGCCTGCTTGATGTAGTGGGCATTGAGCCAGTTGAGCTTCTCGGTGTTGAACTGCGCGGCCGACGGCGTGATGTGGTCGAGATCGAACCATTCGACGAATTGCTCGCGCGAGAAGATCTCGTCATCGCCGTGGCTCCAGCCCAGTCGGCCGAGGTAATTCACGACCGCCTCCGGCAGATAGCCGTCGTCGTCGTACTGCATCACGCTCACCGCGCCATGCCGCTTCGACAGCTTGGTGCCGTCGTCGCCGAGGATCATCGACAGGTGGGCGTACAGCGGCACCTGGGCGCCGAGCGCCTGCAGGATGTTGATCTGCCGCGGGGTGTTGTTGACGTGGTCGTCGCCACGGATGACGTGGGTGATGCCCATGTCGAGGTCGTCGACGACGACGCAGAAGTTGTAGGTCGGGGTGCCGTCGGCGCGCGCGATCACGAGATCGTCGAGCTCGGTGTTGGCGATCTCGATGCGTCCCTTGACCAGATCGTCCCAGGCAACGACGCCTTCGGCGGGATTGCGGAAGCGCACGACCGGCTTCACGCCCTCGGGCGGCGTCGGCAGGACCTTGCCCGCCTCCGGGCGCCAGCGGCCGTCGTAGCGCGGCTTCTCGCCGCGCGCGCGCTGCTCCTCGCGGATGCGGTCCAGCTCCTCCGGCGAGGTATAGCAGTGATAGGCGGTGCCGGCGGCCAGCATCTGCTGGATGACTTCCTTGTACCGCTCCATCCGCTGCATCTGATAGAACGGGCCTTCGTCGGCATCGAGCCCCAGCCAGGCCATGCCGTCGAGGATCGCCTGCACCGCTTCGGGCGTCGAGCGCGCGACATCGGTATCCTCGATGCGGAGGATGAAGGTGCCGCCGTGACGACGCGCAAAGGCCCACGAGAAGAGCGCGGTACGCGCGCCGCCGATATGGAGGTAGCCGGTGGGGCTGGGTGCGAAACGGGTGCGAACGTTGGAAGCCATCGATGAGGACTCTGGACCGGATCTAAAGACGCGGATTCTACGCCATCGCCCCGCCTCCACGGCGCGGAGGCGATGACGGGAGCAATCCGCACGCAAAAGAACAAAGGCCCTGAAACCGAAGCTCCAGGGCCTTGCATTGTGGTGGGCGGTACTGGGATCGAACCAGTGACCCCTGCCGTGTGAAGGCAGTGCTCTACCGCTGAGCTAACCGCCCGGAATTCCGCGCGTCTTCGTCATCGACTGGTGGGCGGTACTGGGATCGAACCAGTGACCCCTGCCGTGTGAAGGCAGTGCTCTACCGCTGAGCTAACCGCCCAGTGTGGCGAAGAGGCGCGATTGTAGAGGGACGGGAATTCCTTCGTCAAGCATGCGACGAGACTTTGCGAAGAAGCATCCGTTCGGCGCCGCTTCATGGGCGGTTTCGCCGCCCGGATCGCGGCGCATGCCTTCGCGGTCTCGCGGCGAGGCCCCGAGTCATGCCAGAATCGTGCTGCGTCCCTCGACGGACGATGCAGAGAAAATAACGAGGAGACATCGATGGGAGTGGTTTTCGCCAAGACGGCGAACGGGCAGGATGAAATTTCCAGCCGCGCCGGGGGACTGTCGCCCCGCGTGCGCCGGGTGCTGATTCTGGTGGACGGCCGGAAGACGGTTACCGAACTTCGCGAGCTGGTGGCGGCCGACGATCTGACCCACACGCTGGGTGCGCTCGAGGAGCTCGGCCTGATCGAGGTGCGCAAGGCGGATTCGGCGGGCGGCGGGGGCGACGAGCCTGCCGGCGCCCTGCCTTCGATCACGGCCTTCCGCGAGCTGCCGGCGAATCGCCAGCCGAAGGAACTCGAGATGGCGCGCAACTTCATGATCAACACGCTGAAGAACTTCTGCAGCCTGTACGGCCCCATCTCGCTGATGAGCAATATCAACGCCGCATCCTCGCACGAGGAGCTGCGCGAACTTTACCCGGAGTGGTACCGGCTCATCGTCGATAGCCGCTCCGGCCGGCGCAGCGCGGAAAACCTGCGCAAGGATCTGCTGAAGGTGCTCTGAGACGGCGATTCAGTTCAGTCCACCCATGACGATGGCAGGGCCGTGATCGCGGGCTTGGGAAGGCGCACGAGATCGGTCCACATCGGGAGTTCGGCCAGCGCATCGGTTGCGAGCTTGCGCGTTTCTTCCGGCGTCAGGTCGAGGATGGCCGCGCGCAGGTAGATCGTCGCCACCGAATCCGGATCGGGCTGGGCGGCCAGGCAGGTATCGGCGAGCTTCGTCGCCAGCTGCAGGCCGCAGGCGAGACGATAGGAACGGGAATCGGGCTCGAAGCCGCCGCCCTCGGGATCGCATTGCCAGTAGACGACGTCGGCGAGCGAAGTCGGCAGCCCCCAATCGGCCAGCAGGACTGCCGACAACTCGTGCCGGTCGAAGCCGAAGGTGGCGACCTCGACCGTTTCGACTGGATCCGTACCCCGTGCGGCTTGCTCCAGCGTGAGGTCGTAGGTCGCCGGCGCACCCGTGGCGAACGCGAGCGTGCCGATCTCGCTCAGCAGACCCAGCGTGAACGCTTCGGACGCAGGCAGATCGCCGCGGTGGTGCGCCAATGTTTCCATGACGGCCGCGGTGAGCAGCGACGAGGTCCAGAAGGCGTTGTAGTTGAAGCGTTTCGAGGTCACCTTCGGGCGATTCGTAACCAGCGACAGCGCGACGGCGTGGGCGCGCACGATGTTCATGCCCAGCCGGATGACAGCCTGCTGCAGGTCGAGCGAACGTTCCGTGCGGCCGAAACGCGCAGCGGAAGCGGCACGCAGGACAAAGCCCGACAGTGCGGGGTCGGAGCGGATCACGCGCACGACGGCGTCGATGCGCACCTCGGGATCTCGTGCGAGCTCGATAAGTTTCAGCGCCGCTCCGCGCGGGCTGGGCAGCTCGTCGGCCGCGAGCAGGAAGTCCCGGATGCTTCCGGTCACCTGGCCGCGGTCTCGCTGGTTGCTGGCTGAATTCATTCCCATTACCTCTAGTGCAGCGCAGTCGGGCAAGGCATTTCGCTGTATCGTCCGCGCGATGGCCCGACTGCTGGATTCTCTTTCATTTCGTGCCGATTCGAGCGTCCCGGCGGTCAGCCCCGCAATTCGTCGAGCACATCATCCACGACGCGATCCAGGAGGGGTTCCTGATCGGCAGTCGATGCCTCCCCGTTCGAGAAGCGCCGCGTGAGTTCCGCCCGCGTCAGGGCAAGCGCGCGCTGCCCCTGCCGGTTCGCGAACAGGTACATGGTCCGTGCGGGACTGATCCAGGTGAGGCGTACGCGACGGACCTCACCGGATTCGTCCCTCAGTTCCACCCAGCTCCCGCGGGTGAGAAGATCGAGCTCCAGCATCTCGGGCGTGGGCTCTTCTCCGATGGGCTGAAGGCCGGGCAACGGTCCGGTGGGCCGCGCCGGTGCGTTCGGTGCGGGGGGCACCGGAGCCGGCGCGGTTGCGACCGGGGCTTTCAGGGCTGCGGCATGGCATCGGACCAGCTCCGAAAAGAATGCCTTCTGGCGTGCTTCGTCTATGCCCGCCCCCGTCATGCTCGCCTTCAGGTTGCGCAGGATCGCCGGGAGCTGCTTTACCATGCGCTGGCGTTCTTCCATGCTCTGCTTGGGAAGGACGCTCCACACGAGTTCGCCGACCGCGGCGATCGCATTGGTCCAGCGCTCGCTGTTGGCCGGCGGCGCGGTCGTGGCGCCGCTCTCAAGGGCGGCATGCGCGAGCACCCGCGTCCACGTGTCGCGGATGAAATCGCGCACGACGGCAGGTACGTCCTCGTTCGCGAGGTGAGCGGCGAGCGCGTCCTCGCCGACCTGGCGGGCGAGGTCGACGCGTTCGCGTTCCTTGAGGCGCTCGGTCAGCGTCGCCGCGCGTGCGTCCGCATAGCGTTCCTGCTCGGCGAGGTAGTTCTCGAGCTCCTGCAGGCAGCTCGCGAAGACGCTGGGGTCGTCCGCGAACTGGTTCTGTATGCGGACGACGATGCCTTCGGCGATGCGGTAGAGGGAGCTGTCCTCGCTCAGCGGGCCGTCCCACGTGACGCTTGCCTGTGCCAGGGAGTTGATCAGCCGGCGCGCCGGGTGGGTGCGGTTGGAGAAGAAGCCGTGATCCATCATCGCCAGCTTCAGGACGGGGATCTGCAGGCGGCCGATCAGCCCCTTCATGGCGTCGGGAACGCGCGAGTCGTCGAAGATGTAGTCGAACAGCGTGGCGACGACGTCGATGACGATGCCGTCGACGGAACTCGCCTGCTTGCTGAGGCCGGCTTCGATCAGTGCGCTGATGACGTTGCCGCTGGTTTGGCCGTCGGCCGGAAGCGCGAAGCTTTGCCCGCCGAACTGCAGGTCGCCCCGCCCCTGTTGCAGGCCGTCGAGCAACTGCATGAGGTCGACCGTACCCGCGCGCTGGCGCCAGTCGGCCCTTTCGGCGGCAGCGGTCCTGGCCGTGAAGATCTGTTTCACGACATCGGCGGGATCGGGGTCTCCCGGCAGCGTTGCGCTCTTGCGCACGGCCATGCGCTGCGAGGCCTTGCCGCGCCGCGCACGCGGCCGGACGTTGGGCATGACGCGCCGTGCTACGAGCAGCGCATTGACATCGTGATATACGGTGGAAAGTTCTCCCGCCAGCCGGCCGATCAGCAGTTCGAGCGCGGTTGCGCGCAGTCCGCCGGACCCTTCCTGACTCCAGCAGATGTTCTTCAACGCTTCGCAGATTGCGGTCGGACCGATGGGGTTCGTGGCGTTGTCGATGTCGCTTTCGCCAAGCATGAAGGCGACCCGGGTCTGCAGGTCCTGATTCTCGGCTTCGCACGCTCTTTCGAGACGGGTTGCCAGGTTCTTCACGGCCAGGGTTTCGTCGATCTCGGTCTCGTCGACGAGCGAAAGTTCCGGAAAGAAGCCGTTTTCGCTCTCGTAGAACGAGTCGCCGACGTTCGAGGTCTTCGCGCGCTCCTGGAATTGATCCTCGAAGCCGGAGCTGAAGGCGCGATCGATATCGGCACCGATGCCGCGCAGGAGCACCTGTAGCTCGATCAGCTTCTGCGCCTCTTCCGCATTCTTTGTGCCCATTCGGCGAGCCTGGATTTGATCGCCGACCTCGCCGACAGCCCGGGCGAGCGCTTCGCGTACGCGCTGGCTGACGAAGTCGCGGCATTCGAGCAGAACCCCCTGATGCGGACGGAACGCATCGGAAGCTCCGGTCTGGCGCGATGGTTGTAGGGTAGTCACGAGATGCTCCGCTTCGATGGCGGTACGGGACAATGGCGATTACTGCCGCCGGACTGGGGGCGAATCTTAAACTCGATCAGTTTGACACATTTTATCCGCCCCTTCGATGCTTCAAACCACGCTGCGACGCGGCATTCCGACGACCGGTCCGCGTGCGGGCACGAATGGCAGGCGCGTACCGGCGCATGGACGCCTTCTTTATAATTACGGCTCCGCAAGTGATCTCTTTAGCGATTTCCCCATGCCACGAATCAAGGTCGAGCTGCCCGAACGTTTTTCCTTCGCAATCGAAATCCCGGTGCAAGCACTGCATATCAATGGCGCCGGCCATGTCGACAATGCACAGATGGTGGTTCTGATTTCGGGCGCACGCGAGGCTTTTTTTGTCGGTCTCGGCTACAACCAGAACAATGTCGAAGGGCTCGGCACGGTCATTACCGATGCCGCATTCCAGTACATGTCGGAAGCCTTCGAGGGTGAGACGCTGGTCTTCCGGCTCGCTGCGAACGACTTCAACAGGTATGGCGGCGACATCGTCTGCCGCGTCAGCGAGCGCGAGAGCGGGCGCGAAGTTGCACGGGCCAAGCTGGGTTTCGTGTTTTTCGACTACACGACGCGCAAGGTGGCGCCGATTCCTCCGCGCTTCCTCGAACGGGTGGCCGCCGCCTGAAACGGCACCCGGGATTCAGCCCGGATCGAGGCGCAGGATCCGCCCCTCCGACTCGTCGAGGAGGTAGAGCTTGCCGTCCGGCCCCTGGCGCACGTCGCGGATGCGGCTGCCCAGCTCGGTCAGCAGCCGCTCCTCGCGGATGAACTTTTCGCCATCCAGTTCGATCCGCACGAGGAGTTGCCCGCGCAGGGCGCCGACGAAGAGGTTGCCCTTCCACTTCGGAAACACGTCGCCCGTATAGAAGGTCATCCCCGACGGTGCGATCGACGGGACCCAGTACCTGACCGGCGGTATGACGTCGGCACGTTGCGTCCCCTCCCCTATGCTGAATCCGCTGACGTATTCCTTGCCGTACGTGATCACCGGCCAGCCGTAATTGGCTCCGGCACGGACGACATTGACCTCGTCGCCGCCCTGCGGTCCGTGCTCGTGCGCCCACAGCTTGCCGGTGACCGGGTGCAGCGCCGCGCCCTGCACGTTGCGGTGACCGTAGGACCAGATTTCGGGCAATGCGCCGGTCTTGCCGACGAACGGGTTGCCGGGCGGAATGCCGCCGTCGGGCCGGATCCGGACGATCTTGCCGAGATGGCTGCCCGTGTCCTGGGCACTGTCGCGGTAGGCGTGGCGGTCGCCCAGCGTGACGAAGAGGTTGCCGTCGCGGTCGAACACGAGTCGCGATCCCCAATGATTGCGACCATCCGGATCGTCGCGCTGGGCGAACACGACCTCGACGTTGTGCAGGCTGCGGGAGGATTCGTCCAGCCGCGCCCGGGCAACGGCGGTGCGGGCGCCTTTCTGGGTCGGCTGCGCAAAGGACAGCCAGATGAGGCGGTCGCGCGCGAAATCCGGCCCGACGACGACGTCGAGCAATCCGCCCTGCCCGGCTGCATGCACGCGCGGAACGTTCTGGACCGGCGCCGACAGCTTGCCGTCCGGCGTCACGACGCGCAGTCGCCCCGGGCGTTCGGTGACGAGCATGTTGCCGTCGGGCAGGAAGGCGAGCGACCAGGGGGTTTCGAGCCCGCGCGCGACTTCGGTGACGCGGACCGGCCCTGCCTCGCTGCGGACCACCGTCTGCGCGCTTGTCACAGGCGGCAGGCAAAGGACGGAAAACATCAGCACAGAGCCGATGCAGCGCGCAAGACGCGTGTTGCGGCCGGAGGTAGCTGCGCCTGGCGTGGTGCGAAGCGATGAGAACCGCGTCATGGAATCTCCCCTATCCGTTCGAATAATCGGTAGCCGGCCCGCCGCGAATCCGGGTGGCAATTTGACGGGCATCAATGAGACGCCGGGCGCGCTGCTGAGATCCTTGCGATATGAACGAAGTTGTCGGATGGCGCCCCACCCGACGCGCGGCGCTCGACAAAGAGCGCCAACACACAAAAGGATAAGAGGTCTCGAATGAGGTTCCCCGATTTTTTTGCCGACGTGCGTCGGATCGAACTGCGCGACCCGCTTGCAGCCTTTCTCGGCGCGAGCGAGGGCGGCGTGATCGAGTACGGCTACGAGGATGCGGTGAAGCTTGCCGGACATTCCTGCCCCACCGTCGCGTCGGCCTACATGATCTGCGTGCATGCGCTGCGTGCGCTGTATGGCAATGAACGGCCCGAGCGCGGCGGCGTCAGCGTTGCGTTCCGCGGGCGCGTGGACGAAGGTGTCACCGGGGTGATCGCGAGCGTCGTCACGCTGCTGACCGGCGCGGCGCACGATGGCGGGTTCAAGGGGCTGGGCGGGCGCTTCGTGCGCCGCGGTCTGCTGGACTTCGCCGCCGATCTGCCACTGGCGATGCGCTTCACGCGCCTCGACACGGGCACCGCCGTCGACACGCAAACGGACCTGTCGTCGGTGCCGGCCGCTCCGGAAATGCCCGAATTGCTGGGGCGCTGCCTGCAGGCACCCGGCGATACCGAACTGGCCGCGCGCTTCGGACGCCTCTGGCAGGAGCGCGTGCGCAGGATCCTGATCGACCACGGGGACGACCCTGCAGTCTTCCGCGTTGACGCCTGCGGCTGACGCGAGCGCTTCGCCCCGTCCCCGACGGATAGGCGCCGGGTTGGAACCATCCGGCGGAGTTCTGCGTCCTTTGGGCAAAAACAGGGAGGCCCCCGACCCCGAAGGAGCAGTCGATCATGAAAACAACCCACACCTTGCTGACCGTGGCGGCGTTCGCCACCGTTCAGCTGTTCGCATCTCCGCTCGCAGCCCAGGACAAGAGGATCGAAACCGCAAACCTCGATTCGGTCGTCACGGCCAACCCGCTGCAGGCGGGCGGCCCGACGGCCAAGGTCATTTCCTCGACGCGCGCCGGCAACAGCGAACTGCAGATCATCCGCATGAGCAAGATCCGCCTCCACCACCACGCGCAGGAAGACCATGTGGTCTACGTTGCGCGCGGGAGCGGGAGCGCGCGGCTGGAGAACGATGCCGGAAAGATCGAAGCCCGCCCCGTCAAGCCCGGTGACATCTTCAACCTGCCGCGCGGCAAGAAGCATGCTTTCGAGAGGAGCGGCGAGGAGGATCTTGTCCTCCTGGTCGTCGCGACCGCAGGCTGGAAACCGCTGGAAGATACCGTCTTTCACGAGTGACTACGCGCCCGTCTGTCAGACGGGCCACGGTGCGTCGCCCGCCCGTCGCGGGCGGCGCCACGGCTGTGCGCGGCCCCGCCCCTGCGGGGACCGCGTTCGAGCACATTCGCTGGAGGACGCAGCATGACGACGAATACCCTGTTCGACCCCAGGGAACTCGAGTCCCGGGTCAAGACCATGTACTGCGAGGTCGCCGAGAATCCGCACGGCGAGTTCCATTTCGAGATGGGCCGCGGGCTCGCCGAGCGCCTCGGCTACCTTGCGGACGAACTGGACCGGGTGCCGGCCGAAGCCATCGAATCCTTCGCGGGCGTCGGCCACCATTTCGATCTCGCGGCGCCGGCCGCCGGCGAGCTCGTGCTCGACCTTGGCAGCGGATCGGGCATGGATACCTTCATCGCGGCCCTCCGCGTAGGACCGCAGGGACGCGTGATCGGCATCGACATGACGGACGCGCAGCGAGCGAAGGCCGAACGTCTGCGCGACGCACACGGTTTCGGGCAGATCAGTTACCTGAAGGGCTATATTGAGGAAGTTCCGCAGCCCGATGCGTCGGCGGATGCGGTCATCAGCAACGGCGTGATCAATCTTTCCGCCGACAAGCCCGCCGTGTTCCGGGAGATCGCCCGCGTGCTGAAATCCGGTGGTCGTCTGGCAATTTCGGACATCGTCGCGGAGCGTGAGCTGCCGGAGGGCATCGTGTGCAATCCGACGCTGTGGGCGGCGTGCATCGGCGGTGCCGCGCAGCAGGATGCATACCGCGAGATGATCGCGTCTGCGGGCCTGCGCGTCGTGGAGATGCGCGATAACCCAGCGTACCGCTTCATCTCCGAAAACGCGCAGGCGGCGTGCCGGAAATACGGGGTGAAGAGCGTTTCGGTCCTGGCGACGAAGGCATGACACATGGAACAAGGTTCGCTTCGGTCTTCGCGCCAGTGCGGCCGGTCAGGGCGTGAGCCGCCCGTGTGTGCAACCGACAACCGCACGTTCTTCGCCCTGCGCATCGAAGAGCTGGCAGACCGGCTCTACGGCGTCGCGCTGCGCTTCACGCGCAACCGCGCCGCCGCGGAAGATCTGGTTTCCGAGACAGTGGTCAAGGCGTGGGCCCATCTGCCGCAACTGGAAGACCGGACGTGCTTCGAGAAATGGATCTTCCGGATTCTGGCAAACACCTTTTTCAGTCAGTGCCGTCACAGGCGCGAAGAGACGCTTGCGGCCGAGGAGGACGAGGATGGCTTTTCGCTGTTCGACCGCCTCCACCAGCCCTTCCTGTTGTGGTGGGGCAATCCCGAGCAGGAACTGATCAACAAGCTGCTGTGCGAGGATCTGGACCGCGCACTGGGCGCCCTGCCCGACTGCTATCGGGCGGTTGTCGTTTCGGTCGACCTGCTCGGCCACTCGTATGCCGAGGTCGCCGGGATGCTCGGCGTGCCGGTCGGGACGGTCCGCTCGCGGCTCAACCGCGCGCGGTCGCAGCTGCAGCGCGCGCTGTGGCAGCAGGCGCAGGCGGCCGGCCTGGTGCGCGGCAGCCTCGACGAGGGAGATGCTCATGACTGAGCAGGAACGGATCCATTGCGACGAGGTGGTCGCAAGCCTGCTGGAATACCTGGACGGCGAGCTCGACGACGCAAGGCGGGCACGGATCGAGGACCATCTCGCCGAGTGCCGCGGGTGCTTCTCCCGCGCCGAGTTCGAGCGCGCGCTGCGACGCAGGCTGCAGGCGCTCGCCACTGAGCCCCCTCCCGACTCGCTCAAGCGCCGACTGAAAGCGATTCTCGACGAATTCTGAACGGACTCATGCGGGAGGAGATCATGGTTGCGATCGCCGGACTCCGGAAGGAGCAGATCTTCGAAGCCGTGCAGCAGATGTACACGGACGTCGCCACGCAGCCGGACAGGCGCTTTCACTTCCCGACCGGGCGCGCGGCGTGCCTGTTCGTCGGGTATCCGGAAAGCTGGCTGGACCGGATTCCGCCGAGCGCGCAGGAGTCCTTCGCCGGTGTCGGCTTTCCGTTCGCCGCGGACGTGATCCGCAGCGGTGACCGGGTCCTCGACGTGGGGGCCGGGGCGGGCACGGATACGCTGATTGCCGCAGGGCTGGTCGGGGATGCCGGACGTGTGCTGGCGCTCGACATGACGCCCGCGATGCTCGACAAGCTGCGCGTCAATATCTCACTCGCCGGCGTCGAAAACGTGGAGCCGATCGAAGGCAATGCCGAGGCCATCCCCCTGCCCGATGCGTGCGTCGATGTCGTCACGAGCAACGGCGTGCTCAATCTCGTTCCGGACAAGGCGACGGCGTTCGCGGAGATCTTCCGCGTGCTCCGCCCGGGCGGCTGCGTCCAGCTGGCCGACATCGTCGTATCGCAGCCGATCGGGGAGAAGTCGCGCAGCAATCCCAGGTTGTGGGCGGAGTGCGTGGTGGGCGCAGTCATCGAGGAAATCTACCTCGACACGTTCCGCGCAGCGGGTTTCGACGCCGTGAGCATCCTGCGCCGATTCGACTATTTCTCCGGCAGCAACAGCGAGGACACCCGGCGGATCGCCTCTGCGCTGGGGGCGCATGCGCTGGAGCTCAAGCTGCACAAACCGGGCGGAACCTGATCGCTGCGGTGCCGTTGGGCGCCGACGGTCAGCGCGACCGCATGCCGATGCGCGATGGGCACGGCGTGTGCCGCCGCGCCGGATGTGCTAGCCTCGGGCCGCCGGTTTCCCGAAAGTATGCCAATGAATGCCCTGCCGCTTCCCGAACTGCTAGTCGTCTGCCTGTGCGCCGAATGGTGCGGCACGTGCCGCGAATACCGCGCCGGATTCGAGGCGCTCGCGGCGCAGTGGCCGCAGGCCGGATTCCATTGGGTGGATGTCGAGGACGATGCCGACGTGGCGGGCGACCTCGATATCGAGAACTTCCCCACGCTACTGATCCAGCGCGGCGATGTGGTGCTGTTCTTCGGCACGATGCTGCCGCAGCACGTTTTCCTGCAGCGCACGCTGGAGACCCTGACTGCGCTCGGCGATGACGAGGCGCGTGCCTACGCCTTTGCCAACGACGAGCGGCGGGCGTGGCAGCAGGAGTGCAATCTGCGCCCGGCACTCGCGAAGCATCTCGCGCGCAAGGCCGCCTGAGCCCCCTCCTCCGGCTTCCCCTCGATGCCCGTCCAGCCCGCCGACCGCAAGCGCTGCGTTTCGTGCAAACGCTGGGGCGGTGCGCGCAAACCCGGAGCGAATCCGGGCGAAGTCGAGTACGAGGACGATGCCCGCGGCCCGTGCAACGAGGGGCCGTGGCACGGCACCCTGCGCGGCCCCCGCAATGCCTGCGGACAGTGGGTCATGTGGGCGGAACTGACGCTCCCCGACGCCTGAGCGCGACGCCGGGAAAAATCGGCAAATCCTGATGTTGCGGTGCAGCTTGCAATCCGTTACGCGGGCGGGTAATTTTCGCGCCTCTCCGTATAACGTATACGATCTTACACAAGACCATCCATGGCTTTGCCACTCGAACAACTCGCAGTCCCGCGTGTCTTGCGTCTCTCGGCATCCGACCAGATTGCCGGTTCGCTGCGCGACGCGATTGTCAGGGGGCACCTCGCGACCGGCGTGGTGCTCCGCCAGGATGAGATCGCGGCCCGATTCCATGTCAGCAAGATCCCGGTGCGCGAAGCACTGAAGCGGCTGGAAGCGGAGGGCCTGGTACGCTTCACGAAGAACCGTGGTGCAGTGGTGGCCGGCCTGTCGCCGGCCGAGATTCTCGAATACATGGACATCCGCGCGATGCTCGAAGCACGCGCCGCCGGGCTCGCAGCGGCCCGCATCAGCGACGAACGCCTGAACGAAGCTCGCCAGAAGCTGGCCGAGTTCGGCGCGTCGCAGGACCCCGGACGCTGGGGCGAACTGAACTGGCTGTTCCATTCGACGCTTTACGCCGACGCCGACCGGCCCATCCTGCTGGCCGAGATCCGCGCGCTCTACGACAAGCTGGAGCGCTACGTGCGCGCCCTGCTGGCAATGACGGCGCAGACCGAGATGCCCAAGACGCAGAGCGAACACAGCGCGATCCTCGATGCGTTCGCAAGGCGCGACCCCGACGCTGCGGCGTCCCTGACGCGGGCCCATGTGCTCGATGCGGGGGCGTCGCTCGTGCAGTACCTGAAGGACCACAGACACCACGGAGGAAACACATGAAGAAAACCCTGATTGCGACCGCCTTCCTCGCGCTCGGCGCGCAGGCGCCGCTCGCCCACGCCGACCTGACGGTGGCGATCGCGGGCCCGATGACCGGCCAGTATGCCTCGGCCGGCGACCAGATCCGCCGCGGCGCGGAAATGGCGATCGCCGACATCAACGCCAAGGGCGGCGTGCTCGGGCAGAAGCTCAAGCTGGAAGTCGGTGACGACGCCTGCGATCCGAAGCAGGCGGTCTCGGTCGCGAACACGATGGTCAACAAGAAGGTCGTGTTCATGCACGGCCACTGGTGCTCGAGCTCGACGATCCCGGCGTCGGAAGTGTACGTCGAGGCCGACATCCCGATGGCGACCGTGTCGACCAATCCGCAGGTCACCGAGCGCGGCCTGAAGAACATCTTCCGCATCATGGGTCGTGACGACCAGCAGGGCCTGGTCGCCGGCAACTACATCGCCGACAAGTTCAAGGGCAAGAAGGTCGCCGTGCTCGACGACAAGAGCGCCTACGGCAAGGGCCTGGCCGACGAGATGGCCAAGGCGATGACCGCCAAAGGCCTGAAGCCGACGCTGCGCGAGTCGATCACCGCGGGCGAGAAGGACTACTCGGGCATCGTGACCAAGCTCAAGCAGGCCGGCGTCGAGGTGCTGGCCTACGGCGGCTATCACACCGAAGTCGCGCTGATCCTGCGCCAGGCGCAGCAGGCCGGCCTGAAGCTGACCGTGATGGGCGGCGACACCATGACCAACTCGGAGCTCGTCACCGCTGCCGGCGCCAACTCCGACAACGTGATGTTCACGTTCTCGCCCGATCCGCGCAAGAACCCGGATGCCGCTCCGATCGTGAAGCGCTTCCGCGACGCCAAGGTCGAACCGGAAGGCTACGTGATGTACGCCTACGCCGCGATGCAGCTCTTCGCCGACGCCGCGACCCAGGCCAAGAGCACCAAGTTCTCCGATCTGGAGAAGACGATGCGCGGCGGCACCTTCAAGACCGTGATCGGCGAGCTCGCCTTCGACGCCAAGGGCGACCAGAAGCAGCCCGGCTTCGTCGTGTACCAGTGGAAGGGCGGCCAGTACGACTACGCCGCCAAGTAATCCTTCTTTGGTCTAGTCACCGGCCGGGCAACCCGCCCGGCCCACGCGCCGCCGGTCCAAAAGGCCGGCGGCGCACTCTCGCGGAATGATTTACGGCGCGGACGGCAGCCCTGTCGGCCGGCGTCGCTCGTGAGACACCGCATAACGAGAAAGGAGACTGCTGTGGCATATGCATTGCAACAGCTCATCAACGGCCTGACGCTGGGCGCCGTGTACGGCCTGATCGCGATCGGCTACACGATGGTGTACGGCATCATCGGCATGATCAACTTCGCCCACGGCGACATCTTCATGGTGAGCGCGTTCATCGCGGTCACCGCCTTCACGCTGCTCGCGGCCTTCGACATCACGTCGCTGCCGCTGGCAATCACCGCAGTGCTGATCACCGCGATTTTCTTCACGTCGGCCTACGGTTGGGCGGTCGAGCGCATGGCCTACCGACCCCTGCGCGGCTCGACGCGACTCGCGCCGCTGATCTCCGCGATCGGCATGTCGATCTTCCTGCAGAACATGGTGCAGCTCACCCAGGGCGCGCGCGTGAAGCCGATTCCGCCCGTGCTGGAAGGCGGCATCGAACTGTGGCGGACGGCCGATTTCACGGTGCAGGTGTCATGGACGCAGATCATGATCGTGCTGGTAACGATCGTGCTGATGGTGGCCTTCACCTGGCTGATCACGCAAACGGCGTTCGGGCGACAGCAGCGTGCCTGCGAGCAGGACAGCACGATGACGGCGCTGCTCGGCATCAACGTCGATCGCACGATCTCGGCGACCTTCATGCTCGGCGCGGCGCTGGCCGCGGTCGCCGGCGTGATGGTGACCGTGTACTACGGCGTCGTCGACTTCTTCATCGGTTTCGTCGCGGGCATCAAGGCCTTCACGGCAGCGGTGCTGGGCGGGATCGGCTCGCTGCCGGGTGCGATGCTCGGCGGGCTGATCATCGGTCTCATCGAAGCCTTCTGGGCGGCTTATCTGTCGCCCGAATACAAGGACGTCGCGACCTTCGCGATCCTGATCCTCGTGCTGATGTTCCGCCCGAGCGGGCTCCTCGGCCGTCCTGAAGTGGAGAAGGTCTGATGAGCGCCGTGATCATCGCGCGCCACGCGCGCACGCCGGCCGAACGCTTCAAGGACGCGGCCTGGGTCGCCTTCATCGCCCTGCTGCTGGGCATTCCGATGGTCGGCCTGACGACTGTCGACGAGGGCGGCGCTCTGGCCGTTCACACCCGCTTCGGCATGCTGGGAGCCTTCGTCGGCGCATCCTTCGTCGGGCGTTTCATCTTCCGCTGGATCATGGACCAAGTCCGCAGCCGTCGCGCGGCAAAACCGGCCGTGGTGAAGGTCGACCGCACGCCGCAGGCGATCAAGGTGATCGGTTGGGCAGTGCTGGGCGCATCGATCGCCCTGCCGATCGTCTTCTCCGAAAACCGCTATGTGATCGATACCGCGACGACGGTGCTGATCTACGTGATGCTCGGCTGGGGCCTGAACGTCGTCGTCGGCCTGGCCGGCCTGCTCGACCTCGGCTACGTCGCGTTCTATGCGGTGGGTGCCTACACCTACGCCCTGCTCTTCTCGCATTTCGGCTGGACCTTCTGGGAGGCATTGCCGGTGGCAGGCGCGATGGCCGCGACCTTCGGCATCCTGCTCGGCTATCCGATCCTGCGCCTGCGCGGCGACTACCTGGCGATCGTGACGCTGGGCTTCGGCGAGATCATCCGCGTGATCCTGGTGAACTGGACGGAGCTGTCGAACGGCCCCAACGGCATCGGCTCGATCCCGCGCCCGACGCTGTTCGGCCTGCCCTTCGACCGCAATCCGGCCGAAGGGACGCAGAGTTTCGCGACCTTCTTCGGGCTCGACTTCTCGGGCATGCACCGCATCATCTTCCTGTACTACCTGATCCTGGTGCTGGCGCTGCTGACCAACGTCTTCGTCTCGCGCCTGAGGAAGCTGCCGGTCGGGCGCGCATGGGAGGCGCTGCGCGAGGACGAGATCGCGTGCAAGGCGATGGGCATGAACGTGACCAACGTGAAACTCTCCGCGTTTGCGATCGGCGCGATGCTGGGCGGCTTCGCCGGCGTGTTCTTCGCCGCACGCCAGGGCTTCATCTCGCCGGAAAGCTTCACCTTCACCGAGTCGGCGACGATCCTCGCGATCGTCGTGCTGGGCGGCATGGGCAGCCAGCTGGGCGTGGTGCTCGCGGCGCTGGTGCTGGTACTGCTGCCGGAGCTGGGGCGCAATTTCTCCGAGTACCGCATGCTGATGTTCGGCGCGGCGATGGTGTTGATCATGGTGTGGAAACCGGGCGGCCTGCTCGCGTCACGCGAACCGACAATCCGACTCAACAAGGCCGTTACCGCGGGAGGTGAGGCATGAGCTCTGCCACCTTGCTCTCGGTCGAGAACCTGACGATGCGCTTCGGCGGCCTTACCGCGATCGACGACCTGTCGGTGTCCGTGCCGGCCGGGAAGATCACCGCGATCATCGGCCCCAACGGCGCCGGCAAGACGACGTTCTTCAACTGCCTGACCGGCTTCTACAAGCCGACCACCGGCAGCGTGCGCCTCGTGCATCCGAAGAAGGGCGAGATGCGGCTGGAAACGTTGACCGGCCACCGCGTCGCACGCGATGCGCAGGTCGTACGCACGTTCCAGAACATCCGCCTGTTCCCGAAAATGACGGTGCTGGAAAACCTGATCGTCGCGCAGCACAATTTCCTGCAGGAGGCGTCGCGCTTCTCGATCGCCGGCATCTTCCGGCTGCCGGGCTACCGCAAGGCCGAGGCCGAGGCACTGAAGACGGCCGCGCACTGGCTCGATCGCCTGGGCCTGACCGGCATCGCCGACGTCGCCGCGGGCGACCTGCCCTACGGCACGCAGCGGCGCATCGAGATCGCGCGCGCGCTGTGCGTCGATCCGGTGCTGCTGTGCCTGGACGAGCCGGCTGCGGGCCTGAACCCGCGCGAATCGGCCGAGCTCAACACGCTGCTGTTGTCGCTGTGTCGCGAGGAAGGCATCGCGATCCTGCTGATCGAGCACGACATGAGCGTCGTGATGAACGTCTCCGACCACATCTGCGTGCTGAACTACGGGCGCAAGATCGCCGAAGGCACGCCGGAGGAAATCCGCAACGACCCGCAAGTCATCAAGGCCTACCTCGGCGAGGATGACGAGGAAACCGCATCCGGGGGGATCGCCGCATGATGCTGCACATGGAGGGCGTGCACGCCCATTACGGCCATATTCACGCGCTGCGCGGCGTCGATGTCACGGTGCAGGTCGGCGAGATCGTCACGCTGATCGGCGCCAACGGTGCGGGCAAGTCAACGCTGATGATGAGCCTGTTCGGCAAGCCGGGCGCCTCGTCGGGGCGCATCGTGTTCGACGGCGAGGACATCACGCGCGTGCCCAGCCACCTGATCTCGCGTCGCGGCATCGCGATCGTGCCGGAAGGCCGGCGCATCTTCCCGCGCATGACGGTGATGGAGAACCTGCTGATGGGCACGGCCTTCGCCGACCCGGCGAACTTCAACGCCGACATCAAGCGGGTGTATGCGATGTTCCCGATCCTCGAGCAGCGGGCATCGCAGCGCGCCGGCACGCTGTCGGGCGGCGAGCAGCAGATGCTGGCGATCGGCCGCGCGCTGATGAGCCGGCCCAAGCTGCTGCTGCTCGACGAGCCGTCGCTGGGCCTCGCGCCGATCTACATCAAGCGCATCTTCCAGATCATCCGCGAGCTCAACACCGAGCACGGCATGACGGTGCTGCTGGTCGAGCAGAACGCCCACCATGCGCTGCGCGTCGCCCACCGCGGCTACGTGCTGCAGCACGGCGAGATCGTGCTCGCGGGCACCGGGCAGGAGCTGCTCGCGAGCGAGGAGGTGCGTGCGGCCTACCTGGAGGGCGGGCACTGATGGATCGAGGCGCCCCGCCGCCGCGCTGGATGCCCTTCGTCGTGCTGGGCATCGGACTGATGGCGGTTTCCTTCGGCGCGATCTTCGCGCGCTTTGCGCAGGCCGAAGGGGTCCCCTCGCTCGCGGTGGCGTGCTGGCGGCTGGGGTTGGCGGCGCTCGTCGTGACGCCGATCGCGCTGTGGCAGTCGGGGCACGCGCTCGCGCGGCTGAACCGTCGCCAGGGGCTGCTCGCCCTGGCGGCCGGTTTCTTCCTCGCGCTGCACTTCGGCACCTGGATCACGTCGCTGGAATACACCTCGGTCGCCTCCAGCACGGCGCTGGTGACCACCAACCCGTTGTGGATCGGCCTGGCGTCCTTCGTACTCTTTCGCGAACGACCCAGCCGCATGATGCTCGGCGGCATCGCCCTGTCCTTCGGCGGCAGCCTGCTGATCTTCTGGAGCGACAGCCAGAACGCCGGCGCCGGGGCGAACCCTATGCTCGGCAACCTGCTGGCGCTGGTCGGGTCGTGGTGCTTCTCGGCGTACCTGCTTATCGGCCGACGCTTGCGGGCGGGGCTGCCGCTGCCGGCCTATGTGTGGCTTGCGTACGGCGTGGCGGCCCTGCTCCTGGTTGTGGCGAGCGGCAGCAGCGGCTCGCCGCTCAGCGGCTTCAGCGTCACCGCCTGGGCGGTGCTGGCCGGCATGGCGCTCGGGCCGCAGCTGCTCGGGCACACCGCGTACAACTGGTCGCTGCGCCACGTCTCGGCGACTTTCGTCGCGGTGGTCACGCTCGGCGAGCCGGTGGCCAGCGCAGCGATGGCCTTCATCGTCTTCGGCGAAGGTTTCGCGCCGCTGCAGTTCGGCGGCTTCGCGCTGCTGCTTGCGGGCATCTATCTGGCGGCGCGCGGCGAGAAATCCTGAGCGGCGCCCAGCCGGTCAGCCCCTGATCCAGCCGCGCTTCAGCGCGTAGCCGGCGAGTCCGGCGGCCGTCTCGATACCGAGCTTGCGGCGCAGGTTCAGGCGATGCGTCTCGACCGTGCGCACGCTGACATCCAGCTTCTGCGCGATGCGCTTGTTGCTGTCGCCCTGGGCGACGAGGATCAGCACTTCCCGTTCCCGCTCAGTCAGGGCCGTCGCGTCGTCGCCCTGCGTCGCCAGCGCGGCGGTCAGGGCGCTGCTGAAGTAGGCGCCGCCGGCGGCGACCGCCCGGATCGCCGCAATGATCTCGGCCGAGGGGGCATCCTTGAGCACGTAACCGCGCGCGCCGGCACGCATCGCCGACATCACGTAGCCCTGGCTGTCGTACATGCTCAGGATCAGCACGCGCAGCTCCGGGCACCGTTGTGCGAGTGCCGTGGTCAGTTCGATGCCGTTGATGTCGGGAAGGCCGACATCAACCAGCGCGAGGTCCGGGCGCAGGGTTTCGGCGGCAGCCAGCGCCTGCTCGCCGTTGGCCGCCTCCCCGACGATGTCGATCTCGGGGATGTCGCCCAGCCGCGCGCGCAGGCCGTCGCGGACGAGCTGATGATCGTCGACGAGCAGCAGGCGAATCCGGGCGCCGGGATCGGTCGTATCGCTCATGACAGGCTTCCTTTCTTCGCATTCGGGCACGGCAGCAGCGCACTGAGCTCGGTATGGCCGGGCACGGAGCTGACCGCAAGCTTCCCGCCATGATGCTCGATGCGCTCGCGCATGTTACGCAGGCCGATGCCACCGCTGCGCGGGTGGTCGATCCGGGAGATGTCGAAGCCGCGCCCGTCGTCGGCGATCACGAGGCGGACGGTCCCGCCCCCGGCCGCAAGGGCGAGGCGGACGTGTTGGGCGCCGGCGTGGCGCTCGATGTTCGTCAATGCTTCCTGCGCGATGCGATACAACGTCGTCGCGCCGGCCTCGTCGGCGAGCAGGTCGACCTTGCCAATGTCGGCGTCGACGACCATGCCGGTGCGCACTTGGAACTCGTCGAGCAGTTGCCGCAGGGCCGCTGACAGGCCGAGATTGTCGAGCAGCGAGGGACGCAGATTGTGCGAGATGCTGCGGATCTCGCCGATCGCCACGCCGAGTCCTTCGAGACCCTTGGTGATGTGCTCCGCGACGTCGTCACGCCCGGCGAGCGCCCTCTCCTTCGCAAGTTCGAGGTGGAACTTGACCGACACCAGCAGCTGGCTGAGGCCGTCGTGCAGGTCGCGTGCGACGCGCGTGCGCTCCTCCTCGTGCGAGGTCACGATGCGCTGCGCGAGCGCTTTAAGCCGGCGGTCGGCGAGTTGGTGTTCGCTGATGTTCAGCGCCATGCCACCGGCGAACACGATGAGCGCCGCGACGATCCCCACGACCGTGAAGCCCACGACGGTCGCCGCGATGCGTGACGCCATGCGCTCGCGCAGCATGCTGCGGATGCTCTCGACGTCGTCGAGGTAGATGCCGGTCCCGAGCACCCAGCCCCAGCGGTCGAGTTTCACGACATAGCCGAGCTTGTCGGTTTCCTTGCCCGTCGAAGGCTTGTTCCACTTGTACTGGAGGAATCCGTCGCCGGATGCGGCCGCGGCGATCAGGCGCTGGATGACCGGGAGGCCTTCGGAATCCTGCTTGTCCCACAGGTTGCGGCCGACGAGCTCGGACTGGCGGGGATGCACGATGTTGAGGCCGGTGATGTCGTAGGCGAAGAAGTAGCCGTCGTCGCCGTAGTTCATCTCGCCGAGGATGCGCTTTGCCTCCGTCTTGGTCGCCTCGTCGTCGCGCCCCGACGAGTACAGATGGTCGATCGAAGTCTGAGCGAGCTGGACGTAGTGCTGCAGCTCCGCGCGTTTGGCGGCGAGCATCGCCTCCTTCAGCACGCCCTCCTGCTGTCGTTCGAGGTCGCGCGCCTGCATCGCGACGAGGATCGCGATCGCGGCCACCGCCGCAATGAGCGGCAGCACGGCCAGGACGATGACTTTGTGCTTGAGCCGCAAGTCTGCCTTCCTCTCCCCCGTTGTCCGCTTGCGATTGTAGTGCCGTGCGGCAGTCCTACGGCACGTCTGCGTAGAACTACGCAGCCGCGGAAAGTAGTAGTGCGAATGGTCCGACCGGCGCCATTCCGCGACATTAACGCGTGATACCCGGCACACGGGTGCCGGGACCCGGAACCAGATCCGGTAAGACCAGAGCCTGATTCAACGGCCTATCCGGAGAGAGGAGGAGTACAGATGGCTACGCTGTCGAGACACGCGCTGTGGGCGCTTGTCGGCATCTTCGGCGCTTTCGCGCTCGCATATATCGCACTCAATCGCGGTGAAACGATCAACGCCCTGTGGATCGTGGTCGCCGCGGTTTCCGTTTACCTCATCGCCTACCGCTACTACAGCCTGTTCATCGCGAAGCGGGTGATGTCGCTGGATCCCGACCGCACCACCCCGGCCTGCCGAAACAACGATGGCCTGGACTATGTGCCGACCGACAAGTACGTGCTGTTCGGCCACCACTTCGCCGCCATCGCCGGCGCCGGCCCGCTGGTCGGCCCGGTGCTTGCGGCACAGATGGGCTACCTGCCGGGCATGTTGTGGATCCTCGCTGGCGTCGTGCTGGCCGGCGCAGTGCAGGACTTCATGGTGCTGTTCGTGTCCACGCGCCGCGACGGCCGCTCGCTCGGCGACCTGATCAAGTCCGAGCTCGGGCCGATTCCCGGCGTGATCGCGCTGTTCGGCACCTTCATGATCATGGTGATCATCCTCGCGGTGCTCGCGCTGATCGTCGTGAAGGCCCTGGCCGAAAGCCCGTGGGGCACCTTCACCGTCGCCGCGACGATCCCGATCGCGATCTTCATGGGCATCTACGCGCGCTACATCCGTCCGGGCCGTATCGGCGAGATCTCGGTGATCGGCTTCGTGCTGCTGATCTGGGCCATCGTGGGCGGCGGCAAGATCGCTGCCGATCCCGCACTGGCGGCGCTGTTCACCTTCACCGGCACGCAACTAACCTGGATGCTGATCGGCTACGGCTTCATCGCCTCCGTGCTCCCCGTGTGGCTGCTGCTCGCGCCGCGCGACTACCTGTCGACCTTCCTGAAGATCGGCGCGATCCTCGCGCTCGCGGTCGGCATCCTGTTCGTCGCGCCCGACCTCGAAATGCCGGCGGTCACGCGCTTCATCGACGGCACCGGCCCCGCCTGGTCGGGCAGCCTGTTCCCCTTCCTCTTCATCACCATCGCCTGCGGCGCCGTATCCGGCTTCCATGCGCTGATTTCTTCGGGCACCACCCCGAAGATGATTGAGAACGAGTCGCACATGCCCCTGATCGGCTATGGTGGCATGCTGATGGAATCGTTCGTCGCGATCATGGCGCTGGTTGCCGCATCCATCATCGACCCGGGCGTGTATTTCGCGATGAACAGCCCGCTCGCGGTGCTCGGGCCGACGGCCGAAAGCGCTGCACAAGTGATCTCGAACTGGGGCTTCGTCGTCACCCCCGAAACGCTCACCGGCACCGCGGCCGCGGTCGGCGAGAACACGATCATCGCGCGTGCCGGCGGCGCGCCGACCCTTGCGGTGGGCATGGCGCAGATCTTCTCGAAGATGTTCGGCGGCACCGCGATGATGGGCTTCTGGTACCACTTCGCGATCCTGTTCGAGGCGCTCTTCATCCTCACCGCGGTCGATGCCGGTACGCGTGCGGGTCGCTTCATGCTGCAGGACCTGCTCGGCACCTTCGTACCCGCGATGAAGCGCACCGACTCCTGGGCCGGCAACGCGATCGCCACCGCGCTGTGCGTCACTGCGTGGGGCTACTTCCTCTACCAGGGCGTGGTCGATCCGTTAGGCGGCATCAATACCTTGTGGCCGCTGTTCGGCATCGCCAACCAGATGCTTGCCGCCGTCGCGCTGATCCTCTGCACGGTCGTGCTGTTTAAGATGAAGCGCGAGCGCTTTGCGTGGGTGACGATCCTGCCGATGGTGTGGCTGCTCGCCTGCACGCTGACGGCCGGCTGGCAGAAGGTGTTTGCCGCCAACCCGAAGATCGGCTTCCTCGCCCAGTCGTCGCGCTATCAGGACGCCCTTGCCCGCGGCGAACTGCTCGCACCGGCAAAGACGCTGGACCAGATGCACCAGATCATCCTCAACAACCAGATCGATGCCGGACTGACCGCGTTCTTCATGCTCGTCGTCCTGAGCATCCTGGTGTTCGGCGCACGCACCTGCTACCAGGCCTACCGCGTGGCGCATCCGACCGCGCAGGAGGTCGGCGCACCGGGCGCGACCTCCCAGGGCGTCGCGGCGTAAGCCAGTGTTCAACGACCTCTCCAAGCTCGGCAAGTATCTCGGGCAGGCTGCCCGCCTGATGGTAGGCCTGCCCGACTACGATACCTACGTCACGCACATGAAGGCGACGCACCCGGACCGGCCGGTGATGAGCTACGAGGAATTCTTCCGCGAGCGTCAGGAAGCGCGCTACGGCGGCGGCACCGGCCGCTGCTGTTGAGGAACCGTCAAGAAACCGGAACGGACCAAGGATCGAGCATGCAACACCCCAACCCCAACCCTTCCTCCGTCCCGATTCCGGTCACGGTCCTCACCGGCTTTCTCGGCGCCGGCAAGACGACGCTGCTCAACCGCATCCTGACGACCGCCCACGGGCATCGCATCGCGGTAATCGAAAACGAGTTCGGGCCGGTCAATATCGACAGCGAACTGCTCGTGCAGCAAAGCGCGGAAGTCGTCGAGATGACCAATGGCTGCCTGTGCTGCACCGTGCGCGGCGATCTGGCGAAGAACCTCGTCGACCTCAAGGCGCGCCGCGACACCGGCGAGCTCGCCTTCGACCGCATCGTCATCGAAACCACCGGCCTCGCCGATCCCGGGCCGGTGATCCAGACCTTCTTCGCCGAACCCGAACTCGCCGACGCCTACCTGCTCGATGCGGTGCTCACGGTGGTCGACGCCATACACGCCCCGCGCCAGCTCGACGAACACGCCGTGCTGCTCAAGCAGATCGGTTTCGCCGATCGCCTGCTCGTATCCAAGAGCGAGGGCGTGGCCGCCGATGCGCTCGAGGCGCTGCGCGACCGGCTCGCGCGCATCAACGCGCGCGCGCCGATTCGCCAGCTCGTCGCCGGCGAACTCGATGTCGGCTTCCTGCTCGACATCCGCGGCTTCAACCTGAACGAAAACCTGCTCGCCGAAGATGCCCCCGCCACGCCCCGTTTCCGCATGGCAGCAAAGGGCGGCAGCCGCGTGGTCGGTGGAAGCGCACACAATGACGAGATCGGCTCGCTGCTGCTCGAACATGCAGGCGACGTCGACCTCGACCGCATCGGCGCCTTCGTGCAGGGGCTCCTCGACCGCCGCGGCGACGACCTGCTCCGCTACAAGGGCGTGCTCGCGATTCCCGGACAGCCGAACCGGCTGGTGTTCCAGGGCGTGCATCGTCTCGCTGGCTTCGACTACGGGGCGGAATGGGACGACGCCGCGCGGCGCTCGCGCATCGTCGTGATCGGCCGCCGGCTGCCGGCGGACGAATTGCGTGCCGGTTTTGCGGAGTGCGTGATCGCCGCCCTTTAGGCGGTCATCGTGATCCCGGGTCAATGAAGGTCGACCGCCGCACTTCCCAGTCGGCGATCCAGTCAGGAATCT
The DNA here is from genome assembly GCF_900156155.1 of Aromatoleum tolulyticum. Lineage (GTDB taxonomy): Bacteria > Pseudomonadota > Gammaproteobacteria > Burkholderiales > Rhodocyclaceae > Aromatoleum > Aromatoleum tolulyticum. The sequence continues at coordinate 217,659 of NZ_FTMD01000002.1, forward strand.
GCTCGGGCGGCAGAGCCTTGGAGATGAACCAGCCCTGCGCCAGTTCGCAACCGATGGTGCGCAGGAAGTCCCAGTCCTCCCGGTCCTCGACCCCTTCGGCAACCGTCTTCATGCCGAGCTGGCGCGCCATTCCGAGGCTCGCCTCGAGGATCGCGCGCAGCGAGGCGTCGCGCCACGCACCATGCACGAAGCCGCGGTCGACCTTCAGTTCGCTGAACGGGATGTCGCGCAGCTGGGCAAGCGAGGAGTGCCCGGTGCCGAAGTCGTCGATCGACAATCCGATGCGCTTGAGCCGCAGGCGCGCCAGCACTTCCAGCGGCGTCAGCGGATCCTTCATCAGGCGGCTTTCCGTGACCTCCAGCAACAGGCCGCTTGCCGCGATACCGGCCTCGCTGACCGCGCGTTCGACGAAATCGGGGAAGTCCAGCGAGACCAGATTGTCCATCGACACGTTGACCGCAACCTGCAGCGGAAGGCCGTCGTCGCGCCACGCGCGCGCGTGGCGCAAGGCCGTGCGCAGCACCGATCGCGTCAGCTCGTTGATCAGTCCGCTCTCTTCGGCAGTCGGAATGAACAGATCGGGGAATATCAGTCCGTCCTGCGGGTGCTGCCAGCGCACCAGGGTCTCGATCCCGGTGACCACCCCCGATGCGAGTTCGACCTTGGGCTGGTAGTGGTTGATAAGTTCGCCATCGGCTATCGCCTGCCGCAGGCGCTCGGCGGAGTAGACCTTGCGCTCCGCGCACGGCTGGGCGGGGGTGTGCGCGCCGGCACTTGCAAGTATCTGCCTGAGCCTGTCGATCGAAACCGGTTTGTTGAGCGCGCCGAGTACCTTCAGCTTGTGGGCGCGAGCGAGCTTCGCCGCGGTCTGCACGACCCGTTCGTCCTCGCCGCTGACCAGCACCAGACCGCCCGCATAACCCACGCGCACGAGGTGACGGACGAACTCGACGCCGTCCATTTCCGGCATCTGCAGGTCGCAGAAAATCAGATCGGCACATTCTCCCGGATGCCCGAGCAGCGACAGGGCCTCCTGCGCACTCGCGCAGGGCTGCACGCGTCCGAAGCCCAGGCGCCCGAGCTGGTGTACGAGGAGCTTGCGTACGAAAGGCTCGTCATCGATCACGAGAATCTTCATTGCCTACCCCCGACTACGGGATTCGATGCGTTCCAGCGGTTCGGACAACAGCGCGGCGATACGGGTTTCGGTCGCGATGACGACATTGTCGAATCGCCCCATTTCCAGCTCCAGAGCTACCGGATCCGCCACCCGGACCGCGTTCTCGATGCAATTGCACAGGTCCCCCAGGGCCAGGGCGCCGACGGCTCGCGACGAAGACTTGAGCTTGTGGGCGCATGCGGCTATCAAGCTGCTGTCTCCTGCGGCGAATGCAGTCCGCGCTTCCGCCACCAGGCTTCTTGCCGACGCAAGATAGTCGCCCAGGAACTCGCGAATCACGACCGGGTCGTCCCCCACCAGTCCACCCAGCACCGACACATCGAGGATCGGCAGCGCGGACGCCGAGGCGTCCGGCGCCGGCCCGGAGGCGACCTGCTCCGCCCTTGCAACCACCGTATCCTGCCGCGGCAGCCATCGTTCGAGATGCGCGCCGAGTACATCGAGCCTGACGGGTTTCGTCAGGTAATCGTCCATCCCCGCTTCGAGCGCCCGTCTTGATTCGCCCTGCAGCGCGTTCGCCGTAAGCGCCACGATCGGTATGCGCGCCGCACCGTCTTCCACCTCACGGATTGCCTTCGTCAGACTATATCCGTCCATGGTCGGCATGTGCAGGTCCGTCAGGATCAGCGCATAGCCGCCGCGCTGCCACATGCGCAGGGCTTCGGCCCCGTCGTCGGCGATTTCCGCGGCATGGCCGAGCAGCGCAAGTTGTTCGAGGATCACCTTCTTGTTGATCTCGTCATCGTCGGCGACGAGGATCAGGCGCCCCTGCCGGCGTGCCTCGTCGACACTCGGCGCATTCTTCGTCGCCGGCACGGCGGTCTCGGTGGGCACTGAATGGAAGATCTCCGGCGACGCACGTCCGGCGGCAACTGCGACGGCCCGCAGCAGCGACTGGCGGCGCAGCGCGTTGCCGTCCAGCATGACCGTGTCGGGGCCCGTGATGCGCGGGCGCCGGCGCCTGCCGCGCGTGATCCGGACGCGGGCTGCAGCGCCCGCGCCGAGCGCCCTTTCGCTTCCCGCATTCTGTCCCTCGCCGCCAAAGTCGATCAGGACCACCGGTGCGGCCAGGTTCGCCGCCGCGACGCCGGCCGCGGCCTCATCGTCCGCCGCGAACACGTTTGCGCCAGCATGCTCCAGATACACGCGAAGGTCCTCGGTGTTGAGTTCCGGGCTGTCGACGACGACGCAGTTCACCCCGCCAAGCTCCGGCAGGTTGGGCACCGGCTGTTCGTCCGATTGCACGAAGGGGATGGTCACCGCGAACGTCGATCCGTTTCCCGGCTCGCTGTGAAGCTTGATCTCGCCCTGCATCAGGTTCACGAGTCGCCAGCAGATCGCCAGGCCGAGGCCGGTTCCGCCGAAGCGGCGCGTCGTGGAGGTTTCCGCCTGGGTGAAGGGATTGAACAGTTCCTCCACCTTGCCCGGATCGATGCCGATGCCGTTGTCCGCGATCGCGAACGCGAGCCGCAGGGGCGCGGTATCGGCCACCGTCACGCGGACCGATACCCGCCCGCGCACCTGCGGCCGGCCGGACGAGAACTTGATCGCGTTGCCGACGAGGTTGTAGAGGACCTGCCGCATCCGCAGCTCGTCGGCCTGCACCCGCCCGGGCACCTCCGGCGCCACGAACACCGACAGATCCACCTTGCGCCGCGCCGCCACCGGAAGAAGCGACCCGGTCACGCCTTCGACCAGATCCGCGATCGACACCGCGCCGATGTCGAGTTCCAGCCGGCCGGCCTCGATCTTCGAGAAATCGAGGATGTCGTCGATGATGCGCAACAGCGTCGATGACGATTCGCGAATCGTCGCCACCAGATCGGCCTGATGTTCCGACATCTGGCTGCGTGCGAGCACTTCGACCAAACCGATCACCCCGTTCATCGGCGTGCGGATCTCGTGGCTCATCGCAGCCAGGAAGGCCGATTTCGCCCGGTTCGCCTGCTCCGCGTCTTCCCGGGCCTGCGTCAGCGCGGCGACCAATGCCTTGCGCGCGCCGATGTCGCGCAGTGTGCCGATGAAAAACTGCTCGTCGCGCACGCGGTACTCGGCAATGCTCAACTCCAGCGCGATCGGGTGGCCGAGCTTGTGCCTCCCCTCCACCTCGCGGGTCGTTCCGATGATGTGCTTGACGCCGGTCTTCAGGTAGCGCGCCAGGTAATCGTCGTGCCGCTCCCGATGCGGCGAAGGCATCAGCAGCGAGACGTTGCGCCCGAGAACTTCGTCGCGCGCATATCCGAACACTGCCTCCACGGCGGCGTTCGCCCCGTGGACGATCCCCTGCGCGTCGATCGTCACGACGCACTCGAGCAGATTGTCCAGTGCCGCACGGATCTCCTCCTGCTTCGCACCGAGCGCATCCAGGGCCGTCTGGCGCTCCGCTACGCGACGCGTCAGTTCGGCGTTGAGCTCGCGCAGGTGCTGGGCAGTCTCATGCCGGTGCGTGCAATCGCTCGCCGTCGCGAGTATCAAGCCGCCCGGCTGCGGCAAGGCTTTCCACTCCAGCCAGCGCCACGTACCGTCCTTGCAGCGATAGCGATTCTCGAAACCGATCGTCGTTTCGCCGTGGGCGAGGTGATCCAGCACTGCGAGCGTCGCCTCGACGTCGTCGGCATGCACGAAATCGAGGAAGGGCCGCGACAGGAACTCCTCGTCGCTCCAGCCCAGCGTCCGGCCGAAGGCCGGATTCACGCGTTTGAAATACCCGTCCACGCCCGCAATGCCGATCAGATCGAGCGACAGATCGAAGATGCGGTCACGTTCGTCCTCCGCGGCCAGCCTGGCATCCAGCGCGCGCTTGAGGTCGACGGTGCGCTCGGCCACCTCCGCCTCGATGGCCGCCGTGTGACCGGCGCCGCTCAGTGCGACATAGGCCACGAGCACGGCCGCAAGAACCGAAAAAACCTGATAGATCCGCTCCTCGCCCCGATAACCCGCGTATCCGGCCGATCCGTCAGACGCCATATCCAGACCGAGCGTCCGCCCGCCGAACTTGATCTCCTTGCGCACGGACGGCGTCACGCCCGGCCGCATTTCGTCGAGCAAGGTCTGTACGGGTTCGCCGGGCGTCACGTCCGAAACGCGGAAACCGATGCTCCGCGCGCGCGCGGCGTCGGCCAGCGGACCGAACAGCTGCACGACGTCGAAGACGCCCACGACGTGGCCCAGCAGACCATGGGTTCCGGCCCGCCCGGCACCGATCCATGAAGCGTGCGCCACGCCACGCACCGGCTGGAAGACGAGCAGCGCCAGGCGTTTCGTCCGCAGCAGCGGTATCGCGCGAACCAGATGGGCAACACCGCTTTCCGTCGCGTGCTCCATCTCGATGCGTCGGTGCGGATCATGGCCGTGGTCCAGTCCCAGGATGCTCTGCCCCATTTCAGCGGGTGCGGTGTACAGCACGGGGAAATAATCGGGCCGGTTCGTGCTCGGTCGCGGTTTGCCGTCCTCGCCGACCTCGCGGATGTGATAGTCCTGCATCCCCTCGGCGCGGACGGCCCGTTCGAAGCGCCCGCGTTCGCCATGCAGCACGCGTGGCGCCCAATCGATCGACATCACAGCCGGATGCCGGGTGATCCATGCAGTGAACCTCGCAAACTCGTCCGCAGTCACAACCGAACTCGCGCTGATGAAGCGCTCGACCCCTTCGAGCGGAACGATGACGCCCGGCAGGGGAAGAAAACCGATCTCGAACACCTCGTCCATCTGCTGGGCGATTTCCGCGCGTTTGCGCCCCTCCTCGATGCGGGCGACACTGAAGCTGCCGGCCGAGAGGATTGCGACGGCGACGATCAGCAGGATGGAAATCCGCGTTCCCCCGCCCCGGCGCAGCCAGAGGCGAAGCGCTCCGGGCCAGGCAAGCAGCACCAACGGTGCGAACAGCAATACGCCCTGCGTGTCGCCGGCCCACCAGGCCAGCCACTCGCCCGGCGCATCCGGCCGGGCAATGCGTCCCAAGGCGACCAGCGCGCCGACGCCGATGCTCGACGACACCAGACAGGCGACCGGCCCGGTCAGCAGCAGGAAACGCACGATATCGCGATTACGTGCGGGAAACGATGGCGAACGCTGGAAGCGCCTGCTGAGACCGGCGCCGAGCAATGCCTGAAGCGTTGCCCCAGTCGCGCCGATCACGGAAATCAGCGCGCTGGTGGACGTCCGATCGGGCAGGAAGTCGATCAGGAAGGCTCCCAGCCAGACCCCCGGCCAACACCGCCCGCCCCACACCAACAAGGCAGCCAGGGCGACTCCGGCCGCGGGCCACACGGGCGATGCGTATCCGGATGACTGAGTCAGCGCACGCGCCAACAGCCCACCCGCGACATACATCGCCGCGACGACGACGATCCTGAGCCAGAGGGCGACAGGCCCCGCGACACCGGCAGGCGCAGTCAGTCCTGACCGAGCGCCGGCAATCGCGTCCAGCGAGTTTGAAGCAAAGGAATCGGGGTCGGTTTGCAGCCCGGAATCGGCCATCAGGACGCACCTCGCGGACCGGGGCGAACGGCGGATCCGAAATGTCGCCGTTATCTACTTTGGGACAATGTTATCACCCTGCTGCCAACCCAGCGTGATATTCCCCACACATCCCTGCCCCGATGCGGGGGTTCCAGACATGCTCGCTCTGTCCGCCGGGGCGACCGACGCGGTCGCCGGATACCTACAGCGTCTTGTGCGTGCCGTCGCAGTAGGGTTGGTGGCCGGTGTGCTTGCAGCCGCACAGATAGGCCGTGCCCGTCTCCTTCGCGGTGAAGTTCACCGGCAGGAATGGCCCACCCTTGTGCGAACCGTCGCAGAACGGCTGGTTCTTGCTGTTGCCGCAGCGGCACCAGTAATAGCTCTTGCCGGCCTCCAGTTCGACGGCATAGGGCCCTTTCTGTGCGATGGTCGGTTCCGGCTCGGTCATGACATCACTCCTGAAATGAAGCGGGCCCGCGACCGGGCCTGCGCTTTTCCACTCTAGACGACCGCAGCCACGCTCCGCCAGACGGGCACCTCAGTAGTGCGGCGGAATCTCCTCGCGCAGGTCGCGCCGCTCGCCGGGCGAACCGGAGGCGATCTGGCGGTGCAATTCGACGATCTGCTTCTGCAGGCGGTCGATCAGCTGCTGCTGGCGGAACACCGTCATGTTGAGCTCGTCGATTGCGTCCTCGGCGAGTGCGAGCTTGCTTTCGATGCGGTCGAGGCGGTCTTCCATCACGCCTCCTCCGCCACGACGCTCACGTCGCCGAGAATGGACTTCGCCACCGCCTCGGCAACGCGGATGCCGTCGACACCGGCCGACAGGATGCCGCCGGCGTAGCCCGCTCCCTCGCCCGCCGGGAACAAGCCCTTCACGTTGAGGCTCTGGCAGTCCGCACCGCGCGTGATGCGCAACGGCGACGAGGTGCGCGTCTCGACGCCGGTGAGCACCGCGTCGCGCATGGAGAAGCCCTTGATCTGGCGCTCGAAGGCCGGCAGCGCTTCGCGCACGGCGGCGATCGCGTAGTCGGGCAGGCTCGTGGACAGGTCGCCCAGCTTCACGCCCGGCTTGTACGAGGGCTCGACCGAGCCGAGCACGCTCGACGGCTGTGCCTTGATGAAATCGCCGACGAGCTGGCCCGGCGCGATGTAGTCGCCCCCGCCCAGCTCATAGGCGCGCGATTCCCAGTGACGCTGGAAGGCGATGCCCGCCAGCGGGCCGCCCGGGTAGTCGTCCGGCGTGATGCCGACGACGATACCGGCGTTGGCGTTGCGCTCGTTGCGCGAATACTGGCTCATGCCGTTGGTGACGACACGATTGGGCTCGGAGGTGGCCGCGACCACCGTCCCGCCCGGACACATGCAGAAGCTATACACGGAGCGGCCGTTCTTCGCGTGATGGACGAGCTTGTAGTCGGCCGCGCCCAGCACCGGATGTCCGGCATTGGGGCCGAAGCGCGCCTTGTCGATCAGCGACTGGGGATGTTCGACGCGGAAGCCGACCGAGAACGGCTTGGCCTCCATGTACACGCCCCGCTCGTGCAGCATCTCGAAGGTGTCGCGCGCGCTGTGGCCGAGCGCGAGGATGACGTGGTCCGAGCGGATTTCCTCCCCGTTCGCGAGGACGACGCCACGCAGATGCCCGTCCTCGATCCGCACGTCGGCAACGCGCTGCTGGAAGCGGATCTCGCCCCCCAGCGCGATGATGTCCGCACGCATGTTCTCGACCATGCCGACGAGGCGGAAGGTGCCGATGTGCGGCTTGCTCACGTACAGGATCTCTTCCGGCGCGCCCGCCTTCACGAACTCCGTCAGCACCTTGCGACCGTAGTGCTTCGGGTCCTTGATCTGGCTGTAGAGCTTGCCGTCCGAGAAGGTGCCCGCCCCACCTTCGCCGAACTGCACGTTCGACTCGGGGTTCAGCACACTGTTGCGCCACAGCCCCCAGGTGTCCTTGGTGCGCTCGCGCACGGCCTTGCCGCGCTCCAGCACGATGGGGCGAAAGCCCATCTGCGCGAGGATCAGCGCCGCGAAGATGCCGCACGGGCCGAAGCCGACCACCACCGGCCGGTGGGCGAGCTGCTCCGGCGCCTTGCCGACGAAACGGTAGTTCGTGTCGGGCGTACGGACCACGTTGCGGTCGCCGGCGAACTTCGCCAGCAGCGCGTCCTCGTTCGCCAACTGCATGTCGATCGTGTAGCTCAGCGTGATCGCGCTCGGCTTGCGCGCATCGTAGCTGCGCTTGAACACGGTGAACTCGCCCAGTTCGGCGGGCTGGATGCCCAGGCGGGCAACGATGGCGTCCCTCAGGGCGCCCTCGGGGTGATCGAGGGGCAGCCTGAGTTCGTTGATTCGCAGCATGGTGATTCCGGTCGCAGGTTCTCGGGGACGTGCCGTGCACGTCGAAGGCCGCGATTTTAAACGGGATTGCCTGCCGTCACCGTGTTTTCCGGTCCCCGCGCGGCCATTACCCTGAGCAGCGCGACCAGCACCGTTCCGACGGCCATCACCGCCGCCGCCACGTAGAGCCCGTCCGCATAGCTGCCGCCATGTGCCGCGAGGGTGCCGGTGACCGCCGGACCGGCGACCTGCGCGATGCCGTAGGCAATGGTCATCTTCCCCATCATCTTCGCCGGACGGGTCGGATAGTAGCGGCCGGCCATCGTCAGGACGAGGCTGACCGCGCCGATGAAGTTGCCGCCGAACAGGGTCGCCCCGAGGAAGGCCGGGATCAGGCCGCCCGCCAGCGGCAGCAGGATGCCCACGATCTGCAGCACGAAAGACAGCAGCAGCGAATTCAGGTAGCCGACCCGGCGCGCGATGAAGTCCCACACGATGCACGCCGGTACGGCGGAGAGCCCGAGCACGAGGAACACGAGCGCCCCTCGCCCGCCCAGCCCGGGCAACTTGTCGATGATCGCGACGATGAAGGTCGCACTGACCACGTAGCCGACGCCGGCACAGAAATACGCCGCCATGAACACGCGCAGGAAGCCGGCTCCCGGCGGGTTGTCCTCCATCTTCTGTCCGCCGACCGTGAGGGACGTGCTGTCGGGCGGGGGCAGCCAGCGCCACGCGGGAATCAGCAGCAGCACACCCAGGGCGCTGAACACGAACCACTGCGCGCGCCAGTCCAGCCACTGCGTCATCAGCGCCACCGCGGCCGCACAGCCCGCGATGCCGAGGCCGATGCCGGTGAAGTGGATCCCCAGCTCGGAGCGGTGCTGGTGGCGGATGAGCCAGTTCAGGATCAGCCCGGTACCCAGCAGCATGCCCCCGGCGGTGCTCAAACCGGCAAGGAAGCGGGACACCGACCACCAGAAGACGTCGGTCGTGAGGCCCATCGCCACCGTGGTGAGCACGGCGACGACCAGCCCGATGCGGTAGAGACGATCCTTGAGCACGAGGTCGCTGATCATCGATGCGATCAGCGCACCGCTGAGGTAGCCGGCGTAGTTCCACGCCGCCAGCCACCCGCCATCGGCCACGCCGAGGCCGGCCTGCTGCTGCATCAACGGCAAGAGAGGGGTGTAGGCGAAGCGTGCAACGCCCATCACCAGGATCAGGCTCAGGATGCCGGCACTCAGGACCTTCAGTCGTTGTTTTTGTGAATCGCTCATCGTGGGGGCCGTGGTATCCGGATCAATACGCTACGGTATGGAACCGTATCGCGCAAGTCCCGCATATACCGGCATAAGCGCGACTGATCTCCTGCGCATATGCCCGCGCAGCGAAATAGCGCACGGCAACCGGCCCGTCGGCCGTGCGGCGCCGAGCCGCCTATCTATACTGGGAACTCGATCCCGAACAACAAAGGAGACCGCGATGTCCGCCCACACCTACAAACTCGTCGAAATCGTCGGTTCGTCCCCGGACAGCGTCGACGCCGCGATCCGTAACGCGATCGAGACCGCCGGCAAGACGATCCGTCATCTCGACTGGTTCGAGGCGACCGAGATCCGCGGCCACATCACCGACGGCAAGGTGGCTCACTACCAGGTCAAGCTGAAGGTGGGGTTCCGGCTGGAGGTGTGAGGCCGCGGCCGGCTTCGAGCATCATGCGGCGGCTTTCCGGCGTCTCGAGGCTGATGCGCCCGAGGGCGCCGCTGCGGTAGTCGACCAGGAGGATCTGCGCGGCCTTCTCCAGGTCAGGCGCACCGCCCTTGAGGCGGCAGCCGCGCCGCGCTGCGACGATCTCGACCACGCCGACGCCGTCGAGCGCCTCCATGCGTTCGGGAGCAATGCCATAACGCTTCGCGACGAGATCGGGATAGCGCTCCACCAGCACGTCGCCGAGGAACGCGGCAACCTCCTCGTCGATCACCGCATTGCGCCCGATCGCGTGGCTCGCGGCGAGCATGAAGCCGTCCGAATCGTGGTCGATCTTCGGCCACATCAGGCCCGGCGTGTCGGTGATCGTCATGTGCGAGCCGAGATCGAAGGTCTGCTGCTGCTTGGTCACTGCCGGCTCGTCGCCCACCGCCGCGACGCGACGTTTGAGCAGCGCGTTCATCAGCGTCGATTTGCCGACGTTGGGGATGCCCATGATCATGATGCGCAGCGGCTTCGTGCCGTCGGTGCGGTGCGGTGCGAGCGCCTGGCACAGGGCCGGCACGCGCGCGACATCGCCCGGCTTCTTGCACGACAGCGCCACCGCCTTCACGCCGGCCTGCGCGTTGAAGAAGTCCAGCCAGGCGCGGGTCGCGACGGGGTCCGCGAGGTCGGCCTTGTTGAGCAGCTTGAGGCACGGACGCTGCCGGAACAGGCGCAACTCGCGGATCATCGGGTTGCTGCTCGCCTCGGGAATGCGGGCGTCGAGCACCTCGATCACGACGTCGGTCATGGCCATGGTCTCGGCCGCCTTCTTGCGCGCCGAGGTCATGTGACCGGGAAACCACTGGATGGACATCTGGACAGTAAGTATTGGACAAGGCGCGCATTATCGCCTCGTTCGGCCCCCGATTGGGGCAAAATGGCGGCCTTTCGAGGGGTAGTGCATGAATCGTGACGAAGTGATCGCGGCCACGCGCCAGTGGATCGAGAAAGCGGTGATCGGGCTCAACCTGTGCCCGTTCGCCAAGTCGGTGTACGTGAAGAACCAGGTGCGCATCGTCGTCAGCGAGGCGAAGCACGTGGACGCCTTCCTCGAGGATCTCGACCGCGAGCTCGAATTCCTCGCCGCCGCCGACCCGCAGGACGTCGACACGACCCTGCTCGTCCATCCGACCCTGTTTCCGGATTTCCTCGACTTCAACGAGATCGCCGGCATCGCCGAGGAGGCGGTCGTCGAGCACGAGCTCGAAGGCATCCTGCAAGTGGCCAGCTTCCACCCGCGCTTCCAGTTCGAGGACACGGCCGAGGACGACATCGCGAACTTCACCAACCGCTCGCCCTTCCCCACCCTGCACCTGCTGCGCGAGGACAGCATCGAGCGCGCGGTCGCGGCCTACCCGGAAGCCGAGTCGATCTACGAGCGCAACATCGAGACGATGACGAAGCTCGGGCTCGACGGCTGGAAGGCGCTCGGCATCCCCGGCATGGGGGGCGAGAAGAAGTGAGCCGCGCGCGCCACAAACCTGCGACGCCTGCGGCCGAGCCCGCGGCTCCCGCGGCGCCGGCCGCGATCCCGGACGTGCGGCCGGGACAGTCGGTCGAGCTCCTCAAGGAGCTCCACATCCTGACGCGCGACGGCAAGCTCAACCAGGACAGCCGGCGCAAGCTGAAGCAGGTGTACCACCTCTACAACTTCATCGAGCCGCTGCTCGACGAAGTCATGAACGCCCGCGGAGATCTCACGCTCGCGGACCATGGCGCCGGCAAGTCCTACCTCGGCTTCATCCTGTACGACCTGTTCCTGAAGTCGCGCGAGGGTGACAAAAGCAGTGGCCACATCTACGGCATCGAAACCCGCGAGGAGCTCGTCGCCCGTTCGCGCGAACTCGCGGCCCGGCTCGGTTTCGAGCGCATGAGCTTCCTGAACCTCTCGGTCGAGGAATCGATCCGCTCACCCGAACTGCCCGAGCACATCGACATCGTCACGGCATTGCACGCCTGCAATACCGCCACCGACGATGCCATCCGTTTCGCGCTGGAAAAGCGCGCGCGCTTCATCGTGCTGGTGCCCTGCTGCCAGGCCGAAGTCGCGGCCACGCTGCGCAAGCACAAGAACGAATCCTTCGGTCGCACCCCGCTGTCCGAACTCTGGCGCCATCCCATCCACACGCGCGAATTCGGCAGCCAGCTCACCAACGTGCTGCGCTGCCTGCTGCTCGAGTCGCACGGTTACCAGCTCACGGTCACCGAACTCGTCGGCTGGGAGCATTCGATGAAGAACGAGCTCATCATCGCCCGCGCCAACGGCCAGCGCCGCGGCAACGCACGCGAGCGGCTGGAGAGCATCCTCGGCGAACTGAACCTCGAAGAGTTGCGCGAACGCTTCGTGTATTGAGCGAGCCGGCGCACGCCCGTACTTCACCGCGATCAATTACGGGCACGCGCCGGAGGCCTAAGCTGCGGGTTCTCCATCAACCGGCGCAGCCCATGTCCGACATCCCCTTCCCCGTCCTCGTCGCCGCCCTCTTCCTGTTCGGCTGCCTCGCAGGGCTGCACATGCTGCTGCGGCACCAGGAGACGCAGCGCGCCCTCCCCGCACGCGACCAATACCTTGCCACGCACGACCTGCAGTCGGTCGTGTGTGCGCATTGCCGCTCGATCGACACGCGGGAATTCGGTCTCAACGACGGCGACGACAATCGTCGCGTCGTCGCGTGTTCGCAGTGCGACAAGCTTCTGTTCCGCTACACTCGCGGGGAGCAGTGAGCAGTGAGCAGTGAGCAGCCCAGAACATTCGCGCATGCGGCTGGGTCAACATGGCATAAAGGCCCCGGAGCCCGATCATGGAACTCGCATCCCTGACATCCTCGCTGCTGAGTTCGCTCGGCGTCGCACAGGAGCGCTTCGATGACGGCGGGCTTGCCGTCCATAGCCCGATAGACGGTCGCCTGATCGGGCGGGTCGGAGCTGCCGACAAGGCCGCCACGGAGGCGGCCATCGCACGCGCGCATGCCGCCTTCCTCGCCTGGCGCAGCGTGCCCGCCCCGCGGCGCGGCGAGCTGGTGCGGCGTTTCGGCAATCTCCTGCGCGAGCACAAGACGGACCTCGGCACGCTCGTCACGATCGAGACCGGCAAGATCCGCCAGGAAGGCCTCGGCGAAGTGCAGGAGATGATCGACATCTGCGACTTCGCCTGCGGCCTGTCGCGGCAACTGTACGGGCTCACGATCGCCAGCGAGCGCCCGGGCCACCGCATGATGGAGCAGTGGCATCCGGCCGGGGTGGTCGGCGTCGTGTCGGCCTTCAACTTTCCTGTCGCGGTATGGGCATGGAATGCGATGCTGGCGTGGGTGTGCGGCGACAGCGTGGTGTGGAAGCCCTCCGAACGCACGCCCCTCACCGCGCTCGCCTGCAGGGCCCTGTTCGAGCGCGCGTGCCGCGGCATGGCCGAAGCCCCGGCGGGCCTGCTCGAAGTCGTGACCGGCGGCCGCGAGCACGCGGCTCTGCTCGCCGACGACAGCCGCATCGCGGTCTTTTCCGCGACCGGCTCCTGCGGCATGGGGCGCGCGCTGGCGCCGCGCGTCGCAGCGCGCCTGGGGCGCACCATCCTCGAACTGGGCGGGAACAATGCCGCCATCGTATGCCCCAGCGCCGATCTCGCACTCACCGAGCGCGCCATCCTCTTTGCCGCGGCGGGCACGGCCGGACAGCGCTGCACGACGCTGCGCCGCCTGTTCGTGCATGAATCGATCGCCGACACGCTGCTCGAACGACTGCGCGCAGCCTGGCGCCGCATTCCCGTCGGCAGCCCGCTCGACACCTCGACCCTGGTCGGCCCGCTCATCGACAGCGGCGCCGGGGCGGCGATGGACGCCGCCCTTGCCGAAGCGAAGGCAGCGGGCGGCAAGGTGTTCGGCGGCGAGACGGTAGCCGTGCGCGGCTGCGAAGGCGGCTGCTACCGGCGCCCGGCGCTGGTCGAAATGCCTGCGCAGCACGACATCGTCCGCCGCGAGACTTTCGCGCCCATCCTCTACGCGATGCGCTACTCCAGCCTCGACGAGGCGATCGCGCTGCACAACGACGTGCCGCAGGGGCTCGCGTCGTCGATCTTCACGCAGGATCTGGCCGAAGCCGAGCGCTTCCTGTCCGCCGCGGGGAGCGATTGCGGAATCGCCAACGTGAATATCGGCCCCTCGGGTGCCGAAATCGGCGGAGCGTTCGGCGGCGAAAAGGACACCGGCGGCGGACGCGAGTCGGGCTCGGATGCGTGGAAGGGCTACATGCGCCGCGCGACCTGCACGATCAACTATTCGGGCGCGCTGCCTCTCGCGCAGGGAATCCGTTTCGGGCTGGACGAAACCTGAGCCGGGCGCGCGGCCCTAGCCCGCCGCGGGCTCGCGCGTCACGAGCAACTGGTCGATGCGGTAATTGTCGATGTCGACCACCTCGAACTTGTAGCCGCCATAGCTCACCGCGTCGGTGCGCTTGGGCACCTTCCGCAGGGCATACATCATGAATCCTGCAAGGGTCTCGTAGTTTTCGCTGCCTTCGAACTCGTCGATCTCGAGCGCGTGCATCACGTCCTCGATCGGCGTGATGCCGTCGATCAGCCACGAATCGGCGTCGCGCTTGACGATGAGTTCCTCCTGCTGCGTGCTTCCCAGTTCGCCCATCACGGTGTTCATGACGTCCTGCAGGCTCAGCAGGCCGACGATCAGGGCGTATTCGTTGACGATCAGCGCGAAGTCCTCGCGCGCTGCGCGGAAGCGGTCCAGCGCTTCGAATAGCGTCAGCGTGTCGGGAATGACGAGCACGCTGCGCACCATCGGGTCAGCGCGCAGCGAGAGTTTCTGCCCCGACAGGATGCGCGTGAAGATGTCCTTCAGGTCCACATAGCCGACCACCGTGTCGATCGTGTTCTCGCACACCGGAAACTTGCCGTGCGGCTGATCGGTGAGCTTCTTGCGGATGCTCTCCTCGGATTCGTTCAGCGTGAAGAAGACGATGTTCTCGCGGTTCGTCATCGCCGAGCCGACCGTCCGCGTATCGAGCTCGAACACGTTCATGATTAGCTCGCGCTCCTGGTTCAACAGGGTGCCGGTCAGGGCGCCGGCCTCGGCCATCGCAACGATATCGGCCGAGGTGATGTCCTCGGTGCGCACATTGGGCAGTTTGAACAGTGCGAACAGGCGGTTCGCGAGCCCGTCGAAGAACCACACGGCAGGCGCGAACGCGATCATGAACACCTGGATCGGCTTCACCACCGCCACCGCGACGCGCTCAGGCGCAACCATCCCCAGCCGCCGCGGAATCAGGTCGGCGAACAGGATGAACAGCGAGGTCACGACGACGAAGGACAGCACGAAGCTCAGCGTGCCGAGCATCGGTCCGTCATACACGAGCGCGATCACGCCCGAAATCGCGGGCGACAGCGCCGATTCGCCGACGATGCCGCCCAGGATCGCAATCGCGTTCAGCCCGACCTGCACCACGGTGAAGAAATGGCCCGGGTTCTCCTGCAGCGCGAGCACCCGCGCCGCGGCCGCGTCGCCGCCCTGGGCCATCAGCCGCAGCTTGATCTTGCGCGATGCAGCGAGAGAAATTTCCGATATCGAAAAGAACGCGCTCAGAGCGATGAGCGCGGCAATGACCAGCAACTGATTCGACAGACTCACGATAAAACTCCGCACTCCTCCGCAGCAGCCCCCCGCGGCCGCCATGCGCCGCCGCGTGCCTGCAGCCGACGCGGGGCTTTACCGGGTCAGAAGAGGATCTCGAAGCCGACGCCCAGTGCCCAGCCGCGCCGGTTCTCGTCCTTCGCATCGCCCTGCGGCCAGAAGTGTCCCAGGCTAACCTCGACGAGCGTCCAGTCCCGATACACCGGCTGCTTCCAGACCGCACGTATGCCGGTTTCGGACACGTTGTCCGAACCCGCGGTCGCTCCGCCGATGAGGGCCTCCAGCGACACGATGCGCTGATCGCCTAAGCTCTTGAAGATACCCATACTGTTCGACCATGCCAAGCCGTCGGTCTCGTCCGAGATCGTTCCGGCAAGCTGCCAGCGAAACGCCAGGGACCGCGTGAAGCCGTGACCGAAGCTCAGCGCGGTCGTCGAACCGACACCGTCCTTGCGGTTCCAGAAGAGCGTCTCGCGGAAGTCGAAGTGGTTGCGCTCGCCCAGCGCCCAGCCCTTCTTGTAGCGCGCCTGGGCATAGGGCTTGATGCCGCTGCGCAGGCCTGCGCGGAAGTCGATGTTGTCGCGCAGCGCATAGCCGACTCCGGCGAAAAAAGTCTGGTCCTGCTTGCGGTCCTCGGCGAGCAGCAGTTCGCGCCGGGTGAAGGGTTCGGGCTGGTCTATGACGAGTTCACGCTCGTTTTCCTGGCCAAAGAACAGATAGGTCTGTTCCTTCACGTTCGGCATGTCGAGCTTTGCACCGAAGCGGAAGCTCGCGTCCGGGCTTTCGTGCTGTCGGGTGAGAAACTTGAAGCCGATTCTCCCCGACACGCTCCCGCCCTGCTCGAACGGCTTGTCGCCGAACCAGCCGTCGACGTGCCGTGCGACCCCCTCGGTGAAGTCATGCACCATCGAACGGCTGCGATCGAGGATCGATAATCCCGATCCGGCCGACTGCGGCGCACCCTGCTCGCCCGCCCCTGCCGCCCATCCGCTCGCGAGATATCCGAGCAGCACGCAACTTGCCAAACCGCGTCTCATAGCCGATCCCCCCGCAGCAATCGGAAATCCGACACCCTTGTCCGTCACTCCGCCAACGAACTACGGTTCGGGCCGAGCCGGTCGAAGCCCTGCGATTGCCCTTCGACAAGCTCACCGCGACCGAAGATGTTTTGATTATCTCCTGATTAATCTACGGCGTCCGGCCGAAAAAGGCGAACCTGCAACGACGAGCGGCGGGAATCCCGTCACGAATGCCGCATGGTTTCCCGCCGGGGCGCGATCAGCCGCGCGGCCCCATCAGGCGTTCCGGCTCGACGGACACCGTCTCGCTCCCGTCCGTGATCCACAACTGTCCGTCCTGAATCGTACATTGCAGACGCATAGTGCGCGCAGTCAGCGCAGCGAGCGCGGGCGCAACGTCCCCGGGCAGGTTCAGTACGGTGAGGTTCGTCAGCCGTGTGAGTTTGTCACGGATGCCGTTCCACCAAACGTCCGCCGCTCGCCCGTAGCTCATGACGACGACTTCGCGTGCGCGGCCGCAGGCCTTGCGGATCCACTTCTCGTCCGGCTGGCCGACGTCGATCCAGCGCTCGACGAGGCCGGTCAGGTCCTTCTGCCACAGGTCCGGTTCATCGTCGACGCACAGTCCCTTGGCGAAAGCGAGCGCGGGATCGGCGTACAGCGCGAATGCGAGAATGCGCACCATCATCCGTTCGTCGGTCTCGGATGGATGGCGCGCGATCGTCAGGTTGTGGTCGCCGTAGTAGTTGCGGTCCATGTCGGCGACCACTAGCTCGGCCTTGAAGATGGTTGCCTTGAGGGCCATGTCGTTCGATTCCCGCTGCGGCCTCGGGCCGCTGTTGATTGGTTGTGCTGCGCTTCAGTGCGTCGAGTTTCCGGCGGCGCGGCGCGCCTGCTGCCACGCGAGTACCGCCTGCGTTGCGTGCGCCATCACGCGGTCGCGGAACTGCGCAGGCAGCTCCTTCGACAGGGCACCGAACAGCGCCTCGTTCATCTCGCGCGAGAGTCCGTCGGCGGCCAGCCCTTCGGCCAGGCACTGGATCTGGATATGCGCGACCGCATCGGCCACCAGGCGCCAGCCGAGCACGGGCATCAGCTCGGTCAGTGCGAACATCATCCCGCCAAGCCGGGTCAGGATCGCCGTCGCCTGCTCGCGTTCGTCGCTTGCGATCATCGCGTGCCACAGGGCGAGATGGATGCCGCGCCTGAGGTCGATCTTGAAATCGATCGCGTTGCCTTCGCCTTCGGCGATCGCGGCGAACTGGCGCTGGAACCGGGCTTCCTGCTCGGGCCCCAGCGCGGTGCGCAGTGCGCCGAGGAGTTCCGACAGGCCAGGAATCGCGACCAGTCCGAACGCCTGGCTGTACGCGAGCCCCCATTGATCCAGCCCCGCAACGAGCATCGCCAGGCGCAGTGCCCGCGCGTCGTCGTCGCCCGCCGCCCGGCTCCAGTTCCCCAGCGCCGCGGCGAGCGTCTCGACCCCGCGCGCACGGCCGGCATCGTCCTCGTCCAGCGTCAGGCGGAACACCTGCGCGAAGCTGTCCTGCGCCATGCGCGCGGCGAGCTTCTGCACGTCGACCGCAGCCAGGGCGGCGAGCGAGTCGACCGGGATCGGTTCGGCGGATACGTCTTGCGTCATGTCTGCGGTCCGGCAAAAGGGGCGTATTCTGAGCCCCGCGCGACCGGACCGCAAATATCGCCCGACGCGGCGACGGCCGGTCTTGTGCATTGCGTCATTCCTGACAGAATGCGCCCACCCACCCCAACGCCGACGACCATGTCCGACCTGCCCTTCGAATCCCTGACCCCCGATCTCCTTCTCGACGCACTCGAGAGCGTCGGACTGCGCCCCGACGGTCGCATGCTGGCCCTGAACAGCTACGAGAACCGCGTCTACCAGGTCGGCATGGAGGACGCCCTGCCGCTGATCGTGAAGTTCTATCGCGCCGCACGCTGGAGCGACGAAGCCATCGCCGAAGAACACGCCTTCGTCACCGAACTCGCTGCGCGCGAGATTCCCGTCGTCGCTCCGCTCGCGATCGCAGGCGCCACGCTGCACCATTTCGCCGACCAGCGCTTCGCGGTCTTCCCGCGTGCCGGCGGGCGCGCTCCGGAGTTGTGCGATCCGGCGACGCTCGAATGGATGGGGCGCTTCATCGGCCGCATCCACGCGGTCGGCGCCCTGCAGCCCTACCGGGAAAGGCCGACGCTGGATATCGCGACCTTCGGCGTCGAACCGAGGCGCTACCTCCTCGACCACGACTTCATCCCCGCCGACCTGCTTGCTGCATGGACGAGCACTGTGGACCAGGCGCTCGACGGGGTGCGGCGCTGCTTCGAGCACGCCGGTACCGTCACGCACATCCGGCTGCACGGCGACTGCCACGCCGGCAACGTGCTGTGGAGCGAATCCGCCGCAGCCCCGGGGCCGCAGTTCGTCGATTTCGACGACAGCCGCATGGGACCCGCGGTCCAGGATCTGTGGATGCTGCTGTCCGGTTCGCGCGAAGAGATGAGCCGCCAGCTCGGCGACGTGCTGGCCGGCTACGAGGATTTCCACGAGTTTTCACCGCGCGAACTGCATCTGGTGGAGGCACTGCGCACGCTGCGCCTGATCCACTACTCGGCGTGGATTGCCCGGCGCTGGAACGATCCGGCCTTCCCGCGCGCGTTCCCGTGGTTCAACACGCAGCGCTATTGGCAGGACCGCGTGCTGGAGCTGCGCGAACAGGTCGCCGCGATGGACGAACCGCCGCTCTGGTCGCTTTGACGGTGCCCGTCAGGCGCGCCGCAGGAAGGAGGGCTCGCGCGACTTCGGCGGCTGTGCGGTGCCGGAGCGGAAGCTGTCGAGCATGCGCCGCAATGCCGCCGCGTCCTCGTCACCGAAGCCGCGTTTGAAATCCGTCAGGACGAGGCGCGAGCGGGTCAGCCAGTTGCCCGGCGCGTCGTCCAGCGCACACCAGAACACCGCAGACGTGTCCGGCACATGCTGCGCGAGCCACAACATCGCCTCGTGCTCGCGCAAGCCATGCAGCTCGGCGCCATTGCGCGGAACGAGGTGCGGGGTCACCCCGCTCACGCGCGGACGGATGTCCGCAGCGAAGCGGTCGACGAGTTCCGCCAGCGTGAAATGCGTCCGGCTGTCGGCGGTGATGACGATGTGCGCCTCCTCGTAGTCCCTCACCACCGCTTCGATCAGCGGCAGGCAGCGGAAGTCCTCGACCTCGCCCCAGGGATGGGTGACGCCATCGAAATCCATGAAGATGTAGCTTGGTTGTGTCATTGCATGCTTGCCGAGGGTGACGGCGCAAATGCGCCCTGGTGAGGTTATCGCTCCGGCAACGACACCGTTCGTGCCGGGCTTGTCGAAGCCCCGCGCTCGCCCCTCGAAGTGCTTGGGGCGTCGGGTAGTATGTGATTGCCGCACTCACAGCATGCTGCATTGCGCCAATTCCCGCAAGTTCGAGCAAGCTCGCGCAGTCTATAGCGTCACGCTGCATTGCGATATTTCCAAAGACATAGCCCGATCAAATGTATTTGCTGCTCTGCAGCATTGCCCTCCTGCCTGTCTCCGGACGATCGCGCGCACCAAACCGGCCCGACGTCGACCCGGCGTGCCGAAGCCCGCTCCTTGCTTCCACCAGTGCCGGCCCCTGCCGCGCCGGACGCAGCACGAGGTCGGCAAGGTGCTATTCTGCGATCCTGCAAACACATCCTGCCCCGGAATCTGCAGCCCCCGGGACCGGGAGAGACCGCGATGAGCCACTTCGACGAACAACACCCGCCCCACGCTCCCTGCACCGGCATCGGCATACCGCGCAGCGGACCTTTCGACCCCGTAGCGTTCGAACGTGCGGTCAACGACCTCGTGGCCGCCTGCGGCATAGCCCCCGACACGACCCACATGGGCCGCACCGCGACGCGCGTGCGCGAACTGTGGCAGCGGCGCCTGCTCGGCGGATACGAGCTCGACCCCGCCGAAGCGCTCGGCGACGGCTTTCCCGACGAGCGCTCGGACATGGTCGTGATTCGCGGCATCGCCGTGCATGGCGTGTGTCCGCACCATCTCGTACCCTTCCGCGGCGTCGCCCACGTCGCCTACCTCCCCGGCGGGCGCCTGCACGGCTTCGGGCGCATTGCCCGCCTGGTCGACGCCATCGGGCACCGCTTCACCTACCAGGAGTGGATGACGCGCGACATCGCCGATGCCCTGCTGCAGCACGGCCATGCGCGGGGTGCGGCATGCATCATCGAGGCGGAGCAGCTGTGCCTGCTGCTGGGTGAGGACCGGCGCGGCGACGAGCGCGTCGTGACGCAGGCCTTCGCCGGCGAATTCGAGACGCGCGAACACTTGCGCAGCGAGTTCCTGCACGCGGTCGCAGGGCGCGGCGCGCGCTGACTTCCCGCGTTCAGTGAAGGGTGAAGGTCGGCACCCCCTGCGTGCCGATCTCGAGCATCACGACCTCCTTGCTGCGCAGCGTCACCGAACCGCGCACGCGGTCGTTGCCCGAAACCGAGTATTCGAACTCATAGACGCGCTGCGGACACAGCCGCCCGTCCTCGTCGCGGACGAACCGGAGCGAGCGGCTCGAGACGGTTTCGTCGAGGAACTGCACGCCTTCACGACGGCACGCCGCCCTCGCCGCCTGTACGCCTATTTCGCGCGTCCTGGCGCTGTCCAGCCAGAACCAGCCGCACAGGCACAACAGCATCAGGGCCAGCAACTCGGAAAATGTCATTGTCGGAGAGTCCGCAAAACCGGATGCACCATCAGTCGAGCTCCATGCCGCGCATCACGAAGAAAAACAAACCGCCGAGCAGTGCCGACAACGGCACCGTCAGCAGCCACGCCGCAAAGATGCGCTGTAGCTGCGTGCGCGTGACCAGTTCCTTCCGATAGACCTCGCGCAATACCCTGCGCTCCCGCTTCGAGAAATTCGCCGGATCCGTCTTCTGTTTCGATCGCGCCTTCAGGTCGCCGAGCATCGCCTTCTTCTCCGGCACGCCGGCACGCTCGAACCGGCCGAGAAACTGATCGATCGCCGCCTGATCGCCCGCCGGGTGGTGCGCCTTCATCTCCGCGACCATGCGCGCATAGTTGCCTTTGAGATACTCGCGCAGGAAGCCGACGCCGATCACCGCGCCGACCGCGATGTGCGTCGAACTGACCGGCAGGCCCAGCACGCTGGCCGTGATCACCGTCACGGTCGCCGACAGGGCCACGCTGAACGCACGCATCTGATCCAGTTCCGTGATCTCCTCGCCCAGCGTGCGGATCACCCGCGGACCGAACAGCGCAAGTCCGACCACCAGGCCGAGAGCGCCGGTCAGCAACACCCAGAACGGTACCGGCGTCACACGCGCGACGGGCCCGTCGAGGTGCGCGAGCGAATCGACGATCGACGCGAGCGGCCCCACCGCGTTCGCCACGTCGTTCGAGCCGTGCGCGAAGCACAGCAGCGCGGCGGCGAAGATCAGCGGCGGGTTGAACAGGCGGTTCACGCCCGACTTGGTATTCGCGATGATGTAGTCCGGGTTCGACAGGGCACGCCGCACGTACAGGTACGCTGCCGCCGCGGCGACGATGCCGCTGCCTGCCGCCACGGTGAAATCGGCCGCCCACAAGCGCCCGAAGCCCTGCATCAGCAGAAAGGTCCAGAATGACCACGCCATGAACGCCACGAGCCCGGGCAGCGTGCGCCGCGCCGCGGCGACCATGTCGATCTGATAGGTGATGAGGCGCTTGATCAGGTAAAGAAACAGCGCCGCGAACAGCCCGGCCAGCACCGGCGAGATCACCCAGCTCGCGGCAATCGCGCCGACGACCTTCCAGTTCACGACTTCCGGGCCCAACGCGGAGACACCGGCCCCCAGCACCGCGCCGACGATCGAATGCGTCGTGGACACCGGCATGCCGAAAGCCGTCGCGACGTTGATCCACAGGCCGCCGGCAAGGAGTGCGGCCATCATGACCCACACCATGGTCCAGGCGTCGCCGATATTCGCGGGATCGATGATGCCGCTGCGTATCGTCCGGATCACGTCGCCCCCGGCGATCAGGGCACCCGCAGCCTCGAACACCACCGCGAGAGCGAGCGCGCCGCCAAGCGTCAGCGCCTGCGCGCCCACGGCAGGCCCGACGTTGTTCGCAACGTCGTTGGCGCCGATGTTCATCGCCATGTACGCACCGAGCACGGCGCCGACCACCACGAGCACCCCGCCTTCGGAACTGCCCTTCAACGCCGCATACAGCATCACGCCCACGACGAAGAACATGGTCGCCCCGAGGCGCAGCAGTTCGCCGTGCCCCTGGCGCGTGGCCTTGTCGATTTCGTCGATATGCTTGAGTTCCAACTTTCAGCCGATCACTGTGCGAACGCGGAATTGTTCATTTTCGCAGAATCCGGCGGCGCCTCAGAGGCGATCGTATTTGTCCGACCGTCCGCGCGCCTTGTCGACCGGATAGCGCTCGGCGTTGATGCGCATCTTCGTCCGCGCGGCGTCTGCCAGATCGACACCGAGAACATCGGCGAGGCGCACGAGGTAGAGCAGCACGTCGGCCAGCTCCAGCGCCACTTCCGCGCGCGCAGGCTCAGGCAGGGCGGCCGACTCCTCGCCGCTCAGCCACTGGAAATGCTCGATTACCTCTCCGGCCTCGCCGGCCAGGGCCATTGCGAGGTTCTTCGGCGTGTGGAAGCGCTCCCAGTCGCGTTCCGCGGCAAATGCACGCAGCGCGTCGCGCAGCGCCTCGAGGCTGTCCTGCCCGCTCATTCGATGTGATGCTCCAGGTCGAACCCCGCATCCTCGTCTTCACCGAGCGCCCGCACCAGCCACGGCATCACCGCTTCGAGGGTCTGCGGCAGCACCCACGGCGGATTGACGATGTAGAGGCCGCTGCCGAACATCCCGAAGCCGTCGCGCGCCGGTTTGCGCAGCGCGAGCCGCACGTCGAGCCAGCTTTCCGCGCCGAGGTCGGCGAGACGCTCCGGCAGCTGCCGCGCTTCGGGGCGCGCAAGCATCGGATACCACACGGCGTACGTGCCGGCCGGAAAGCGCTTCATCGCGTCCGCGACGGTATCGACCACGCGCCGGTAATCCTCCTTCACCTCGTACGGCGGGTCGATGAGCACCACCGCACGCCGCGCGGCCGGCGGCAGGAGTCCGCGCAATCCGGCAAACCCGTCGGCCTTGCGGATCAGCACACGGTCCGTATCCCGCGCGAAGGTCTGTTCGAGCAGCGAGACGTCGGCCGGATGCAGCTCGAACAGGCGCATGCGGTCCTGTTCGCGCAGCTGCGTCATCGCCAGCGCAGGCGAGCCCGGGTAGAAGGTCAGCCGCCCGTGCGGATTGAACTGCGCGACCGCGTCGATGTAGGCGCGCAGCGCCTCGGGAAGGTCGTCGCGCCCCCACAGGCGTCCGATCCCGCCCGCGAATTCGGCGGTTTTGCCTGCCTGCTCGCTGTCGAGCGCATAGCAACCCGCACCGGCATGCGTGTCGATATACCACCACGGCTTGTCCTTGCGGTTGAAATAGCGCAGGAGCTCGATCAGCACGAAGTGCTTGAGGACGTCGGCGTGGTTGCCGGCATGGAAGGCGTGGCGGTAACTGAGCATGGAGGATGCGGATCGGGGTCAGGCGCCGAATGCTAACACTGCCTGCTATGATTGCGGGCTGCCGGCACGCACCGCCGGCCCAACGGAGACAGGAAATATGGCGATTTACGCTCTGGGCGAACATACCCCGAGCTTCGGCGAAGGGTGCTGGGTTGCGGACAATGCTACGGTGATCGGGCGTGTGGACGCCGGATCCAACGTGAGTGTCTGGTACAACGTCGTGATCCGCGGCGACAACGATCCGATCACGATCGGCGACAACACCAACATCCAGGACGGCTCGGTCCTGCACACCGACGACGGCGTGCCGCTGAAGATCGGCTCCGGCGTCACCGTCGGGCACATGGTCATGCTGCACGGCTGCACGGTCGGCGACGATACGCTCATCGGCATCAACGCGGTCGTCCTCAACCACGCAGTGATCGGCAAGAACTGCATCATCGGCGCCAACGCGCTGATTCCGGAAGGCAAGGTCATCCCCGACCGCTCCCTAGTCGTCGGCTCGCCGGGGCGCATCATCCGCGAACTCACCGAAGAGGACATCGCCGACCTGCGCCAGAATGCCCTGAACTATGTGCAGAACTCGCGCATGTATGCGGCCGACCTGCGCCACATCACGCCCGATCTGCCCAAGCGCCGCGACTGAGCGGGCGGCAGCGGATTCCTGCGATGCGCACGGGGAACGTCATCCGCGTTCCCCGTGCGCTTAGCTGGATGCCGCCGCCGGCGGGTGCCGCGCAAGCCAGATCACCGCACCGAGGATCACCGCCCCGCCGAGCACCTGGTTGAGATCGATCGCCTCGCCGAGGAAGATCGCCGCGAGCACGAAGGTGACGACCGGTTCGAGCGTCGACAGGCATGCGGCATCGGCCGCCCCCAGTTTCTGCAGTCCGATAAAGAAGCTGACCATCGCAATGACGGTGGACACGACGGCGATCAGCAGCACGGCGACCCAACCCGTCGCCCCCAGCGGCCACGCGGCACCGGAAACCCCGACCAGCCCGCCGAACACCACGGCCGCGGCCATCATCACCACCGTTGCACTCGCCAGCGGCGCCTCCTGGCTCATCACGCGGTTGCCGACGAGGATGTAGACGGAATAGATCAGGGCCGCGCTCACGCCGAGTATGACCCCCAGCGGACGCCCGCTGAGCTCGCCGCCGATCGTCAGCGCCGTTCCCGCCAGTGCGGTCAGCACGGCGAGCACCCGCCCCGTCGTGAGCCGCTGGCGCAGGAACACCGCGCCGAGGAGCGTCACGAGGACCGGGTAGAGATACAGCAGCAGCGCCACCAGGCCTGCCGAGGCGAAATTCAGCGCCTCGAAGAACGCGTAGGACTGGGCGACGTACCCGATTCCACCCATCGCGGCGAGAATCGCCGCATTCCGCGCGGAAGGCCAGCGGCGCCGGGTCGCAAGCATCACGGCCGACATGAGTACGGCGGAAATCACGAAACGCAGGAACAGGACCGTCACGACGTCCGCACCGCTGTCACGCGCAAAACGGGCAAAGATCGCCATCGCACCGAACGCCGATGCCGATACTGCGACGTAAGCCGCGCCGACGAAGCGCTCGTTCTGCATTCGCCCTCTCCGCAAAAACCGCGAAGCTTGCCGAAGCCGCGGATTGCGGTCAATGAAGTTCGGCTATGCGCGGATGTTTCCGGGTGGTTCGTGCGTCAGTGCGGCTTGAACTGCGCCGAGATGCGTTCCATCACGGTGTGATGGTTGGCATGTGCGGCAAGGTTGTAGGCCGTCAGGTTTGCAGCGCGGATGAACGCACGCTCGACCTGTCCGGCAGAGACATCGATGTCGATGATGTTGATACAGGCGGGCTCCTGCTCGAAGGCTTTCAGGCCGTGCAGCGACGCTCCGACGACATGGCTCAGGATGACGCGATTGACCGCGTCGTGGGCGACCACCAGCAGATTGGCCCAGCCGTCCGACAACACGAGTTCGAGCCAGACTTCGAGCACGCGGCGCTGGAAGTCCGCCCAGGATTCTCCGCCCATGAAGCTCGCGCCCGGCTCGGGGGCCCGCTCGTAGGCGCGGGTGATGATCTCGTCGCGCCGCTCCGGCGGGACCTCCGCGAGGCGCCCGGCGCGGATTTCCTTCAGGCGCGGCTCCTCGCGCACCGGCAGGGGCCGCCCGTCCAGCACCAGGCTCGCCGTGTGCGCGGTGCGCGCCATGCCGGAAATCAACGCATCGTCGAATGGAATGTCCCGCAGCAGCGCGCCCGCCGCGCGAGCCTGCTCGCACCCGTGCTCGGTGAGGGTGACGTGGCGCGGGTCGATGGGGCGTCCGGCAGCATCGAAGTATTGCACCTCGCCGTGGCGCATCAGATAGACGCGTCGGCGACGCTCCGTGCCCGCCAGGCGGCTCATCGGCCCGGCTCCCCGAGATACTTGGGGTTGCTTTCCATGACCTTGGCGCGGATGGTTTCCAGCAGATGCTGCCGCGCCGCATCGCGCCAGACGCCTGCGTCGCCACGCCCGGAACGGATCGCGTGCGCGAACTCGCGGTCGAGGTCGGTGAGTTGCCGGCGCAGTTCGGCGCCGCCCGCGGGCTCGTCGCGCCCGGCATGGCCCAGCAAGGATTGCAGGGACCGGAGTTCCCTGCGCTCGCCGTCCTCGCCGTTCTTCAGTTGGCGCATCGCGATGATCATGGCGTTGGCGATCATCAGCGCGGCGTGCTTCCGCTCGGGCGGCAGCGCCGGCAGGATCTCCTCCCGCAACACGTTCCGCGCGGTCTCGAGCAATTGTTCGCCGATCGGTTCGTCGCGCATCAGCGGGCCTCCGTCATCATCAGGATTTCGTATTCGAGTTCCGGCACGATGTGGCCGGTCAGCGCGAGCATCAGCGAGGTCTCCTCGCCGGAGAGGTGGCGTTCGGCCTGCTGCACGGCGATCACGGCCCAGTTCAGGTGCGCCATCACTTCCCAGTAGTGGATGTCCTCGTCTTCAAGGCGGCGCCCGGTGACGGATGCATAGCCGCGGTAGAAGTCCTCGCGCGCGCCGACCCCGCCCGCCTCGCCCTTGCCGCCGAAACGCCAGCACTTGGCGCAGAACCAGCCGACATCCTCGAGCGGATCGCCCCAGCCGGAGAACTCCCAGTCGAGGATGGCGGTGAGTCCGTTCTCGTCCACCATGTAGTTGCCGGTGCGGAAATCGCGATGGCACAGGACGAGCTCGCCACGCTCCGGCGCGTTGATCTCGAGCCAGCGCAGGCCCCACTCCAGCGCGGGGTGGGCGGTGCGATGGGCGTCGAGGAAGCGGCGCATCCGTGCGACATGCTGCAGCGCGGGCGACGAACCCGGGGACGGCAGGAACGCGAGATCGTCGCGCGGCGGACGGATCGAATGGATGCGCCCGAGTTCGGCGCCGAGGCGTTCGAGCAGCACACGGCGGTCACCGCCGAGCTTCGCGTCGCGCACGACCACGTGGGAGGCCGCAATGCCGCCGACGAAGCGCATGACGAAGAACTGCTTGCCGATGAGGCTCGCGTCGCGGCACAGCCACAGCGGCTCCGGCACCGTCACGCCGGCGGCGTGGGCCGCCCTGAGGAGCGCGAACTCCTCGGCGCGGCAGTGGCTGCCGGATACTCCCGACGGCGCGTCGGTGCGCACGACGAGCTTCAGTTCGGGGGCGAAGGCGCCGCCCGCGACCTCGGCCTGGATGAACCAGTTTTCCTGGATCGAGCCCCCCGAGAGGAGCTTCGCTTCCTTGATCGATACGCGGTCGGCTCCGGCCTCCCGTCGAATGAATTCTTCCAGCGCGCTGCGCATCTGTTCGTTCATGTTGTGCACACTCGTCCGTGGTTCGGAAATGCCTTCGCCCGGCGCGTCACACTTCGCGCGTGATGCCCTTGATGACGCGCTTGGCGATGCTCCAGCGGTGCACCTCCGAAGGACCATCGTAGATGCGGAACGCGCGCATGTCGGCGAAGATCTGCGCCACCGT
>NZ_FTMD01000002.1:247151-523135 GCF_900156155.1 Aromatoleum tolulyticum
TTGAGCAGCGGCGCGGGCCGGTATTTCGGGTCGTTGAAGCCGGCGTGGAACATCTCCATCACCGACAGCATCGTGTCGAGGCCGATGAGGTCGGCCAGCGCGAGCGGGCCGATCGGCTGGTTGCAGCCGAGCTTCATGCCGGGATGCGTTCGTAGATGGCGGCGATGCCCTGCCCGCCGCCGATGCACATCGTCACCAGCGCATAGCGGCCGCCGGTGCGGTGCAATTCGTGAATGGCCTTGACGGTGATGATTGCCCCGGTGGCCCCCACCGGATGGCCGAGCGAGATGCCCGAACCGTTCGGATTCACCTTGGCCGGATCGAGGCCCAGCTCCCGCGTCACCGCGCAGGCTTGAGCGGCGAAGGCCTCGTTGGCCTCGATCACGTCGATGTCTTCCGCGCGGATGCCGGTGCGCTCGAGCACCATGCGCGTCGCCGGAACCGGCCCGATGCCCATGTACAGCGGCTCCACGCCGGCATGCGCATAGCCCACCAGCCGGGCCAGCGGCTTCAGGCCCAGCGCTGCGGCACGGCCCGCTTCCGCGAGCACCACCGCGGCCGCGCCGTCGTTGAGGCCGGACGCGTTGCCCGCCGTGACCGTGCCGCCGTCCTTCTTGAATGCCGGTTTCATCGACGCCAGCGCTTCCATCGTCATGCCGGTACGGACGTGCTCGTCGGTGTCGAACAGCGCGGTGCCGCCCTTGGTCTTCACCTCGACCGGCACGATCTGATCGCGGAAGTAGCCGTTAGCGATCGCGTTAGCCGCGCGGCGCTGGCTTTCGAAGGCCAACTCGTCCTGCATCGCGCGCGAAATGCCGTAGCGCTCGGCGACGTTTTCCGCGGTGATGCCCATGTGCAGCTGCTTCCACGGGTCGTGCAGGATGCCGTTCATGTAGTCGACGAGACGCGCATCGAGCATGCGCGCACCCCAGCGCAGGTTCGGCACGGTGTAGGGTCCGCGGCTCATGGATTCGGCGCCGGCGCCGATCGCGATATCGCAGTCGCCCAGGCGGATGGCCTGCGCGGCGGACACGATCGCCTGCAGGCCCGATCCGCAAAGACGGTTCACGTTGAAGGCCGGCACGGTATCCGGAATGCCCGAATCGATCGCCGCGACGCGGCTCAGGTAGGCGTCGCGCGGCTCGGTCGGAATGACGTTGCCCATCACGACATGCCCAATCGCATCGGGCGCCACGCCCGAGCGCGTCAGCGCGGCCTTCACGGCGACGGTGGCGAGATCCCCGAGCGGAATGTCCTTCAGCGACCCGCCATAGGTTCCGATGGGCGTGCGCGCGGCTCCCACCACGACTACTTCACGTTGCGACATATCTTCGCCTGCCTCGCGTATGCGTTATGACGATGTTGCCTCGCCGCCGGCCCGGCTACCTAGCCGGCACCACGGCGACGGGGGCTAACACAAACAATACCGTTTTGTTTGTTTTACGCATGTTAAGCCAGTTTGGCTGTCCCAACAAGTCACCGCCGCCGGTCGAGTTCCGTCCCCGACCGCTCACTGGCGTCCGAAGCCGCGGAAAAGATGCCATTCGGCGGCACCGGGCCGCCCAACGGCAAAGCTTCGACGAGAACTGCCGGGCGACGAGGCGCACGCAGCGACCGGCAGAGACCGGTCAGGCGCCCAGCGTCGCCACGTCGTCGTCGAGGCGCACCACCGTCTTGCCGGTGGTCTCGCCCGACATCAGGCGGATGAAGGCGGCCGGCGTGTTCTCCAGACCGGTGGTGACGTTTTCGAGCGCCTTCAGCTGCCCCGACTTGATCCAGCCGGCGATACTCTCCTCGGCCTCGGCGAGAATCTCGGGGTGCTCGAAGGCGAGGAAGCCGCGCATCGTGATGCGATGCACCAGCACCTGCCACAGGTTGCGCAGCGGATAGGGATCGCCGGCATTGTTGTAGTTGGCGACCATGCCGCACACGACGATGCGCCCGAAATCGGCCATCAGCGGCAACATCGTGTCGAGGACCCGCCCGCCGACGTTGTCGAAGTAGATGTTCGCCCCGCCCGGGCAGGCCGCGCGTATCGCCCCGGCGAGGTCGTCGGTGGCACGGTAATTCACTGCGGCATCCATGCCGAGACCGGTGACGATGTCCGCCTTGTCGACACTGCCGACGATGCCGACGACGCGGTTGCCGCGCAGTTTTGCAATCTGCCCGGCGACGCTGCCGACCGCCCCGGCCGCTGCGCTCACCACCACGGTTTCGCCGGAACGCATCTCGCCGATCTTCTGCAGGCCGATGTAGGCCGTGATGCCCGACCAGCCCAGCGCGCCCATGTAGGCGGAGAGCGGGATCTGCGGGTCGACGCGGAGGTTCTCCATCGCGATGTTCGACGGGTCGAGGATCGAATACCGCTCCCAGCCGACATAGCCGCGGCCGTAGTCGCCCTCGCGGAAGGCGGGATTGCGCGACTTCACGACGCGGCCCAGCACCATCGTCGGAATCAGGCCGCCGATCTCGACCGGCTTCATGTAACTCTCGCGGTCGTCGAGCATGCCGCGCGTGGCCGGATCGATGGCGAAAACCTTGTTCTCGATCAGCACCTCCCCGTCGGCCAGTTCCCTCACCGGCTCCTCGACGAGCCGGAAGTTTTCCGGCATCGGCACCCCGGTCGGACGCGAATTCAGCACCACCCTGCGGTTCAACATGTCATTTCTCCGTCGCTGTCCGGTCGCGGCGACCGGCGCCTCATCAAAGTTCTGTCCGGTGCGGGGGTGACGGCCACACAACTGCCTGCGGCGCCGAAAACCCCTGCCGACGGATTATATCCAATCCGACCGGTCGGTCGTGTATTTTTGCAGGCGCGGACGCGCTCGCCACCAACCGGCCCCTCACGATCCGGATCCTGGCGCGGGCATCAGCCCTCCAACGGCGCCACCATTACCTTGCACTGCGTCCGGTCGCTGCGCAGCTGCTCGAAAACCTGCGGCAATTGTCCGAGCGGGACCGTCGCGGTGACCATCAGCCGCGCTTCCGGCGCGCCCGCGGCGAGGACTTCCGCGCACACGGCGAAATCCCTCGCGCTGTAGCCGAGCGGGAAGAGCAGGCGCGCCTCCCGGACGTTAGCGGCCGCCGGGACGAACGTGTCGGCGCTCATGCAGAACCCGGCCGAAACCACCGTTCCGCGCGGGCGCACGTGTGCAATGGCCTGCGCGACCAGTCCCGGCTTGCCGACGCACTCGAACACGAGCTCCGGAGCTTCGGGGTCCGCGGCGCCTCCCATGGCAAACGCGGCCGGATCGCGCTCGCAATCACCGGGCGCGATGCAAACTGATGCGCCCATGCGCAACGCGAGCGCCGCACGCGCAGGAGCCCCCTCGACGACCGTGATGTGGCCCGCTCCCAGCCGGCGGGCCCAGAACACGACGCCGAGACCGATCGGTCCGGCGCCCTGCACCAGCACCCGCGCACCCGGCCGCATGCCTGCCGCGGCGACCGCGTGCAAGGCTACCGCCAGCGGCTCGAGGAGTGCGCCGTCGGCGAGCGACAGCGCCTCGGGAAGCGCGAAGCAACTACTCTCCGCGACCACCGCGTAGTCGGCAAAGCCGCCGTAGCACGGCTGCACGGCCGCGCACCATGCCGGCTCGCCGGCGAGACAGCTGGCACACTGCCCGCAGCCCCGCAACGGCAGCACGAACACCCGGTCGCCGCACCGGAAACGCTCGACACCAGCGCCGAGCCCGGCCACGATGCCGGCGAATTCATGACCGAGCACCGTGCCCGGCGGCACTTTCGGATCCCGCACATCGGTCAGGTGCAGATCGGTGCCGCAAATGCCGCTGCGGCCGACCTGCACCACGAGCTCGCCAGGCCCGGGAACGGGGTCCGGCACGGTCTCGATGCAGAGCGGCCGCCCCGCCTCACGGAATACTGCTGCGCGCATCTCCCCTCCCCGCCGGCCGCATGCCGGCCTGCGCAAACGCCTGGTCAGCGCGACGCGCCGGTCCCGTCCGCGAGCACTGCGGCGATCTCGCTCATGCGCGGATTGCGCCGCAAGGTCAGCCCGCCATTGACTTGCAGGTTCTGGCCGGTCACGAAGCATTCGTCCGATGCCAGCCACAATGCCGCGTCGGCGACGTCGTCGGCGGTGCCGACGCGGCCGAGCGGATATTCGCGCCGGAACAGTTCGACCAGCGCCGGACTGGCGAAAGCCGACGCTGCCATCGGCGTGTCGGTGATCCCGGGCGAGATGGAGTTGGCACGAATGCCCCGTTCGCCGAACTCGTTGGCGACGCAGCGGATGACGTGGTCGATGCCGGCCTTGGTGCCCATGTAGGCGGCATGATTGTCGAGCATGATGGTCGCCGTCGCCGACGAGATCTGGATGATCGACCCGCCCTGCGTCATCGCCCGCACGACCGCCTGCATGAACTGGAACGGTCCGGTGAACTGCACCGCGTTCATGTAGTCGAGGTCCTCGTGCGTGGTATCGAGAAACGGTTTGAGCAGCCCGTAACCGGTGGCGTTGATGGCAACGTCGAGCCGCCCGAAACGCTTGACGGTGGCATCGATCAGCGCCGTGATGTCCGCCTCGCGCGTGATGTCGCACAATGCATACGCACCACCGACCTCTTCGGCAAGCTGTTGCAGGGGCGCGGCGTGACGGCCGGCCACCATCACCTTCGCCCCTTCGCGCGCAAAGCGGCGCGCGATCACCTGCCCCATGTTGTCGGCCCCCGCGGCCCCCACCACCACCACCACCTTCCCCGCAACGCTGCCCATGCCTTCCGCTCCTCAATAAAAATACACCGCCGCGCGCCACTGTCGCTACAGCGTGGTCCAGCCCCCGTCGATATCCATCACCATGCCCGTCGCATAGTCGCAATCCGCGAGGAACATCGCCGCGTCGGCCATGCTGCCGGCGCTGCCGGCCCGTTTCAGCGGGATGCGCGAATCGATGAAGCCGCGCCGCACGATGTCGTCGGGCGCCTGGCCGGCCACCGCGCGTTCGCGCTCCTCCGGCGTCAGGATCAGCCCCGGCGACAGCACATTCACGCGGACTTCGCGTGGCGCGAGCTCCAGCGCGAGCTGGCGCCCGAGCGAATTGACCGCGCCGCACAGCGCCGAACCGCCGGCGTAGTTCGGGATCGCCGCCTTCGCCGCGATACCCGAGCACAGCATGATCGAACCGCCGGCGGGCATCTTCGGCACGGCGTAGTGGCACGCGTACATCTGGCCGAAGAAGCGCCCGGCGAACAGCTCCACCCAATGTTGCGGCGGCAGCTCGTCGATGGCACCGAACACCCAGCCGCCGGCGCAGGTCACGAGCAGGTCGACGCGTGCCAGCGGTTCGAACAGCGCCCTGACCTGCGCCTCGTCGGCGACATCCACGACCACGCCGGTCGCGCCGTGCCCGATCACCTCGACCGCTTTCGCGAGCCGCGCCGCATCGCGCGCGGCGACTACCACCCGCGCGCCCTCCGCGGCGAAGCGGCGGCCGATTTCCAGGCCGATGTTGGAACTGCCACCCGTAATCACGGCGGTCTTGCCGTCGAGCTTGCCCATGCCCTGTTCCCCTCCAGTCCCGCTTGGCGTGCGCGGGCGACCGCGCTGCGCCGACCTTTACTGCGCCGCGGCACGCGCAGCGTTCTGCCCCGCGAGCCGCCCCAGGATGACTGCGTTGGCGATGCTCAGGCCGCCGCCCGCGTAGCGCTTGCCCTGCACCGCGCCGACCACTTCACCGGCTGCGAACAGACCGGGGATCCGGCGCTGGTGCTTGTCGAGCACGCGGCACTGGCTGTCGATCTCGGGGCCGCAGCTGGTCCAGCCGATCACCGATGCGCGCACCTCGATCGCGTAGAACGGCGCCTTGCGGACGGCGAAGCGCCGCTCGGCCTGCTTGAGGAATTCGCCGTCGATGCCGCGGTCGCAATCGGCGTTGTAGTTCTCGACCGTCACGCCGAGGCT
Organism: Aromatoleum tolulyticum; assembly: GCF_900156155.1. GTDB lineage: Bacteria > Pseudomonadota > Gammaproteobacteria > Burkholderiales > Rhodocyclaceae > Aromatoleum > Aromatoleum tolulyticum. Next base: position 253,071 of record NZ_FTMD01000002.1, read on the forward strand.
GATCGGGTCGACGCCGAGCTTGCGCGCGAGCGCGTCGATCGAGTCGGCGACGAACACCTCACCCTTCTCGATCCGGTTGCGGATCGTCTGGTGGTCCCAGGTCGTCGCCGCGAGTTCGGAGTGGTAGGGATCCGAATACGCGGTGTCGACGCTGGCGGTCGCGAGCGTCGGCTCGTCGAAGATCGCGAACGCCCGCCGGTCGGTCTGGCTGTTGATGATGTAGCCCGAGACACTGTAGGTCACCGTCTCGTCCATGAAGCGGCGCCCTTCGCGATTGACGAGGACGATCCACGGCGGCAGGAAGGGCTCCACGACGCGCCCGGCGGCGCCCGACGCGGGCAGCGGCAGGCCGGTATCGAAACCGACGATGTTCGCGCCGACCTCCTCGCCCATCCGCAACCCGTCGCCGAGGATGAAGGGCGCGTGCCAATGCACCGCGTAGACGCGGTCGCCGTGGTAGGCCATGCTTGGCCAGTAGCGTTCGAGCATCTCGCGGCTGTTGCCGAAGCCGCCGGTGGTGACGACGACCGCGCCCGCGCGCAGCTCGGCACCGGCGGCGCGCACGCCGACAACGCGGCCGTCCTCGACGATCAGGGACTCGACGCGCGTCGCGACCGCGGTCTCGATGCCGCGGGCCTCGAAGGCGCGCACGATCGTCTCGCCTACGCTGCCCGCCCCGCCGCGGCTCGGATGGCCGCGCGGCACCGAATCGACGCCCGAGCACATCAGCCACTCGGGCGGGAACTCGGCGCCGTGCCCGATCAGCCAGTCGATCGCCTCGGGGCCGTGATCGCACAGCAGCCGCAGGATCGCCGGGCTGAACTCCCACTGGTTGAGGTTCATCACGTACTCGTACATCGCATCGGCCGTGTCCTGGATGCCACGGGCCTTCTGCACGCTCGTGCCGGCCGCATAGAACACCCCGCCCGACTGCAGCGTCGCGCCGCCGACGTGCTTGTCGGCTTCGAGCACCATCACCGACGCACCGGCCCCCTGTGCCTCGATCGCCGCGCACAGGCCCGCGCCGCCGCCTCCGACCACGATGACATCGAAATCACGTTCCATCCCGCTCTCCCCGATCGCTGTTCAGTCCGTCGTTCCCCGTTCGCAGCCCGCGCCTCCCGCGGCCCGACTTCGGCCCGCTGCGGGCGACACCGGTGCCACGCCGGTTCGCCTCAGTAGCGCCAGCGCGGCTGCGGATGCAGGATCGAGTACTCGGCGCAGCCGTAGCCGCGCTCGCCGGTCTCGACGATCTCGAAGTCGAAGAACGACTCGTAACAGTCGAGCGTGCATTCGGCGTCGTTCTCGCCGCGCATCAGGCCGTTCATCGTGTGCGCATGCTTGCGCCCGGTGCGCACGTGGATGACGTCGCCGCCGGGCAAGGTCAGCTCGTAGAGGAAGCTCATCGCGGTGCGGCGGTCGTCCTCGGTGCGGATGATGCAGCTCGCCCCTTCGATCGGACGGCTGCCGCTCGCGTCGGACAGGAAGCCGCCGAAGCGCGGCGCGCCCTTGTGCGGCACGACGAAGTCGGGGTTCATCCAGCCGAAGGCGTTGAGGTGGAAGCGCTCGGTCTGGATCGACGGCCAGAAGTGGAACAGGCTGTCCTGGTAGGACAGCGGCGGCAGCTCCCACGGCGTCTCGCCGCCGAAGCGGTTGGTCCACGAGTGGTCGCGGTGCGCCCAGGAGTTGATCTGGCGGCGGCCGCGGCGCGGGCCGGCGCGTACCTCGAACTCGCCGGTGCACAACAGTCCCTGCTCGTAGTGGCCGCCGTAGTTGTAGGTGTCCGCGCTCGTCAGCGGATTGCCGCCGTGGCAGTCCTTGTAGTCGAAGACCGGGAAGCGCCCGGTGTAGAGCAGGTCGAAGCCGTACTTCGGGCCATCGAACTGGATGCGAATCTGCTCCAGGGGTTTGACGACCTGATAGCTCATGTGCCCGCCGACGAGCTTGTCGAACTTGCGCGGCGCGTCGGCCGCGAACGGCACCTTGTTCGCCCACGGCTGCGCGACGCCGTCAATGACCATCATCGTGCTGAAGCGGCCATAGCCCTTGTTGCTCACGTGGAGGTGGTTGACGCCGAAGATGTCGGCCTCACGGTCGCAGATCGAGAACCAGAAGTTGTCGCTGAACAGGGCGTCGCTGCCCGCGGGGGCGAAGTGCAGGTACTCGTCGTCGGCATTTACGGTCATGACAGGCTTTCCTAGTGGTCAATATTCGTGGTGCGAGGCACCGGCCCCGCACCGCATGGTTCCCGGGTTGCGCCGCCCGCGGCCAACCCGTTCCGTGATTACTGATTCATGATTCATCCGGGATCGCAATCGCGCGCCGCCCGGCACGCGCCGCGCTAGCGCACGCCGCCCCGTACCAGCTTCATGTACACCGCGACGGCCGCATCGATCTGCCGCCGCGACACCCGCGTGCTGCGGTAATAGCGCCGATACAGCGCGGTGCGCGCCGCGATCAGCATGTGCGCCAGCGCCTCCAGTTCCGCCTCGCCGTAGTTGGCGATCTCGCCGGCCTCGACGCTGCGTCGCAACGACGCGATGTAGTGCGCCGTGGTCACCGCGACATACTTGCTGTAGGCGATCGGCGCGGCGACCTCGGCCTCGTTGAGCACGCGGAACAGCCACGGGTGTTTGCGCATGTGCTCGAAGAAGGCGCGGTAGCCACGTTCCTCGATCTCGTAGAAACCGCTCGCCCCCATCACCGCGGTGCCCATCGCCTTCAGCAGGTCCATGCCGACATGGGTGAGCAATTCGTCCATCAGGGCCTGACGCGACTCGAAGTAGTGGTAGAAGGTGCCCTGCGCGATGCCGGCCAGCTCGGTGATGCGGTTGACCGAGGTATCCCAGTATCCGTGCTCGCCGACCGCCGTCGCGGCCGCCTGGAAGATCGCCTCGCGCACGCTCGACGCCCGCTCGGCGCGCGTGGGCCGACGGCTGCGGCCCGCAGGACGCGTCTCCGCCACCGGAACCGCAACCGCGCCGGCCCCGCCACGCCCTGCGCGTCCGCGACCGGCAGGCGCCGCTGCGCCGTCCTCACCTGCTTCCCTGGCCTTAATTCCCACGTCGAACTCCTCCGCCGGCATCCTCGTCTCCCTTGCAATGTCCGCCGCCGCTAACCGATTCGTGCGGCGATCGCCCCTGCCGCCGCAGCGCCGGGCCGGGCGGCATACGCCGCAGCCTTCATTTGCGCCATCGCGTCCGTCGTCGCGGCATCGAAGCCGAGAATCTCGATGACCGACGCCCCCGCCTCCTCGCAGTCGAAATATGCGAATTTCACACTGCCGCCGCCGAGAACGCCCGAAGACAGTTCCGGCAAACCCTGCTCGCGCAGGCGCGCGACGGTGGCGTCGAAATCCGGCACCGCGAACGCGACGTGGTGCAGGCCGGGGCCCTTGCGATCGAGGAATTCGGTGTAGATGCTGGGCCCGCGCAGCGATTCGATGAGTTCGACCTGCACCTCGCCGGCATAGCCGAGCGACAGGCGCATCGCCGAATCGGCCGGCCGGCCGCGGTAGCGGCTCTCCTCGCCGAGGACGACGTCGAAGCGAGCCCACGCCGGCACGCCCATCACCCGCCCGAACCACTCCTCCGCGGCGTCGAGGTCGCGCACCACCCAGGCAGTCTGAAAATAATGCGCGGCCAGCGCATCCAGCTCGTTCGTCATCGTGGTATTCCTAGGGGACAAGAATTACTTTCATCGCGCCACGGCTCTTGTCGGCGGCCACTTCAAAGGCCTCGCCGATCCGCTCCAGCGGCATCACGTGCGTCACCAGATCCTGCATCGGCACCTTGCGCGAACCCATCAGGTCGACGGTGTAACCGAAGTCGGTCTTCAATCCCTGCGTCCCGTAGGTCAGGCAGAAACGGTAGGTCACGTCCTTGAGCACCGATTTCCACGAGTCGACCGGCACCAGTTCCTCCCACAACCCCAGCACCAGTACCTCGCCGCGCGGGCGCACGATGTCGGTGGCCTGGCCCAGCGTCGGCGCGTGACCGCCTACGGTCTCGACAACGATGTCCGCAGCGCCGCCGTCGAGGTGCGAGCGAATCTCCTCGACCGAGGCGTCACCGCTGCCGCGCACCACCACGTCGGCGCCGAAGGCCTGCGCGAACTGCGCCTGCTGGTCGTACTTGGCGGTAACGATCACCCGGCCCGCACCCATCGCCTTCGCCGCGCCGACAGCCGCGAGGCCAAGCACGCCCGCGCCGAGCACCACCACCTGCTCGCCGCCGCGCAGGCCGGCGCGCCGCAGTGCGCTGACGGGAGCCGCCGCCGGCTCCGCGATCGCGGCCGCGTGCGTCGCGATGGTGTCGGGCAGGATATGCAGACCGCGTTCCGACAGCTTCAGGTAATCGACGTAGCCGCCCGTCGCATGGGCAGCGCGACCGGTGCACTGGTTCGGCCAGCCCGCCGTGCAATACGGACACACGCCGCACGCGGTGCTGTGAAAGAAGTCCACCGCGATGCGGTCGCCGACCTTGACGCGGCGCACGTTGCGGCCGGCTTCGGTGACGACGCCGCCGAACTCGTGCCCGGCAGCACCCGGCATCGGATAGCAGCACATCGCATTGGCCGAACCGCCGCCATGCCAAAAATGCAGGTTGCTGCCGCAGATCCCGTGCCCCTCGACTTTCACGATCACGGAATCGTCATCGACCTCGGGCTTGTCGACCTCGACGATCTCGAACCTGCGCGGGGCCACGAGGGTGACCGATCGCATCTTCGCCATGCCTGTCTCTCCTTGCGCTGCCGCGATTACGCTGCCGCGTCCGCGGCAAGATGCTGCTTGCCCTCGCGGTCGCGAGTCGTCATTTCCTCGAACAACTGCACCGTCACCCCCTCCCCTTCGCGACGCGCGCTGCGCACGAAGAAGCGCTGGATGTCGCGCAGCGTTTCACCGGCCGCGGCGTCGCCGGCGCTGCGGCAACGCGCCGCAAGCGCCTCCAGACGCTCCTTGAGCGCGGCGTTCTCGGCCATCAGGGCGTCGACGTGGAAAGCGTCCGCCGGCGGCGGTGCCTCGGCACCGCAGCGCCGCAGCAGCTCGCGGGCCTCGTCGCTGTCGGCGCGGATGCGCGCCAGCGCGGCCGGGGCGACGATGCGCGGCAGGTCTTCGAGCAGCGTCACCAGTTGCTCGGCCTGGATGCGCGCCATCGCGTCGGAAAGATGCGGCAGGATCCACTCGCGCACGCAGGCGGCCATGCCGGCGGTGAGCTGCTGCAGCGGAACGGTCTGTTCGATCATGCTCCCAGTCCTATCGCCGCGGCTTCGGCGGGTATGTTGTTGGCGAGTACGTTGCGCCCGATCTGCAGCAGGCGCAGGTCGGACGAGCGGCCATCGGCGAAGACTTTCAGCCCGGTCAGCCCGACCAGGTCGGCCTTGAGCGTTTCGAGCAGCGTCCAGTAGCGCACGCGTTCCTCGTCGACGGCGATGCCCGACTGCTGCGTGTAGCGCTCCGCCATCTCCCCGCTGACGCTGCACCAGCCCGCCAGCGCCGGGATGCGCGTGAAGGCGATGTCCGCCATCGGATCGCCGATGAACACGCGCTCCCAGTCGAGCACGGCGCGGATGCGGCCCTCGCGCCAGACGAAGTTGCCCATGCGGTAGTCGTTGTGGATCAGCGACAGGCGCGGGCTGCGCGGGCGGTTGGCGCGCAGCCACGCGATGACCTCGCGCAGCACCGGATAGGGCCGCAGGCGGATGCGGTCGAGTACCTCCTCGCAGCGGTCGAGCGCCAACGCCGCCGGATCGCCGCGGTCGGCGGGCACGCCGAGGAAGGACAAGCCGTGCGCCTCCCAGTCGAAGGTGTGCAGCTTCGCCAGCGCATCGACGAACTGGCGGTGCACCTCCGGCCGCGAGGCCTCGGGCAGGATGTCGCTCCACGGCAGCGGCACATCGCCGTCGACGAATTCCATGATGTAGAACGAGGTGCCGAACAGTTCGCCGCCCGCATCGCACCAGTACACCCTGGGCACGGGCACTCCCGAATCCTGCAGTACCCGCAGCACGCGGAATTCGACGCTGGCATCGTAGGGTTCGAGCAGCCCGGCGCGCGGCGCCTTGCGCATGATCAGCGGCGCGCTACGCGGGCCTCCCGCCTCGACCCAGCTCGCGCGCATGCGCCAGGTTTCGTAGGAAAAACCACCAGGCATGCGTTCGAGACCGCTGACCGTGGCCGGCGCCCCCGTCTGGTCGGTGATGAAGCGGGCGAGGATCGCGGTGGCATCGGCGACGGTCGGCATCGCTCACACCCCCCGCAGCCCGGCGGTGGAGCCGCCGTCGATCAGATATTCGGCACCGGTGACGAAGGCCGCCTCGTCGCTGGCGAGGTAGGTCACCAGTCCGGCGATCTCCTCGACCGAGCCCATCCGCCGCAGCGGCGACAGCCCGCACAGCTGCGCCCGCGCGGCCGCCGGATCGGGCGCACCCGCCATCGCCTCGCGGATCATCTGCGTTTCGACGACGCCGGGATGGATGGTGTTGCAGCGGATGTTCAGGCCGGCATCGGCGCAGTGCATCGCGATGGACTTCGCGAGCAGGCGCTGCGCCCCCTTCGCGACGCTGTAGCCGACGTTGCGCGGCAGGGCCAGGATGCCGTTCATCGACGAGTTGATGATGATCGAGCCGCCGGGGCCGCCGGGGTTGACGCGCATCGCGGCGACCGCGTGCTTGCACGTCAGCATCGTGCCGGTGAGGTTCACGTCGATGATCCGGTCCCACGCCCCGACGTCGATGTCCTCGATGTTGCTGTCCGCGCCTTCCACGCCGGCATTGGCAAAGACGACGTCGAGGCGCCCGAGCCGGTCGCGGATCATTTCCATCAGCGGCGCCCAGCCGGCGCGGTCATCGATGTGGTGGGCGTGGAAGATCGCCCCGGTGGCCTCGCACAGGGCGGCCGCGCGCCCGGCGTTGGAGCCGGTGAACACCACGCTGGCGCCTTCGCGGCGGAAGCGCTCCACCGTCGCAGCCCCGATCCCCGCGGTGCCGCCGGTCACCAGCGCCACCTTACCCGCAAGTCGTCCCATGTCGCTCCCCCGCCCGCCGGTGCCGTTCAGTCGGCCCGAATGGTCTTGTAAACCCGTTTCGTGAATAGCCACCGGCCGCCGATCCGCACCAACTCGTCGTCATACTGGCCGCGCAGGCGCAGCACGCGCCCGTCGGGATGCGGGAACACCTCCGAGGTGTAGGTGCGGGCCGTCGCGCGGTCGCCGTCGACCTGGATCGCTCCCGGCGTGGCGATGTAGGCGAGGCCCGGGTAGTCGCCCATCGAGCGGATCCAGCCGGCGACGATCTCGTCGCGGCCGCGAAAGCATTCGAGCCCCGGGTACTCGGGCAGGCGCCATTCGCTGTCCTCGGCCCACACCCCGGCCCACGCCACGGCGTCGCGCTGCATCACCGCGTCTGCGTATTGCTCGATCACTTCGCGAATCGCGAGACGGTCTTCAATCGGGCCACTGAACGACATGCGCTGCTCCCTCCGGCAACGGGCAGATCGTGCCCGGACCTATCCAAGCAATCTGTTCTGTTTTGTTTACTGCGGCGATGCGGCGAATCCGGGCTGCCCGGTGAGCTCCTGCAGCTCGAACACGTTGCCGTCGGGATCCCGCCCGTAGGTAGCGCGCACGCTGCCGAAATCCTGCGGGGGGCAGTGGAAGCGAACGCCAGCATCGACCATGCGCTGGTAGGCGGCGTCGACATCCGCCACATCGAAGCACAGGTGGGTGATGCCGTAGCGATTCACGGGGCGGTCGCCGCCGCCTTTCGGCGCCTGGGCCGGGAAGGCGAACTGGAACAACTCGATGCAGGTCGGGCCGCGCTGCAGCATCACGGCCGTTGCCGCGGTGGCGGTCAGCGCCATGACGCGGTCGATCTTCGCCTCACCCGGTTGCCATGCCGTGCGCGAGATCTCCTCGAATCCGAGCAGACCACAATAGAAATCGCACATCGGTCTCAGGTCGGGCGTCGAAATGGCAACGTGGTGGATCGCACGGATCATGGAACAGGCCTTGAATCGGTTGAGGAATCAGGTCCTGCCCGCGCTGCGGGTCGACCTAAAAACAAACTGTCCTGTTTCGAATAATGATTCAGCAGTCACCGACTGTCAATTCATTTTTTGCACTGTGCCCAACAGGCGCTTCCTCCTCCCCGCCGAGCTGCCGCAACACCAGCAGCGCCGTGACGCCCAGGATCACGTACGCCCCCAGCACCGGGCGCAGCGTGCCGTCGAAGAATTGCCCGACCAGCCCGCCGAGGAGCGCGCCGACGGTCATCGATACGAAGCCGAACATCGACGACGCGGTGCCGGCGATGCTGCCGAGCGGACTCATCGACATCGCGGTGAGGTTGGGCAGCAGCATGCCGAAGACGAACATGTTGCACGCCTGCACGGCGAGGAACACCGGCAGAGTGATGCGGCCGGCTACGGCCAGCACGAGCGCGACCGCGCTCACCGTGACGAGGACGTACAGCGCCGCGCGAATCAGCTCCGCGCTGCCGAAACGGCGCACGAGGCGCGCGTTGGCGAAGGCCGCGGCGGACATCGCCAGCGAGACCAGCGCCAGCAGCGGCGTAAAGTGCAGACCGGCGTCGAAGGTGCGCTGGAAGATCGCCTGCGCCGAGGACAGGAAGCCGAGATGCGCCCCCATCACGAGGCCGCATACGATCATGCAGACGAAGGCGACGCGGGTGCGGACGACCGTCCGGTAAGCGGCCGCCAGCGAGCGCGGCGAGAGCGAACGGCGCCGCGCCACCGGCAGCGACTCCTCGAGGCGCCACAGCGCCCAGCCGAGCGAAATGCCCCCGACCACTGCCACCGCCGCAACGATCCAGCGCCACGAGGCGAACAGCAGGATGAGTTGCCCGAGCAGCGGCGCGACGATCGGCTCGAGCAGCACCACCGCCATCGCCAGCGACATGACCCGCGTCATCTGCGGGCCCGCATGGAGGTCGCGCACGACCGAGAAGGTCACCACGCGCTGCGCGCCCGCGCCGATGCCCTGCAGCAGACGTGCCACAAGCAGCGCCTGGAAGTCCTGCGCCAGTGCGCCGGCGGCACTGCCTGCGACGAGGAGCAGCACGCCGGCGATGAACAGCGGGCGGCGGCCGTAACGGTCGCTGAGCGGACCGAACAGGAGTTGCGATGCGCCGACGCCGAGCACGAAAACCGCGATCACCGCCTGGCCGCGGTTCGAATCCGCCAACCCGAGGTCTTCGCCGAGCGGCAGCAGCGCGGGCAGCATCATGTCCACCGCCACCGCGCCGGCGACCAGGCTGAGCGCGACGAAGGCGACGAATTCGGCCGGCCCCATGCGCGGCGCAACGGCCGCACCGACGCCCTCCGCCGGGTCGCTAACTGCCACGAAATTCCGGCTTGCGTCGGCCGAGAAAGGCGGTCACAGCCTCGGAGAAATCGTGCGAGCCGGCTGCGGCGAGGAAGGCCTGCAGTTCGGCGTCGATCTGGCCGGCGAGGTCCTTCTCGAACGAGCCGTAGAACAGCTGCTTGGTCCGTCCCAGCGCCGCCGTCGGCTGCGCGGCGAGGCGTGCGGCCAGCGCGAGGGCCGCGGCATCGAGTTCCGCATCGGCCACGACCCGGCTCACGAGTCCCAGTTCCAGCGCGCGCGGCGCGTCGATACGCTCGTCCAGCAGGGCCAGCTCCATCGCCCGACGCACGCCCAGAAGCCGAGGCAGGGTGTAGCTGCCACCGCCGTCGGGCGAGGCACCGAGCTGGCCATAGGCCAGCTTGCAATTCACGGTGTCGCTGGCGATCACGACATCGCAGGCGCACATCAGCGAGAAGCCGAATCCGGCTGCGGCACCGCGCACCGCGCCGATTACCGGCTTGGCCATCGTCCGCAGGCTCGTGACGGCGCGTCCGACGTCGCTCACCAGCGCCCCGAGCTTCGCGTCGCGCTCCGCGGCAGGCAGCGCGAGCAGCTCCGAAAAATAGCGGATGTCGCCGCCGGCCATGAAATGCGGTCCGGCCCCGGTAACGACCACGCAGCGCACTGCCGCATCCGCGGCGGCGTCGGCCGCGATGCCGGCGAACCGGCTGGCCATTTCCGGGCCGATGGCGTTCATCGCCTCCGGCTGGTTGAGCACGATGCGCAACACCGCGCCGTGCTGCTCGACGATGACCTTGTCACCCATGCCTTGCTCCCTTTTCCTGTTGTCGCCTGTCAGCGGGTTGTCACAGCGTATTCACGGTATGGCCGCCGTCGACCACCAGCACCGCGCCGGTCATGTAGGAGGAAGCAGCCGAAGCCAGCAGCAGCAGCGGGCCGACCAGTTCCGCGCTCTGGCCGAGCCGGCGCGCGGGAATGCGCTTGATCAGACCCTTGCCCGCCTCGGTGGCGAAGAAATCCCGGTTGAGCGGCGTTTCGACGTAGCCCGGCGCCAGCGCATTGACACGAATTCCGTAGCGGGCGAGTTCCAGCGCCATGGCTTTCGTGAGCTGGATCAGCGCCGCCTTCGATGCCGCGTAGGCCGGCACCTGCTGCGCCACGCGCAAACCGAGGATCGAGGCGATGTTGATGATGCTGCCGGCCCTGCCGGCCTCCTTCATCGCCCGCGCCACGCCCTGCGCGACCCGCCACGAACCGTCGAGATTGACGTCCATGATGCTGCCCCAGTCCTGCTCGTCGACATCGAGCAGCGGTTTCGTGAGGGTCACGCCGGCATTGTTCACGAGAATGTCGGGCACCCCGACGTTGGCGACGATCCACGCCAGGGCCTCGCTCACGCTTTCGGCGCGCGTCACGTCCATGGCCACCGCATGCGCCTGGTGTCCGGCCGCAACCAGCGCTGCGGCGACGTCGCGCCCCTGGTCGATGCGCCGGCCGGCGAGGACGACCACCGCCCCGGCGCCCGCCAGTGCCTCGGCGAAGTCGCGGCCAAGGCCGCTGAAAGCGCCCGTGACCAGCGCGATCTTTCCCGATATGTCGAACAGTCCTGCGACATTCAAGGTGCTCATGTGTGCATCCCCCCTGCCACCCCGTTCCGGCCGGCCGCGACGAAACGGGCAAAATGCTCGTCGCGGCTGCCGAACAACGCCGCATTGACCATCAGGCGGCGGAAATAGTGGCTCACGTCCAGTTCTTCGGTGACGCCCAGGCCGCCGTGCATCTGCACCGCCTCGTTGGCCACGTGGCGCGCTGCGTTGCAGATGTAGGCCTTCGCACCGCTGACCACGCGCGCCCGCTCCGCGGCCGGCCGGCAGAGCGCTTGCTGCGCCGCCAGGGTCAATGCGGCGACTTCTTCCTGCAACAGGAACATATCGACGGCACGGTGCTGCAGAGCCTGGTTGGTGCCGATGGCGCGTCCGAACTGCTTGCGGATCTTGAGGTAATCGCAGGTGGTCGCGACCAGCACGCGCACGGCTCCGAGCGCCTCGGCGCAGGCCGCCGCGGCCGCCTCGTCGAGCACCTCGGCAAGGGCCGCCTCGACCGCCGCCGCGTCGGCACCGAGCAGCTCGGCGGGCGCACCGGCAAAATGCAGGTTCGCCGCCCCTCGGCCATCCACGAGCCGGTAGCGCGTGATTTCGGTTTCCCCCGCCGCGGGATCGACGAGGTAGAGCCGCCTGCCGCCGTGGGCGCCATCCAGCGCGGAGACGATCAGGTGGTCGGCGACGTCGCCGTGCAGCACCGATATCTTTCTGCCCGACAGGCGCCCGCCGCGCACCCGGCAGGGGCTGTCGCCGGGCTCGGCATCGGCGAAGGCCAGCCGCAGCGAGCCGTCGGCGAGCCCCGGGAACAGCGCCGCCTGCTGCGCCTCGCTGCCGAGCTTCACCAGCAACCCGGTACCGACGATGGCGCTGGCCAGCACCGGCTCCATCAGCAGGCGGCTGCCCACCACTTCCATCAGCGCGCCCACCGCCAGCGGATCGGCGTCGAGACCGCCGTGGGCCTCCGGCAGGCGCAGCGCCAGCCAGCCCAGGTCGGCGTAATCGCGCCACGCGCGGGCGCTGTAGCCGGTGGCCTCGCCAAGCACGGCGTGACGCTGCAGGAAGCCGTAATTGTCCGCCGCATAACGCGCCGCGCTGTCGCGCAGCATCGCGGCCGTTTCCAGATCCATGTTCATAGCCCCAACACTCCCTTGGCAACGATGTTGCGCTGGATCTCGGAGGCGCCGCCGAAGATCGTCGCGGCGCGGTTGTAGAGATGATCCTTGATGATGCCACCGGCGTCCTCCGGCCCCAGCGGCGGCGGCGCTGCGGCATGCAGGGCCGCCGCATCCCAGGCGACGCCCGCCAGGCCCAGCGTGTCGACCGCCGCTTCGGCGATGTGCTGGTACAGTTCGGTGCCGCGCAGCTTGATCAACGAGGCCTCGGCGCCGTGCTCGGTGCCGCGCATCATCGACTCCACCGCCTGGTAGGACGCCACTTCGAGTGCCATGAAGCGCAGCTCGAGCTCGCCGATGCGGGTTCCGAGGCGGTCGCGCGAGGCGGGCGCCGCCTCTGCCGCCAGACTCTTCAGACGCTCCAGCGCGTGCCATGCCATGCCGACGATGGCACCCGCGGTGCGCTCGTTCTTGAGCAGGTATTTGGCGTAGGTCCACCCCTCCCCTTCGGCCCCGACCAGGTTTTCGGCGGGAACACGGACGTTTTCGAGCCACACCTCGTTGACGTGGTGATAGCCGTCCATGGTCGGAATCGGCTTCACGGTCACGCCCGGACTGCGCATGTCGATCAGCAGGAAGGAAATGGACTTCTGCGCCTGCTCGCCGCGCGCCGTCTTCACGAGACAGAACAGCCAGTCCGCCCATTGCGCGTAGGTCGTCCACACCTTCTGGCCGTTGACGACATAGTGGCCGCCTTCCCGGATCGCCTCGGTGCGCAGGCCCGCGAGGTCGGAGCCCGCGCCGGGCTCCGAATACCCCTGGGCCCAGAAGTCATCGGTGGTCGCGATGCGCGGCAGGAAGCGCGCCTTCTGCTCCGGCGAACCGAAGGCATAGATCACCGGCCCCACGTACTTGACGCCGAACGGGATCACCCACGGACAGCCGAGCCGTGCGAGTTGGTCCTCGAAGGCGAAGCGCTCGAGCAGCGACCACGCCTGGCCGCCATATTCCTTCGGCCAGTGCCCGACGGCCCAGCCCTGATCGTTGAGCAGGCGCATCCAGCGGACGTAGTCATCCTTGTCCAGCACCTGATGCAGCCGCGACTTGCGCTTCAGGTCCGCGGGCATCACCCCGTCGTAAAAGCTGCGGATCGCCGCCTTGAGTCCTTCGGCCCGTTGGCGGGCTTCGGTGATCGGATCGGTCATGACATTTCCTGCGCAATGGTCACAGTCGGATGCGGACGCGCCCGCGGCGTCTCCCGCTGCAGGTGGCTTGCCGCCCGCCAGAAGAGGCCGCCGGCCACGAGTGAAAAAAGGGTCGCCGAACAGATCGCATAGCGAATCGATTCGGTCTGCATGCCGTAACGGGTCGCCAGCAGGTCGCTGAGCAGTCCCGTCACGAAGGGGCCGAGCCCGAGGCCCAGCAGGTTGAAGGTGAGGATCACCACTGCCGACGTGAATGCCCGCATCGACGAGGGCACCAGCAACTGCGGCACGGCGACGATCGGGCCGAAGTAGAACATCATCAGTGTGGAGGCAACCGCACCGAAAGCGAGCGACAGCGCCGCCGAGGAGGTCAGGTACTGCGCGAGGGCGAAGGGCGTCATCGCGATCAGCGCGACCGCCACGACCCGCAGGCGGCCGCCCGGATCGCGCTGCCCCATATGATCCGACAGCCGCCCCCCGGCGTACATGCCGACCGCACTGCAGAGGCCGTTGAGCAGCGCGAGGTACAGCGAGATCTGTGCGAGCGGCATGCCATGCACGCGGCCATAGAAGGGCGCATTCCAGTTCATGACCGAGTACTGCGCGTAGGCCTGGCAGGCGCCGGCGAGAATGATGTAGCGGAAGGTGCGCAGCCCCCACAGATGACGGACCACCTCGGCCATGCCGTGTGCCGGCGGCACCTGCTGCGCGGGCGGATCGAAACGCCCCCTGACCGGCTCCCGCATCGACAGGAATACCAGCGGCGCCAGCGCGACCCCGGCGATGCCGACGATCGCGAACGTGGCGCGCCAGCCGACCGCCGCCTCCAGCTGACCGGCGACGACATAGCCGAAGGCCATGCCCGCGGGCAGCGACAGCCCCCACAGGGCGAGCACCGTCGCGCGGCGCGCGGGGGCGTACAGGTCGGCCACGATCGAATGGGTGGACGGCACGCTTCCCGCCTCGCCCACCGCCACGCCGATGCGCAGCAGCACGAGGGCGGCGAAGCCCGCGGCGAGCCCGGTCAGCGCGGTCATCACGCTCCACAGCGCGAGCGAAGCGGCGATGATGCGGACACGGTTGCTACGGTCCGCCCAGTACGCCACGGGCAGGGACAGCGTCGAATAGACGATCGCGAAGGACAGGCCGGTGAGCGCCCCCAGTTGGGCGTCCGACAGGCCGAGGTCGCGCTTGATCGGCACCTGCAGGATCGAAATGATCGTCCTGTCGACGTAATTGAACATCGACACGAGGAACAGCAGGAGCAGCGTGTATCTGCGCTGGAGGTCTTCGCTCACTGTCACGTCCCGTCCGTCGTGTCGGCGCCGCACATTACCGCAACCCCGCCCGTTTCAGATGCCGCCGCCCCCGTTCGCGAACCGCCACGCCGCCTTCGCCAACGGACGGATGTTGGCGGTGATCTCCGCGGCATTGGCCGATGCGGCATTGCCTTCCTGCAGGCGGAAGGCGATGCCCTGCAGGATCGCCGCAGTGCGAAACAGGTTGAACGCGCGGTAGAAAGGCAGGGTCGCGTCGACCTTGAAGCCCGTGCGCTCGCAATAGCGTCGGATGTATTCCGTCAGCGTCGGGATCCCCAGCGCCGTGAGATCGGCGTCCTGCAGCGTACCGCGCGCATCGACACCGGGCGGGCGGTACCACTCCATGGTGTGATACATCAGGTCGCCGAGCGGATGACCCAGCGTCGACAGTTCCCAGTCCACCACCCCCACCACCCGCGGTTCGGTGGGATGGATCAGCAGGTTGTGGAAGGAGTAATCCCCGTGGATGATCGACGACAGCCCGTCTTCTTCCGGCACGTTGGACGGCAGCCAGGCCATCAGCCAATCCATTTCGGGAATCGTCTCGATGCGCGACTGGTCGTACTGGCGCGACCAGCGCGAGATCTGGCGCTCGAAGTAATTTCCCGGTCGGCCGAAATCCGACAGGCCGAGCGCGGCGTAATCGACCTTGTGCAGCCGCGCGAGGGTTTCGTTGGCCGAGTCGAACACCGCCGCGCGCTCCTGCGGCGTGAGGTCCGGCATGCGGCAGTTCCAGAAGATCCGCCCCGGCACATGGCGCATGACATAGAACATGCTGCCCAGCACCTCGCGGTCCTCGCACAGCGTGAAGGGCTGCGGCACGGGAAAGCCCGGAATGTGCGACAGGGCGTCGATGACGCGGAATTCGCGGTCCACCGCATGGGCGGATTTCAGCAGCACGCCGAGCGGCTGACGACGCAGCACGTATTTGGTCTGCGGCGTCTCGAGCAGATAGGTCAGGTTCGACTGCCCTCCCTGGAACTGCCGGACCGTCAGCGGCCCACGGAAATCCGGCAAGTGCTCGCGCAACCACTCCTGCAGGCGACCTTCGTCGATCCGGGCGACCTGGCGGATGTCGCCGACCTCGCCGATATAGGCCTTGGGCTCGACACCCGCAGGCGACTCGCCGACCACGGCATCCAGTTGTATCGCGCTGTTTGCTATTTCACCCATGGCATTTTTTATCCGTCGTTGGCACCGCGAAGATGCGAATTGGCGCTACCCTGGGTCTCCGCCATGTGGACACGAAAACCCGCGTTTTTCCTTCCCGTCCCGCCACTGCCGGAACTGATCGACTGCACCGGCTTGCCCGCACAACTCGCCCGCACGTTCGGTCGATCGAAATCCCGCATGTGGCCAAGGCAAAGCACCAGCCGTTCGGGCAAAGGTAATCGACCGACCGGTCGGCTGTCAACATGAAAAATGCGACCCGCGTTGGGTCGCATCCGCAAAAATCCCGTCGAGCATCTGCTCATTGACACTCGACCGCCCGGTCGGTAGGCTTTTGCGTAAAGGGACTTGTCCAACCTCCTGCGGACTGCCAACCTGCCATTGATCGACGGCCGGGCGAAACCGCCTGTACGCGGCAGCGACCCAGTCCGCACCTGACCACACACCGGGAGACCCAAGTTGACGGAACCGAATGCCCTGCTCCAGTCGGAGCTACTGAAACAGCTCGCACCCTTCACGCGTTCCGGGTATGCCCTGTTCCGCGAGGTGATCGAAGCCGATGGTGCGCTGCCCGCGAAACTGAAGTGCCTGTTTGCCGCGGTCGCGGCCTGCAACCGCGGCTACACGGAGCTCGCGCGCAGCGAGCTCGAACGCGCCGCGGCGCGCGGCCTGCCGCTCAACGAGGCGGCCAGCGGACTGATCCTGCTGAGCAGCCTGCGTGGCGAAGGTGCGGCACTCGCATTCGACACCCTGCTCCGCGCCGTGTACCCGCAACTACGGGCAACCGCAGCGGATGCGCCGCTGGTGCGCGCCGCCCCCGGTGAAGCCGAGGCGAACTTCAAGGCCTACTTCGGCACCATCCCGCCTGCACTGGCGACGCTGCTCAGGCTCGCACCCAAGGGAGCGGACGGCTACTTCCTGATGCGCAAGGGCACCATCGACTGCAACCAGCTCGACCGCAAGGCCGCCGAACTGATGCTGGTCACCGTGCTCGCATCCGACTACAGCCCGATGGCCACCACCCACATCCGCGCCGCGCGCGCGGTCGGCGCGACCGACGAGGAACTCGCCGAGGCCATTCTGTGCGCGGTCCCCTGCGCCGGCATCGCCGCGTGGATGGGTGCCGGCGTGCTGCTGGAGGCCCAATGAGCGCCCCCGCCGAAGGCTGCGTGCAGGACGCCGCGCAGACCTCCGCCGTCGCCTATGCGCTCCACGGCGACATCGCGGTGGCGACCGTCAACAACCCGCCGGTCAATGCCCTGAGCCTCGCCGTCCGCAGCGGCCTGCTGGCGGCCATCGGGCGCAGCCTCGCCGACCCGCAGGTGCGGGCGCTGGTGATCGTCGGCGGCGGCAGCACCTTCGTCGCCGGTGCCGACATCAACGATTTCGGCAAGCCCTACGACGAACCCACGCTGTATACGATCATCGACACGCTGATGGCGAGCCCCAAACCCGTGATCGCCGCGATCCACGGCACCGCCTTCGGCGGCGGACTCGAACTTGCCCTCGCATGCCAGTGGCGCATTGCGAGCCCGGACGCGCAGATCGGCCAGCCCGAGGTCAAGCTGGGCCTGATGCCCGGTGGTGGCGGCACGCAATGGTGGCCGCGGATGGCCGGGCCCGCGGTCGCGCTCGAAGTGACGACCAGCGGCAACCCCGTCGCCGCCCTCCAGGCGCATGAATGGGGCGTCATCGACCGCATCGCCGAAGGCACGCTGCTCGAAGACGCGCTCGCGATGGCGCAGGATGTCGTCGGCGGCGCCCTGCCCGCGCGCGATCTCACCGAATCGACCGACAGGATCCGCGATATCGATCCCGCGCTCTTCGACGATTTCCGCAAGAAGAACGCGCGCAAGTGGAAAGGCCAGCTCGCGCCGTGGAAGATCGTCGACTGCGTCGAAGCCGCCTGCCGCCTGAGCTTCGACGAAGGCTTCCGCCTCGAGAAGGACGCCTTCAGCGAATGCGAGCGCAGCTACCAGAGCCGCTCGCTGATCCACCTGTTCTTTGCCGAACGCGCGGCCGGCAAGCTGCCGGACGTCACCGCGGCGCCCGCGCCGGTCGCGACGGTCGGAGTGGTCGGCGCCGGCACGATGGGCGCCGGTATCGCGATGAGCTTCGCCAACGCCGGCCTGCGGGTGACCCTCCTCGACAGTTCCGACGAAGCCCTCGCGCGCGGCCTGAAGACGATCACCGGCAACTACGCCACCTCCGTGAGCCGCGGCAGCATGCCGCAGGCACGTGCCGACGCCGCCCTCGCCTGCATCAGCGCGACGACGAACGACGCCGCGCTGGCCGACGCCGACCTCATCGTCGAAGCGGTGTTCGAGGATTTGGCGATCAAGCAGTCGGTGTTCCGCCGCCTCGATGCCGTCGCCAAACCCGGCGCGATCCTCGCGACCAACACCTCGACACTCGACGTCGACGCCATCGCCGGCGTCACCTCGCGCCCGCAAAGCGTGCTCGGCCTGCACTTCTTCAGCCCCGCCAACGTCATGCGCCTGCTCGAAGTCGTGCGCGGCCCACGCACCGGCGCGGCGACGCTCGCGACCGCCATGGCCGTCGCACGCAAGCTGCGCAAGATCGCGGTCGTTTCCGGCAACGCCTACGGCTTCATCGGCAACCGCATCCTCGCCGCCTACGGGCGCGAAGCCGACTTCCTGCTGGAAGAAGGCGCCACGCCGTGGCAGATCGACCGCGTGTTGACGGAGTTCGGCTTTCCGATGGGCCTCTTCGCGATGCGCGACATGGCCGGCCTCGACGTCATCTGGCGCATCCGGCAGCAGGAAAACACCACACGCCCCGCCCACCTGCGCTATTCGCCGATCGCCGATCGCATCTGCGAGATGGGCCGCTTCGGACAGAAGACGAGCCGCGGCTACTACCTCTACGACGGCCGCACGCCCATCCCCGACCCTGAGATCGAGAGCCTCATCGTCGGCGTGTCGGCCGAGCTCGGCATCGCACGCCGCGACATCCCCGACGCCGAGATCCTCCAGCGTCTGCTGTGCGCGATGGCGAACGAAGGCGCCCGCCTCCTCGACGAAGGCGTCGCGCTGCGCGCCGGCGACATCGATCTCGTCTACGTGAACGGCTACGGCTTCCCGGCCACGCGCGGCGGCCCGATGTGGTGGGCGCGCGAAGCGGGACTCGCCTCGATCCGCGACGCCGTCGCCGCCTACCACCGCCAGCACGGCGACTACTGGACGCCCTCGCCGCTGCTCGCGCGGGCCGCCGCAGCGGGTGGCGACTGGGATGCCGCGCCGAGCCGCGGTTGCGCACCGGCCCACACTCTTCCTCACCCACCAACCACTACAGGGAGCGCACAAGATGCGTGACGCGGTAATCGTTTCCGTCGCCCGCACCCCGATCGGCAAGGCCTATCGCGGTGCATTCAACAACACCCAGGGCCAGGCCCTGGCCGGGCACGTCGTGCGGGCCGCCCTCGACCGCGCCAAGGTCGAATCCGACGCCGTCGACGACGTCGTGATGGGCTGCGCGATCCAGCAGGGCACCACCAGCTTCAACGTCGCCCGCCAAGCCGCGCTGCGCGCCGGACTGCCGGTCAGCGTGCCCGGCATGACCGTGGACCGCCAGTGCGGCTCGGGCCTGATGGCGATCGCCACGGCAGCCAAACAGATCATTGTCGACGGCATGAAGGTCGCGGTCGCCGGCGGCGTGGAATCCGTGTCGCTGGTGCAGAACGAGCACTACAACATGTTCCGCATCAAGGACCCGGTGCTCGACGAAAACGTCCCGGCGCTTTACATGTCGATGCTCGAAACCGCCGAGATCGTCTCGCAGCGCTACGGCATCAGCCGCGAGCGCCAGGACGAATACGCCCTGCGCTCGCAGCAGCTCACCGCCCGCGCGCAGGCCGAAGGGCGCTTCGCCGAAGAGATCGTGCCGATGGAATCCATCATGGCGCGCTTCGACAAGGCGAGCGGCAACACCGTGTTCGAGACCGTCACGCTCGACCGCGACGAAGGCAACCGACCGCAGACGACGCTGGAAGACCTCACCAAGCTGCAACCTGTGTTCAACGGCGGCCAGGTCCTCAAGGAAGGCCGCTACGTCACCGCGGGCAACGCCTCGCAGCTCTCCGACGGCGCCGCGGCATTGGTGCTGATGGAAGCCGGCGAAGCGGCGCGACGCGGACTCACCCCGCTCGGGCGCTATCGCGGCATGGCGGTCGCCGGCTGCAGCCCCGACGAGATGGGCATCGGCCCGGTGCTCGCGGTACCGAAGCTGCTGGCGCAGGCGGGCCTCAAGGTCGAGGACATCGACCTGTGGGAACTCAACGAGGCCTTTGCGTCGCAGGTACTGTACTGCCGCGACACGCTGGGCATCCCCGACGAGCGCCTCAACGTCTCCGGCGGCGCGATCGCCATCGGCCATCCCTACGGCATGTCCGGCGCGCGCATGACCGGCCACATCCTGCTCGAAGGCCGCCGCCGCAAGGCAAAATACGGCGTCGTCACCATGTGTGTCGGCGGCGGTATCGGCGCGGCAGGCCTGTTCGAAATTTTCTGAAAACATGGCATTGACAAATATCGTTGCCGTGGTAAGGTTTCACTTAGCCGACCGACCGGTCGGGTGCTAAATGAAGCCCGGGGCCACCCCGGGCTCGACTTCAAATTCACACAGGAGCGGATACAGCCATGGAATTGGAAAAGGACGTCATTCAGTACGAAGTTGCCCCCAACGGCGTTGCCACGATCTGGCTCAATCGCCCGCACAAGCGCAACTGCGTGAGCCCCCAGCTGCTGAAGGAACTCGAGAAGGCGGTCGATCGCGCCGCCGAGGACAAGGAAGCCCTGGCCGTCGTGTTCCGCGGCCGCGCCAACACCTTCTGCTCGGGCGCCGACCTCGACCTGCTGGTCAGCCCGGTGCTGCAGGAGACCACGACCTCGCTGCAACTGGCGATCGATTCCGCACGCACCTTCGACAAGATCTTCAACATGAAGAAGCCCACCATCGCGGCCGTTGAAGGTTTCGCGGTTGCCGGCGGCTTCGAGCTGATGATCTCCTGCGACTTCGCGCTCGCCGCCAACGAAGCCAAGATCGGCGACTTCCACATCCGCCGCGCGCTGTTCGGCGGTGCGGGCCCGATCTACCGCCTGCCGCGCATGATCGGCATGCGCCGCTCGAAGGAACTGATGCTCACCGGCAAGCTGCTCACCGGCGTGCAGTGCGCCGATTGGGGCCTGGTTAACGCCGCCGCCCCGCAGGCCGAGTTCGACAAGCTGATCCAGGACTTCTGCGCCCCGCTGATCGACAAGAGCCCGTTCTGCATGTGGATGACCAAGATGGCGCTGAACCGCGGCCTCGACGCGGACACCGACTCCCTGATCACCCTCGAAACCATGACCTGCAACGTGGTCCATCACTCGGAAGACGCCAAGGAAGGCGTGCGCGCGTTCCTCGACAAGCGCGCTCCGAAGTGGACCGGTCGCTAATCCGCGGAGGCACATAGGCACATGTCAGCAAGCCTGGTCATCCTGGCGACCCGCCCCCCCGAGTGGTCGCGCGAGCAATTCACCACCTGGTGGCGCAGCGAGCACGCGGACTACGCGAAGAAGCTCCCCGGCCTCGCCGCCTACCGCCACGGCGAGGTGACGTTCGACTACGATCACCCGGAAGGGCCCGCCTGGGATGGCCATGCCGTGCTGACCTTCGCCTCGCGCGAAGTGCTCGATGCGGCACTTCATTCCCCCGAGTGGGCCGCCGCGGTGGCCCACGTCGGCAAGATGAAAGGAAAACGGATCGCCCTGATCACCGAGGAGCTCGATCTCCTCGCCGCACAGGACGCCTGAAAAACCGGCATCGCAAGGACAACAAGGTGAGCGAAAACTTCTCCCCGGGCTTCGTCGCCCGCCAGTTTCGCCTCGACGGCAAGGTCGCACTCATCACCGGAGGCCGCGGCGCACTCGCCGAGGCCATCGCCGCGACCCTCGCCGACCTCGGCTGCAAGGTCGCGCTGGCCTCGCGTCATCAGCAGGAATGCGCCGACATGGCGGCGAGCATCGCCGAACGCTTCTCGACCCAGGCCATCGGCCTGCGCTGCGACATCGCCAAGGAAGAGGAAGTCGAAGCAGCCGTCGCGGCGACGGTCGAGCAGCTGGGCGGTCTCGACATCCTGATCAACAACGCCGGCGCCTCGTGGTGGGGGCTGCCCGAGGAAATCCCGCTGTCGGGCTGGCGCAAGGTCGTCGACGTCAACCTTACCGGCACCTTCCTCGCGTGCCGCCATGCCGCCCGCCACATGATCGGCAACGGCGGCGGCTGCATGGTCAACATCGCCTCGGTGGGCGCCTTCCTCTCCTACCGGCCGGACGCCGGCCAGGTCGTGCCCTACACGACGACCAAGGCCGCCATGGTGCACCTCACCAGCGACCTCGCGGCGCAGTGGGCGCATCACGGTATCCGCGTCAATGCGGTCGCGCCGGGCTCGGTCGAGACGGGCATGACCGAAACACTGACGGACGCCATCCAGCAGAAGCTGCTCGACGGCATCCTGCTGCGCCGCTTCGGCAAGCCGGCGGAGGTTGCTCCGACCGTGGCGTTGCTGGTGTCCGACGCCGGGAGCTTCATCACCGGCCAAACCTTCCTTGTCGATGGAGGGCAGTCGATTGCCTAACCGCAGCCCCGCACAATTCTCCGCCGACGGCCTGACCTGGACCGACGCATCGCTGTGGCGGCAGTTCTCGGCGCTGGCCGAGGCCGCCCCGGACGCGCTGGCCGTGGTCGGCGCCGACGGACGCCGCTGGAGCCGCGGCGAACTCCGCACGATGGCGCAAGCCGTCACCGCGGCCCTGCTCGCGGCCGGCGTGCGTCCGCACGACCGCATCATGCTGCAGGGGCGCAAGAACGCCCCGGTACTGGCTGCCGCGCTGGGAATCTCGGCCGCGCAGGCGGTCATCTGCCCGTTCACGCCCGATCTCGGCGCCGCGGAACGGGCGGTGCTCGACGAACGCCTCGGTCATGTCGCGGTGATCCGCGACAGCGACGGTGAAGCCATCCCCGGTGTACCCGGTCTGCACCTGCAGTACCGCGGGCCCCAAGCGCAGCACGGCGCCGACGAACGCGATGCACGGACGGCGATGATCGGCTTCACCTCCGGCACCACCGGCGTGCCGAAGGGCGTGATGCACTCGTCGGCAGCGATGAACTACACGGTGCGCGCCTGCGAACAGATCGCCGGCCTCGCGCCGGACGACGCCATCCTCGGCGTCGTGCCCCTCGGCAGCGCCCCCGGCTTCACCTTCACCGCGCATTTCGCGCTGGCCCTCGGCCACCCGCTGGTCATCGTGGATCCGTGGGACGCACTGGAAACGCTGAAAAGGATCGAGGAATACGGCTGCCGCTGGGGCATCTGCGTGCCCACGCACCTCGCAACCCTGATCGAGGTGGCCCGCAGCGGCCGCTGGACACGGCCCAGTCCGCTCAAGGTGCTCGGCGTCGGCGGCAGCGCGATGACGCCCGAGCTGATCCGCGACGCGAAGGACCTGCTCGGCATCAGCGCGCTGCGCATGTTCGGCATGTCGGAATGCATGGGGCATGCCTCGACGCGGCCCGACGACACGCCAGAGCGCCTGTGCCACTCCGACGGCAAGCCCTTCCCCGGCACCCGCGACGAAGCCTTCGATGGCGAACAACGGATGTTGCCGCGCGAACAGCGCGGCCAGGCCGGGGTGCGCGGACCGTCGCTGTTCCTCGGCTATTGCCGCGGCCTCGGCGACCAGGAATACCGCCTCACCGATGACGGCTACTTCCTCACCGGCGACGAGATCATCTGCGATGCCGACGGTTACCTCAAGGTCGTCGGGCGCATCAAGGACCAGATCATCCGCGGCGGTTACAACATCGACCCCGCCGAGGTCGAGGCGGCCCTGCTGCGCCATCCCGCGATCGCCCAGACCTCCGTCGTCGCGGTGCCCGAACAACGCCTCGGCGAGCAGGCCTGCGCGGTGTGCGCGATCCGTGACGGTCATCAGGCGCCCACGCTGGAGGAGATCAAGGACCACCTCGCAACGATCGGCCTGTCGAAGAAGAAATGGCCGGAGCATTTGCTCGTGGTGCCGGATTTCGTGTATACGACAACCGGAAAGATCGACAAGAAACGCCTGTCCAGGATGGTCGCATCCGAGCTGGGTCTCGGCGGCTAGCCCGCAGAGGAGGCGGATCGGCAGCGCGGGGCGGCAAATCCGGAATCCGTCCCGCGGCAACACTTCACACGGGATTCACGGGAGTCATATGAAAAGTCCAGTCAAGCCGGCGGAGCCGCCAAAAAAGAAGCGCGCCCGCGCCACGACGGCGGCACATGACGAAAAGCGCCACGAGATCATCGCGGCCTGCGCCTCGCTGTTCGACCGCGTCGGCTATCACGGCACCTCGATGCAGATGCTCGCGGACGAGGTCGGCCTCGGCAAGCCGACGCTGTACCACTATTTCGCCAGCAAGGGCGACATCCTCTACGAAATGCACCAGCTGCACATCGACGCGATGATCGGCGGCCTGCAGGGGGATGCGCAGCACGGCGACGCGCAGCCGGTCGAGCTGCTCGAAAGCGCCTGCGCCTCGACGCTGCGCGAGATCGCGCTGCACCCCGGTTACGTGCGCGCCTTCATGGACCACTACGCCGAACTGGAGGACAAGCAGCGCGCCGAGATGCGGCACCGGCGGCGCGAGTACTTCACGCGCATCACCAACATCATCCGCGACGGGATCGCAAAGGGTCACTTCCGCGAGATGGATCCCGAGCTGGCCACCCTCACCTTCGTCGGCATGTGCAACTGGGCCTACAAATGGTACCCGCGCATGGCGGACGAGGTGCCGCCGGAGAAAATGGCCAAGTCGATGTGCCAGATTCTCCTCGACGGCTTCAACAAGCGTTGATCAGGCCGGCGCGTCCATTGCGGTCGCGCCGCTGACCCACCCCGACAGACCGCTGGTCGCCACGGTGCACACGACCGCCTCGGCGATCTCCTGTTCGCTCGCGCCCGCGGTGCGCGCCCCCCGGATGTGCACCGCCGCGAGCGGGCTGTAGTCCGCGACCAGCACCGCCACCAGCAGCAGCTCCGAGTACTTCGGCCCGAGTCGCGTACCGTTGATGGTGCCCTCGCGCATCAGGTAATACGCGTCGGCTCCCAGCGGCAGCAGGCTGGCGAGCTTGCCCAGCGAGGGCGGCATCGAACCGAAATACGCGAGG
Organism: Aromatoleum tolulyticum; assembly: GCF_900156155.1. Classification (GTDB taxonomy): domain Bacteria; phylum Pseudomonadota; class Gammaproteobacteria; order Burkholderiales; family Rhodocyclaceae; genus Aromatoleum; species Aromatoleum tolulyticum. The sequence goes on from NZ_FTMD01000002.1 coordinate 278,027, forward strand.
AAGTTCTTCTCGGCTTCGCCGGGCGCCACATCGATCTCGCGCAGCGGCTCGTCCCCGCCCGTCTCGCCGGGATAGACGGCCTCGAGCGCGTCGATGAAGGACAGCGCCGCGCCCTCGCCGCGCACGCTGCTGAGCACGATCGCTGCCGACGACGCCTCCTCGAAAGTCAGGCCCAGCTCCTTCGCGCGCGCGAGCTCGCGCGAAGCCATTTCGCGGTAACCCTTGGTGGTCGCCGCCACCGCGACGAACAACACCTTGATCCTCGCCGGCAGCGCGCCGTCCTCCTCGATCACCCGCCTGAAGCGCGCGTAGCCGCCGAGCGTGAGCGGCGCGATGCGCCTGAGCAGCGGCGAACCCAGCAACCGGTTTTGCGTGGTCACAACATCCCCCCGAAAGAAAAGTTTCAACGCGGGTGCCGCGCGGTGAAGGCCGGCACCCGCAAAGGCCCGAACGGGCCCGGGACGCCTAGTCGAGATTGAACCAGACGCTCTTGACGTGCGTGAACTCCTCGATCGACACTGCGCCGAGACTGCGGCCGAAGCCCGAGGCTTTCACCCCGCCGTAAGGAACCGATGTCTCGTTGAGCTGGTAGGCGTTGACCCACACGGTGCCGACCTTGAGGCGCTGCGAGGCCCGGTGCGCACGCACCACATCGCGCGTCCACACGCCCGCAGCCAGGCCGAACTCGGTGGCATTGGCGATCGCCCAGGCCTCGTCGTCGGAGTCGAAGGGAATCACCGCCATCACCGGGCCGAAGATCTCTTCCTGCGCGATGGTCATGTCGTTGCGCACCCCGGTGAAGATGGTGGGCTGGAAGAAATACCCGTCGGCATCATGCCGCCGGCCGCCGAGCGCGACCGTCGCCCCCTCGGTCTTGCCGATCTCCACGTAGCGGCTGACCTGGTCGAGCTGCTGTTGCGAGATCACCGGGCCGACATGCGTGTCGGCGTCGAAGCACGAGCCGACCTTCAGCGCCCGCGACGCCTCGACCATGCGTGCAACGAACTCGTCGTGGATCGAACGGTGCACCAGCACGCGCGATCCCGCCGTGCAGATCTGCCCCGAATGGCCCCATACCGCCCACGCCGCAGCCATCGAGGCCCGTTCGATGTCGGCATCCGCGAAGACCAGCTGCGGACTCTTGCCGCCGAGTTCCAGCGACACGCGCTTCAGTCGCGCCGCCGCGGCCGCCTGGATGCGCTTGCCGGTCGCAACCGAACCGGTGAAGCTGATCGAATCGACCTCCGGATGGTCCACCAGCGCAGCGCCGACGGTGTGGCCGAGCCCCTGCACGACGTTCACCACGCCCGCCGGCACGCCCGCCTCCATGCACAGCATGCCGAACAGCAAGGCCGTCAGTGGCGTCTGCTCGGCCGGTTTGAGCACCACCGAGTTGCCGCACGCGAGCGGCGCAACCACCCCCAGCGGCACCGCCGACGGGGCATTCCACGGCATGATCACGCCGCACACGCCGACCGGCTCGCGCACCTGCTGCACGACCAGGTTCGAGCCGGTGGGCGACATCGCCCCCTCAATCTTGCTCGGCCAGCCGGCATAGTAGTTGGTGACGTCGATGCCGAACTGCACGAAGAAAGGCGTCTGCGCGCGGATGATGCCGCCGTCGAGCATGTCGAGATCCATCAGCACCTCGCGGTGCTCCTCGAGCAGCGCACCGAGCCGCCGCAGCACGGCCTCCTTCTTCATCGGCGGCAGGTTGCGCCAGCGGCCGTCCTCGAAGGCCCTGCGCGCCGCCTGCGCCGCCCGGTCCACCTCCACGGCACTGCCCTGTGCCACGCGGACGAACTCCCGGCCGGTGTTGGGATCGATGACCGGCATCGTGGCGCCATCGGCGGAGAGCACCAGCTCGCCATCGATCAGATGGCCGAGCCGCGTTTCCGTCAGAAAGCGCCGGGTCCTTGGCGACAGGGCGTCATCGCCGACCGACACCTTCCCGCTAACCGCATCATTCATGCTTACTCCTCCAGTCGTCGTACGAAATGGCCAGGCCCGCCCGGTGCCTGCACACGGGACGGCCGGCCGGGTATCCGCGACCCCGCAGGCCCCTGCGAAACCGAATCGCGACACCGCCCCCGGAGCGACATGGTAGCGCACCGCGGACAATGGAACCGACCGGTCGGTCGATGCACGAATTATAACCCCCGCCGACGGACTGTCAATGTCCCGCCGCAGGCTCCGAAGTCCGCCGGAAACTCATTGCGGCCTCGCACCAATCATCTTTGCGCCAAGGAACACAGACCATTCAACATCAATGCATTACGTTGACAATTTGATTGCTGCGTCGCACCATACAAACATTGATGACTGGAACTTTCGCCATGAATGCACCGATGATACTGCCGTGGCTGGCAAGCAAGTGGGACGTCAGCCAGGAACGCACCCTCGCCCTGTGGCAACAGGCCTGCGCCGAAGCGCGCAGCGCCGTCGGACCGGAGCCGTCGTCCGCGTACTGGAGCCACGCCAAGAGCCGCTGGATCGACCTCCTCGACCAGGAAGTGATCGCGCGCTATCCGGCGACCGAGACGCCGTGGATCATGATCCACCTCAACCTGCTGCGCCTCGCTGCCACGGTACGCTTCTGGTTCAACGCCCGCGGCGCCCGCTTCGCGTGAACTACCGCGACGGCGGGGCATCTGCCGCCGCCCGCGTCGGCAGAAGGCCCTGCCTGCCACCGGGCCCGCTACACTCCTGAAATCCGACATACCCGTTTCGCCCGCGGCGAACACACCCGCCTTCGCCGCTTCGTGACATAATCTCGACCGTCCGGTCGGGCGCATAAACAGAACGGACTTCCGTTACGCCCCGACGGCGTCACGCATCGAACACCCCTTCAGGAGGAAACCCCATGACCCGCGGCGAAAACAGGCAGATCCTGCTGCAACGAAGACCGGACGGCGCACTGCGCGAAAGCGATTTCGCGCTCGCCGCCTCCCCCATGCCGGAAATCCGGGCGGGTCAGTTTCTGCTCAGGAATGCATGCTTTTCGCTCGACGCGGGTTTCCGCAAGTGGATGAACGCAGGCGCCGACGACAACTACCTCAGCGCGATGGCACTGGGCGCGCCGGTGCAAAGCATCGTGCTGGGCCATGTCACGGAGTCGCTGCACGCAGACTTTCCCGTGGGCAGCCTCGTACTGGCGCGCGCGTCATGGGAAGAGTTCAGCGCGCTGGACGGTTCGGACTTTGCGCAAAAACTCGAACACGACGGCAGTTTCCCGTTGCACGAATTCGTCGCCGCGCTCGGCCCCACCGGCATGACCGCCTATTTCGGCCTGCTCGACGTCGGCCGGCCGCGCGCCGGCGACACCGTGCTGGTGAGTGCGGCCGGCGGCGCGGTCGGTTCGGTGGTCGGCCAGATCGCGAAGATTCTCGGCTGCCGCACCGTCGGCATCACCAGTTCGCCCGAAAAGTGCCGCTGGCTCACCGACGAGCTCGGCTACGACGCCGCCATCAACCACCGCGATCCCGCGGGTCTCGCCGCCGCCATGCGCGAGACGATGCCGGACGGTTTCGACGTGTATTTCGACAACGTCGGCGGCGCGATGCTCGACGAGGCCGTCCGCCACATGAAGCTCGGTGCGCGCGTCGTGCTGTGCGGCGCCATCGCCGACTACGACCACAACGACCGCGAATCCGGCATGTTCCACATGTGGGAGTTCATCGTCAAACGCGCGAGTGCCGCCGGCTTCATGTTCTCCGACTACGTCGCGCGCTACCCGGAGGCGGTGCGCGACCTGTCGCAGTGGCTGCGCGACGGCCGGCTGAAGAGCGTCGTCGACATCCGCCACGGTATCGCCGAGACGCCGAAGGCGTTTTGCGACATGCTCTCCGGTGCCAGCCGCGGCAAGTGCATCGTCCAGCTGTAATCGCGCCCAAAGTGGCGCCGCGACCCACTGCGGGCCGCGGCGTCAGGCGCCCGCTAGTCCGCGCCGGTCGCGCCGAGTCCGATATCGCCAGCCGTCTGGAACATCGCCAGCTCGCGATGCACGATGCGCCATCCCTCGGGGCGACGCTCCAGCCGGTCGCTGTACTCCCCCCACACGGTCATGGTCTGCGCTGCCAGCGCCCCCAGGCCGACATGGATCGCCTGCAGGTAGCATTTCGCCGTCGCCTTGTTGCCATCGACGGCGATACGGAAATTCCCCAGCAAGTGCTGGGTTCGCCCGCAGGTCTGCAACACGCCGGAGATCATGTCGCGAATCGCGTCGCGGCTGGAGAAGTCGCCGATCCCCTGGTACCACGCCGTCGCCTCGGGCACGAAAACCTCGTCGAGGCCGGCCCAGTCATGCTCGTCCAGCGCCAGCGCGTAGCGCACCAGCACGCGCTCGATGCGCTTCTCTTCGAGCAGGGTTTCCACTGTCACGTCTGTCATGGTTGCAAGTCCCTTTCGCGGTGTCAGAACAGGGTGAAGCCGCCGTCCACGGCGAGGGTATTGCCGTGGATGAAACTCGCGTCGTCGCTGGCGAGGAAGGAGACCACGGAGGCCACCTCCTCGGGACGGCCCGGCCGCCCGGAAGGCGCGCGCAGCTGCTTCTGAAAGTCGGCGCTGGCGTCGAGGAATTCCTTCGGCAGATTCTCGATCATCGGCGTCATGATCACGCCCGGGGCGATCGCCACGGCGCGGATGTTCTGCTGGCCGTATTCGTAGGCGATCTCCTTGGTGATCCCCACGACCGCGTGCTTGGCCGCCGTGTATTCGATGCCCGCGGTCGTGGCGACCAACCCGGCCGTCGACGCGATGTTGATGATCACGCCGCCGCCCTGCTTGAGCATCTGGGGAATCGCCTGGCGGCAGAAGAAGAAGATGCTCTTGAGGTTCACGTTGAGCACGCGGTCCCAGGATTCATCGCTCACTTCCGCCGTCTTGACGAACTCACCGACGATGCCGGCGTTGTTCACCAACACGTCGATCGCGCCGAAACGCGCAACCGTGTCCCGCGCGACCCGTTCCACATCCTCGCGCCGCGCCACGTCCGCCTGCATCGCGACCGCCTCGCCCTGCTCCGCCGCGATGGCGGCCACCGTGTCGCGCGCCGCAGCCAGGTTGAGGTCGGCCACCACCACGCGTGCACCATCGCGGGCGAGGCGGATGCACATCGCCCGGCCGAGGCCCGAGCCGCCGCCCGTCACGATAGCCACCTTGTTCTGAAGTTTCAATGTCGTCTCCTCGCTGTTCATGGATTTTCCGCGCCCGGTCGGCGCCGTCCGGCATCCGGCCGGTACGGCAGCTCCGGCGGGATCTCAGTTCACGCCGGGCACCAGCACGCTGCGCCCGTGCACCTTGCCAGCGCGCATGTCCTGCAGCACGCGCGGTCCGTCTTCGATGCTGAAATAGTGGGCGTCGACGTGGATGCGCCCGTATTGCGCCAGCGCGATGACTTCCAGCAGCTCCGCACGCGAGCCCCACAACGGCGTGCTTACCGAGCAGCCGAAAGGCAGGGTCATCTGGCTCAACTGGAGGACGCCGCCGCCCACGCCGACCACGGTGAGCTGGCTGTTGCGTCCGACCAGCTGCACGGCCAGGTCGAGCGTCGGCTGCAGGCCGACGAAGTCCAGCACCAGCGCCGCACGTCGCGGCCCGCAGAAGGTGCGGATGGTCTCGGCCGCCTGCGCGCCGTTGCGCGAATTCACGACGAGGTCGGCGCCGAGTTGCCGCGCGTGTTCGAGGCGCCCGTCGTCGAGGTCCACCGCGACGATGCGCGACCCGCACATCACGCGCAACAACTGGACCGCCATGTGGCCGAGGCCGCCGACACCGATCACCACCACGTTGGCGTCCGGCGTCAACAGCGGCAGGGCGCGTTTGATGGCGTGGTACGGCGTGAGTGCCGCATCGGTCAGCGGCGCGGCCTCGCGCGGATCGAGCGTGCCCAACGGCACCAGCAGCCGCGGCGAGGGCACGAGCATGTATTCCGCCATGCCGCCGTCGAGACCGAAGCCGCCGCCCGCCTGCGGGACGGCATCGGCGTTCTCGCAGTAGTTCTCCATCGACGACTGGCACGCGCGGCAGTGGCCGCAGCCCCAGTAGCCATACACCGCCACCGGGTCGCCCTCGCGCAGGCCCTGCACGCCCGATCCCCACGCCGCCACCCAGCCGGCATTTTCGTGACCGAGCGTGAACGCGGGCTTGCTGCCCGCGCCCTGCGCGCCATGGTCCAGCACATGCAGGTCAGAGTGGCACACCCCTGCGCCGCCGATCCTGACCAGGACCTCACCCGGTCCGGGGACGGGCACCGGCACGTCTTCCACCACCGGGGGGAGCCCCACCCCGACAAAACGAAGCGCTTTCATGTTCGTCTCCTCGCCGGGCCGATCACTGGCCGGCGCGACGGGTCACGGCGGCCGCAAGGCCCGCGAACATCAACTCGTAGGCCATGCGCAACCACGCCTCGGCATCGTCGGGCTTGCCCGATTCGGTCATGAACTCGCTCGCGTAGTTGAGGCGGGACCGGTCGCCCGGGAGCGCCTCGACGCGGCCGGTGGCCTGATAATGGGTGAGCCCCATCGGCTTGTTGCCGACGATCGAGAGGCTGTAGGTGAGCTTCTGCGGGTCGAGGGCATCGAGCCGCTCGGAGACGGGCGCGTCGTAGCCCTTGTTGTAGATGTGGCGGATCATGCCGATGCCCTCGCCTTCCATATCCACCCGATCGATCTGCACGGCCGGGTCGTGCCTCGGCCACCAGCGTTCGATGTGGGCGAAGTCCTGAAGGAAATCCCACAGCACCGCGGCGGGGGCATCGAATTCGTGACTCGTGGCGATCTTGTACATGGTTGTCGGCTTCCTCAGGAATGGTTTGGGCGGCATGGCCGATGGTCCGCGATCCGGCTCAAGCCGCACCGCCGATGACGCTCGACGCGTTGTCGAGCACGATCTGGGCGCCATTGACGTGGCGCGACTCGTCGGAGGCGAGGAACAGCACCATGTTGGCGACGTCCTCGGGCTGACCGATGCCGGGAACGCCCGCTCCGGTCACCGCTTCGAGCAGGGGCGTGGAGATCATGCCGGGAAGGATCGCGTTGCAGCGCACCGGGTAGTTCTTGTCGCGGCAATGCGCGGCGATGGTATGCGTCATCGCCGCGATGGCGCCCTTGGCCGCCGCATAGGTAATGACGCCCGGAAAACCGCGGATGGCCGACAGCGACGAGATGTTGATGATCGAACCGCCACGCGCCTTCATCGCGGCGATGGCCTGTTTGCAGCCGAGGAAGGTGCCCTCGGCATGGATCGCGTTGAGCAGGCGGTACTGCTCCAGCGTGGCGGTCTCGATGTCTGCCGGCACGACGATGCCGGCATTGTTGACGAGAATGTCGAGGTGGCCGTAGCGGTCGAGGGTGTGCGCCGCGACCGCCTGCCAGTCGGCCTCGCTGCGCACGTCATGACGCAGGAAGTCGCAGTCCAGTTCGCGCGCGAGTGCGCGCCCGGCTTCCTCGCTGACATCGGTGACGACGACTTTCGCGCCTTCCCGCGCAAGCACGACCGCATCCGCCCGGCCCAGTCCCGAAGCGCCTCCCGTGATGATTGCCACCTTGCCGCTGACACGTCCCATTTGCTGCCCCCGTGTGGTTTCTCGCGTGTGCCCGGCGACGGATTGCGAACGCTGCCCGGTTCCGGGATTCGATGTACAGAATATCCGACCGTCCGGTCGGACGTCCACAGGATTCGCCTTTGCAGTGCACAAGAAACGGGATAGTCTGTTTTTTCTGTAAATGCCTCGCGGCAGCTTGACGTCCGACCGGTCGGTCTGTACCCTTAAGCGCAACTTGGGATTCGTGTCTTTCCGAGAACCCTTCGGAGCAGCAGAGACAGCTTCTGGACGGGGCAGACGGTGTTCCCTCCGCACGTGGCCTGAACGCGCGGAACGCCTGCGCTCCGTGATGCTCCATGCACCGCCGATCCACCCAAGGAGACCGCCGCATGATCGAGACACGAAAATCCTTTTGCCGCTTCTGCCATGTATTTTGCGGCATCCAGGTCGACGTCGACACCGATGCGAATCGCGTCGTCGGGGTGCGGCCGGATCGCGACAATCCCGTTTCCCAGGGCTACACCTGCCCCAAGGGCCGGGCGGAAGCGGAACGCCTGTATCACCCCGAGCGGCTGCTCTCCAGCAAGAAACGGGTCGGCGACGGCTTTGCGGACATCGCACCGCAACAGGCCCTCGACGAGGTTGCGGCGAAGCTGCGCGACATCATCGCACGCCACGGACCGGAGGCCGTCGCGGTGTACACCGGCGACGCCGGCCACCGCATGTCGGCGTCCGGCCCGTGGTTCATCCGCAAGTGGCTCGATGCCATCGGCTCGCGCGGCTTCTACACCTCCTACACCGTGGATTCGCCCAGCCTCGTCGTCGCGATGCAGCGCCTGTGGGGATCGCTGATGCCGTTCAGCCTGTTCGACATCGAACACGCCGGCGTAGCGATGTTCGTCGCGACCAACCCGGTGGTGTCGCACCTGATGACGATGCCGCAGTCGAACCCGTCGAAGCGGCTGCGCGACGCGCGCAAGCGCGGCATGAAGCTGATCGTGATCGACCCGCGGCGCTGCGAGGTGGCGCGCGTGGCCGATATCCACCTGCAGGTCAAGCCGGGCGAGGACGCCACGCTGCTCGCCGCGCTGATCAAGCTCATCCTCGACCGCAAACTGCATGACCAGGACTACGTCGCACGCTTCGGCAGCGGCCTCGACGAACTGCACCGCGCGGTGGCGCCGTTCGACCTGGACTATGCTGCGCGCCGCACGGGCGTCCCCGCGGAACTTATCGAGGAAGCGGCCGTGACCTTCGCCTCGGCGGGCAGCGGCGCGGCGACCAGCGGCACTGGCCTGCACATGGCGCGCCACCAGAACCTCACCACCCAGCTGGTGATGACGCTGAATGCGCTGTGCGGGCGTTACGACCGCCGCGGCGGGATGGTCGCGATGCCGGGCGTGCTGTCGCCGGCGTTGCCGGAAAATCCCGAGCCGATCCCCCTGCCGCTCTTCCCCGGCCCCGTCTCGCGGGTGCGCGGCATCCGCGCCCTGACCAACTGGCTGGGCACCGAGGAGATGCCGGCCAACTGCCTCACCGACGAGATCCTGACCCCGGGCAAGGGGCAGATTCGCGCCCTGATCGTGCACGGGGGGAATCCGGCGCTGGTGTTCCCCGACGAGGATGCAACCGTCAAGGCGCTCAAGAGCCTCGACCTGCTTGTCGTCAACGAGCTCTTCATGTCGGCCACGGCGCGCTTCGCCGATTACGTGCTGGCCTGCCGGCACCCGTACGAGCGCACCGACATGCCGCGCCTGATGGACGCCTTCTTCCCCTTCCCGTTCTCGCAATACACGGCGCCGCTGGTGCAGCCACCGGAGGGCTTGTTCCAGGAGTTCGAGATCTTCTGGGACCTCGCGCGCCAGCTCGGCGTCGACCTCGGCATCCCCGGCGTCTCGATGGAACGCAAGCCCACCGCCGACGAGATGTTGAACGGCCTCAACGCCGGTTCGCGCATCCCCCTCGACGAGATTCGCAAGTATCCCGAAGGGCACGTGTGGGGCGAGCGGGAAACACGCGTCGGGCACATCCTGCCGAACATGATAGGCAACCCCGACAAGCGCTTCGCGCTCGCCCATCCGGAAGTGATCGATGAGTTGCGCGAGGTACGTGCCGAATTCTGGGGCGAAGGCGGCGGCTACGAGCCGGGCGAGAACCACGCCTTCCGCATGATCACCTACCGCGAGGACGACGTGTACTGCACCCAGGGGCAGAACCTGCCCGACCTGCGCCGCCGCATCCCCTACAACCCCGTTCTGATGCACGCCGAAGACATGACCGCGCTCGACCTGGCCGACGGTGATCCGGTGGTGGTGACGAGCGGTTTCGGCAGCCTGGAGGGCCTCGTCGCGGCAGCGGCGGAACTGCCGCGCGGGGTGATCGGCATCGCCCACGGCTGGGGCGATCCATCCGAACCCGGCGGCGCGCGCGAAAAGGGGATCAACGTGCAGCGCCTGATCGCCGACGACTACCGCTTCGATCCGGTGACCGGGCTCGCGCTGATGTCGGCGGTGCCGGTAAGTGTGATGCCGGCGGCGCGCGTGCACTGACCCGTCACATCGGGGGCATCCATCTAGGAAGCCCCCCGATACCGGCTCGAGGGGACACCCGGCCGGTCAAGCGGGCACGGAACGGCTCGCCGGTGATGTGCTCACATCGTGCTTGCCAACGCCGCCCATGTCTCTACCTCCGCAAGGTCTGCAAACCATCAAGATTGAATCGTGGCGGGCGGACGTCCGACAAGGCGAACCGTGCTGGCGCGCGGCGCAAAGCCTTCCGGCCGATGCGGGCTGCGGCGCCCCGTGAACCGACACCGCCCGTCGGGCGCGGCCTAGAGCGCGCCCCAGCCACCGTCGACCGAAATCATCGCCCCGTGCACGAACGCCGCCTTGTCGCTGGCGAGCCACAGCACGCACTCGGCGATGTCATTGCCGCTGCCGAGACGACCGATGGGATGCAGCGCGAGGAGGCTCTGCTCGAGCTCGGCGGCGTTGGGACGGAGTTCCAGCAAGGGGGTCTTGATGACACCCGGGCAAACCGCGTTGATGCGGATATTCCGGCCACCGTACTCCACCGCACAGGTCTTGGTCAGTCCCGCCACCGCGTGCTTGCTCGCGACGTAGGCGGAGGATCCGGCCAGCACATGGAAGCTCAGCGCCGACGCGGTATTGATCACCACGCCGCCGCCCTGCCGCAGCATCTGGGCGATGGCATATTTCATGCACAACCAGACGCCCTTCTGATTGACCGCGGTGACGCGGTCGAAATCGGCCTCCGGCATTTCGGTGATCGGCGCGGACTCGCACACGATGCCGGCGTTGTTGTGGATGACGTCGAGGCGCCCCCAGGTTTCGACGACCTGGGCGATCATGCCTTCAACCTGGGCCGCACTGGTGACATCCACCTTGAAGAAGCGCGCGACACCGCCCGCCGCCTCGATCTGCGCCGCGGCTTCACGGCCTTCCTTTTCCGCGATGTCGGCAACGGCGACCCGTGCGCCCTCGCGCCCGAACGCCAGCGCCGTTGCGTAACCGATGCCGGTACCGGCCCCGGTAATCAGTACGACCTTCCCCTCGAATTGCCCGGCCATCAGTGGTCTCCTTGATGATTCTCGTTGTCGTGCCCACCGGACCCGCGGTCCGGCGGTGCCTGCTTTCGGGGCTGTGCAGCCTGCGCCTGCGGACAGGACCTGCCGCGACGGCGCGGCCCCGGGGCGGCACGAGCCGCCGCGGGGCCGTCATGGATCGCGTCAGACGTCGGCCAACGCCTCTTTGCGCACGGTCGCCTCTTTGCGCAGGGGCGCTTCATCCGGCAGGGTCGCCTCGTCCGGCCGCGTCACCCTGCCGCGGGTCTCGCCCTGCAGCAGGAAGTGCGACAGCGCGGGAATCAGGATCAGCGCGCCGAGCATGTTCCACAGGAACATGAAGGTCAGGAGGATGCCCATGTCGGCCTGGAACTTGATCGGCGACCACGCCCAGGTGACGACCCCTGCGGCGAGCGTGACACCCACCAGCGCCACCACCTTGCCGGTGAAGGCGACCGCGCGCCGGTAGGCTTCGCCCAGCGAGTAGCCGAGCCGTTGCTGCGCGAGCTGCACGCTCAGCAGGTAGAGCGCGTAATCGACGCCGATGCCCACGCCCAGCGCCACCACCGGCAAGGTCGCGACCTTGACGCCGATCCCCAGCTTCACCATCAGAGCCTCCGCCAGCACCGAGGTGAGGATCAGCGGCAGGACCGCGACCACGACCGCACGCCAGCTGCGGAAGGCGATTGCGCACAACAGCACCACCGACGCATAGACGTAGAGCAGCATCGTCCGGTTGGCCTCGCGCACGACGATGTTGGTCGCCGCATCGATACCGGAACTGCCGGCGGCGAGCAGGAACTTGCGCTCGTCCGTGTCGTGCTTCGCCGCAAATGCACTCGCCGCCTCCACCACCGCGTCGAGCGTTTCCGCCTTGTGGTCTGCCAGGTAGGCCAGCACCGGACTCAGCGAACAGAGGTTGTTGAGGAACTCCGAGTTCCACGCCAGCGCGTTGTTGATCTGCGCGTCGACGATCGATTGCGTGTCGGCGACCGTGAACCACTTCGGATTGCCTTCCGACGAACCGGCGATGTACGAGCGCACCGTGTCGGCGAGCGACGTAGAACGCTGCACGCCCGGCACCTGCTCGAGCGTCCAGCTCAGGCGGTCGATCTCGGCGATGTTCTGCCAGTCGCGGCACATGTCGGGCGGCGTCTTCACCATCACGGCGAACACGTCGCTGGAAATGCGGTAATTGCCGGTAATGAAGGCGTTGTCACGGTTGTAGCGGGAATCGGGACGAAGTTCCGGCGCGCCGGCATCGAGGTCGCCGACCTTCAGGTCGAGCGAGCCGTAGTAGCCGAGCACACCGAGCACCACGCTGACGGCCACCGCAACCGTCGCCCAGCGACGTTCGGTGAACTTGTCGAGCAGCCGCCAGACGACACCGATACCGCGGCCCTTCTCCTCATCGTTCTCCTCGGCAAGGCTGCGCGCCGCCGCGGCGGGGCTGACGCCGACGTAGGACAGCAGTACCGGCAGCAGGATCAGGTTGGTGAAGATCAGCACGCCGACGCCCAGGCTTGCGGTCATCGCCAGTTCGCGGATCACCGGAATGTCGATCACCATCAGCACCGCGAAGCCGACGACGTCCGCGAGCAGCGCGGTGACGCCGGCCATGAAGAGGCGACGGAAGGTGTAGCGCGCGGCGACCCACTTGTGCGTGCCGCGTCCGACATCCTGCATGATGCCGTTCATCTTCTGCGCGCCGTGGCTGACGCCGATCGCAAAGACGAGGAATGGCACGAGGATCGAGAACGGATCGAGGCCGTGGCCGAGCGACACCAGGCTGCCCAGCTGCCAGATCACCGCGATAAGGGAACACGCAAGCACGAGCACGGTGCTGCGCACGCAGCGGGTAAACATATAGATGACCACCGCCGCCACCGCCGCCGCGAGCAGGAAGAAGGTCATCACCTTCTGCAGACCGTCGATCAGGTCGCCGGCCATCTTGGCGAAGCCGATGATGTACATGCGCATCTTCGGCTGGGAGCCGTCGGCGGCCTGCGTGTACTTGGTGCGGATGTTTTCCAGCGCGGCCGACAGCTTGTGGTAGTCGAGCGGGTTGCCGGCGGCATCGACCGGCAGCAGCGGCACGACGATCATGCTGGAGCTGTAGTCGTTGGACACCAGGGTGCCGGCCACGCCGGCGCGGCCGACGTTGATGCGCAGGTCGTCGATCGACTTCACGCTGCCGTTGTAATCGGTGGGCAGCACCGGGCCACCCTTGAAACCTTCCTCGGTGACTTCGATCCAGCGCACCACCGGCGTGAAGATCGATTTCATCCACGCGCGGTCCACCCCCGGCAAGACGAGGATTTCGTCGTTGATCTTCGCGAACGTGGCGAGGAATTCGGGATCGTAGATGTCGCCCGAGGTGTTCTCCACGACGACCCGCACCGAATCCCCCAGGCCCCGCAACTGGCCGCGGTTCTCGATGTAGTTCTTGATATAGGGATGGCTCTGCGGGAGCATCTTGTCGAAGCTCGCACTGACCACCAACCCGCGCATCTGAAAGGCGAAGAATCCTGTCAGCAACACGCAGATGGCAACGAGAACCAGCCGGTGGTTGAAGATCAGGCGTTCGACGATATTGCCCGACTTGTCGTCGAAATCCTTCGGGTCGGATATGACCTGCAGTGCTTGCGACTCGCTCATGACTCCTCGCTTCCTGGTACTGTTATGGCAGTTCTTCCGCCCGTAGGCGGCGTCTAGCGCACCGTCTCGACACGCATACCCTCGGCGCCCGCCAGCATCACCTGGCCGTTGGCGCCGGCCGACACACCGAAATACGACATCGGCTGAGCCGGTTTGACCGGCGTGAACTTGCGCCCCTGGTCACGGCTGACCTCCATCGTTCCCGCCTGCGTGACCAGCACGACCATGCCGTCGGGCAGGACCGCGCCCGAGGTCACGCCGGCAAGGCTCGCCATCTCGACGCGCTTCCACGCCCCCCCCGCATCCTCGCTGCGGAACACGCTGCCGCGCATGCCGAAGGTCAGCAGCGTCGTCGGCGAGATCGGCAGCAGACCGAACAGCGTGCCGCTGTAGGGTGTCGGCAGGGCGACAAAGCGCTTGCTGTCGGGTCCGAGGCGCCACACCATGCCCTGCTCGCCGGCGAGGTAGATGTTCCCGCCGCTTCCGGCAATGGCATTGAAGTGCAATCCCTTGGGATTATCCGTGCGGTCCATCCACGGCACCCACGTGGTGCCGCCGTCATCGGTGCGGAAGATGCGGTTGAACGTGCCGACGACGAAGCCGGTCTGCTCGTTGATGAAGTACACGTCGAGGAAGGGCTGCGTGCCGCCCGCATCGACGAGGGATTTCTCGTCGGCGAGCAATTGCTGCGCGGCCGCATCGTCAGCACCGCGTTTCTCGAAATAGCCGACTGCTACCTCGGAGGCGTGCCGGCCGTCGAACTGTTTGACCCACGTCGCTCCGCCATCGGTGGACTTGAGCACCACCCCGCCGTGACCGACGGCCCAGCCGGTTTTTTCGGTCGGAAACGACACCGCCACGAGATCGCTGCTGACGGGAACCGTCGCCTGCGCCCATGTGCGCCCGCCGTCATCGGACAGCACCGCCTGCCCGCGAATACCGACGGCGACGAAACGCCGTCCGGCATCCGTCACCGCCAGCAGCGGGCTGCGCGCCGCCAGACGGCTGCGCATGGCCGGCTCGTCGATCGGGTGAACGAATGCCCCCACCCAGCGTGGCGCTGCAGCCATGGCAGCTGTACCAAGGGCCTGCAGCATGAAAGTACGCCGGTTGACCATACGGCTTTCCCCTTCCGGTTACATCGCGCATGAATCGACGGAGAAAACCTGCGTCTCCGCCATCCTGTCCCGATCTTCCGCCGGGCGCCCCCTGCAGGCGTCGCCCGGCGGACAGCCCTTATCGTACGCCGGACCCCGCCAGCGCCTCGGGCGAGAAGAAGTGCTCCGGCTTCGGCGCCACGACCTCCCAACCCTTGGCGTCGGTGGCATACATCTGGTGGCCGTAGTACCCGTTGGTGAGGTCATACGTCACGAACTGGTCGGTCGCATGCCCCTGCCCCTGCGCCTCGTAGAAGGTGATGGGGATGGAGTGGGTCGTCCGGTACAACTGGCCCGCCACGTCGTAGTTGTCGGCGATGCCGACCCCCGGCAGATCCTCGTCCCAGTAGAAGACGCGCTTCGGATACATGTGGCGCAGGCCCGGCTTGACGTTGGCTTCCACCACCCATACGCGGTGCAGTTCCCAGCGCATGCAATCCGGATTGAGGTGCAGCTTGGTGTTCACCGTATCCGGCGGGCATACCGAAAGGTCACGCGCCTTGTAGGCGTTGTAGGGGATGTACATCTCCTTCTTGCCGATCAGCTTGAAGTCGTAGCGATCGAGCGCGCCGTAGAACACCGCCGAATCGTCCACCGTCGCCGCGCTACCGCCGGTCGGGCTGGGCGTGTCGTAGGCGACGTCGGGCGACAGCTTCACGCGCCGCTGTCCGGGCAGGTACGACCAGGCCTGACGGCCGATGTCGACCATATCCACATTGTCGTGAATCACCAGCTTCTCACCCGCCTTGCGAGCCGGATTCCAGTAGTCGATGCGGATCTTCTCGTACGGATCCTTGGGACCGATCACGGACGTCTTCTTCGGGTCGAAGATCGGATAGTAGGCGGTGAAGTCATAGACACCCGCAACCGTCTTGTTGCCCTGCGGATCGACCAGATAGCTGGCAAGACCCTTGATGTCGGTCACATGATTGTCGTACTTGAGCAGACGATTCCACATCACCTCGTTGCCGGTCTTCGGAATCGGGAACGGCGTTCCGGCATAGCAGCCGTCGAGCTTGAGTTCCTTGTCCATCGTCTTGCAGGCGGTGGCGTTCTTGATCGCGTTGTCCTGGAAGAGCTTCGGGTAGTTCGCCGTACGGTGGGTCGGATAGACGTCGAGACGGTACGTGGGGTACTTCTTCAGCATCGCCTTGATGCCTTCGGAGAGTTTGTCGGCGTGCTTGTCCACGTTCTTCCCGTCGATGACGAGCACCGGCTTCTCGTTTGCGAACGGATCGGGACGCGCGCCGGGCACCTTCGGGTCGTAGTTGGCGGCCTTTACCGGGCCGGTCCACTCCGGAATCGTGCCGTCCTTGTTGCCGGCCTTTTCCGCGCCCCACGGCAGCAGGGTGGTACCAAGTTGCTTCGCCTCTTCGGCGGTTACGGCAGCGACGGCCCCGCCGGCGTACGCGGCGACCAGTGCGGCCAGCAAGGTAATTTTGGAACGGAGCATCATTTCAGGTATCTCCAGTCGATCTTCAGAATGTGGTCTTGAACGTGACGGACAGCCAGCCGCGGTCATGCAGCGGCGCCATGCCGCCGCTCGCGGTACCCATCACGACGGGGCTGATCCCCGGGACGAAGGCGAGCGGGTTCGGGCCCTTGTTGTAACTGCCGAAGTAGTCCGTGTAGGCGATATCGAGCTTGTAGCGGGCCTGATAATCGAAACCGACGCCTACGCTCCAGCTACCGTTGCCCTCGTTACCCCCGGCCGGAACGGGCGAGTTGCCGCTGATGCCCGTGTCGAAGTGGATCGGCATGGTGATGTCCGTCTGCGGCAGGGCGGAGAACCACGTCGGCGTGAAGGTCATGCCGAAGCCCCAGGCATCACGCGTCGAGCAACCGTCGTCCCGGCCGCCGCGACCACCGAACGAGTCGGCGCACGCGTGGCCGACACCGGCGTAGAACGCCTTGGTCTTGCTGTCGAGGCTCTGAAGACGGCTGTAGGTAAGTTCCGCCAGCAGGGTTGCCGAATCGAACACCGATGTCTTGCCGATGTACGCGATCGCGTTCGCAAGCGCATGCCACGTGTCGCCGCGCGCGATTTCCGGCGAACCGAAGGCGGTGTTCAGCGCAGTATCCTTGCGATGCACGATTTCCGCGCCGATCGCCGTACCGCCGACCAGTGTGGACATGCTCACGCCGATCAGCTTGACGTCCTCGGCGTAGGCGTTGTGCAGTTCGCCGAAGGTTCCCCCGGTGCTCAGCACCGCCGGAAGCTTGTCGTCGAAGCGGCGATAGTAAACGCCGAACGTGCCGAGATCGGTTGCCAGCTTGGCATTGATGCCCCAGCTGCCGGTGTCGTCCGGAATTTCGTGCGGACCGGATTTCAGGTTTCCGTGGTACGGAATCCCCAGAAAATTGGTACCGCGCTGGAACAGCGGGTCGAAGGTGTTGAAGTAGGTGCTGCCCTCGGCCAGCCGGTAGGGCTTCCACTCGAGGAAGTACTGACCGGCGATCGACAGCTTGTCGGTCACCTGCGCCGCGAACGAAAGCTGGTTGAGCGGGAGGAACAGTTCCTTCGCTTCGGAGCCCGGCGTCGCAAGGGCCTTGCGGAAATCGACCGGCCCCTGGGAGTACGAAACGCCGTGGATCGGCGAGAACAGGGATTCACCCCAATAGACGGTGTGACGCCCCGCCTTCATGTCGATCGGCCGCCCGCCCACCTCGAGGCGCCCGAACACGAAGGCATCGAGGATCTCACCCGAACTGGTGTACGGGCGCGCCACCGAGTCGGTCAGGCGATTGCGCGGAAACGCGGTACCGAGGCCCGCGCGCTGATACGCGGGATTGCCTTCGACGTCGCGGTCATAGGCGGCGTCGTACCACGCCGCCCCGGAAACGCGGAAGCCGTGGTGCTTGTTGTAGATGAAGTCGAATTCGGACAGCAGGTCGACACGATTGGTGACCATCTCGCCCTGGTCGAAGCGGTGCTCGCCCCCCTGCATGCCCCAGGAATCGCCGAGCTTGCGATCACGCTCATCGATCCGCCAGCCGGCGTTGTACTTGACGGTATTGTCCCAGCGAACGTTGAGATTTTCGTTTCCGGTCGGAATTTCGAACGCGTGCGCGGCGCCGCTGCACAGGGCCGCGGCAGCCACCCCCTGTGCGATCCGCCGCGGAATGATCCGGTATTTGCGATTTCGGTTCACTTCCAACTCCTCCTTTGAGTTGCGCTTCATTTGTTTTCAACCAACAACTCCTGAAGTCTCTTGCCGGCTTTGCTTCGCGAGCACGGTATGCAGGTGTCGCGAGGACCGGTCCAACCGGCCGGTCGATGCCTTGCGAAGACTTACCCGCCTTCTTGGGGATTCCGCACCACCCAGGCGGAGTGACATTTCCGGATAGTTGGGTGACCGCGTTCGAAAGTAGAATATCGACCGACCGGTCGGGTGTCAAGAACATCTTGTCACCGATTTTCAAAACGCTTGAAACCCTTGCGTGACACGGCTTTCAGGGGATAAATGTGGAACGGCGCGCGCATCCCGGGCCCGCCTCATTCATCAATGGGCCTTCAGGCGACCCTGCGGGCGGCCGTCGATCCGCTGCCCCGGATACCGCTACGCCGCCAAGAAGGCGCCGTCGACCGTCAGCACGCAGCCCGACACATAGGACGCCGCATCGCTCGCGAGCCACAGCACCGCATTGGCCAACTCCTGCGGCGTGCCGATGCGGTGCAGCGGTACCGCGTTGACGATGCTCATCGTCGCGTCGGCCGCGCGCAGCATCGGTGTATCGATCGGGCCGGGCGCGACCCCGATCACACGGATGCCGTACTGCCCGTATTCGTGCGCGGCCGAACGGGTCAGCGACACCACCGCCGCCTTGCTCGCGGCGTAGATCGCGGCACCGGCGTAGATCGGCCGCAAGCCCTGCACCGACGCGATATTGATGATCACGCCCGCCCCCTGCCCGACCATCGCCTGCAGGCCGTACCTCAGGCCATACAGCGTGCCCTTGAGATTCACGCCGAGCACCGCGTCGATGGCCTCGTCCTGCAGCTCCGCGAGCGGCATCAGCGGGCCGTTGATGCCGGCGTTATTGACGAGGACGTCGAGCCGGCCGAAGCGCGAGGTCGCGACCGCAACGAGCTCCTTCACGTCCTGCGCCTTCGACACATCGCACTGGTGATACACGATGGCCGCGTCCTTGAACGGCTCCGGCTCGACCGCGCGATCCCCAACCACGACCCGGGCGCCCTGCGCCGCGAATCCGATCACCATCGCACGCCCCATGCCGGAGTTGCCCCCGGTCACGACGACCACCTTGCCCTTCAGATCATCGAATTGCATCGAAATCCCCTCATTCGGATGGCGGAGGCAGTCGCCCGACTCTCCCATTGTCGTCACTCCTCCTGTTCTTGTAGAGTCCCGACATTGGCAAGCCCTGCGCCGCCTGCCCCCTGCGTACCGGTGCAAATCTGCCTGCCGATGGGACTGTGCAGAGCGGGGATAACGGTACCGACCGTCCGGTCGGTTGTCAATGCAGTTTTTTCCGCAATTTTGCACGCGAGCGAATTTCTCCGAACAAAAAAGACCCATTGCGCCCGACCAGTCGGTCGGCTATTGGTGATAAGATGAATTCAACCAGCCGCCCTCATGCCGGCTGCGATTGACGCACCAAATCTATTGCGCTGGAGTCGAGCCCATGAACGTCCCGCGAGATCACCTTCCGCGCCAATTCGGCGTCACCCCTGCGGCTGCCGAGCACCATTCGGGCGAAGGCGGACGGCGCACGATTCCGGAATGCCAGGTCGTGCGCGAGGATGTACTGACCATCGAGGTCGAGGGTATCGGGGCGTATTCCCTGATGTGGACGCCGACCGACGAACCCCCGGGCGACGTCGGCTACACGGCCCAGGACGGCGTCCTCGCCGACGGCAACATCCCCGAGGCGCTGGCACTGGCCGCGGGCTTCGCCTTCACCGAGGGGATCATCGACAGCCTGTCCGACATCGCGGCGATGTGGATCTGCCACGAGCGTCCGGACGTCGTTAACCTGCGCCTGACGCATCCCGACGAGGCCAACGTGCGCCGCCGCAATGTCGTCGTGAATAGCTCCTGCGGGGTGTGCGGCGGCCGTGAGCAACTCTTCGATGGCGTCACCTGCACGGCCCCGCCAGTCGGCAACCTGCGACTGCGGATCGCAGATCTCGCGACCATCCGCACGGCGATGCAGGATCGCCAGCGCGTCTTCGGCGCTACCGGCGGGACGCACGGTGCGACCCTCTTCGGGCCGGACCTGCAGCTGCTCGCAGTCGCGGAGGACCTCGGCCGCCACAACGCGCTCGACAAGGTGATCGGCCGCCACCTCCTCGCCGGGCGGAGTTTCGCCGGCTGCGGGGCCTTCATCTCCAGCCGCGTGAGCTACGAGATGGCCGCCAAGGCGGTGCGCGCCGGACTCGAGGTGCTGGCCGCGATCTCCGCACCTTCATCCCTCGCGATCGAACTCGCGCAGCGCCACGGCCTCACGCTGTGCGGTTTCGTCCGTGACGACCGGGCGATGGTCTACGCGCATCCGCAGCGCATCATCGACTGAAGCACGGGCAGCCCCAGCCGCCGCCGAAGGTCCATTGTTCCTCCCCCTTCAAGGGGGAGGTTAGGAGGGGGATGGGTTTCTGCCGGAGCTGCTAAACCCATCCCCACCCCAACCCTCCCCTTGAAGGGGAGGGAGCGACCGTGCTGCGACTCAGACGGGCGTTGCCGCCGCCGCGCGCCGTCCGGCGCAGCGACCGAAGAACGACCCGGGCCCAAGGCTCAGCCCGCTCGCGTAGCCCTCGCCGTCCTGTGGAATGCTCGACACGCACGCCCCCGCCGCGTACAGGCCCGCAACGGTCCGGCCGAGCGGCGTCAGCACCTCGCCGTCGGCGTTCGTCTTCAATCCGCCGAGCGTGATGAAGAGATAGGTCGACTTGTTGAACGACACGTCGAACGCCGCATACGGGCCGACGTTCAGCGGCTTGACCCACTCGGGATGCTTGTAGAACAGCGGATCCTCGCCGTTCTCCGCATGGCGGTTGTACTCCGCGAGCGTGCGCTGCAGCGATCCCTCCGGCAGCTTCAACCCCACCTCCATCTCCTCCACGGTCTCCCAGCCGTCCACCAGCGTGTGGTGCGAATAGTCGGTGAGTTCCGGATAGGCGAAGATCTCCGCATCGAGGATCAGGTAGGCCTTGTACTCGGGCTGCTCGATGATGTGCGCGGCGGTGCGGCCGTGATACGAATCCTCGGCCACGAAGCGCTCGCCGCGCGAATTCACGAGAATGCCCTTGATCAGCTGCGCCGGCGGATAGAACGAGGCCGTCGCGATCACCCCGCCCATCGCCTGCGTCGCCCCGCCCGCCGACGCGCCGAGCTTGATCCCGGCGCCGTCGTTGTAGGGAATGCCCAGCGGCTCGGAATTGCCCGTCACCAGCGGCACGTATTCCTCGAGCATGTCGCGGTTGAGGTTGAAGCCGCCGGTGGACAGGATCACGCCGCGGCGTGCGCGCAGGTGGATCTCCTCGCCCGAACGCTTCACGCGCACGCCGACGACGCGCCCGTCCGCATCCATCACCAGGCCCGTGACCTGGCTGTCGTAAGCCGCACGGATCCCTTCCGCCGCGCAGCGCGCAAGCAGCGCCTCCATCGCCTGCGAACCCGCGTCGTCACCGGCCCGCGCAACCTTGTGGCCACGCGGCGCCGGCTTCGCGACGTCGCGGAACGGCCACACCTTCTCGCTGCCGGTGCTCATCAGGCATTCCGTCGTGTTCAGGAACACCGACTTGCCCGGATAGTAGCTGCGCTCGAACTGCACGCCCTGCGCTTCGAGCCAGTCGAAGTGCTCGACGCACCCGTCGCAGAATCGCCGCACCATCCCCGCGTCGGGCGCCCGGGTGCTCGCCATCAGGAACTTGTACATCTCGTCGGGCGTGTCCTCGTAGCCGGCCGCCTTCTGCACCGCCGTTCCGCCCCCGAGATAGAAGATGCCCGACGACATCGCGCTCGCACCGCCGCCACCGCTCGCACGTTCCACCACCAGCACGTCCGCACCCGCGCGCTTCGCCTCCAGGGCGGCGCACGCGCCGGCGATGCCATAACCGACGACGATCACGTCGGCCCTGTCGTCCCAATGCGCCACGCGGGCCGATTCGATCACTTCGGGAATTGCCTTCATCCATGCCTCCATCGGTGTTGTCGGGCGTACGGGCGGCAGCCAGCAGCCGATCGCCGCCCTCGGACGACGCCGCCCCCTCCGGATGCCGCCGGATCACCCATATCGAAAGACAGCGGCGGGTCGCCGGACGGCGCCCGCCTATTCAGTCGTCTGCGGCCGCTCAGTGCCCTGCCGTGCTGCAGACAGGCGCCGTCGGCGGCGTGAAGGAACGCATCGGCCAGTCCGGCATCACCGGCTCGTAGGCGCCGGCCAGCACCACCGCGTTGCGGTAGGCGAAGTCGCCGTACAGCCGGCACAGCGCAACCGCAAGCATCAGCACCGTCGCCGCACCGCCGGAAAGCGTCGACAGCACCGCCATCACGACCAGCGGCACGACGATGCCGCATATGCAACCGCCCACGAGGAAGCTCGTCTTCAGGTCGCCCGAAAACATCCGCTCGAAGGACGCGCGCACGCCCACGCTGCGTTCCGCGCGCAAGAGGTGCAGCACCGACACCAGCGCACTGGCGACGAGCGCCACCATCGCCGCCGGCTGCAGCCACGGCGCGGCCGCAGCGCCCGCGAGGAGCGGCATCACTGCCCACGCGAGAACCAGCGCCGTCGCCAGCGAGTGCGCGACGAACGCGAGCGGGACGAAGGGCCCGCGCCACAGGCGGATCGCCCGCATCGAGCGCAGCAGCATGCCCGCGTAGGCCATCACCGGCACCGCGACGACAAGCGCCGCGAGCGCCAGCGGCCCCTGCAATGCGGTCATGCCGAGGTAACCCGCCGCGACCGAGAGGATCGCGAGCCCGGCGAAGACGCCGATGAACAGCGTGCCACGGCTCACCCACGACGTGCCCACCCGTGTCACCGCCCGCCATGCGCGCTGCGGGTTGCCGAGGTGGCCGAGAAGCGCGACGACCGCGCCGATCACGAACAGGATGCCCGGCCCCGCGAGCAGCCACTGCCCGGTGAAGAAGGCGATCGCGAACAGCGCCGCGCCGACCCCCTCGCCCATGAAGCTCAGGGTTTCCTGCGGGCCCAGATGATGGTTGAAGCGAACGCCGGTCTGGTACTTAAGGCTCATGACATCGATTCCCTTGGATCAGGTGATTGGCGCAGGCCGCATCAGGCCTTGAGGTAATGCACGCTCGGCTTGGTGCCGGCATCGGGCAGCAGCGTGAACGACTCGCGCTCGCTCAGCAGCTTGCTCGGGGCGCTTTCCGGGTCCGCGAGGTCACCGAAAATCCGGGCTTCGGCCGGGCAGGTTTCGACGCACGCCGGCTGCAGGCCCTGGTCGACACGATCCATGCAGAAGTCGCACTTGATGACCGTGCCTGAGTCCCAGCGGTTGTACTTCGCCTTTTCGTAAAGGGTGAGCTCACCATTGAAGTAACCGGTTTCCAGGATGCCCGGCTTCACGTAATGGCGGTGCTCGTACGGGCAGGACGTCGCACAGCTGCGGCAACCGATGCAGAGGTCGCTCTTGACGGCGACGATGCCGTCCTCGCGCTTGTAGCTCGCCCCCGTGGGACACACCGGCACACACGGCGGATCTTCGCAGTGGTTGCACAGCACCGGCAGGAACTCCCGGCGCGCATTCGGAAAGACGCCGACCTCCCGTTCATGCACGCGCGCGAAGTAGATGTCCGGCGGCGTGCCGTTGGTGGCTTTGCAGGCGGCCGTGCACGCATGGCAACCCACACACACCTTCAAGTCAATGACCATACCCAGTCGAGCCATCAGTACCAACCTCCTGCAATCCGTGGGGATATAGTTTTCTCGATCTCTTTATGTCGTCGTCGCCGCGCAGCGGGCCTCAGCCCACGCGCGTGACCCGCAGTTTCGGACTGGCCTCGAAAGCGCCGTCCATGATGTCGAGATTCTTCATGTCGTAATCGAGCAGCTCGCCGAAGTGAGGCCCGGTGTTCTTGCGCCGCGGCGGCAGGCTCTTCGCCCAGCTCCCGCCGTTGTGGTCCATCCCCACGCACTCCGGATGGATGCACTCGCTGAGCAGCAGGATGCCCTCCACCCGCCGCCCGCGCAGGTTTTCCGCCACCACGCGATCGCCGTCACGCAGGCCCTTCGATTCGGCGTACTTGCGGTTGAGGATGATCTTGCCGACGTAGGGGTGGTACTGCGCCAGCTCCGCGAGCCAAGGGTTGAAGTTCGAGAAGGTGCTGGTGAGGAAAGGCCACTTGTAGCTCACCGCGAAGAGCTCGTAGCCGTTCTCGGCACGGCCGTGCCCCGGTGCCGGATACCAGTCGGCCAGCGGCTTGTAGCGCGACACGTCCCAATCCATGCCGAGCGCGTCGGTCGTCGCCTTGACGCGCGCACCCGCCTCGAGGAAGTACTCGTAGTACACGGGAATGCGGCTCTTGTAGAACGGACGCGGGTATTTCTCCTGCACCGTTTTTGCCCAGCGGATGCGCCCTTCCTTGGCGACGTCCTCGAGCGAGAGCTTGCCCGCGGTCATCGAGCGGATCCAGCGCTCCATGAGACCCTTGTTGTCATACTTCTTGCCGGCTTCCAGTGCCCACTCGCCCTTCAGTTCGAGGAACTGGTTGACCGTCTGGTTGAAGGCCGGAAGGAAGCCCGCCTTCTCCGCGATGTCGATCCAGATGTCGACGTTGTGCTTGTAGTCGGTCGGCACGACCGGCTGGCGCAGGTTGATGCAGTACTCGTTGGTCGCCGTCGAACCCATCGTGTCGGGGATGTTGTTCGCCCCCATGTCGAGGCGCTCGAGCTGCGTCTGCGTCGGGAAGATGATGTCCGCGAACTCGGCGGTCTCGTCGATGTTCGGCACGATCGACAGCTGGAAGCCGAATTTCCGGTGGAAATCCGCCTGCTGCTTCGGGTTGCCCTCGTTGAGCAGGTCGTTCGACACCACCTGCACATACACCATCGGGTTGTGCGGCACCTTGTCGTTGAACTTCTTCGGCTCCAGCACGCTGACCTTGCTCACCAGGCCGCTGTTGTACGAACCGACCGCAGCCAGCGAGTCCGCCGACATGTTGTACGGGTTGGGCACGTCCTTCATCGGGAAAGGCGCCGGGAACGAGTCGCCGTAGGTCGCGATCTTGCCCGCGGCGACCAGGCCGTCGCGCTCGCGCATGCCCGAGCCGTTGCCCATCCAGGTGCTGTTCTCGGCGAACTCGGGGTGATGCGCATACACCGTGTCGGCGAGCAACCCGCCCGGCACGTCCACCGCGCCGACGATCGTGTTCAGCATCGCGATCGACAGGCCCTGCTCGAAGCCCTGTGAGTGCTGGCTGATGCCCTTGTACCAGTGCGCGCAGGCCGGACGCAGCGGCAGCGTGTGACCGTCCATCTCGATCGTCGAACCGACCGAGGCCGCGGTCGCGAACTCGCGCGCCAACCGGCGGATCGTGTGCGCCGGCACGGTCGTGATCTCGGCGGCGCTCTCCGGCGTGAACTTAACGAGGTGCTTCCTCAGTAGCTGGAAGGACGGCGTGCACGGCTCGCCGTCGACGACGAAGCTGCCTTCCAGCGCCGGTACCGCGAGCGACGGATCGTCGTACACCTTGGCCTTCTGGTCGGCGGTATCCCACAGCTGCGGCTTGCCCGTCGCCGGATCGCGTGCGTAATGCCCGTCGACGTCGCGGATCAGGTAGGGGCCGTTGCTCAGCTTGCGCACGAACTCGACGTCGTACATGCCGAGCTCGTTGACCATGACGTTGATCATCGCCATGACCAGCGCGCCGTCGGTGCCGGGACGGATCGGCACCCACTCGTCGGCGATCGACGCCGCATTCGAGCACCACGGATCGACCACCACCAGCTTCATGCCGCGCCGGCGTGCGCGCGACATTTCGAGGGTCGCCGTCACTGCCGCCCAGTTCGACATCGCCCCCTTGTTCGAACCGAACAGCATCAGGTGGTTGCAGAAGTGGAAATCCGGGCCGACGTGGAAGCCGCCGTGCACCTGCTGCAGCACCGGGTGCACGTTGTTGCCGCAGAACGCGCGGCCACCCGAGGTGTGATTGAAGCTGCCGAAGGAGATCAGCAGCGAAGGGAGGAACCACGGCAGCGTCGTGAAATCCGAAGTCGCGAATACCAGCCCGCCCGGATCGACTTCCCGGCAATGCTTGACCTTCTCCGCAGTGATCGCGACGGCTTCGTCGTAGCTGATCTCGACCCAGCCCGGATCCACCCCGATCCCCTTCTCGGGGTTCGTGCGCTTGAGCGGCTTGGTCACGCGCCGCTTGCTGTAGGCCATCATCAGCTGCGCCTGGCCCTTCGCGCACAGCTTGCCCTGACTGAAGGGATCCTCCGGGTCGCCGCGCACGGCGACGACGATGCCATTGACCCGACGTGCGAGCATGCCGCAAGTGCCTGCCGGGCAACCGTAGCAGGTCGTCTTGAGCTCGACATCCTCCCACGTACCGCTTTTCACCGACGCTGTCACTCTCTGTCCCTCCAACCGTATCGTTATCCGTGCCGGTGACGGTCGCACCCGCGCCGCCACCTGCGCGTTACGTCGCCGTCACTTCGAGTAGGCCTTGATGCTCGCGTAGTCCCGCCCCTCGTACTTGCGGCACTCGAGCTTCGCAACCGTCCGACAATGCACTTCATCCGGACCATCGGTCAATCGCACGATCCGGGTATTTGCGTACAGCTCGGCGAGCCCGAAATCCTGCGATACGCCGCCGCCGCCGTGCGCCTGGATCGCCAGGTCGATGATGCGCTGGGCCACCTGCGGCGCCACCACCTTGATCATCGCGATCTCGCCGCGCGCGGCCTTGTTGCCGACGGTGTCCATCATGTAGGCCGCCTTCATGCACAGCAGCCGTACCATCTCGATGTCGATGCGCGCGTGGGCGATGCGCTCCTCCCACACCGAGTGCTCGTTGATCTTCTTGCCGAAGGCCTCGCGCGACATCAGGCGAATGCACATCTTCTCCAGCGCGACCTCGGCGGAGGCGATGTTGCGCATGCAGTGATGGATGCGGCCCGGCCCCAGACGACCCTGAGCGATCTCGAAGCCGCGGCCCTCGCCGAGGATCAGGTTCTCCACCGGCACGCGGACGTTGTCGAGGATCACCTCGAAGTGCCCGTGCGGCGCGTGGTCGAAGCCGAACACGTTGAGGTGGCGCACCACGGCAACCCCCGGCGCATCGCTCGGCACCAGGATCATCGACTGCTGGCGATAGGTCTCCGCGTTCGGATCGGTCTTGCCCATCACGATGAAGAACGCACAGTGCGGATGACCCGCGCCCGACGACCACCACTTGTGGCCGTTGATCACATACTCGTCGCCTTCGCGGCGGATCTCGGTGCGGATGTTGCGCGCGTCGGACGATGCCACCTTCGGCTCGGTCATCAGGAAGGCGGAACGCGTCTCGCCGTTCATCAGCGGCACCATGAAGCGCTTCTTCTGGTCCTTGGTGCCGTAGCGGTGCAGCACCTCGAAGTTGCCGGTGTCCGGCGCCATGCAGTTGAACACCTCGGAACCGAAGGACACGCGTCCCATCAGCTCCGCGATCGGGGCGTACTCGACGTTGGTCAGGCCGATGCTCGTGAAGAACTCGTCGTCGTGATCGGACGGCGGCATGAAGATGTTCCACAAGCCTTCCGCGCGCGCCTTGGACTTGAGTTCCTCGAAGATCGGCGGCGTCTCCTTCCAGCGGTCGATGCTTGCTGCCTGCTGGTGATACAGCGGAATGGCCGGATAGATGTGCTCGTCCATGAAAGTCCGGACCCGCTCCATCCACTCAATTGATTTCTTCGATTGCTCAAAATGCATTTCTGGCGACCTCTGTGAATTGATGACGCAGCTCCGGCCCGGCGTGGGCGGCGAAACCGCCATTCGAATACGCGCGCGCTGACATGACCCAGCGTACCCGACCGACCGGTCGGGTGTCAATATATCGATTCACACTCAGTCGCATCGGTCACCCCTGCCCCTCGCCGTCATCGACCTCGGCCGCTGCTGCCGACGATTCCGGCCCGACCGCCGGCTTGCACCACTTGCAGCGCCCCGAGCAGGTGTACTTCATCCGGCTGGGGATCAGCGGACAGGACAACGACTGCGGATCGTCAGCCGGAGCCGCGCGGCCCTCGCCTTCCGTTCCCGCCGCCGCCCGCGGGCGCCACGACTCAGGACGCTCCACCGCCATGCCACCCGCCTGCACCCGCTTCAACCATCGCTTTCACTTGCCCATCCTCTGTGATGCATGGCCCCCGATCCCGGGGAAAGGCAGGTGCCCGCCACGCCGATTTGTTTGCATGCAAGATACACGACCGCCCAGTCGGTCGTCTATAATCGCGACATACCCGCGCGGGCGGGATCACGAACGCGAACGACGACCCGGCCATACACGAGGAACGGAACCCGATGGATTTCGACTATTCCGAGAAGACCGAAATGGTGCTCGAGGTGCTGCGCCATTTCATGGCCCGGCGCGTCCTGCCCGCCAACCTGAAGTGGCACCAGTGCGCCACGCGCGGCGAATATCCGCTCGCGATCGTCGAACCGCTCAAGGCGATAGCGCGCGAGGAGGGCTTGTGGAATCTGTTCCTACCCGGCCTGCGCGAACATGAGCCCGGCACGCGGCTCGACAACGTCGAATACGCCCCGCTGGCCGAAGCGATGGGCCGCATTCCGTGGTCCGCCGAGGTGTTCAACTGCAGCGCGCCCGACACCGGCAACATGGAACTGCTGCACCTGCACGCCACCGACGCGCAATACGAACGCTGGCTGCGGCCGCTGCTCGACGGCCGCAACCGCTCGTGCTTCGCGATGACCGAGCCGGACGTCGCATCGTCGGACGCCACCAACATCCGCACCACGATCCGCCGTGACGGCGACGATTACGTCATCAACGGCCGCAAGTGGTTCGTCACCGGCGCAGCCCATCCCCACTGCACTTTCGCGATCGTGATGGGCCAGACGAGCGACGGCACGGACACGCAGACGCAGACGCATTGCCGGCATTCGATGGTGATCGTGCCGATGGACACGCCGGGCGTCGAGATCGTGCGCAACATCCCGGTGATGCACCACCTGTCGCCCGAAGGGCACTGCGAGATCGTCTTCCGCGAGGTCCGCGTGCCGGCGGAAAACCTCCTCGGCGAAGAAGGCAACGGCTTCGCCCTCGCGCAGGCGCGCCTCGGGCCGGGGCGCGTGCATCACTGCATGCGCACCATCGGCCAGTGCGAACTCGCGCTCGAGATGATGTGCGAACGCGCCCTCGAGCGGCGCACCTTCGGAAAGTATCTGAGCGACTTCGCCAACATCCAGGAATGGATCGCCCACTCGCGCGTCGAAATCGACCAGGCACGCCTGCTCGTACTGCGCGCGGCGTGGCTGATGGACCGGCGCGGCAACCAGGCCGCGCGCGTCGACGTCTCGGCCATCAAGTTCGTCGCCGCGCAGCTGCAGACCCGCATTCTCGATCGCGCCATGCAGGTGTTCGGCGCGATGGGCCTCACGCCGGATACGCCACTGTCGCTGTTCTGGACCTGGGGCCGTGCCATGCGCTTCTTCGACGGCCCGGACGAAGTCCACCTGCGCGTGCTGGCCCGCAGCGAACTCGACAAGGCCAAGGCCAACCGCGGCGCAACGGCGGCCTACTATCTGCTGGAATAGGCCTGCCGCAGCACCCCTCTCGACTCGACCCACGCACGAACGGAACATGGAAAAACTCGGCCCCGGAAGCGACGCCGACACGCTGCACGTGTTGGCCATGATCCCCCGCGACAGCTTTCCCCTCGTCGTCGATGCCGGCAGCGGCATCGGCCGCCAGACGCTCGCACTCGCCGGCCGCCTGCAGACGGCGGTGCATGCGATCGACACCGCCGCGAAGCATCTCGACAGCCTGAACCGCTACTCCGCGCAGTTCGGCATCGCGCATCTGGTGCATACGCATTGCATGGACATGGCCGACATCCCCGCGAACTTTCGCGACGTCGATCTGCTGTGGTCCGAATGTGCCGCGTACCACATCGGCTTCCCCAATGCGCTGGCCACCTGGCTCCTGGCCATCCGCCCCGGCGGCTATGCGGTCGTCAGCGAGCTGTCATGGCTGCGCGACGAAGTGCCCGAACACGTGCGCGCGTACTTCCGCAGCGGGTATCCCGACATGCGCACGGTGGACGAGAACCTGTCGATCGCCCGCACCGCCGGCTACGAAGTGATCGCCACGCACCTGCTCTCGAAGTCCGCCTGGGTCGACGGCTATTACGACAAGCTCGAACCGCTCGCGCATTCCCTGCTGCAGCACCCGGAGAAGGCGGTGCGGGCTTTCGCCGCGCAGACGCTCGAGGGGATCCGGATCTTCGATTCCGCCGAGGACAACTACGGCTACGTGTTCTATGTCCTCAGGAAGCCGGAGGGCGGGACGGCGAAAGGCACCTAACCCCGCCTCGCGCCGCAGCTGCCACGATGCAGCCGGCTTCAGCGCGGTTCCAGCCAGCGGTCGCGCAACTCGCCGAGCACCCGTTCGTCCAGGCCGGCACGCACCCTCAGGTAGTCCTGCATCGAACCATAGCGCTCGGTCACCGCATCGAGCGCCGCATTCAGATACTCCGGCCTCGCATCCAGGATCGCGTCGACCATCTCTTCGGTGACGTGCCGCTCGGTGATGCGCTGGATGATCCGTGCCGTCGCGGCGCGCCGCTCCTCGCTCGCGGTCTCGCGAACGCGGGCCGACAGAAGATAATCCGCCATCACGACCTCGTCCGCGACGCCCAGCGCATGCAGGATCACCGCGACGGTGAAGCCGGTGCGATCTTTCCCGACGACGCAGTGCACCAGCACCGGCACTTCGTCCTCGCGAAAAAGCCGGAACAGCGTCGCCAAGTGTGGCGCGAGCGCCTCGGGAAACTGGCGGTACATCTGCCTCATCATCGCCACCGCGCCTTCGGCACCGTGACGCGTGCGCAGCGGCTCGATCAGTTCGGGGTTGGAGCGCACATCGCCGACGAGCTCGA
This sequence comes from Aromatoleum tolulyticum, assembly GCF_900156155.1. Taxonomy (GTDB): domain Bacteria; phylum Pseudomonadota; class Gammaproteobacteria; order Burkholderiales; family Rhodocyclaceae; genus Aromatoleum; species Aromatoleum tolulyticum. The sequence continues at coordinate 309,060 of NZ_FTMD01000002.1, forward strand.
TCGGAATCTGCCTCATGCCGTGCTCCGGCAGACTGTTCGGAAACCGATTGCGCTCCGCGGCCGTACGCAGGTCGCACACCGTCTTCACGCCAAGCGAAGCAAGCACCTCCCAGTCGGCTGGCTGCAGACGATCCAGCTGGTCCGAGCGCAGCACCACATGTCCCGCGATACGGCGTCCGTCATTCGTCGGCAAACCTGCCAGGCTGCGAAAGTTGAATGTGCCGCTCAGTTGCCGATGCAATCCTGTCCCCTTCCCTATCTCCGCATTGCGCGATCGGCGCTGTCTCCGCTCCCGTGCCCGTACGCGATGGAAGAACCCTGCAGGTCCAGGACACCTCCGCCGGAAGGTGCAATGGCCCGATACGGACGCGCACGGGGCGCCAGCGCTAACCGCTAATTCTGCTCAATTCGAAGAGGTAGTGCCAGAAGCGGGATAGCGATTCTGGGGAGCCCTGCGTTGAACCTGCAGGCGAACGCCCTGGTCCGGCGCTTCACGAACCTCTTCCCGGAGTGAATCGCTACCCCTGATACAGGTAGCGCTGAAACCCGACGAACGCCTTGCGAACCACATCCGGCGAACCCAGATCCGCGAACGCGTCGGCGATCGCGTTGTTGTACCTGAGCTTGAGCAAGGGGCCGAGCTTGTCTTCGTCGAGTTCCTCCACGCCGACGCTGACGTAGTGTGAAAGCACGAAACTCAGAAACACCTGTTGCTTGCTGTCGAACTCGACACCCATGACCGCCCGCGCGCGTTCGGCGCGCTCCTCGCGGGTGAGCGGGACTTCGGCGTAGGCGATGTGGGCCAGCACATCGAAGAGATCGCTGTTCTCCGCGTCGATGATCGACTGCATCTCCGCCAGCTGATCCCGGCCGAAGCCTTTTTCCGCGAGGCCTTCCAGCAGTTTCCGGCGCGTACCCGGCTCGCTCCACAGGGCGCGCAGTTCGTCCTCGTCCCGGAAGAACTCCGGCAGCTTGCCGAACAGCGCCTCCATGAACTGCACCGCCGACATCGGCGTGCCGTCGGGGTGCCAGAAGCTGGTGGCGCTCATGTGCTGGATCTGGCGCTCCTTGCCGTCGGCGAGTTTCACCTTCACCTTCTGTCGCGGCGCGTATGTGCTCGCAGGTTCGCGCACTTCCGGCGGCACTTTCGGTTCCGGCGTCGCACGAGGCTCGCGCGGCTCCGGCGCAACCGGCTCGCCGTCCCACTCCGGGTCACTGAAATGATGATGCGCCTTCACGAAATCGTAGATCGTGAAGTAGTCCTTGCCGTCGTAGAGCCGTGTGCCGCGCCCGATGATCTGCTTGAATTCGATCATCGAATTCACCGGCCGCATCAGCACGATGTTGCGCACATTGCGCGCATCCACCCCGGTCGACAGCTTCTGCGAGGTCGTCAGGACGGTCGGGATGCTCTTTTCGTTGTCCTGAAAGTCGCGCAGCCACTGCTCGCCCAGCCCGCCGTCCTCGGCGGTGACGCGCTGGCAGTAGTTCGGGTCCTTGCTGGTCTTGGCCTGGTTGATCAGGTCGCGCACCGCCAGCGCGTGCACCTGCGTGGCGCAGAACACGATGGTCTTTTCCTTCTGGTCGATATCGGCCATGAAGATATCCACCCGCTTCTTCTCGCGCTCCCTGATCTCGATGATGCGGTTGAAGTCCGCTTCCTCGTACCGTTTGCCGGCCTCGATCTCGCCTTCCACCAGCGTGTCGTCGGACGTGTAGACGTAGTCATCCAGCGTGGTGGCGATCTGCTTCACGCGGAAAGGTGTCAGGAAGCCGTCGTTGATGCCGTCCTTGAGCGAGTAGATGAACACCGGCTCGCCAAAGTAAGCGTAGGTGTCCGCGTTGTCCTGGCGCTTCGGTGTCGCGGTCAGGCCCAGCTGCACGGCGGGGGCGAAGTATTCGAGGATGCCGCGCCAGTTGCTCTCGTCGTTCGCGCCGCCGCGGTGGCACTCGTCGATGATGATGAAATCGAAGAAATCCGGCGGATACTCGCCGAAGTAAGGCGTCGGGTGGCCATCCTCATTGGCGTTCAATGGCGGGCCGCTCATGAAGGTCTGGAAGATCGTGAAGAAGATGCTGCCGTTCTTCGGCACCTTGCCCTTCTTACGGATGTCGTCCGGCGCGATGCGCACCAGCGCATCCTCGGGGAAGGCCGAGAAGGCGTTGTAGGCCTGATCGGCGAGAATGTTGCGGTCGGCCAGGAACAGGATGCGCGGGCGCCGCGTGGGTTCGCCCTCGCTCTTCCAGTCGTTCAGGTTCCAGCGGCTCTTGAACAGCTTCCACGCGATCTGGAAAGCGATGAAAGTCTTGCCCGTGCCGGTCGCCAGCGTCAGCAGGATGCGGTCGCGCCCCTCGGTCAGTGCGGCCAAGGCACGCTCGATGGCGAGGTCCTGGTAATAGCGGCCCTGAAAATGACCGCCCCTGTCCTCGAAAGGCACGGCGGCGAAGCGGTCGCGCCACGCGTTCTCCGTCGCGAAGGTGGCCTGCCACAGGGCTTGCGGTGTCGGGAAGGCCGGATGTTCGCCCTCCTCCCCGGTGTGCATGTCGATGCCGTAGATGCCCTGCCCGTTCGTCGCGTAGGTGAAGCGGAGCGCGAGCATGCCGGCATAGTCCTTGGCCTGACCGACGCCTTCGGTCAGCGGCTTGTCCCAGGCCTTGGCCTCCACCACTGCCAGCTTGGTGTTGCGATACTCCAGCACGTAGTCCGCCGTCAGCGCCTTGCCGCGCTTGCCCGCGCCTTCCAGCCGACCCAGCGTGATCGGGTATTCGCGCCGGATGCGGCTGCCGTCGACCACGCCCCAGCCCGCCGCGGCGAGCGCGGGGTCGATATGTTCGGCGCGGGTTTCGGCTTCGTTCATGTCACTGTCCCGGGAGCCAGCATGTTCATGACAAGCCGGATCATGGTTTCCTTGTGGCTCGGGTCGGATTCCGCCACCAGCAGGGCCAGCGCCGCCAGCCCGATGTCGTTGATCACCGGCTGGCCCGCCGCGTCGAGCAGGCGGCCGTTGCGGTTGAGGAAATCGACGAACAGGAAGGCGCCGCTGCGCTTGTTGCCGTCGGAGAACGGGTGGTTCTTGATGACAAAGTACAGCAGGTGCGCCGCCTTCGCCTCCACGCTCGGATAGGCCGGCTCGCCGAACACCGTCTGGTCCAGATTGCCGAGCAAGGCGTCGAAGGCATCGCCCCGCTCGCGGGCGAAAAGATCCGTGGCCTCGCCGCGCGCCATCAGGTCGGCCTTGAGCCGAGCCAGCGCCGCGTGGGCTTCCGCGAGCGTCGGCAGCACACCGCCGCGCTGCTCCGGCGGCTCGGTCAGCAACCCCTCGTCGTAGCGTTGCAGCAGCAGGAAGGTCTGTGCATAGCGGGTGACGATATCCACCAGACCACGTCCGGTGTCGGCCAGCAAGTCCGGGCTTTGCGCGGCCTTCTTCACCAGCTGCAGGGCGGCTTCGAGTTCGCGGGCGTTGGCTTCGAGGCGCTGGCGATTGAGGGAGTAACCTTGGGTCAGGTGCTCGCGCAGGGTGCGGGTGGCCCACTGGCGGAACAACACCGCACGTTTCGAGCTGACGCGGTAGCCGACCGAGATGATGGCATCGAGGTTGTAGTGACGGATGTTTCGCCGAACCTGCCGCTTGCCTTCGGTTTGAACTGCTAAGAAATCCTTAGTCGTTGCCGCCTCGGCCAGTTCCTCGTCACGAAAGACGTTCTTGAGGTGCATCAGCACGTTCTCGGGCGTCGTAGCAAACAGTTCCGCCATCTGTCGTTGCGACAGCCAGACGGTTTCACTGACGGTATCAAGCCTGACCTCGACCGGCTGCCCTGCAGCCTGAAAAATCACCAGTTCGGTTTGCGCGTCGCTCATGATTCGCTCCCGGTCAAGCGAACATCATAACCGACCGGAGAAGGCTTGATGAAGCAGGGATTTCTTCAGTTCGTCCAGGGCGGCGAGCTTGCGCTGGTAGAGGGATTCGAGGCGTCTCGTTTCCTCGGTAAGGGAGTGGAGTTGATGAACTATTTTCCTCTGCGTAGAAATCGGAGGAACAGCAATAGGCAAGGTCTGAACAGCTCGCTTACTGATCTTCTTCATTGTCGGATTGGCACCTTGCGCCCTGCCGGTGATCTCAAGTCGCAACGACGGTGAGCGCAATTGATAATAAAGAAACTCCGCAAGCATGAGATCGGGCGCCGGGATCATGCGCATGATGAGGTCGGGATAGATTGTTGGCTCAGTAAGGCCCGAGGCAATAGCAACGTGTCCAACCAGTTCCGGCGTATTGCTTCGAGTAATCAGAAGGTCGCCATTCTCGACCCAATAGTGCCGACGGGAATCCGTCTTGGCTGATGTGAACTTGATCTTATTGGCGCGAAACTGAAACCCGGTCACTGCAGACAACGTCAATACTGGAACGCCAGCATCCGAGTGGTTTGCCGCCGGAGGGGACCAGCCGTTGCGCGGCTGCTCTACAAGAACGTGCTCCAGTATCGTCTCCATCCACCCCTCCCCCCGCTGACTGAACACGGCCTGCAGGTGGCTTTCGAATAGCGCGCGGACGTTCCGGAGGTTCTGCTCGGCGTTGGAGCGGGCGGTGGCGATGCCGTCAAAGGCTTCGTCGAGGATGGCGACGATGCGATCCTGCTCTCCCAAAGGCGGATACGGAATCGGTATCGAGTTTAGAGCCTTCTGGTTCAGCTTTGGTTGCGCAGCACCCGTGACGTAGTCATTCAGCGGAATGCTTTCCAAGTACAGCTCAACGAATCTCTGAGTTGTCAAACTGCCGAACTTAAGAATGTGGGCGTGGTTGTTAACCCAGTATTTGCCTGACACCGAAAAAGCAATTGGGGTTGAACGAGCAAGCAGATTTGCGCCATCCTCCGAAACAAGCAGCGCATCACAATCAAATATGTAGTCAGCGACGTAGTCCACAATTCCGGACGCTCCGTAATATGGATACATCCCGCCAACACGGTCTGCCTTTGTGATTGGTACGCGTTTACTGTCTAGATTCAGGGAAATCTGATCGAGCGTCTTCGTTTCCCAGCCCGCCGTCATAGCATCGCCCTGATCTTCGCCAACACCGCCGCGCTCTCGGCATCCAGCCCCACGATCTCATCCAGGATCTCCTGCGGGCTGCGATGCGTCACGACCTCGCCCCCATCGGGATTCTTCACCGACAGGTCATAGCTCGCCCTATCGATCTGCGCGGCCTCCACGCTCCAGCTCTTCGGCGAATCCGCAAAGGTCTTCTGCAGTTCGACGAACTCGGACAGATCCGCGTCATTGAGCGGATTGGTCTTGCCCATGCTGCGTCCGGGGTCGAGCTGGTAGTACCAGGTCTTGCGCGTCGGCGCGCCTTTCTCGAAGAACAGCACCACGGTCTTGACGCCCGCGCCCTGGAAGGTGCCGCCGGGGCAGTCGAGGATGGTGTGCAGGTTGCAGGACTCCAGCAGCAGCTTGCGCAGGGACACCGAGGCGTTGTCGGAATTCGACAGGAAGGTGTTCTTGATGACGACGCCGGCGCGGCCGCCGGCCTTGAGCATCTTGATGAAGTGCTGCAGGAACAGGAAGGCGGTTTCGCCGGTGCGGATGGGGAAGTTCTGCTGGACCTCGGCGCGCTCCTTGCCGCCGAAAGGCGGATTGGCGAGGACCACGTCCATGCGGTCCTTGTCCTGGATGTCGGCGAGGTTTTCGGCGAGCGTGTTGGTGTGGATGATGTTGGGCGTCTCGATGCCGTGCAGGATCAGGTTCATGATCGCGATCACGTAGGCGAGGCTCTTCTTCTCCTTGCCGTAGAACGTGCGCTCCTGCAGGGTCTTGAGGTCGGCGGTGCCGAGCTTCCTGCTCGCCGCGAGGTAATCGTAGGCTTCGCACAGGAAGCCGGCCGAACCACAGGCGCCGTCGTAGATGCGTTCCCCGATCCTGGGCTGCACCACCTGCACCATGGCGCGGATCAGCGGGCGCGGGGTGTAGTACTCGCCGCCGTTGCGCCCGGCGTTGCCCATGCGCTTGATCTTCTCCTCGTACAGCATCGACAGCTCGTGCTTCTCGCTCTGCGAGCGGAAGCGCAGTTCGTCGATGTGGTCGATGATGTCGCGCAGGGTGTAGCCGCTGCGGATCTTGTTCTTGATCTCGCCGAAGATCTCGCCGATCTTGTATTCGATGGTGTTCGGCCCGCTGGCGCGCTGCTTGAAACCGTGCAGGTAGGGGAAGAGTTTGCGATCGACGAAGTCGACGAGGTCGTCGCCGGTGAGCGCCTTGTTGTGGTCGAGCTTGCCGTGCTCGTCCTTGGGCGCGGCCCAGGCTTCCCAGCGGTAGGGGGTGTCGAGGATGTAGCGGTAGGCCTTGCCTTCGAGCATGGCTTCGGCGGCCTTGTCCCGCTCCAGCCCGTCGAGATACTTGAGGAACAGCAGCCAGGAAGTTTGTTCGGTGTAGTCGAGTTCTGTGGTGCAACCGCTCTCTTTCCAGAGGGCGTCGTCGATGTTCTTGAAAGCTTGTTCAAACATGGGTGCTTCGCAATTCCGTGCGGGTCGGCCGGGAGTCGGCCGAAAATGAGCCAAGGGCGCTAATTTACCCGGTATTGCAAAGCAGCAGGCGCTACTGCAACGCCGCCACGCTGTGGGTGGCGGCGTTGCAAGGATTTCACCCGTGCAGCGCCCCTGATGCGGGGAGCCGCTCGTCGTGACTTGCGGTCAAGCGGATTTTTCTAGCGGGCGGAAGACATCGCCTCGTTTTCGGCACCACGGTCCAGGCTGAGCTTCCCCGGGCCCGCAAGAACGATGTAGATCATGCCGCCCATGATCGCGAGATTCTTCAGGAAGTGATTGAGCTGGTTCTGATAGCTGGCCTGATCGGCTGCCCAGAATTGGTGGAACACCAACGTCGCCGGAACCAGGAAAAGGACGATGGCAGCCGCCGCCCATCGCGCTTTCCATCCGGTGATGATGGCCAGTCCGCCAAGCACTTCAAGGGCGATCGTGCCGACCAGGAGCACTTCGCTCATGGGGATGCCCTTCGAACTCATGTACCCGGCGACGCCGGCAAACTTCCCGATCTTGCCGACACCGGAAATGACGAAGATCAGACCCAGGAGGATCCGCCCGATAAGGAGACCTGCGGTCTGTCCGTTCTGTATGCTGGCCATGATTTGCTCCTGTGAAGAAAAGGTTCCAAGACGTTCGGCCGATTTCGGGTCGTATTGTGGCTTCTAAAGCAAAATCCACAAACGTAGAATGGTTAAAAACATTCTTCGGTAAATCGAAATAATGAGCATCGACCGCTTCGAAGCTTTGCGAGTGTTCTGCCGTATCGTCGAAGCGGGCAGCTTCACGTGCACGGCGCGGCAGCTCGAGATGTCGAATTCCTCTGTGACCAACCATCTGACGAATCTGGAACGTCACCTGGGGGTTCGCCTGCTCAATCGAACCACTCGCAAGCTCTCCCTGACCGACGAGGGCAAGGCGTGCTACGAGCGGGCCCGCGAACTGCTTGACGGATTGGGCGAGATGGAGGAGAGCCTGCGCGGCGCAACGCTGGTTCCCAAAGGTGTTCTCCGGGTCGACGTGCCGACGGCCATCGGGCGCATCTATATCGCTCCGGCTTTGCCCCGATTTGCGGCGCTTTACCCCGAGGTTACGGTGAAGATGACGCTCGGCGACCAGATCGTTGCACCTGAAGAGAGAGGGGTGGACATCTCGATCCGCATCGGCAACCTGAAAGACTCCGGGCGCGTGGCAAGAACCATTCACCGCACGCGCCATGTCTGCTGCGCATCGCCGGATTTCCTGGCCAGGCACGGCACGCCGGCTTCCCCCGCGGACTTGGCGCGGTATCCGCAGCTCGGTTTTCTGCAGCCGACGACGGGCCAGCCGGTCCCGTGGTTCTTCGAGCGAGACGGTACCGCAACCGAGCACACGCCCGACGCGCGCATCTGGATCAATCACGCTGAATCGTTGATCGACGCAGCACTATCCGGCGCGGGCGTCATCCAGCTCTTGTCCCTCTCGCTTCAGCCGCACATCGAGAAAGGGACATTGGTGCCGATATTGGCGGAATGGACTGCACCGGGCCCTCCAGTATCCATCCTCTACCCGCCCAACCGCCACCAACCGGCAAAGATCAGCGCGTTTGTGAAATTCGTGGGTGAGCTCTTCGGGACTCGCGTTTGATGGCTGCAAGCGAATCGGGGCGCTTCCAGCTGAAGTGCCCCGACCCAATCCTGTAGATCACTTGTGACTCGGCCTGCGCCTTCACCCCTGCCAGGCGGCCAGGATGTTGGCGACGGCCTCTTGCCCCCGGCGCGAGCCGTGCGGCGGCCGCCCCATAAATGTCACTCGCTCGCATCGAAAGCAGGCGGCGCCGGCGCCTGCAGCACCATCACACCCCCAAAGCACGTATCCTTGCGTCCTTCCCGATTCGGTCGAGCTCCGCAGTGCGGTCCCGTGCGCGTTCGTTCCCCTATCCGCCCGCAACTGCAATCCCCAGATACCAGAGCCTTATCTCATGATCACCCTCAAGGACGTCACCCTGCGTCGTGGCGCGAAGGTGCTGCTCGACAGCACCTCCGTCATCCTCAACCCCGGCGAAAAGGTCGGCCTGGTCGGGCGCAACGGCGCCGGCAAGTCCTCGCTGTTCGGCCTGCTCAACGGCACGCTGCATGAAGATGCAGGCGACTTCAACATCCCGGCGGCCTGGCGCATGGCGCAGGTGGCGCAGGACATGCCGGAAACCAGCCAGTCGGCCACCGACTTCGTGATCGAGGGCGACACCGCCCTGCTCGCCGCGCAGCAGGAAGTCGCCGCGGCCGAAGCCAGCGACGACGGCGAACGCATGGCCTACGCCTACATGGCGCTGCACGACGCCGGCGCCCACGACGCGCAGGCGCGCTCCCAGGCGCTGATCCTCGGGCTCGGCTTCAAGACCACCGAACTGTGCAATCCGGTGAACAGCTTCTCCGGTGGCTGGCGCATGCGCCTGCAACTCGCCCGCGCGCTTATGTGCCCATCCGACTTGCTGCTGCTCGACGAACCGACCAACCACCTCGACCTCGACGCCCTCGTCTGGCTCGAAGCCTGGCTCAAGCGCTACACCGGCACGCTGGTGGTCATCAGCCACGACCGCGAATTCCTCGACGCCATCACCGACGTCACGGTGCACATCGACAACCACAAGCTGACCCGCTACGGCGGCAACTACTCGACCTTCGAGGACACCCGCGCCCTGCAGCTCGAACTGCAGCAAAACGCCTACGCCAAGCAGCAGGACAAGATCGCCCACCTGCAGAAGTTCATCGCCCGCTTCAAGGCCAAGGCCAGCAAGGCCAAGCAGGCCCAGAGCCGCGTCAAGGCGCTGGACCGCATGGACAAGCTCGCGCCGGTGCTCGCCAGCGCCGACTTCACCTTCGAGTTCAAGGAACCGCTCAACCTCCCCAACCCGATGCTGGCGATGGAAAACGCCTGCTTCGGCTATCCGCCGCCCGCCGATGCCCCCGCCGGCACGCCGCCGACGGTGATCGTGCGCGGCGTAAACAAGTCGGTGATGGCCGGCGAACGCATCGGCATCCTCGGCGCCAACGGCCGCGGCAAGTCCACGCTGGTGAAGACCATCGCCCGCGACCTCACCCCCACCAGCGGTGTCGTCACCGAGGGCAAGGGCCTGCGCATCGGCTATTTCGCGCAGCAGGAACTGGACGTGCTGCGCCCTCAGGACAACCCGCTCCAACACATGGTGCGCATGGCCCGCGAAGGCCTGCCCGCCGGGCAGAGCGGTCGCGAGCAGGATCTGCGCACCTTCCTCGGCACCTTCAACTTCAGTGGCGACATGGTGCAGCAGCCGGTGGGCACCATGAGCGGCGGCGAAAAGGCCCGCCTCGTGCTGTGCATGCTCGTGTGGCAGCGCCCCAACCTGCTGTTGCTGGACGAACCGACCAACCACCTCGACCTCGCGACCCGCGAAGCGCTGGCGATGGCCCTGAACGAATTCGAGGGCACGGTGATGCTGGTCTCCCACGACCGCGCCCTGCTGCGCTCGGTGTGCGACGAGTTCTGGCTGGTGGCACGCGGCGGCGTCGAGCCCTTCGACGGCGATCTGGACGATTACCAGCAATACCTGCTCGACGAAGCGCGCCGCGCCCGCGAAGAACTCAAGGCCTCGCTCAAGAGCCCGAAGCACGAGCCAGCGCCTGTTGCCGCCCTCCGGGTCAGCCCGGAGAAGCTCAAGAGCCTCAAGCGCGACCTGGGCAAGCTGGAGCAGACGATCCTGGAAGTACAGGCGCGCAAGCACGCTGCCGAAGCCCGTCTGACCGGCTCGCCGTCGGTGCAGCTACTCGCCGAATTGGGCAAGGAGTTGCAGCAGATCGAGGAAACCCTGAACGCCCACGAAGACAGCTGGCTGCAGCTTTCCGAGGAGATCGAAGCGGCAAGCCGGGCCTGACCGCGATGCGGCGGTCATTGTTCCACGGTGCGCCAATGCGAGAATCGGGTCCGTCTCACCGGAACTCTCCTCGCCATCTCCCGTCCATCCGCTAAGCCAGCCCAAAAGAAACAGGAACCCGCATGCAACGCGATCCCAGACTCGACGCCCTGTTCAACAACCTGAAGCAGAACCCACCCAAGCCAGTCGGCCCGCTGCAGAAGATCGCCGCGATCGCCGCTGCGGTGCTCGTGTTCGGCCTGGCGCTGACCTTCTCCGTCCTGTTCTTTGCGGTGGTGGTGGCAGTCGGAGGTCTGATCTGGGGCTATGTTTGGTGGAAAACCCGCAATCTGCGCAAGGTGATGCAAGAAGCCCAAGCGCAGGCGCAGGCCAGAGGGCGCGCCCCGCGAGGCCCGGCCGCGGACGGTACGGTGATCGAAGGCGAAGTCCTGCGCGAAATTCGGGACGAGGGACGCGAGAACCCGCGCAACTGACTCCGGCGGCAACGTCTGCCGCGTCACCTGTTCGGCTTACATGGACTCGTCCATGCGCGCCCGCCGCGCAGCTTCTTCGGTACGCGCCGCCTCGATGACCTGCATGACTTCGTCCAGGTCGGCGAGTTTTTCGTCGCGCTTGAAGTGTCCGGTCAACTCGATGTCCGGGTGCAGCCTGCCGGCCTCGTAGAGCGACCAGATTTCCCTGCCGTAATCGGTCGCCATAAGCTCCGGCGCGAACTGGCCGAAGTAGGCGGCAAGATTGTCGACGTCCCGCTCCAGCATGCGGCTCGCGTTGTTGTTGGCCGCCGCGTCGATCGCCTGCGGCAGGTCGATGATCACCGGCCCATCGGCATCGACCAGGATGTTGTATTCGGACAAGTCGCCGTGCACGATGCCCGCACACAGCATGCGCACCACCTGACGCACCAGAAATGCGTGGTATCGCCGCGCATCCTCTTCGCTCATCACGATGTCGTTGAGCCGCGGCGCCGGTTCGCCGTTCTCGTCGGCCACCAGTTCCATCAGCAGCACGCCTTCGTGGAAATTGTACGGTGTCGGCACGCGCACGCCGGCCGCAGCCAGGCGATATAGCGCATCGACCTCGGCGCTTTGCCAGGCGGCCTCCTGCTCCTGCCGCCCATAACGCGAACCCTTTGCCATCGCGCGCGCCTGCCGGCTGTTCTTGACCTTGCGGCCTTCGGTGTAGTCGACCGCCTGACGGAAGGCACGCTTGTTGGCCTCCTTGTAGACCTTGGCGCAGCGCACTTCGTCGCCGCACTCGACGACGAACACCATCGCCTCCTTGCCGCTCATCAACTGGCGCGTGACGCGGTCGACGAGGCCGTCGGTCACCAGCGGCTCGATTCTGCTTGGCGTTTTCATGCTTTGGTCCTGATGAACTGCGTGGAATTGGGCAAAGCCGACCAGATTACACCCTTGCACCCTCATCTCGGGGCACAACCGTCGTTCGAGTAGAATCTGGGCATGACATCAGATGCAATGAACGAAGCCGAAATGGACGACGGAGTCGTCCGCGTGAAAGAGCCGCGCCTGTGGCAGGACGACGGCTGGACCGCCCGCGTCATCAAGAACATGGACGACGAGGGATGGGCGGTCGAAATGATCAAGGATGGCGAGCCCGAACCTGCCCTGGTCGGCCCCTGGACGATGGGGCGCGACAAGAAGAACCCGAAGCCCCTTGACTCCTCGGCATTCAACACCCTGGTCAAGACCGCCTCGGAAGTCCTGCGCCGCCATGAGCAACAGCTGCATGCGGCGCTTCACAAGAAGCTCACCGTGAACACGGAGTCCGGCCCGGTCAGCGTCACACTCGATATCGTTGCCGACGAATACGATCCCCATGCCCTGCTGGGTGCCTACGATGCTGCAGGCGAAGAACTGGCCCGGCTGCGCGTGGATGCGGGATTCAAACTGACCACGGCCAGCGCACAGGCGTGGCTCGAGGATGACTTCCGCAGGCCGGGCTGATCGACCTTTGCGGCAGGCAAATAAAAACGCGCCGAAAGGCGCGTTTTTACATGATATCTGGCGGAGAGAGCGGGATTCGAACCCGCGTTGGGATGTTATCCCAAACACGCTTTCCAGGCGTGCGACTTAAACCACTCATCCATCTCTCCGTGGAAGGCGCGCATTGTAGCAGAACGCCCGCGATACGGAACCCCATTTTGGCGTTCCGCGGAGAATTCCGGCACGCCCGCCTGTTCGCAGCGTCCACCCGCCTACTTCGATTCGGTGAAGATGCCCGGATCATCGGCCGGCAGCCGCGGGTAGCGCACGTAATCGACCAGCGCCCGCACTTCCGGCGGCGGCGGCGGGGTGAGCAGGCTGACGACGACGATGGTGAGGAAACCCAGCGGCACGCCGAACACGCCGCTCGAGATCGGGCTGATGTCGAACCAGGCGTTGTCCATCGATCCACCGAAGAAGGCGTGGGTGCTGACGAAGTAGTAGAGCGTGACGGCGGGGCCTGCAAGCATGCCGGCGACGGCACCGGGCCGGTTCGCGCGCTTCCAGAAGATGCCCAGCACCAGCGCGGGGAAAAAGGCCGCTGCGGCGATGGAGAACGCGAGGCCGACCATGAACAGGATGTTGTCCGGGCGCATCGAGGCGACCCACGCGGCGACGACGGCGACGACCAGCAGCTGAGACTTGGAGATGACCAGGCGGCGCTGGGTGCTGGCGCTCGGGTTGATGACCTTGTAGTAGAGATCGTGCGACAGCGCGTTGGATATGGTGAGCAGGAGGCCGTCGGCGGTCGACAGCGCAGCGGCCAGGCCGCCCGCAGCGACGAGCCCCGAGATCACGTAGGGCAGCCCGGCGATCTCGGGCGTCGCGAGCAGGATCACGTCGGTGTTGAGGCTCAGTTCGGCGAGCTGCAGGATGCCGTCGCCGTTGATGTCCTCGATATTGACCATGCCCACCTTGCCCCATGAGACGAGCCAGTTCGGCAGCATGGCGATGCTGGTGCCGATGAGGTTGTTGTACACCTCCCACTTCGCGAACACCGCATAAGCGGGCGCCGTGACGTACAGAAGGAAGATGAAGAACAGGCCCCAGAACACCGACTTGCGCGCCTCCACCACCCCGGGGGTCGTGTAGTAGCGCATCAGCACGTGCGGCAGCGCGGCGGTTCCGACCATCAGCACGAACACCAGCGCAAGGAAGTTGTTGCGCGCGACCTCACGCTGTTCGGGCGTGTCGCCGGGGTGAGCCTGGGCGTGCCGCGGCGGCGGACGCGACCGCTCGATCGCCTCGACGCGCGCGCGCTCCCATTGCTGACGCGCCTGACCCGGCGTGCGCGGCAGATCGCGCAGGGCCCGCTCGGTATGCGCGATGTCGCGCGCGGGGGCGTCGTTCAAGCGCAGCTGGTTGAGGCGCTCGATGAGCTCGCGCCGCTCCGCGTCGAGCGAATCGGGCAGATGTGCAATCTTGGCGACGTAGTCTTCCGCGCGCCGGGCGAACTGCTTGCGCACGGCCACCTCTGCGTCGTCGGTAAGCAGCTCGTTCTCCTTCTCGGAGAGTTTGCCGAGCACCGTGCCGTACATCACCGGCGCGACGGGCACGCCGGTGACCTTGTATGAAAGGATCGTGACCGGCACGAGGTACGCGACGATCAGGATCACGTACTGCGCGACTTGCGTCCACGTGACCGCGCGCATGCCGCCGAGAAAGGAACACACGAGAATGCCCGCCAGGCCGACGAAGAGCCCGATCTCGAACTCGATGCTGATGAAGCGGCTGGTGATCAGCCCCACCCCGTAGATCTGCGCGACCAGATAGACAAAGCTGGCGATGACCGCGGCGATCAGGCCCACGACGCGCGCCGCGTTGCCCTGGTAGCGCGCACCGAGGAAGTCCGGAATCGTGTATTGGCCGAACTTGCGCAGGTAGGGAGCGAGCAGCAGCGCGACGAGCACGAAGCCGCCCGTCCAGCCGGTGACGAAGGCGAGCCCCTCGAAACCGGTGAAATACAGCGTGCCGGCGAGGCCGATATACGAGGCGGCGCTCATCCAGTCCGCCGCCGTCGCCATGCCGTTGAACATGGCAGGCACGCGGCGTCCGGCAACGTAGTATTCGGTCACGTCGGCGGTACGGCTCATGACGCCGATGCCCGCGTAAATGGCGATGGTCGCGAACAGGAAGACGTGGCCGATCACGCTCTGCGACATGCCCATCTTTTCGCCGATCGCCAGAAACCCGACGAAGCTGATGAAGCTGAGCGTGTACCAAAGGTAGTACCGGCGCAGGCGGCGCGCGAAGGGAGACGGTCCGGTCATGCGGACGGTCGTCCGGTCAAGCAGCGCGCAGGAGACGCCGGTGCGCGCCGCGAGGGATCAGCGTTCAATACTTGACCCTCGCGTAATACGACTTCTCGGCCGCCTCGCGCGCCTGGCGCAGCGTGCGGATGCCCTTTGCGGCCAGCAGCGGAATCATCTTGAGGAAGACCTCGGCGGTGACGATCGCATCGCCCAGCGCCGTATGGCGTCCGAGGATCGACAGGTTGAGCCGTTCGGCGATCGCCTCGAGGCGGTGCGAATCCTGGTTCGGATGAATGACGGCGGACAGCAGCAGCGTGTCGAGCACGGGCTGATCGAAACGGATGCCGGTCGCCTCCTCCTTCAACTGCAGGAAGCGCATGTCGAACGCCGCGTTGTGCGCGATCAGCACGGTATCCTCGGCGAACGCATGGAAGGCCGGCAGCACCGCCTCGATGGCCGGCTGGTTCTTGAGCCTATCCGGCGTGATGCCGTGGATCCGCACCGATTCGGGCGACAGGTAGCGACCGGGATCGACGAGCTGCTCGAACGACTCCTGACGCAGCAGCTTGCCATTGACGATGCGGGTCGCGCCGATCTGGATGATCTCGTCGCCCTGCGAGGGGTTGAGCCCGGTCGTCTCGGTGTCGAAGACGGTGTAGGTCAGCTCGCTGAGCAGGCGGTCGTCCAGCGCGCGCGACTTGTCCGACCAGTTGAAGAGGTCGAAGTCGTAGTATTCCGGCCGGCTTTCGCCTTTCAGGATCGTCGCCTCGTCGAGCTGTTCCTGCGGCATGGCGGCCGGCAGCAGGATGCGGAAAAACGCGCGGTGGCGGACCTTCTCGCGTTCCAGCCACATCTCGCCGTCGTGACGCTCGATCACGTCGCGCACCGTCAGCGGGCTGTTCTCGTCGGCGAAGCGCATCGGCTCGAGCTCCCAGCTCATCACCGTCTCGGTGCTCATCGCCTGGCCCGACCAGATCAGATCGAGGTGGACCAGCCGGCCCGCACCGCTCAGGCGGAAACGCACCTCGCGCACCTCGAACTCGTCCGAGAGGCGGTTCGCCAGGTACGTCAGGGCCTGCAGCAGCGAGAAGCTGTCGACCTTGACCCACAGCGTCTCATCGACCTCCTCCAGCTTGGTCGGCAACCTGACGACATTCTCGATGCGCCGCTGCGCCGCGGCGATCAGGTCGGCGCCGAGCATCTCCTCGAGCGGCCAGCGCGCCTTGAGGGAGTCGGCGAATTCGTTGGCGGTCTCGTCGAGGCGCGTGCTCATCCCC
Organism: Aromatoleum tolulyticum; assembly: GCF_900156155.1. Classification (GTDB taxonomy): domain Bacteria; phylum Pseudomonadota; class Gammaproteobacteria; order Burkholderiales; family Rhodocyclaceae; genus Aromatoleum; species Aromatoleum tolulyticum. The sequence continues at coordinate 325,015 of NZ_FTMD01000002.1, forward strand.
CGCACCTCGTCGCGGATCACGGCGCGGAAGCGCTCGCGCAGCTCGTCCTGCAGGTCCGGGTATTCGAGCATGTCGGCCGCAGCGCGCACATTGGCGAGCGCAGCGCGGTTGCCTTCGGTGAGCGTGTGCAGCATCTGGTCGCGCTTCGATTCGGTCTCGAAGGTGCGCGTGATGTTGTCGAGCATCAGGATGAAGCCGGTGATGGCCCGCTCGCCGCCCTCTCCTTGCTCCACCGACAGCACCGGCGCCATCTGCGCGCGCAGGAGCTGGCCGGCGCGCGTCGTCGTCACGAAATTGGCGACCGGCTGTGCGGCGCTGCGCCGCAGCCGGTGCTGGATGCTTTCCAGCGCGTGATTGACGAGGTTGCGCTCGAAGACCGCATAGATCGAGCGTCCGAGCCCGATCAGCTCGCCGCCGCCGGCAACCGCCGGGGCATCCGACAAGGCGCGGAACTGCTGTCGCGCGCGGTGGTTGTAGAGCAGGATGCGGCCGTCGAGGTTGCACACGACGACGCTCTGCGTGAGTTCCGACATCAGCGCGGCAAGGCGGTTTTTTTCCTCCTCCACGGACTGCTTCGCCTGTGCGATCTGCGCCTCGACGTCCTCCAGCAGCTCGTCGCGCTGCTGCGCCAGGGCGTTGACCGCATGCGCCAGCGCCTGCACCTCGGGCGGCCCCTTGGGCTTGACGCGGAATTCGCGGTTGGCGCCGAGCATCAGTTTGAGGTGTTCATCCATGCGCAGCAGGCCCTGCACATAGTGCCGGAACAGGTTGCGCACGACCGCCATGCCGAGCGCGAAGCCAACGATGGTCATCAGCGCCCCCAGCGGCAGGTGCGGCACGACCACGTCGATGAGCCGCGCCCGGTCAGCCTCGCCCGCCTCCAGCCACACCAGCCCCGTCGTCACGACGAAGGGGCCGGTCATAAGCAACGCAAGGATGCAGACCGCGAGGATGAAACGCGCACGAGCGGTCATCCGTCAGCGCTCCGCGAGCATGCTGCGTACGCGCTCCACGAGCTCCTTGGTCGAGAACGGCTTGGTCATGTAGGCGTCGGCCCCGAGGGCGAGCCCCTTCGCAACCTCGGTGTCGCGCCCCTTGGCCGTAAGCATCAGGATGCGCACCGACTGCAGCTCGGGATTGGACTTCACCTCCTGGCACACCTCGAAGCCGCTCTTCTTCGGCATCATCACATCGAGCAGCACGAGGTCGGGTTTTTCGGCGCGGATGCGCCGCGCCGCCTCGTCGCCGTCGTTGGCGACGCTCACTTCATAGCCCTCGCGCTTCATGAGGAACTCGAGCGAAATGACAATGTTCTGTTCGTCGTCGGCAATCAGTATTTTTTTGGCCATGCTCTCCCCTTTCCTTCTTTATATTCTAAGTCATTGCGTGGTCCGGGCCGTCGCCGGCCTCGGGCGACAGCGGCAGGACGAAGCTGAACGTCGCGCCTTCGCCCGGCTTCGACTGCACCCACAGCCTGCCGCCGAAGTGCTCAACGATCTGCCGGCTGATCGGCAATCCAAGCCCGGTCCCCTGCGGGCGCGCGCGCTCGTCGCCGCCCTGGCGGAACTTCTCGAAGATCACGCCAAGCTGCTCGGGCGCAATCCCCGGACCGTTGTCGGTGACATCGACGCGAAGCTGTCCGGCTTCGCACGTCAGGCGGACACGCGCCACTCCCGTGTCGTTCGGCACGAATTTCGCCGCATTCGAGATCAGGTTCAGCAACACTTGCAGCAGGCGGTCGCGGTCAGCCCGCAGGTGCAGTGCATGGTCGGGAAGGTCGAGCTCGAGCACTGCGCCGCGGTCGCGGAAGATCTGTTCGGTGGTTTCCACCGCATGCCCCACCAGATCGCGCATGTCGATGTCGGAGTTGTGCCATTCGGCATGGCCCGACTCGATCTTGGCCATGTCCAGCACCTGGTTCACGAGACGCGTGAGGCGCTCCGTCTCCGAGACGATGATTCCGAGGAAGCGCGTGCGATCCTTGAGGTCGATCTTCGGGTCGTCCAGCAGCATCTCGGAAAACGCGCGGATCGAGGTCAGCGGCGTGCGCAGTTCGTGCGTCACCGAGGACATGAAATCGTCCTTGAGGCGGTCGAGCTCCTTCAGCCGCTCGTTGGCGGCCCGCAGCTCGCCCGTCGCCGCCTCCAGCGCCTGCGATTTTTCCTCCAGTTCATGCGAATACGCACGCACCTGCGAGGCCTCGTCGAGGATGTCCATCACCTCGTCCAGCCCGAGCGGCTCTTCCTGCACCACCGACGACACCATCACGCGCGCCGATGCGCTGCCGATCGCGCCGGCGAGCTGGGTTTCGGCGAACTGCACCAGACCGGCGTCGGGCTTGAGCTCCGCAATGCTGCGGACTCCGCGCTCGCGTGCATAGGTTTCGAACATCCGCCGTGCGCGTTCGGCGCCCAGAAAGCGTGCCACGAGCGGCTGCAGATCCTGCACCTGCGCGCTGCCGCGCCAGAAGGTCGCCGGGGCATCCTGGCCGCGGCTGAAGACGTCGACGAAGAGCGTCGCCTGCGTGGCCTCCTGCCCCGTCGGGACGCGCGCGAGCGACACCAGCACGTAGCACGCGATATTCGCGGTCAGGCTCCAGAACAGCGCATGGCTGATGCTGTCCAGCCCTGCCAGGCCGAAGAGTTGCTCCGGACGCAGGAACTCTTGGCCGAAGAGCCCTTGATCGAGAAAGGTCCGGTCGAGCCAGCCGGACTTCGCCACGGACGGCAGCATCAGCGTATAGGCCCATACGACGAAACCCGCCAGCAGGCCCGCAAACGCGCCTTCCCGGGTGCCTCCGCGCCAGTACATGCCGCCCAGCATCGCCGGGGCGAACTGCGCGACCGCGGCGAAGCTGATCAGCCCGATGCTCACCAGCGCGTAGGCCTCGCCGGCAAGGCGGAAATACAGATAGCCCAGCAGGAGCACGACGACGATCGCTCCGCGGCGAATGCCGAGCAGAAGCCCGGTGAGGTCCGGGTGGTCGCTACGCTTGAAGCGCTCGGTGCTCAGCAGCAGCGGCATGACGAGATCGTTGCACACCATCGTCGACACCGCGATCGTCTCGACGATGACCATCCCCGTCGCTGCGGAAAGGCCGCCGATGAACGCCAGCAGCGCGAGTCCCCGCTCGCCGTGCGCCAGCGGTAGCGAAAGCACAAAGGTATCCGGGTCGACCGTGCCCCGGCCGAAATACAGCAGCCCCCCGAGCGCGATCGGCAGCACGAAGATGTTGATCAGCAGCAGATAGCCCGGGAACAGCCAGGTCGCGCGGCGCAGATGCTGCTCGTTCACGTTTTCGACGACCGTCACCTGGAACTGACGCGGCAGGAAGATGACCGACAGCAGCGCGAGCAGCGTCATCGCGAACCAGCCGCCGTAGCCCGCCGTGCTCGCGGTCTTCAGGCTTAGCAGCGCCGCGAGTTCCGGATCCGCGAAGGCGCGCGCGAAGATGTCATCGAATCCCTCATACACCCCCCAGGTGACGAATCCGCCGATGACCAGGAAAGCCAGCAGCTTGACGACCGATTCGAACGCGATCGCGGCCACCATGCCTTCGTGGCGCTCGGCCGCGTCGAGGTGGCGCGCCCCGAAGAGCACCGTGAACAGCGCAAGCGTCAGCGCGACGTATAGCGTGCCGTCGTTGAACCAGCTCGCCGTCGCGAAAGGAAAGACGCCGCTGTCGTCGCTGCCGGTGAGCACCGAATAGCCGCTGGAGATCGCCTTCAGCTGCAGGGCGATGTAGGGCACCATGCCGACCACCGCGATGATGGTCACCAGGCCGCCCAGCAGGTGGCTCTTGCCGTAGCGGCTGGCAATGAAGTCGGCGATCGATGTGATCCGGTACGTGCGCGAGATACGGATCATCTTCAGCAGCACCACCCACGACAGACTCATCGCGAGCGTCGGCCCGAGATAGATCGGCAGGAACCACACCCCGCCGGATGCCGCGCGCCCTACGCTGCCGAAATAGGTCCATGCCGTGCAGTACACCGCGAGCGACATCGCATAGGTCCACGGATTCGCGATGATCGAGCGCCCCTGCTCCGCCCGTCGGTCGCCGTACCAGGCAACCGCGAACAGCACCAGCAGGTACGCGAACGATGCGGCGACTACGACGGTGCCCGACAGCATCCCCGCCTCCTCAACGCGCGCCACGTTCGGCGATCCAGGCGACCACCGCAATCAGCAGCGCCCATATGACGAACAGGCACGCCCACAGCATCGGCATGCCGAAGAAGGGTTCGGAACCGTCGAGCAGGGACAGCACGGGATAATTGAACAGCAACGCCCCTCCCAGGAACGTCGCAACGAGCCTCTGACCAGCCAGACCTCTGCGCATCATGTCTCCCTCATGATGACGACGGCTACCCGAAGTATACCGGTGCCTGGCGGGGGTCTCCGGAACGAGTCCCCCGCCGGGAAAAAAAAGGCGCGCTTGCGCGCGCCTTCTCCTCCTCCCACTGCCGGCTCGCGCCGGCTTGCCTCAATTATTCTTATGCGGGGCCGGCCTCTTGCGGACCGGTCTCCCTTCATGCCGGGTCAGCCCGCGGATTGCTTGAGCTGGTCCAGGATCGCCGGATTCTCGAGGGTCGACGTATCCTGGGTGATCTCCTCCCCCTTCGCCAGCTGACGCAGCAGCCGGCGCATGATCTTGCCCGAACGGGTCTTCGGCAGGTTCTCGCCGAAGCGGATGTCCTTGGGCTTGGCGATGGGCCCGATCTCGTGACCGACCCAGTTCTGCAGGTCCTTGATCATCGCCTTGGCCTCTTCGCCGGTCGGACGCGCGCCCTTGAGCACCACGAAGGCGACGATGGCCTCGCCGGTCAGGTCGTCCGGACGGCCCACGACCGCGGCCTCGGCGACCTTCTCGTGCGCCACCAGCGCCGATTCGATTTCCATCGTGCCCATGCGGTGGCCCGAGACGTTCAGCACGTCGTCGATACGACCGGTGATGGTGAAGTAGCCGGTGTCCTTGTCGCGGATCGCGCCGTCGCCGGCGAGATACAGCTTGCCCTTGAAGTCGTCCGGGTAGTAGGACTTCTTGAAGCGCTCCGGGTCGCCCCAGATCGTGCGGATCATCGCCGGCCACGGACGCTTGACGACGAGGATGCCGCCCTGGCCGTTCGGCACTTCGGTACCGGTCTCATCGACCACGGCCGCAATGATGCCGGGGAAGGGCAGCGTGCACGAGCCCGGAACCAGCGGCGTCGCGCCCGGCAGCGGGGTGATCATGTGGCCACCGGTCTCGGTCTGCCAGAAGGTGTCGACGATCGGGCAGCGGCTGCCACCGACGTTCTCGTAGTACCACTCCCACGCGGCCGGGTTGATCGGCTCGCCGACCGAGCCGAGGATGCGCAGGCTCGACAGGTTGTAATTCTTCGGATGAACGGTCGGGGTGTTATCTGCGGCCTTGATCAGCGAACGGATCGCGGTCGGCGCGGTGTAGAAGATGTTGACCTTGTGGTCCTGGATCATCTTCCAGAAGCGGCCGGCGTCCGGGTAGGTCGGCACGCCCTCGAACACGATCTCGGTCGCGCCGCAGGCGAGCGGGCCATAGGTGATGTAGGTGTGGCCGGTGACCCAGCCGATGTCCGCCGTGCACCAGAAGACATCGTTCGGCTTGATGTCGAACGTCCACTTCATGGTCAGGATCGCATGCAGCAGGTAGCCGCCGGTCGAATGCTGGACGCCCTTCGGCTTGCCCGTCGAACCCGACGTGTAGAGCAGGAACAGCGGGTGCTCGGCGTCGACCCATTCCGGTTCGCAGGTATCGGCCTGGCTGGCGCAGACGTCGTGGAACCACTTGTCGCGGCCCTCGACCATCGTGCAGGCACCGCCGGTGCGCTGGACGACGATGACGTTCTTGATGCTTTCGCAGCCGCCCATTCCGAGGGCTTCGTCGGCGATCGGCTTCAGCGGGAGCGCCTTGCCGCCGCGGAACTGGCCGTCGGACGTGATCAGTGCAACAGCGCCGGCATCGTTGATGCGGTCGCGCAGCGCCTGCGCCGAGAAGCCACCGAAGACGATGGAGTGGGTCGCGCCGATACGGGCGCAGGCCTGCATCGCGACGACGCCTTCGATCGACATCGGCAGGTAGATGACGACGCGATCGCCCTTCTTGACGCCCATGTCGCGCAGCGCGTTGGCGAACTTGCACACGCGCGCCAGCAGATCCTTATAGGTGACGCGGGTCACATCGCCGCCATCGGCTTCGAAGATCAGCGCGACCTTTTCGCCCAGGCCGTTATTGACGTTGCGATCGAGGCAGTTGTAGGAAACGTTCAGCTGACCGTCGGCAAACCATTTGAAGAAGGGGGCGTTGCTCTCGTCCAGGACCTGGGTGAAAGGCTTCTTCCACTCGACCAGTTCGCGGGCCTGACGCGCCCAGTAGCCCTCGTAGTCGTCCTCGGCTTCCTTGCACAGTGCGCGGTAGGCATCCATACCCGAGACCGCGGCATTCTTGACCATCTCTTCCGACGGGTAATACAGACGGGGCTGCTGTTCGTTCGACATACTGACCTCTCCTCAACTATTCAAAGTCATTGAAGCGCCCTGCAGGGCCGACCGGTTGATCCGGTCTTATGTGTCGTTCGCTGAAGATGCTGCCTTCGCGATCTGGTCGGCATTTAAGGCTGTGTATCTTACACAGGACTTACACCCCCATGCCGTGGAACATTGCCCATTCCGGTGGGACGTCGCCGGCCGCGGACTGCTAGAATTGCGCCCCTACCAAGTGACCCGGCCTTACGTTAGGAGATGCGCCATGACCGTGATTCGCGAAGAAGACCTGATCCAGTCCGTCGCGGATGCCTTCCAGTACATCAGCTACTACCACCCGCTCGACTACATCAAGGCCCTCGGCGAGGCCTGGAAGCGTGAGGAGAGCCCCGCCGCAAAGGACGCGATCGCGCAGATCCTGACCAATTCGCGCATGTGCGCCGAAGGCCATCGCCCGATCTGCCAGGATACCGGCATTGCCGTGGTCTTCCTCAAGGTGGGCATGAACGTGAAGTGGGACGCGAAGATGAGCGTCCAGGAAATGGTCAACGAGGGTGTGCGCCGCGCCTACACCAACGTCGACAACAAGCTGCGCGCCTCGGTGCTGCTCGATCCGGCCGGCAAGCGCCAGAACAGCAAGGACAACACCCCCGCGGTGGTGCATTACGAGATCGTCCCGGGCGATCACGTCGAGGTGATCTGTGCGGCCAAGGGCGGCGGCTCGGAGAACAAGACCAAGTTCTATGCGCTGAACCCGTCCGATTCGATCGTCGACTGGGTGCTGAAGACCGTCCCGACGATGGGCGCCGGCTGGTGTCCGCCGGGCATCCTCGGCATCGGCATCGGCGGCACGCCGGAAAAGGCGATGCTGCTGGCGAAGGAATCGCTGATGGCGCCGGTCGACATCCATGAACTGAAGGACAAGGCCGCTTCCGGCGCGACGCTGACGCGCGCCGAGGAACTGCGCCTCGAGCTGTTCGAAAAGGTCAACGCGCTGGGCATCGGCGCGCAGGGCCTGGGCGGCCTGACGACCGTGCTGGACGTCAAGATCCTCGACTACCCGACGCACGCGGCGAGCCTGCCGGTGGCGATGATCCCGAACTGTGCGGCGACCCGCCACGTGCACTTCGAACTGGACGGCTCCGGCCCGGCGAAGCTCGAAGCGCCGAAGCTCGAAGACTGGCCGGACGTGACCTGGCAGGCCGACACCAAGGTCGCCACACGCGTGAACCTCGATACGCTGACGAAGGAAGAAGTCGCGTCGTGGAAGCCGGGCCAGGTGCTGCTGCTCAACGGCAAGATGCTGACGGGCCGCGACGCCGCGCACAAGCGCATCCAGGACATGCTCGCGAAGGGCGAGAAGCTGCCGGTCGACTTCACCAACCGCGTGATCTACTACGTCGGCCCGGTCGATCCGGTGCGCGATGAAGTCGTCGGCCCCGCCGGCCCGACCACTGCGACGCGGATGGACAAGTTCACGCGCATGATGCTCGAGCAGACCGGGCTGATCTCCATGGTCGGCAAGGCCGAGCGCGGCCCCACGGCGATCGACGCGATCCGCGACAACAAGTCGGCCTACCTGATGGCAGTCGGCGGCGCCGCTTACCTCGTCGCCAAGGCGATCAAGAGCGCGAAGGTGGTCGGTTTTGCCGACCTGGGCATGGAAGCGATCTACGAGTTCGACGTGCAGGACATGCCGGTGACGGTCGCGGTCGATTCGAACGGCACCAGCGTGCACAACACCGGCCCGAAGGAGTGGCAGGTGAAGATCGGCAAGATTCCGCTCGCGACCGCCTGATCCGCGCGCAGACAGAGGCATCGCAAGCCCGGCCGCTTACCCGGCCGGGCTTTTTTTCGCCCTCCGGATCCGTGCGACACACATCCCGAAACATCTGCACGCCCTCACGCGCTTGACCTTCAAGCGTGCCGACGCCTAAAGTCGGCCTATGTGGGATTTTTTCCCACTCGCAATACTTGAGGAGAATCAGATGAAACTTCACCCCGGGATTTCCGTTTCGTTTTATGCCGCGGCCGCCCTCGCCTTCGGACTGCATTCGAGTCTGGCACCTGCTCAGGAGGCAACGACCACCGCAACGACCGCAGCCGAACCCGCTCCCTCCGACGCGACCGTGACGACGGACGGTACCGCTGCCGCCGGCGTTTCGCGCTCGCAGGGCGCCATGCCGGTGCAGAGCGTGGAGACCGTCATCAACGCGGATGGCACGACGACGGTGACCCGCACGCGTACCCTGAGCGCCACCGGCGCCGCGCCTGCACGCGTCCGCACCAAGGAAATGACCTTCAACGCCGAGGGCGGGCTGGCCAGCCAGACGACGACCGAGGTTCGCACGGCAACCGACGGCACGGTGCTGAGCGAGCGCAGTTCGACCCGTACCACTGCCGGCGGCGAACTCGCGCGCAGCGACTCGCGTCGGGCCGCGGTCGAACGGCCCGACAACGCCGAGCGCGTCGCCCGCGCCGAGCGTCCCGAGAAGCTCGAGCGGATGGAGCGGCTCGAACGCGTGGATCGCCCCGAGAAACCCGAACGGGTGGAGCGGGTCGAACGTCGCGAGCGCGACTGAGGAGGCCCCGGCGGATTGCATGGAATTTTTTCCCACGCACAGTTAAGATGTGAGCAACTGACCCCGGAAGAAGCACCCCATGCATTCCCCCACTCCGCCGACTTCGCTGCTGCGCGCGCTCCGGCGCGTCATGCGGCCGCTCGTGCGGCTGATGCTGCGCAAGGGGGTGACCTATACTTATGTCTCGGACATGCTCAAGGGCGTCTTCGTGGAGGTCGCGGAGCAGGAGTTCCGCCTCGACGCCAATGCGCCGACCGACAGCAGGATCAGCCTCCTGACCGGCGTGCATCGCAAGGACGTCAAACGTCTGCGCAACCAGCCGCCGGATGTGGCGGATGATCTGCCCGCAGCCATATCCCTGGGAGCCCACCTCGTGAGCACCTGGCAGACCACCGCGCCGTTCTGCACGCACCCGGGCGAGCCCACGCCCTTGGCACGGCTCGCCAGCACGGGCGGAGAACGCTCCTTCGATGCACTGGTCGCCCGCGTCAGCAAGGACATCCGGGCGCGCGTAGTGCTCGACGAATGGCTGCGGCTCGGGATCGCGCGCGTGGATGAACACGACCGCGTGCATCTGGAGACTGCGGCCTTCATTCCACAGAAAGGCTTCGACGAGAAGGCGGCCTATTTCGGCCACAACGTGCATGACCATGCCTGCGCGGCGGTGCACAACCTGACGACCGAAGGGCCACCGTATTTCGAGCGCAGCGTGCATTACGACGCCTTGTCGCCGGCCAGCATCGCGCGCCTGCGCGACGCCGTCGCAAACGAAGGCATGCAGGCGCTGATCGCCTTCAACACGCTGGCCTCGGATCTCGAAGCGCAGGACGCTCAAGCCCCCGATGCGCGACAGCGCGTCACGATCGGCCTCTACTTCTACAGCGAGTCGACTTCGGGCACGAGCGCGTCCGGCGACGCCTCGCCGAAATCCCCGTCATGAGTGATCGCTTCCACCCACTGCGCCGGCTTGTCGCGGGCCTCGCGTTCGCGCTGTGCGGCGTTGTCCCGGCGGTTGCCGCGCCGGTGTGCGTAGACCCGGGCGGCATCGGTGGTACCGGCGCCCCCCGGCGCGAAGGCGGAATCGGCGGCACGGGGTCGCCGGCGTCCGGCATCGGCGGTACCGGCGCACCTGCCGCATCGGGCATCGGCGGCACCGGAGCGCCGGTGGCGTCGGGAATCGGAGGCACGGGCGCGCCGCTCGCGCAGGGCGGGATCGGCGGCACCGGAGCCCCCGCCCGCGAAGGCGGAACCGGCGGCACGGGCATCGTCGGCACGATCACCGGCTTCGCATCGATTTGCGTGAACGGGGTGGAGGTGCATTACGACGAGGCCGTTCCGGTGTCCGAAAACGGTATCGGCGGCACCGTGTCGCGCCTTGCCGTGGGACAGGTCGTCGCGGTGGAGGCCGGCACTTCGCCGCGGGGACTGGAAGCACGCAGCATCGCGATCGTCCACGCCTACGAGGGTCCCGTGACCGCAGCACGCAAGGGCTCCGCGCCGCTGCGCGTGATGGGTCAGGCGGTGCAGCTGGCGTCAGGAGCGAAGGTCGACGCAGGCCTGCGCGCCGGCGAGATGGTGCGGGTGAGCGGATTCCGCAATGCGTCCGGCGAGGTGCTCGCAACCCGCGTCGAGCGGGCACCGCAGTTGCGCGAGGCGAGCGCGGTCGGAACGCGCGGCGGCGACGGCACGCTGCACGGACTGGCGCTGAGCGGCGACGCCCGGGGCAATGCGGAGTCGCTGGTACGCGGCACATGGACGGGACGTGCGCTGGCGGTGACGCAGACGAGCGCGAATCCGACGATTCCCTTCGCCGGGCGCGTGCGCGACGCTATCGTCGAAGGCCTGGTGCTCGAGCGCGCCGACAACCGGATGGATATCAGCGGTTTCGAAGTGGAACTGGCGGAAGGCACCAAATTCGCGGACAGCGCGGCAGGCACGCTCGACAAGGACACGCGTGTCCGGGTGCAAGGCACGTTCACCGGCGAACGCAAGGTCAAGGCCACCCGCATCGAGGTCGTGCGCGACGGCTTCGGGGCCGGCGAGGCCCGCGAGAGCTCCCGGTCCGGAAGGAAATCCGGCACCGGCGAGAACGGCAAGGACCACGGCTCGGGCAAGACGCGGACGGAGATCGACGACAAGCGGATACGCATCGAGACCGAAAGCGCATCGGGACGCGAACGCATCGAGCGCGAGCTGTCCCCCTCCGGCGAGGTCGAACGCGAGCGGATCGAACGCACGGAGGTGAGCCCGAGCGGCGACCTGCTGTTGCGCGAACGCATCGAGACACGCACTTCGGGCGACCGCGTCGAGACCCGCCAGCGCATCGAGCGCTTCGACGGCAGCGGCCGGATCGAGCGCATCGAACGCACCGAACGTATCGACCGGCCGGAACGCATCGAGCGCGTGGAGCGGCCGGAGAAGCTGGAACGGCCGGAACGCATCGAACGCCCCGAACACGACTGAAGCACCACCGGGACAAGACACCCCAATGTTGAGGAGAGCCGAATGAAACACAAGCGCATCCTGCTGGCCCTGCTGCTGTCCGGCAGCGCACTGGCCGCCGGCACGGACGCCGGTACCAACGAATTGAGCCTGACGACCGGGCTGGATTATTCGACCGGCGACTACGGCACGAACACGACCAGCGAAATGTGGTACGTGCCGATCGCGGCAAAGTACGAGACCGGCCGCATGACCTACAAGATGACCATTCCGTACCTGCGCGTGACGAACGCGGTGGTCAGCCCGGACGGCGATCCGATCCAGGGCATCGACTGCTCGGGCACCAAGACCGGGCTCGGTGACATCACGGCAAGCGCGGGCTACAACCTGCTCGACGGCAGTGCGAACGGCCTGCTGCTCGACGCGGTGGCGAAGGTGAAGTTGCCGACCGCGGAAAGCAAGTGCCTGGGCAACAACAAGACCGATTACGCGCTGCAGTTCGACGCTGCCAGGTCCTTCGGTGCCGTGACGGCGTTCGGCACCGCCGGCTGGAAGGACATGGGTGATTCGGACCTGCGCAATCCCTTCTATGCATCCCTCGGATTCGGCTTCAAGCTTGCCCCGGCGACCACCGTCGGCGCGGCCTATGACTGGCGCGCGCGGCTGCGATCGTCGAGCGACCCGATCCGCGAGGCCTCGCTGTTCCTGAGCCAGAAGCTGAGTGCCCAGTGGAAGCTGCAGGTGTATGGCGTGAAAGGATTTTCCGACAACAGCCCGGACTGGGGCGGCGGCATGATGGTCGGTTACACGTACTGATCGTTTTCCGGTTTGCGCCGGTCCGACGGGGCCGGGCTCGCGGGTGGAGGCAATCCTCCCGCGAGCCCGGCCCCGTTTTCCATCTTCGAGACGATCAATGCGCTGAATTCCCGAAATTGATTCAAATCATGGAGCGACGGGGCCTCGCTGCCGAGAATGCGTGCAACCTTCGGGTTATTTCTCAATCACTCGGATGCATGACAAAACAATGAGGGACAAACCATGAGCGGTACATTCACCAAGGCGATGGCCCGCAACATCTTCTACGGTGGGGCGGTGTTCTTTTTTCTGCTACTGGTGGCATTGACGTTCGACACCATGGGCGGACTGCCGAAATCCGACAACCGTGCGAACCTGACGGAGTCGGTCCTGCGTGGCAAGCACATCTGGGAAACACGCAACTGCATCGGTTGCCACACGCTGCTGGGCGAAGGCGCTTACTTCGCTCCGGAGCTGGGCAACGTCTATCCGCGTCGCGGCGCCGAGTTCATCAAGGCGTGGATCAAGTCGCAGCCGACCGGCACGCCGGGACGCCGCCAGATGCCGAATTTCAATTTCACCGAGCAGGAGCTCGACGACATCGTCGCCTTCCTGAAGTACACCTCGGAAATCAATACCCAGAAATGGCCTCCCAACATCGAAGGCTAAGCGCATCGGATCGACAACTTCAAGGGAATTCATAACCATGAAATATTCATCGCAATCGGTCGCGATGCCGTACTTCATAGCGGCAATCGGTCTCTTCGTGGGACAGATCATCTTCGGTCTCGCCATGGGTCTGCAGTACGTCGTCGGCGATTTCCTCTTCCCGGAAATCCCGTTCAACGTAGCGCGGATGGTGCACACCAACCTGCTCATCGTGTGGCTGCTGTTCGGCTTCATGGGCGCTACCTACTTCCTCATTCCCGAGGAGGCGGAAACGGAGCTGTATAGCCCGAAACTCGCGCTGCTGATGTTCTGGATCTTCCTGATCGCGGGCGCGGCGACGATCCTCGGCTACCTGCTGGTGCCGTACTCGACGCTCGCCGAGATGACGGGCAACAACATCCTCGCGACGATGGGACGGGAGTTCCTGGAACAGCCGCTGATCACCAAGATCGGCATCGTGATCGTGGCGCTGGCCTTCCTGTTCAACATCACGATGACCATGCTGAAGGGCCGCAAGACCGTCATCAGCATCGTGCTGCTGATGGGCCTGTGGGGTCTGGCGATCTTCTTCCTGTTCTCGTTCTACAACCCGGGCAACCTGGTCAAGGACAAGTTCTACTGGTGGTGGGTTGTGCACCTCTGGGTGGAAGGCGTGTGGGAACTGATCATGGCCGCCATCCTTGCCTTCGTGCTGATCAAGGTGACCGGCGTCGACCGCGAAGTGATCGAGAAGTGGCTGTACGTCATCATCACCCTGGCGCTCGTCACCGGCCTGATCGGTACCGGCCACCACTACTTCTGGATCGGCACGCCGTCGTACTGGCAGTGGCTCGGTTCGATCTTCTCGGCACTGGAGCCGATCCCGTTCTTCGCAATGACCGTGTTCGCCTTCAACATGGTGAACCGCCGCCGCCGCGAGCATCCGAACAAGGCTGCCGTGCTGTGGGCACTGGGCACCGGCGTGATGGCCTTCCTCGGCGCCGGCGTGTGGGGCTTCCTGCACACCCTGGCTCCGGTGAACTACTACACGCACGGTTCGCAGATCACCGCGGCGCACGGCCACATGGCCTTCTACGGCGCCTACGTGCTGGTGGTGCTGACGATCATCAGCTACGCGATGCCGCTGCTGCGCGGTCGTGCGGCGAACGGCGAGCGTGCTCAGGTGTGCGAGATGTGGGCGTTCTGGCTGATGACGATCTCCATGGTCTTCATCACCCTGTTCCTCACCGCGGCCGGCATCCTGCAAGTGTGGCTGCAGCGCGTGTCCGACACCCCGATGCCCTTCATGGCGGTGCAGGACCAGATCTCGCTGTTCTACTGGATGCGCCTGTGGGCCGGCGTGGTGTTCGCCGCGGGCCTCGTGACCTACCTGGCGAGCTTCTTCGTCAAGGGTGACAGCAAACCCCTGATCCACGCATGATGGATCTCCCGCTTCCGGCCCTCCGCGGGGCACGTGAAGCGGTTGCGGGGCGGCTTCGGCCGCCCCTTTTTTTATCTGCGGGGCACTGGGGCATATTCCCCGTCTATTTGTTTCACCAAATCCGTGAGTTAACCAGAATCAAGGTCCGGCGCTCCTCCCCTTCGTAGACTGGGACACATGAATACATGCGCCCAAACACTCGTGAGCCCGCCTGCCCTGCCGGCCGTCGCTTCCGACAGCCCCGCCCGGCGCCTGCCCGGCGACCTGGCGATCTGGTTCTTCATCCTCGCCGAACTGCTCGCCTTCGGCGCCTTCTTCATCGCCTACGCTTTCGCGCGTGCGAACAACGTCGAACTGTTCAACGAGCAGCAGCTGGCGCTGGACCGCAATGCCGGGGCGCTCAACACCATCCTGCTGCTGACCTCGAGCTACTTCGTGGTGCGTGCGGTGCAGGCGGCCGAAGCCGGCCAGGGGCGTCGCGCAGCGACCTGGATCGCCGGCGGCTTCGCGTGCGGCGCGGGCTTCATCGTCGTGAAGCTGTTCGAATACACGGCAAAGTTCGCGGCGGGGGTGAGCCTGTCTTCGAGCACCTTCCACATGTTCTATCTGGTGCTGACCTTCTTCCACTTCATGCACGTGATCCTGGGACTCGTGATCCTCGCCGCGCTGTGGAACGGGGCGCGCAAGGGGCGCTACAGCCCGGGCAACATGAACGGGATCGAGACCGGTGCGGCGTACTGGCACATGGTTGATCTGGTGTGGCTGATCCTGTTCCCGCTGGTCTATGTAATGCGTTGAGGGGTGTGAAAACCATGCAAACCCAAGGATCCTCCGCCCGCGCCCTGCCCCACTCCGATCACGGCACGCCGCTGCGCGCCACGGTGATCTGGGTCGTGCTGATCGCGGCGACCATCGTGACCTGGAGCGTCGGCGAGAGCGGCGCGACCGGCCCCGCGATCGTCGGCCTGCTGTTTTCGATCGCGTTCGGCAAGGGCGCCCTGATCATCCTCGACTACATGGCGCTTCGCCGCGCCCCGCTGATGTGGCCGATGCTCGCGCTCGGGTGGATGACGCTCGTCTGCGCCCTGATCGGCATTGCCTACTGGAAAGGACTCGCCGCATGATGCTCGACACGCCCCACCTCGACGTTCCCTTCTACCAGCCCGCAGGCGACGAAATCGACGTCTTCGAGCATGCGTGGAAGAACCGCCTGCCGCTGCTCATCAAGGGCCCGACAGGATGCGGCAAGACGCGCTTCGTCGCGCACATGGCGGCGCGCCTCGGTCTGCCGCTGTATACCGTGGCCTGCCACGACGACCTGACCGCCGCAGATCTCGTCGGCCGCCACCTGATCGGCGACGGCCAGACGGTGTGGTGCGATGGCCCCTTGACCCGTGCGGTGCGCGAGGGCGGCATCTGCTACCTCGACGAGGTCGTCGAGGCGCGCAAGGACACCACGGTCGTGCTGCACCCGCTCGCCGACGACCGCCGCATCCTGCCGATCGACCGTACCGGCGAGCTGCTCGCCGCACCGCCGTCCTTCATGCTGGTGGTGTCGTACAACCCCGGCTACCAGAACCTGCTGAAGGGCATGAAGCCGTCGACGCGGCAGCGCTTCGTGAGCCTGCGCTTCGACTTCCCCGCCACCGAGCGCGAGGAGGCGATCCTGATCGGCGAGTCGCGCTGCGCACCGGATCTGGCGAAGCGCCTGGTGTCGATCGCGCATGCGCTGCGCACGCTGAAGGACCAGGATCTCGAGGAAGCCGCGAGCACGCGCCTGTTGGTGTACGCGGCGCTGCTGGTACGCGACGGCATGGACCCGGTGACGGCGTGCCGCGCAGCGATCGTCGAGAGCCTGACGGACGACCCCGAAATCGCCGATGCGCTGATGGAGGTGGTGTCGGCCACCTTCGGGCGCTGACACCGTCCCCGGGTCAATCGGCCTATATCCATGTCCGCCCAGGAACCCGATCTCCTCAAGGAGCCGATGCCCGGCCCCCGCCTTGCGATCCTCGCCGAGGCGCTTTTCCTTGCGAACCTGCTGATCGCGCCCGGGCTGGCCTTCCTCGCGTTGCTGGTACTGTGGCGCCGTCACCGCGACAGCGCGCCGCTGGTCGTGCGCAACCATCTGCGCCAGACCGTGGTCGCGAGCATTTACGGCGGCGCGATGCTGGTCGGGGTCAGCATCGGGATCTTCCTGCTCGGGGGATTGGACGATCCATGGTCGTGGGTACTCGGGATCCTCTACTTCGTTTCCTTTCACGCCACGCTGGTGATCTTCGGCGTCGTCGGACTGAATCACGCGATTCTCGGCCGCAGCTGGCAGTACCCCTTCATCGGCCCGGATCTCTACGAGTAAGTCCATGAACGCCCCGTTCCCGTCTCCGCTGTCCGCGAATCCCGACCTCGAGGCGAAACCCGCCCGGCGCGTGATTCCCATCGCGACCGCGAAGCCGATGGGCCACAACCGTACGCAAAAGAAGCGTATCGCCTTCCAGCTTGCCTTCTTCACGCTGTTCATCCTCGCGCCGGTGTTCGACATCCTCCGCTACGACCTCGACGCGGGCCACGCATGGCTGCTCGGCATGGAATGGCGGCTGGGGATGGACGATTTCGTCGCCGGACGCATCGGCGCGCTCGAAGCGGGCGCGAACGTGATGTTGCGGCTGTTCGTCCCCATCCTCGTCGGCGCGGCGGCCTTCCTGTGGGTGTCTTGGAAGTGGGGGCGCCTGTACTGCGGCTGGCTGTGCCCGCACTTCTCGGTCGTCGAAACGATCAACAAGCTGATGCAGAAGGCCTCGGGCAAGCCCAGCGTGTGGATCCGGGAACCGCTGCCGCCGTGGAAGGCGGACGGCACGCCGTGGCGCGCGGACGCGCGCTGGTGGCTGATCGTCGTGCCGGCAGCGGCGTTCTTCGCCTTCCTGTGGGCAGTGGTGTTTCTCACCTATCTGCTGCCGCCCGCGGAGGTGTACGGCAATCTCGTCGGCGGCACGCTCACGCGCAACCAGACGATCTTCCTCACCGCGGCGACGTGCGCGCTGTCGGTTGAATTCCTTTTCGCGCGCCATCTCTTCTGCCGCTACGCCTGCGCCGTCGGCCTGTTCCAGAGCCTGGCGTGGATGAGCAACCGCAACGCGATGGTCGTCGGCTTCCAGCGCAAGCGCGCCGCCGACTGCGCGAACTGCCTGCCGGACCGCCAGTCGGCGTGCGACGCCGTGTGCCCGATGCGGCTCACGCCGCGCAACATCAAGCGACTGATGTTCACCTGCACGCAATGCGCGCAGTGCGTCGAGGCCTGCGAACAGAGCCAGCGCGCCAACCCGCAGGGTCCGCTGCTGCAGTGGGTGAGCAACGAGGCCGCACGCCAGAACGAGGCCGGATTCCGCTCCGGCAAGGAACGCTAGCCAGGAAATGACATGGAAGAAGCCGTAGGCAAGATCTGGCACCGTCTGATCACCCGCGCCGCGGTCGGCAACCACCCCGACGCGGTCGTGCGGCTCAAGGACATCGAACGCACGGCGGGCGTGTTCTTCCGTGCGCTGGGAGGCGATCCGGGGCTGCGCGTGGCTGCGGCGACGAACGATGAGCACGGTGCGCGGCGCGGCCTGCTCGCCCGCATCGCCGGCGCCGGCGACCGGGCCGCACGCGCGCGCATGGATCCGTCGACGCTGCGGCTGCCGCCGGAGATCGACGCCTTCCCCGAGAAGTCGCTGAACCGCGATCTCTACCTGTGGCTCGCGGCGCTCGCCGCCGCGCATGAGGGCCTCGAGGCTGAAGGCGAAGACGAAGCCGACCGGGACTTCCGCCGCAACCAGTTTGCGACCTGCGCCGCACTGCATGCCTGGCCGGGACTTGAGCCGCGCTATCGGCGGCTCGTCGAAGCCTATCTGCCCAAGCGCCCGAGCCCCGACAAGCTTCCGCCGCAGGAGGCCGAGCGCGAACGCGCGATCCGCCGCGCGCTCGAAGCGCCGGGAACGGTGTTCGCGCTGCCGGCGGTGCCGCAGGGCACGCCGCCCGCGCACCCCGTGCTGCTGTGGCTCACCGGCTCGCTCGCCCCGGCCGGCGGAGCGGCCCGCCGCGGCAGCGCCGATCCGGAGCAGACCGCCGACGGCGGCCCGCCCGCCTTCGAGGAGTCCGAGCGGCGCGCGCATCGCGCCGAGCAGGTCGACATGCCGAAGGAGAAGAACGGCCTGCTGCTGATGTTCCGCGCCGAAAGCCTGCTCGCGATCGCGGAGTTCCTGCGCATCAATCGTCCGGCCGACGACGACCCCGACCCGAACGCCGCCGATGCGGCGCGCGACCTGGATCAACTTTCGCTCACGCAGGACAAGGAGCGCGTCGCCTCCAAGGTGCGCTTCGACCTCGACCTGCCCTCCGCTGCCGAGGACGACGTCGTGCTCGGCGACGGCCTGCCGCTGCCGGAATGGGACTACCGCAAGGGCGTGCTGCTCGAGGGCCACGTGCGCCTCGTCGAACTCGCCGCGCGCGACGCCCAGCCCTGCCCCCTGCCCGAGCATCTGCGCCGCACGGCGAAGCGCCTGCACCAGCAGTTCGCGGCGCTGCAGCCCGGCCGGCGCTGGATCAAGGCGCAGGTGGACGGCTCCGAACTCGACGTCGACGCCATCGTGCGCGCGCAGACCGACCGCGCCGTCGGTCGCCACCCCTCGGACCAGCTCTGGCTGTCGCTGGAGAAGCGCGAACGCGACCTCGCCTGCATGGTGCTCGCCGACCTCTCGCTGTCCACGGACAGCTGGGTGTCGAGCGAGGCGCGCGTCATCGACGTGATCCGCGACGCGCTGCTGCTGTTCGGCGAGGCGTTGGGCGCGACGGGGGACCGCTTCGCGATCGCCGGCTTCTCGTCGGTGAAGCGCAGCCAGGTGCGCTTCCATCGCCTGAAGGACTTCGGCGACCGCTTCGACGACCGCATCCGCGGCCGCATCACCGCGATCAAGCCGGGCTACTACACGCGCCTGGGCGCTGCAATCCGCCGCGCGAGCGCCCTCCTCGCCGACGAGCCGGCCGCGCGCCGCATCCTCCTGATCCTCTCGGACGGCAAGCCCAACGACCTCGATCTCTACGAAGGCCGCTACGGCATCGAGGACACACGCGTCGCGATCGCCGAGGCACGCAAGCAGGGCCTCGTGCCGTTCTGCGTGACGATCGACCGCGAGGGCGCCGGCTACCTGCCCCATCTCTTCGGCCCGGCCGGTTTCGCGGTGATCCGCAAACCGGAGGAACTTCCCGCGCGCCTGCCGATGTTCTATGCGCAACTGACTCGGTGATGCGATGCCCGTGACCGCAACCGTACGCGAAGCGCACGCTGCCGCAAGGCCCGACACGGAACACCTGTGCCGCCTGCTGGCGCACGTTCCGCTCCTCGAAGGATTCGAACCGCCCGAACTGGCCCGTTTCGCCCGCGGCGTGCGCGAACAGAATGTCGAGCGCGGCGCCGTGCTGTTCCACCGCGGCG
Organism: Aromatoleum tolulyticum; assembly: GCF_900156155.1. Classification (GTDB taxonomy): domain Bacteria; phylum Pseudomonadota; class Gammaproteobacteria; order Burkholderiales; family Rhodocyclaceae; genus Aromatoleum; species Aromatoleum tolulyticum. Next base: position 344,894 of record NZ_FTMD01000002.1, read on the forward strand.
ACCCCTGCCACGGCTTCCACCTCGTGCTGTGCGGCCAGATCAAGCTCGCCTTCACCTCCGCCGAAGGCCAGGAGAAGGTCATCGAAATCATGCGCCCGGGCCAGAGTTTCGGCGAGGCGGTGATGTTCATGGAAAAGCCCTACTTCGTGATGGCGCAGGCCCTCACTGACAGCCGGCTGCTGCACATCGCCAAAAGCGTGGTGTTCGAGGAGATGGACCGCGACCCCACGTTCTGCCGCCGCATCATCGCCGGCCTGTCGCAGCGCCTGCACCACCTCATCGCCGACGTCGAGACCTACTCGCTGCTCTCGGGCCGCGAGCGCATCGTCGGCTACCTGCTGCGCGAGGAAGAAAGCAGCGGCGAACCGGGGCTATGCGGACGGGTGTCGATCCGCCTGCCCACGAGCAAGGGCACGATCGCCTCGCGGCTCAACCTCACGCAGGAACACTTCTCGCGAATCCTGCACGAACTGGCCGAGGCCGGCCTGATCGTCGTCGAGGGGCGCACGATCCATATCCCGGACATCGAACGTCTGCGCACGACCGGCGCCCGCTACTGACACGCATCGGCCGCAACGCGGCATCCCGTTGGATCCGTGTCGAAAGTACTGGCGGCGCCTCGGGCCGTAATTGATAATTGATTCCCGTTCCCGCGCGAACCAACATCATGAGCGTCACCGACAGCTGGCAGGAATTCGCCGCATCGGCCGCAAGGCAGGCCAGCAACCTGCATGTCGCGTCGGTCAGCGACAAGGTGCACGAACTGCACCAGCGCATCCACGCGCGCTATCCGACCATCGCGCGTATCGCCGTGGCGCTGTACGACCCCGAAATGCGCCGACTCAAGACCTTCGTCGCCAGCAATGATCCGGGGATCTCCCCGCTGCACGGCTACGAGTGCCCGATCGACAGCGTTCCCTCGCTTCTGGCGATCGCCGACAGCGGACAGGCACGCGTCCTGAACGACCTCAGCAGGCTGCCGGTCAGCGAGTCCACGCACTCGCGCTGGCTGCATCATGAGGGCTTCCTGTCCAGCCTCACACTGCCGATCCGCCGCAGCGACCAGCTGCTCGGCTTCCTGTTCTTCGATGCGCGGGAACGCGACGTGTTCACCGATCCCGTTGTCGCCGACCTGCTGCTCTACGGCCATCTCATCGGCATGATCGTGACGCAGGAACTCGCCACCGTGCAGATGCTCGTGGGCGGATTGCGGCTGGCGAGCCAGTTCGCCCACGTGCGCGACCTCGAAACCGGCGCCCACCTCGACCGCATGGCGCGCTATGCCCGCCTCATCGCGCGCGAGATCGGTCTTTCGCACGGCAAGACGGACGACTACGCGGAGAACATCTTCCTGTTTTCCGCCCTGCACGACATCGGCAAGGTCGGCGTGCCCGACCGCATCCTGTTGAAGCCCGGCAAGCTCGACGACGCCGAACGCGAGGAGATGCGCCAGCACGTCATCGTCGGCCTGCAGATGGCCGAGCGCCTGATCAACGACTTCGGCCTCGCGTCCCTGTCGAACATCGACATGCTGCGCAACATCGTCATCGCGCACCACGAGCGCATGGACGGCAGCGGCTATCCGCACGGCCTCGCCGGCGACGCCATCCCGCTGGAAGCCCGCATCGTCGCCACCGCCGACGTCTTCGACGCGCTGGCCTGCGCGCGCAGCTACAAGCCCGCCTGGACGCTCGACAACGCCTTCCAGGAAATCGAGCGCATGTCGGGCACCCAGCTTTATGCCCCTGCAGTACAGGCCCTGCTCGACTGCCGCGCGGAAGTCGAAGCCATCTATCAGCGCTTTCAGGACGCCATCGTTAAGCTATAATCCGGCCCGCGCCGGCATAGCTCAGTTGGTAGAGCAACCGCCTTGTAAGCGGTAGGTCATCTGTTCGAGTCAGATTGTCGGCACCAATAGAATCAAGTATTTAGCCCGGTCAGAATGATCGGGCTTTTTGCTTTCCTGGCTCCGTGTAGCCACGGTGTAGCCGAGAACTGCTGATCACGTGGCCGGATGTGGACCACCCTTCTCCACCACTGCCCTAAAGCCGGCCGAGTCATGGAGCTATGTCGTGTCGAGTGACGCTAGAGGCAATCTGCGCAGTTCTCTCGAGAACTGGGCGAACATTACTGTAAGGAACTCAGAGGAGCAGCTACGAATTCGGATGATTCGGGCGTTCCTTGCAAGCTCTGAGCCAACCGATCGCTATGCAACTTGGGCTACCGTTGGGGTTGCCGGTGCCATTGTTGCTGTAATTTCCAATCTTAAGGACAGCCAAGAGCTGATTGGCACGCCCGGCTTACGCTCGGTGTTGCTTTTCTTGATTGGGGCCTTAGCCTTCGGGTTACTGCAGCGTGCCGCCGCGGCTTATGTCGTCCTAGGCCTTTCTGTTCAGTCCGAGGCCGAGGCGAGTGCGAGGGAGGTCGTTGCCAAGCACGCTGAGACAGAGGCGAAGATTCAAGCAATGGCTGAAGATGCCGGCCTTGAAGTAAATACATCACTCGACATTACCCGCCCGCTAGGTGCGTATTCCGATGTCATTCCCCTGCCATTCCGCTGGATCGTGCAGCGCGCGCAGAAAAAAGCCACCGCCGATCCCTCGTACCTTCAACGAAAGTTAGTCTGCGCGGTCTTTCGCCAGTCGCTCTACCTAATCTTTGAGATCCTATTTGCAATTGCCGCTGTGGTTGTGGTGGTCGTGAATCTCTAGATTCAGTGCGTTGACTTTCGACTATCTCGAAGTACCCAGAGCCGTCCACAAAAGGTTGCGCCCCGCGTCCGTGGGATGCCGGACCGGGGCGCGTGCCCTGCGCGCGGGACGTCGCCAGGGGGCGGCCGGTTTGCTCCTGTGCGGATGCCGGCCTCCGCATCCCGGTATCGCCTCGCGGCGCCCGCCGGGCCGGGGGAGTAACCTTACAGCGCGCCTTTCACGAGCAAAGCCGGCCGGTACACGGTCAGCATCGCGCGTAGCTCGGCCAGGATCGCGATCATATTCTTGGTGAAGAAGTCGCTGTGGCTCTCGGAGATCCGCACGAGCGCATCTTCTCGGACCCAATAATCACACGCCTGAGCGAAGTCCCCTGTGAGGAACGTCCCGGCCGTAATGGCGTTTGAGACCACGATCGGGACGAGCTTTTCATTCCACTCGAGGTAGCGGCCCTGGGAGTCCTTGAGCAGCGCGAGGTCCTCGGCGTCGGCCGGGTTCAGAAGGATGCCGGTCGGGTTGCCGTCGGCGAGCTGCACCTGGGTTACGCTACGGCGTAAGACATCCACGCCATTATCTCCGCTCGTGGTGCGGTTGTAGGCCGTGGCCTGATTCACAAGCCCGTCCATGCTGCCGCCGCTCCCGTCGCCGAGCATAATTTGGTCCTCCTCCTCGATCGAGAGCCCGTAGAGCAGTTGGCCGTCGATGAAGGCGCGCAGCATGCCGGCATCGGCCAGCACTTGACGCGAGGCGGGGATCCAGTGGGCAACAGTCACGGCGTCCGCTTTGCCGAGCGTAAAGGATAGGCTCGACTCGTTCTTGGCGACGTTCTCACGGTTCGGCGAGCTGTACTGCGGGCCGGCGTTGTTCGTCAGGCTCGCTTTGGGGAATTCCATCGAGCCGGCGTCGGTGAAGCGCACGTTGAGCAGGTCGCGTAGTGTGCGGCGGCGCTGAGCGGCGCCGATGATCTCGGTTCGTCCGGACTGCACGAGCGCGTCTTGCGAAACGACGGCCGCTTTCATCCCGATATGCAGGGACTTCGCGTCCAGGCGCACGCGTAGCTCCGGGACTTCGCGGCTCGCGACCATGGCGAAGCCCGGCGCCGAGAGCACCGCGTCGGAAACCGCCTTGTGGCTGCCGCCGAGGGGGCCGCTGTATCCGCTACCGCCGCGATGCGCGAGCGCCTGCTCGACGTCGAGGAGGCGCGATTTCAGTTCAGCCGTGGTGTCGTCAAGCTGGCGGCCCGTCCGGTCACTCAGGTCCTTCAAACCTTTCTTCAGCGATTCTTGCAAGGCCTCGAGGTCTTTCACTTCCATCGTGCCGAGGGCCATTGCCAGGACGCCAGCGGCGGCCGGGTCCGCGCCGAGGGCCATTATTACCAGGGCGCCCACCGCGGCAAGCGCGCCATAGATTAGTTTCGTTTTCATTTGTCAGTTACTCCAATTGCATTTTTTGGGTGTGCCTCGTGGGGAGGCGTTTGGCTCTTACCCCGCTGCACACGTCCCGTGTGTCGGCGGGCACTCCCACTACGTCCCGTAGTGCCTAGAGGGAGCCATGTCCGCGACCGTACGGCATGCATTTTATATTGTCAAATCAAAGCCTTATTGACGGTTGCGTCAATAACGTCAATGACGAAGAGATCCCGTAGCGCGGCCGGCGGGGTCAATGGTGGCGACGATATGCTCGGCGCCCTCGTGCTCGCGCAGCCACAATTCCAGGCGCGGGGCGCGGGGGTCGATGCGCGTGACCAGGAAGGGCCGGGCGCCTGCGGTGATAGCGGCGTCAAGGGTCCGGCGGTGTTCGGGCGGGAGTTCGGCCGCAACGGCCGCGGCGATCAGGGCGGCGGCCTCCTGCGCAACGCGGGCGATGCTGGCGAGCTCTTTGGCTTGGGTGGTCATGGTGCTTTTCTCCTCTTGCGGGTTGTGGAGGTGGCGTTCTCGGCGAGCAGGTCGGCGCGGATCCGGCGCAATGTGCCGCGCTCGCCGAGGCGCTTGGTTGCGGTAACGATCGCCTCGTCGTGGGCTTGCTCGATTCGGCATAAGCGCGCCTCGGCGATCTGGCGGGGAATCCACAAGAGGCACGCGGCGCGCGGGTCCTCGAGCAAGTCTGCATAGGCGCCGAGGGCGTCCAGGTAGGCATCCTCGAGGACCGGCACGCGATCCGCGGCGAGCTCTGGCAGTGCGGCGGTCATCGCGCAACTACCTCCGGCGCCCATCCCTCGACGGGAATCCTGGCGCGCTCGCCCCGTTGCAGAAGTCCGAGCCGGTCCAGGTAGGCGGCCTCCGACTCGTATTCGCCGGCGCCGTGGGTGCCCCGTGGGCCGGGCCACTGTGGAAGGCGCTCGTCCGTCCTGCGGCGGGCCTCCGGAGCCTCCACACGCCACCAGGCGCGCGGTCGGGTGCCGGGATGACGCCTCGCCCATATCGGCAGCAGGATCGCCCCGTATGCCGCCCACAGTGCGCGCAGGCGGCTCCCGTGCTGGATGAGCATCCACAGTGCCTCGGCATCATCGGCGGGAGGCTCCTCGAGCAGCAGCCGGGCGACGCGCTCGGGGACAGTCCCGTAATTGCTGCGGTCTCTGCGTCGCGTGGTCATTACCGCCCCCTCGGCGGACGGCCGATCTTGGGCGGCGGGGCGTCGTCGACCTTGAACTGGAGCTGCTTCATTGCCGCGAGGAACAGAGTTCTGCTTCGGTGCTCGACGTCGACGGCGGGGTTTACCTTGGGGACGCCATAGCGGTCGAGCACCGTGATTCCCTGAGCGGTGACGATCGCGGCGGCTTCGGCGGCTCGGTCGTAGGCGCGCAGTCCTTCGTGGAGGGTCGCCAGCCGTGCGGCGTCGTCAATCACATAATCGTCGTGGAGCTTCGCCCACAATTTGCGCGCGGCCGGCGACAGATCGGCCGGGGCTCGCGGGGGTTTCGGTGCAATCGTCATGGTCGGGCCTCAAAGTGCTTTGAAAATCGTTTGTTCATGAAAATTTGATTTGGGCGTCGGTTGCCAGGTCGGTCGTGCCGTGGCTTTTTACCTCGCCCCTACCCCGTAGTCATACCGTCATCGCCGGGTATTTCGGATAGACGCTTCCCACCGGCGTAACGCGTGCGGGCCGTGCGGGCGCGGCAGAGTCTTCGGGCACCAGGCCAACGTAGTAACCGGCGGGGTGCGCTCGGCTATCTGCGCAGTGGGCGACATAGTGCGAGATTCCGGTCATGCGCCCGTGCCAATGGGGTCGCCTGCACGCGGGGCAGTAGAACGTCATCAACTCGCCACTGAGCGTCGGCCGGGCGAGGTAAGTCGGCGGCTGCCCGGACTGACGGGAGGCGAGGTAATTTGCGAGGTTGAGTTCGCTGATAAATGCGTCGGTAATCACGGTAATTTCTCCAGTTGCGCTAATTTATGAATGCCGCACCGGGACACCACGCCCCGGCCGGACACCCGGACACCCCCTATAGGGGTGTGTCCGTGTCTGTCCGGTCTACGGGGGGCCGTGGCCGGACAAATGTCCGGTTTTGTCCGTGTCTGTCCGGCTGTCCGGGTGGGCGATATTTGCGATAAACGCGACCCGGTAATTTCCGTTTTCGTTAATTACGAGCCCACGGTCGATAATTTCGTCCCGTGCTCGAATAAAGGCTTTGCGCTTGGCGTCCGTGGAATCGGCCGATGAAATGCCAAGTTGATAGGCGCGTTGCCGCCATTGATCCTCGGTAGCGGTCATGCACGTCGAGCCGGCGAGCTGCTCGGGAGTCTTGGCGGCCTCCCGTAGCGCCTGCATGGCGATGCGCTGGGCGCGCGTGAGCTTCGCCGAGGGGCGGGGCAGCATTGGACGGTCGTCCGACTCGACGATGCAGGACGTGACCGGGTCGCCGTCCGCGTCGGTTCCGAGATTCACTGTCACGAGCCGGAAGGGGTGCGCGGTGCCGTCCTGCCCGTCCTTGGACTTGGCGACGCGCCACGTGCGCTGATCGCCTTCGCGTGTAACCTCAATGACCACGTCGAGCGCGGCGAACAGGCTGGAGTGCCCGCGCATCCCCTTGGACACGTCCTTGCCGGGATGGTGGATCAACATCACGAGCCCGCCGACTTCGGCCTGCAGCGCGCGCACGGCGGCCAGGATTCGCCCCATCGCCTCGGCGCTGTTCTCGTCGGCGCCCGGCGCGGCAGCGTTCAAAGTGTCGATGAACACGACGCCGCCGGCCCGACCGGCGTTGCGGATGGCGCTTGCAAGGTCGGGCCAGTCGCGCACGTCAAGCAGCGAGAAAGGCGCGTCGACGATCGCCGGGGCCGTTGCGCCGGTCCCGTTGCGCGCATGGTTGGCGCGCACCCGCTTCGGCATCCCCGCGGCGCCCTCTTGCACGACGTAAGTTACCGGGGTGGGGGCCGCGACCTTGTGTCCGAACCAATCGTCGCCGCGCTCCAGGGCCTCGCTGAGATCGTAGCCGAGGAAGGTTTTGCCGCTTCCGCTTGGACCAAACAATGCCCCGAGCCCGACAGCGGGCAGGATGCCTTTGACGCACCACGGCAGCGCCGGCCGCATGGCATACTGATCCGCTGGGATTAGCTGATAGCGGTCTGTGGTCTGCGGGGCCACGTTGCCGGTGAACGGGTTCGCCCGGCGCCGGGGATTCGCCCACCCGCGCGCCTCGGCGGCGGTGAAGATCGCGCGGTAGTCGGTACGCTCGCCGCTGAATGTGCCCCATTGCTCGAGACCGTCCCCGCCGGGGAAGCGCGTCGACGTCGCGGACCACTCCTCCCAGAGTTCGCACCCAATGTCGCCGAGACAGCAAAGCGCCTGACCCGTCTTGACCCACGATGCGCGGTCGTCCGGGTCCAGATACCGGAGCGCATCGCGAAGGTCCGCGATCGTTGCGGCCTGCTGCTCGGGCGCCTTGTTTTCCCAGTCGAGCGGGGTCGCGGGCCGCGCACGGGGAGTGCTCTGCGGCATCATCGGAGGAAGTTCCGCCAGCGCGATGTCGACCGGCGCCCCGGTCGTGGGGATGATGCGAGGAGCGGGGCCGCCAGCCACGGGACCGAAGTAATACGCCTGCGAAAGCGTAAAGGACTCGGGCGCCGAGATGCCCCCGAGGATCGTATTAAGTTTCCCGACGTAGGTCGCGCGCTCTTCGGGGCGGCGCGGGCGCGACAGACGGAAGAGCGCGCGCCAGCGGGGATACCCCGGCGTACTGCTCGCAGTGCTGTAAATTAACGCCTCAACACCGCAGACGGAAAGGAGCTGCGCGACCGCTTCGGGCTGCACTTGGCCGCCGTCATAGTCGACCTCGATGCCCGTCACCTCGATGACGTTGGCGTCATGGCGCAAGCTACCTCTGGCGGTTCGCTGCGTTCCGAAGCGGGCGAGTTTCAGGAGGGGGAGCTCGCTCTTGGATTGCCGCGGGGGACTCTGGGAGATCATTTGCGCGAGCGCGGCCAAGTCTGAAACCTCGCACTCGACGGGATCGGCGGTGATCGTTGGGAACAGGCTCACCACCAAGGGGGACCGATTGACCTGCGGCGGGGGCGGCACTACACTTTGCACAGTCTGTATGCCCGTACAGCTATTTTCCGCGCCCTCTTGCCCCGCCAGGCCGAGGGCGCTTTCATTTGCGGGGCTCATCGCTCACCCCCTTCGCCGCGCCAGGTGAGCGGGTGATATAGCGAGCGGCCCTTGCGGGCGGCCCGTTCAGCGGCGCGGCGCTCGGTGCGAGTCGGAGTGGGCAGCGGTGCAGCCAAGAGCCCCGCACGCTGCAGACGTTGGCCGGCCGCAACGGCGGCGGCGCTTACGTGGCGGCGCTTCATTGCGACGCCCCCGCGGTCAGGCGCTCGACAGCATCCGCGGGCCAGCGCAAGCGGCCGTTTTCAAGGCGTATGGGGCGCAATCCGCAGTAATGCCCGTGGCGCCACAAGGCGGTGCGGATCGAGGCGGGCTTGACGTCGACCGCCTTGGCAAGCGTGACGGTCGTAATGAGTTGCTGTTGCATGGCTGCCACCGTTCGTCTATCAGGTGGCGCCAGTTTTTCAATCCGCTATCCCGACATTGGGAGCATTCCGGGACTACTTTTTGGGCGCGAGTTGATTCTTGAGCGTTTTCAGGCTTCTGCTCTGTTCGGTTTGCGTTACGGTATCCAGGTACCGCACGCAATCGCCCTCGATCTCCTGGAAACGAACCCTCACCGGGTTCTCGCGAGCGGCGCGGAGGTCATCCAGGAGGTCCGACCCCTCGGTTGTGTCTAAGCGGATCTCATCGAGCACTTGCGCATAATCCCGCGTCCCGAGTTTCTCGCAGATTCGCTCTATTGCATGATTCAGCGGCGATAGCTTGCCCTTGCGAGAGGAGCCCCCCTTCTTTTGCCCCGTGGCTACCGCACCGCCCATTCCCGCGAACTGCTCCAGCATGCGCCCCCATGCCGCGCACAGATCGTCTACGTGATACCCCGTCAAGGTCCGGTCGTAGCGAACCGCGTAGAGCACCTCTTCGGCGCACTCCACGAATTTAAGAACTGCGGCGGTTCGCTCGCCATCGCCCTGCCCGCTGATAAGCTCTCGCGCCGGCGCGATCAATTCAGACTCAACGAGCGCCGCGTATCTGGCAGCTCCCGCGTCTAGCAGGAGTTCACCGTCGTCCGTAACCCAAATGTTTCTCATCGCGCCACAGATCCGGTCGCGCTCCGAAGGATAGAGAATTGCGCTCACGCTGACGCCCCCACCACGCGAAGCCCCGGCGCCTGCTCCGCGCTCGGTTGCTCAATGCCGGCCTGCTCCAAGATCCACCCTTCGACCTTGGTGTGCCACATCCGAAGCAGATCGAGCGGGCGCCGCCGGTAGTGCTTCTCCGCGATGGCGCTGGGCTTGTGCCCCATGATCTGCGCGACGATCCCGGCCGGCACTTCCACCCATTCCGCCAGCGTGCCAAACGAGCGCCGCAATCCATGCAGAGACAGCGCGGGCAGGCCTCCGGCGGCGAGGGCCTTCACATGCTGAATGCGCGGCTCCTGCAGCCTCCCGGATTCCGCCTTGGGGCTGCTGAATACCCATCCGTTGCGGCGCGGTAGCGGTGCCAGGAGGGAGGCGACAAAGGGGGTCAGCGGAATGGTGCGCTCGCCTTCTACCTTGTCGCGGATGGTCAGGCTTCGCCACTGAAAGTCCAAGTCATCCCAGCGCAGGCCGGCGAGCTCCTCGCGGCGAGCGCCGGTGAGCAAGAGGGCTTGTAGGTATGCTGCAATGACCGGGTTTCCAATCTTGCCGACGTGCTCGAACCACAGCGCGAGCTGTTCGCGCTGCAAGCAGTCGTCCTTAGCACGGGCCTTGGGCAGCGTATCGCGCGCCATGCGCCGATTGCAGGCGTCAGCGTGCGTTACGTCCCGGTACTCGGGCCGATCGCCACACCAGCTCATGAACGCACGCAGGGCTCGGTAAGTCTGCGCGGCTTGGGTGGGCGTGCGGGCCGCCAACGGTTCGAGCCATGCCTTGACGGCCTCCCCGTCTAGTTCCGACAGGCGCATCGCGAGCAGCGGATACAGGGGCCCCGGTTGCGTCTTATCGGACTCCCCGTGCCTGCGGCCTCGGGTCCGCGGTGCGCCGCCCTCCTTCGCCATGTTCTGGTGATTTAGTAGATGGCGCTCGCCCCACTTGCCGGCGCGGGCCTTGAGATACGCGCGCCAAGCCTCCCCCACGGTTACCTCGTCCCGCTTGGCCTCCTCCCGCTTGGCCTCCACAGCGGCGAGGCGCTCCGCTTTGTCTTGTCGCGGGTCTATCCCCTTGTCGACCAGAGTTAGCAGGCGGTTGGCCTCCGTGCGGGCGTCCTCGATATTCCACGCGCGAACGTCACCGACCGTCACGCGCACGGTTTGGCGGTTCAACTTGGCCTCGAAGATGAACGCCTTCGCGCCGGCCGTTGCGCGCACCGCAAGGCGCGGCGCTACGGTATCCCACAAGAATGCTTGCTTGATTCCCTCGGGGCACGTGAAGCGGCGGATGCGATCCGGGGTAAGGCGTTCTCGCTGCATGATGTTGGCTCCTTTGGCTACACCGTGTAGCCATCCGCCTCGCCCTCGGGTCGCGGTCGGTAGGTCATCCGTGTAGCCACGGTGTAGCCAAATTCTAGCGATGCGCGCCTACTTTTGTCTATGAGCGATTACGCACAAATTCCACGCAAATCCACTAATGGCGCGGCTTTCATGCGATTTTGTAGATATCTGTCTATGGTAGTCAAAACGCCTATTTTCCCGCCTTGTAAGCGGTAGGTCATCTGTTCGAGTCAGATTGTCGGCACCAAACGCACTTCGCACGGGCCCGGATCGCACGACCGGGCTTTTTGCTTTCCGGCCGGCGCCTTTCCGCCCGCGCGCGGGCCGCTGCCTTAGTGCTGCTGCACTGACTGGACGCGCACCGAGCGCCACGCCGCGAACGCCTCGGCGCGGATCGGTTCGCTGATGACGTAGCCCTGCGCGACGTCGCACCCTTGCGCCGACAGGTGTTCCCACCCGGCCCGGTCCTCGACGCCCTCCGCGACGACCTCGAGGTCGAGATCATGTGCGAGGTCTATGGTCGAGCGGACGATGACGTCCGAATCGCTGTTCGCGAGCATGTCCTGCACGAAGGATTTGTCGATCTTGATCGCGTCGACGGGCAGCTTCTGCAGGTACGCAAGCGAGGAATAGCCGGTGCCGAAATCGTCGATGAACAGGGCACTGCCGAGGTCCTTCAGCCGCTGCAGGCAGTCCCGGCTGCCCTGTGGATCCTGCATCAGCGCGCTTTCGGTGAGTTCGAACTGGATGTCCTCCGGGTCGGCGCCCCAGGTCGCGAAATGATTGCGCACGCGCTCGATCAGCTTGGGATCGCGCAGGTCGCGCGCGGAGAGGTTCACGGCCACAGGCACGCTGAGCCCGTCCTGCCGCCAGACATAGCTTTGGCGGAAGGCAGCCTGCATGACCCAGTCGGTGAGCGGGCTGATGAGCCCGCTGTGCTCGGCGAGGCCGATGAACTCGTTGGGCCACAGGGTGCCGCGCAGCGGATGCTCCCAGCGCACCAGGGCTTCGACGCCGCACAACTCGCCGCTGGAAAGCCGCGCCTTGGGCTGGCAGTAGAGACGCATCTGGCCGGCGTCGATCGCACGGTGCAGATCGCCGATGAGCGCGAGCCGGCCCGCGCACTCGCGATCGCGCCCGCCGGTATAGAGCGCATGCCCGTGTCCCTGCTGGCGCGCTTGGTGCATCGCGACGTTGGCACGGCGGATCAGCGCGTCGGCCTCCGTGCCATGACCGGGGAACACGGCGATGCCGATGCTGCCGCCGGCGTCGAGCATGATCTCGCCGATCGTGACGGGCTCGAGCAGTTCGGTCAGCAGGCGCTGCGCCGCGCGCGACGCAGCCGCGGCGTCCGCGTGCGGCAGCAGGATCGCGAACTCCGATTCGCCGACGCGGGCGATGCCTGAGGCTTCCTGCATGACACGCCGGATGCGGGTGGCGACCTCGCACAGCATCACGTCGCCCTGCTGGTAGCCGAGCGTTTCATTCACCTCCTGGAAGTGATTCACGCCGAGCACCAGCAACGCCAGAGGACCGCTGTGCACCTTGGCGGCGTCGATCTCGGCAACCAGGCGCATGCGCAGTCGCCAGCGGTTCGGGAGGCCCGTGAGCGCATCTTCCTCGGCCATGCGCTTGATCGTCTCCTGCGCTTCCCGGCTCCGTTCGCGCAGGCGCAGCGTCGCGATGCCGAAGGAGAGATCGTCCGCCAGTTCGCCGAGCAGACTGGCTTCCGCTTCGTCGAAGGCATCCTCCTCGGTGGCGGCGATCGTCAGGTTGCCCAGGATCTCGTCGCCCTGCCGCAACGGAAACGCGCTGACCGCAGCGATGCCCCGCCGCAGGTCTTCGTCACGCCACGGGGCGAGGGCTTCGTCCTTCCGGATGCTGCGGCCGATGCTGGGCTGCCCGGTGCGGATCGCCACGCCGGTGGCACCATGTCCCCGTTCGCCCTCGCCCCATGTAAGGCGCTGCCAGTCGAGGAACTCGCGGTCGATACCGTGAAAGGCCATGATCGCCACGCTCTTCGCTTCGTCGTGCTGGGCATAGCCTACCCATGCGAAGCGATATCCGCCTTCCTCGACGATGATCCGGCAGATGTCCTGCAGCAGGCCCTGCTCCTCGGTGGCACGCACCAGCGCGCGGTTCGCCTCGCTAAGGGTCTTGCGTGCGCGGTTCACCCGGCGCAGAGCCTCCTCGACCACGGCGTGGCGCTCGGCCTTGCGCAGCACGATCATGCCATAAGCAAGTGCATTGACCGCCTCCTGGAGGAGATCAACGGAGCCGGCGGCGAAGCCGTCCGCACGCATGCCTGCGATCTGCAGCGCGCCGAGCAGTTGCGTTCCGTCGCGCAGCGGCAACACCGCAAGAATCGACGCATGTCCGGCAGGGGCGAGGAATGGCCGCCCGGCCAGCAAGGCTTCGCGCGCGGCGAGTCCCCACGGCGAATCGTCGAACGCCGGGAACTCCTCACCGAAGTCGTCCAACGTCGGTTCGGAGCATGCAACGCGCTGCAGCGTAAGGCATTCCACATCGGCGAAACTGACCGCTGCGAACCGGAAAGCCGCCGTGTCGACGACCGCCTGGCAGACGTTGCGCAACAGTCCAGGCTCGTCCGTCGCAGCGCGCACGGCCGCGTGGGTCACGCGCAGCGCGGTCAGGGCATAGCCAAGCTCCGGCCCATCCGAATGGGGATGCGTCGCCGCCATCCTCTCCCTGCCCGACAATTGCTCGTCCATCGTCATGGCACGCCCCTGATCAACCGCTGGCCGCTCATCCACGCGCCAGCGCCGAATTTAGACACTTCATGCACCACAAGGTTGGTTCCACCGCAGAACGACGTGCAGTTGCCCAAGCGATACCCCGCCGCCGGCGACCGCGCGGCGTCGGCTCAGCCCCGTTCCGCACTCAGAGCTTGTAGCCGATCTGCCGCAGCAGCTTCTTGCGTGCGTCGATCTGCTGCTCATCCTCGATCCCGAGCGGCGGCGCGCCGTCGACGACGCCGATGATGCCCCGCCCCTGCCCCGTCTCCGCCAGCAGGACATCTACCGGATTCGACGTCGCACAGAAGATGCGGCATACCTCGGGTACCTGCTTGATCGCGTTGAGGACGTTGACCGGATAAAAGCCTTCGCCGAGGAAGACGATGAAGCTGTGACCCGCAGCAATCGCCTGCGCGTTCGTCTGTGCCATCAGGACCATCGCGTGGTCCGTGCCCGACCAGCGGATCAGGCGGTCGCCGGATGCTTCGCAGAACGCCAGCCCGAAGCGGATGCCGGGCACCGCATTCACCAGCGCTTCGTGGATGTCCTCGACCGACTTGATGAAGTGCGTCTGGCCGAGGATGAAGTTGATCGGCTCGGGCTTTTCGATCCTGACAGCAATCAGATTCATGGTGTCGCGCCTCCCCAGTGATGGGCCGCGCCGTGGCGTCGTGCCGAACCGATACCCGTACAGGCGACCGTCACCTTCACCATAGCACCCGGCCGGACCGTGCGCGGCGGCGCGTTCAGGGAAGGCTTACTGCCGACCGCCCCCTCAGCCTGTCCTCGCCGCCCGCATCGAGAGTGGCCGCCTGCCGGGCGATCGCGACGGCGACCGCGGCGAGCGTGGCGAGCACCCAGTCGAGCGACACATAGCTGGCGATGCAGCCGAGGATCACGGGTCCGAGCAGTCCGCCGAGCGCCCCGAGACCGGCGATCAGGGCAAGCGCCTCCCCGCCCATCCGCCCGGCGACCGAGAAGATGACCGGCGCAGCGGCAGCGAGGCCCAGACCGGTGACGGCGAAGGCGAGCAAGGCGACCGGCAGCTGCTGCTGCCAGGCCGCGAGCGCGAGAGAGATCGCACAGGCGATCGCGCCCGTGCGGACGATGCGCAGCGCACCGTGACGCGTGACGAGACCGTCCGAGAAGAGCCGCCCCACCGCCATCGCCCCGAAAAACAGCGCGAGGCCGATGCCGGACAGGCTCTCGCTCGCCTGCAGGCTCTGGTTGAGATACACCGACGCCCAGCCCATGACGCCGCTTTCGAGCACGGTGCACCAGCAGAACAGCAGGCCCAGGCCGAGCCAGGATTCGGGGGCGTGATGCATGGCGACGGGCGTGGTCGATCGGGCGGCCTCGGCCTCGAGCGTCGCCGCAGCGGCGCGATGGATCAGCGCGGCGACGAGGCCGACCGCGGCCATGTGCAGCGGCAGGCCGACGTCGAGCGCCGCGAGCAGGCTGCTGATGAAGGCCGACAGCACGCTGCCGAGGAAGAAGGTGGCGTGCAGGCGTCCCATCATGCGCGTACCGCGCTGCAGTTCCCACTGCGAAGCCTGCTGGTTGATCGCGACGCCGACGCCGTTGTAGATCACGCCCTGCGCGAAGAGCCCCGCATACAGGCCAGGGACACCGGGCAGCCAGGGGATGGCCGCCAGCACGATGCCACCGGCCGTGCCGAAGCGGTGCAACATCCCGCGACCGCCCCAGCGCGCCAGCAGCCAGCGGTTGAGCGGATACGCCAGCACGCCGCCGAGACCGGTGGCGAACAGCGCCCAGCCCCATTCGGCGTTGTCGAGGCTCCAGCGCTGGTAGAACTCCGGCTGGCGCGTCATCAGGACGCTGCCGACGCCGCCCAGCGCGGCAAAGCCGGTCACCAGCGCCCACAGGGGGCCGGCAGGGAACTTCAGCATGTTGTCCTCGTGACGGGAAAACGGGGGAAGCGAGGCGATCGAGGATTCAGGAGCCCCGATACGCGTCGAGCTCGAAGCGTTCGATGAAGGCGCGCACGACCCCGTTGGTCCAGCCGAAGCCGTCCTGCACCGGATACTCGCCGCCACCGGCGTCGAGCCCCATGTCGCACACGTCATACTTTTCCATCAGCTTGCCGGTGCGGCGCCACACCCGGTCGGCCAGCTCGACGAAACGGGTCGCGATCTCGCGCGCAAGTTGGTCATATCCGTAGTCGAGCAGCCCCTGCACCACCACCCACTGCAGCGGCGCCCAGCCGTTCGGCGAATCCCACTGTTCATGCGAATCGGTCAGGGTCGTCACGACCCCGCCGGGTCGCAGGAAACGCTGGGCGATGTTGCGCGCGACGCGTTCGGCCTGCGCCTCGTCGACGAGACCGCAGTACAGCGGGAAACCGCCCGCCAGTGACCAGCATCCGCTCTGCTTTCCGTCGCGCCAGGCCCCGTCGAAGAACCAGCCCAGCTCTTCGTTCCAGCAGTGCTTGATGATTGCCACGCGCCGGCGCTCGGCCGCGAGCCGGTAATCGACGGCACGGGGTTCGCCCAGTTGCGCGAGCCAGTCGCCAAGCATCCGCTCGATGCGGAACAGCAGGCAGTTGAGGTCGACCGGGATCAATTCGGTCGTGCGGATGCTCTCCAGCTGTCCGCCCTCATTGCACCAGCGGCTGCTGAAGTCCCAGCCCGACTCCGCACCGGCGCGCAGGTTGCGGTAAAGCTCGTCCTGCTGCTGCGGGGCCGCGTGGGCATGGAGTTCGACGTCCTCGGCGAAGGACTCTTCGCGCGGCGTGTTGCGCTCGTCCCAGTAGCGGTTGAGCAGCGCGCCGTCGGCGAGGCGCACCGTGCGCCGGTCGGCCATCGCACGACCGTTGTGCGGTGCCGGCGTGCGCGACATCCAATAGCCATATTCGCGCTCCACTTGCGGCAGATACGGTCGCACCGCGTCAAAGCCCCGTTCGCACTCGAGCAGGCGCAGCATGAAGGCGAACATCGGCGGCTGCGAGCGGCTGAGAAAATAGCTGCGGTTGCCGTTGGGGATGTGGCCGTGCGTGTCGATGAGCCACGCGAAGTTGCGGATCATGTTCTCGACGAGGTCGAAGCGCTTCGACGCGAGCAGGCCCAGCATCGTGAAGTAGCTGTCCCAGTAGTAGATCTCGCGGAAGCGCCCGCCGGGCACGACATAGGGATGGGGCAGCGGGATCAGCGAGCCGAGCGGAACGTCGGCGCGATCGGCGTCGCGCGTGAGCGCGGGCCACAGCTGGTCGATGTGGGCGGCGAGGCTTGGCGCCGGCCGCACGGATCCGGACGTGCCCGCGCCCTGGCCCGGCAGCGCGAAACGCCTGCGCACGAAATCGCCGACGAGCGCGTTGAACTCGTCCGCGATCCGCTCCGGCGGCGCAAGCGGGACACTGTCGGGGAAAGTCTTCGAATCCTCGAACACGCGCGCGAGCTGCACGGCCTCGAACAGTGCGCCCGAGGTCTGGAGTCCGTCTTCTGTCACTTATTTTCCTTGTCGCGGGGAACGGTCACGACGGGTTGCGTAGGGCGGATGAGCCGCGCAGCGGCGTTGTCCGCCGCATGGGCGTCAAACACCGGGCATATGGCGATATGCGCTTCGCTCTTCCGCCCTACGGTCTTTCAGTGCATCACGTTC
The DNA here is from genome assembly GCF_900156155.1 of Aromatoleum tolulyticum. Taxonomy (GTDB): domain Bacteria; phylum Pseudomonadota; class Gammaproteobacteria; order Burkholderiales; family Rhodocyclaceae; genus Aromatoleum; species Aromatoleum tolulyticum. The sequence continues at coordinate 361,993 of NZ_FTMD01000002.1, forward strand.
GTGCGCGCCGGCTCCGCGAACGTGATCGGGGGCGCGTCCATGCCCGGCAGGCAGCTCGCGCCGTTGCCGACGGCGCGACGAGCGAAGGCCTTGCCCGACTCGTCGAAGAGGTGGCAGTGCTCGGGTGGAAGCGAGTAGCCGACCGTCTCGCCGGCCGCGATGTCCGAGCGGCGCGAATTGCGTACGACCCACGGTTCGCCGAGCTTGCCGCTATCGAGGTAGTGGTAGGTCTCGTTGCCCATGTGCTCGACGAACAGCACGTCGGCGAGGTAAGGCGCGTCCGCGACGGTGCCCCACTCGATGTGCTCGGGGCGAATGCCCAGCTTGACCTTGGTCCCTTCGGCGCTCGCGGGCGTGGCGATCGGCACCGTCAGTTGCTTGCCGTGCCACAGCCTGACGACGCTTTCGGTATCGCCCGAGCTCACCAAGGTGCCGGGGAGCAGGTTCATCTTCGGCGAGCCGATGAATTGAGCGACGAACTCGTTCGCGGGATGGTCGTAGAGTTCCAGCGGCGTGCCGACCTGCTCGACGTTGCCGCGGTTCAGGACGACGATGCGCTGCGCGAGCGTCATCGCCTCGACCTGATCATGCGTGACGTAGATGATCGTGGATTTAAGGCGGCGGTGCAGCGCGGCGATCTCCATGCGCATCTGCACGCGCAGCGCCGCGTCGAGGTTCGATAGCGGCTCGTCGAAGAGGAAGAGCTTGGGCTCGCGCGCAATGGCGCGACCGATCGCGACGCGCTGGCGCTGGCCGCCGGAAAGATCCTTCGGACGCCGCTGCAGCAGCGGTTCGAGCTGCAGGATGCGGGCGCTCTGCTCCACGCGGCGCGCGATCTCGTCCTTCGGCAGCTTCGCGAGCTGCAGGCCGAAGGCCATGTTTTCGTACACGCTCATATGGGGGTACAGCGCATACGACTGGAACACCATGCCGATGCCGCGCTCGGACGGCGTGTCGTCATTCACGCGGGTGCCGTCGATGTACATGTTGCCGCCGGAGATGTCCTCCAGGCCGGCGATCATGCGCAGCAGCGTCGACTTGCCGCAGCCGGACGGGCCGACGATGACGACGAATTCGCCGCTGTTGACCTGCAGGTCGATCGCCTTGATGACCTGCGCGGCGTCGCCGTAGCGCTTGTTGAGTTTCTCGAGAGTCAGTTGAGCCATGATCGTGATTCCTTGTCGGGGGGCGGACCGCCGCGGGCGCGCCGGGTTCTGTTCGTGATTAGCCTTTGACGGCGCCGGCGGTCAGCCCGCTGACGATGCGCTTCTGGAAGATCAGCACCAGCACGATGATCGGGATCGTCACGACCACCGACGCGGCCATGATGTGCCCCCACGGCAATTCGTACTGCGAGGTGCCCTGCAACATGCCGATGGCGACCGGCACGGTGCGGTTCTCGTTGGAGATGATGAAGGTCAGCGCGAACATGAACTCGTTCCATGCGCCGATGAAGGCGAGCAGCCCGGTGGTGACCAGCGACGGCCCCATGATCGGTGCGAAGATCTTGGTGATGATCACCCACAGGCTTGCGCCATCGACGATCGCGGCCTCTTCCAGCTCAACCGGCAGCGAGCGCATGAAGGTCGTCAGCACCCACACCGTGAAGGGCAGCGAGAAGGTGGTGTAGGACAGGATCAGCGAGCCGATCGAGTCGTACAGGCCGAGGAAGCGCACCAGCTCGAACATCCCCGACAGCACCGCGACCTGCGGGAACATCGACACGCACAGGATCGTGAAGAGGATGTATTTGCGGCCGCGGAAGCGCACCCGCGCCAGCGCGAAGGCCGCGGTGATCGACACCAGCAGGCAGATACCGACGGCGATCGTCGCGACGAGGAAGGAGTTCAGCAGGCTGCGTCCAACGCCGTTCTCGCCCAGCGCGCTGACGTAGTTCTCCCAGTGGAAGGTGGTCGGCAGGTAGCTCGTCAGGAAGAGATCCTGCCCCGTGCGCAGCGAGGTCAGGATTGCGTTGTAGAACGGGAACACGCAGATCACGCTGACGACCAGGGCCGCCAGGTAGATCCAGAATTTCGTGCCCAGCTCTCGTTGTTGGCGTGTGAGCTTCATTCCCGTGCCTCCTTGCCTTCGTGGCTGAAGCGGTTGATCCACAGGAAGCACGCGGCGATGCCTGCGACCATCATGAACACCAGCACCGATGCGGCCGAGCCGACGCCCATCTCCTGGAAGGACACCATCTGCTCGCGGGCGTAGCCGGAGATCGAGATCGTCGCCTCGCTGTTCGAAGTCAGCACGTAGATCAGGTCGAACACGCGCAGCGCGTCCATCACGCGGAAGATCAGCGCGACGATCATCGCCGGCATGATCAGCGGCAACGTGATGCGGCGGAAACGCTGCCACGCGGTGGCGCCATCGACGCGTGCGGCCTCGTAGAGGTCGGAGGGGATCATCTGCAGCGCGGCGAGCAGCATCAGCGCCATGAAGGGCACCGTCTTCCACACGTCGGCGATCACCACCGCCCACATCGACAGCGTCGGTTCGGCGATCCACGCGAGCGGCGTCTCGATCAGGCCGACGCGCAGCAGCAGGTCGTTGATCACGCCGTACTGGTCGTGGAACATCCAGCCCCACATCTTCGCCGTGACGATCGTCGGGATCGCCCACGGCACCAGGATCGCCGCACGCACGAGGCCCTGGCCGCGAAACTTCTCGTTCATCAGCAACGCGAGCAGCATGCCGAAGAACAGTTCCAGCGACACCGAGCACGCCGTGAACCACAGCGTGTTGCCAACCGCCTGCCACCACAATGGGTCAGCGAGCACGCCGAAGCGCTCGCCGTCGGCGAAGTCGAGATAGTTGGCCAACCCGACGAAGTTGTACTCCTCGGGGGTATCCATCGCGGCGTCGGTAAAGCTGTAGAACAGCGTGCGCAACAGCGGCCAGCCCGCCACCGCGAACAGCAGTATCAGCGCCGGCGCGACCAGCACCCATGCCGCGCGGGCGCGGCGCTGTTGCAGGCTGCGCTTGCGGCCCGGCGCGCTCGCCGTCGGGGGCGGTGCGACCGCGGCCGATGGCAGCAGGCTTTCGGAATTGTGAGTCATCGTTGATACCTCGTATTAACCCGGCCAGCAATCGCGTGAAGTCCGGCTGAGTGCTGCACGGTAGCCCCCTCCCCTTCAAGGGGGAGGAACGATGCGCCGAAGCTGTCACGCCGGCATCGCAATCACTTCCACTCGCGGCCCTTGATGCGCTTCAACTTGTCCTCGAGGTCCGCCACCGCCTGTTCGCCGGTCGCGCGGCCGCTCAGCACGTCATAGCCGGCGTTGAACATCGCCTTCGACACTTTCGGGAACTGCGAGCGCGTCGGGGTCGAGGGACGCGGCACGGCGTTCGCGAACACGTCCTTGAACTCCGCGAGGTACGGCGCCTTGGCCTGCACTTCCGCATCCTGGTAGGTATCGACGCGCGCGGGCGGAATGCCCAGCAGCATGAAGGCGCGTTTCTGCGTGTCCGACTCGGACAGGATGCGCACCAGCTTCACGGCCGCATCGGGATTCTTCGAGTAGGTGCTCACGCCCCACTGCCAGCCGCCGAGCGTCGCCGCATGCAGACCGTCCTCACCGCCCTTCGGAATCGGCAGCACGCCGACCTTGCCCCTGACCGGGCTGGTGGCGTCCTGCGTCAGCAGGTAGGCGTAGGGCCAGTTGCGCATGAAGAGCGCGTCGCCGTTCTGGAACACCGCGCGCGACTCCTCCTCCTGATAGCCCATCACGCCCTTCGGCGCGATCGTGCCGACCCAGCTCGCCGCGGTGTTGAGCGCCTTCGCCGCCTTGGGATTATTGATCGTCACGTTGCCCGCAGGGTCGACGAAAGTGCCGCCGTTGTAGGACGCAACCCACTCCATCACGTCGCAGGAGAGGCCCTCGTAGGCCTTGCCCTGGAAGACGAAGCCCCAGAAATTCTTCTGCCCGGCGTCGCGCTCGGCCTTCTGGATTTTCGTTGCGATGCGGGTCAGGTCCTCCCAGGTCTTGGGCGGTTGCTCCTTGTACTTTTCCAGCAGGTCCTTGCGGTAGTACATCATCCCGGCATCGACCTGCCCCGGCACGGCCTTGATCCGGCCGTTGACGATGTTGTTCTTCCAGTTGTTGGGGAAGAAGGCCGGCTCCAGGTCCTTCACCTTGTCGGTCAGGTCGAGCATGTGCTTGTCCAGCAGGCCGACCCAGATCACGTCGATCGACAGCACGTCGACCGCGTTGCCGTCCTTCGCGGCGAAGATCTGCTGGAACAGCGCGAGCTTTTCGTCGGAAGCCGCCGGCATCTCGACGAATTCGAGCTTGTGCGGCGTTTCCTTCTCGAAGCGCTGCTTGACGTGCTCGCAGAACGGCTTCATCGCACCCGAGATGTTGCACGCCATCTTGAGCGTGTCGGCGTGCGCGGCGGGCAATGCCGCGAACAACAGGGCGCCCAGGGCAGCCGGTAGCAGTTTCTTCATGATGGTGTCTCCTCCGTAATCTTCAGTTTCGGTAGTGTGTGTTCGGTGCCGGGTCAGCTCACGCGGTACACGCGGGCTTCAAACGGGCGCAGCGTCAGCCGGCGGGTGTCTTCGTGCGCCGCGACCGGGTAATTCGCGAGCAGCAGGTCTTCATGACGCAGCGCGAAACCGTCATGCCCGCAGCGCGCGTCCTTGCCCGACAGGTTCGTGATGACGACGATCTGTGCGCTGCCCAGCGTGCGCGTGTAGGCGTAGATCTGCGGATCGTTGTCCAGCAGCAGCGCGTAGCGGCCGTGCACCAGCGCCCGTTCGGCCTTGCGCAGCGCAATCAGGCGGCGGTGGTAATTCAGGATCGAGTCGGGGTCGGCTTCCTGCTGCGCGACGTTGATCGCGGGGTAGTTCGGATTCACCTTCAGCCAGGGCGTGCCGCTCGTGAAACCGGCGTTGGGCGAGGCGTCCCACTGCATCGGCGTGCGCGAGTTGTCGCGCGAGGTCACCGCCAGCCCGGCGATGATGTCGGAGGCCGGCACACCCTGCGCGCGCTGCAGCGCGAACTCGTTCTTCGCGAAGACGTCGTTGAAGTCGTCGATGCCGTCGAAGCGGGTGTTGGTCATCCCGATCTCCTGCCCCTGATAGATGAAGGGCGTGCCTTCCATCAGGAAATACATCGTCGCGAGCGCGGTCGCGCTCTCGCGCCAGTAGTGCTCGACATCGCCCCACTTCGACACGATGCGCGGGATGTCGTGGTTCTCGAGGAACAGCGCGTTCCAGCCCACGCCGTGCAACGTGCCCTGCCAGCGCGAGAAAATCTTCTTCAACCCGACGACGTCCAGCGCCGCCTTCGGGTCCTGCGCCCACAGGTGGAGGTGCTCGAACTGGAAGATCATGTTGAGGCGATTGCGGTCCGTCCCCACCCAGTCGCGCGCCTGCTCGGCGGAAACGCCGTTGGCCTCGCCCACCGTCATGATGTCGTAGTCCGCAAAACTGTTCTGGCACAGGTTGTCCATGTAGTCGAGCACGCCGTCGACATTCATGTGCATATCCAGGCAGGACACGTAGTCGAGCCCTTGCGGGTTCGGCATGTCGGGCAGCCCGGCCACCTTCTTCATGTGGCTCACGGCGTCGAGACGGTAGCCGTCGATGCCCTTGTCCAGCCACCAGCGCACCATGTCGTTGATCGCCGTGCGCACTTCCGGGTTTTCCCAGTTCAGGTCGGGCTGGCGCGTCGAGAAGAGGTGCAGGAAGTACTGGCCCGTCGTCTCGTCGTACTTCCACGCCGAACCCTTGAAGATGCTTTCCCAGTTGTTCGGCTCATTGCCTTTTTCACCCCCCTTGCCATCCTTGCCGTCGCGCCACACGTACCAGTCGCGCTTCGGGTTGTCCTTCGACGAGCGCGACTCGATGAACCACGCGTGCTCGTCGCTGGTGTGGTTCACCACCAGGTCGAGGATCAGGCGCATGCCGCGGCTATGCACCGCGTCGAGCAGGCGATCGAAGTCGGCCATCGTGCCGAACTCCTCCATGATCGCGTGGTAATCGGCGATGTCGTAGCCGTTGTCGTCGTTGGGCGACTTGTACATCGGGCAAATCCAGATCACGTCGATGCCGAGCGCCTTCAGGTAGTCGAGGCGCGCGGTGATGCCGTTCAGGTCGCCGATGCCATCGCCATTGGAGTCCATGAAGCTGCGCGGGTAGATCTGGTAGGCGACCGCCTCCTTCCACCACTGCGTCTTCACGACCTTGTTGTGCTGTTCACTCATTGGGGGATTCCTCTCGTCAGGCTGCCCGCGCGCCGAGCGCGAGGGCGAAGGATTCGTAGGGGCGTAGCGCGAGCGTGTCGCCCAGCTCGCCGCGGCTGTCGTAGTTGCTCACGAGGCATTCGCCCCGCACGCCGCGCAGCCCGGCCGGCAGTTCCAGCTCGACCGGCTCCGCGAAGAAGTTGCTGATGACGACGATGCGCTCGTCGCCGAGATTGCGTTCGTAGGCGAAGACCTGCGGGTGCGCCTCGAACAGCGGCCGGTAATCGCCGTGCACCATCGCCGCGCGCTGCTTGCGCAGCGCGATCAGGCGGCGGTAGTGATGGAAGATCGAGTTCGGGTCGTCGAGCGCCGCCGCCGCGTTGATCTCGCGGTAGTTGGGATTCACCTTCAGCCAGGGCGTGCTGGCCGTGAAGCCGGCATTGACCGTGTCATCCCACTGCATCGGCGTGCGGGCGTTGTCGCGGCCGTTGGCGTAGATGCCTTCCATCATCGCCGCGTGCGGCACGCCCGCCGCGGTGCGCTCGCGGTAGAGGTTCAGCGACTCGATGTCCTGGTAGTCGGCGATCGAGTCGAAGCGCACGTTGGTCATGCCGATCTCCTCGCCCTGATAGACGTAGGGCGTGCCCTTCAGGAAATGCAGCGCGGTCGCGAGCATCTTCGCGGACTCGACGCGGTAGCGGCCCGGATCGCCGTACTTCGACACCGCACGCGGCAAGTCGTGGTTGTTCCAGAAGAGCGAATTCCAACCGGTGTCGGCAAGCGCCGTCTGCCATTTCGTGATCACCTGCTTGAACTCGCGCAGGTCGAACGCGCGCGGCGCCCATTTGCCGTGCTCAGGATCCCAGGTGATCGTGATGTGTTCGAACTGGAACACCATCGACAGCTCGCGGCGCAACGGATCGGAATAGAGCTTCGCGATCTCCGGCGTCGCGCTCCACGCCTCGCCCACGGTCAGCACGTCGCGCTCGCCGAAAGTCGCCGCATTCATCTCGCGCAGCAGCGCATGCAGGCGCGGGCCATTGGTCGTGACGCCGGCGTCGACGTCCTTGCCGATCAGGTCGATCACGTCCATGCGGAAGCCGCCGATGCCGCGGTCGAGCCACCAGTTCATCATGCGATGCACTTCGCGCTGGACCTTGGGGTTCGCCCAGTTCAGATCCGGCTGGCGCTTCGAGAACAGGTGGAAGTAGTACTCGCCGGTCGCCGCGTCGAACTCCCAGGCGCTACCGCCAAAGTAGGAACGCTGCACGTCCGGCACCGAGCCGTCGGCCTGCGGCGCGCGCCAGATGTAGTAATCGCGGTACGGGTTGTCCCTCGACTTCCGCGCCTCGACGAACCACGGGTGCTCGTCCGAGGTGTGATTGACGACGAGGTCCATCACGATGCGGATCTCGCGCCTGGCGGCCTCGGCGATCAGCGCATCCATCTCTTCAAGCGTGCCGAACTCCGGCGCGATGTCGCAGTAGTCCGAGATGTCGTAGCCGTTGTCGTCCATCGGCGAGCGGTATACCGGCGACAGCCAGATCACATTCACGCCCAGCGTGCGCAGGTAGTCCAGCCTGGCGATGATCCCGGCGAGATCGCCGATGCCGTCGCCGTTCGCATCGCAGAAGCTGCGCGGATAGATCTGATACACCACGGCGTCGTGCCACCACTTCGTTTCCAAGCCCCTGCTCCTCGCTCAGCGCCCCGCACGACATACGCGCCGGGGACATCGAAAACCCGCTCTTGATGAATATGTCTGATGAAGCTATAAAATCTTCCAAAGCGGTTTGGATCGTAATCCGAAGCGCTTTGGATGTAAACTGTTTTTTGTGTGAGGAACCCGCTCCCGAAAACTCGCTAGACTTGGGTCATAGCGCGGGCCGTCCGCAAACGGCCCATGAATGCCCGATACGGGCCGAAGGAACACCGATGAAGGTCAATCTGAAAATGCTGTCCGAGTCGCTCGGACTGTCGCAAACGACCGTGAGCCGTGCGCTCAACGGCTATTCGGACGTCAGCGAGACCACGCGCCAGCGCGTCATCGAGGCCGCAAGCCAGCTCGGCTACCAGCCCAATCCCCAGGCGCGGCAGCTCGCCACCGGCCGCGCCGACGCGATCGGCATCGTGTATCCGTTCGGCGCGAGCGACATCGGCGACATGCGCTTCGGCGAGGTCGTATCCGGCCTCACCGAGCGGCTCGCGGAGCACCGCATCGACCTGCTGATCCATTCGTCGCGCCCCGACGTCGAGCTCGACACCTACCGTCGCCTCATCGATGGCCGGCGCGTCGACGCACTGATCGTCGCGCGCACGCGCCTGGACGACCCGCGCATCCGCTTCCTGCAGGAACGCAACTTTCCGTTCGTCGCCTATGGCCGCACGGAAACGGCGCTGCCCTATGCGTGGTTCGATTTCGACAACGAAGCCGGCGGCCGCATGGCCGCCCGGCGCCTGCTCGACCTGGGCCACCGCCGCATCGCCCTGATCCATGCGCCGCTGGAGTTGACCTTCGCAGCGCAGCGCTACAAGGGCTTCATCACGGCCTTGCGCGAAGCCGGCCTCGAACCCGATCCCGAACTGGTCATCGAGGCCCCGCTCAACCGCATCGGCGGATACCAGGCCGTCGGCAGGCTGCTGGCGATGAAGAAGCCCCCCACCGCGCTGCTGGTCGACAACAACGTCGCGGGCGTGGGCGCATTGCGCGCCCTCGGGGACAAGGGCTGGAAGCCCGGCAGCGGGATGTCGCTGATCGTGTACGACGGCATCCCGTCCGAGATTCCGCTCACCTGCACTGTGACCGCCGTGCTGCAGCCGACCGGCGAGTCGACCGGCCGCGCCCTCGCCGATCTGGTGCTCGACGTGCTTGCCGGCAAGCCGCTCGCCGACCTGCACCGCCTCGGGCAGCCGTGCGTCGGCGCGGGCGAGACGGACGGCCCGCCGCCCGCCCCTACCCGACGCCCGCGCGCGAAGGCGCTCGGCTAGCCCCTCCCGGGCACAACCGGGGAAGGCTGCCCATGAGAACCGCGCGCTGCGGCGGGGCTCCATGGTTTCACCCTGTTCAGGCCTTCAGGCTCAGAACCACACTTCCATCTGCGCGCCCACCAGCCACTTGCTGTCGCCGGTGAATTTCGTGCTGCCGAAACCCTCGTTCGCGCTGCCGTCGTAGGTAAAACCGTTCAGATCCTTGTCCCAACCCATCCACGTGGCGAAGAGGCGCAGCTCGGGCCGCGCAAAGAAGCCGGCGCCGGTGTCGAGCTTGAAGGTTGGTGAGACGGTCAGCTTGTAGAAGTTGCCCTTCGCCTGGGTGAAGGTGCTGTCCAGATCCATGTACTGGAAGCTGCCTTCGTACTGCATCGCGAAGTTCTTGTTGATGGCGTTGGTGAAGCGCAGGTTGGCGGACGCCCACTTGTACTCGTCGCCCTTGTTGAAGCGATCCTTGCTGACTTCGGCCATCAGCGCGGGCGAGACTTTCCATTTCGGCGCGAGATCGGTCACGCCGAAGCTCATCACGCGAAACGCCTGAGCGTCTTCCAGCAGATTACCGACCGCGCCGAGCCGCTTGACCTCGGCCCCCAAGCCCCGACCAGCCAGCACGCCGGTCTTCGAGAAGCCATCGGCGACCCCGTAGAAGCTCGGCGCATGATAGGCAAACAGGCCGTGCAAGCCGCTGGTCGCGCGGTCGCTGCCGTTCACGTCGTTGTTCTTCGCATGCATGCCGTTGAGCATGAACTGCCAGTTGCCGACATAGTTGTTCATCGTGAAGACGTAGCTCTTGATGCCTTCGTCGTCCTCATTGAGGAAGTCGCGACCGTACACCGACACGTTGGTTTTCCAGTCCGGCGTCACCTGGGCGTCGTAGACCCCCGCACCGGTGCCCGACAGGAAGACAAAATCGCTGTCAAAGAAATGGATGTCGAAGTTCTTCTTGTCGAAGCGTTTGCCCGCCCAGATCGTCGCGTTCTCCAGCGCCGTGCCCTTGAAGGTCGGAAGGTTGCCCATTTCGGCATACGCCCAGCGAACGTTGATGCCGTTCTCGCCACCGGTCCAGTCGTTATTGCTATTGACGCCGTCGGCAAGCATGAAGCCGAAGGTCGCCCAACTGCCGTCATCCGAGCGGAAGTTCTTCAGCAACTTCGCTTCGGCATAGGTATCGGTCTCCAGGCCCAGGCGGCCCACCGCACCACCCAGATTGCCTGCCGGCGTGATGTAGGGGCCTACCCCCTTCACAGTGAACATGTCGCTGTTCGACACGGTGCCCGCGCGGGCATATCCGTGGAACTCGAAGGACGACGCGGTTTCGGCCGCCGCCTTGGTCAGCGGCGCCTGCGCATCGCTGGCCGCCTTCGCCGCCGACGCGGTGGTGTCGGCCTTGCGGGCAACTTCGCCGGCCTGCTGGGCGCTGCTGCTCGCCTGCTGCGCGGCGGTCGTAGCTTGCTGGGCCGCAGTGGTCGCCTGCTGGGCGGCCGTGGTCACCTGACGCAGCATCTCCTCGAGCTTTGCGATGCGCGCCTCGAGTTCCTCGACGCGCGTCTGCTTTGTCTTGTCGGCCGCGCCGGCGCTTCCGCAGAAAGCCAGCGCGATGCCGAGAGCGATGGCGGATTTCTTCGTGATCATCCTGGTTGTCTCCTCTTCCTCGATTTCTTCGTGCCATGCCGCCCGTCACCACACCTCTGCGGGCGCGTGCACCGGACGGAAAACGTTTGTCGACTTACTCTCCGCACGCGGACCGGCTTCGCCAGATCCGTGTTGACGCGAAGTGTAGTATTGCTACTTTTCGAACGCAAATACTTTGTATCTTTTTGACAAGTCAAGCACGCATCGAGGGGGGCCGAAACATCCTTGAACGACCAATAAAGTCCGATTTTATTGATACTTAACGCTCTTCCAGAAAGCCATATCAGGAGTCAACATTGACGTACACGGTTAGTGTATTTGTTCCAACTACACATTCATTCGTGGATTATTTCTCCCGAAAGCGCTTTCGCCCAACCAAGCAGGCCTCGCAGCGAAACACGTTGGGAACGCATGCCGGACGGACTCCCGTCCGTCCAGCGCGTCGATCATTCCTTTCAGGAAATCCGGCGGGCGCCAAATACCGGCAACGCGGCGCCGGCCACGACCACCGACAGCGCCGCCGTCAGTAAACCAGCATGCGCAAGGCCGCCGATAAGCGGCGGCCCGATCATGAAGCCGCTGTCGCCGAGGGCGCCTCGCCGGCCGGCTGATGCAGGTGCAGGTTCAACCCATCAACCACAACGCCCGATCGAGCCGATGCACGCCGAGGTCGATCAGCGGTCCTCCACCTGCAAGGGCCTTCGTGCCGAACCACCTTGGCGGGAGGAGCTCGCAGCGTCTGCGGTTTGCGAGCTGCGATCCGGACGCCGTTCAGACAGTGGCGAGCCAGCGCCTCAGCAGACCGCTCAATTCGGCAGGCGAGAACGGCTTGCCGAGGAAGTCGTCCATTCCCGCCTCGCGGCAACGCTCGAGGCTCTCGTCGCGTTCGCCGGCAGTGAGTGCAACGATCGCTGTGGGCGTCTGGCCGAGTTCGCGCTCGCGCTCGCGCCACGCACGACTCGTTTCCCAGCCGTCCATGCCGGGCATGCGGCAGTCCATCAGCACGAGATCGAGGTTCGGTTCGCCGAGTGCGACTTCGAGGGCCTCGCGCCCCGAAGCGGCGACCTTCACCTCGCAGCCCAGCGCTTGGAGCAGCCCGCTGCTCGCTTCGCGGATGCCCGGATCGTCGTCCACAAGCAGCACTCGCCCGACGAACTCCGCCCGCCCCGAGCGCTCCGCCGCGTCGCGCCGCAGCCACTTCAAGAGCGTGCCGAGCAGGACGTCGCGCTCGACCGGCTTGGACAGGTAGTCGTCCATCCCCGACTCGAGGCACTTCTCGCGATCCCCGCTCATTGCGAACGCGGTCAGCGCAATGATCGGCGTGTGCCGCGCGGAATCCTCGAGCAGACGGATGCGGCGCGCTGCCTCATACCCGTCCGTGCATGGCATCTGGCAGTCCATCAACACCAGATCGGGCTTCCAGTCGCGCACCAGCGCGACGGCCTCGTCGCCGTTGCGCGCCGACCGCACGACGCATCCGCCTGCACGCAGGTACTCGCCGAGCACTTCCTGGCTCACCTCCACGTCGTCCGCGAGCACGACGCGAACGCCCGCAAGACGCCCCGCGACGGCGTGCGGCACCGGCGCCGGAAGCGGGTCGCCCAGCGCGAGAGGCAGCTCGAACCAGAAGGTGCTGCCCCTGCCTTCGCGGCTCTTGAGGCCCAGCTCGCCGCCCATCAGGCCGACGAGCTGGCGGCAGATCGCGAGTCCCAGTCCGCTGCCGCCGAACATGCGTGTCGTCGACGAATCGGCCTGCGCAAACTTCTCGAAAATTTTTTCCTGGAATTGCCGTGCGATCCCGATCCCGGTGTCGCGCACCTCCACCCGCAGACGCCCCGTGGTCGCGTCGGTCGGCTGCCAGCCGACGCTCAACGTTATCCCGCCGCTGGCGGTGAACTTCACCGCATTGCTGAGCAGGTTGTCGGTCACCTGGCGCAAACGCACCGGGTCGCCTTGCAGCAGCGGCGGAATATCTCCGCTCCACGAAGTCTTGAAGCGCAGGTTCTTGCGCGCGACGGCAGCCTCATGGATCAGGGCGGCATCGTCGAACAGCGAACGCGGGTCGAAGCTCTCCGGCCGGATCACGAGCTTGCCGGCCTCGACGCGGGAAATGTCGATGATGTCGTTGACGATGCCCAGCAACTGCCGCGCGCTGTCGTGCGCGAGGCGGACGTACCTGTCCTGCTTTTCTGTCAGCGTCGTCTGGCGCAGCAGATCGAGCACGCCCAGAATGCCCGTGAAGGGCGTGCGGATCTCGTGGCTCATGTTGGCGAGGAACTCGCTCTTTGCGCGGCTGCACGCCTCGGCACGCTCGCGCGCATCGCGCACCTCCGTCTCCGCGGTCTTGCGCTCGGTGACGTCGTCGAAGGTCCACACCAGGCCGCGTCCGAGATCGCCGGGATCGATCGCCTTGCCCGACAGCGCGCACCAGAACACCTCGCCACCGCGACGACGCATCTGCGTTTCCATGCGCAGTACATCGCCCGTCGCGAGGCCGGGCAGCACCCGGCTCGCCACCTGGTCGTGGGTCCACTCATCGGGAAACAGTTCCACCGTCCTGAGGCCGATCATGCCGCCTTCGGGATAGCCGAAGATCGTGGCCATCTGGCGGTTGGACCGCGTGATGCGACGGTCCGCGGGATTGCTCGCATCCACGTACGCGATACCGACGGCGGCCGCATCCAGGGTGGTCTGCTGGATCGCCTCGAGCTCATCCTTGGCGCGCCGCAGACCGATCTCGGCCCTGCGCGCCTGCAACAGCGCCCAGCCAAGCATCCACATCAGGAGCGCGAAACCCGCGACGATCGCGGCGATGAGCAGGCGCATGCCGTCCATGCGATCGGCGAGTTGCGCGTTCAGCGAAGACAGCACTCCCCAGCGGTCGAGTTCGGCCGCCTCGAAATCGCTCGCAAGCCGGCGCACCTCGGCCGCAACTTCGGCGAGCTGTTGGTCCGCGGCATCGCCGTCCAGCAGCGCCACGCGTGAAACCGACTCGCGGATCGGGTCGATGCGACTCAACAGAGAACGGCGCAGCGCGGGGTCGGCGTCCTGTCCTTCGGCCCCGTAGCTCGCCGCCAGCGCGAGCGCCTCCTCGGCGCGGGCGAGATGCTGGCTGCGCTTCTGGAGGTCATCGCCGGCGCGTTCGACGCGCTCCTGCGCGTGGCCGAGAAAGTAGCGCGCCTTCAGCAGTGTGCGTGCGCCATGCACGGCGTTGAAGTTGGCGCCCAGGAACACCTCGTGCAGCGTATTGAATCGCGCGAAACCGATCATCAGCATCACGCCCGCCAGCACCGCAACGACGTAAATGATGAAGGGCAGGCGCTGCGCCCCCTTCGATTGCTCCTTCAACCTGAACATCCCCTTATGTTTCGGGCAGGCCGACGGTTGTGCCTGCGGAAAACCCCTTCTATGATCGCGGACATTTTCCGCTCTGGATACCCCGATGGACAATACGCGCGACGGCAATTTTCGCCTTCAGGGGCGCCCGCGCCCTCGGCGCCGGATGCGCATGTTCGTGGCCGCGGCATTCGGCGCGATTGCATGCGGCAGCGCGGGCCCGGCCGCAGCCACGATATCCGACGGCGAAGTGCGGGTCGGGCTCCTCGCCGACATGAGCTCGGTCTACGCCAACATTTCGGGACACGGATCCGCGGCCGCCGCACGGATGGCGGTCGAGGACGCCGGAGGCGAGGTCGCCGGCCGTCCGATCAGGCTCGTCATCGCGGATCATGGCAACGATGTCGTCCGGGCCGTCGAAACGGCACGCCGCTGGCTCGACGAGGAAGGCGTGGACGTCATCGCCGACGTCGTCGCCTCGCCGGCGGCGCTGGCCGTGCAGGAGCTCAACCGCTCGCGCGGGGCGGTGGTCTTCTACAACGGCGTGATGACCTCGGACCTCACCGGCTCCGCCTGCGCCCCCACCGGCATCCACTGGATGTACGACGGCTACGCGTTCACGACCGCGATCGGACGTGAGCTCACGCAACGGGGTGCGCGCTCGTGGTACTTCGTCACCGTCGATAATGCCTTCGGCCAGAACGTGCAGGCCGACCTGACGAAGGTCATCGCTGCCAGCGGCGGCAACGTGATCGGCGCCGCGCGCCACACGCTCGGCCAGGAGCAGCTCTTCGCCCAGCTCCGGCAGGCTGCGCAGTCCGGCGCCGACGCGATCGCGCTGGTCAACGCCGGCGACGACATGATCCGCGCCGTGCGCCAGAGCTACGACGTGCTGAGCGTGAGCAAGGGCCAGACGGTGCTCGCGGCGGTCGCGACGACGCTCAACGACGTGCATCTGATGAAGCCGCAACTGGCCCAGGGCCTCAAGCTCGCGCACGCCTTCTACTGGAACCGGGACCCGGAGGCGCGCGCCTGGTCGGAACGTTTTCGCGCGCGCACCGGGGCGATGCCCAACGACATGCAGGCCGGCGTCTATTCGGCGCTGACGCATTATTTCAAGGCCGTCGCGGCGAGCGGCAGCGACAAGGGTACGACCGTGGTCGCGAAGATGCGCGAACTGCCGATCCGCGACCCGATCGTGCGCAACGCCCGCCTGCGCGAGGACGGCCGCATGGTGCACGACACCTACCTGATGGAAGTGAAAAAGCCCGCGGAGATCACCATCCCGTGGGACTACCTGCGCATCCTGCGGACCATCCCTGCCGAACAGGCCTTCAAGCCGCTCGCCGAGGGCGGCTGCCCCCTCGTCAAGCACTGAACGGCGGGGGTTTGCCTCCACCGTAGCGGGTATCGGCCCGGCAGGCAGACACCCTCCGGATCAGGGCGATCGGTCGCATCCCTTGCCGCCTTGACGGTCAGCTCGCGTGCGATACCAATGCGCCCACGTCGCCCGCATCGGACGAGCGCCGCGATCCGGGCAGACCCGCCCGCCGCACGCCGCCACGCACCGCGACGCCGACCGCGAGTACGTCAAGCATCAGCAGATGCAGGATGCGCGAGATCATCGAGACGTGTGTCGAGATGTCTTCGGAGTGATCGACGGCGAGATTCACGGTGGCCTTCTTCGCGAGCGGCGAGTGGCTGGCGGTGATCGAGATCACTGCGGCGCCGGCCGCAAGGGCGAGATCCACCGCATGCAGCAGTTCGGGCAACCGCCCGGAACTCGAGATCGCAACCACGACGTCGCCGGGCCCCAGCAGTTCCGCCGCCATCGCCTCGAGGCGCGGATCGGCGTAGGCGACGGCGGGGATGCGGAAGCGGAAGAACTTGTACTGGCCGTCGAGCGCGACGATGCTGGAGTTGCCCGCGCCATAGAACTCGATGCGCGAGGCCTTCTGCAGCAGTCCGATCGCCAGCTCCACGGCCGCGGGGTCCAGCCCGTCGCGCAGGCTCAGGATCGCCGACACCGTGTTGTCCAGCACCTTCGCCGACAGGTCCGGCGCCGCATCGCCGGCCTTCACCTGGCTGTGGCGCACCGGCACCGTGCCGGTAAGGCCCGATGCCAGCTTCAGGCGGAAGTCCGACAGCCCGGTGAAGCCCATCGTGCGGCAGAAGCGGATCACGGTCGGCTGGCTCACGTCGGCGTGATGCGCGATGTCCGCGACCGGATCGTTCACGAAGCTGCGCGGCTGCTCCAGCAGCAGGCGCGCGACGCGCTGCTCCGCCTTGCTCAGGTTCGGCAGCGCCGCACGCACCTTTTCGATCAGCGGGCTGCCGCCGGTCCCGGCCTGCAGGTGGTGGCCGAGGATCGCCGAGACGCCCTGCAGAGCAGGATACGGCGCGGTGATCAGGTAGGTCGGGATGCGCGCGAGGTAGTCCGCAAAGCGCCCCTTGGCTTCGAAACGCTGCCGGAAGGACGAGCGCTGGAAGAGCGCCCCCAGCCGCGGCACGACACCACCGCCGATGTAGATACCGCCGACCGACCCGAGCGTCAGCGCGAGGTCCGACGCGACCGTGCCCAGCATCGCGCAGAAGCAATCGATGACTTCGGCGCACAGCGGATCGCCGCCCGCGACAGCGCGCGTGACGATGTCGGCCGCGTTCAGAGGCTGCACGCCCGCCACGCCATTGCGCTCGGCGAGCGCACGGTGGATCAGCTCCAGGCCGGGGCCGGACACGAACCGTTCCGACGACACGTGCGGCATTTCGCGCCATGCGTACTGCAGGATGAAGAGTTCGCGCTCGTCCGCCGGCGCGAACGTGGTGTGGCCGCCTTCGCTGCCGAGGGTGATCCAGCGGTCCTCGGCAGGAATCAGGCCGGACACGCCGAGGCCGGTACCCGGGCCGATCAGGCCGATCACGCCGTCGGGGGCAGGCTCGCCTCCACCCACCTGCACGCGCTCGCCCGTCGACAGCCGCGACAGCGCCATCGCGAGCGCGGTGAAGTCGTTCACGACCAGCAAGGTGTCGAAGCCGAGCGCACGACGCGTCTCCTCGATGGAGAACTGCCAATCGCGGTTCGTCATCTTCACGTGATCGCCATCGATCGGATTCGCGATCGCGATCGCCGCGTGGCGCGGAGCCGGGCCGCCCTGTTGCCGCAGGTAGGCCTGGATGACGTCGACGATGCCGGCATAGTCGCCGCAGTGCAGGACCTCGATCGCCTCGACGCGGCCGGGCGCGCGCTCGAGCGCAAAACGGGCATTGGTCGCGCCGATGTCCGCGAGCAGGCGCGGGCCGTCGCCGAACTCCGGCGCGGATTCGCGATTCAGGTCTTTTTCTTCTTCGATCGTCATGTCGACTCCATTACCCCGATCCAGTCGCGACGCGGCATGCCGCCGTCCGGGCCCGGGAAACTTTCGGCGATTCCGTCGAACCGAAGGCCGGCGCCCCGCACGTTCCGCCGCAAATCGCAAGAGTTCGTATTTTGACGCATCGCGGCAACGTCATATCGCCTATCTTCGAGCCCGCGACACGCCTTCCCGCCCTCGCCTGCCCTGAAGGAGACATTCCGTGATGTCCTCTCCGATCGAAGTCGCACTGATCGGCTACGGCTACGTGGATCAAGTACGGGCTCGCTGGAAAGCCGAATCGTAGGGCGGGAAAGCAAAGCGCATCCCGCCACGCGGTGCCCGACGAGGCACCAACGTGTGGCGGCTCGGTTGGCAGATTCGGCCCCCGGCTCATCCGCCCCACGATCCGTGCCATGTCACGCGATCCGCAGCTCCGACGCGGGATCGAAGAACACCGCCTTCGACAGGTCGAACATCAAATCCATCTTCTCGCCCGGCGCACGCGCATGCGCGGGATGCACCCGGCAGGTCACCTCGCGGCCGTTCACCGGCACCAGCACCAGCGTGTCCGGCCCGGTCGGTTCGGTCAGGCTGATCGGCATCGACGCGGTCTGGATGTACTCGGCGCCCAGGCTCGATTCAACCTTGTGCGTGATCTGCTCCGGGCGGATGCCGAACACGACCTCCTTGCCTTCCCACGCTTTCAGCTTGCCGTTCGCCGACACCGCCGGGAAGACGTAGCTGTTCGCCCCGCTCTCCAGCCGCACGCCGTGGCCGCCGCCCATCGGCTCGACGCGCGCCGGGATGAAGTTCATCGACGGCGAGCCCATGAAGCCCGCGACGAAGAGGTTCGCCGGGTTGTCGTAGATCTGCTGCGGCGTGCCGAACTGCTGCACTTCGCCCGCCTTCATCACGGCGATCTTGTCGCCGAGCGTCATCGCCTCGATCTGGTCGTGGGTGACATAGACGATCGTGGTGCCCATGCGCTGGTGCAGCTGCTTGATCTCGACGCGCATCTCGACACGCAGCTTCGCATCGAGGTTCGACAGCGGCTCGTCGAACAGGAACAGCGACGGATCGCGGGCGATCGCGCGCCCCATTGCGACGCGCTGACGCTGCCCGCCGGAGAGCTGCGAAGGCTTGCGGTCCAGCAGGTGCCCGATCTGCAGCGTCTGCGCGACGCGTTCGACGATCTTCTGCTGCTCGGCCTTGCCGACCTTGCGGATCTCCAGCCCGAAGGAGATGTTCTCGCGCACCGTCATGCTCGGGTACAGCGCGTAGGACTGGAACACCATCGCGATGTCCCGGTCCTTGGGGCTCAGGTTGTTGACGACGCGGTCGCCGATGCGGATCTCGCCCGAGCTCACGGTGTCGAGGCCGGCGATCATCGACAGCAGCGTCGATTTGCCGCAGCCGGAGGGGCCCACGAGGATCAGGAACTCGCCCTTCTCGATCTCGAGGTTGATGCCCTTGAGGATTTCGGTGCCCTGGTAGGACTTGCGCACGTCGCGGATGGATAAAGCGCCCATTTTGTCTCGCTCCTTTATGTTGATTTCCAGGGCCTTCAGCCCTTCACCGCACCGGCCGTGAGACCGCGCACGAAGTACTTGCCGGCGACGACGTACACGAAGAGGGTCGGCAGCGCGGCGATGATCGCGGCGGCCATGTCGACGTTGTATTCCTTGACCCCGGTCGAGGTATTCACGAGGTTGTTCAGCGCGACGGTGATCGGCTGGCGATCGCCCGACGAGAACACCACCCCGAACAGGAAGTCGTTCCACACCTGGGTGAATTGCCAGATGATGCTGACGACGATGATCGGCGCGGACAGCGGCAGGATGATGCGGCGGAAGATCAGCCAGAAGCCCGCGCCGTCGATCTTCGCCGCCTTCACCAGCTCGTCGGGGATCGTGACGTAGTAGTTGCGGAAGAACAGCGTCGTGAAGGCGAGGCCGTACACCACATGCACGAACACGAGGCCGGTGGTCGAGTTGGCGATGCCCATCGCCCCGAGGGTGCGCGCCATCGGCAGCAACACGACCTGGAACGGGATGAAGCAGCCGATCATCAGCAGGCCGAACAAGAGATCGCTGCCGCGGAAGCGCCACATCGTCAGCACGTAGCCGTTCACCGCGCCGATCAGGGTCGACATCAGCACCGCCGGCACGACGAAGGACACCGAGTTCCAGAAGAAGCCGGCGAGGCCCTCGCACTGCACGCCGGTGCACGCGGAGGACCAGGCCTTGCCCCAGGCGTCGAGGTTCGGGTCCTGCGGCAGCGACAGCAGGTTGCCGGCGCGGATCTCGTCGAGGCTCTTCAGCGAGGTCGTGACCATCACGAAGAGCGGCATCAGGTAGTAGAAGCAGACCAGCACCAGCAGGCCGTAGACGATCGTGCGACCGACGAGTTGGCCCGTATTGCGGGTCGAAGTCATCTCAGCCATGGCGCGGCCTCCGGAGTTCCGAGTACATGAAGGGCACGATCACCGCGACCACGATCATCAGCATCATCATCGCGCTGGCGGCGCCGAGGCCGATCTGGTTGCGGGTGAAGGCGAAGGAGTACATGAAGGTCGCCGGCACGTCGGACGAGAAGCCCGGGCCGCCGTTCGTCAGCGCCATCACGAGGTCGAAGCTCTTCACCGCGATGTGCGTCAGGATCATGAAGCTCGAGAAGAACACCGGCCGCAGGCTCGGGATGATGATGCGGCGGTAGATCGTCGGCATCGAGGCGCCATCGACCTGCGCCGCCTTGATGATCGAGTCGTCGATGCCGCGCAGCCCCGCGAGGAAGAGCGCCATCACGAAGCCCGACGACTGCCACACCGCGGCGACGACGACGGTGTAGATCGCCATCTCGGGATCGATCAGCCAGTCGAATCGCGCATTCTCGAAACCCCCGTCGTGCAGCAGGCGCTCGATCCCCAACTCGGGGTTGAGGATCCATTTCCACGCGGTGCCGGTGACGATGAAGGACAGCGCCATCGGATACAGGTAGATCGAGCGGATGAGGCCTTCGCCGCGGATCTTCTGGTCGAGCAGGATCGCCAGCAGCAGCCCGACGGCGAGGCACACCAGCACGAAGGTGCCGCCGAACAGCGCCAGGTTCTTCAGCGCCAGCCACCAGCGTTCGTTCGCGAACAGCGCCTCGAATTGCGCGAGTCCCGCGAACTCGTATTTCGGCAGCATCCGCGACGGCGTCAGAGAGAGCACCGCCGTCCACAGGATGTAGCCGTAGATGAAGACCAGCGCGCAGACGAAAGTCGGCGCCAGCACGATTTTCGGCAGCCATGCGTCGATGCGGTCGCCGAGGCGCGGTTTCGCCTCCGTGCCCGCGCCGGACTCGGGCGCCGCAGTCATTCTTTGAGCAGTCAGATCCATTCCCTTCTCCTCGGTCCCGCCGCCTCAGAGACTCCCTTTGGCGGCGAAGCCCCGGCGGCATCCTCGCGGGCGCCGCCGGCAGTTTCAGTATCCGGTGAGGATGCTTACTTCGTCAGCGCCGCGCGGGCGAGCTTGTCGGCGGCTTCCTTCGGCTTCATCGCCGGGGTGTTGAAGAACTGCGTGACGACGTCCTGCATCGCGCCCGCCGTCGCGGCCGACACGGCCATCTGGTGGGCGATGCTCGGCACCAGCGAGCCACGCTTGGAGGCCGCCTCGAAGTCGCGCGCCGACAGCTTCGCGCAGTCGTCGAACTTGTCGAGGTTCATGTTCATGCGCGCCGGGATCGAGCCCTTGTTGAGGTTGAACACCTCCTGGAAGGCGGGGCTCATGACCGCATTGGCGAGGTCCTGCTGGCCCTTGCGCACGTCGCCCGAGGACTGCTCGAACATGACGAGGCTGTCGATGTTGAAGGTGAAGGCCTCGGCAGTACCCGGTGCGGCGACGCACACGTAGTCCTTGCCCGGCACCTTGCCGGCGCTGGTGAACTCGCCCTTCGCCCAGTCCCCCATGAACTGCATCGCCGCCTTGCCGTTGATGATCATGCCGGTGGCCTGGTTCCAGACGCGGTTGGCCGAATCCTTGTCGACGTACTTGCGCACGGTCGCGAAGGTCGTGAACACCTTCTCCATCGTCGGGCCCTTCAACGTCGGCTGATCCAGCTCCACGAGCGCCTTGCGGTAGAAGTCGGCGCCGCCGACACCCAAGGCAATCGACTCGAACACCGTGAAGTCCTGCCACGGCTGGCCGCCGTGCGCGACTGGCACGAAGCCCGCCTTCTGGATCTTCTCGGTCGCGGCGGGGAATTCGTCCCAGGTCCTGGGGATCTCGACGCCCGCTTTCTTGAAGACTTCCGGATTCGCCCACATCCAGTTCACGCGATGCACGTTCACCGGCACCGCGACGTAGTGCCCGCCGTGCTTCATCACCTTGGAGACGACCGGCGGGAGCAATCCGTCCCAGCCGCCTGCCTTCGCGACCTCGTCGAGATTGCTCAGCACCCCCTCCGCGCCCCACTCCCCGATGCTTGGTCCCTTGATCTGGGCGGCCGCCGGCGGGTTGCCCGACACGACACGCGACTTCAACACCGTCATCGCGTTTTCGCCGCCGCCGCCGGCGACCGCGAAGTCCTTCCACTTGTGGCCTTTCGATTCGAGCATCTTCTTCAGCTCGGCCGCCGACTTGGCCTCGCCTCCCGCCGTCCACCAGTGCAGCACTTCGAGTTCGGCGGCCTGGGCGCCCGTCGCGGCGGTCATGCCCACCCCGAAGGCAACGATCAGGCAGCTGTGGACGATCCTGGTACGAATCTTCATGTGTTGTCTCCTTCCTATTCCCGCCTTCCAGAGGCGCGATTTATTTGATCCGCCCGCCGCAAGTGCGCTCGGCACCGGCAGCGGATGTCGGCTGAAGCTGAATCGAAGTGTAGTTGCACTACTTCATGGAACGCAAACATTTTTGTAGCTGGATAACAGTTACATTTTCAAAACCCGCTCGGATGCGGCAGTGCAGCATCAATTAAATCCCAATTAAATTATCTATCTGCGCTCATTACAAACCAGTCGCGGCGCATTCGCAACATTTCGCACACGGGCAAAAAACCCGTTACATGGACCTAACTCGTACTTGCGTTTTTTGTAGTTTGACTACAATATGAACCATCAAGCGCCTTTCCAGCGCACATTGCGAAGAGGTCTTCATGGCTACACCCCGCCCCCTCGATCTGGTCATCTTCGGCGGCACCGGCGACCTGGCGATGCGCAAGCTGTTGCCGGCGCTGTACCACCTGCACTGCGACGCCCTGCTCACGCCCGAGGCCCGCATCATCGGTGTCGCGCGCGACAGCCTCGACGACGACGGCTATCGCGCGTTCTCGCGCGAACAGGCGCAGCGCTTCCTCGGCCGCGACTTCCGCGCCGACGACTGGCAGACCTTCGCCGACCGCCTTGCCTATGCACAGGTCGATGCGCTGCAGGCCGACAGCTTCGGGACGCTCGCCGAGCGCCTCGGCCAGCGTCCCGAAGGACAACGCGTCTTCTACCTGTCGACCGCGCCGAGCCTGTTCTCGGCGATCTGCCGCCACCTCGAAACCGCCAGGCTCGTCGCACCCGACAGCCGCGTCGTGCTGGAAAAGCCGCTCGGACACGATCTCGCCTCGTCGCGCCAGATCAACGACGAAGTCGGCCGACATTTCGGCGAGGAGCAGATCTACCGCATCGACCACTACCTCGGTAAGGAGCCGGTGCAGAACCTGCTGGCGCTGCGCTTCGGCAACGCGCTGTTCGAACCGCTGTGGCGGCGTGAATGGGTGCGCGACGTTCAGATCACCGTCGCCGAGCAGGTCGGGGTCGAGTCGCGTGGCGACTTCTACGACCGTGTCGGCGCGATGCGCGACATGGTGCAGAACCACCTGCTGCAGTTGCTGTGCATCGTCGCGATGGAACCGCCCGCCTCGATCAACCCCGACGCCGTGCGCGACGAGAAGCTCAAGATCCTGCGCGCGCTGCGCCCTTTCACCACCGCCGACGTCGCGACCCGCAGCGTGCGCGGCCAGTACCGCGCCGGAGCGAGCAGCGGACAGCCGGTGCCCGGCTATCTCGAAGAGCCCGGGATCGCGCGCGACAGCCACACCGAAACCTTCGTCGCGCTGAAAGCCAAGATCAACACCTGGCGCTGGGCCGGCGTGCCCTTCTTCCTGCGCACCGGCAAGCGCATGCAGGAGAAGGTCGCCGAGATCGTCATCAACTTCCGCTCGGTGCCGCACTCGATCTTCGGCGTGCCGTCCTCGCCGATCCACGCCAACCGCATGGTGATCCGCATGCAGCCGGAGGAAACCGTGGATCTGCACCTGCTCGCCAAGCAGCCCGGCGACGTCATGCAGCTGCACCCCGTGCGCCTGAACCTCGACTTCGCCGAAGCCTTCCGCAGCCGCCGCCTCGAAGCGTACGAACGCCTGCTCATGGACGTGATGCGCGGCAACCTGACGCTCTTCGTGCGCCGCGACGAACAGGAAGCCGCCTGGCGCTGGGTCGAGCCGATTATTGAAGGCTGGGAGCAGTCCGGCGAGCGGCCCAAGCCTTACACCGCCGGCACCTGGGGGCCGTCCGCGTCGAGCGCGCTGCCGTCGCGCGACGGCCTGTGCTGGCACGAGGAGATCTGAGCCACGGGCTCACGCCTGCCATACCTGCAACGAATCGAATCAAGGAACACCCGATGCTTTCCGCCCCCCACGACACTTATCCCCGCCTGGTCGGCGACATTGGCGGCACCAACGCGCGTTTCGCGCTGATCCGCGCGCCGGGACTGGAGATCGAGGCGATGCGCACGCTGCCGTGCGCGGATTTCCCCGGCCCGGCCGAGGCGATCGAACACTACCTCGCGAGCACCGGACTGCCGCGCCCGCGCTGGTGCGCCTTCGGCATCGCGAACCCGATCGACGGCGATTTCGTGAAGATGACGAACCACCACTGGGCGTTCTCGATCCGCGAGCTGCAGGCCCGGCTCGATCTTGCCCACCTGCAGGTCATCAACGACTTCACGGCGCTGGCGCTCTCGCTGCCGGCGCTGCCCGCGGGCGAACTCGAACAGATCGGCGATGGCGCGCCGCTCGCCGGACGCGCCATCGGGCTGCTCGGCGCCGGCACGGGACTCGGCGTGTCGGGGCTCGTGCCCTGCGGCCGGGATTACGTGCCGCTCGAAGGCGAAGGCGGCCACGTGACGCTCGCGGCTTCCGACGCGCACGAGGCCGCGATCATTGCCTGGCTCGCAGAGCGGCATCCGCACGTTTCCGCCGAACGCGTGCTCTCCGGACCGGGCCTCGTCGCGCTGTACGAAGCCGAGGCCGCCGTCGCAGGACAGGCCGTGCCAACGCTCGGCGCAGCCGAGATCAGCCAGCGTGCGCTCGACGGCGGCTCACCGCTGTGTGCGAGCACGGTCGACACGTTCTGCGCGCTGCTCGGCACCGTCGCCGCGGACCTCGCGCTGACGCTCGGCGCACGCGGCGGAATCTACATCGGCGGCGGCATCGTGCCGAAGCTCGGGGCTTACTTCGCGCGCTCGCGCTTCCGCCAGCGCTTCGAACAGAAGGGGCGCTTCAGCGACTATCTCGCGCAGATCCCGACCTACGTGATCCATTCGCCCTACCCGGGGCTGCTCGGTGCGGCACGTGCGCTCGAACGCGCGGCCGTTGCGGACGCCCTTCGCCACGGCAGCTAGACGAGACCGCATGGGCGGGATGAAATCCCGCCACCAACCGCCTACTCTGCCAACTCGCTCCGGTCGCGGAAGAAGGCCAGCGCCTCCGGATTCGCCAGCGCCTCCAGGTTCTTCACCGGCCGGCCATGCACGACGTTGCGCACTGCGAGTTCGACGATCTTGCCGCTCTTGGTGCGCGGAATGTCCGCAACCTGCAGCACCTTTGCCGGCACGTGGCGCGGCGTGGTGTTGTCGCGGATCGTCTGTTTGATGCGCGCGACGAGCGTGTCGTCGAGGGTCAAACCCTCGCGCAGCTTCACGAACAGCACCACGCGCACGTCGTTCGGGTTCTGCGGCGGCCAGTCCTGGCCGATCACGAGCGACTCGACGACCTCTTCAAGGCGCTCGACCTGACGGTAGATCTCGGCGGTGCCGATGCGCACCCCGCCGGGGTTCAGCGTCGCGTCCGAACGGCCGTGAATGACCAGCCCGCCGTGTTCGGTGATCTCGCAGAAGTCGCCGTGACACCAGACGTTCGGAAAACGGTCGAAGTAGGCGGCGTGGTACTTGGCCCCGTCCGCGTCGCCCCAGAAGCCGATCGGCATCACCGGAAAAGGCTTCGTGCACACGAGTTCCCCTTTCTCCCCGCGCAATGGCCGCCCCGCGTCGTCCCACACGTCCACCGCCATGCCAAGCCCGCGGCACTGGATCTCGCCGCGCCACACCGGCAGCACCGGCGAGCCGAGCACGAAGCACGAGATGATGTCGGTGCCACCCGAGATCGACGACAGCTGCAGGTCGGCCTTGATGTCGCGATAGACGTAGTCGAAGCCTTCGGGCACCAACGGACTGCCGGTGCTCATCATCGCGCGCACCGTCGCGAGGCTGTGCGTCTCGCGCGGTTTCAGGCCGAACTTCGCGGCAGCGTCGATGAACTTCGCCGAGGTGCCGAAATGCGTCATGTGCTCGGCGTCGGCGTAGTCGAAGAGGATCTGGTTGTCGGACGCGAACGGCGAGCCGTCATAAAGCAGCAGCGTCGCGCCCGCGGCCAGACCCGACACGAGCCAGTTCCACATCATCCAGCCGCATGTGGTGAAGTAGAACAGGCGGTCGCCCGGCTTCACGTCGGCGTGCAGGCGATGCTCCTTCAGGTGCTGCAGCAGTGTCCCGCCCGCGCAATGCACGATGCACTTCGGCACGCCCGTCGTGCCCGACGAGTACATGATGTAAAGCGGATGATCGAAGGGAAGCTGCTCGAAGGCGATGTCGTCGACAAAATGGAACGGCGCGATGAACTCCGCCCACATGTGCGCGTGCGGAATATCCTTCAGATCGTGCTCGGCGTGGACATAGGGCACGACGACCACATGCTTCACCGATGGCAACTGGCGCACG
Source organism: Aromatoleum tolulyticum (assembly GCF_900156155.1). GTDB lineage: Bacteria > Pseudomonadota > Gammaproteobacteria > Burkholderiales > Rhodocyclaceae > Aromatoleum > Aromatoleum tolulyticum. The sequence continues at coordinate 388,517 of NZ_FTMD01000002.1, forward strand.
ATGTCGCCCAGCTTGCCGAGCACGTCGATGGTCTTGCCGCCGTAGAAATAGCCGTCGCAGGCAACCAGCACCTTGGGCGCCGTCTGGCCGAAGCGGTCGACCACGCCCTGCACGCCGAAGTCCGGCGACGCGGACGTGAACACCGCGCCGATGCTCGCCGCGGCGAGCATCGCGATCACCGTCTCGGGCATGTTCGGCATGTAGGCCGCAACGCGGTCGCCCTTCTGCACGCCCATCTCGCGCAGCGCGGCGACGAAGTGCGCGACGGCGCGATACAGCTCGCCGTGGGTCATGCGGTTCTGCACGCGGTCCTCGCCCCAGAAGACGAGCGCATCCTTCGCATCGCGCGAGCGGAGCAGGTTCTGTGCGAAATTGAGGCGCGCGTCGGGGAACCACTTCGCGCCGGGCATGCGCTCGCCGTCGACCAGTACGCGCTCGCCGCGCTGACCGATCACGCCTCCACCGGTTTCGCCGCCCTCCCAGACGCTGACCCAGAACTGTTCGGGCGCGGCGATCGACCAGTCGTAGAGGGCATCGTAATCGGGCAACGACACGCCCCAGCGCCTCTCGGCCGCGAGGCGGAAGGCCGTGACGTTCGCGGCGGCGATGCGATCGGCGGAGGGCGTCCAGAGCGAAACAGGGATGTTGTCGGTCATAGGGAACTCCATGTCGTCTCGGCCGGGGCCCCGGGCGGAGGGATTGGCCCGGCCCTGTTCAGGTTGTCCCATTCTATCCCTTGGGCATCACGCGTAGCGCGGCGAGCAGCGGTCGTCGCACGACCTACCGGGGGGTGTATATGTGGGCGCGGCTTGAGCCGCTCCCGCGAGCATGTTGCCCCTGCGCCGTTCAGCCGGCGAGCGCCGCGACGGTATTCTCGATGCGGCCGAAGATGCTGCGGCCATCGGCGTCGAACATCTCGATGCGCACGGTGTCGCCGTCGCGCATGAAGGGCGTTGCGGGCTTGCCCTGCTCGATGGTCTCCCAGGTACGCACCTCGGCGAGGCAGCAGTAGCCGACGCCGCCGTGCTCGATCGACGAGCCCCACAGGTCGCCGGCCTTGTTCGACACCGTGCCGGAACCGATGATCGACCCCGCTTCGAGCTCGCGCGTCTTCGCGACGTGCGCGACGAGCTGGCCGAAGTTGAAAGTCGCGTCGACGCCCGCGTTCGGCTTGCCGAAGAGCCGGTCGTTGAGGTGCACGACGAGCGGCAGGTGCACCTTGGCGTCGCGCCACGCGTCGCCCAACTCGTCGGGCGTCACGGCGACCGGCGAGAACGCCGACGCGGGCTTGGACTGGAAGAAGCCGAAGCCCTTCGCCAGTTCGTTCGGGATCAGGCCGCGCAGGCTGACGTCGTTCACCAGCATCACGAGGCGGATCGCCTTCGCGGCCTGTTCGGGCGTCGCCCCCATCGGCACGTCGCCGGTCACGACGGTGACCTCGGCCTCGAAGTCGATGCCCCAGCTCTCGTCGGCGACGACCTTGTCGCGCGGGCCGATGAAGCTGTCCGACCCGCCCTGGTACATCAGCGGGTCGGTGTAGAAGCTCTCGGGCACTTCGGAATTGCGCGCCTTGCGCACGAGCTCGACGTGATTGAGGTAGGCCGAACCGTCCGCCCACTGGTAGGCGCGCGGCAGCGGCGAGTGGCAGGCGGATTCATCAAAGGGCTGCGAATCGACGGCGCCGCTGTTGAGCGCCTCGTACACCTGGTGCAGCTGCGTCTCGCAGTCGGACCAGTTGTCGAGCGCGGCCTGCAGCGTGCGGGCGATCGCCGGCACGGCGCGGCAGCGGGTCAGGTCGCGGCTGACGACGACGAGCGTGCCGTCGCGGCCGCCTTGCTTGAGGGTCGCGAGTTTCACTTGAACATCTCCTTGTAGCTGCCGTCGTGCATCCATGCCGCGTGCTTCGGCGCCTTCTTGGTCTGCGCCCACTCTTCGAGCATCACCCACTTTACGTCATCGAGCGCCTCGAGCATCTTCGGCGACGCGGTGTTGGCGGCGAGCTCCAGGCGATGGCCGTTCGGATCGAAGAAGTAGATCGACTGGAACAGCGCGTGGTCGGTCGGCCCGATCACGTCGATACCCTCGGATTCGAGGCGCGCCTTGGCCGCCATCAGCACGTCAACAGACTCGACCTGCAGCGCGAGGTGCTGCGTCCACACCGGGGTGTTTTCATCGCGGCCCATCTTCGGGCGGGTCGGCAGCTCGAAGAAGGCGAGCACGTTGCCCATGCCCGCGTCGAGGAAGATGTGCATGTAGGGGTCGGCTTCGCCGGTGGAGGGCACGGCGTCCTCGGCGATCGACAGGATCAGCTTCATGCCGAGGTGCTTCTCGTACCAGCGCGCGGTTTCGAGTGCGTCGTGGCAGCGGTAGGCTACGTGGTGGATTTTCTGGATCAGCATGTCAGGCCTCCTGCCGGGCCGCCCCAAGGGAGGCCTGCGCCCCCTCGGGGGGCAGCGAATGAAGTGAGCGTGGGGGTTGTTTCACTTTTGTCTCCGTATTCGTTATCAGGCGCCTTCGCGCGCGATCTGCATCGCTTCGCGCAGCACCGAGATGTCGCCGATGTGGTTCGCGAGCAGCAGGATCAGGCGGGCATTGACCATCGCGCTCTGCTCGTCCGTCAGCTCGCGGTGCGTCTCGATCAGCGCTTCGTAGAAGTCGTCGCCGGGCGAAAACGCGCGGAAGTGGCGCTTGCCGGGTTCGTGCAGGTTCGGTTGCGTGTTGAGGGCCATGGCGGTCTCCATCAGGCGTTGCAGGTGGCGCGCGCCACGGCGGCACGCACCTGGGCGAGGTCGAGCGCGCGCCAGCGCGCGGCGACGTGCTGGTCGGGGCGGACGAGGTAACTCGTGCCTTCGCGCAGGTCGTAGCGCTCGCGCACCCGGCCCTTCGCGTCGATCAGGGTCGTCAGGCCGGCGGGCGCGGTGCCGCGTTCGGCGACGACGATCGCCTCGACCGCAATCGGCGCGTCGATCAGGCCGCGCAGCGCCTGCGCGCTCGCCGCATCCAGCGCGCCCGCGTCCGGGACGTAGTGCAGCAACTGGAAGCGGTTGCCGACCGCGCCGAGCAGCCATTGCGTGCCGTCGGCCGTCGCGATCGGCGCGTCGTCCATCGGCGCACCGGGAATCATGTTGCCGGCGAACACGTCCGAATCGGCTGTGTTCAGGCGCGAATCGGCAAGGAAGCTCGGCACCGACAGGCGGCCGGAATTGACCAATGCGCGGGCGAACGGGAACTGCTCGGCGAGGCCCAGCACCGCGTTGCGGAAGGTCTTGCTGACGGCACTTTTCGGCGTGATGAAGTCGGTGGAGCGCGTCGAGTTCATGATGTTCTCGTCGGCGGCGTAGCAGCGCTCGTCCGAGTAGGTGTCGAGCAGCGTCGCCGGCGCCTTGCCGTCCATCACCAGCTTCAGCTTCCACACCAGGTTGTCGGTGTCCTGGATGCCGGAGTTGGCGCCCCGCGCGCCGAAGGGCGAGACCTGATGCGCCGCATCGCCGACAAAGAGCACGCGGCCGTGATTGAAACGGTTCATGCGGCGACACTGGAAAGTGTAGACGCTGACCCACTCGAGCTCGAATTCCCGATCATCGCCAAGCATCGCCTTGATGCGCGGGATCACGTTCTCGGGCTTCTTCTCTTCCTCCGGATCGGCGTTCCAGCCGAGCTGGAAGTCGATGCGGAAGACGTTGTCGGCCTGGCGATGCAGCAACACCGACTGGTTGCGATGGAAAGGCGGGTCGAACCAGAACCAGCGCTCGGTCGGGAAGTCCGCCTTCATCACGACATCGGCGATCAGGAAGCGGTCCATGAAGATCTTGCCGTCGATGTCGAGGCCCAGCATCGTGCGGATCGGACTGCGCGCACCGTCGGCGACGATCAGCCAGTCGGCGGACAGCGTGTAGGCGCCGTCCGGCGTCTCGACACGCAAGGTCGCCTGCTCCGCGTCAGGGGTCACTCCGATCACGTTGTTCCTGAAGCGGATCTCGAGGTTCGGCAGCAGACGCGCACGCTTGATCAGGTCGTCTTCGAGGTAATACTGCTGCAGGTTGATCATGCCCGGGCGGTGATGGTCCGGCTCCGGGCACAGGTTGAAGTTGAACACTTCCTCCTCGCGGAAGAAGGTGCGGCCGACGTTCCACGACACGCCCTTCTGCACCATTTCTTCCGCGCAGCCCAGGCGGTCGAGCACTTCGAGGGTGCGCTTGGCGTAGCACACGCCGCGCGAGCCTATGGACACGGTGTCGTCGTTGTCGAGGAGCAGCACGCGCAGCCCCTGCTGCGCGAGGTCGATCGCGGCACTCAGGCCGACCGGGCCGGCACCGACAATCACCACGGGACAGTGCCCGTCACGCCCTTCGGCGATCTCCGGCGGGCGGACGTAATCGAACTTCGGGTATTGGAACGTGCTCAGCACGGGTGTCTCCTCCGTTTGTTTCACGTCTCCGGGCCTGCCTCTTGGCGTGCATGATCCCGGAGTTCGCCACCCACGCGGGGGCGACGCTGTTCGGCTGATTGTTCAGCCCCTGAAAAAATGATTCGGAACCGTGCGCTCGGGCACCGTGTCCCTCCCCCTTCAAGGGGGCGGAACAGGGGTTTCGGCGAGCACTGCTCGCCGCCTGCGGAGCGGCGAGGCGAAGCCGAGACTCCCGGTCAGGAGGGGGACGGTTTCTGCGACGTCTGCTTAACCCATCCCGGCGACGGCTCCGGCAGGATCACTCCTGCAGCGAGTGCCACATCTGCCGGTCGCGCTCGGCGGTCCAGATGCGCGGGTCGCGGATGCCGCTCGCCTCGTCGTGCGCGCGCGTCACGTCGAAGGGCAGGCAGTGCTCGTAGATGAAGACCTGCCCGAACTTCGGGTCCATGTTCTTGCGCGTGTGCGCCATCGTCGCCTTCAGGTCCATGCCCAGCCCCACCGCCTCCTGCGCGCTGCGGTACAGCGTCGACACGAAGTCGCGGGTATAGGCGAGGCCCGAGTCGACCGCCTCGCGGCCGATCAGCGCCGGGCCACGGCCCGGGACCAGCTTGTCGAATTGCATCGCGGCGAGGTTGTCGAGGGTCTGCGGCCAGTCGGCAAGGTAGGCGTCGCCGGTGTAGCAGGCCGCGTCCGCCTCGACGAGGTCGCCCGAGAAGCAGATGTTCTGCGACGGCAGGTAGACGATGGTGTCACCCTTGGTGTGGCCGCGGCCGATCTGCTTGATCTTCACTTCGAGCTTGCCCATCCACAGCGTCATCTCGCCTTCGAAGGTGATCGTCGGCCAGGTCAGGCCCGGCACGCTCTCCACCGCTTGAAACAGGCGCGGGAAGCGGCCGATCTCGGAATCCATGTCCTGCTGGCCGCGCTCGACGATGAGGTCCCAGGTGTCGCGGCTGGCGATGATCTGCTCGAGCCCTTCGCCCTTGTAACCCGAGGCGCCCAGCACACGCACCGCGTGGTAGTGCGTCAGCACCACGTATTTGATCGGCTTGTCGGTGATCTCGCGCACCTTGGCGATCACGCCCTGTGCCGCGACGGGCGTGGCGGTGGCGTCGATGATCATCACGCCGTCGTCGCCGATGATCACGCCGGTGTTCGGGTCGCCTTCGGCCGTATAGGCGTAGGCGTTTTCGGAAAGCTTGTCCCAGCTGATCTTCTTTTCTTCGAGGTCGGCCTGCGAGGCGAATTTCTTGGTGGTCATGGTCTTGGGGGTCTCTGTTGGTATGGATGCACGATATGAATCCTAGACATAAATTCGTCTATACGCAACCGATTCGCTATTTGCGAATTTCAAGACCAGATGCGGCCGCCTCGAGATCTCACTGCCCGACCGTGAACGTGCGAACGCCGATCACTCTCTCCGAGTGATCGGCGGCATAGGGCAACCTGGGAAAAAGAAGATCGAGCGCCTCTCGCCGACTGGCTGCAGACGCTGGCGCTGCATGCAGTCACGAGCCTCACCGCGGCGGACCACGCACGACGACGTGCGCGTCCGCATGAGGGGAGGTATAGAGCAGCATGTCGGGGCCGGTTCGCGACCTCGAAGGCGGCACGACCCGCGTTCGGATCGTGCGCGTGCGAGGTCTGGCTTACGCAGCCTTGTTCTGTTGACGGCTCTTCGCAACGGACGCTGCCCAGGAGTCACCGGTTTCGGCGAACGATCCCGCTGCGGTTGCGGAAAGGTCCCGCAAGGTGCGCTCGAAGAGGTTGAACGCCCCCTTCCAGTCCTCCGACATCGGGAACGCCACCGCGGGGACGGCAAGCTGGCTTCCGAGCACACGCGCAGACTCGACCTGTGCGGTCGATACCGCCTCGTAGCTATCCTTGGCGTAGGCGAGCGTCTTCTCGAACAGCGACTGCCCTAACGCCATTGGCAAGGCTGCCGGGTCGGCGGCTGGCTTTCCGGTCGCTGCGGCTTTCGTCGCCGCAACACACTCCTTCAACGCTTCGCGAGAAACGGCAAGGGTGCTTTGAGTCAGACGCTCGGTGCAATCCAGATAGACGCCGGACAATGCCATGAAGGCATCTACGGTGTTCGTGAAGGATCGCTCAATGCTGGTGTGGGGTTTGGTTGTCATCATGATTCCTTTCGCAAATCTTCATGCAACAGGAACCCCTGACATATGGCTTGCCATTGATCCTGTCGCATGGGGTGTGCCGCTCATCGGCAAATGCCCGCGGCGGAGTCGGGAGTAAACCGAGTATGGCCTCTCACGACCACGAGTCCACCGTTACTTTGTAACGCTTGCGAGGAGCCGCGGAAACTTCAGCTGTCGGAAAGGCGCTTCCGCTTCTGGTCATACATCAATTGATCTGCCTGAAGAAGGTAGTCGGAGAGGCTCTGTTCCGACCCCGGATCACACTGCACGATTCCGGTGCTGAACGAGATCCGGTAGGGACAGTCCGGTCGCAGCGCATACTCTGCGAGGCTTTGCTGCATCCGGGCCAGGAGCACGTCCGGCTGCGACGTGTCGATCGTGAACACGGCAAACTCGTCGCCACCGATACGGGCAATCACGTCGGCGTCGCGAAAACACTGCTGCAGGATGTGCGCCATATCGACGATGAGGTCGTCGCCGACATCGTGCCCATATGCGTCATTGATCGCCTTCAAGCCGTCGATATCGATGAAAACGAGGACACTTGGCACCTGCAGGCGGCGGGCAAGCTTGAAACTGCGCTCGGCGTGCAGGAAGAAACCCCGCCGGTTCAGGAGGCCGGTCATCATGTCGGTGACCGAGATCCTGTGGATTTCCTCTTCCACGGAGTCCCGCCTGAGCAACTCGACCGCGTGAAGTCGGGCGGCCTCTTCAATCTCGCTCGCCTTTGTGACGATCCGGTCTTCGAGCGACTTCCGGAAGCTGACATTGCCGAGTGCTGCGCCAGTGATCTCGCCGAGCAGCCGCAGGGTCGGAATCAATCGCGCGAGCTCCTTCCGGTACCCCTGCCGATACCACACCGACACCAGTGCCCCCACCGGCCGGACCGGCGGAAACGGATATGCAATCAGGCTCGCAATGCCCAGCGCCGTGAGTTCGTCCTCACGCATGCCCGAATCCGGTGCAATCGCGGGCAGCAGGATCGGGGTCCGGTCGGCCATGGCGCGTCGTGCATGGTGCAGCAACGCCGACGCTTCCGGCGTCGGCATGGGCCGATGGTGACGGCCGAACTCCGAGACGAACTCACGCTCGCCGTCATGCACGACCAAAAGGCTCCCGTCCGAATGGAGAAGGTCCGGGATGGCCCGCCCCGCCAGTGCGAGGATCCCCCCCAGGTCGGAAGCCTGCAAAAAATCACGCGCAAGGGCAAGCAGGCGTCGCAGCACCACGGAACTTTCCGCCGTTCCCTGTGCCATCGCAGTCCTCCCTCAGTGATTGCCCTGTGACGTGGCGCGACAAGAACCGGCGGGACAATCCGCCTGGGCCTGCAACCAGTCAGGACTCGACCAACGTTAGCAGAATATCCGGGTACCAGGCGCAGTTCAGCCCCAGCGCCTCGTCCAGCTGGAGATCGCGCGTGCCGACATCGAGCCGCGCCGAATGCACGCCGAGCAGCATCCACGGCAGGTCGCCATAGCTGGGCGGCGGATTGGCCGCTCGCATGACCACGGGCGCGCCGCTGGTGCCGCGGTGGGTGCGCGCGTCGGTGAGGAAATAGCCCTCCCCCTGGAAACGCAATCCGAACGACGACGCGATAACCGCATGACGCACCACCGGCATGTGGTGCAAGGTGTCGTGGAAGCCGAGCGGAAAGCCTACGACCAGCAGCGAGGTGCCGATTTCAATGTGATCGAGCCGACCCGGCAGATGCGCCGGCGTGAAGGCACGATAAACGGTCCGCGCGGGGAGCGCCGCGCGATCGATCTCGAGGACCGCCACGTCGATGCCGCCGGCCGCATCGAAGCCCTGGCGCCACAGGCTCTGGCCATCGCGATAAAGGGGTATCGAAAAACCCGTCGATTCCGCGAGGTTGTCCGGGTTGTTGTGCAGTTCAAGTTCGATCCGGTCCGGGAAGTGCTCGGTGGGCTTGTCGAACAGCACATGCCGGCTCGTGACGAGGAAGAGGCGCTGATCCTGCCCGAAGAAGAAGCCGCTGGCATTGGTCAATTGCCGCTGGCGATCGAAGGTGACGATGCGCACAGTCGTCAGGAGAAGGGTTTCGATCATTCGCAGCGCACCGTGATGGGATGCGCGACCGGGCGGAATCCGGCCGTGACAATGGATAGTCCTCACACTCGCGCGCATGGGGAAGGTGCGAACGACCCGAGCCGTGCGTGCCGCGTTGTGCTATTCCCGCAGAGGCTACGGGCAGATTACCACCGTGCGGCCCGCAGGGGCGCCGAGTTTCCCCGGCAGCGGCATGAATGCGGGGGAATCCGGCTGCAATCGAACGGTTCATGGCGGGAAGTGCTGCGTCTTCCCGCCATGCGTCGGCAACCTTGCCGGATTCGTGCTGCGACTGATGCTACGCCGCAGCCGCCTCCAGCGCCGGGTAGTCGATATAGCCTTCCGGTCCGGGCGCGTAGAAGGTCTTGGGGTTCGGCGCGTTGAGCGGCGCATTGCGCTTCAGGCGCGGCACCAGGTCCGGATTCGCGATGAACAGCCGGCCGAACGCCACCGCATCGGCCCGGCCCGATTCCACGGCCTCGACCGCCATCGCACCGTCGTAGCCGTTGTTGGCGATGTAGGTGCCCTTGAACGTCCGGCGCGCCCAGGCGAAGTCGAAGCCGGGTACGTCGCGCGGACCGCCGGTGGCGCCTTCCACGAAATGGATGAACGCGATGCCGCGCTTGTTCAGCTCCTCGACGAGATGGCCGAAAACCGCCTGCGGGTTGCTGTCCGACAGGTCGTTCGCGGGGGTGACCGGCGACAGGCGGATACCGACGCGGCCCGCGCCGATCTCTGCGATCACCCCGTCGATCACTTCGAGCGCGAAGCGGACGCGGTTCTCCACCGAACCGCCGTACTGGTCGGTGCGCCGGTTCGCGCCATCGCGCAGGAACTGGTCGACCAGATAGCCGTTGGCGCCGTGGATCTCTACCCCGTCGAAGCCCGCACGGATCGCGTTCGCGGCGGCACGCCGGAACTCCTGTACGACCTCGGCGATCTCCTCGACGCTCAATGCACGCGGCTCCGGCACCTCGACCTTGCCGTTGTGCGTATAGGCCACGACCTTGGGCTTCACCGCCGACGGGGCAACCGGCTGGGCGCCGCCCGTGAGGTCCGGGTGCGTGATGCGACCGACATGCCAGATCTGCGCGACGATCTTCGAGCCGGCCGCATGCACCGCCTGCGTGATCGCCTTCCAGCCCTCGACCTGGGCATCCGAATAGATGCCCGGCGTCGCCATGTAGCCCTTGCCCAGCGGCGACACCTGGGTGCCTTCGCTGATGATGAGGCCCGCATTGCTGCGCTGGCGGTAGTACTCGACGTTCATCGTGCTGCCGGGAATGTCGCCGGCCGCCTCATCGGCGCGGCTGCGCGTCAGCGGCGCCATCACGACGCGGTTGGCGACCTCGATGTCGCCGATGCGGGTGGGCTGGAAGAGCTTGCGGGTAGTGTTCATGGGTCGGGCTTCCTTCGTGAATCGCAATCGGGAATGGGATCAGTCACCTGATCGACTTGGGGCGATTATGTCCATGCCTGCCCCGATGGAGTAGCCCGCATCGGTGATAGCATCTATTCCACACAGGAATATAACGGGGACCACGATGGATCGCATGCGCCTGATGGAAACCTTCGTCCGCGTCGTCGAAACCGGCAATTTCTCGGCCGTCGCGCGCGAAGCGCACACCACGCAGTCGGCCGTCAGCAAGCAGGTGCAGGCCCTCGAAAAGCTCATCGGCGCGCCCCTCCTCGTGCGTTCCTCGCGCAGCCACTCGCTTACCGAGGCAGGCCAGCTCTACTACGAGCGCTGCCGGCAGGTGCTCGACACGCTGGAGGAAGCGCAGCTCGAGGTGCACCGCGCGGAGCACGAGATCTCCGGCGTCCTGCGCGTCGCCGCCCCGGTCGCCTTCGGGCGCCTGCACATCGTGCCCCGCCTGGCGGCCTTCTATGCGCGCCATCCGAAGATCAAGGTCCATTTGCAGCTCGACGACGGCTTCGTCGATCTGGTCGCCGCCGGCATCGACGTCGCCTTCCGCGTCGGCGAACTCAAGGACAGCCGCCTCGTCGCCCGTCGCATCGGCTCCGCCCACCGCGCGACACTCGCCTCGCCCGCCTACCTGGAGCGGCACGGCGAACCGCAACACCTCGACGACCTGCCCCGCCACAACTGCATCATCTACACCGGCCTCACGACCATCAACGACTGGTCCTACCGCGACGCCGCCGGCCTATCCCACGTCGTCCGCGTCGACGGCAACTTCCAGTCCAACAGCTCCGAAGCCATCCGCCAGGCCGTCTGCGAAGGGCTCGGCATCAGCTACTCGCCGATCTGGGTGTTCGGCGACGACCTGCGCGCCGGGCGCGTCAAACCCATCCTCACCCGCTACCGCGCGCCTTCGCTGCCGCTGAACGTCGTCTTCCAGCCGGCACGGCGGCCGTCGCTCAAGGTGAACAGTTTCGTGAATTACTTTTCGGAAGCGTTCAGCCGCGATCCGGACATTGCGCAGATGCTGACTGCCGACGCGGAGACGACGGATACCCGGGCATTGCAGCGATAACGGCACGGCCGCGGAAAGGGTGCGGATTCCGAATCGGAATTGTCCGGCTCTCGCCCGTCTGCATCAGCCGCATCAGCAGATGCCGTAGCGGCGCAGGCGGGTGGCAATCGCCGAGTGCGAGGCGCCGAGCCGCTTGGCCAGTCGCCGGGTGGACGGAAAATCGCCATACAGGCGCTGCAACAGGTTCTTCTCGAAGTCGGCGACAGCCTGTTCAAGCGTCGTGACTTCCCCCGTCATGTCTCGCCCGGCGGGGTTTGCCGCTTGCGCAAGTTCCAGTTCGTCTGCGCCGATCACGAGCCGTTCCGACATCGTCACGGCGCGGAAGATCACGTTCTGAAGCTGTCTTACGTTGCCGGGCCAGGGACTCGCGAGCAAGGCGGCGCACGCGGCCGACGACAGGCGCATCAGGGGACGCGCCGCCTGCGCGCAGGCGCGTGCGAGGAAGAACTGGGCCAGCGGGAGGATGTCGCCGGGTCGCTCGCGCAGCGGCGGCATATGCAGCGTCAGCACATTCAGGCGAAACAGCAGATCCTGGCGAAAATGACCGCCGGCCACCATGTCTTCGAGCGCGCGGTGGGTGGCGCTGATGATGCGCACATTCACTTTGACTTCACGGTCGCCGCCCACCCGCCGGAAGCTGCCGTCATTGAGAAAGCGCAGCAGCTTGGCCTGCAGGTAGGGCGACATCTCGCCGATCTCGTCGAGAAACACCGTGCCCCCGTCCGCCAGTTCGAGCAGGCCGGGTTTGCCGCCGCGCAGCGCACCGGTGAAGGCGCCCGGCGAATAGCCGAACAGCTCGCTCTCGGCAAGGTTCTCGGGCAGTGCGGCGCAGTTCAGCGCAAAGAAGGGCTCGGCGCTGCGCGTGCTGCCGGCATGGCAGGCGTGCGCGAGAAGCTCCTTGCCCGTGCCGGTTTCGCCGGTAATCAGCAGCGGCGCATCGACGAGCGCCATGCGCGCCGCGCGCTGCTTGAGCAGATCGATTTCCGGTGAATTGCCGAGGATGGCTTCGAAACCACCCGCGTCGTAATTCTGCAGCGCGCTCAGACGTTCGCCCATGCGCGTGGGGGCGTGCAGGGTCATCACGGCCCCCGCTACGCGTCCGCTCGTTTCGTGCAGGGGCAAGGTCTCCAGCATATAGGGTTCGCCGTTGATCTCGATCTCGCGTACCGGCAGGTGGTAACCCCCATCGACCATCGCGTCCAGCAGTCCCGGATCGCCGATCAGTTGCTGCATCGAGCTTGCCCGCAGATCGGCTTCCGACATTCCGCTTGCCGTGACGGCGGCGCCGTTGGCGATGATCACGCGACCGCTGGCATCGACGGCAAATACCGGGTCGGCCTGCGAGGCCAGCAGGGCCTCCAGATAAAGACGCCGTTGCGCGCCGGGGAGCATGGCGACGACATCCACGGTGCGGACGCCGGCAATCTGCAGCAACTGGCTGCGCAACTTGATGAGTCCGGCTTGCTCCAGCGCCGGTGCCTCGATGTGGATGTACGGCGGATCGACCTCGACGGCCGTGACATTGAGCGAGCGCCGCGCGAGCTCGGCCAGGATTTCGTGGGCAATGCCAACACGGTCGTCAAAGTCGATGGCAATGCGCATGCGGCCTCCCGTATCGATATCGTTCCAGTGTATTGATAATAATACATTAAGTGCAAGCCATTGATCGTAAATGCAATTCCATCAATTACGGCGCACCGGCCGACCTTTCATGTATTGATTCACGTACACACAAAACCGAACGGGCTGCATTTATTAGAATAACTATCTGTTTTATTGGTACTTTCTGTAGTGGCACAGGCGTTGCTATACCCGCCTTGAATCCAGTCTGGTCACGTCGCCTCCGCGGCGCAGGACCACGGACAAAAATCAAGGAGAAGTGGCATGCATGTCCTCGTACTCGGCAGTGGTGTCATCGGGACCACCATCGCCTACTACCTCGCCCGAGCCGGGCATGAGGTCAGCGTGGTCGATCGGCAGCCGGGGCCGGCGCTGGAGACCAGCTACGCCAATGCCGGCGAAGTCTCCCCCGGCTATTCGGCACCGTGGGCAGGCCCCGGCGTGCCGCTGAAGGCGATCAAGTGGATGCTGATGCATCACAGCCCGCTGGTCATCAAGCCGATGCTCGATCCCGCGATGTGGCGCTGGGGCATGTCGATGCTGCGCAACTGCACGGAGGCGCGCTACCGCGTGAACAAGAGCCGCATGGTACGGCTCGCCGAGTACAGCCGCGATTGCCTCAAGGAACTGCGCGCCGACACCGGAATACGCTACGACGAGCGCAGCCACGGCACGCTGCAGCTGTTCCGCACGCAGAAGCAGCTCGACGGGGTCGGCAAGGACGTCGAGATCCTCAAGCAGTACGGCGTGCCGTTCCAGGTGCTGGAAGGGAACGCTTATCTCGAGTACGAGCCGGCGCTGGCGCTGGTCAAGGACAAGTTCGTCGGCGCGCTGCGCCTGCCGGGCGACGAAACCGGCGACTGCTTCAAGTTCACCCGGAACCTCGCCACGATGGCCGAATCCCTCGGCGCGAAATTTCGCTTCGGCGTGAATATTCGCGGCATCGAGCGCGCGGGTGATCGCATCACCGGCGTGCGCACCGATGCCGGCCTGCTCACCGCGGACAAGTACATCCTCGCGCTGGGCAGCTATTCGCCGCAGTTGCTCAAGCCGATCGGCATCGACATCCCGGTCTACCCGGTCAAGGGCTACTCGATCACGGTGCCGATCGGCGATGCCGCGATGGCGCCCGAATCCACCATCATGGACGAGACCCACAAGGTCGCCGTGACGCGCCTGGGCGATCGCATCCGGGTCGGCGGAACGGCGCAACTGTCGGGCTTCGACCTGCAGCTGGACGCGCCCCGTCGCCGCACGCTGGAGTTCGTGGTGGGCGACCTCTTCCCCAAAGGCGGCGATATCGCCCAGGCCGAATTCTGGACCGGGCTGCGGCCGATGACGCCCGACGGCACGCCGATCATCGGCAAGACGCCCTGCCCCAACCTGTACCTCAGTACCGGCCACGGAACGCTCGGCTGGACCATGGCCGCCGGCACCGGCCGCGTCATGGCCGACCTGGTCGGCGGCCGCAGCCCGGAAATCAACATCGACGACCTCGGCGTCGCCCGCTACGCCTGATCCACGCAGTTCCTCTAAACACATACAACGGAGACAACCCATGGAAACACTTACGCAGTTCGTCACGGCGATCAACGACCTCGTGTGGGGCCCGCCGATGCTGATCGCGATCCTCGGTACCGGCCTGTTCCTGCAGTTGCGCCTCAAGTTCATGCCGGTGACCAAGATCATCGCCGGCTTCGTCATGGTCTGGCGCGGACGCAAGGCGGCGCCCGGCGCGCCCGGCGAAATCACGCCCTACGCCGCGCTGATGACCGCGCTGGCGGCAACGGTCGGGACCGGCAATATCGCCGGCGTCGCCACCGCCATTGCCGTCGGTGGGCCGGGCGCCATGTTCTGGATGTGGATGACCGCGCTCGTCGGCATGGCCACCAAATATGCCGAAGTGCTGCTTGCGGTGCATTACCGCGAAACCGACGACCACGGCGAGCAGATCGGCGGACCGATGTACGCGATCAAGAACGGGCTCGGCCGCCGCTGGCGCTGGCTCGGCGCGGCGTTCGCGCTGTTCGGCGGCCTCGCCGGCTTCGGCATCGGCAACATGGTCCAGTCGAACAGCATCGCCGGCGCCCTGGAAGCCGGTTTCGGCATCGATCCGTGGGTGTCCGGTGTCGTGATGGCGGTAATCACCGGCGGCGTTCTGCTCGGTGGGGTCAAGCGCATCGGCGCGGTGGCGGAAAAACTCGTGCCGTTCATGTGCATCGGTTATGTCGTCGCGTCGCTGACGGTGCTCGGCATCTATGCCGACCAGATTCCCGCGGCCTTTTCGCTGATCCTTTCGAGCGCCTTCAGCCCCGCGGCGGCAACGGGCGGCTTCGCCGGTGCTGCGGTGATGATGGCGATGCGTTACGGCGTGGCGCGCGGCATCTTCTCGAACGAAGCCGGCCTCGGCACCGCGGGCATCGCGCAGGCGGCCGGCCAGACCAAGAATCCGGTCGAGTCCGGCCTGGTGGGCATGATGGGCACCTTCATCGATACCATCATCGTGTGCACCATGACCGGCCTGGTGCTGATCGTGACCGGCGTCTGGAGCAGCGGCCTCAAGGGCGCGGCGCTGAGTTCGAGCGCCTTCGTCACCGCGTTCCCGGGCTTTGGCAGCCAGTTCCTGGCCATCGCGCTGGCGATCTTCGCCTTCACCACCATCCTCGGTTGGGCGTATTACGGCGAGAAGTGCTGGGAGTACCTGGTCGGCACGTCGGTCGAAAAGCCCTACCGCGTGCTGTGGACGATCTTCGTGCTGGTCGGCGCCGTGACGCAGCTCGACTTCGTGTGGCTGGTCGCCGACACGCTGAATGCCTTCATGGCGATCCCGAACCTGATCTCCCTGCTGCTTCTGTCGCCGATCGTCGCAAAGCTGACGCAGGACTACTTCGCCGAGCGTCGTATTCCGGTCGGCCGCGCGGTCGTCGGCGAGTTGTCTCGCTGAAGACCAGGTTCAACGCTATCCAACCCGCCCCTTTCGTCATCGGCGCCACGCGGCGAAGCCGCGCGCTCCGCGCAATCCCGATGACGAAAGCGGGCAGGACCTTCGGCCACGCGTAATTGAAAGCAATGGAAGCGCAGACGCCGGATCTTGCGCAGCTGCTGACTGTGGATGCCTGTCCCGATCGGTCCGCCGCGTCTCGTACTTGATCCGCGCCCCTGCATGCCAAGCTTCAGAGAATGACCGCGATCTCCTCGCGACGAACCAGATCGTGCTCCAGCTGCAGACCATCCATGTCGAGCGCGTCATGGGCGGCGAGCAACCCGACCGGCGTCCCCTTGTCGTCCACGACCGGCATGTGGCGGAACCCGCCTTCATACATCAGATGCAAGGCGTGGCCGAAAGGCTTGTCCTCGTGGATCGTCTGCACCTGCGTCGTCATGATGGTCTCGACCGACGTCGCCGCCGGATCGAGACCCATGGCGACGACCCGGAACACGATGTCCCGCTCGGTCAGGATGCCGAGCAACTTTCCCTTTCCCACCACCAGAACTGCCGAGGATTTCATCTCCCGCATGATGATCGACGAATTTCGAATCGTGCTGCCTGGTGAGACCGTGGGGAATGGGCGTTGACCAATGACTTGGTGAATGGGGCGGTAGGGCATGGCATGTCTCCTCTCGATCGAAGGATGAAGACGAACGGGCCTTCCTGCGAGCCGGTCCGGAACACGAACCCGATGAACAGGGTGTCGGCCCAGGCCGAATGACGTCGCGAACGAGCGCTGACCGCAAGGTGTTGTTCCTTGAGCACCTGATAACGGCCCTTGCGGCAATCGACGCTCGGCAGAAATCATGCAAGTTCCAGACCTTTGTAGCACGGACCAGAAAACCCAATTAAAACAGCGCCATGCGTTACCTCAGCACTTTCGGGTTGCTGCTCTCTGCACCAGTATCGGGATGCGACGAGGCATCAGGCGCCAAATGAGTGCGCTCGGTCGGATATCCGGCGGCTGATGCGTGCCAGGAAAACAGCTCGACCGGCTGCGACAGGTGGTGGCGCTGATCACCTCACCCACCGGATCGATGTCTCCTGCGATCAACGGTTAGCGACATACCAATAAAAATTGGCGCCGATGCATATCGCGTCTATCGTGGACAGACCCCACAGCCCGTAACGCCGCGACGAACAAACACCCACAAAGCGGAGGCATCCATGAGGTTCCCTATTTCCCGGCGGTTTGTTGCACCGTTGCTGACTTGTGCCTTGTTGATACCGGCAGCGGCCCGTGCCGCCGATACCCCACCCGAGAAACCCATCGGCCTGACCGGTGCGGCCGATGCCGTCGGGCTGGTCGATCTGGCCCCTCACAACCTGGCCGGCGCGGTCGGCGACTACGATTTGCGCGCGCGCGTCGTCGGGCTCGAGCCGGGAGGCGCCATCCATAACCACCCGCACGCGGGCCGTCCGGGCATCGTCCGCGTCACGAAGGGGACCCTCATCGAATATCGGGGCGAAACCAAGCGCACGCTTGCCGTCGGCGACACGTGGTACGAAAACGCCGACACGACACACTGGTTCCGGAATCCGAGCACCACCGAAGCCGCCGAGATCTGGGTCGTGGATCTCGTTCCGAAGAAGAAATAGCCCTTAGGGAAGCCCTGAAGAACCGTACGGCCGGCCGCCAAGTACCTGGCCAGCTGGGTCATTGCCCGGCTCGAAGGCATCGAGGCGGCTCGCGCTGCGATGCAAAACATCACCCCATTTCTGGACGCATGCCCGGCTACCGTGTGAGACGGTGCGCGCGTTCCGGGGGTCGAGTCCAGCGGAGTTCAGCGGCAGCTGTCGAACGCTGCTACTCCCCCTGCGGGGCCGGGAAGTTACCGCGTCCGCGCGCCCTTCACGAACTCAAGTGAGGCGCGGAACAGTTCAATATCCTGCCCGTAGTCTGCCGCGTCGGCCCGGTCGATTTGAATCCATTCCCTCGAACTTGCCATGCCTCCGGGTTGAAATGGGACGACGTCGCCCCTTGAGAACTGCAACTCGATCGCAGTGCCGGCAGGCACGCGTAGTCCGACGCCGTTGCCGCTTATGCAGGCGAACATCTTGTCGTCGACAAAGTAGGCGTCAAGTCCACTGATTTTCTTCGCTCTGACGCCAGGAAGCTTTAGAAGAACTTCATCGATTTGCGACTTTCGGCTCGCATTTGGTACGCAAGTATTCAAGGGATCTCCGTCGAGTGTCATGGAAGAACGGCTGAATCACGTCGTGTGATACGCTAGATCCAGCGGGATCTGCAAGCGAATCATGTCATGGTCCGAGGCTATCAAACAGACCCGCTATTTTTCGGAATCCGCCGACGGTCACCTGCCGTTCAGGCGCTGAGGGAGCTCATTGACCGCTTGTCAAATCGGGCTACAGCCGGACCCGACCCTCAAGAGACATTCGTCGTCTCGGCTCGCTAGCGGCTTCCCCCAGCGAAATTGGGGGTTACGGCATCTGGCCGATGATGTTGCGAATCTCCGTCTCGTCAAATGCGCGAAGCGTCTGCGTGCGAACGTTTCCGAGCGAGCCCACTGTAAGAAGCGCTGCCGTGGCCATCTCCTCGCTGCCCTCGCAGACCACCACCATGTCGTAGCTTCCGACTGTCCACCATGCTGCTTTGACGCTGCCTCCCATCTTCTCCATCAAGCCCTTAAAAGCCTCAAAGCGATCAGGAGATTGCTTGACTGCCCGGATGCCTTGGTCAGTGAAATTTACGAGCGTAACAAAGGTGGCCATTTTCTTTCTCCTCTGTGCGGGGTTTGGCGTCGCCCTGGGTTCGGTGCCCACTGACCTTCGCCTCCTCTAACGTAGACCTTACGCCGTCGTTTGCTAGCGAAATAATGAATCACCCTCCGCCTGCGCAGGCGCTCGTGTGTTACACCTGCGGGTTAAAGCCGTAGTGGATAGCGTGGGTCGAGGCCGACAACGCGGCCGGTCGGCGCCTCACGCGACTACAAGCATTGGGTAAGTGCGGGCCCGTCCTTCACCGTTACGGCGTGGATCGATACCAGTGCAGACAATGAGCAGAGCGCCGTCGCTTGACAGCGCTAAACGTACTTCGACGGCTGTCCGCAACCTGCGTTTCACTGAAGTATCGCAGCCCGTCCGTCGATTGTCTGAGTGAAGCGGGCACTTCAAATGTCTTCTTCGGAACGGTGCTGCAAGACCGGTTCTGGCCGTTATGCACAGCTGTCCATAACGGCCACGACCAGTCCTTGCTCGTTTGCTCAAGCCGGTCATCCGGCCGGCGGGTCCGACCGTGTTGCTGCCGCTCGTGAATGCGCAGCGTCCGTCGAGTCATCGGCCTTTGCTGACGGCCAGCTTGCCCCAGATGAGGGACGGCAATGGTGCCTCGACCTGCCGTTCAGCGCTCATGCGGGCTGAACGGCAGGTCGTGCTTTCCTTGAACTCACCGTTTCGACCCACAAGAGATATTCGACATTTAGGTCTTCGGCTGACAGATTTCTGAGCGGAGCGGTCGCCCGTGCGGAGGCCGAATGAAATCTCTTAGGGCAGAACGGATATTCGGTCGGCAAAGTAGATTCGACCGCCGAAAAATCAAGACAGCTAATGCGCCATGAGCAATCGAGCGCTCAAAACTCTACGTAAGTCCATCACCCAGCAGCCTCACTCCGCTTTAGATCGCACAGTCCTAGAACGGGATATCGTCGTCGAAATCAACCAAAAACTCATTTCCAATTACCGGAGACGCCACAGGTGGAGCCGCCAAAGGTGGAACCTCCGGAGCACCGGCGATCACCCATTCGATCATCCACTTATCGAGCAGCGACAAAGATCCGTTTCTCGACAATGACTTAAGCCACTTATCCCTCTCGTCTCTAGCCAGGATTTGCGCAGCGAAAATTACTGCGCGTCGATCCCATGGACCAAGGTTTAATACCTTGTCCTTATGTGTCCTAACCCAAGATACATTCCCGAGAGTAACCGCAGCCGCCGCACGATATCTTAATCCATCAGAATAACTAAGGACCTGCCTAGCCTCATCATCTGAAACAAGTCCTCGATGCTTGGATACGTACCATGAAAACCATTCTGCTGTCGCCTTATCATCGAATGACTGGTCGAACAACATTTCTTGTATCGCAGCGCAAATATCATGAATATTATCTGGACCTGTTACAGCATCAAGAT
Source organism: Aromatoleum tolulyticum (assembly GCF_900156155.1). Lineage (GTDB taxonomy): Bacteria > Pseudomonadota > Gammaproteobacteria > Burkholderiales > Rhodocyclaceae > Aromatoleum > Aromatoleum tolulyticum. Next base: position 408,407 of record NZ_FTMD01000002.1, read on the forward strand.
ACAAAACCAAGTCGTTTATTACTGGCCTGTAGAAATTCGATTTTCGAATAAGGTGAATAGCTAACTCTTTGACTTTGTTTGCTTTTGCGCGTCGCATAATCGCTCGAGCGACTGCAAGGTCAAGGTACTCGTGCCTCTCAATTCGCTCTAGAGACTTCAGTAGCGTCGCGCCCGCCTCCTCATCTAATTCCATAGGTGCGATTTTTGATTCGCAACCGTACGGATTTCCGACCTCGATTTCGCTAAGAATTTCTAACTTTTCGATTTGGTACTGATTTTGAAGCTCTTCCTGTAAAAATAATTGCGATTCTACAATTCTGGTTTTCTCTCCAACCAAGCCAAGCCTATGATTCTGATGTAGATAATGAGTAAATTCCTGAAGCAGGACATCAAGTGCATGCTTGGAATCAGAGAAAACCCTAATATCGTCGACGTATCTAACGTGCCGCATTCCCCTGTCTATGATGTATTGGTCCACATCAACGAGGACAGCTTCACTAAGCACGATGCTCGCTGCAGGTCCAACAGGAATCCCTTGAGATGTATTGTTATTTATAGAAAGCAAAAAATTCTCAAGAGCTTTCCCCTGACCATCTCCTGCTGCAATAGAAACGGCGTTCTCCAGTCTATGGAGATAAATTCGATTGTAAAAATCAGAAATATCTGTTGCGAGGACATATCTGTACTGGGCAGCCAGTTCCTCGCATCGCGCTCTGTAGTCTGAAAAACCAGATCCTGCAACAAAAAAGCTATAAGGATCTGTTTTTATTCGATAAGAGCAGGCGACTTTTTTGTATCGAGATTGGCGCGACGCCTCAATACTGTCGGAAACCGAGTGAACCGCAGCAGCGTAGACAATTGAGTCAACAGGGTCTAATTGATGAACTATCCGATAGCCCCCTCTTGGTTTCCTCCAGGGGATAGCTATCGGATTGCCGAAAGGCTGCCAACCCGGACTGCTCAGGACCCGGACTACGTCTTCCCATTTGTACCAGAGGGCTCCGAACTCAAAAGGTTTGGGAAAGAAATCAGTATCGTAGTATGCGGTCAAATGGCGCCGGGAGAAACAGAGCGCATCTTCCGTTGTAAGTCTATTTATCGACATTAAATTTTTCGCGGACGGAGTCTTCATCGGAGATGTCGCGCTGAAGAATGGTGCAACCTTTTGTCCTAAGAGTGGCTGATGTTAAGCAGTGAGCACCAGACAGCGTTGTCGAACGTCCGCTACTTGGAGGTCGTTTGATGGACTCTTCTGACTAGTGGTCGATGTTATCAGCATGGGTAAGTGGACGGTTGCTTGGGCCCAAGGTCTTCCGTAGGTCGTCGGTCAGCTTCCGGAGTAACGCGGGCCCTCGGATGTCAGCTTGAGAGCGGGAATGATCGGCCGTTCCTGGCCAATACTACCCTTCCAGCATCGCGTCCGTAAGGGGCCGCCGGTCTTGTCGAAGGCTTTCGGCGGGCGGCCAAGCCACGGTCAGATCTCGTCGTCGACCTCGATGCCAAGGTACCGGACTGTGGACTCAAGCTTGGAATGGCCACGCAGGAGTTGGACGGCCCTCAGATTCTTCGTCCGCTTGTAGATCAGCGTCACCTTCGTTCGGCGCATCGAATGCGTGCCGTAGGCGGAAGGATCCAGACCGGCCGCCGTCACCCATTGTTCAACGATCCTCGCGTACTGGCGGGTGGAGAGGTGCGGCGCGTCGTGCAACTGGGTTGGAAAAAGAAAGTCTTCCGCTTCAGCTTCGCCTTCTCGATCCATGCCGCCACCGTCGTTCGCGTGGGCTCGGTCAGTTCGAACTGAACCGGCAGCTGCGTCTTCCGCCGGATGACCATTGCGCGCGACAGCACTTGGTTACCGTGGGTCACATCGCGAATCCGGAGACTGACGAGATCGCACCCGCGCAGCTTGCTGTCGATGGCGAGGTTGAACATCGCCAAGTCGCGAACATGATGGATGTTCTGAAGATAGATGCGGATCGCCCAGATGTCCTTGGGATTAAGCGGCGCCTTCTGTCCCACCAGCTTTCCCTTGTCCAAGGCTCTCGATGTTCGTTGGATTCCATGCCAGACTCCTCGGCTGTTGATCGGAGTCTGATTGTTGGCCGCGACCCAGCCGGCGGCTTCAGGGAAGGCAGACGAACTCGTACATACGGCCAAGAAAGGACGGTCGCCCCCCGGAAACTCAGGAGGCATGAACAGCAGGTAACTAATCCGGAACCGGCACTCGACTCTACCGGCAGGCCCTCGTTTCGTCGGCCGCTGGCGACACTTTGTAGTGACACAGGCGGGGCAATACAGTCGCCCGAGGTACGCTTGGAAAATTCCGATCCCATAATGCAAGTTTTCGAAAGACCAAGGACTTGGTATGAAAAACGAAACGGCTGCGATTTCTGCAGACATTCACGGTGAGAAACTTTATCAACAGCGTGCACGTGAAGCTCTGCCGGTTCTGGTGCGTCAGGCATTCTCGGGTAAACCAATATTTTACAAACAGTTAGCCGATGAACTGGGAATGCAGAATCCCCGCAACCTGAATTTTGTACTTGGAAGCGTTGGCAAGTCACTGATCGATTTGGGCCAGAAGTGGAGCGAAAAAATCCCGCCGATTCAGTGTCTGGTGATCAATCGGTCAGAGGAGCTGCCGGGCGACGGGTTTGGCTGGTTCATGAAAAAATCTGATTGGAAGAGTTTGAGCAAGCGAAAGAAGAACGAAATGATCAATGCTGTTATGCACCAGATTTTTGCTTATCCGAAATGGCGGACAGTCCTGAAGTCACTTGGATTGGATATAGCGGACCACGATTTCTCAGATGTGGTCAAAAAGGCATCCGAATTTCAGGGTGGCGGTGAAAGCAACGACCATAAGGCGCTAAAGGAATATGTGCGATGTCGTCCAGAATTGTTCGCTCTCGGGAAGAAGACTGGTCCAGGTTTGGTCGAGAAAGGCCTTCCGTCCGGTGACCGGCTTGATGTATTTTTTGATAGCGGCGATGAATGGGTGGCGGTGGAAGTGAAATCCACTCGCTCGAATGAGGTGGATATCGTACGGGGTTTATTTCAATGCGTGAAATATGATGCTGTGCTCAACGCAATGATTGTAACTGAGCAACGTGACACCAAGGTTCGTGCTGTGCTGGTCCTTGAGTGCTCTCTGCCTGACGCCCTGATTCCAATGAAGCATATGCTTGGGGTTGAAGTGCTTGAGAATGTGTCACCACGTCGCAATGAATAATGGATTATATATTTGACTGAATCAGTCTAATGTCAATAGACAATTCCGGTCGTCCGCTCTGACCGAACCGGAAACTGTCGGCCGCAAAACTCGACAGGCTGGTTCAGGATCTGGAAGCTGCCATGGAGCTTGCGAGCGTCATCTGGCCGTTGTGGGTCGGCAAGACCCGTTCGATGAACCAGACACCCGCCGTTCGACTGCGTTGAGCGCCGTGCGGCGGCTTTCCACAACACTGCCGCCGATCAATCGACGCAGGCTGGCCGTCGGCAAAGGCCGATGACTCGACGGAGGCTGCGCTTTCACGAGCGGCAGCAAGATCGTCGGAGCCGCCGCCCGGTGAACGGCTTGAGCAAACGAGCAAGGACTGGTCGCGGCTGCCTTCAGTCCTCGACGCAAGGATCACGGAAGACGGGCAGAGCCATGGTCACCTCGCAGTCGACCGATTGACAGCTCCACCACGCGTCACTCCGCGACGCGCCGGCGAACCACCAGTTCGTCATACCCCGTCGAAGCGTCCGGTTCGCGCCGGAGCACCCATCCCGGCAGTGGGGCCAGCAAGATTTCGGCAGTCGTTCGCACCGTATTCCCATAGACGACGTGACCGCCGACGACCCGCCCGTCGGGCGTCGAGATGGACATGTGCAGATGCGCGCCGTTTTCCGCGAGGCTGCCGGCAAGCGTGAGGATTTCGGACGGGCCGGGGATGGTCGTAGCGGTGTCGTGGCCGGCGAAGCGGAGTTTTGCGTCGATCAGGCTGCCGATGCCGGAGAGGACGAAGGCCGGGCCGCCGGGTTGCTCGCTGACGGCCGACTCCAGTGCCTTGCGCAGGTCGCTGCCGGGGAGCAGCCGGAGGGGATAGGGATTCATGCGTTCCATGGCTGAATTGCAGTCAGGTCTCATCGGGACTAAGTGTGTATTCGGCTCGCCTCCCCATCAATAGAGATCCGCCAGTCCGCGAGGAAATCCCGATCGTCCGCCACGATGAGTGGCCCCAGTTTCCGTCCCTGCCCCCTGTTTCCGTTCCGCGTCGTGCTATGGCCTGGTCGCGTTATGGTTTGGAAATTTCGGCAAGCGCTTCGGCAGCGGGCTGGATTTCGGTACGTTGGACAGCAAAGTCGCCCAGCGAAACGATTCCCACCAATCGCTTTTCCCGGTCAACGACCGGCAGGCGCCTGACTTGGCGCTCGCTCATGATCTTGACGGCCTCGTCGACCGACTCGTCCTCGAAGGCCCACGCAACACCGTCGGACATTACATCGCGAACCTTGGTGCTGGAGTCCTTACCCTCGGCGACGGCGCGTATCGCGATGTCCCGATCCGAGATCGTGCCAATCATGCGATCGTTCTCCCCAACCGGCATCATGCCGAAGCCCTCATCGCGCATCGTTGCTGCGGCCTGCCTGATGGTCATGTCGGGATTGATGACCTTGACGTCGCGACTCATGAGGTCTCGTAACTGGTGCATATTCATTCTCCTGGCATCTAGTCTTTCGATGAAAGCGCCTCACTTGCGTGATGATCAGGCGCGGTCGCGTAGTTCGGTCACACCAGCGCCTTCGGCGCAGTGATCGCAGCAGAACATCCGGTCGCCCTTCTCCAGGCCGTGCCCAATGATGCGCACGCCACAATGCGCGCATTTCGGTGCGAGGGTATGAATCGCGCATTCAAAGCTGTCGAAGGTATGGGTCTTCCCCTGCGCCACCACCTGAAAAGACTTGTCGTAGTCATTGCCGCACGCGTCGCATTTCGCCATGGATAGCTCCATTGAACGGTTGTCTGTCACTACGACCGCGAGCATATTCGCGGTGATGGAATGAGTCTGTACGCTGGGCAACAGATCTCGGCTCGCCTCCCCCATCAATAGAGAGCCGCCAGCCCCGTACGGACTGCCTCCGGCACGTTCGGCTGATTTGCGATGTCCGCGAGGAATTTCGGATCGTCCGCAACGGTGAGGGGATCGAGGGCGATGGACTGGAGGATCGTCGACAGGGGCGCCGCGGCGCGCGGGGACATGCGGTCGGGGCCGGTGAAATCGTCGGGGCCGCTGAAAGGCAGGCGTGGGCGCAGGTCGGTGCCCGTGGCCTCGATCTCGTCGAGGGCGAGCGACCAGACAACGGGTTCGGGTGCGCTTCGCAGGGCGTTCCTCGGCCGCGGCGCTTCGACTTCGCGCGCGAGGGCGGGCAGATTGCGGAAGGCGGCTCGCAGGGTGCGGCGGGCCTGTTTCAGGGATACGGCGGCGACGTCGGGATCGGCTGTGTGCTGCGCCAGGTTCAGGCAGCGGAGCCGGCCGCCGACGCGCAGCGTTTCGCCCTCGGCACCGAGTGCGCTCATCATTGCGGGCGTGCCGTAGCACGCGAGGCCGTTGATCATGACGAGCCGGATCGATGTCTCCTTCGCCTTCACGAGCGCTTCGTAGGGGTCGCCGGCCGTGCCGTCGATGACGAGGAGGTCGGCGCGCTTGCCGGGCTCCAGCGTGCCGAGCGCCTTGTCCCACTTCAGGATCGCGGCGGCTTCGCGCGTCGCCATCGCGACGAGGTCGCGTGCGCTGAAGAGTCCGTCGAGCATATGTGCGGAATAGAGCCACGCGACTTTCAGTTCGCCCAGCAGGTTCTTGCTGCCCGAGGGGGACCAGTCGCTGCCGAGGCCGATGCGCACACCGGCCTGCCGGGCCGCCTTCACGTCGGCGGTCGCGCCGTACAGCAGGAGGTTGCTGAAAGGCGACCACACCATCGCACCGCCGTGGCGCCCCAGCACCTCGAAGTCTTCCGCCTGCAGGCCGGCGGCGTGGATGGCGGCGAGGCGGTCGTTGATGGCCCAACGGTCGGGCGCAACCTGCAGCGCGAGGAAATGGCGACGCGCGATCGAGTCCGGGGTGTCCGGCGCGGTCACGCCTTCGCTGACATGCAGGAGGAAGCAGCTGTCTTCCTTGTCGAGCCGCGCCAGGAACCAGGCCGCGTCGCGGGCATCGATGTCGGGGATGCGCGCCTGCGCTTCGGGCAGCTCGGGGTCGTCAGTATCTTCGACGTTGCGCAGCATGCCGCGGTAGTAGCGCCTTATGCCGGCGTTGCTGTTGAGCATGATCCCCTGGCTGGTGGTGACGCCACCGAGCAGGCATTTGCACTCGACGTAGCGGACGAGCGGCGCGAGCAGCGCGGCCTTGCCTTCGGCATCGCGGTAGCTGCCGACGACGGTCATCGGTCCGCTGATCAGCCGGCGATAGTCGGAGTGATCGGGCCACTGGCCACGATGCTGGAAGCGCCTGGGCACCGGCGCCCACAGCGGCAGCGCGTTGTAGGCGAGGTGGTTGTGCAGCTCGATCAGACCCGGATAGAGCGTGCCGCGCGTGGCTACTGGAATGACCCCCTCGAAACCGTCCGGTGCCGGCTGGGTATGATCCTGCACGGCGACGATGACGCCGCGATCGATGTAGACGACCGCATTCGTCCTGACCGCAAACGCGTCGTCCATCGTGACGACCCGACCGGCGAGCGCGACTTTCGGGCCGGTCGGCAGGTCGATCCGCCCCGCTTCCCTTGCGACCGGCACCGGTGCGCGGGCGGCGGGGGGCGGCTCGGTGCCGGCGAGCGGATACCAGCGGCGCGGGATGCCGGTCATGTGAGGACTCCCTTGGGGATCCTGATCGTGATGTTGCGCCGCTTGGCGAGATCGTCGGGGCCGACGCGCCGCGCCCAGCCGTCCTGTTCGCGCATCCACGCCGGCAGTCCGGCAGGGAAATCGAATTCGGGGATGCCGATGCGGTCGTCGTCCGCCCAGGCGTCACCGTACGCAATGAACGGAGTCGGCACGTCCGGGTGCTGCACGCGCGGCGCGACCGCCTGCAAGGCCTTGTTCCAGTTGCGCAGCAACGCCGTGGTCGCTTCCGCGAGCTTGACCTTGTCGCCGTTCGAGGCGCTTTCCGGCTGGGTGGGGTGGGTCAGTGCCGCATAGCCGACGTCGATCGACTCGCCCGCCGGGGTCGCCTTCCAGAAACGCCACGCCTCGTCGGCTACGCGACCGAACGCCAGCACGACCTCGATGCGGCCGCCAGCCAGCAGGGCGTGGATCCAGCGGTCGCGGTAATCGACCAGCCGCGGATCCTTGCGCGTACGCGCCTTCACGCTGCCATAGACGCTGTAGAGGTAGGTGTTGATGACTACGTAGCTTCGCGTCACGCCGAGCTTGCGCAGCAGGCCCTGTGCGCGCCGCCCGGCCTCGCCAACGAGGCAGCGGCGGATGACGCTCTCATGCTGGGCGGGGTCCTGCCCGATGACGAGGATGCGTGCCGAACCGTCGAGTCGCCCGCGATGGAAGATCGGCCCCCACTCGGTACGGAACTGGTCGGGCGGATAGACATCTGCCCCGGGGTATTCGGAACAGAGCGTCAGGAACGGTTCGGCGACATAGCCAGGGTCGAATGGATGCGACATGCGTGCTCTCCTCGCGACGGGCGGCGGCCTGCGCGCCGCGCAACCGCCGTTGATTTGGCATAGCACAGAAATTCGCGTCGTTCGTGGCTGCCTGCGACGGAGTTCGCCGGGGGGCCGATCGGTTCGCCGCGGTGGCGTTCCCGCCCCAGCCTGCTCCCCTCGCTCGGGCAACAATTTCTCCTTGACAGCCGGCGCCCCACGACATTTAATAAACCAAGTTGATTTATTAATAAACAAACACCGCCCATGAGCGGGGTCGAAGGAGACGAGCATGGCAACAGCCCAGATCGGGCGCGGCCGCAACTCCGTGCGGCTGCGGCGCTACAACGAACGCCTGCTGCTGCAGGTGCTGCGCCGTTCCGGGGAGGCCTCGAAGGCCGACCTCGCGCGCCGCACCCACCTGACCAGCACGGCGATCGGCAGCATCATCCAGTCGCTCGAGGCGAGCGAGCTGATCGTCTATACGGGCCGTCGCACCGAGGGCCAGCGCGGCCAGCCGGCGACGCTGATCGACCTGAACCCGAAGGGCGCCTTCGGCATCGGCGTGCGGCTCGACCGCGACACGATCGAGACCGCCTTGCTGGATTTCGGCGGCCAGATCCTCGCCCGCCGCGTGCATGACCGCATCCTGCCCTCCCCCGACGAGACGCTGCAGCTCGTGCTCGCCGACATCGAGGCGGTGCTCGACGTGCTGAGCGCCGAGGAGCGCGAGCGCCTGACCGGAATCGGCGTCGCCCAACCCTTCAACCTCGGCGCGTGGCTGCGCGAGCTGAACCTGCCGAACGAGGACTTTCGCGCGTGGGACGAGGTCGATTTCGCCTTCGAGCTCGGCGAAGCGAGCGGCCTGCCGGTGTTCAGCGAGAACGACGGCAACGCGGCGGCGATCGCGGAGCTGTTCTACGGCTGCGGGCGCGAGTTCGACGACTTCCTGTATCTGTTCATGGGGCCGGTGATCGGCTGCGGCGTCGCGCTGAACGGCGACTGCCTGCGCGGCGTCACCGGCAACGCCGGCGACATCGCGGTGATGCCGGTGCCGCCCAGCCGCCTCGCGTCGGCGCAAGCGCCCGCGCACAAGTGGGACATGCTGCTGTCGCGCGCCTCGCTCAACGCGCTGGGCCGCCACCTGCGGCATGCCGGCGCGATCGTGACGAGTCATGCGGACCTCGAGCGCCACATCCGCGCCCATCATCCGGCCGTCGAGGAGTGGGTCGAAGACTGCATCGATGCGCTTGCGCCGGCCGTGCGTTCGGCGCTGTGCATGCTGGACGTGCCGGTGGTGGTGTTCGACGCCGATGTCGATGGCGGGCTCATCGACCTGCTGCAGCGCCGCCTCGCGCAGGCGCTGGCCGACAACGCGCCCGAGGCGCGCGGAGCGCCCGAGCTGGTGCGCGGTTCCTTCGGCTCGGACGCCGGCGCAGTGGGCGCGGCGAGCCTGCCGATGTTCTTCAGCTTCTCCCCGCGCGCCGAGATCCTCGGCAGCGTGACGCGTTCCATGGAGGAAATGCGCGATGCCGACTGACCTCGCTACTGACCACACTCGCCGCCCCGTGCTCGAGATGCGCGGCATCTCGAAGACCTTCCCCGGCGTGCGGGCGCTGCGCGACGTGTCGCTGACGCTCTATCCCGGCGAGGTGCATTCGCTGATGGGCGAGAACGGCGCGGGCAAGTCGACGCTGATGAAGATTCTTTCGGGCGCCTACACCGCCGACGAAGGCGGCGAGATCCGCATCGACGGCCAGCCGGTCGTCATCGACGGGCCGCTGTCTTCAAAGGCGCTGGGCGTCGCGGTGATCTACCAGGAGCTCACGCTGTGCGCGAGCCTGACGGTGGCCGAGAACATCTACCTCGGACGCGAGCTGCGCAGCGGCGGCCGCATCGACCGCCACGGCATGGAAGCGGGCTGCGCCGGCATCCTCGAACGGCTCGGCGCCTCCTTCGGGCCACGCACGCTGGTGAGCGACCTGTCGATCGCCGAGCGCCAGCTGGTCGAGATCGCCCGCGCGATCCACGCCGACGCGCGCATCCTGGTGATGGACGAGCCGACGACGCCGTTGTCGTCGCGCGAGACGGACCGTCTCTTCGAGCTGATCCGCCAGCTGCGCGCCGACGGCCTCGCGATCGTCTATGTGAGTCACCGCATGGCCGAGATCTACGAGCTATCCGACCGCGTGTCGGTGCTGCGCGACGGCAGCTACGTCGGCACGCTGGACCGCGACGCGCTGTCGGCCGAGGCGCTGGTGCAGATGATGGTGGGCCGCGACCTCTCCGGTTTCTACAAGAAGGACCACAAGCCCTACGAGCCGGGCGCGGTGGTGATGGCGGTGCGCGACATGAACGACGGCAGGCGCGTGCGCGGCTGCAGCTTCGACCTGCACGCGGGCGAGGTGCTGGGCATCGCGGGCCTCGTGGGCGCGGGCCGCACGGAACTCGCGCGCCTGATCTTCGGCGCCGACGAGCGCGCAGGCGGCGAGCTGGTCGTCGATGGCGCGCCGGTGCGGCTGAAGACGCCGCTCGACGCGATCCGCGCGGGCGTCGTGTATCTGACCGAGGACCGCAAGGGCCGCGGCCTGTTCCTCGACATGAGCGTGCGCGACAACATCAACGTGTGCGCCTGCTCGGACGACGCCCGCACCGGCGGCGTGCTGAACCTCGCGAAGGCGCGTGACCGGGCCGCCGCGGCGATCCGCGATCTGGCGATCCGCGTGCCGAACTCGCGTGTGAATGTCGGTGCGCTCTCGGGCGGAAACCAGCAGAAGGTGCTGCTGTCGCGCCTGCTGGAGATCAAGCCGCGCGTGCTGATCCTCGACGAGCCGACGCGCGGCGTCGATATCGGGGCGAAGGCGGAGATCTACCGGATCATCAACGACCTCGCGAACCGCGGCGTCGGCGTGATCGTGATCTCGAGCGAGCTGCCCGAGGTCGTCGGCACCGCCGACCGCGTGCTGGTGATGCGCGAAGGCGAGCTGGTCGGCGAGCTTGGCGGCTACTCCGGAGCCCCGATCACGCAGGAAGCCATCATCGAACTGGCCACCGGCGCCAATCCCCAGACCCTGCCGCGGGCCGCCTGAACGGCGCGCCTCCACACAAGAGCAGGAGAGACACACCATGGAGAAGACAATGAGCAACGCCCCCGCCACTGCCGCCCCCCCCGCCCCCAGCACCCTCGCCGCTTCGCCGCGCGCCGCCGTTCAACCCACGCCGCGCGAGCGCTTCCAGTCGCTGATGCGCACCGTCGGCATGCTGCCGGTGCTGATCCTGCTGGCCGCGGGATTCGGGATCCTCGCGGAAGGCTTCTTCACGGCGCAGAACCTGTCGATCGTCGCGCAGCAGGCCTCGATCAACATCGTGCTCGCAGCCGGCATGACCTTCGTGATCCTGACCGCCGGCATCGACCTGTCGGTGGGCGCCATCCTCGCCGCGGCGGCGGTCGTGTCGGTGATGAGCTCGACGCTGCCCGGCGGCGGCATCCTCGGCATCGTCGCCGGCCTCGCGGTGGGCCTCGCATTCGGGCTGGTGAACGGCAGCCTCGTCGCGTTCGCGAAGCTGCCGCCCTTCATCGTCACGCTCGGCGCCCTGACCGCGGTGCGCGGCATGGCGCGCCTGCTCGGCGACGACCAGACGGTGTTCAACCCCGACCTGCCCTTCGCCTTCATCGGCAACGACAACCTGCTGGGCGTGCCCTGGCTGGTGTGGATCGCGGGCGCGGTGATCGCTGCCTCGTGGTTCATCCTGCGCCGCACCGTGCTGGGCCTGCACATCTACTCGGTCGGCAGCAACCCGGAGGCGGCGCGCCTGTCGGGCATCAAGGTGTGGAAGGTGCTGCTCTTCGTGTATGCGATGTCGGGGCTGCTCGCCGGCCTCGGCGCGGTAATGACCTCCGCCCGCCTGCTCGCCGCCAACGGCCTGCAGCTCGGCCAGTCCTACGAACTGGACGCGATCGCCGCGGTGATTTTGGGCGGCACGAGCTTCGTCGGCGGCGTCGGCTCCATCCTCGGCACGCTGATCGGCGCGCTGATCATCGCAGTGCTGACCAACGGCCTCGTGCTGCTCGGGGTCTCGGACATCTGGCAATACATCATCAAGGGCCTCGTGATCATCGGCGCCGTGGCGCTGGACCGTTACCGCCAGAGCGGCGCTCGGACCTGATCCACGCCGTCCCCGCCTTTCCCGTTTTCCATCTCGCCGCGGCCCCGGAATCCGGTCCCGGGTCGCGGCTCAAAATAAGACCGGTTCAGGAGACATCCATGTTCGTTCGCAACGCACTCGTCGCCGGCATCGCGCTGGCCTGCGTCACCGGCTTCGCCCAGGCGCGCGAAATCAAGTCGGTCGGGGTCACGGTAGGCTCGCTGGGCAACCCCTTCTTCGTCACGATCGCCAAGGGCGCGGAGGCGAAGGTGAAGGAGATGTACCCGAACGCCAAGGTAATCACCGCGTCGGCCGATTACGACCTGAACAAGCAGTTCACGCAGATCGACAATTTCATCTCCGCCGGTGTGGACCTGATCCTGCTCAACGCCGCCGACGCGAAGGCGATCGAACCCGCGGTGAAGAAGGCGCAGAAGGCCGGTATCGCGGTCGTCGCGGTCGACGTCGCTGCGGCCGGCGCGGATGCGACGGTGCAGACCGACAACGTGCAGGCGGGCCGCATCGCGTGCGAGCACATCGTCAAGCGCCTCTCCGGCAAGGGCAACGTGATCATCCAGAACGGGCCGCAGGTCTCGGCGGTGGTCGACCGCGTGAAGGGCTGCAAGGAAGTGTTCGCCGCCGCGCCCGGCATCAAGGTGCTCTCCGACGACCAGGACGGCAAGGGTTCGCGCGAAGGAGGCATGAACGTGATGCTCGGCCACCTGACGCGCTTCCAGAAGCTCGACGCGGTGTTCACGATCAACGATCCGCAAGCCATCGGCACCGATCTCGCCGCCCGTCAGCTCAAGCGCAAGGGCCTCGTGATCTCGTCGGTCGACGGCGCGCCGGACATCGAGAACGCGCTCAAGAGCGAAACCCAGGTCGAAGCCTCGGCGAGCCAGGATCCGTGGCTGATGGCGCAGCAGGCCGTCGTGATCGGCAACGACATCCTCAACGGCAAGAAGCCCGCCAACCCGATGGTGCTGATCCCGTCGACGCTGGTCACGCGCGACAACGTCGGCAGCTACAAGGGCTGGTCGTCGCCGCGCTGACAGTTTCGGGCGTCAGTCGCGCACACGTAGGGCGGGAGGAGCGCAGCGCAGCGCATCCCGCCAACCTTAGCGCCGGAGGCCGCCCGAACGCCGTGTGGCGGGATACGCTGCGCTACTCCCGCCCTACGTCCGAGTCATCGCTACGCGTGCCCCTGCCGGCCCCCCAACCCCAACCAAACGGTTCCCCATCATGTTTCTAGTCTGCGGCGAAGCCCTGTTCGATGTCTTCATCGGCGCCGAAACCGACAACGCCCTGCATCTCGACGCGCGCCCCGGTGGCTCGCCCTTCAACGTCGCTATCGGGCTCGCGCGGCTTGGCCAGCCGGTGGCCTTCCTGAGCGGCCTGGCGAAGGACATGCTCGGTGATCGTCTCGCGCGGGTGCTCGCCCGCGAGGGGGTGGATACGACGCCCTGCCCGCGCTTCGACGCGCCGACGACGCTCGGGATGATCGAGCTCGACGCGGCCGGCGTGCCGCGCTACGCCTTCTACGGCAACGGCGCGGCGGACCGCCTGCTGTCGGCGGCGCAGCTGCCGGAGCTGGGGGACGAGGTGCGGGCGATCCACCTCGGCTCGTACGCGACGGTCGTCGAGCCGGTCGCGACCGCACTTGAAACGCTGGTGCGCCGCGAACGCGACCGGCGCCTGATCGCCTACGACCCCAACGTGCGGCTCAACGTGGAGCCTTCGCTGGAACGCTGGCGCGAGCGCGCCGACACGCTCGCGGGCCTCGCGCATCTGGTGAAGATCAGCGACGAGGACGTGCGCCTGTTGTACGGCGAAACGGACGACGCGGCACTCGCAGCGCGCTGGCTCGCGACGGGGGCGAGGCTGGTCGTCGTGACGCGCGGCGCCGACGGGGCGAGCGCGTGGAATGCGCAGGGACGGGCCGACGTGCCCGCCCCGCGCGTGGCCACCGTCGACACGGTGGGTGCCGGCGACACCTTCCAGGCGGCGATGCTGTCGCACCTCGCGGAAACGGGACGGCTCGATCCCGCTGCGCTCGCGGCGATGGACGTCCACACCCTCGCCCGCCTGCTCGACTTCGCGGCCCGCGCCGCGGCGATCACGTGCTCGCGCCGCGGTGCGGACATGCCGCGGCGGGCGGAGCTGGAAGCCGAACATTGTCCCGGCAAGATGACCGAACGCTGACAGAAATGTAATCAACCGGCAAACGCCCGGTCAGTGCCGTTCGTCTATGCTGAACACCTGAATCCGATCATTTCTGGCACGGCGACGGCTTTGTCCTCGCTGTCGCAGATTGTCAGTTCGGCCCAGCTCAAGCGCCGCAAGGCGGGTAGTGCGAGAGCGTTGCGCTCCCTGGAGTGCGTCATGAAACCTCGTCTGGACATTTGGCTATGGGCATGCCCGACGACAGCGGTGCTGCTCGCGGCCGCGACGCTATGGCTGTGGGGGCTGACTTGGGCCGGCCGGGCTGACGAGCGTGCGCCGCGTGCTCAAGCCCGCCGGACGCCTTGTCATCGCCGACCTCGACCGGCCGGCGAACCCGCTGTGGTGGTTACTGACCTGGCCGCTGCTCGCCATGCCGATGACGGCAGCCAACCTGCGCGGCGAGATCCCGGCCTTCCTGCGGCGCAGCGGTTTTCAATCCATAGAGGTCCGCGGACGCTGGATGAACCTGCTGACATTCTGGGTCGCGCGCCCGACCGCCGACGAAGGGGAACAGCCATGAAACGCACACACACACGGTCACTCCGCCAGTTTCTCGGGGCCCTGCTCCTGTCCGGAGCCATGGCTTCCGTGTTCGCCGCCGGCGCAGGCCAGCGGATGACGGTGTCGGGCGTCGACATCTACTACGGCCTGATGCCGGCGCAGATCGCCGCCAAGCATCCGCTGTCGCATGAGGAGCGATCCATGCACGGCGGCGTGAAAGGCGCCAAGGATGCCTATCATCTCGTCGTTGCGCTCTTCGACGCCAACGGCACGCGAATCAGCTCGGCCGAAGTCCACGCGAACGTGGCTGAACTGGGCATGGCGGGAAGCAGCCGAAAACTCGAGGCCATGCAGATCGACGGCACCGTGAGTTACGGCGCCTATTTCGTGTTATCGGCCGAAGGCCCGTACCGGATCACCGTCCAGGCGCAGCTTCCCGGCGCCGCACGGCCGATCGAAGCTGTTTTCGACAACGTGCGGCGTTGAGCGCGAGATCGATCATGGACTCGCGACATGACGGCCCCACCCGCCACGGCGGCGGAAGCGCGCGGGCAAGATGGGTGCGCATCGGCTGCGCGTGACGACGCGGCGCGATTCACGAGAGAAAGAGGAGTATCGACATGCCGGTACCTGCTGGCGGCTATCCGCCCACGCCTTGTCGTTGCTCGCACTGCGGCGTCGAGATCTTGCTGGCTGATCCCGAGCGGGGCGATGGCAGCCAGCTTTGCGAACGCTGCTTCCTGCAGTCAATAGTTGGCGACGACCCCTGTTGCGAAGGAGTCCTGTCCGGATTTGCCGAGGCCCTCGTGGATACGCTCGATCTGCGGGAACACGAGACGGGCCTGCACTCGCGCCGGGTGGCCTGCCATACGCTCGTGCTGGCGCGTCACTTCACCGACGACGAGCAGCGACTGCGCCAGATCTACTGGGGAGCACTGCTGCACGACCTCGGGAAGATCGGCGTTCCCGACGGCATCCTGCTCAAACAGGGGGAGCTCGATCCGGCGGAGTGGCAAATCATGCAACGACACCCGGAGGACGGATTCCGGATCATCAGCCGCCTGGCCTCGATGGAGGAGGCAGCGCAGATCGTGCTCTGCCATGAGGAGCGCTTTGACGGCCGCGGCTATCCGCACGGCCTGCGCGGTGAGGACATTCCACTCGGCGCCCGGATCTTCAGCATCATCGACACGCTTGACGCGATGACCTCCGATCGTCCTTATCGCACGGGAATGTCGTTCGAGGCCGCCATGAACCAAATTGTCGCCTGTGCCGGCACGCAGTTCGATCCAGCCCTGATTCCCCCGTTGACGAGGGAGCGCGAAGCATTGGCGCGCATGGTGAACCTCAAATGCAGCACCGGCGCCGACTTGTCGAACCTGGGAGCCCCTTGAACGCTGTCGGTTGCGGTCTTCTTTCCAACCTGCGTGGATTCACAAGAGCAGTGAAATCTCCATGAGCGGCTTGATGCCCGACCCGAAGCGCGCGATCGCGCCCCGGTGCTCCTGCAATTCGCTGTAGGGGAGATACCGGATTCCCAGTTCGGCCACGCGCGAAAACGCGGGTCTCTGCAGTTGCTGCCGTACTTCCTGCCGCCGGTTATCCGGTGCGACCAGAAACAACGGGGCGCGCACCGCGAGTTCGGTTCCGAGCGCCAGATCGAGCATGCGCACAATGCCCGAATAGATCGAAGTGGAGTGCTCCACTTCGAACGCTGCGGCAACCGTCCGCACCTCTTTCGATATCCACAGGACATCGATCAGGCGAACGGAATCGAGGCCGCCTGCCACCCCGTCGGGCAGTGCGGCAAGGCAGCCATCGCCGAGCCGTCCCTCGCCAAAGGCGCGCCCGCGGTCGTTCGCTGCAATCCACACGTCGTAGCCGAGCGCGAGCCCCAGGTCCCTCAAGCACGCCTGGATCTCGGTATGGCTCGCATCGCCTTCGCGCTCCAGCAGCCACTGCCGTTGCGCGACCGCTGATTCCTCGCGGACACGTTGCAGATCGGCCTCCCACGCCTGCAAGGCGGTGGCGTCCGACGACGCGGGAGGCACTCCGTAACGGCCCGTTCCGACGTCGAACATGAGGCCGGCAATGGCGCCCAGATCGTTGGACAACTGGCTGCGATGGCGCTCATTGAGACGTATCAGGCCATCGCGCATCGACAGGTAGTGGTCCCAGCGGCCGAGCTTTACCTTGCCGCCGGTAAGCGCGTTGAATCCCTTGACGATCGCGGTATTGAACGGAACCACCAGCGTGGGGTGGATGAAATACAGGAGGTTCGCAACCGCCGGCCCCAGGCCTTTGATGCGAAGCGCATCGATGCGGCGTATGGCTTCGACGATGGCGTCGGCGCTGTCGCAGCAGTCGCAGGTGTGAAGCAGCCGGGCGAAGGCGCGCTGGTTTTCGGTGTTCTCGTAGATATCGGGAATGCGCAGCTTGGGCTTCCAAAGGAAGGCGTGATCGGCGCCCTTGAAGATCTGCCGCTGCTCGGCCACCGAACCGACAACCGTCTGGAGTGAAGAGCCGCGGTAGACATTGCCGAATTCGTCGGCCTCGATCTCGCGAACCACCTGACCGATCCCCCGGCGAATGGAGCGAAAGTTCTTCAGCCGTTCGTCCCACAGAAACCAGGTGTTGTAGGTGCTGTGCGGATCGGCCTTCCAGTGACCGATCAAGCTCGCCAGTGCGTCGTGCTGCATCGATTCGCGTCTCCCTGCGATGAATCGTTCGGTCGACGACCCGATCGGGAGCGCCGCCAGCCCCAACCGCACATCATCGATATATGCGAACGTTATCTTAGCCGGGAAGACGGGGGAGCGCGATTCGCGCCCCCCTGCCCGTCACCCCTTGCGCAGTTGCGCACACACCAGATCGACGACACCCTCGTCGATCGTGTGCCCCACGTCCGCCAGCAGATTCAGCACGACGTCGGCGCCCATCGACGCGAGGCGGTCCGCCGCGGCGATGCTGTAGCGCGGATCGATCACCGAGTCGTCCTTGCCGTGGATGAGATGCACCGCGGTCGCGGACGGTCGGATCCTGGGCGGCTGCGCGAAGCGTCCCGCGATGGCGATCACCTGGGCGGCCAACCGGTCGGCGAGTTGTGTGGATTCGAGGGCCATGATCGCGCCCTGCGAGAAGCCGACCAGCGTCGTCGCTTCCGGGCCGACGCCGGACTGCCGCTGCCAGTCCCGCACGGTATCGACGAATTGCGGCATCGCCGCGGCGACGCGTTCGAGGCGGTTTTCCTCGGTGACGCCGCGCACGGGGAACCACTGCCAGCCGATACCGAAATCACAGGGATCGGGCGATCGCACGCTGACGACCCAAGCGGTAGGGTCTGCCTGCGCGATAGCGTCGGCGAGCGGCAGGAGGTTCTGCGGCGTCGCGCCGACGCCGTGGAAGAGCAGCACCAGCCGCCTTGCGGCGGCCGGTTGCCGGACGAGGACGGTATCGTCGGTCATGAAGGTTCCCGGGGCGGTCGGCGCGATGCGATCAGCGCTTTTCGTCCGACGGCGCCAGCACCGCGTCGAGGGATGCCCGGCCGGCACCGCTGAACGCGAGCGAGATCGAGACGGCGAGCAGCGCGAGACCGAATTCGTAGCCGTTGTTCTTCATGAACAGGCCGTTGGCCGCATGCACGCTGAAGATCGCGACCAGCATCGCGAAAGCCAGCACGGCCGACGCGGGACGCACCAGCAGACCGACGATCAGGGCGAGGCCGCCGAAGAATTCCGCGCCGCCTGCCAGCAGGGCCATCAGCTGCCCCGGCGCCAGGCCGATCGAATCCATCCACTGCCCCGTGCCCTGCAGGCCGTAGCCGCCGAACCAGCCGAAAAGCTTCTGTGCGCCGTGCGCCGCGAAGATGATGCCAACCGGAATGCGCAGCGCGAGGGGACCCCAGCCGGACTTGGTGGCGAGAAGGCGATTGACGATACCGTTGCTCATGATCTTTCTCCATTGATTGAGTTGTGGCTGGCCGCATGTCTTCGTTCCGCGTGCTGACCATGGGACGGACTGTACGCGGCCGGACGATTGAGTTAAACAGTTCTAATTGCGAATTTCTGTTCTGAAATTCGCAACAATTTCCCTGCACATAGAAGCCGGAGCAGCGCCCGCGGCGGTCAGGATGGCCACCGCTTTGTTCCCGTTCGGGCAACAGTCATGCACTTTCGTGGCTGTTTATCTTCCGCAGTGCTTCCAATACCTTTTCTTCGATAGGGCAAAGCCCACAACAGAGAGAGGACAGGAACATGCTTGTGAACGGCAAATGGGCGGAAAAATGGCACCCCGTGCAGCAGAGCGACGCCGACGGGCGCTTCATCCGCCAGCACTCGGGCTTCCGTGACCGGATCGGCCCGGACAGCGCGAAGAGCTTCTCCGCCGAAGCGGGCCGCTATCAGCTCTACGTCGCCTACATCTGCCCGTGGGCTTCGCGGACGCTGATCGCGCTGCACCTGAAGGGCCTCGAGAACGCGATCGACGTGTGCGCGGTCGATCCGCGCCTGGGCGATCAGGGCTGGGCCTTCACGGGGCGCGACGGCAGTGACTTCGACCGCGTCAATGGCGCGACCTACATGCACGAGATCTACACGCTGGCCGACCCGACGCACACCGGCCGCGCGACGGTGCCGGTGCTGTGGGACAGGAAAACGCGATCGATCGTGAATAACGAGTCGTCGGACATCGTCCGCATCTTCGACAAGGACTTCGGCGCCCTTGCGACCGGAAACATCGACCTTCGCCCGGCCGGGCTGGATGCGGAGATCGATGCGGTCAACGAGCGCCTGTACACGCAATTCAACAATGGCGTGTATCGGGCGGGTTTCGCGGGCACGCAGAGAGCCTACGACGAAGCGGTTGCGGACGTGTTCGCGACGCTGGGCTGGATGGAAAGCCGGCTCGCGCGGGCGGACTGGCTGGTGGGCGACAGGCTGACCGAAACCGACATCCGCGCCTTCGTCACGCTGGTGCGCTTCGATCTCGCCTACTACGGCCTGTTCAAGTGCAATCTGCGGCCGCTCTCGGCCTACCCGGCGGTGCGCGCCTACCTCGTGCGCCTGCTGGCGATCCCCGCCTTCGCCGCGAGCGTCCGTCCCGAGCACATCAAGGCGGGCTACTACTCCATCGCCGCGCTGAACCCCTCGGGCATCGTCCCCGTCGGCCCTGAACTCGATTACCTGGAGCCGCTGCGCACCGCCCGTGGCGATTGCCTCGGCCGCACCGCCGCTTGAGGGCGGCATGACCGGGAGCCGCCCGCCGGGGTGGCGGCTCGCCGTACACAGTCTTACAAAGCAGTCCGGCTCAGCGGTGCACGGTGCCCGCCACCAGTGCGTTGACCACTCACAAGGAGGTCAATCATGGCTCGCTCATTCACCACATTCATCATCACCGTCCTCGTTGCCGGCCTGCTCGGCGGCTGTATCGTGCTGCCCGTGGGCCACGACGGCTACGGCTACGGCCACCACCGCCACTGGGGCGAACGCCACGACGGCGGATACCGCTACTGGAACGACCGCGACGGATACTGGCGTTACCGCGACCGCCGCTGATCCCTTCACCCCCCTTCGGCGGCGATCCGGCGTGACGCGGCCGGATCGCGGAACACCAGCGGTGCGCTCCGGCCGGCGCCCGCCTCGGCGCGGGCCACGGCCTCGACGACCAACCCGTGCGCGGGCGACTTGTCGCACACGGGGTCGGCTGCGGCCGGATCGCCCGCCAGCATGTAGGCCTGGCAGCGGCAGCCACCGAGATCCTTTTCCTTGTCCGGACAAGTGCGGCACGGATCCTTCATCCAGCTGTCGCCGCGGTAGCGGTTGAAGCCTTCGGACTCGTACCAGATATCCCGCACCCCCATCTCGCGCACGTTCGGAAATGCGAGGCCGGGGAGCATCTTCGCGGTGTGACACGGCAGCGCGGTGCCGTCCGGCGTCACGGTGAGGAAGACGTTGCCCCAGCCGTTCATGCACTTCTTGGGGCGCTTCTCGTGATAGTCGGGTACGACGAAGAAGATGCGGATGCGGTCGCCGTACTTTTCCCGGTATTCGTTGGTGATGCGCTCAGCACGCTCTAGTTGGTCGCGCGTGGGCAGGAGCTGGTCGCGATTCAGCAGCGCCCACGAGTAGTACTGGCTGTTGGCGAGCTCGAGGTATTCCGCGCCGAGTTCGACCGCCATCTCGATGATGCGGTCGATGTAGTCGATGTTCAGGCGATGGATCACGCAGTTCATCACCATCGGCCAGCCGTTGTCCTTGATCAGCGCGGCGACGCGCTGCTTGAGGTCGAAGGTGCGGGTGTGCGACAGGAAATCGTTGAGCTCGCGCGTCGAGTCCTGGAACGACAGCTGGATGTGGTCGAGGCCCGCGGCCTTCAGCGCCGCGGCGCGCTCGGCCGTGAGGCCGACACCCGAGGTCAGCAGGTTTGTATAGAAGCCCAGCCGGTGCGCTTCGGCGACGAGGATCTCGAGGTCGTCGCGCACCAGCGGCTCACCGCCCGAGAAACCGCACTGCACGCTGCCCGCGGCGCGCGCCTCGCGCAGCACCCGCAGCCAGTCGTCGGTCGAGAGTTCGGGCCCGCTGGTCGCGAAATCGACCGGGTTGTAGCAGAAGGCGCAGTGCAGCGGACAGCGGTAGGTGAGTTCGGCGAGCAGCCACAGCGGCGGGCCGGGTTGCGGTGCAAGGTTCGCTGCGGACATCTCGATTCCCTCTGCTACGTCTCGATCCATTGCTGGGCGCGCGCGAGTTCGAGGAACTTCGCGACGTCGTCCGCGAGCCCGCTCGCCCCGAAGGCCTGCTCCAGATCCGCGACGATTTGCGACACCGTGCGGCTGCCGTCGCAGCGGCGCATGATCTCGCCCGCGCTCTGGTTGAGCTTCACCATCCCTTCCGGGTAGAGCAGCACCCAGGCATTCTGCGCCTCCTCCCACTGCAGGCGGAAGCGGCGCGACACGCGCGGGCAGGCGTCCGTTGCGGTCGCCGCGCTCATGCCCGCGCTCCTGCTTTCTCCCCGCGGATTTCAATCTCGCACTGGCTCAACATGATCGCGTCGGCCAGCGCCCACAGCACGTCGAGCTTGAACTGCAGGATCTCCAGCGCCCGCTCCTGCAGCGCGCGGCTGCGGCTGAAGTAGTCGAGCGTGAAGCGCAGGCCGTGGGCGACGTCGCGTCGCGCCTGGGTGAGGCGGTTGCGGAAATACTGCAGCCCCGCGGCATCGACCCACGGATACTGCTGCGGCCAGGTGTCGATGCGCTGCTGGTGGATGTGCGGCGCGAAGAGCTCGGTCAGGCTGGACGCGATCGCCTCCTGCCACGGCCGCTGGCGCGCGAAATTGACGTAGGCGTCGACCGCGAAGCGCGCCGCAGGCACCACAAAGCGCAGCGAAGTGACGTCGTCGCGCGTGAGGCCGACTGCCTCACCGAGACGGATCCACGCCTCGATGCCTCCCGGGTCCTTCACGCCGCCAATCTCGTAGCCGTCGTGATCGAGGATGCGCTGGATCCACTCGCGACGGATCTCGCGATCCGGGCAGTGCGACATGATCGCGGCGTCCTTCACCGGAATCGCGATCTGGTAGTAGAAGCGGTTGGCGACCCAGCCCTGCAGCTGGGCGCGGGTAAGCCGCCCCTCCGCCATCATCACGTGGAAGGGGTGATGGATGTGGTAGCTCGTGCTCTTGCCGCGCAGGCGGGCCTCGAATTCCTCGCGGCTCAGCGGCGGCGCATCGCCCGCACAGGCTTGCAGGGCTCTTGCGGCGGCATCCTCGATCGCGACGTCGAAATCCATCTTGCTCTCTCCTTCCAGTGCAACGTTCGGCGGGGACCGCCCCTCAGAACGACAGCTCCATGCCGTCATAGGCCACCTCGATGCCGTGCGCCGCAAGCTCCGCGCGTTCGGCGCTGTCCTCGTCGAGGATGGGGTTCGTGTTGTTGATGTGGATCAGCACCTTACGGGTGCTCGCGGGCAGGCGGTCGAGCCATTCGATCATCCCGCCGGGACCGGACTGCGGCAGGTGGCCCATCGCGCGCGAGGTCTTCTGCGACGCACCGAGACGGATCATCTCGTCGTCGGTCCACAAGGTGCCATCGACGAGCACGCAGTCGGCCATCTGCATCGATGCCCACACGTGGGGCTCCATCTCGCCGAGGCCGGGCGCGTAGAACACCCGCCGCCCGCTCTTGGCATCGACGAGCGTCACGCCGATGTTGTCGCCGGGCCGCGGGCGGTCGCGGTGCGGCGAATACGGCGGCGCGTTGCTCGTGAGCGGCAGTGCCTCGAATCCGAGGCCGGGCGCGCCATGCATCGCGAAGGCGCCGAAAAGCGGCACCTCCCGCCAGTCGAGGCCACAGTAATGCGACAGGACATTGAAAAGCGGATTGCCGGCCGAGAGATCTTCCCTCACCGCAGCGGTGCACCACAGCTGATGCGCAGCGCGGTGCTCGCGCAGCATCAGCAAGCCCGTCGTGTGGTCGATCTGTGCGTCGATCAGCACGATCGCGCGGATCGCGGTGTCGCGCAACGCGCGAGCCGGCTGCAGCCCGGGAAAAGCACGGATCTGCTGCAGCACGTCGGGCGAGGCGTTGAACAGCACCCAGTTCTCGTCGTCGCCGCTCACCGCGATGGACGACTGCGTGCGTGCGTGGGCGCGCACCGTTCCGCGCCGCAGGCCCTCGCAGTTGCGGCAGTTGCAGTTCCACTGCGGGAATCCGCCACCGGCCGCCGAACCGAGCACCCTGATCTTCACGCCCTCACCTCCTCATGCGAAGGCACGAACCCGCATCCGCAGGCCGTGCCGGGGACGCTCAACGCGTCGCGATGTACATCGTGATTTCAAAGCCGAAGCGGAAATCGCAAGCCGAGGGGGTTTCCCATTTCATGATGTGTCTCCTGTGTCGTCTGTCGTGGTGAAGCGACCGCGGCCTTATTGCCGAGCCGGAGCACAGGATGCACCGTCGTCACAGAACGCACATCACAAAAGTGGGGAAGTTCACCTAGCGATTTTCATGAGATGCGCGGCACGCCGTCTGCCCGCCTCGGGGATTGCGTTAGGATCGAGTGCATGCAAGCCGCCGATACGCCCCTCGACCCCGCACCATCGCCGCCCTACCCGGCCATCGAGCCGTGGCAGCGCGGGTGGCTCCCGGTGGGTGAAGGGCATTCAATCTACTTCGAGCAGTGCGGGAATCCGTATGGCCTTCCCTTGGTCGTGCTGCACGGCGGACCGGGGAGCGGGTGCTCTCCGCGCATGCGGCAGCTGTTCGACCCTGCGCGCTTTCACATCGTGCTCTTCGACCAGCGCGGCTGTGAACGCAGCACGCCCCGCGGGGAATGCGCGCACAACACCACGGCCGATCTCGTCGCCGACATCGAGCGGCTGCGTCGGCACCTGGGGGTGGAGCGCTGGCTGGTCACGGGTGGCTCGTGGGGCGCTGCGCTCGCCGTCGCGTATGCGGCGGCGCATCGGGAAGCCTGTCTCGGCGCGATCCTGCGCGGCATCTTCCTGACGGGACCGGCAGACCTGGAGTGGTTTTTTGGCGGCGCCGGCGGACTGTTCCCTCAGACATGGCAGGAATTCGACCGGGCGGCGCCCGGCGATCGGCAGCGGACGCTCGCGGATTGCCTGTTCTCTGCCGTGTTGGGAGACGATGCGATGGTCGCAGCCGAAGCGGTGCGCCACTGGGTGCAGTGGGAAGCGACGCTGGACGGCGGCTCCCCTGCCCCGCTGCCGGAGTTCGCCGACGCCGGAACGCGCGACGCGCTGCTCGCGAAGTATCGGGTGCAGGCGCATTACCTGCGTCATCACTGTTTCCTCGGCGAGACGCGCCTCCTCGAGCTGGCCGCGACGCTCGGTTCCGTGCCGGTCACGATCCTTCACGGGGAGAAGGATCTCGTCTGCCGGGCCGACAATGCCAGGCGCCTGCATCGCGCCGTGCCGGGCAGCCGGCTACGGATCGTTGCGGACGCCGGGCACAATCCCTTCGTGGCGTCGATGCACCAGGCGCTGGTCGACGCGGCGGCGCAGTTTCACGCCGACCCCGCCTGACGGGATCGTCACGGCGTCACGCCGTTGGGGCCCGCCAAGCGAAAGCGCTGGAGCTCAGCGCGCCGCGCGCACGGCGCCGATCAGCCCTGCCGTCGATGCGTCATGCTCGCCGCGAGTTCCACCGGCAAGCTCGCCGGCGATGCGGGTCGCGATCTGCTTGCCCAGTTCCACGCCCCACTGGTCGAAGGCGTTGATGCCCCAGATGACGCTCTGCACGAACACCTTGTGCTCGTAGAGGGCGATCAGCGCGCCGAGCGAGCGCGGCGAGAGGTCGGGCAGCAGCAGCGTGTTGCTCGGGCGGTTGCCGGGGAAAACACGATGCGGCACCAGCGCCTCCAGCGCCTCGCCCGACAGGCCACCGGCAGCGAGCTCCGCGCGCACCTCGTCGGCCGTCTTGCCGACCATCAGGGCCTTGCTCTGCGCGATGCAGTTCGCCAGCAGCAGGCGGTGGTGCTCGGCCAGATCGTGGCTCGCCGCAAGCGGCGCGATGAAGTCGACCGGGATCAGGTCCGTGCCCTGGTGCAGCAGCTGGAAGAAGGCGTGCTGGCCGTTGGTGCCGGGCTCGCCCCAGATCACCGGGCAGGTCGCGGTTTCGACCGGCTTGCCGTCGCGTGTGACCGACTTGCCGTTGCTCTCCATTTCGAGCTGCTGCAGGTAGGCCGGCACCCGCGCGAGCGCCTGTGCATAGGGCGCGATCGAGAGGCTCGATGCGCCGAAGAAGCCGCGGTACCACACCCCCAGCAGCCCCATGATGACCGGCATGTTCGCTTCGAGCGGGGCCTCGGCGAAGTGGCGGTCCATCGCGTGCGCGCCATCGAGCATCGCCTCGAAGTTGTCGCGGCCGACGTAGAGCGCGATCGGCAGCCCGACCGCCGACCACATCGAGTAGCGCCCGCCGACCCAGTCCCAGAAGCCGAACATGTTGGCGGTGTCGATGCCGAAGGCGGCGACGCGCTCGGCGTTGGTCGACACGGCGACGAAGTGCTTCGCGATGTCGGCCTCGCTGCCGCCGTTGGCGAGGAACCACGCGCGCGCGCTGGCGGCGTTGGTCATCGTCTCGACGGTCGTGAAGGTCTTGGAGGCGATGACGAAGAGCGTGCGCGACGGCTTCACCTTGGCGAGCACGCCGGCGAGGTGGTCGCCGTCGATGTTCGACACGAAGTGCATCGTCAGGCGTTCATGGCCGCAGGCGGCAAGCGCCTGGCAGGCCATCGCCGGGCCGAGGTCGGAGCCGCCGATGCCGATGTTGACGATGTCGGTGATCGTTTCGCGCGTGAACCCGCGCCAGCGGCCTTCGCGCACGCCCTCGGCGAAGTCGCCCATGCGCGCGAGGACTTCGCGCACGGCGGGCATCACGTCGCGACCGTCGAGTTCGACCGGCGCATCGCTGCGGTTGCGCAGCGCGACGTGCAGGACGGCACGGTCTTCGGTGGTGTTGATGCGCTTGCCGGAGAACATTGCCGCGCGCGCCGCTTCGAGGCCGCGGTCGCGTGCGAGCGCAGTGAGCAGTTCCAGCGTGCGCGGCACGACGCGGTTCTTCGAGTAGTCGAGGAACAGATCTGCAGCGCGCAGCGAGAAGCGCTCGAAGCGGCCTTCGTCCGCAGCGAATAGATTGCGCAGGTGCTGCTCGCCGAGTTCGTCACGATGCGCCGCAAGCGCACGCCAGGCGTTGGAATTCGTCAGTGAGGTCATGGTCTCCCGCCGGGCCGCCCCAAAGGAGGCCTCCGCCCCCCCGGGGGGCAACAAATGAAGTGAGCGTGGGGGTTGTTTCATCTTCAGGCTTCGAATCCGCGAATGCGCTTGTCGCGCAGAGTCTGCTTGGTGCGCTCGAGGCGCTTGATGAGTTCGGGGCCGCTCGCGAGCGCGACGCTCACCGACAGCACGTCGATGAGCGCCAGATGCGCGATGCGCGAGGTCATCGGAGCGTAGACATCGGGGTCTTCGGGCACATCGGCGGCGAGCAGCACCGTCGCCGTGCGGGCGAGCGGCGAGCCGCTGGCGGTGATCGCGATCACCTCGGCACCCGCTTCGCGCGCCAGTTCGCAGGCGCGGATGAGCTCGGGGGTGCGCCCGCTCGCGGAGATCGCGACGACCACGTCGCCCTCCTCCAGCAGCGTCGCGGCCATGCCCTGGGTATGCGGATCGCTGTAGGCCACGGACGGTATGCCGAAGCGGAAGAACTTGTGCTGCGCATCGGTGGCGACGATACCGGAATTGCCGATGCCGTAGAACTCCATGCGCGCGGCGCGCGTGATGAGTTCGACCGCGCGTTCGAGGCGCGTGGCGTCGAGCTGGTTGCGCACGCTCATCAGCGCGCCGATCGTGCGGTTGAAGACTTTGGGCGCGACTTCGTCGAGCGAGTCGTCAGGGCCGACGTCGCGATGCACGTAGGGCACGCCGCTCGCGAGGCTTTGCGCCAGGCGCAGCTTGAATTCCTTGAAGCCGGTGAAGCCGAGCGCATTGACGAAGCGCGCCACGGTGGGCTGGCTTACGCCCACGCGGTAGGCGAGTTCGGCGATCGAGATGTTGAGCACCTCGTTCGGATGGGCGAGCACGAACTGCGCAACGGCGCGTTCGGACTTGCGCAGCTCGTCGAAAGACGCCTCGATGCGGGCGAGCAACGGACTCCCCCGCCGGGCGCCGGTCTCGTCCGGCCCATCGCCTTGCGAATTGATGATCGGTTGGTTTTCCATTTCAGTAGCCTGGTTCCAGTGTTGCGCGGTTTCGTGCGCCGCTGCCTCGGTTCGGAAGCCTAGCCCATCCGCATGTCACGTGGAGGGGCAGAAGAATACATGCATCGGCGCGCGTCGTTGTCGCAGAAGTGTGGCGATCGGAAAACTTTCGTGTCCACCGGCCGCGGCCTCGATCACGCTGCGCTTCGCCGCGCCGGCGATCGGCAGCAGGATACGGCGCGCATCGAGCAGCGCGGAGAGTCCCAGCGTGATGCGCGCGTGCGGCGCGGCGGGCGGGACGGTCGCCGCGAGAGCGGGGCCGGATTCCGACAGCAGTTCGCCCAGCCGCGGGATGCCGGGGAAGATCGACGCGAAATGCCCGTCGTCCCCCATGCCCAGCACGACGACGTCGAAGGGGCGCTGCATCTCGCCGAGCCGTGCCGCGCATGCGGCGAGCCCGTCCCCGGGCGAGTTCTCGCCGCCATACAGCGGCACGAAGCGCGCTTCCGCCGCCGGCCCCTGCAGCAGGTTCGCGATCACGAGGCCGGCGTTGCTGTCGGGGTGGTCCGCCGGCACCCAGCGCTCGTCGGCGAGCGTGACGGTGACGCGCGCCCAGTCGAGCTTGCGCTGACCGAGGGCGCGCAGGAACGGTACCGGGCTGCGGCCGCCGGAGACGACGAGGCTCGCACGACCGCGCTGGCCGATCGCGTGGCGCAGCATCGCGGCGACACGGTCGGCCAGCGCCGCGGACATCGTAGCCGCATCGGGAAACAGATCCTGCGCGACGTGGCGCGGGAGATCGAGTGCGTGATCCCGCTCCATCGTGTTTTCCATTGCGAGTTCCATCGTCAGGAGTCCTGCAACCACGCGAGACCGTCGCGCCCGACCAGCGCACTGGACGCGGCCGGGCCCCAGGTGCCCGCGGTGTAGGGCCGCGGCGGCGTGGAGTCCTGCTCCCAGCCTTCGAGGATGGGTTCGACCCAGCGCCACGCGGCATCGAGCTCGTCGCGGCGCATGAAGAGCGTCAGCTTGCCGCGGATGACGTCCATCAGCAGGCGTTCGTAGGCGTCCCACTGGCGGCCGTGGTAGGTGTCGGCAAAGTCGAGGTTCAGCGCGACCGGACGCAGGCGCATCTCGTCGCCCGGCACCTTCGCCATCAGATGCAGTTCGAGGCCCTCGTCGGGCTGCAGGCGGATCACGAGCCGGTTCGGCGCGCGTTCGCCGGACAGCGACGGGAACAACGCGTGGGGTACGTCGCGGAAGTTCACGACGATCTCGGCGAGGCGCTCCTGCATGCGCTTGCCGGTGCGCAGATAGAACGGCACGCCGGCCCAGCGCCAGTTGTTGAGCTCGGCTTTCAGCGCGACGAAGGTCTCGGTGCGGCTCCCCGGCGGGATGCCCGGCTCCTCGAGGTAGGCCGGCACCGGGCGGCCGTCGACCGCGCCCGCGCGGTACTGGCCGCGCACGGTGCGGGTGGCAACGTCCTCGGGCGTCATCGGGCGCAGCGAGCGCAGCACCTTGAGCTTCTCGTCGCGCATCGCGTCGGGGTCGATGCTCGCGGGCGGCTCCATCGCGACGATGCACAGCAGCTGCAGCAGATGGTTCTGCACCATGTCGCGCAGCGCGCCGGTGTTGTCGTAGAACTCGCCACGCCCTTCGACACCGACGGTCTCGGCCAGCGTGATCTGCACGTCGCGCACGCAAGCACGGCTCCACAGCGGCTCGAACAGCGTGTTGCCGAAGCGCAGCGCGATCAGGTTCTGCACCGTCTCCTTACCGAGGTAGTGGTCGATGCGGTAGATCTGTTCTTCCTTGAAGATCGCGCCGACGTGCTCGTTGATCTGGCGCGCCGAGGCGAGGTCGCGGCCGAGCGGCTTTTCCAGCACGACGCGGCTGTCGGGCGTGACGAGGCCGGCAGCGCCGAGGTTTTCGCAGATCGATGCGAAGAGGCTGGGCGCGGTCGCCAGATAGAACACGCGCACGCGCGCGGGGGCGTCGCCGAGCGCGGCCCCCAGGCGCACGAAGTCGCCCGCCTCGCGGGCATCGACGCGCACGTAATCGAGCGTCGCCGCAAAGGCCGCCCAGGCCGCATCGTCGAAATCGCGCGCGGCGACGAACTTGCGCGCCGCGGCCTCGACCTTCGCGACATAGGCCTCGCGCGAGAGGTCCTCGCGCCCGAGGCCGACGATGCGCCAGCGCGTGGTGTCGCCGCCGGTGACGCTGTCGCGATGACGGTAGTACAGCGCGGGGAGCAGCTTGCGCATCGCGAGATCGCCGCTGCCACCAAACAGGATCAGGTCGAACGCTTCAAGAGGGATCAATTTTTTTGCCTCGTCCATGTGTTCTTGTCGGGACGCCACCGCTTCAGACCTGCCGAAAGGCGACGGTAGTAAATCTACGTACAATTAAAGGCGGAAAAATGTAGCAAGTCAACAGAATCTTCACCCCCCAGGAATCACCCCGGATCCGGGCCGAGTTCCGCATACACCAAGGCATGCACCCGTATTCTATGACTTCAAAGCGCTTTCACTTGCTTACCGGATCGATCACCGCGTCTACATGAAAGTGCTTTTTCTGCAAAAAGGGGCTTGCATTTCTACATGTAGCAAATCTACACTTGTGTCAAAGCAAGTCGCCCAGACCCTCACTCA
Organism: Aromatoleum tolulyticum; assembly: GCF_900156155.1. Lineage (GTDB taxonomy): Bacteria > Pseudomonadota > Gammaproteobacteria > Burkholderiales > Rhodocyclaceae > Aromatoleum > Aromatoleum tolulyticum. Next base: position 438,276 of record NZ_FTMD01000002.1, read on the forward strand.
GGGAAACAAAGGCGGCGCCACGACACAAAGGAGTCTACATGTCGCTCAACCCCATCCTCGCCCGCGTCACCGACCGCATCCGCGCCCGCAGTGCCGCCTCGCGCGCTGCCTACCTGTTGCGCGTGGATGCCGCGACCCGCGCAGCCGGGACGGCACGCAAGCACGTGTCCTGCGCCAACCAGGCGCATGCCTACGCGGCGTTCGAGCCGAACGACAAGCTCGTGCTGCGTCAGGCACGCCTGCCGAACCTCGGGATCGTCTCCGCCTACAACGACATGCTCTCGGCCCACCAGCCCTTCGAGCGCATGCCGGCGCTGATCAAGGACGCCGCACGCGGCGCGGGCGCGGTCGCGCAATTCGCCGGCGGCGTGCCGGCGATGTGCGATGGCGTCACGCAGGGTGAAGCCGGCATGGAGCTGTCCCTCTTCTCGCGCGACGTGATCGCGATGTCGACGGCGGTGGCGCTGTCGCACAACGTCTTCGACGGCACGCTGTGCCTGGGCGTGTGCGACAAGATCGTCCCGGGCCTGCTGATCGGCGCGCTGCAGTTCGGCCACCTGCCGACCATCTTCGTTCCGGCCGGCCCGATGACCACCGGCATCGGCAACGACCAAAAGGCGCGCGTGCGCCAGAACTTCGCGCAGGGTCTTGCGACGCGCGAGGAGCTGCTGGAATCCGAGATGGCGGCCTATCACGGCCCCGGCACCTGCACCTTCTACGGCACCGCGAACAGCAACCAGATGCTGATGGAGGTGATGGGCCTGCACCTGCCCGGCGCGGCCTTCGTGAATCCGGGCACCGAGCTGCGCGACGGCCTGACGCGTGCGGCCGCCCAGCGACTCGCGGCGATCACGCGCCTCGGCAATGAATACATCCCGATTGCGAAGGTGGTGGACGAGCGCACGATCGCCAACGCGATCGTCGGCCTGCTCGCGACCGGCGGCTCGACCAACCACACGATCCACCTCGTGGCGATCGCGGCGGCGGCCGGCATCTACATCGACTGGAACGACTTCGACGATCTTTCCGCCGCGGTGCCGCTGCTGACGCGCATCTACCCGAACGGCAGCGCCGACGTGAACCACTTCCACGCCGCCGGCGGCATGGGCTTCCTGATCCGCGAACTGCTCGGCGCCGGCCTGCTGCACGGCGACGTGACGACCGTGATGGGAGAAGGGCTTGCGCGCTACACGCAGGAGCCCTGGCTCGACGGTGAACGCGTCGCGTGGCGTGCATCCGTAGAGAAGAGCCTCGATTCAGCGGTGCTGCGTCCGGCCGCCGAACCGTTCAGCGCCGACGGCGGCCTGAAGCTCCTCAAAGGCAACCTGGGCCGCGCCGTGATCAAGATCTCCGCCGTCAAGCCGGAACACCGCTTCGTCGAAGCGCCTGCAATCGTGTTCAACGGCCAGGACGACATGATGGCCGCCTTCAAGCGGGGCGAGCTGACGCGCGACTTCGTCGCGGTGGTGCGCTTCCAGGGCCCGCGCGCGAACGGCATGCCCGAATTGCACAAGCTCACGCCCGCCCTGGGGGTGCTGCAGGACCAGGGTTACCACGTCGCGCTCGTCACCGACGGGCGCATGTCCGGCGCCTCCGGCAAGGTACCCGCGGCGATCCACGTGACGCCCGAGTGCCTGGCCGGCGGCCCGCTCGCCAAGGTGCGCGATGGCGACGTGATCCGTCTCGACACCGAGGCCGGCACGCTGGAAGCGCTGGTCGATGCGACCGAGTGGGCCGCCCGCGAGACGGCCACTGCGAACCTCGACGCCAACCAGCACGGCGTCGGTCGCGAGCTCTTCTTCAATGCTCGAGCGAACGCGAGCGGCGCCGAACAGGGTGCCAGCACCTTCGGCTCGACCCTGCCCGGCCCGCTGCCGGTCGCCTGACCCCAGAATTCGGAGAACATTTCAATGGAAATCAATGCCCTGCTCGCCGCCAGCCCCGTGATGCCGGTGATCGTCCTCGACAAGGTCGCCGATGCGGTGCCGCTGGCCCGCGCGCTGGTCGCCGGCGGCATCCGCGTGCTGGAGGTGACGCTGCGCACCGCCGCGGCACTCGAGAGCGTGCGCGCGATCCGCGCCGAAGTCCCCGACGCGATCGTCGGTGTCGGCACCGTCGTGACGCCGGCCGATCTCGCCGCCGCGGCCGAAGCCGGCGCCGTGTTCGCCGTGAGTCCCGGCGCCTCGCCCGAGCTGCTGCGCGCCGGGCGCGAGTCGGCGATCCCGCTGCTGCCCGGCGTGATGACGCCGTCGGACGTGATCAACGCGCTCGCGGCCGGCTACACCGCGATGAAGCTCTTCCCCGCGGCACAGGCCGGCGGCATCGGCATGCTCAAGGCGCTGGGCGGCCCTTTCCCGCAGGTGCGCTTCTGCCCCACCGGCGGCATCGACGTTGCGAGCGCGCCCAACTTCCTCGCGCTGCCCAACGTCGCCTGCGTCGGCGGATCGTGGCTCACGCCGACTGACCGCGTGCGTGCCGGCGACTGGGCGGCGATCACCGAACTCGCGCGTGCCGCTGCGGCGCTGCGCCCGGCCGGAGCCGCGTGATGGAGGTGCTGTCCGCGCGCGTCGAGAACCGTGGCACGCACGCCTTCCGCGTCAGGAAGGTGCAGCTCGCGGGCATGGCGGCGGTCGAATTGCGCGACGAACGCAGCGGCGCGTATGCAGTTTTCGCTTGCCGCGGCGCGACCTTGCTCGACTGGCACGTGCCCCACGGTGGCGAACTCGTGGCTCTGACGGACGGCTACCAATCGGCGGACGAACTCGCCGGCCAGAACGGCGTGCGCAACGGAATCATGGCGCCCTTCCCGAACCGCATCGCCGGTGGACGCTACCGCTTCGACGGCCGCGATCACGATCTGCTCCCCGGCGTCCCCGCCGCCGAGCGGCTGATCTACCACGGCTTCCTGCGCGAGCTGGATCTGACCATTGCGAACGTGCAGGAGGCCGCAGCCGGGGCCAGCGTGCTCTTCACCGGCACGATCCGCCCCGCAGCCTTCCCCGGTTACCCGTTCTCGCTGAAGCTCAACGTGCGCGTGAGCTTTACCGCGCGCGGCCTCGCGCTCGGCGTGACGGCAACCAACGTCGGCGAGCATGCCGCACCCTATGCAGCCGGCTGGCACCCCTATTTCCGCCTCGGCGATGCGCCGATCGAGCGCCTTGAACTGACGGTGCCGGCGACCCGCTGCGTGCTGACCGACGCGAAGCTCCTGCCCCTGGAGGGCGACGACGCCTTCGTGCCCGTAGAGGCCGCACCGGTGCCGGATTTCCGCCGCCCCCGCCCGATCGGCGACGCAGTGCTCGACGCCTGCTATGCGAACGCGGCGCCGGATGCCGACGGCCTGATCCGCAGCCGCCTGCGCGACCCGGCAACCGGCCGAACGCTCACGATCTGGCAGCGCGGCGGTCTCACCCACCTCTTCACCGGCGACACGCTCGCACGCGAACCGCGCCGTTCGATCGCGATCGAACCGGTGGAAGCGATGACCAACGCCTTCAATCGCCCCGAATGCGCCCGCGACCTCCGTCTGCCCGCGGGTGCGACGACCAGTTTCACCTGCGGGGTCGAGTTTTCCTCCGATTCCGAAATCGCTCCCCTCAACCCCGCTTTGTCCGCAACCGCGTGAGTCCCCAGATGCCAGGCAAGAACACCAAGATCATTGCAACCGTCGGCCCCGCGAGCGCCGACGAGAAGACGCTGCGAGCCCTCGCCGAATCCGGCGCCGATGTTTTCCGCCTCAACTTCAGCCACGGCACGCACGACGACCACCGTGCCGTATATGACCGCATCCGCGCGCTCGAGGAAAGCCTCGGCCGCCCGATCGGCGTGCTGATCGACCTGCAGGGACCCAAGCTGCGCCTCGGCACCTTCGCCGAAGGCGGCGTGACACTCGCCCGCGGCGACCGCATCCGCTTCGACCTTGACCCGACGCCGGGCAACGCGAGCCGCGTGGCCATCCCGCACCCGGAGATCATCGCCGCAGTCGGCCCGGGCCACATACTGCTGATCGACGACGGCAAGATGCGCCTGCAGGTGGTCGCCAAGAGCGAAGGCGTGCTCGAAATGGAGGCCCTTACCGACGGACGCTTGTCGGACCGCAAGGGCGTGAACGTCCCCGACGTCGCGCTGCCGCTGTCGGCACTGACCGCGAAGGACCGCCGCGACCTCGCCTTCGGCCTCGAACTGGGCATCGACTGGGTCGCGCTGTCCTTCGTGCAGCGCGCCGAGGACATCGTCGAGGCGCGCGAGCTGATCGGCGACAAGGCCTTGCTGATGGCGAAGATCGAGAAGCCTGCGGCGCTCGTCGAGCTCGAAGAGATCATCGCCCAGGCCGACGGCATCATGGTTGCGCGCGGCGACCTCGGCGTGGAGCTGCCGCCCGAGGACGTGCCGGGGCTGCAAAAGCGCATCGTGCGCTTGTGCCGCCACGCCGGCAAGCCGGTCGTCGTCGCCACGCAGATGCTCGAATCGATGATCTCCGCCCCCGCGCCGACGCGCGCCGAAGCGTCCGACGTCGCGACCGCAGTGTTCGACGGCGCCGACGCGGTGATGCTGTCCGCCGAGACGGCGTCGGGGAAGTATCCGGTCGACGCGCTCGCGATGATGACCCGCATCATCGCCCGCACCGAAGCCGATCCGCTGCAGCGCCAGCTGATGGAGGCGGTCGCCACCGATCCCAAGGGCAATACGACCGATGCCATCGGCACTGCGATCCGCGCCGTCGCGGCGACCCTGCCGGTGTCGGCCACGATCGCCTTCACCGCGTCCGGTTCGACGGCATTGCGCATCGCGCACCAGCGCCCGCGCTCGCCGATCCTGGGCCTGACGCCGTCGCAATCGGTCGCACGCCGCCTGTGCGTCGTGTGGGGCGTGCGCTCGCGCCGCTCGGTCGCGGCCTGCGCGGTCGAGGAGATCGTCAACGTCGCCCTGGAACACTGCCGCGCCGAAGGACTCACCGCGCCGGGCCAGGCAGTCATCGTCACCGCCGGCGTGCCCTTCGGCACCCCCGGCAGCACCAACCTGCTGCGTCTCGCGTGGCCGGCAGGGGAGACGCCAGCGACGTAGGGCGGAAAAGCGAAGCGCCTTCCGCCGAACGCGCTCCCTGACACCGCCGCATACGCCAATTCACACCCCAAACGGCGGATAACGCCTTCGGCTCATCCTCCCTGCGAGAGACGCATTCAAGCGAAAACGAGACAGACATGAACGCCAACGCCATCCAAGCCCGCCTGCATTCCCTGTTCCCAACCGAAGCCGACATTCCCGCCGAGTGCCGCATCCTCGCGCCGCTGCACCAGCGCGCCATCCTGCTCAACGGCGAGATGCAGATCTGGAAGGGCGAGACCCGCCCGGTGCATTCCCCGGTCGCGCTGCGCGCTGCCGACGGCAGCCTGACGCACGTCGAGCTCGGCAGCTTCCCGGTCACCGGCACCGCCGAGGCGGACGCCGCCATCGCCGCCGCGGTCGCCGCCTACGACAACGGTCGCGGCCAATGGCCGACGATGTCGGTCGCCGACCGCATCGCCTGCGTCGAGAACTTCACCAACCAGATCGTCACGCGCCGGCGCGAGATCGTGAACCTGATCATGTGGGAGATCGGCAAGAGCCTTGCCGACTCGGAGAAGGAATTCGACCGCACGATCGACTACATCAAGGCGACCATCGCCGAACTGAAGAACCTCGACAACGCGAACTCGCGCTTCCAGATCGTCGACGGCACGATCGCGCAGATCCGCCGTTCGCCGCTAGGCATCGTGCTGTGCATGGGCCCATACAACTACCCGATGAACGAGACCTTCACGACCCTGATCCCGGCGCTGATCATGGGCAACGTCGTGCTGTTCAAGCCGCCGCGCTTCGGCGTGCTGCTGTACTACCCGATGCTGGAAGCCTTCCGCAGCGCGTTCCCGGCGGGCGCGATCAACATCGTGTATGGCCAGGGCAGCGTCGTCGTGCCGCACATCATGAGCTCAGGCAAGGTCAACGTGCTGGCGCTGATCGGCACCAGCAAGGTCGCCGACCAGCTGAAGAAGGCACACCCGAAGACCAACCGCCTGCGCGCGGTGCTGGGCCTGGAGGCGAAGAACGCCGCAATCATCCTGCCGGATGCCGACATCGAGCTCACGGTGAAGGAATGCATCGCCGGCTCGCTCTCGTTCAACGGCCAGCGCTGCACGGCGATCAAGATGATCCTCGTGCACCAGGCGATCGCCGACCAGTTCCTGCGCCGCTTCAGTGAGGAGATCGGCAAGCTGAAGATCGGCATGCCGTGGGAAAAGGGCGTGACGATCACGCCGCTGCCCGAGATGGCGAAGGTGTCGTACATGAACGAGTGCATCGACGACGCGGTCGCCAAGGGCGCGAAGGTGCTCAACGAGAACGGCGGCGCCTCGGTCGAGACACTGTTCTACCCGGCGGTGGTGTTCCCGGTGAAGGACGGCATGAAGCTCTACCGCGAGGAGCAGTTCGGCCCGGTGATCCCGGTCGCGCCTTTCGAAGACATCGAGACCGCGCTCGACTACGTGATCAGCTCCGACCACGGCCAGCAGGTGTCGATCTTCGGCACCGACCCGGACCAGATCGCACACCTCGTCGATCCGCTCGTCAATCAGGTGTGCCGCGTGAACCTCAACGCGCAGTGCCAGCGCAGCCCGGACGTGTTCCCCTTCGCCGGCCGCAAGGATTCGGCCGAAGGCACGCTGTCGGTGCATGACGCGCTGCGCTCGTTCTCGATCCGCACGATGGTCGCCGCCAAGCAGACCGAGGCGTCGAAGAAGCTCCTCGACAGCATCGTGCTCGGCAACAAGTCGAACTTCGTGAACACGCGCTTCATCCTGTAACGGAACTTTCGTCGCGTTCGCACAGCCTCTCCCTCCCCCTCAAGGGGAGGAATGGCGACGACCGGACTTCGCAAGGCACGATTAGAAGGTTCCTTCCCCTTGAAGGGGAGGGAGCAGTCCATGCCGACCGAGCCTTCTGTGCGATTAACTGCTCCCTTATCAGACACACAACCATGACGAACATCACCTCGATCGAAGCCCTCGAAATCCTCGACTCCCGCGGCAACCCCACCCTGCAGGCGACCGTGCGCCTCGACTCCGGCCATGCCGGAACCGCCGCCGTCCCCTCGGGCGCCTCGACCGGCGCGCGTGAAGCGCTTGAACTGCGCGACGGCGACGCAGCCCGCTTCGGCGGCAAGGGCGTGACGAAGGCACTCGCCAACGTCGAAGGCCTGATCGCCGCGGCGCTCAAGGGCCGTGACGCCCGTGACCAGGGCGCGATCGACGCGCTGCTGTGCGAGCTCGACGGCAGCACCGACAAATCGAAGCTCGGCGCCAACGCGCTGCTCGCGGTGTCCCTTGCCACCGCCCACGCCGCCGCGCACGCGCAGGGCATCCCGCTCTACCGCCATCTCGGCGACGCCTCGCGCGGCTTCACGCTGCCGATGCCGCTGATGAACGTGATGAACGGCGGGGCGCACGCGAACAACAGCCTCGACATTCAGGAATGCATGATCGTGCCGCACGGCTTCGAGCGCTTCGGCGACGCGCTGCGCGCCGGCGTCGGCGTGTTCCATGCACTGCGCACGCTGCTCGACAAGAAGGGCTTCCCGACCTCGGTCGGCGACGAAGGCGGCTTCGCGCCCAATGTCAGCGGCACGCGCGAAGCGCTCGACCTGATCCTCGAAGCGATCGAACGCGCCGGCTACAAGCCCGGATCGCAGATCGCGCTGGCACTCGACTGCGCCGCCTCCGAATTCCATCGCGACGAGTCCTATCACCTCGAAGGCGAAGGCAAGCGTTTCTCGCGCGCCGAGTTCTGCGGCTACCTCGCGGACCTCGTCGGCGACTACCCGATCGTCAGCATCGAGGACGGCATGGCCGAGGACGACTGGGCGGGCTGGGGCGTGCTGACCGATCGCCTCGGCCGCCGTGTGCAGCTCGTCGGCGACGACCTCTTCGTCACCAACACCGAGATCCTCGCGGCCGGCATCGAGAAGGGCATCGCCAACGCGATCCTGATCAAGCCCAACCAGATCGGCACCCTGACCGAGACGCTCGCCGCGATGGAGATGGCGCGCCGCGCGGGCTACGCGTCGATCGTCTCGCACCGCTCGGGCGAGACCGGCGACACGACGATCGCCGACCTCGCGGTGGCGACCGCCTGCGGCCAGATCAAGACCGGCTCGGCCAGCCGCTCCGACCGCGTCGAAAAGTACAACCGCCTGCTCGCGATCGAACGCGAACTCGGCACCGCCGCGCGCTTCGCCGGCTCGAAGGCGTTCGGCGCGCGCTGAACCTCGCGTTGCACGTCGCGCAGAAACACAACGATTGCTCTCCAACCGGCATCGCATTAACGCTCACTCCCTGGCGGTGATGCCGGTCCTTTTTATTCCATACGGCCCCGCCGAGCGGCGGGCCGTTCGCCTTGCGGAGCTCCGCCGTGAACGCTGCTCTCCCCTCCGACCTGCATCCGGACAAGGACCAGGCCCTGCGCGACGACATCCGGCTGCTCGGCCGGCTGCTCGGCGATACCGTGCGCGCCCGCGAGGGCGAGGCGGTGTATGAGCTCATCGAACGCATCCGCCGCGACTCGATCCGCTTCCGCCGCGACGCCGACCACGGCGCCCGCGCGGAGCTCGAATTCGCGCTCGACCGCCTTTCGCGCGACGATACCCTGCACGTCGTGCGCGCCTTCAGCTACTTCTCCCACCTCGCGAACCTCGCCGAGGACCAGCACCACATCCGCCGCTCGCGCGCGCACCTGATCGCCGGCTCGGCGCCGCGCGAAGGCAGCCTCGCACACGCGATGAACCGCGCCTTCGACGCCGGCCTCGACGCAGCGGCCCTCGCCGGCTTCTTCGCCACCGCACAGGTCGTGCCCGTGCTGACCGCGCACCCGACCGAGGTGCAGCGCAAGAGCATCCTCAACTGCCAGACCGCGATCGCGCGCCTGCTCGACCAGCGCGACCGCATGGTGCTCACGCCCGAAGAGCGCCGCGAGAGCGACGACGCGCTGCGCCGCGGCGTGCTGACGCTGTGGCAGACGCGCATGCTGCGCCCGGCCAAGCTCACCGTCATCGACGAAGTCACCAACGGGCTCGGCTACCACGACACCACCTTCCTGCGCGAAGTGCCGCGACTCTACGCGAACATCGAGGACCGGCTCGCAGATCACCTGACCGAGCGCGACCAGCATCTCGCCGGGCAGGAGTTGCCCGCCTTCCTGCAAGTCGGCAGCTGGATCGGCGGCGACCGCGACGGCAACCCCTTCGTCACCGCGGCGATGCTCGAACAGGCGCTGGCGATGCAATGCGCGCGCGTGCTCGACTACTACCTCGACGAACTCGAGATCCTCGCCTCGCAGCTCTCGCTCGCGTCGCTCCTCGTCCCCGCTTCCGACGAACTGACGGCGCTCGCCGACGCCTCGCCCGACCGCTCGCCGCATCGCAGCGACGAGCCCTATCGCCGCGCCGTCGTCGGCATCCGCGCGCGCCTCGCCGTCACCCGTCACGCCCTGCTCGGCGGACAGCCCCCCGCCGCACAGGTCGACGCCTACCCGAGTCCCGAGGCGCTCACCGTCGACCTCGGCATCGTGCACCGCTCGCTCATCGCCAACGGCTCGGCCGATCTCGCCCGCGGCCGCCTGCGCCACATCCGCCGCGCGGTGTCCGTGTTCGGCTTCCACCTCGCGCCGATCGACCTGCGCCAGAATTCCGACGTGCACGAGCGCGTCGTTGCCGAACTGCTGGAAGTCGCCCAGCCCGGCACCCGCTACGGCAAACTCAACGAGGAACAACGCATCTCGCTGCTGGTGGCCGAGCTTGCCAGCGCACGGCCGCTGCACTCGCCGCACTACACCTACTCGGACGAGACCACCTCCGAACTCGCGATCTTCCGCATGGCGCGCGAGGCGCACCGCCGCTACGGCCCCGCAGCGGTGCCGAACGCGATCATCTCGAAGACCGACGGCGTGTCCGACATGCTCGAACTCGCCGTGCTGTTGAAGGAGGCCGGCCTGCTCGATCCGCGCAGCAACACCCTCGCGGTAAACGTGATCCCGCTCTTCGAGACCATTGCCGACCTGCAGGCGAGCGGCCCGGTCATGGACCGCCTGCTCTCGCTGCCGACGTGGAAGCGCCTCCTCCCCTCTCGCGACCGCACGCAGGAGGTCATGCTCGGCTACTCGGATTCGAACAAGGACGGCGGCTTCCTCACCTCCGGCTGGGAACTCTACAAGGCCGAGATCGCGCTGGTCGAAGTCTTCCGCCGCCACGATGTCCGCCTGCGCCTCTTCCACGGCCGCGGCGGCTCGGTCGGCCGCGGCGGCGGGCCGAGCTACCAGGCCATCCTCGCCCAGCCCGGCGGCGCGGTGCAGGGGCAGATCCGCCTCACCGAACAGGGCGAAGTCATCGGCGCCAAGTATGGCAACCCCGAAGTCGGCCGACGCAACCTCGAAGTGCTGGTCGCGGCGACGCTCGAAGCGACGCTCCTGTCGGGTGACGAGCCGGCGCCGCGCGCAGACTTCCTCGAAGCGATGGACGAACTCTCCGAAGCCGCCTTCCGCGCCTATCGCGCGCTGGTCTACGAGACCGACGGCTTCGAGCAGTACTTCCGCGAATCGACCATCGTCGACGAGATCGCCCAGCTCAACATCGGCTCGCGTCCGGCCGCCCGCAAGAAGACCTTCGCGATCGAGGACCTGCGCGCGATCCCCTGGGTGTTCAGCTGGTCGCAATGTCGCCTGATGCTGCCCGGCTGGTTCGGCTTCGGCGCCGCCATCGACGCCTACCTGGAACGCCACGGCGCCGCCGGCCTCGAGCGCCTGCGGGCGATGCATCGCGACTGGCCCTTCTTCGCGACGCTGCTCTCCAACATGGACATGGTGCTGGCGAAGAGCGACATCGGGATCGCGAGCCGTTACGCCGGCCTCGTGCGCGACGCCGCATTGCGCGACGCGATCTTCCCGCGCATCCGCGCCGAGCACGAAGCGACCGTCGCCGCGCTGCTGAAGATCACCGGCCAGCGCGAGCTGCTGGACGCGAACCCGCTGCTCAAGCGCTCGATCCGCAACCGCTTCCCCTACCTCGACCCGCTCAACCACGTGCAGGTCGAGCTGCTGCGCCGTCACCGCGACGGGGCCGACGACGAGCGCATCCGCCGCGGCATCCACCTGTCGATCAACGGCATCGCCGCCGGCCTGCGCAACAGCGGATAATCCGCCCCCCGAGCGAACCACACCCCGCCATGAACCCGACCGACGCCATCGGCTACCTCGCCGCCATCCTCACGACCGCTTCCTTCGTGCCCCAGGCGCTGCATATCTGGCGCACGCGCGACGCTCGTGCGATCTCGCTGGGGATGTACAGCGTGTTTTCCACCGGCGTCGCGCTGTGGCTGGCCTACGGCGTCCTGGTCGGTTCGTGGCCGGTGACCCTCGCGAACGTCGTCACGCTGTTCTTCGCGCTCAGCATCCTGTGCATGAAGATCCGTTACGACCGGGAACGCCGGGAGCGGCGGAAATGAGCGACCTCGCCGTCGCCCTCGCCGGCGTTCACCACGTCGCGATCATCTGCAGCGACTACGCGCGCTCGAAACACTTCTACACCGAAGTGCTCGGCCTGCGCGTCGTCGCCGAGACCTACCGCGCCGCGCGCGATTCGTACAAGCTCGACCTCGCGCTGCCCGACGGCACGCAGCTCGAACTCTTCTCCTTTCCCGAACCGCCGGCGCGCCCCTCCCGCCCCGAAGCCTGCGGCCTGCGCCACCTCGCCTTCGCGGTCGCCGACCTCGACGCCGCCGTGCGCGCACTCGAAGCCCGCAACGTGGCCGTCGAACCGATCCGCACGGACGAGCTCACCGCCCGGCGCTTCACCTTCTTCGCCGACCCGGACGGCCTGCCGCTGGAGTTGTACGAATCCACCGACCTCGTAGGGCAGGAGTAGCGCAGCGTATCCCGCCATTCCGACCGGAGTTCCCGCCCGACGGCCGCGTGGCGGGATACGCCTTCGGCTCCTCCCGCCCTACGAAACCTGCGGCCCTGTACCGCTCACCGCTACAATCGCGGCCTTCGCAACACTCGACCGCCCATGCGCCCCCGAACCGCTCCCGACTACCTCGCGGGCTACCCGCCCGCCCTCGCCGCCCAGGTCCGCGACCTGATCGGGCAGGACCGGCTCGCCGAACTGCTGCTGCGCAAGTACCCGCAGGCCCACGGCGTGCGCACCGACAAGGCGCTGTACGACTACGTGCAGGACATCAAGGGCGGATACCTGCGCAATGCCGGGCAGTTGAGCAAGGTCGCCTTCGACAGCAAGCTGCAGGTCATCCAGCATGCCCTCGGCACGCACACCCGCGTATCACGCGTGCAGGGGGGTAAGCTCAAGGCGAAGTGCGAGATCCGTGTCGCGACCGTCTTCCGCGACATGCCGGAAGCCTTCCTGCGCATGATCGTCGTGCATGAGCTCGCGCACATCCGCGAGCGCGAGCACGACAAGGCCTTCTACCAGCTGTGCTGCCACATGGAGCCGGACTACCACCAGCTGGAGTTCGACGTGCGCGCCTACCTCTGCCACCTCGACGCCACCGGTCACCCCTTGTGGTCGGCCGCCGCCTGACAGGGATCAGTCGGCCAGCGCGCGCACCTTCACCGGCTTGCCCTTGAGCCTGCCCGCGGACAGCCGGCGCACGGCTTCGCGTGCGATCTCGCGCACGACAGCGACATAGGTCGTCTGGTCGGTCACGGTGATCTTGCCGACCTGCTCGCGCGTGAAGCCCGCCTCCCCGGTGAGCGCGCCGAGCACGTCGCCGGGGCGGATCTTGTCCTTGCGCCCGCCGAGAATCTGCAGGGTCACCATCGGCGGCACCAGCGGCGATTCGTCCCCGCCCTGCAGGGAACCCAGGCCGTGCCACTCCGGTTCGCTGCCCATCATCTGCGCGATGGTGGCCACGCGGCGCTTGTCGGCCGGGCTGCACAGCGTCAGCGCCCAGCCATCCTCGTCGGCACGGCCAGTGCGGCCGATGCGGTGGATGTGGACTTCGGGATCGGGCGTGACGTCGACGTTGATGACCGCTTCGAGTTGCGCGATGTCGAGCCCGCGCGCCGCCACGTCGGTGGCCACCAGCACCGAGCAGCTGCGGTTGGCGAACTGGATCAGCACCTGGTCGCGTTCGCGCTGCTCGAGCTCGCCGTGCAGCGTCAGCGCATGGAAGCCCTGGTCGTGCAGCACCTTCACCAGATCGCGACACTGCTGCCGGGTGTTGCAGAACGCCAGCGTGCTGACCGGGCGGTAGTGCTTGAGCAGCGTACCGACGGCCTGCAGGCGCTCCTCGTGCTTGATCTCGTAGAAGCGCTGACGGATCTTGCTACCCTCGTGCTGTTCGGTCAGCTTCACCTGCTGCGGGTTGCGCAGGAACTGCTGCGCGAGCCGGTCGATTCCCTCGGGATAGGTGGCGGAGAACAGCAGGGTCTGGCGGCGCGTCGGACATTGGCTCGCGACGAACGCGATGTCGTCGTAGAAGCCCATGTCCAGCATGCGATCGGCTTCGTCGAGCACCAGCGTGTTGAGCGCATCCAGCCGCAGGCTGCCGCGATCGAGGTGATCCATGATGCGTCCCGGCGTGCCGACGACGATGTGCGCGCCGTGTTCCAGGCTCGCCCGCTGCGGGCGCATGGTCGTACCCCCGCACAGCGCCAGGATCTTGATGTTGTCTTCGGCGCGCGCGAGACGGCGGATCTCCTGCGTCACCTGGTCGGCCAGCTCGCGCGTCGGACACAACACCATCGCCTGCACCGCAAAGCGGCGCGGGTTCAGGTTGGTGAGCAGTGTCAGCGCGAAGGCCGCGGTCTTGCCGCTGCCGGTCTTCGCCTGCGCGATCAAGTCGTGGCCGGCGAGCGCCAGCGGCAGGCTGGCCGCCTGGATCGGCGTCATCGTGCGGTATTCGAGCTGCTCCAGCGTAGCGAGCAGCGCGGGCGACAGCGGCAGCTCGCGGAACGACTGCCCGGCGAGGGTTGGCCCCAGCGCAGCCGGGGTCGGACCCGGCGCCGCCTCGGTCGCATCCGCAGCGGCCGGGGCCACCTGCACCGGAATCGATTCGCTCATGCTCACCTTGCGCCTCAGCCCTTGCGCCGACGCGCCGCGCCGAGCGGCTTGCGCCAGTGGCCCGCGCGCTTCCTCTCGGTTTCGGGGGTCTTAGGCTTGGGCATCAGCAGGTTCTTGCCCGTCCCTTGCCCCGAGGCGCGGTGCGCAAGAATCGCGGCGCTCAGTTGCTCGATCGTGGGCATGGCCGCTTCCTGCACGTCCTGTGCGACGTGGGCGGCGAGTCGCTGCCGGACTTCGAAGATCCGCTCGGCCGTATCCGCCTTCTTCGGCAGGCCGGTCACGATCGCCTGCGAGGCCGTGCTCAGCGAGACGCGCCCCTCCTCCGCACAGACGAGCCCGTTCGTCGCCAGGCGCAGGAACGACTCGGCCAGCTTCGCCTCGGACGGGATCGCGCCTTGCAGCAGATCGACTGCCGCGATGACTTCGGCAAGCTCGGCCGGGCGCCGCTTCGAAGCGAGCGCCAGGGCGAGCAGGAGGAGTGCGTCAATATCGTGAAGCGGGTGCATCGAATACCTTTCAGAAGCTGCAGGAAAATGAATCGGCGAGAGGCGCATCGCGCAACGGCCGCGGCCCGCAAGGGATGCGCAAGGCCCGCGGCAGACGCCGGAAATATCCGCCAAGGGCGAGAGTGTAAGCGTTCGGAACGCCCGCGACGTCAATAAGTTGCACTGCGCGGCGTGCGCCGCAGCATACCTTCCCTCAGCGCAGCGGCAGGCGCACGCAATCCGGCCCGAGACGTGTCAGCACCGGGCAACCGAGGAGCGCCAGCGTGCGGTCGATCTCCGAGCGCAGGATCTCCAGCGCCCGCGCCACGCCGGGCTTGCCCGCCGCCGCAAGGCCATACAGCGTCGCGCGGCCCGACATCGCCGCATCCGCCCCCAATACGCGCGCCTTCACGAAGTCGCTGCCGCGCCGCAGGCCGCTGTCGATGATCAGCGTCATGTCCGGCCCGACCGCCTCGCGGATCTCCGGCAGCACGTCGATCGGCGCCACACAGGTATCGAGCTGCCGCCCGCCGTGGTTGGTGATGACCAGCCCGTCCACGCCCAACTGCTTGGCGCGCTCGGCGTCGTCCGGCCGCAGGATGCCCTTCACGATCAGCTTGCGCGGCCACAGGTCGCGCAGCCACGCGACGTCGTCCCAGTTCAGCGACGGGTCCATCTGGCTCGACAGGAAAGTCGCCGCGTTGCGCGCGCTGTCCTGCCCCGGTGGCAGGAAGTCGCCCAGGTTGCGGAAGCGCGGCATGCCGTGCGGGATCAGCACGTCGAACAGCCAGCGCCAGCGCGTCGCGACATCCACCATGTTGTCGAGGTTGAGCTTCATCGGCGCTCGGTAGTTGCGCCGGTCCCATTCGCGGTTGCCGAAGGCGGCGACGTCGGTCGTCAGCACGATCGCCTCGGAGCCCGCAATTTCGGCGCGCTTGACGACGCCGGCGAGGTTCTCGCGATCCTTGAACGGGTAGATCTGCATCCAGTGGCGAACGCCGCATTCGACGATGCGCTCCAGCGAAACCGTCGACACCATGCTCTGGCACATCGGAATGCCGGCATCTCGCGCCGCCTCGGCGAGCATCAGGTCGCCCTCGTGCGAGAGCAGGCCGTTGAAGCCGGTCGGCGCGATGATCGCAGGCATCGCGATGCGCTCGCCGAACAGCTCGCAGCCAAGGTCGCGCTCCGACACATCGACCAGCGTGCGCGGCTGGAAATTGATCGCGTCGAAGCCCGCGCGGTTCTGCCGCAGCGTGAGCTCGTCGTCGGCGCCGCCTTCGAGGTACTCGAAGCAGAAGTTCGGGATGCGCGCGGCGGCCATCGCGCGCAGTTCGGCAATGTTCTGGGCGCGACGCGGATCGCCGCCCCGGTAGAGTTTGCGCATCGGCATCGAGTGGCCGGCCCCGAAGAAAAAAGTCCGCCCCACGATACCGGAGGCGGACTTCGCTTGCTAGCCGCGCATCATGATACGCATCACAGCGTGCGCATCGCGCACCGGTGAATCGGGCGCGACTTTGTACCCTAGCCTTCCCGCACCAGCTTGCGCTCGCTCTTCGGCCGCGCCGGCAGCGGCTTCGTGCATTCCAGGAAGCGCCCGCGCCCCTTCTGCGCCTGCGCCCTGCCGTCGGCCCACACGACCTCGCCGCGCGAGATCGTCACCCCCGGCCACGCCTTCAGATGCATGCCCTCGTACGGCGTGTAATCGACGTTGTGGTGCAGCATCTCGTTGCGGATCGTCACGTTGACATCGGTGTCCCAGATCACGATGTCCGCATCGCAACCCACCGCGATGCTGCCCTTGCGCGGGTACAGGCCGTAGAGGCGCGCGACGTTGGTCGAGGTCAGCGCGACGAAGCTCTGCGGGTCGATGCGGCCGGTGAGCACGCCCTCCGAGAACAGCAGCGCCATGCGCGTCTCCAACCCCGGAATGCCGTTCGGAATCTGGTCGAAGGAGGCGTTCTCGCCCGCCGCCTTCTTGCCCTGCGGGTCGTCGAAGCGGAACGGCGCGTGGTCCGACGAGAAGATCTGGAACACGCCGTTCTCCAGGCCGTCCCACACCACCTTCTGGTTCGCCTTGTCGCGCGGCGGCGGGCTGCACACGCACTTCGCGCCGTGCAGGTCCTCGCCTTCGAGATGCTCGCTGGTCAGGAACAGGTATTGCGGGCAGGTTTCGCCATACACCTGCAGGCCGCGTCCCTGCGCCCAGCGGATCTGCTCGACCGCCTCGCGGCCCGATACATGCACGATCAGCACCGGCACATCGACGAGTTCGGAGAGCGAGATCGCCCGATGCGTCGCCTCGCGCTCGACCAGCATCGGACGGGACGCCGCATGGAAGCGCGGCGCGGTGTGACCCGCCGCGAGCAGCTGCTCGGTGAGCCACGCGATGCAGTCGGTGTTCTCGGCGTGGATCATCACCATCGCCCCCTCACGCCGCGCGACCGCGAGCGTCTCGAGGATCTGGCGGTCGTTGAGCTTGAGGTCGTCGTAGGTCATGTAGATCTTGAACGACGTGTAGCCTTCGGCGATCAGTTCGGGCAGTTCGCGCTTGAGCACGTCCGGCGTCGGGTCGCTGACGATGAGGTGGAAGGCGTAGTCGATCACCGCCTTGCCCCCCGCACGCGCGTGGTAGTCGTCCACCGCGGCGCGCAGCGACTGGCCCTTGAACTGGCACGCGAACGGCAGCACCGTCGTCGTGCCGCCGCAGGCGGCCGACAGCGTGCCGCTGTAGAAGTCGTCGGCCATCTTCGTGCCGTCGTTCATCGGCTGGTCGAGGTGGCAGTGGCCGTCGATGCCGCCCGGCATCACGTAACGGCCGGCAGCGTCGATCTCCTTGCGGCCCGCCGGCAGGTCCCTGCCCAGCGCAGCGATCACGCCGTCGCGGATCCCGATGTCGCAGTCGAACTCGTCGGCTGCCGTCACGACGTGGGCGTTGCGCACCACCAGGTCGAAACCGTCCATTGTTGTCTCCATGTTTATTGGGGTCTTGTTCGACGCGCCCGGACTCCGCACATGGAGTCGCCACGCATGTCGAATATCAATATATCTTTTGTCGACAATTTATCGATATTTTTTTCAACATGCAATAGCGGCGTTATTACCAAAAACTCAACCCAAAACGTGCGGAGGATTTCGACCCCTGCGTTCGCGCCCCGCCGCACTGCGGCAAAAAGGCTGTCCGAATGCCGACAGCCAGCGGCATTTCTTGCTAGCGCATCGGCACGAACCGTAGAATTTCCGCCTCGGCCCGACCTTGCGGGCCCCTCCGGCGCAGGACTCCAGCATGCAGAAGAAGACGGTCAAACGAAGTGGCGCAGGCGCATCGGCGCCGGCCCCCTTGCAGGACGAGCGCCCGGCGAACGATGGCGAAGGCGGCGCGTCGGACCAGGAGATCTACGAGCGGGTCATCACGTCGATCATGGAGCACCGCCTGCCGCCGGGCACCAAGCTCGGCGAGGACAAGCTGGCGAAGATCTTCGGCGTGAGCCGCGCGCGCGTGCGCCAGGTACTGGCACGCCTGGCGCTGGAGCGCGTGGTCGTGCTGCATCCGAACCGCGGCGCCTTTGTCGCCGAGCCCACCGTGGAGGAAGCGCGCGAGGTCTTCGAAGTCCGCCGGCCGCTCGAAGCGCTGGTCGTGCACCGCATCGTCGCGAAGAAGGACCCGGCGATCATCGCCCGCCTGCGCGCCCACGTCGCAGCCGAGGAGGCCGCCCGCGCCGCGCGCGACCGCCGCGCCATCATCCGCCTGTCCGGCGAATACCACGTGCTGCTCGCGGAGCTCTCCGGCAGCACCCTCGCTGCGCGCCTGATGCACGAGCTGGCGTCCCTCACCTGTCTCATCATCTTCCTCTACGACGCCCCCACGGTGCCCGCCTGCCGCGACCAGGAGCATGCCGAGATCACGCAGGCCCTCGCCGATGGCGACGAGACCACCGCGATCCGCCTGATGGCCGAACACCTGGAACACGTCGAAGCCTGCCTCGACCTCTCGCGCGGCCGCCCCGAGGAACTCGACCTGGAAGCCGCGCTGGCGGGCTGAACCCCGCCCGTACCGCGTCGCCGCTCAGGAGAAGATCCGCTCCAGATCGTCGTCGTCCTGCGCCGCGAGGCTGATGTCGAGCGACTGCTCGACGTGATCGAGGTGATGCAGCATCAACGCCGCCGCGGTGTCCTGATCGCGCTGCGCAAAGGCCTCCAGCAGGCGCCGGTGCTCGTCTTCCGGGCAGGCCCGCCCCACCGGCGAGTCGTACAGGATGATGATCAGGCAGGTCAGCAGCGTGAGTTCGCGCATCTGCCGCGCGAGTATCGCGTTGCCCGCCATCTCCGCGATCTCGAGGTGGAACTCCCCCGACAGCCGGATCACCTGCTGGCGGTCGCGCTGCGCCCGCGCTTTCTCCTCCGCCGCCACCAGCTCACGCAGCCGCGCGAGCTGCGCCGGCGTCGCCGACAGCGCCAGCTTGCGCGCCAGCGCCGGTTCGATCAGGCGCCGCGCCTCGAACACCTCGCGCGCCTCCTCCACCGTGGGCTCGGCGACAAACGCTCCGCGGTTCGGCACCAGCGTCACGACCATCTCGTGCGACAGGCGCGTGAGCACCTGCCGGATCATCGCGCGGCTGGCGCCGAACACCGCCGCCAGCCGCTCCTCGACGAGCTTGCGGCCCGGTGCGAGGCGATGCTCGATGATCGCCGAAAGAATCCTGCGATAGATCGCCTCGGCGTCGGCCCCCACCGCCGCTTTTGCGCGGCTCTGCTGCCCGAGGCGCACCACCTTCGCGCCCCGGATCTCCTGCGGCCGTTCCGGTGTGCCAGAGCCATCCTGAAGTATCTGTCTTGTCCTCATGCTGCTCTCTCGTTCGATGCAATTTCATTGTTAGCGAACTATAAACTTTTTTGTCGACAATTTCTTGACTACGTGTCGGCATCACTTCTATAGTTCGTCTCACAGCGGTGACGAGTCATCTCCGGGCGGCGACCTATCCGGTCGACACTTCGGGCACGACCCGGCAACCGAAAAAGTAGAAATGGCGCGAGGCCGTGATCCGGCACCCGCTCCGCACAGGCAGCGTCAAGCCTTTTGGAGGCGCCGCCACGGTCGCAAGGCCGTGGCGAAGTGGCCAAAACTCATCCAAGCTGTGGAAAGGAGACACCACATGAAAGCCGAAATAGCCCTCGACCGGGCGGCAGCGGTACCGGAAACGCAGACGAAGGTCCGCTGGCGGATCTTCCTGATGATGCTGTTCCTCATCTCGATCAACTACATCGACCGGGCCTCGCTGTCGGTCGCGATGCCGATGATCGCCAAGGAATTCGACATCGGCCCCGCAACGCAGGGCCTGCTGCTGAGTTCCTTCTTCTGGACCTATGCCTTCATGCAGATCCCCGGCGGCATGCTCGCGGACAAATACGGCCCGCGTCATGTCATCGCCGGAGCCACGCTCGGCTGGGGCTTCTTCCAGGCCATCGCGGGCATGTGCACCGGCTGGGTCAGCCTGCTGATCACGCGTCTCGGACTGGGCGCGGCCGAAGCGCCGATCTACCCGGCGGGCGGCAAGCTCAACGCGATCTGGATGACGCAGAACGAGCGCGGCCGCGGCGCGACGCTGCTCGACGGCGGCGCCCCGCTGGGTGCGGCACTCGGCGCGATCCTGATCTCGGGCCTGATCGCCGTGATGGGCTCGTGGCGCGCGGCCTTCGTCATCGCCGGTGTCGGCACCGTGCTCGCGGGTTTCTGGGCCTGGTCCTACATCCGCAACCATCCGCGCGAACATCCGGGGGTCAATGACGCCGAAGCCGAGTTCATCGAGGAAGCGCATGCCAAGGAACTGGCCGCGTCGCCGAAGGTGACGAGCGGCAAGATCATGGAATTCTTCCGCTACCGCTCGGTGTGGGGCATGTTCTTCGGCTGGATGTGCTTCAACGCGCTGTTCTACGGCCTGCTGACCTGGATGCCCAACTACCTGTCGAAGCAGCACGGTTTCGACATCAAGCAGATGGGCGGCGCGGTGTTCATCATGTTCTTCGCCGGCTTCGTCGGCGAGCTGATCGGCGGCTGGATCGCCGACAAGTGGAAGGAATCGGGCGCCTCGCAGGGCAAGGTGCTGCGCACGCTGTTCGGCATCTCGTCGATCATCGCCACCGTGTCGATCTACAGCGTCGCGAAGATCACCGATCCGGTCACCGTCGTCGTGATGCTGTCGGTCACGCTGTTCTTCCTGCGCTGGTGCGGCCTGTTCTGGTGCGTCCCGTCGATCCTCGGCACCCGCAACCGCGTCGGCTTCCTCGGCGGCGTGATGAACCTCGGCGGCAACTGCGCGGGCATCGGCGTACCCATCCTCGTCGGCCTCATCGTCCAGGCGACCGGCTCGTACTACATGGCGCTGATGCTGTTCGCTGGCGCCGGCGCGGGCCTGTTCATCTGCTCCACGATGCTGATCGATTACGACAAGAAGATTCCGGTCTGATCTCCCCCGGGGGCCCGCGGTGATTGCCTGCCGCGGGTCCCCACCCCCGACCCCCTCCCCCGATCGGATTCCAACGAGGATTCCCATGAGCAAACGCATCCGCCTGGGCGTGCTGACGCCCTCCTCCAACACCTCCCTCGAACCGCTCACCAGCGCCATCGTCGCCGAAGTGCCGGGCGTGTCCGCGCACTTCTCCCGCTTCACCGTCACCGAGATCTCGCTCAGGGACCAGGCCCTCGGCCAGTTCGACGACACCAAGATCCTCGAAGCCGCGAAGCTGCTCGCGGATGCCCACGTCGACTCGATCGGCTGGAGCGGCACCTCCTCCGGCTGGCTCGGTTTCGAGCGCGACGTGCAGCTGTGCCGCCGCATCACCGAAGTCACCGGCATCCCCGCGACGACCTCCGTGCTCGCGCTGAACGAGATCCTCGCCAAGACCGGCACCAAGAAGCTCGGCCTCGCCACCCCCTACGTGCCCGACGTACAGGCGCGCATCGTCGCCAACTACGCGACACTCGGCATCGAAGTGCCGTCCGAGCAGCACCTCGGCATCAGCGTCAATTTCGACTTTGCCGAAGTCACCGAGGACACGCTGCGCACGATGGTGCGCGACGTGGCGAAGTCCCGCCCCGAAGCGATCACGACCTTCTGCACCAACCTGCGCGCCGCCCAGCTCGCCGACGAACTCGAAGCCGAGACCGGCATCCCGCTGTACGACACGGTGTCGACCGTCGTCTGGAAGCAGTTGCGCATGGCCGGCATCGACACGCGTGCGATCAAGGGCTGGGGTCGCCTGTTCCGCGAAGTGGCCTAAAGTGAAAAAGGATGGATCGAAGATGAAAATCCTGCTGCTGAATCCCAACACCTCGCAGAGCGTCACCGACCGCATCGCCAACGCGGCGATGGGCGTGGCGGGCGCGCACACGGAACTCGTCACCGCGACCGCCCCGCGCGGCGTACCCTACATCGCGACCCGCGCCGAAGCGGTGATCGGCGGCGCCGTGGCGCTCGAAATGCTCGCCGAGATGCACACCGGCGTCGACGCGGCGGTGATCGCCGCCTTCGGCGACCCCGGCCTCGGCGGCGCGCGCGAACTGTTCCCGATCCCGGTGATCGGCCTGGCCGAAGCCGGCATGCTCACCGCGTGCATGCTGGGCAAGCGCTTCGCAATCGTGACCTTCTCGCAGTCGCTCGAACCCTGGTATCACGAGTGCATCGCGTGGCACGGCCTGCGCGAGCGCTGCGCGGGCGTGCGCGCGCTGGGCGGCAACTTCCGCTCGATCTCCGACGTGCAGGACGAGAAGGAAGCGCTGCTCGTCGAACTCGCGCAGCAGGCCGTGAGCGAGGATGGCGCCGACGTCGTCGTGCTCGCCGGGGCACCGCTCGCGGGTCTCGCACGCCGCGTGCGCGACCGCATCCCGGTACCCGTCGTCGACTGCGTCGAAGCCGCGGTCAAGCAGGCCGAGACGCTGGTCGCGCTGAACCCGCGCAAGGCCGTGCAAGGCACCTTTGCGCGCCCCGGGGCGAAGCCCTGCATCGGCATCGCCGAGCCCTTGGCGCGCTGGATCAACCATGAGTGAGGCTCGCCGCGCGGGCGTGCGCAGCCTCCTCGCCCTTCAAGGAGAACGGCTGTGAAATTCGTTCGCTTCGGAGATCCGGGGAAGGAACTCCCCGGACTGATCGACGCCGAGGGCAAGATCCGCGACCTGTCGGGCGTGCTGCCCGAACTCAACGGCGCAGCCCTCGCCCCGTCCAGTCTCGCGCGGCTGCGCGGACTGGATCCGCGCAGCCTCCCCGTCGTGCCTGCCGGCACCCGCCTCGGTGCGCCGCTCGCCGGCATCGGCAAGATCGTGTGCATCGGCCTGAACTACGCCGACCATGCGCGTGAAGCCAGCCTGCCGATCCCGGAAGAGCCGATCGTGTTCATGAAGGCGCAGACGGCGATCTGCGGTCCGAACGACGCGATCGTCCTGCCGCCCGGCTCGGAGAAGACCGACTGGGAGCTCGAACTCGTGATCGCGATCGGCACGACGGCGCGTCGCGTCGCGGTCGGCGAGGCCCTGAGCCACGTCGCCGGCTACATGACGGGCCTGGACCTGTCCGAGCGCTACTGGCAGCTCGAACGCGGCGGCCAATGGACCAAGGGCAAGAGCTTCGACACTTTCGCGCCGATCGGCCCGTGGCTCGCGACCGCGGACGAACTCGCCAGCCCCGGCGAACTGGCGATGCGGCTCGCGGTGAACGGCGAGCGCATGCAGGACAGCCACAGCGCCAACATGATCTTCAGCCCCGCGCAGATCGTCAGTTACGTCAGCGGCCTGATGACGCTGCAGCCCGGCGACCTGATCTTCACCGGCACGCCCGCGGGCGTCGGCATGGGCATGCAGCCGCCGCGCTACCTGCGCGCCGGCGACCGCATCGACGCGGCGATTGCCGGCCTGGGCGAACAGCAGCACGCCGTCGTCGCCGACTGAGCGCTTACCCCTTTCCGCTTCCTTTGTGGAAATTCACCCCGCCGGATGCACATCCGGCGGGGATCTTTTTGCTGCCGCCGTTTCAGCGCAGCGTCGCGTTGAGCGCCTCGAGTGCCTTGCTGCCCGGGCACAGGTAGGCATCGCCGAGCTGGTTCAGCGGCTTCTCCACGGTGTTGAGGTGGGTGTGCATGTCCTGCCCGCTGCTGTCGACGTACAGCAGCCCGGTGACGATCTCACCGAGCGCCTGACGCTCCTGCAGGTGGTTCATCGCGCCGATGCGGTCCGAGGGGTCGTAGTCGACGCCCACCTTGCGCAGGTGCAGGATCGAGCCGTCGTGCTGCACGACGCGGCGCAGGCTGCCCGGCGGGTAGGAGGCCTCGATCTGCGCCTTGGGCAGGATCACGTCGAGCCGGTTCACCGCCGCATTGTGCTCGCGCACGTAGTCGTAGCTCTTCGTCGAACCGTTGTGGTTGTTGAAGGTCACGCACGGGCTGATGACATCGATGAAGGCCGGCCCGCCGTGGCGCAACGCACCCTTGATGAGCGGCACGAGCTGCTCCTTGTCGCCGGAGAAGCTGCGCGCGACATAGGTGGCACCGAGTTGCAGCGCGAGCGAGGCGAGGTCGATCGGGCTGTCGCTGTTGATGACGCCCTTCTTGCTCTTCGAGCCCTTGTCCGCGGTCGCGGAGAACTGTCCCTTGGTGAGGCCGTACACGCCGTTGTTCTCGACGATGTAGGTCATGTTCACGCCGCGGCGCATCGCGTGCGCGAACTGGCCGATGCCGATCGAGGCCGAGTCGCCGTCGCCCGATACGCCCAGGTACAGCAGGTTGCGGTTCGCCAGCGCCGCACCGGTGAGCACCGAAGGCATGCGCCCGTGCACCGAGTTGAAGCCGTGCGAGTTGCCGAGGAAGTAGTCCGGCGTCTTCGACGAGCAGCCGATGCCCGACAGCTTGGCGACCTTGTGCGGCTCGATGTCGAGATCGAAGCAGGCCTGCACGATGGAGGCGCTGATCGAGTCGTGGCCGCAGCCGGCACACAGCGTCGAGATCGCGCCCTCGTAGTCGCGGCGGGTGTAGCCGAGCGCGTTGCGCGGCGCATCGGCGCTGTGGAGTTTGGGTTTGGCGAGATAGGTCATGAGGCCACCTTGCGCTGGGGTTGTCCGATGGGACTGATCTTGCGGTCGGTCAGGGCGTCGGCGATCTTGCCGGCGATGAAGCGCGCCGTGATCGGCGAGCCGTCGTAGTGCAGCACGCGCACGAGCTTCTTCGGATCGATTTCGCCTTCGTTGATCAGCAGACTGCGCAGCTGCGCGCTCTCGTTCTGTTCGACGACGAACACCGCGTCGCGCTCGGCGATGAACTGCATCACCTCGTCGCTGAAGGGGAAGCCGCGCACGCGCAGCGTATCGACGTGGATGCCGTCAGCCGCGAGCTTCGCGCCGGCCTCGGCCATCGCGTGCGCCGTGGAGCCGTAGTAGATGACGCCCACGTGCGTGGGCTGCGCCGCCTTCGTCAGGATCGGCGCGGGCACGAGATCCTTGGCCGTGTTGAACTTCCGGCGCAGTCGCTCCATGTTGTACACGTAGTCGGTGCCGACCTCGCTGTACTTCGCATACGGATTGCGCGTCGTGCCGCGCGTGAAGTACGCACCCTTGGTCGGATGGGTGCCCGGAATCGTGCGGTACGGGATGCCGTCGCCATCGACATCGAGGTAGCGGCCGAAGTCCTTGCCGGCCTCGAGCTCGGCGTAGGTCATGAGCTTGCCGCGGTCGTAGCGCCGGCTGTCGTCCCACTCGAAGGGCGCGCACAGCTGCTCGTTCATGCCGATGTCGAGGTCGGAGAGCACGAACACCGGCGTCTGCAGCCGCTCGGCGAGGTCGAAGGCCTGCGCGGTGAGGCTGAAGCACTCGTGCGCGTCCTGCGGGAACAGCAGCACGTGGCGCGTGTCGCCATGCGAGGCATAGGCGCACGAGAGCAGGTCCGACTGCTGCGTGCGCGTGGGCATGCCGGTCGAGGGGCTGCCGCGCTGCACGTCCACGATCACCGCGGGGATCTCGGCGAAATACGCGAGGCCGAAGAACTCCTGCATCAGCGAGATGCCCGGCCCCGAGGTCGCGGTGAAGGCGCGCGCGCCGTTCCAGCCGGCGCCGATGACCATGCCGATCGACGCGAGCTCGTCCTCGGCCTGCACGATCGCATAGCGCGCGCGGCCGTTGTCCGGGTCGGTGCGGAACTTGCGGCAGTAGCTCGAGAAGGCTTCGATGACCGAGGTCGAGGGGGTGATCGGATACCAGCCCGCGACGGTGGCGCCGCCATACACGGCACCGAGGCCGCAGGCGCTGTTGCCGTCGATCATGATCCGCTCGCCCACGGCGTCGGCGCGCTTCACCCTGAGCCCGATCGGACACGGCAGGTGCTGCTTCGCGTAGTCGTAGCCCAGGCGCAGCGCATTGACGTTGGCCTTGATGAGCTGGTCCTTGCCGCGGTAGCGGTCGACGATGAGCTGCTCGGCCGCGGCGAACTCCATGTCGAGCAGCGCGATCAGCGCACCCACGTACATGATGTTCTTGAACAGCTGGCGCTGGCGCGCGTCCTCGTATTCCTCGTTGCACATCGCGGTGAGCGGGATGCCCAGCACGGTGATGTCCTCGCGGAACTTCGACGGCGGGAGCGGTTTCGTCGAGTCGTAGAAGAGATAGCCGCCCGGTTCGATCGCGGCGACGTCGCGGTCCCAGGTCTGCGGGTTCATCGCGACCATCATGTCGCAGCCGCCGCGTGCGCCGAGCCAGCCGGCTTCGGAGACGCGCACCTCGTACCAGGTGGGCAGGCCCTGGATGTTGGACGGGAAGATGTTGCGCGGGGCGACCGGCACGCCCATGCGGATGATCGCGCGCGCGAACAGTTCGTTGGCCGAGGCGGAGCCCGAGCCGTTGACGTTCGCGAACTTGATCACGAAGTCGTTGCAGTGTTGGATCGCTGGGGTACTCATCTCAGGCCTCCGCGCCGGCTTGCGCGATGTTCACTTGGAATTTCTGCATGTCCCATGCGCCGGTCGGGCAGCGCTCGGCGCACATGCCGCAGTGCAGGCAGACATTCTCGTCCTTGACCATCACGCGCGCGGTCTTGAGCCCCTCGGCGACGTACAGCGCCTGCTCCGTGTTGTGCGACGGCGCCTTGAGGCGGCCGCGCAGCTCGTCTTCCTCGCCGTTGCGCGTGAAGGTGATGCATTCGGTCGGACAGATATCGACGCAGGCGTCGCACTCGATGCACAGCTTGGGCTTGAACACGGTGGCGACATCGCAGTTGAGGCAGCGGGCCGTCTCCGCGCAGGCGAGCTTGAAGTCGTAGCCGAGTTCGAACTCGGACTTGATGTCCTTCAACGCCTCCTCGATCGACTTCACCGGCACCTTGCGGCGCGCCTCTTCCGACACCTGGTTGTCGTAGCTCCACTCGTGGATGCCCATCTTCTGGCTCACGAGGTTCATCGTCGGCGCGGGGCGCTGCGTCAGCGGCAGTCCGCGGCAGAACAGGTCGATCGAGATCGCCGCCTCGTGGCCCTGCGCGACCGCGGTGATGATGTTCTTCGGCCCGAGCGCCGCGTCGCCGCCGAAGAACACGCGCGGCAGCGTCGATTGCAGCGTCTGCGCATCCAGCACCGGCAGGCCCCAGCGGTCGAACTCGAGTCCGATGTCGCGTTCGATCCACGGGAAGGCGTTTTCCTGGCCGATGGCGATCAGGACGTCGTCGCATTCCATATGCACGTCCGGCTCGCCGGTCGGCACGAGCGAACGGCGGCCCTTGTCGTCGTATTCGGCGCGCACCTTCTCGAACAGCACGCCGGTGAGGCGGCCGTGGTCGTGCGTGAACGCCTTCTGCACGAGGAAGTTGTGGATGGGGATGCCTTCGTGCAGCGCATCCTCCTTCTCCCACGGCGAAGCCTTCATCTCCTCGAAGCCGCTACGCACCACCACGCGCACGTCCTCGCCACCGAGGCGGCGCGCCGAGCGACAGCAGTCCATCGCGGTATTGCCGCCGCCGAGCACGATCACGCGCTTGCCGATCGCGGTGACGTGGCCGAAGGCGACGTTCGCGAGCCAGTCGATGCCGACGTGGATATGCGCCGCGGCCTGATTGCGCCCCGGCAGGTCGGCGTCGCGTCCGCGGGGGGCGCCGGTGCCGACGAAGACGGCGTCCCAGTCGCTCGCCAGCACCTCGCGCAGGCTGCCGATCCAGTGGTTCTGGCGCAGTTCGACGCCGAGGTGCTCGACGTAGCCGCATTCCTCGTCGATGACGCTGTCGGGCAGGCGGAATTTCGGGATCTGGCTGCGCATCATGCCGCCGGGCGACGATCCGCTGTCGAACACCGTGACCTGATAGCCCTGCACCGCCAGGTCGCGGGCGACCGTCAGCGAAGCCGGCCCGCCGCCGATGCAGGCGATGCGCTTGCCGTTCTTCTTCTCGGGCGGCCGCGGCAGGCGATCGCGGATGTCATCCTTGAAGTCGGCCGCGACACGCTTGAGGCGGCAGATTGCAACCGGCTCCGCGTCGACACGCCCGCGCCGGCAGGCCGGTTCGCACGGACGGTCGCACACCCGTCCGAGAATCCCCGGAAAGACGTTCGAGTTCCAGTTGATCATGTAGGCGGTGGAGAAGTCACCCGCAGCGATCTGCCGGATGTATTCGGGCACCGGGGTATGGGCCGGACAGGCCCACTGACAGTCGACGACCTTGTGCAGGTAGTCTGGATTACTGATGTCGGTCGGTTTCAAGTGCGTACTTCCTGTCTCGGGAAAAGCGTGCGTATGAACGCGCCAATCGCTACATGCATCATTGTGCACTAACTGCACTCAAATGCACGCTGCGATGCAACATGATTCATCCGGCTTCAGGCACGGTACGCGATCGTACATTTTCCCGACAATCGCCGTAACACGCCCGCGTCTCTTGTCGCATTTATGGACACGTCGCAGCGCGGTGACGCGTTGGACGGAGTACTTCAGGAGCGGTTCACCTTCGCTCTCGCAGAATGTCTCCCATGCCACCCCGGCATGCAAAGAAACAGGAGACAGCCATGAACATCCGCCACTTTACCCTCGCCGCAGCCGCCCTTCTGATCGGGACCAGCGCCTTCGCCGGCCCGAAGTGCACGGCCGCTCCGCAGAACACCCAGCCCGTGGCAAGCACGCTGCGCACACTGGTCGACGCGGGCTTCAAGTTCCAGAAGGCCAAGGTCACCAAGGACGACTGCTACGAGCTGAAAGGGACCAACACGGTCGGCGACCGCGTCGAGATCTACCTCAACCCGGCCGACGGCACCAACGTCAAGACCGAGACGAAGAAAAGCTGAGGCCCGCGAAGCGGGGCGGCGCGGGCAATCGCGTCACGCTGCCCCACCCTCGACGGCGCAGCCCTCGGCCCGCCAGCGCAGCATCCCGCCGGCGAGGTTCGCTACCTCGCCGAATCCCGCCCGCTGCAGCATCACGACCGCCTGCGCCGAACGCGCACCCGAACGGCACACGGCCACCACGGGCCGCCCCGCGTCGATCTCGCCGCTGCGTGCGGCTAGCTGATCGAGCGGAATGAGCTTCGCGCCGCGGATGTGGCCCAGCGACCCGTCGAACTCGTCGGGCTGGCGGACGTCGATCACCTGCACCCGCTCCCCCGCCTCTTCCAGCGCATGCGCCTGGATTTCCCAGATACCGCCGAAGGTGAAGGTGAGCGGCGCCCACGCAGGGTCGCCCGCGTCGACGACCCCTGCCTCCGGACGTCCGCAGTTCAGGTTGGCCGGCACGGCGACGTCGATCTTCTTCGGGTGCGGCAGGCCGAGGTTCTTCATGTAGCCGGAGAAGTCGTCCACGTTGCTGTCCCCGCCGAGACGGGGGTTCCAGTCGCGCTCCTCTTCCACGCTCGTGACGGTGAGCCCGCGGTAGTCGTGCGCGGGGTACAGCAGGCAGTCGGCGGGAAGCGAGAAGATCTGTTCGTGTACCGAACGGTACATCGTCGGGGCATCGCCCTGCTGGAAATCGGTGCGGCCGCAGCCGCGGATCAGCACGCAGTCGCCGGTGAAGGCCATGGCCTGGTCGTCGAGCACGAACGTCAGGCACCCGTTGGTGTGTCCGGGCGTCGCACGCACCTCCAGGTAGCGTCCGCCGAACGCGACGCGATCGCCGTGATCGAGCAACAGATCGGCGCCGTTCGCGCCGCTATGGCGCGACAGTGCGATGCGGCTCCCGGTCCGTTCCCGCAGCAGCCACGCGCCGGTCACGTGATCCGCATGCACATGCGTCTCGAGCGTCCAGCGCAATTGCAGGCGCAGCTCGTGCAGCAGTGCGGCGTCGCGTCGCACCTGCTCGAAGACCGGGTCGACGAGGACTGCGTCGCCGCTCAGGCTGTCGCCCAGCAGGTAGGTGTAGGTGGACGACGACGCGTCGAAGAGTTGCCTGAAGATCAGCATCCCGTTTCCTCCCCATGGGTCTTGTTGTGCGCAGCAAATAGTACGTCGCGGCCATCGTTTTCGATCGCCGCGACGGAGGGAGGTTCAGGATTCCGCCCGGTGCAATCGGGCGGCTCCAGCGCTCAGTGCCCGGCGTTCACGGGCTTCCAGCCCGGATGGTCGAAGTACTGGCCGTAGCTGTTGAGGGCATTCACGATATGCACGACGCCCTTGCTGCGGTCATCGACGGGCTGCTTGCCGGCGACGACTTCGGCACCACCGGACAGCTCGGCGATCACGTTGTGCAGCACCGCGTCGGCCTCGGGCGCGAGCTTGCAGTTGCCGACGATGTACGCGAGCTGCTCGTCGACCACCTTGCCCATCGCCTCGTACTGCGCCGTGGTAAATCGGCCGCCGTGAATCGCGGGGAGCTTGGGCTCGACGTTCGCGCGGATCTTCAGCATCCCCTCGCGCAACGGCGCATCGGTCTGCCATTTGCTGCCCGCATTGAGCTTGAGCGCCGGCGTTTGCGCACCATGGTTGTGGGCGTCTGCTGCAAACGCTTGCGGTGCGCCGGCCAGTGCCGCTGCGGCGATCGCGCAGGCGATGAACAATCCTCTTGCCGATACAGTCTTCATAACCTATTCCTCGTCGAACTTGCCAGATTGAGCTGCGCGGCGTACTACCGCCCAGATACTGCGAGCGCCGGCATGATCCTGACGGCGTCCGCGAAATGGCGCGATGAAAACATCACCGCACCGAGACCTCCAACGTTTCGTCCAGTGCGCGCCAGCCTGAGTGGTAGAACATCGTCCCGTACAGGTTGAGCGCCTGGACAACCTTCAGCAGTCCCATGCGGCGTGCATCGGCGTGGGCGGCCCCCTGCATCAGCGCGATGCCGTCGGCCATTTCGACGAGCAGCATGTGCAGGTGGCGGGAAGCGACACCGTCGTGCGTGCAGCACGCGATCATCGCGGCGACGCGCGATTCCAACGTGCGGCCCAGTTCGGCGAGTGGCGCTGCGTCCGCGGTCGCACGGGTGCGCAGTAACGTGCTCGCGACGATCGCTGCGCGCATGTCGTCGATGCCACTGCGCACCCGCTCGTCGGGGCGCCAGTTGCGGGCAGCCTCGGCAGTGACGGGAGCGGGGTTTGCGGGAACGAATGCGGCGGCCGGCGTGGCGGACGCCGCCGTCGAGGCAAGAGCGAGTGCTGCGGCGAAGGCCGTCGCGGGAAGGTGCGGGCGCATGGGACGATTTCCTGAATGGGTCACCAGGCCCTTACGCTATGCCTCTATTGATGAACAAAATCTGAATGAAATCGGAAACGGGCCATTTCCGGGGCTCGGACGATCGCTCGAATGAACCGCCCGGAGCATTTGCCCGCCACGGGCCACCCCAGCAGGCCGACCGCCGCTTCACCTGCTAGATTGAATGAGAGGGAGCTTGCACTGGCCAGCCGTGAGGGAATCGCCATGACCAATCGCTACATTGCGGACATCGTCCAGAATCAGGACCCGTTGATGATGCCACCCGATGCTTCGGTGGCACAGGCCTGCGAGCGCATGTGCGAGCGACACGTCGGAGCAGTGTTGGTCGCCGACCGCTCGCATCACCTGCTCGGCATTTTTACCGGACGCGACGCCGTGCGCATGCTGGGGCAAGGCGGCGATGCTACCCGAACACGGCTGGACGCCGTGATGACGCCCGGGCCGGTCACGATAGCGCCCGACGCCCATGCGATCGACGCATTGCGCCTGATGAGCGACGGGGGCTTCCGGCACCTTCCCATCGTGGAGAGCGGCGAGGTGAAAGCGATCGTCGCACGCTCGGATTTCGAGGGGCTCGAACTGGATCGCTTCGAGGAGGAAAAGGCGCTATGGGAGCGGATCGCCTGAATTCCGGTCGGTGCGCTTGAGGCGCGGGCCGCGGAATCGAGCAGTGTTGGCAGTTCGCCCAGCATGTCCGGTTTCTTCAGGATGCCGGCATGGCAGTGCGAGAAGTCATGGAGCAGCTCGTTGCCAAGTGATTATCACCGCGGAGAAAGCGCCGGATCGTCGGGATTGACTGCTGCGAGCCCCTGCAGGGTCACGTGCGCCTCTTCGGGGGCGCCCGCACGCCGCTGCAGGGCGGCGAGCGCAACGAGGAGTTCTCTGCGCTCTCCGTGACGGCGCGTCGCCTGCCGGAGCAGCGCGACGGCGCGCGCGATGTCGGCACGCTCGGCTACGAGCATCGCGTGCAGCAACGTCGCAGACGGCGAGCCCTCGCCATGTGCGGCCGCGACCTCAAGAACCGCCTCGGCGTCGCTATAGCGCCGCTGACGCACGAGCGACTGGCCGAGCGCTTCATACAGTGCGGGCTCGTTGGGAAAGCGCTCCAGGCCTTCGCGCAGCAGCCGCTCGGCGACCGCTTCCCCGGCGCTCGAGGCGAGCAGCTCGGCGAGCGCACGACGGGCCGGAACGAAGTGCGGATGCCGCGCCACAGCAAGCCTCAGCAGGCCTTCGGCTTCGCCGTGGTTGCCGCGATGGAGCGCGACACGGGCAAGGTTGACCAGCCCTTCGGGTCGGTCGGCGTTCTCGCGTTGCGCTGCTTCATATTCGCCGAGCGCCCGTTGCAGCCGCGAATCCAGTTGCGGATCGGATCGCACGGAGGACCCGAGCAGCGCACCGGCTGCGGCAACGCGCACCGCTCGGACCGGATCGGCGAGTAGCGACCCTGCGAACGCGGCGGCTGCCTCCTGCGGCAGCGCTGCCGCGCCGTACAACGCGCCCAGGCGCACGAGCGGGTCCGCGTCGCGCGCGCCCTCCTTCAACGTGCGTGCGGCGCGCGCACCCGGAAATGTGGCAAGCGCCTGCAACGCGGTCGCTCGCACGATGGCCGGTTGTGCCGCGTCGCGGGCCACGGCGAGAAGCCCCTCAACGGCTCCTGCAGCCGGACGGCGGGCGGCGGCGAATGCCTCACCGTAATGCGGCGCCCGCGTGGGAGCGGCCCCGGTCCAGCCCGTGATCGCTGCCGCCGCCCAGGCTGCATCGCGATCGCGATGGCACGCAGTACAGGGATCGGGCGAGCCGGTGCGCAACGCGACATCCGGGCGCGGAATTCTGAAAGCGTGGTCGAGGCGAGCGTCGACCACCATGTACTCGCGGTGGCCGGCGTGACAGTCGACGCAGCTGGGCACCTTGCCGGAATGGCGATGGTGAGCGACCGACGCGTAGTCCTTGCGGACGAGGCCGGAAAAATCGATGCCGGCACGCACCCGCGCGGAGTCGGGCCCGGTCGGCGAATGGCAACTCACGCACAATGCGTCGCCTCCGGCGCGCAACGCACCCGCGTGCGGTTCATGACAGTCGCCGCACACCAGCCCCTGCTGATGCATGCGGCTTTGCAGCCAGGAGCCCCACACGAAGACTTCGCCTTGCTGACTACCATCGGCAAAGTAGTTCGATTCGGTGAGCAGCACCGGAAGGTACTGGTCGAGAAAACGTTTGCCATGATCGTGCTGAGCCAGCAATGCCGTACGGAAGGCATGACACTGCGCGCAGGCGTCGAGTTGACCCGGGCCGGTGCGGGCGAGCGTGGCATCGAAACCGTTGTTCTTTGCCGTGACGTTTCCCCGCCCGGAACGCACGATATCGAGATGGCGCTTTGCGGGGCCGTGGCAGCCCTGGCAGCCGACGCCGAGGGTCGCAACCAGCGTGTCGTAGCGGTCGGCAGTTGCGTCATAGCGTTTGCGCACGCCGCTTGAATGGCAGGCGGCACACATCGTGTTCCAGTTCGCGCCGGGACCGGCCCAGTGCCTGGCATCGCCCGGCGCCGGCGGCAAGTCGGGGTACAGCGAAAACCAGCGGTTGCGCACCGTGTCCCATGCCACGGTCAGCGCTTGCAGGCGGCCGCGCGGACCGCCCACGAGGTATTGCTGCAGAGGATGGACACCAAAGGTGTGAGTGACGTCCAGGCGCCGCGCTTGTCCGTCCGCGTCGCGTGCGACGACCCGGAACCGGTCGCCGCGTCGCTCAAAGCGCATTTCCGGATCCTCGGGGACTGCGCCGCCGGCGAAGTCCCCGATCACGGTGTCGGGGGCTGCGGGCTGCAACGCCCGCGCATGCTGCGACCCCCTCCACTGCCGCACGACATCAGCGTGGCAGTCGGCGCACCCTGTCTCGTCGACCCAGCCGGAAAGCCCCTCGCGCGTCACGCCAAGAGAGGCGGTCGCGGCTACTGACCACAACGCGACGGCCAAGACCCCGAGTACCCACCCCAGCATGGACCGCAGGGCGCGGCCGGAGATCGACCTGATTCCGCGGATATCCCCGCTCGGTGCTCCGGCCATCGCCCGCGACACTCAGTTGGCGCCGCCAGCGGCGCGCGGCGCGGGAGGGGTCTCCCACTCCGGTTCGATGACGCCGACACGGGCCGCGTACTGGTCATACGCGGAGATCATCTCGCGCAGTTTTTCGGGCTCTGCGGCTGCCAGGTCTTTCGCTTCGGCCGGATCCTTCGACAGGTCGAAGAGTTGCCAGTCGGCCGTCTTGTGCGGGGGCCCCAGGCGAACCAGCTTCCAGTCGCCCTTGCGCAGCGCCTTGTTCGGCCACAGCTCCCAGCCCATCGCATAATCATCGCCGTGGACGCGCGGCGTGGACCTGGTCAGGAGGCCGACCATCGAGCGGCCCAGCTGTTCGGGCACGACACGCCCCGGACGCGGCTGCTCGCGCTGGGCCTCACCGGCGAGTTCGAGGAAGGTCGGCGGCAGATCAAGTACGGACGCGAAGGCGCGGGTACGCCCGGTCAGACCGTCGCGGCCGGGATACTTGATGATCGCCGGCACGCGAACGCCACCCTCGGTTGTCATCCCCTTGTAGAGGCGAGCCGGCAGGGTGCGCGCCGGCGCCCAGCCGTCGGCAACGCTCACGAACGAACGAGGCCGACCCATGTTTTCCAGGCTGAAATCGAATTTCGCCTCGAATTCCCTGGCCTTGTCCTCTCCCGCACGGGCCCAGATCGCGCGGACGTTCTCGGAGTCGGCACCGTTGTCGGACAGGAACACGATGAGCGTGTCGTCGTACTTGCCGGCGGCCTTCATTCCCGCGAACAGTCGGCCGATCTGCTGATCCATCTGCTCGACCATCGCCGCGTAGAGCTCCATCGAGCGCGCCGCGACGCGACGCTGCTCAGGCGTGAGCTCGTCCCACTTCCGGAGGTAGGACGGGAACGGCGGGAGCGTCGCGTCTGCCGGGATGAAGCCAAGACGCTTCATCCGCTCATGGCGTTCGCGCCAAAGCGCTTCGTAGCCGGCATCGTAACGGCCGCGGTAGCGGTCGAGCCACTCTTCGGGCACCTGGAGGGGCCAATGGGGCGCGGTGTAGGCGACATAGCCGAAGAACGGCCTGGCGTCGCTGCGGTGGCGGTCGATCGCTGCAAGCGCACGATCGGTGATCGCTGTCGACGAAAAGAAATTCTCCGGCAGTTGCGTCACCTCCCGGCCATTGTCGCGCCACTGCGACTGCGGCGCTCCCGGCGTGATTCCGAGCCGGTCCGCGAAATGGCTGGCACCGCCCTGCAGCATCGTGAACGAATCCTCGAACCCCTTGCGCGACGGGTCGTCCTCGGGACGGCTGCCAAGATGCCATTTTCCAGCCATGAAGGTGGCGTAGCCACGGCCCTGCAGCCGCTCGGCGATCGTCACGAGGCGCTCGTCGAGGCGGCCCTGATAGCCGGGCTGGTCGCGCTGGTTCGGCGCCTTCGGGCGCTCGGCCATCGTGCCGAGGCCTGCCTGGTGATTGTCCGCGCCGGTCATCAGCATCGAGCGCGTGAGCGAGCAGGTCGGCGCCGCGTGGAAGTCGGTCATCAGCACGCTGGACTGGGCAAGCGCGTCGAGGTTGGGAGTGGCGATCTCGCCGCCCGTGGCGCCGAGATCGTTGAAGCCGAGATCGTCCACCACGACCAGCAGGATATTCGGGCGGGATGCCCCGTCCTGCGCAGGCGACGCGGCAAGCGAGCTCAAAGAGGTGGCGGCGGCAACGGCAAGGCAAACGCGGGATGCTTTTGCGAACAATCGTGACACGGGGGTTGTCTCCTCAACTTTTTATGGATGGTTCGTATGACCAAATGGGCAAAACAGGGACGCGATGCCCCCTCCCGAGCCTCGGATTCCTCGGAACCGGCTCAGGCTGCAACCTGAATGAACATTCACTCTATTGCAAGCGTGTGCACGGGGCAAACGCAGCGGCGCGGATTGGATGCCCGCCGCGAGTCCGTGGGTTGGAAATGTGATGCGACTTGCGGCCCAGGGTCGAGTCGCTACGGGTCGGCGTGGCAGCCCTCTTTTCGCCACCTCGCCCGCGGGGAGAGCAGCGCAGTGATGCCGAGCGTCACGCGCAGGGACCTCCAAGCCCTCGCCCTCGATCGCATCGAAGAAAAGGGGCGCTTTCGGAGCGAATCGCCGGACCGAGACGGCTGAATCACGCGGGGCCGGGCCATGCACACAGCCGGCCCCGCGTGTTTCACACCTTGGTCGGACTCGCGCCGACGCCATAGGGGGCCGGCACCAGGTTGACGATGCGCGAGAACAAGGCCCGGAACTGACCGGTCGGCCCTGACCAGGGGTCCTTGTTGGCCTCGAAGGCGGCATCGATGTCGGCCCAGTCTTCCGCCGCAAGCCCGGTGCGAGCCATCGGGAGAAGCTCGGTTTCCTCACGACTGACGTGGCGCCACGAGGCGGCGAGGTAGGTGCGAGCAGTCGCTTCGAATTCGGGAAAGGCTGCGGCGCCCACCCCCTGGTAATGGACGAGCGCTCCGCGAAGTGCGGCCGTGCGGCGCGCGCCTTCGGCGTGATCGGCTTCGAGCTGGTCGAGCAGTCCAGCCGCCGCGGGGATGCGTTCGCGCATCTTCACGAACAGGTAGTCGTCCTCCTTCGGGTGGTGCAGCTTGTCGGGCACCTCCGTGATGTACTCGATCATCGCCGCCAGCAGCGCGAAGTCGGGTTCGAAATGGCCGTCGCGGATGCCGTCGAGCACGAAGCCGAAGGCCTGCAGCACCGCGCCGAGGGCGCGGTGTTCGTCGTGGATGATGTCCAGCGCTTTCATGGATTCGTCCTTCTATTAATACCGTTCGGGCTGAGCCTGTCGAAGCCCCTGCCACTGCCCTTCGACAAGCTCAGGGCGAACGGGGTATTTGATTGCCGCCTTGATAGTCAGTGCGCGGCGACGCCGAGCCAGCTGTCGAGCAATTCGCGGTCATTGCGCAGCGTGGCGCTGTCGCCCTGGTAGACGGCGCGACCGCGTTCGAGCACCAGCGCCTGGCGGGTCAGCGGCAGGATCTGGCGGGCGTGTTGCTCGACGAGGATCACGGCCATGCCGCCTTCCTCGGTGAGCCGCCGGATGATCGACAGCAGTTCCTGCACGATCAGCGGTGCGAGGCCCTCGAGCGGCTCGTCGAGGAGCAGCAGCTTCGGGTTGAGCATCAGCGCCCGCCCCATCGCAAGCATCTGCTGCTCGCCGCCGGAGAGCTCGTTGCCCATGTTCGCGCGCCGCTCCTTGAGACGCGGGAACATCTCGTAGACGCGCTGCAGGTTCCAGTGGCCGGCGGTCGCGACGACGCTGAGGTTTTCCTCGACCGTGAGCGACGGAAAGATGTCGCGTTCCTGCGGCACCCAGCCGAGGCCGCGATGCGCGCGGGCGTGCGCGGGGACGATGGCGAGGTCTTCGCCCGCAAAGCGCAGCGCACCGGAATGCTGGCGCGCGGCGCCCATCAGGGTGGACAGCAGGGTCGTCTTGCCCATGCCGTTGCGGCCCAGCAGCGCGAGGCTGTCGCCTTCGCCCAGGCTGAAGGAGATGTCCTCCAGCACCACGGCGTCGCCGTAGCCGGCACGCACGTTTTCGAGTTTCAGCAGCTCAGACACTGATCGCCTCCCCCAGATAGACTTCCTTGACCTTCGGATTGTTGGCGATCTCGTCGGGCGTGCCGCCGGTGAGCAGCGCGCCGCTCACGAGCACCGAGATGCAGTCCGCGAAGCGGAACACGAGATCCATGTCGTGCTCGATGAGCAGGATCGTGACGTCGCGCGGCAGCGCAGCGATCGTTTCGAAGAGCTCGCGGCTCTCGGAGGTCGGCACGCCGGCCGCGGGTTCGTCGAGGAGGAGCACGCGCGGCTTCATCGCCAAGGCGAGCGCGATCTCGATCAGGCGCTGCTTGCCGTAGGCGAGGTTGCGCGTCTTTTCGTGCGCGAGATCCAGCAGGCGCAGCGTCGAAAGGAGGCTTGCCGCCTCGTCGACCGCTTCGGCGTAGGCGCCGACCGGGCGCCAGAAGCGCGCGCCGATGCCGATGCGTTCGTTGACCGCCATCGTCACCGATTCGAGCACCGTCAGCTCCGCGAACAGGCGGTTGATCTGGAAGGTGCGGGCGAGGCCGCGTTTCACGCGCTGGTGCTGGGCGAGGTGCGTGACGGTGTCACCGTTGAGGATCACCTCGCCGCTCGTGGGTTCGAGGAAGCCGGTGAGCAGGTTGATCAGCGTCGTCTTGCCCGCGCCGTTGGGGCCGATCAGCGCATGGCGCGCACCGGCTTCGACGTTGAGGCTGACGTCGTTGGTCGCAACGAAGCCGCCGAACTTCTTGACGAGATTACGGGTTTGCAGGGCGTAGGTGGTCATCACTTGTTCCTCCCGAGGGCCGCGCCGAGGCGACGCAGGCCCCCCATCACGCCGTCGCGGGCGAAGAGCACGATGACGACGAGCAGCGCGCCGAGCCAGAACTGCCAGTACTGGGGATTGAGGTCGGACAGCAGGTGGTGCGCGGACATGAACACGATGGTGCCCAGCAGCGCGCCGTAGAGGCTGCCCGAGCCGCCGAGCACGAGGATCAGCAGCAACTCGGCCGAGCGGTTGAAGGAGAGCACGTCGAGGGCGACGAACTGCGTCGTCTGCGCGAGGAGCGCGCCGGCGATGCCTGCGTAGGCCGCACCGATCGTATAGACCGCCGACAGCCGCGCATTGACCGGCGCGCCGATCGCCGGCATGCGGCCGACGTTGAGGCGGATGCCTTTCAGGCTCAGGCCGAACGGGCTATGCACGAGCTTGCGGGCGACGCAGAACAGCACGAAGAGCACCGCGATCGCGTACCAGTAGGCGGTCTTGCCGTAGAGGTCGAACTCGAACTGGCCGAGCACCGGCAGGACTTCCATGCCCTGCAGGCCGTCGACGCCGCCGGTGATGCTTGTGAGCTTGTTCGCGACCTCGTACAGCATCATCGCGACGCCCAGCGTCACCATCAGCCGCGTGAGGTCGGCGCCGCGCAGCACGAGGAAACTCGTGACGTAGCCCAGCACTGCGGTCACGATCGCGGCAGCGACGAGTCCGAACAGCGGATCGCCGTAGCCGTGCGCCGCGAGCAGCCCCGCCGCATAGGCGCCCAAGCCGAAGAAGGCGGCGTGGCCGAGCGACACGATGCCCGCATAACCGAGGATCAGGTCGAGCGACAGGCAGAACAGCGCGGTAATCGCGATCTGCGTCAGCAGCACGAGGTTGTCGGGGAAGATGAAATAGGCGGCAACCGGGATCAGCCAGAACGCGAGTTCGGCCGGCCGCCAGCGGTCCGCGCGCGCGATCGGCGCGAGGTCCAGGGTGAGAGCTGCTTGCATGGAAGTCTCCTTAGCGGGCGGCGCGACGGCCGAAGAGGCCTTGCGGACGGAAGATCAGCATCACGACCATCACCGCGTAGATGACGAAGGCGCCGATCTGCGGCACGTAGTACTTGCCGGCGACATCCACGACGCCGAGGATCAGCGACGCGACGAGCGAGCCCATGATGTTGCCGCTGCCACCGACGGCGACGACGATCAGGAAGTACACGATGTACTTGACCGGGAAGCTCGGATCGAGGCCCAGCATCTCGACGCCGAGCGCTCCGCCCAGGCCCGCCAGCGCGGTACCGAGCGCGAAGGTCAGCGTGAAGATGCGCTCGACGTTGATACCGACGCCGCGCGCGGCGCGGGGATTGTCCACCGACGCCCGCAGCTGCGCGCCGAAGCGGGTGCCGCGGACGAGGCGATTGAGGCCGTAGGCGATCGCGAGGCTCAGCACGATCAGGAAGAGGCGATACACGCCGATATCCAGCCCGGGGAGGTTGATCTGCCCCTGGAGGAATTCGGGCAGCACCATGGGCTGCTGCTGCGCGCCGAAGAAGTAATGCGCGCCGGCGATCGACATGAAGACGAGGCCGATCGAGAACAGCACCTGGTCGAGGTGGGAAGCGGCGTAAAGGCGGCGATACAGCGTGCGCTCGAGCACGACGCCGACGAGCGCGGTCGCGAGGGCCGCGATAGGCAGCGTGGCGAGGAAGGGCACGCCGGCGCGATTGAGCAGCGTCACGCA
The DNA here is from genome assembly GCF_900156155.1 of Aromatoleum tolulyticum. Taxonomy (GTDB): domain Bacteria; phylum Pseudomonadota; class Gammaproteobacteria; order Burkholderiales; family Rhodocyclaceae; genus Aromatoleum; species Aromatoleum tolulyticum. Next base: position 478,597 of record NZ_FTMD01000002.1, read on the forward strand.
GACGTAGCCGCCGAGCATCGCGAAGGCACCGTGGGCGAGGTTGACGAAGTTCATCAGACCGAGCGTGACCGAGAGGCCGACACTGATCAGGAACAGCAACATCCCCGAGGCGATGCCGTCGAAAATGACGGTCATGGGATTCTCCTGTTGCGGTTTCGTGGAGTCGCGGGGAAAGGCCGCCGGCCCTTCCCCGCTGCAGGCTTACTGCTTGCCCGGATCGCGCAGGTCCGCGACCTTGTCGAATTCGACGTTCTGCAGCTTGCCGGCAACCTTCTCGACCTTGCGGATGTAGATCGTCTGCACGATGTCGCGGGTCGCAGGATCAATCGCGATCTTGCCCCGCGGGCTGACCCAGCTCATGCCCTTGGCCGCCGCGACGAACTTGTCGCCAGTCGCGTCGCCGCCGGTCTTCTCCAGCGTCTTGGCGATCAGCTGCATGCCGTCGTAGCCGCTCACCGACATGTAGTTCGGGCGGTCCTTCGGGTAGGCCTTGTAGTACGCCTGGACGTAGGCCTTGTTCTCCGGCGAATCATGCACCTCGGAGTACTGCAGCGAGTTGATGATGCCCAGCGCGTTATCGCCGACCGCGTCGAGAATGTCCTCCTCGGTAAGGTCGCCGGTCGCGATCACGCGGATGCCGGCCTTCGCGAGGTCGCGCTCCGCGAAGCCCTTCATGAAGGCGACGGTCTGCTCGCCCGGCGGCACGAAGAGGAAGACGGCGTCGGGCTTCACGTCCTTGATCTTCTGCAGGAAGGGCGCGAAGTCGGGGTTCTTCACCGGCGTGCGCACTTCGCCGACGATCTCGCCGCCGGCCGCGGTAAAGGTCTTCTTGAACTGTGCTTCTGCGTCATGGCCGGGGCCGAAATCCGCGACCAGCGTATACACCTTGCGGATCTTGTTCTTTGCGGCCCAGTCGGCGACCGGCGCGGTGATCTGCGGCAGCGTGTGCGAGACGCGCAGGATGTAGTCGGACTTCGTCGTCACCGCGGAGGCGGCGGCGTTCATGACGATCATGGGCTTCTTCGCCTCCTTCGACACCGGTGCGGCGGCGAACGCCGACGGCGTCAGGCCGAAGCCGGCGAGGATGTCGACCTTGTCCTTGACGACCAGCTCCTGCGCGGCGCGCTTGCTGATCTCGGGCGCAATGCCGGTGTCGTCCTTGATGATCAGCTCGACCTTGCGGCCGGCGAAGGTGTCGCCGTTCTGCTTCAGGTACAGGCGCGCACCGTTCTCGATCTGCTTGCCGTAGGCGGCGAAGGGGCCGGACATCGGCAGCACCATGCCGATCTTCAGCGGTTCGGCGGCGAACGCCGGGGCGGCTGCGCCGAGGGCAACGACGATTGCGGCGACGGTTTTCCTGAATGCCATGATGGATCTCCTCATCTCTCTCTTCGGGGGGCCGGGGACGTTCGCCCCCGGCTCTTTATGAATCTTGTGATTACGCTTTCGGCGCATCCGGCTGCACGGCGGGTGCCGCACGGCGGAAGGCGTCGAGTTCGCCACAGGCGCGGTCGATCGCGACGATGTTCGGATACGGCGTCAGATCGACGTTGAAGCGGCGGGCGCTCTCGACCTGCGGAATCAGATACACGTCGGCGAGCGTCGGTGCGTTGCCGAAGCAGAACGGCCCGCGCGACGTGTCGGCCGCGAGCAGCGCCTCCAGCGCGTCGAAACCGGCCGTGATCCAGGTGTCGCACCACGCCAGCACCGCCGCCTCGTCGCAACCCAGCGTCTTCCGCAGATACTCGAGGACGCGGCGGTTGTTGATCGGGTGGATGTCGCAGCCGACGATCGCCGCCAGCGCGCGCACGCGGGCCCTGTCCTCGGCGTTGGCGGGCAGCAGCGCCGGGGTCGGGTAGCGCTCTTCAAGCCACTCGATGATCGCCGGCGACTGGATCAGCGTGAGGTCGCCCTCCACGAGTGCCGGCACCAGCGCCTGCGGATTCACCGCCTTGAAGGCGGCACCGAGGTGCTCCTCGGTGCGCAGATCGACCGGCACGTACTCGTAGTCGATCCCCTTCAGGTTCAGCGCGATGCGCAGGCGGTGCGAGGTGCCGCTGCGGAAGAAGTTGTACAGCTTCATGGGCATTTTCCCGCTCAGTCCTTCGCGAGGCAGTTGTCGACGTTCCAGCCGTACAACCACTCCATCGCGTCGTAGAAGCGCTCCGGCGTGCGGCCCTTCCACAGGTCGTTGCGCACCAGGCGCTCGACGCCCTTGGCGTGGTAGATGCGGCCCATTTCGCGCGAGGACAGCACGATGCGCGCGGTACGGGCGATGCGCGAACGCTGGTAGAGGTCGAAGGCCTTCTCGAAGTCGTTGCCCTTGACGCGCAGCGCTTCGCCGAGGGTCACGGCGTCTTCCAGCGCCATGCACGCGCCCTGCGCCATGTACTGCGTCGTCGGATGCGCGGCGTCGCCCAGCAGCGTCACGCGGCCGAAGGACCACTGGCCGATCGGCTCGCGGTCGGCGGTCGCCCAGCGCTTCCAGCTCTTCGGCAGGTCGATCAGCTGGCGTGCCTTCGGGCAGATGCCCTGGAAGTAGCTCTGCACTTCCTCGCGGCTGCCTTCGGTGACGCCCCACTCTTCCTTCTCGCGGCTGTGGAAAGTCACCACGACGTTGTACTGCTCGCCGCCGCGCAGCGGGTAATGCACGAGGTGGCAGTTCGGGCCGACCCAGATGCTCGCGGCGTTCCACTGCAGGTTCTCGGGGAAGTCCTTCTTGTCGATCACCGCGCGATAGACGACGTGGCCGGTCACGCGGGCCGGGTCATTGACGAACTGCGCGCGCACGACCGACTTCACGCCGTCCGCGCCGATCAGGGCGACGCCGCGGAAGGCGTTGCCGTGCTGGTCGTACACCGTGACGCCGTCGGCATCCTGCTCGATGCGCTCGACGCGGGTCGAGGTGCGGAATTCGACGCGACCGGTCTCCTGTGCGCCTTCGAGCAGCGACAGGTGCACGTCGACACGGTGGATCACCGCGTACGGGTTGCCGAAACGCTTGCGGAACGCTTCGCCGGTCGGGATGCGGCCGACGAGGGTCTCGTCGAGCGCGTCGTGCATCACCATCTCATCCGTATACACGGCGCGGCCGCGCGCCTTCTCGCCGACGCCCAGCGCGTCGAAGGCGTGGAAGGCATTGGGGCCCAGCTGGATGCCGGCGCCAATCTCGCCGATCTGGTCGGCCTGCTCCAGCACCAGCACGTGGAAACCCTGGCGCACCAGCGCGAGTGCGGCTGCAAGGCCGCCGATGCCGCCGCCGGCGACGATTACGGGAAGCTGCTCGGTCATGTGTGTCTCCTCCATCTCGATCAGGTTCGGCGGAGCGGCCATGCGCTCCGTCCGCGGGTCTTATTCGGCAGCGCCGATCGTCAGTTCGATGTCGCCGACCTTGTCGACGTGGCCGGTGATGCGATCGCCGCTCTTCACGGCGCCCACGCCCTCGGGCGTGCCGGTGAAGATCAGGTCGCCCGGCTCGAGGTGATAGAACTTCGACAGGTCGGCGATCAGTTCGGGGATGCTCCAGATCAGCTGCGACAGGTCGGCGGTCTGGCGGGTCTCGCCATTCACCTGCAGGTTGATCGCGCCCGTGGTCAGCACGCCCAGGTCGCCGATCGGCACGATCTCGGTGCACACGGCGGACAGTTCGAAGTCCTTGCCCAGATCCCAGGGACGGCCCTGCTCGCGGGCCACCAGCTGCAGGTCGCGGCGGGTCATGTCGAGGCCGGCGGCGTAGCCGTAGATCAGGCTTTGCGCATCCGATTCGGTCACGCGGAAGCCCGGCGCGCCGATCGCGACGACCAGTTCCATCTCGTAGTGGTAGTTCGAGGTGCCAGTCGGGTACGGCACGGTCGCGCCGGACTCGACCAAGGTCGACGCCGCCTTCGTGAAGTAGAAAGGCTGGGCGGTTGCCTTGTCGACCGGGCGCCCCATCTCCACGGCGTGGGCGTGGTAGTTGCGGCCGACGCAGAAGATGCGCTTGACCGGGTAGCGGGACTCGATGCCGCGCACCGGCAGCGAATACACCGGCGACGGCGGGAACAGGTATTGGGTTTCGGACATGTCGTCTTCTCTCTGAATCGTTGGAATCGGGGTGTCAGGCGCGGACTTCGTAGACGCCCAGCTTCTTGTGCAGCGGGCTCTCGTCGGCGATGAAGATGAAGGCCGGCTCGCTCGCCGAGCGGTTCTTCAGCGTCACGGGCGTATAGCCGGGCGCGCAGCAGGTATCGGCCGGCGACAGCGCGAACCGGTTCTCCTCCACCGCCACCTCGGCGCCCCCCTCGATCAGGTGGAACACCATCGCCGGCGAACGCGCGGGCAGATTCAGCGTCTCGCCCGGGCGCAGCATCAGCGCGGAGAAGCCGAGGATGTTCTGGCAGTCGCCACCGTTCTCGGGATTGACATAGGCGACCTGCACCGCCTCGATGCCGGGCTGCGTCTCGGCCAGACTCAGCAGCGCGGCGCGCGCATCGGCCCAGGGGTAACGCAGCATCGGGTAACGGCGGGCGCTGCCGCGCGAGAACACCGGCGAAGGCACGACGCCGCCGCGGACGTAATTGCGCTCGAGACGGGTGCCGGTCACCTCCTGCTCCTTGCCTTCGACGGCGTAGGACGTCTCCGTGTAATACACCAGCGGCAGATCCAGCACGTCGAGCCACACCACCGGCTCCTTGCCGTCGTGGCCGTGCTCGTGCCACAGGCCGGTCGGCGTCAGGATCAGGTCGCCGCGGCTCATCGGGCACTTCTCGCCATCGACGGTCGTGTAGGCCCCCTCGCCTTCGACGATCATGCGCACCGCGTTCGGGGTATGCTTGTGCGACGGCGCCCATTCGCCCGGCAGCAGCAGCTGCATGCCGAGGTAGATCGCCGAGCTCGCCTGCATCTTCTCGAGGCCGTGACCGGGGTTCGCCAGCACCAGCACGCGGCGCTCCGCCTTCTCGATCGGGGTCAGCTCGCCGGCCTGCATCAGCAGCGGGCGGAGCGCCTCGTAGGACCACATCACGGGCTTGGTACGGCGGGACGGCGTACCGGGGGGCAACACCGCGCGCAGGCTGGGCCACAGCGGCACCAGGTTTTGCGCGCCGAGCGACTCGCGGTAGGCGAGCGGCAGATCATCGAGACGACCAAGTTCCTGCATTCCTGACTCCTCCATCGGGATATCGCTGCCGGTAAAGTTAAAAACCTTTGCGCCAGATCAAGACGCGCAGCGATTCGTTGTGATGGAGCGCAATTTATCGAGGTATAAATATTCCGTCGATGCAATGCGTGAAATAATGTTAATTCGAATTTCGAATACTCGTCACGCAATGAGCACCCCCGACCTACGCCTGCTGCAAGTCTTCGATGCCGTCCATAAGACCCGCAGCGTGAGCCGTGCCGCCGATCTGCTGGAACTCGGGCAACCCGCCGTCAGCATCGCGCTGGGCAAGCTGCGCGAACATTTCTCGGATCCCCTGTTCGTGCGCACCTCCAGCGGCATGGAACCGACCCCGCTTGCCGACGAGCTGGTGCAGCCGATCCGCACTGCACTCGATGCGCTCGACGCCGCCCTGGGCCACCGCAGCAGCTTCGACCCCGCCACGTCGGAGCGCAGCTTCCGCATCTGCATGACGGACATCACGCACCTGGTGCTGCTGCCGCGCCTGTGGGGCGAGCTGCGCGCGACTGCGCCGGGCATCCGCATCCAGATCGCCCCGCTGGACGACGACACCGGCCGCAAGCTCGAATCGGGCGAAGCCGACCTCGCCGTCGGCTTCATCCCCATCCTGGAAGCCGGCTTCTACCAGCAGGCCTTGTTCCGCCAGCACTACGTGTGCCTCGCGAGCGCCGACCACCCCCGCATCCACGGCGGCCTGACGCGCGAACAGTTCGAGGCGGAAGATCACGCGGTATTCCGCACCACGGGCACGGGCCACCACGTGATCGAGCAGGAAATCGCCCGCCAGGGCATCAAGCGCCGCATCGTGCTCGACATCCCGAACTTCCTCGGCGCGGCCTTCGTCGTCGAGCACACCGACCTGCTGATGACCGTGCCGCGCCGGCTGGGCGAACTGCTGCGCGGGCGCGGCGACTTCAGCGTCCTGCCCGTCCCCTTCCCGCTACCGGAATACACGATCAAGCAGCACTGGCACGCGCGCTTCCACCACGATCCGGGCAATCGCTGGCTGCGCGGCCTGATCGCGAACCTGATGTCCGAATCCGGCCCGCGGGCAACCGAAAGCGAGGGCCGTTAAACCCTTGCGAGCAAGGTCTCGAAGCCCGGATAGGCGTCCGCGGCGATCGCGCACTTGCGCGCATGGTCACCACGCTCGCGCCCGCTGCGCAACGCATCGACGAAACCCTCGCGATCATGCACCCAGGTCCCGCCCACCAAGGTCACGCCGCGCGCGAACAGCGCATCCGGCAGGCAGCCCGCGCTCGGCCCGATCATCGCGAACCAGCGCGCATCGCGACAGAAACCCAGCATGTGGTCGAGGGTGTCGTTGAGCAGCAGCGTGCTGGTCGACAGCACCTTGCCGCACCCGGCCAGCTCGGCGGGATCGAGCGTCACGCGATAGCCGTCCTTGTCGCCCGCGAGATCCGCCTTCAGCTCCACCACCGTGAGCTGCGCGCCGGATTTCAGGATGCGGCCGATGAGCGGCGTGAACAAGCCGATCATGCCGATGCGCTCGCCCGGCTGCGGATCGAGCCCGCCGATCGAATCGGCGCTGGTGTCCGGCCGATATCCCGCGCGGTCGAAGAAGCAGCGCGTCAGGGCGTTCGCCGCCGCGAAGCCCAGCGTGCGCAGGATGCCGCTGCCGCTCACGTAGGCGCGGGCGAGATCGAGCGCATCGGCACCGACGAGCGAAAAGCCGCCCTCCCCCTCGCGCATGCGCGCCAGCGTGTCGTCGAGGAGCACGTAGGAGAGCCCCAGCGAACCGTCGTCGAGCTCCAGCGCGCAGAACTCGCCACGGTCGCCGGGCAACGGAGTGTCCGCTGCCGGCGGCAAATGCAGCGCGCGCACCCGCGGCAGGGAACCACGTGCCGCAAACCGTTCGAGTTGTGCGAGGTAGGTCTCGGCAAAGTTCATGCGGAATGCTCCGGCTGTGGGTCGCCCCGGCGCCGCCCCGCGCGCACTGCGGCGGAGGCCGTCGCCCCGGAGGTCGTGGAATCGCGGTTCGCCTGCGTGCGCAGCGCGCCGGGGAAGAACCGGGCGGTAAGGCTGTTCGATTCGAGCGGCGAATCGGTGTCGACGCCGCCGTAACGGCGCCAGTCGCGCACCCAGAAGATGTCGTCCGCCACTTCGAGAAAACCGATCGTCTCGCGGTCGCCCACCAGCACGCCCTGCACGCGCAGCCCGCGCTCGCGGCGCATCGTCCGCAAGCGCTCGGCAACGTCGGACGTCGCCCCGAATTCGCCATCGGACACGATCACCAGATCGGCCCGCTGCCAGCGCGCTTCCTCCAGCTTCGCCAGCGCGGCCTCGATCGGCCCGCACACGTCGGTGCCGCCGCGAAAGGCCTGACCGAGGAAGCGCGCGAGCCGCCCGATGCCCTCGGCATCGACCGGCAGCGCCATGTCGACGATTTCGCCCGGACCGCCGAAGCTGAATACGTGACACGCCCGTTTCTGCGCGTGGGCCGTGCGCACCGCCTCCAGCACCGCCGCCTTCGCGACCGCCTCGGCGCCACCGCGCATCGAGCCCGAGGTATCGACGCATACCAGCATCGGTCCCATCTCGAAGCGCTTCGCCGGCTGCGGGCGCGGCGTCGGACGCTGCACCGTCTCCTCGTGACGACGGATCTCCTGCATGCGATCGTCGTCCTCGTAACACAGCAGCGTCCGTTCGGCGCGGCGGGCATGCCACACCAGCCGCAGGCGCGGGTGGCCGAGCAGCATCGCCTCGGCCGGCAACATGCGGGCGATGCGATCGGCGCGGTGAATCCCGCGCGTCTCGCCGGGCATGTCGGGCACGCGCACGGTATTGCGTTCCGCGCGATGGGCCGTCGCCTCCTCGATCACCTGCACCGTGACGCACCCGGCTTCGTCCGGCTCGTCCGTCTCCGCTGCGCGCCCGAGGCGGCGGATCAGCTCCGCCAGTTCGGGCAAACGTTCGAGCAACCGGCGGATGCGCACGACCTCCTGCCAGCCCTCGCTACGCAGCAATCCGCGGATGCGATCCCAGCGCGTGCTCTTGGCGTCGTCGGGGATCATGCCGAAAACGTCCGCCAGCTCGTCCATGTCGCCGCAGCGGTCCTGCCAGTCGGCCGCAAACGCATCGACGGCCATCCCGACCGCCTGCACCTCGTCCGCGCCGCGGTCGACGTAATCGACGATGAAATCGATATGGAAGAGGATGCTCATCAGCACCGTGTCCGCGAGCTCACCCTCATCCCGGCAGTAGCGCGCGAGGTCGAGCCCTTGCATCGCCTGCGCCAATCCGCACGCGACGAACGGCGGCGGCCAACTCCACGCCGCGAACGGCGGCAGCGTGCCGGCGACGAGCGCCGCACGCAACGCCGCAAGGGCCGCAAGCCGCGGCTCCACGCTGCCCTGCGCGTTCGTCAGCCCGCCCAGCCACAGGCCACGCACGAGTCCGTCCAGCACCGCCAGCCGGCCTTCCTGCTGCTCGAAAAGCAACGACGCAGGACCCGCAGCAGCGGTGCTCATGCGGTTCAGGCGGCGGAAAGCGGTTCGTGGGCGACGGGTGCCGGCACCTCGCCGCCCTCGTCCGCCGGCAGGCGCGGCAGCCCCTCGAACCCGGCGCGCGCCGCGACAATCCGCTCGCGCAGATCCGCCAGCACGCGCGCGGTCCCCGCGAGACTCTCGTCCGCGCGTCCCGCGAGCCCGAAATCCAGCCACAGGCTGCGCACACAATACTCGGTCAGGTCGCGGCGCCGCGCGTCGAGCTCCGCGGCATATCCATCGAGACGCGCGACCAGCTCGTCGATCTGCCGCGTACGTGCGCCGATGTGCGCCGGACCGTAGCGGCGCTGCCGCGTGTGCGTCAGGCGCAGCGCCTGCGCCCCGCCCTTCGCATCGCCGATCTCGTCGGCGAGATCGCCGGCGGAGAAGCGCAGCCGGCCGCTTTCGTCGTAGTCGAGGTCGTTCGCGTTGCGCTCGGCCTGCAGTTGCGCCTCGAAGGCCTCGACGATGCGCGTGACGCGCGGCGGCGCGAACGCCTCGCGCACCCCGAGGCGCACGCACAGCCAGTCGCCGAGCGCGGCCTGGCGCGGCGCGTCGGGCGCGGTGCACCACGGCAGCAACAGCAAATCCCACAACGACACGGCGCCCCGTCCCTCGCTCGCGGCGGCGATGCGCAACAGGCGCGCCGCCTTCACCCAGCGGCGGTCCGACACGTACACCTCCGCCGCGGCAAGATGCGCGCGCAGCTCGGCGAACATCGCAGTCACCGCGGCCGGCAAGCTCACCCGTCCCGCCGCGGCATCGAGTGCGGCGAGGTCCGCGGCGTCGAGCGCGTCTCTTTCGTCCGGCGCCCGCCAGGCCCGCGACGGATCGCCCCCCAGCAGCTCGGCGAAACCCTCCGCACTCACCGGCACCACCGTCACCCGCAGCAGGAAGCGGTCGAAGAAAGCCTCCGCGACCTCGTCCTCGGGCACCTCGTTCGTCGCGCCGATCGCACTGATCAGCGGGCAGCGCTGCCGCCCCGCGCCGTTGTCGAATTCGCGCTCGTTGAGCAAGGTCAACAGCGCATTGAGGATCGCGCTGTTCGCCTTGAAAACCTCGTCGATGAAAGCGATCGACGCGTCGGGCAGAAAGCCCGCGGTGTGGCGCTCATAGCGATCCTGCTCGAGCGCCTGGATCGACAGCGGCCCGAACAACTCCTCCGGTACCGAAAAGCGCGTCAGCAGCCGCTCGAAGTAGCGCGCGTCGCGAAAAGCGAGATGCAGCCGGCGTGCGAGCTCGCTCTTCGCGGTGCCCGGCGGACCGACCAATAGCGTGTGTTCGCCCGCGAGCGCCGCGAGCAGCGCGAGGCGCACGACATGGGAACGCTCGACGAGGCCGCGCTCCAGCGTCGCGATGAGGCTGACGAGACGGTCGCGGAGAGACTCACGAAGAAAGGGAACAGGTGGGCGGTCGGGGGCCATTTGGCGATATTAGCGCGGCCCGCCGGCAAGGGAATTGATCCCTGCAAAGTTTGCCCGGTCCGCTTCAATCGTCCTTCATCAGCTCGCGATGCACGCGCACGGCGGTGACCCGCGGCCGGATGACCCGCCCGCGCGCTTCCACGTTCGCGCGCGTGAAAGCTGCGCCCAGCAGCAGGATCAGCGACGAGTAATTCACCCACATCAGCAACAGGACCAGCGAACCCGCCGCTCCGTAGGTCGACGCGGTCGCGGTCGTCGACAGGTAGAGGGCGATCAGACTGCGCCCCACCGCGAACAACAGCGCGGTGACCAGCGCCCCGAGCCACACGTCGCGCCAGCGCAGCACGACGTCCGGCAACACGCGGAAGATCGTCGCGAACAACAGCGTCACGACGAACAGCGACACCCCCCAGTCCAGCAGCAGCAGGAGCGGTGGCGGAATCGGCACCCAGTCGCTGGCGAACGCGACCACCGCCTGCACTGCCACGCTCAACAGCAGCGATACCAGGAGCACGAAGCCGATCGCCAGCACGATCGTCATCGACAACAGACGACCCTTCAGGTAGATGAAGATGCTGCTGCGCGTCGGCCGCGGCGCGACGCACCAGATCGCATTGAGCGCGGCCTGCATCTGCGCGAACACCGTCGTCGCGCCGAACAGCATCGCGCCGAAGCCCGCCAGCGTCGGCAGAATGCCGCTCTGCTCGATGCGACTGGCCTTCACCGCGGTCTGCACCGCCTGTGCTGCCTGCGCGCCGATCGCCGCCTCCAGCTGCTGCGCCATCTGCCCCTGTGCCGCGGACTCGCCGAGCACCAGACCGACGATCGTCACCGCGACGATCACGACCGGCGCCACCGAAAACACCGTAAAGAAGGCGAGCGCCGCGGCGTGCACAAACACCTGGGCGTCCAGCCACAGGCGCACCGTCTTCTGCAGCACCACCATCCAGTAACGCGCCCAACTGTTCATCGCCGCCGCTCCCATCCGATGATCCCTTTTAGCCCATCCGGATAAGGACGACAAGCTGACGGACCACCGCGCTCACGTGCTGGCGTGCTCTGCCCCCGCAAGCAGGCTGCGGATCACCGGATGATCGACCTTGCGCTGCGCCGAGATCGCATAGAAGTGCTCGACCACGTCCGGGCAGCGCCCCAGCAGCGCCAGACCGCGCGTGCGGGTGAACTCCTCCGACGACAACTCGGGGGCCGGAAAGGCACCAAGCCCGCTTTCGCCGAAGGTCGCCAGTAGCGCGCTGTCCTCGAACTCGCCGACGATGCGCGGACGAATGCCATGACGCGCGAGCCAGTCGTCGAGGCGGCTGCGCACCGCCGAATCCGTCGTCGGCAACAGCAAGGGAAGTTCGGCGAGGCAGGCAGGGAAGTCCAGCTCGACCTTCGCGGCGATGTCCGCCCGCACGTACCACGCGATTGGCGATTTCCCCAGCCGGTGGCTGAACACCCGCAGGTTCGGATTCGCCGGCGCGGGCCGGTCGGCCAGCACCACGTCCAGCCGATGCAGGGCTAGGTCGGCGAGCAGGTCGTCGAAATCGCCCTCCTGGCATTGCAGGCGCAGGTTCGGCGTCTGCACCGCGGGTTGCAGCAGATGCCGCACCGCCAGCTTCGGCAATGCATCGGAGATCCCGACCGCGAGGCGCACGCCCTGCGCATTCGCCGCCTCCTGCACGGCCGCCGGCAAGGCCTCACCGAGCTGGAAGATCTGCTCCGCGTAGCGCACCGCCGTCGCACCCGCATCGGTGAGCTCGATCCCTCTCCCCACCGACTTGAACAGCGAGTAACCCAGCGAGCGTTCGAGTTCGCGCACCTGGGTGCTGACGGTCTGCACCGCCATCTCGAGCCGCTCCGCGGCCCGCGCGATACCGCCCTCCTTCGCGACGACCCAGAAGTAATATAGGTGACGGTAGTTGAGCGGCTGCATGTTAACTTCCCTTTTTCCTGAGTTAACATACTTTAAATTCATCTTCCACAGAAGTCCAAGGCTCCGTATCCTCCAAACGTCGTGTGCACCGATCGGTGCACCGGATCGCGTGCCCCCGGCAAGGGTGCGCGGGACACGGAACTCAAACGCTCGAAGGAGACCCTGCCCTTATGAAACTCACCCGACTCCTGCTCACGGTCTGCGCGCTCGTCGTGAGCGTCGGCCTGACGGCGACCGATGCCGAAGCCAAGCGCCTCGGCAGCGGAAAGTCGTTCGGCACGCAGAGCAGCACTGCGCAATCGTCCACGACCACCGCCCGCACGGCAGACACCCCGACCGCACCGACGGCCGCTGCCGCGCCCGCCCAGGCCCCGCGCAAGAACTCGTGGCTCGGCCCCGTCGCCGGCCTGGCCGCCGGCCTGGGCCTGGCCGCCCTCGCCTCGCACCTCGGCATGGGCGAAGAGTTTGCCAACATGCTCATGATCGGCCTGCTCGTGTTCGCCGCAATCGCCGTCTTCCGCCTGGTGATGCGCAAGCGCACGCAGCAGCCCGCGATGCAGTACGCAGGCATGGGCGCCGGTGGCGGCAGCATCCCGATGCAGTCGCAAGCGCAACCGGCCTATGGTAGCGCCGCACCGGTCGCAGCTCCGGCGAACAACGCCCTGCCGGCAGGTTTCGATGCAGAAGGCTTTGCCCGCCAGGCCAAGGTGAATTTCATCCGCCTGCAGGCCGCCAACGACGCCGGCAACCTCGATGACCTGCGCGAGTTCGTGACCCCCGAGGTCTTCGGCGAACTGCAGATGCAGATCCGCGAGCGCGGTACGGCCCCGCAGCAGACCGAAGTGATGGAGCTCAACGCCGAAGTCGTCGAATGCGTCGAGGAAAACCGCCGCTACCGTGTCGCAGTCCGCTTCCGCGGCCTGATCCGCGAAGAAGCCGGCGCCGCTCCGGTCGACTTCGACGAGTTCTGGCACCTGACCAAGCCGGTCGACGGCAACCAGGGCTGGCAGGTCGCGGGCATCCAGCAGCTGAACTAAAACCCCCTGCCCACCAGAGAGAGCAAAGGGCGACCGGCCGCAAGCCGGTCGCCCTTTTTCATTCGCGTTGCGGCTCAACCACGCCCGTCACCGAACCTGATCTCGCCCGCCTTGTCGGGGTGCCTGCCCCGTCGGCCCGCATAGAAGTCGCGGATCGTCACCAGGTCGCACTCTGCATCGCCGCTGAGCGTCACCCACGCCCCGATGCCCACCTCGCGGCGACCGTAGTCGATAAACGCGAGTCCGAGCGGAACCCCCGCCTGGACTGCAAGGTGATAGAAGCCGGACCTGAGGTGCGGCACATGGCCGCGAGTTCCCTCGGGCGCGATCGCGATCAGCAGGCGCTCCGACTCCGCAAAGCGACGCACCAGCTGCCCGACGAATCCCGTGCTGACGCGCCGATTCACCGGAATGCCGCCCAGCCAGCGGAACAGCCCCCCGAGCGGCGGACGAAAGAGCGAATCCTTCGCCACGTAGGAAATCCTCAACCCCGATGCCGATCGTGCCAGCACGCCGAGCGGGAAATCCCAGTTCGACGTATGCGGATACACCATCACGACCCCTTTCGGGCCGGGCGGCGGCACAATCACCAGGCGCCAGCCAGCCAGACGCAACAACAGCCGCGCCAGCATCAAACCTCCTCTCTCAAGAACGCGAAGCCACTGAAATTGAAGACGATTCGTGGTCCGCACGAAAACCCGGCACTATCCGATAAATGCGGTGGCAAGACAACCTGCGAGGGTCGGCGAGAAGATTTTCGAAAATAGTTCTTGCCCCCCTGCTAGAAGTTCGCTATAGTTCTGTTTCTCCGACGCGGGGTGGAGCAGTCTGGCAGCTCGTCGGGCTCATAACCCGAAGGTCGCAGGTTCAAATCCTGCCCCCGCAACCAAACAAGCCAAGGGCCTGCACTTCGTGCAGGCCCTTGTCGTTTCCGGCTTTGGCGCAATCTCGCGCAAAGCCCGCCTGCTCCCACCAAGCGGATTCGAGAATGGGGCAGTGTGCGCAAGCAAGCCCTTGCACGCCCAGAAATTCCAGCCGGCAATTCCATCTACAGCAGCCGATGCTCCCCTATGCGAGCTGCGCAGCGAGGCTTCGTGCGAGCTGCTGGAGTTCGACTGCATCCTCGAGACCGTCGAGGAAGCGGCCGGGGATGCCCGACAGTCCGCACTGGGCGCCGACCAGTGCGCCGGCGAGCATCGCGCGGGCCTCGTTCTGACCACCACCGTTAATGGCGTGCAGCACGGCCGACTCGAAATCGTCGTGGAAGCGCGCCGCAAGATAGTAGACGGCCGGCAACACGTGGTAGGCCGCGCAGGGCATCCCGTAGACGAGCGAGACCTTCCACGCGGGTTCGATGCGGATGTCGGGATCGGCGGCGGCGCGGGCAATGTATGACGGGGTGAGCAGCGCGTCGGGTGACGCAAAGCGTCCGGTGTGCGAGGGTTCGGCTTCGCCGCGGCGCGGGGCCTCGAGTTGTCGGGTCGTGACCGCATGGAAAGGCAGGTCACCGGACTTGACCAGGCGCATGAGCTTCCCTGAGAGGTGGGCGTCCAGTTTCTCCCCCTGTACCAGCAGGCCGAGGACGGCTCCATACGCCACGGTCAGCGATACGATCAGTTCGTCGGTCTGGGTGAGGAGCGTGTTGCGGGCGATCGCGTCGGCCAGCCGATGCGGCTCCCCGGCGTAGCGCACGGCGAGCACCAGCGAGCGCTCGATCGCTTCGGTGGTATCCGCGTGTCCGCCGGTTAGCGACCATGGCAGGCCCTGCCCTACCCGCCGGCGCCATGCTTCACGGATCGACTGACTGGTGTAGCCGCCGGGCCCGGACATCGGCGTGCCATCGAGCCGGGGAAAGAGCTCCTCGTCCATACGACGGCAGAAATCCGCCTCTTCGTAATCGCCACGCTCGACGACGGACTGCAGCAGCATCTTCATGATCAGGCCGGCTTGCGACAGTTGCCCCGCTGCCATCCCTTCGTGGTAGCGCCCGGGCCGCGGGCTCGTATAGTCGGTGATCCAGTCGCCGTAGTCGCGACGCAGTTCGTCGAGGTCGTAGTACCAGTGGGGGCCGAGCCCGAGCGCGTCGCCGATGAAGGCGCCGAGTATGGCGCCCGCGGCGCGGTCCTGTGTCGTTGAGTGTGCCATCGCGTCCCTTCCTGATGCTGTCATCGACCAGATTTTCGACGCATCGGCGGGGTGGGCGTTCCCGTCACCGTCTTCGCTGCGGGACATCTGCAACACTTACTTACGCGGCGTGCACCGGGCCGGGCCGCAAGGTGACGCCTGCAAGGCACATACCCATCGCAGATGAACCCGGGCTATCGCACCCATGCATAGAAATCGATAGAAACAGCAATGCAACGCGGCTAAGGTGAGTATCGCTTCTGCTGCATTCACCCTTGCAAGGAGAGGTCAACATGAGCAACGAGAACAAGTGTCCGTTTGCCGGCATGCATGGTGCGCGCGCAACGGTCGGCGTTCGGTCGAATCGGGACTGGTGGCCGAACCAGTTGAACCTGAACATCCTGCACCAGCACGCTCCGGCCTCCAGCCCGATGGGCGCCGACTTCGACTATGCCGCGGAATTCCGGAAGCTCGACCTGGCCGCGCTGAAGCAGGATCTGTATGCGCTGATGACGGATTCGCAGGACTGGTGGCCCGCCGACTGGGGGCACTACGGCGGCCTGTTCATCCGCATGGCCTGGCACAGCGCCGGCACCTACCGCACGGGCGACGGCCGTGGCGGCGGCGGCACGGGGAACCAGCGTTTTGCGCCGGTCAACAGCTGGCCGGACAACGGCAACCTGGACAAGGCACGCCGCCTGCTCTGGCCGATCAAGCAGAAGTACGGCAACAGGATTTCCTGGGCCGACCTGATGATCCTGGCGGGGAACTGCGCGCTGGAATCGATGGGCTTCAAGACCTTCGGCTTCGGTGGCGGCCGCGCCGACATCTGGCAGCCGGAAGAGGATATCTACTGGGGCAACGAAGACACCTGGCTCGGCGACAAGCGCTACAGCGGCGACCGCGAACTGGCCAATCCGCTGGCCGCCGTGCAGATGGGCCTGATCTACGTGAACCCCGAAGGCCCGAACGGCAACCCGGATCCGGTGGCCTCGGGCCGTGACGTGCGCGAGACCTTCGCGCGCATGGCGATGAACGACGAAGAGACCGTGGCGCTCGTTGCCGGCGGTCACACCTTCGGCAAGACCCACGGCGCCGGTGACCCGGCACTCGTCGGGCCCGAACCCGAAGGCGCCCCCATCGAGGCGCAAGGGCTGGGCTGGATCAACCGCTTCGGATCCGGCAAGGGCGGCGACACCACCACCAGCGGCATCGAGGGCGCGTGGAAGCCCAATCCCACGACGTGGGACAACGGCTACTTCGACATGCTCTTCGGCTACGAATGGGCGCTGACCAAGAGTCCGGCCGGCGCCCACCAGTGGGTGGCAATGGACGTCAAGCCGGAAGACATGATTCCGGACGCGCACGACCCGTCGAAGAAGCATCCGCCGATGATGACCACGGCCGATCTGTCGCTGCGTTTCGATCCGATCTACGAACCCATTTCACGCCGCTTCCATAAGGACCCGCAGGCCCTGGCCGATGCCTTTGCGCGCGCGTGGTTCAAGCTGACCCATCGCGACATGGGGCCCAAGGTCCGCTACCTCGGCCCCGAGGTGCCGGCCGAAGACCTGATCTGGCAGGATCCGATTCCCGCCGTCGATCACCCCCTGATCGACGCCAGGGACATCGCCGACCTGAAGGCCAGGATCATGGGTTCGGGCCTGTCGGTGGCCGCGCTGGTTTCCACCGCCTGGGCCTCGGCTTCCACCTTCCGCGGCTCGGACAAGCGTGGCGGAGCCAACGGTGCGCGCATCCGCCTCGCGCCGCAAAAGGACTGGGAAGCGAACCAGCCGGAACAACTGGCCAAGGTGCTGGCGACGCTCGAGGGCATCCGGCAAGCGTTCAACGGCGCCCAGACGGGCGGCAAGAAAGTCTCGATGGCCGACCTGATCGTGCTCGGCGGCGGCGCGGCAGTCGAAGCTGCCGCCAGGGCAGGCGGGCACCCGGTGGATGTGCCCTTCACCCCGGGCCGCGGGGACGCCCTGCAGGCGCAGACCGACGTGGAGTCGTTCGCCGTGCTGGAACCGCTGGCCGACGGTTTCCGCAACTACCAGAAGCAGGCGTGCACCGTGCCAGCCGAGCAGATGCTGGTGGACAGGGCGCAGCTCCTGACCCTGAGCGCGCCCGAAATGACGGTGCTGGTCGGTGGCCTGCGTGTATTGGGCGCCAACGTCGGGAACTCGCCGCACGGCGTGTTCACGCAGCGGCCTCAGACGCTGACCAACGACTTCTTCGTCAATCTCCTCGACATGCGAACGGTCTGGAACCCGGTCACGGATGCGGGGGACCGCTTCGAAGGGCGTGACCGCAAGACCGGCGAAGCCAGGTGGACCGGCACGCGCGTGGACCTGATCTTCGGCTCCAACTCGCAGCTGCGCGCATTGGCCGAGGTGTATGCGCAGGACGACGCGCAGGCGAAGTTCGTGCGCGACTTCGTTGCGGCCTGGAACAAGGTGATGAACCTCGACCGCTTCGACGTGAAGTGATCCGGGGAAGGCGTTCCGGGGGGCTCGCGGCAAGATGGTCACGCCGGCTTCCGGAACGCCGATGAACGTCCTGGCGCGGTCCCCAAACCGGCCGCGCCGGGGCTTTCAGGCCCCCTGACTCCGATCAAGGTCCCGACTTTCCGCCCATTGCTGCACCTGGGCTGCAACCCACGGGCCGTCATCCAGCGGAATGTCGTGGCCCGCCCGTGGATGAATACTGATTGGACAGTTCCATGCGCGCGCAAGGGCCACGGAACAATCCACATGAACCAGCCCGTCATTGCGGCTGGCAAGAATCAGCAGTGCCGTCCCCGGATTTTCCTTCCCCGCACGGTATCGCGCGGCCGCGCACAGCTGGCGCCACGCATTCTTCCTCGTGACCGGATATTCCGCACGGAAGGTGACCCAGGAGTCCAGCACGTCTGCCGCACCGACGCGCAGCCGGCTCGTCAGCGAGAGGATCCTTTCCTCCCATTCGCGCCTGCTCCCCCCGAACAGCGCCAGCTTCAGCAACGGCAGGTAGCTGCGCGGGCGCAGACGCCGATAGAACGGGCTGAACGGGCGCAAGCTGGTGTTGATCAGGACACAGCGGGCAATCTCGCCCGGGCACGCGTGCGCCCACGCCACTGCGACCATCGCACCGAGCGACATCGCCAGCAGGTTGTAGGGGGGCGCGATGCCGAGCCGTGACAACGCCTTTTGGCAGTAGGCGGCGATCTCGCGCACGTCGGTCGGGCTGGTCAGGTGATGCAGCGCGCCGTTCCCGGGAAGATCGATCGTCACGACACGCGAATCCGGCATGGTTCGGCGGAACGTGTCCACGAAGTCGCCCCAGTGACGACTTTCCCGCGTGAGACCGCGGAGCAAGATCCAGGTCGTCATCGGCTCATCGGTACCAGTGAGAGACGGCAAGCTCGTGGTGTCTGGCACGCGCCTCCCCCTCCGGCAGCCATAGCCGGTAGCTGCACGTCGCCCGCGCCAGGAAATCCAGCAGCGACAGGTGGTGGCGGAGCACGCGCTGCTGCCGGTGTGCGACCTGGGGATTGAAGATTCCCTGTCGCGAGAACAGCTGACGCGGATTCTTCTTGATCCACAACCAGGCCCCCATCTCCAGCGTCAGCGGCAGGAAGACGCGCCCGGCCGTCTCGCAGGCACGCAGGTGCAGGAAATCCCACAGGTCGCCATGCGTCAGATATTGGCGGCTTTGCGGTTCGAAGATGTACGGATGATGCGTATGCGTCTGGCGAAAGATCTCCTTCAAGGCGTGAATTTCCGCGAGGTGGCGCAACGGTATGCGCGTGTGGGCGTACGGAAACCAGACGCGGTCGACCAGCCCGAATCCCGAATGGCAGTCGAGGGCGATGCTGAAGTCCCGCGTCAGCAGTTCCTCGCCGACGGCTTCGCACAGCGCGCGACTCTCGGTTTCCATTGCGCCGTTGCGATGACCGCGATACCACGGCAAGCGGGAGCTGAGACGCTGTCCGCCGATCAGCGGCGGCACACGCTCGTGCGCGTCGAGCGGCGCGTTGCGCATCAGATCGACGCCGTTCGGATTGGCACGCGTGCCGCGCCACATGCCGCCGGGATTCACGAGGGGCATGAAAACCAGACGAACGGATTCCAGCTGCCGATGCAGGGTGGAGTCCCACCGCAGGCGCATGACGAGGTGCCTCAGGTAGGCGATCACGACGTCGGCACCG
The DNA here is from genome assembly GCF_900156155.1 of Aromatoleum tolulyticum. Taxonomy (GTDB): domain Bacteria; phylum Pseudomonadota; class Gammaproteobacteria; order Burkholderiales; family Rhodocyclaceae; genus Aromatoleum; species Aromatoleum tolulyticum. Next base: position 497,971 of record NZ_FTMD01000002.1, read on the forward strand.
ATCCTTTCCAGCCCGTGCACGCCGCCGAAGAAACCGATTGCGGGCACCGCACGATCCGGATTACCCAATGCGATCGCGTAGAGCGGGAATCGGGTGCCGGATCCACCATCGATTTCGGCCACGACACGCGTCTCGAGGTACCCCCTCCCCGCCTCGATGACGTTTTCCAGTTCGCTCAGCTCGGAAATCGCAGAATTCGCCACGATCGAACCGTCAGAAAAGCTGGAATGGGAGCGTGGGCAGGGCGTAGCCCCGGAAGCGACAGGCATTGCCTTCCCGTCCTGATCGCGCACGCGTCGTCCTGCTGAAACGAGATTGCCATGTTCCCTTGATAGGGTGAGCAGAGTCAGTCATCGCAGACACCCGGGAGCGCCAATGAGGTGGAGATTCTTCGATCTGCAACGAATCATCGACGAGATGTTCGTGGACGACTGGCTCTATCCGTGGCAACCGGACGCCGTCAGCACCGGAGCCTCGCAATGATCGCGGATACCCATTCGAACGCATGAAAAGCCTGAATTCGATGCCGGAGATGCTGTTCTGCCACTGCTGCCGCGTTCACCACCCCCGCGATGAGATGGACCGCCATCTCACCCGACACGGTTACCGCTGGCGTTGCCGGCGCTCGATCGAAGCCGCGCAGGGCAGCATCGCCGAACGTGACGCGTTCGGCAGGCAGCAATCGCAAATCAATCGAGATCTTGCGCGCCAGAAAGCGAAACGGCAATTCCTCTCCATGCAGGATAGGCGATTATTGCCTTGAACCCGGGGGCCTTGATCACGGCCCCGGAAACGTATCGGCCCGACCAACGACAACAAATCCATAACATCTGCCTGTTATGTAGACGGACGTGAGCCTGCACCGCAGGCTCGCACCGAAGTCCCCCCGCTGCCCACCGATAGCCACTGGAGTAAGCAATGATCGCCACCGCAGAAAAATTCGTCGATTCCGGCAAGGCCGGCCTCGACACGATGACCGCCGTGTTCAACATCGCCTTCGACACCAGCGCACGTCTGATGGCGCTGAACCTCGGCACGTCGCGCACCCTGCTGCAGGACGGAGCCAGCCGTGCCACCTCGTTGCTGGATCCGCAGAAGACGGGCGAGCGCCTCACGCACGACATGGCGCTGGGCCAGTCGGTGATCGACAATGCGACCGCGTGCGTCCGCGGCGCCTACGAGATCGTCAGCGACGGACAGCAGGCGATCCTGCAACTCATGGAGCCGCGCATCGCCGAATTCAACCGCGAGCTCACGGCCAACATCGACAACGCAGCCCGCTCGGCGCCCGCCGGCACGGATCTCGCACTTGCCGCCGTGATGTCCGCCCTCCAGCTCGCCAAGCGCGCCACCGGCACCGGCACCGGCGAAGCGGCCAGCGAAAGCCTGACCGAATCGCATGAGGAAACCTCCCGTCGGACGCGGAAATCGGCCTGAAGCATCGCTCCATCCATCTCCACCGTCTGAGGCGGTAGCCACCCGCACGTTTCCGGGTCATCGCTGACCGTACTCACACCGATCCCTGCGCACCCGATGGTGGTGCGCAGGGATTTTTTTTGCCGCCGAACTCAGGCAATCGCCGGAAAACGCTTGAGCCGCAGTACCGCAACGGCCGCCCTTGATCTCCCGATAAAAGCGTATAAACTGTTTTAACGATATAAACCGTCATCAACCGGACGATACGTGCGGAAAGATGAAGCGGGCGCAGGACAGGGTTGATCTCTGCAACCAGACGCAGACGGGAAAGGAGGGTGTGACGAGGCGTCTGCAAAGGCTCCGGCGGCTTGCCGTCGCGGCCCGACCTCCCCGGCCGGCCGGCCGCGGTTCCACACACGAAGAATGCTCACGGTCATCGACGGCGACGGCGCAGGCGCGCGCCCTTCCAACCGCCACAAGAAGATCCTCGAAACCGCCCGCCACATCGAACGACATGTTCGCGCGGGGCATTTCAGCATCGGGCAAACCCTGGCGAAGGCGCTCACGCCGATAGAGCGGGCATTCGTCACCGAGCGGATGTTCCGCAACGGCTTGGGCGAAGACATCGTCGTGCGGGTGCTCGCACCGTAGCGCCTGCCCGGCGTCGCCGCCAGCCGGACAGGCCGGCGACACGCGCGCTACTTGGCCGGGCGCCCCGTCTTGATCCGCTCCACGCCATCGAGCGTCGCGAGGAAGGCCGCGTCCGGCATCGCCACCAGGGCCGCCAGCCCCGCCCGCAACAGCTCGCTCTTCTTGATTTCGCGCCCGGACTTCAGCGCGCGCTGCTTGAGTTCGCCGAGCCGGGCGTGATCCGCCGCCGGAAACGTGAAGCTGTCGCGCACGAGCTTCGGTTTCCTGAGACCGTTCCTCCTGCCCTTCCCGTCCTTTGCCGCAGCGTCGTCCGCGACGGCTGCAGTCGGCGTCCGGTTCGCCGCGGCGGCTGCCGGAGCCCCGTCGATGCCCTTCCCACCCGACCGCGCGCGCGGTGCGGCCACCGGATCCGCGGGGGCGCGGCCGCGTGCGCTGGAAGAACCTTTCATCAGACACCTCACTCGCAACCGTTAAAACCGTATAAACACATTATGCGGGATTGACCGCCAGAACAAGGCGAGCCCCGCGCACTGCATGCCCGGCGGGGCACTGCCGGACGAACTGGCCACGCCGGCCGCGGCACCTCCAGGACAGTCGAGCAGGCACGCGCCTGATCATAAATGTGCACGAAGGCCTCGACCGATGACGTTCATGTGAATGAAACATCTTGCAACATGCTCAATCGGCGGGCACACACACGCGGCATCGTTACGTCGCGGACTTGCGATCACTGCACACAGGTTATGCACAGGTTTTCCCACAGAGTGTGTGGATAAAATCGTTGCAACCGCCTTTGGATTGGTTCCGGCTATAGACTGCACAGCAGACCGCTCATGCGGAACCGCTTCTTTCCCATAGGACGTGCCCCACCCATGAATCATCTACGCACCCGCGCAGTGCATGCCGGGCAAGAGCCCGATCCGGCGAGCGGCGCGATTGCCACGCCGATCAGCCAGACCTCAGCCTTCGCGTACGGCACGCTGGAGAACGGCGCGGCGATCTTTGCCGGCGAGGCCGACGGGTACCGCTACAGCAGGTTCGCCAACCCCACGGTCAAGGCGCTCGAGGACAAGATTGCCGATCTGGAAGGCGCCGAGGCGGCAGTCGCCTTCAGCAGCGGCACGGCGGCGGTGTCGTCGGTGGTGCTGTCGCGGCTCTCGCCCGGCGACGAGATCGTGTTCCTCGGGCCGCTTTACGGCGGAACGGAAAGCCTGTTCAACGCCTTCGGCGATCGCTTCGGCATCCGCGTCGTCGACGCGGCCGAGCGCGGACTCGAAGCGAGCCTCTCCCCTGCCACGCGCCTGATCTGGGTCGAGACGCTGACCAACCCCACGCTGCACCTGCACGACCTGGCGGCCGTCGCCGCGCTTGCGCGGGCGCGCGGCATCACGACAGTCGCCGACAACACCTTCTGCTCGCCGTGCCTGACCCGGCCGCTCGAACACGGCATCGATCTGGTGATGCATTCGATGACGAAATACCTCGGCGGGCACGGCGACAGCACCGGCGGCGTGCTGGCCGGCGCGGAGCGGCTGATCGCCCCGGTACGCGCGACCGGGATGGGGCACGTCGGCGGCAATCTCGCCCCGCACGAGGCCTTCCTGATCCTGCGCGGCGTCAAGACCCTGCCCCTTCGCATGGCGGCGCATTGCGAGGGTGCGGCCGAAGTCGCGGCCTTCCTGTCGACACACCCCGCGGTCGCCGCGACACACTACCCCGGGCTTGCGAGCCACCCCCAGCACACGCTGGCGCGGCGGCAGATGGAAGGCGGATACGGCGGCATCGTTTCCTTCGACCTGGCGCGGGGCAGCCGACGGGCGGCCGCGGCACTGCTGGACAATCTGAAGCTGTTCACGCAGGCCGTGTCGCTGGGCGATGTCGACAGCCTCGCCTGCCATCCTGCCAGCACCACGCACAGTTTCATCTCGCCCGAAGCGCGGGCGCGCAGCGGGATCGGCGAGGGGCTGATCCGCCTCAGCGTGGGGATCGAGCACCCGCAGGACCTGATCGCGGACCTCCGCGAGGCGCTCGCCGCGAGTGCTGCGGCCGAGTAGCCGGGGCGACCAGGAAATGCCGGGGGGAACGCCTTATGTCAGCGCATTGCACAACTCGCCCAGGCTCGACAATTCCAGGTCCGGCCGCTCTTCGTGCGGCCACAGCGCCTGTGTCCGGTTGAGCCAGGCCGCCTGCATCCCGGAATTGCGCGCACCGAGGACGTCCAGCAGCGCGTCGTCGCCCACGTGCAGCACCTCCTCCGGCTGCACTCCCGCCGCCTGGGCGGCGGCATGGAAGATCCGGGGATCGGGCTTGGACAACCCGACCTTGATCGCGGCGACGCTGGCGACGAAGAACGGCTCCAGTCCGATACGCCCGAGCTCGGCGTTTCCGTTGGTGAGGCTCACCAGCGGATAGCGCGCAGCCAGGAATTCCAGGGCGGGCAGCGCGTCGGGAAAGAGGGTCACGTTGTGGCGCTCGGCGAAGAAGAGCTCGAAGGCGGGCTCCGCCAGTGCAGGATCGTCTCCCGCGCTGCACAGTGCGACGCGGATCGACTCGCGGCGCAATGCGGCAAGGTCATGCGCAAGGTCCGGCCGCTGCAGCTCCATCGCGTTGCGGATCTCGCGCAACGCCTGCGGAGTGGCGAACCGCGCCGCCGTCATCGGTGCGTTGAGCGCGAGCCATTCATGGAGCACCGTCTCCGCGCGCTCGATGGTGGGCCAGATGGGCCACAGGGTGTCATCCAGATCGAGCGAAATGGCCCGGATTGTTCGCAGGTTCAACATGTGGGCGAGCTTACCTCATGGCTCGTGGCCAGCGTTCGTGCATGAGCGAGCAGCCCCTTGTCCAGAAGCAGTCTCCGCATGCTGTGTGCCAGCACCGACGGCAACTGCGCATCGCCAATCCACGCGAAGCCGTCGACTTCGGGCACTTGCCGGCCGGTCGAGTAGTGTGCGAAGTAGCTGGTGCATCGGCAAAGCTCGGGACGGGTCTCGGTTGAGGTGGTGCCGACTGCGAAGAGGTGCAAGTCCTTGCCCCGGTAGTACGCGCAGCGGCCGAGATCGACGAGGCGATCGGGCGTGAATTCGAGGCCGAATTCCTCCCGCGCCTCTCTGAGTGCGCAAGTCGCGGGATCTTCGCCTTCATCGATGAGCCCCTTGGGGAGATCCCAGTGGCCGCTCCCCGTCGAGTGACCGAGAAGCAGTTCGGCCCGCTCATTGATGACCAGCAGACCGCAGGAGAGTTTGTTGGCTGTCATGGCGATTGGCGCAGTTTGTCGGTCCGGCATGAATAGCCATGGGCCTGCGGGCGGGTCCCCTTGCCGGCACCGGCTCTGATTGGCGAGATGCTCCGCCGGGCAAGCGATCGGGCGGACAACGCGATTATTACCGCAACTTCGTCGCGTTTCATGTCGGGACGCAGATTATTCGAGTTTCCGGTCCTCGCGCTTGGCTGCCGCCATTGCCTCCGGCTCCAGCGCTTCGGCACGGCAGTTGAAGTGGACGAATACTCCCCAGCCGGCAAGGAGAAGCGCGACGGCGAAAATTATGCCGGCCGCATAGAGCAGATGCACCGGGTCCTCGTTCGCGCCCTTGAACGTCGCAACGAGTCCTTCGATTGCGAGTGCGACGACCACGACCACCATGAATCGCGACAGGAACCGCCGTACGCGTGTCGGTCCGCTGATATGGGCGTCACGGATGACCTCCTCCTCGGAAATGGTCTGCGCGATCTGCAGCGCCACGACCGCAGCAGCCAACAAGCCGACCGCTTCGATGACCCCTTGCGCTGCGATTCTGTCCAGCCCCGTGGCGACGGCCGTACCGCCGATGTGTGCAGCAATAACAATGAGCACGAGCGCGGCGCACGCGAACAGCAGCGCCATTAGCCCGTGAATGATCGAGAACACACGTATGAGCGTTTTCAAAGGCACATCCTTGGATAGACGGCGGGGCACCAGACCGTCAACCGCCGGCGATTGATTGGAGGGTGCGCCGATACGTCGGAAGCCGGGGTCCGCCGGTTGCCACGGCACGTTCCGCCGCGTCCCGCGCTGCCTGCGCCTGGCCCCGCTCATGCAGGATCTGGGCGAGGTTGTTCCAGGCATCGCCGGAATCCGGGTGATCGGCCGCCGCCCGCCGGAAGGCGGATTCGGCCGACTCGGTGTCGCCGCGGCCGTATGCGATGTTGCCGAGGCCCATGCGGGCGACGAGATTGTTCGGCCACCGCCCGAGTGCCGTGCGGTATGCCTCCTCGGCGGCAGCCGGGGCGACCCGTTCCAGCGCCACCGCCGCGTTCACATAATCGGCTTCGGCGGCCGTGGCGGGAAGCCGGTCGGGCGGCAGCGCGACGAACGCCCACCGCCCGGATTTCGCCCAGCTGCGGTCGAAGGCGTCGATGTCCATGACGAGGCGCTTCTCGCGTCCCGAGCGCAGCACCACCTCGCGGCTGCGCAGGTCGTAGCCCACCACCACCGCGTAGTGCCACTGAGGCGCCCAATCGAGGCGGAGGTTCTGCAGCACCACCACCGGATGGCCCGCGGCCAGTTCCTTCAGGAGCGCCTGCGGTTCCGCGGCGAGAGGATAGGCCACGGCACCGGAGCGGCGCGCCGCGGCCAGCATCTCGGGCTGCAGGCTTCCCTGGCGGGCGGGAATGTAGACCTCATTTACGAGATCCTCGGGCGCCCGCCGGATGCCGGCACTACCCAAGGCCGTAGCCAGCGCGGCAGGGCCGCACAGGTACTCCTCCTGCGGGTGGAACGGGGCATCCGTCCTTTCGGCCCACGCCGGGAACGGGTCACCCGGCGGGTTGCCCCAGTCTCCCGGCGGAAGGCTCGCACAGGCGGCCAGCAGCAGGGCTGCGGCAACGCTCAGGCAAGATGCGGGAAGTTTCACATCAGAGCGCAATCACCACGAGGATCGCGACGAGGACGATGAGGATCCACTCCATCGTCGTGATGTTGCCCCCTGCCGGCATCGAGTCGATGCGTTGCGCGAGGGCATGGATTTCCTGCTGGTCCAGGGCCGCAACGCGGTCGGCGGCGACGATCCCGTCCACGCCCATGGTCTGGAGCCGTTCCTTGACGGTCGCCTGTTCGAGGAAGCGTTGAACCTTGGCGCGGTCGGCATCTGCGGATTCGTGGCTGGCGACGTCCGGGGTGGCCACCAATTCGGCGCGCAGGGCCGGTGTATGGAAGCCGACAGCAAGCGCGAGTAGCGCGATCGGAGCGAGTCGGGCGGAATTCTTCTTCATGATCTTCTCCTTCTCCAGCTGGACAAGTGCTCATTCGACACCCTTGGCCCGTGAAGATTGCAGCGGAATTGTCATGAAACCTTTCAGAACCCGCCCGCGTTGCTCCCTTCCGAAGAGCGCCCGCACACTGCGGGTGTGGGCCGTGCGACCGAAACCGGCAAGGGGTTCCGGCTGCACGAGCAGCGCAAGCTTGTGTTACGCGATCAGCGTGCAGCCAGCTTGGCGGCGATCTGGGCGACGTGCTTGCCCTGGAAGCGGGCGATCGCCAGTTCGTTCTCGCTCGGCTGGCGCGAACCGTCGCCCGCGGCCAGCGTCGTCGCGCCGTAGGGGCTACCGCCGGTAATCTCGTCCATGGTCATCTGCCGCGTTTCCGAATACGGGCAACCGACGATCACCATGCCCTGGTGCAGCAGCGTGGTGTGGAAGCTGGTGATGGTGGTTTCCTGCCCGCCGTGCTGCGTGGCGGTGCTGGCGAATACGCTGCCGACCTTGCCGATCAGCGCCCCGGACATCCACAGGCCCCCGGTCTGATCGAGGAAGTTGCGCATCTGCGAGGCCATGTTGCCGAAGCGCGTCGGCGTACCGAAGATGATCGCGTCGTAGTCCGGAAGTTCGGCGACGGTGGCGATCGGCGCGGCCTGATCGACTTTCATGCCCGACTTGCGCGCGATCTCTTCCGGAACCAGCTCCGGAACCCGCTTGATAGTCACTTCGGCGCCCGCGTCGCGCACGCCTTCGGCAACCGCGGCGGCCATCTTTTCGATATGCCCGTAGGATGAATAGTACAGAACGAGAACCTTGGCCATGACAACTCCTCATCTATCGATCGGATACGTTCAACTGCCTGTTCCAGCGTCGTGAATGCATCATCCGGGCGTCTCATCGATGTCATGCCGGCAGGTCGGTAAACGCGGTGCCTGCCGCATTCATTCCGAGGTACTGGAAATTGTCTCGACCCGGCGCCCGTCGAGTGCCGCTTCAGTGTAGCGAGGCGAAGTCGAATGCGTCCATCTCCACACGTAAGGACGCACGGATAGACCGATTGACTACGCACTGCCCTCTTCGGTCGATTCAGCCCCGCCTGGCACGGCACTTCGGAAGCGCTACGGACCGGGCGGTCGCGATTCGCGCCTACGAAGAGAGGCCGATCGTCGTTCCTGCCATGTCGCGGATTTCGCTGTCACCGAGGACATGGTCCGGACTGTCCGTCAGGCGCTCCACCGCGAAGTCGATGAACTTGCGCACCCGCGCTGGTTGCGCGCGCCGGCTTCCGTAAAAGAGGTGGACGCTCATGTGGTCGGTCATGTACTGCGTGAGCAGCGGCACAAGACGGCCGGCACGCAAATGCGGCACGGCGGAAAAACCCGCGAGTTGGCCGATCACCATTCCGTCGAGCACCGCCTGCAGTTCCGTTTCGGCATCGTTGGTCGACAGGGCCGGCGGAAAATCGCGCTGGACCACTTCGTTGCCGATCTTCAGGAACCACGGATAGACCAGGCCGGTCGCCGGATGGCGAAACACGCTGCACCGATGGGCCGAGAGTTCGTCCAGGCTCTTCGGAACCCCGTAGCGCTCGAGATATGCCGGGGCGGCGCAGATAATCAGCGGCACCACGAAGAGCTTGCGCGCGATCAGGCCCTCCTCCGGCGGCGAGCCGATCCGGAATCCCACGTCCGCGCGCTCCTGCACCCAGTTCGCGATCTGGTCGTCCAGATGGAGGTCGGGCTGCACGTCCGGATGTTGCTGGCAAAACGCGTTGATCACCGGCCACAGAAGCGACGCGAAACTCGATCGCGGTGCGATGATGCGCAGGGGCCCGGCGATTTCATCCTTGGCAACCGTTACCCGCCGCAGCGCGCGTTCGAGCATCGCCATCGCGGGCTGGGCCGATTCCAGAAATTGTCGCCCCTCCTCGGTCAGCGCAATGTGCCGGGTGGTACGGTGCAGCAGACGCACGCCGAGGTGCTGTTCGAGCTGCGCCACGGCCTGGCTGGCGGCCTGCGGACTCACGCCCAGCGCTGCGGCGGCCTTGCGCAGGCTGCCCAGCTCCACTGCCTTCGTGAAGGTGCTGATGGCGCGCATCTCGTTGATCGGCATCCGACCTCTCCAAGGTGTTAGCAGAAACGGGCGACGGGAGATTAGCAAGTTTCGCTTGCTAGTGGTTCAAGATGTTGCTCGCTATTCGATGAACAATACACGCCATAAGCTTCACGGCAGGCAAGAAAAGAAGCTCCGACTCGCGCCCGTCCCCGCTTTGGCCTCCGTAAATACCCGTGCCGCCGCGCCCAACATCCGACTGATGCAGGATCGAACCGCCATGATCACTCTCGATATCAACGGCCACGAGCACACGCTCGACGTCGCGCCCGACACGCCCTTGCTGTGGGCACTGCGGGACACCCTGGGTCTCACCGGCACCAAGTTCGGCTGCGGCGCCGCGCTGTGCGGCGCCTGTACGGTGCATCTCGACGGTCAGGCCGTCCGATCGTGCATCACCCCGATCTCCGCCGCGGCTGGCAAGAAGGTCACCACCATCGAAGCGGCCACCGACGGCGGCGACCGCATCGGCGCCGCCGTGCGCGACGCCTGGGTCAAGCACGACGTGGCCCAGTGCGGCTACTGCCAGAGCGGACAGATCATGAGCGCCACCGCGTTCCTGAAGTCGCTGCCGCAGGGCAAGCAGCCCACGCCCGAAGAAATCGACGCAGCGATGGCGGGCAACCTCTGCCGCTGCGGTACCTACGCCCGCATCCGCGCCGCCATCGCCGACGCGGCCCGCACGATTGCCTGACAGAGACCGACATGCTGCCCGATACCTTTCCCGACCCACTGCCGCCCGCCCTGCGCGACCTGCTGCAGCGTGACGATCCCGCTCCGCACGCCGCAATGTCCCGCCGCAGTTTCCTGAAACTGACCGGACTGGGGGGCCTGGCGCTGGGCGCCTTTCCGCTGATAGCCGCAGCACAAGGTACTGCCGCGAAGACCGAATCCCTCAAGCCCACGCAGCAGCCGTCCGCCTTCCTTCACATCGATGCCGACGGGGTGGTGACCGTGGCGATCAACCGCCTCGAGTTCGGCCAGGGCGTGCAGACGGCCCTGCCGATGATCCTGGCCGAGGAGCTGGACGCGGACTGGAGCAAGGTGCGGACGCGCTTTGGCGACAGTTCCCCCGCCTATGCCGATCCGGCCTACGGCATGCACATCACCGGCGGCTCCAATTCGGTGAAGAACAGCTTCGTCCAGTACCGCGAGCTCGGCGCCCGCGCCCGCGCGATGCTCCTTTCCGCCGCCGCGGCGCGCTGGAACGTCGACGTGGCGGCGCTGCGCACCGAATCGGGCAAGGTGCTCGGCCCGGGCGGGCGCAGCCTTGGTTACGGCGAGCTGGCCGAAGCCGCGATGGCGCAGCCCGTTCCCGCACGCGTCGCGCTCAAGGACCCGAAGAATTTCCGCCTCATCGGACGGGCGACGCCCCGCCTCGATGGCGGAGCGAAGAGCAGCGGCCGGCAGGACTTCGGCATCGACGTGCACCTGCCGGGCCAGCTCACCGCGGTGATCGCACACCCGCCGGTGTTCGGCGCAAGGCTGCGCACCGTGGACGACAAGGCTGCGCGCCGCGTCAAAGGGGTGAAGGCGGTGCTGCGCGTCCCGCTTGAACGCGGGGGCGAAGGTGTCGCGGTGCTGGCCGACGGCTACTGGCCGGCGAAGCAGGGTCGCGAGGCGCTGGCGCTGGAGTGGGATACGGCCGGCGTCGAACGCGTCGACAGCGCGCGCCAATTGGCACAATACCGCGAGCTCGCCGCGCAACCCGGTCCGCGCCATTTCGATGCGGACATGACGCCGCTCGATAACGCGCCGCACAGGATTGAAGCGGAGTTCGTCTTTCCCTACCTCGCGCACGCGCCGATGGAGCCGCTCAACTGCACCGTGCGGATCGGCGCGGACGGGGCCGAGCTGTGGGTCGGCACCCAGTTTCCCGGCATCGACGGACAGGCCGCGGCGCGCGTGTTCGGGCTGAAGCCCGAGCAGGTCAAGGTGCATGTGCAGATGGCCGGCGGCGGTTTCGGCCGCCGCGCGGTCGGCTCGAGCGACTACGTGGTCGAGGCCTGCGAAATCGCCAAGGCGGCCCGCGCCGCCGGATTCGATGCGCCGGTGCGCATGGTATGGAGCCGCGAGGACGACATCCGCGGCGGCTATTACCGTCCCATGCATCTGCACCGCGCACGCATCGGCTTCGACGGGCGCGGCCGCGTCCTCGCCTGGGATCATGTCCTGGTCGGCCAGTCGATCGCCGCGGGCACGCCGTTCGAGGGCGGCATGATCAAGAACGGCGTCGACCGCAGCGCGGTGGAAGGCATGCGCGAACCCTATCCGCTGCCGATGCGCCTCACCGTCCACCATCCGAAACTCAACGTCCCGGTACTGTGGTGGCGCAGCGTCGGCTCCACCCACACTGCCTTCGTGATGGAGACGCTGCTCGACGAGATCGCGCGTGCGACGCAGCAGGATCCGGTCGCCTATCGCCTGGCGCTCTTCGGCGACCAGCACCCGCGCCACCGTGCCGCGTTGCAACTGGCGGTGGACAAGAGCGGCTACGGCAAACGGCGCCTGCCCGCAGGCCGTGCCTGGGGCGTGGCGGTGCATGAGTCCTTCAGCTCGGTGGTCGCTTACGTGGTCGAAGCCTCGCTGCAGCAGGGCCGGCCGGTGCTCCACCGCGTGACCGCCGGCGTACACTGCAATCTCGCCGTGAATCCGCGCGGCGTGGAAGCGCAGGTGCAGGGGGCTGCGATGATGGCGCTGTCGATGTGCCTGCCGGGTGCGGCGATCACATTCAAGGACGGTGAGGTCGAGCAACGCAACTTCGACGCCTACACGGTCGCACGCATCACCGAAGCGCCCGAGTTCGACGTGCACATCGTCCCCAGCGCCGAACCGCCCACGGGCATGGGGGAGCCGGGCCTGCCGCCCCTGGCGCCGGCCTTCGCCAATGCGATCGCGCGGCTGACGGGACAGCCGATTCGCGAACTGCCCTTCCAGCTCGCCTGAACGCGCCCGGACGGTACGCGGACATCATCGGAGGAACACGATGGAAGATCTCGACACCCTGGTTCTGCGCACCGCGTGCGCGTGGCAGGCGGACGGCCTGCCGGTCGTGCTGGTCACCGTCGCCCGCACCTGGGGTTCGTCGCCGCGCCCGCCCGGCTCGCTGATGGCGATCAAAGCCGACGGGGCAACCGTCGGTTCGGTGTCGGGCGGCTGCATCGAGGACGACCTGATCGAGCGCATCCGGGCCGGCGGCATCCACGCGGCCTGCCCTGCCCTCGCGCCGACCGTGCAGCGCTACGGCATCACCGCCGACGAGGCGCACCGCTTCGGCCTGCCGTGCGGCGGCACCATCGAACTGGTGCTGGAACCGGTGTCGCCGCACAGCCGGCTGGACGAACTGCTGGCAGCGTGCGAGCAGCGCCGCAGCGTCGAACGCATCCTCGATCTCGCCACCGGCGGGGTCGAGTTGCGCGACGGGCGCCGCGATGGCGTGCCGCATCTGGACGAACGGCGTCTCACGACCTATCTCGGGCCGCAGTTCCGCATCATCGTCATCGGCGCCGGCGACCTGTCGCGTTTCCTGTGCCAGATTGCGCTCGGCCTGGGATTCGAGGTGATCGTCTGCGACCCGCGCATCGAACGCCACGCGGCCTGGTCCCTGCCGGGCGTCGGGATCAGCCGCGAGATGCCGGATGACCTGATCCTGCGCCTCAAGCCCGACGCGCGCACCGCAGTGGTGGCGCTGACGCACGACCCGAAGCTCGACGACCTCGCGCTGATCGATGCGCTGCGGTCCGACGCCTTCTATGTTGCTGCCATCGGTTCGCGACGGAATACGTCATTGCGGCGCGAGCGGCTGGGCACCCATTTCGGCCTGACCGAGGCGGAACTGGCGTCCCTGCACGGCCCGGCGGGACTCTACATCGGCAGCAAGACCCCGGCCGAAATCGCGCTGTCGATCATGGCGGAAGTGGTCGCGGTGAAGAACGGCGTCGCGCTGCCGGCGCAGGCCCGCGTCGATACGGGCAAGTCCGGGCAATCGACGCCGGTCGAAGCGGGATGCGGGGTGTGACGGGGCGAAGAGAAGGATCGGAAACCCGTCGCGCCACCGCAGACCACGCCTAGCGCTGGAAGCAGGTCTCCGTTCCGAAGTTTCCGCCCTTGAATTCGGGCTCGTAGTAGTACTTGGTGAAGGTCCACTTGCCGTTCTTGCCCTTCGCGAACGACGCGATCCCGGTACCGTAATCCTTGGGCGCCGGGTCGGTGTTCGCGAAGTAGATGCCCATCTCCCGGCCCTTCGTCGCAGCCTGGCCGGGGTACTCGCCGTATCCGGACACCTCGAGCTTGAAGCGATAAGCCCCGTACTCGCCGTGGCTCTGGGACGGCACCAGTTCCAGCGTCACGACGCCGTTGTACGGCCCTTCGCGGCTGTCCATGCCGCGGCAGTCATAGACGCCGCTGTAATCCACCCCCTTGAACGGCACGGGCGCCATGCGCCTCGAGGCGGGCTTCGCGGCGGACGTCTCCTGCGCCAGCGCGGGGGCCGAGCACAGCATGAGCACGAGAAATGCGGACGACGGAATTTTCATTGGAGCACGGTGTCGATGAAGATTCGATATTCTAAATGCGAAGCGCTGCAGGACTTCCGCATCCGAGCTGAAGGTTTGAGGACATTCCGATGAGCGACAACACCTACACACCGCCGAAAGTCTGGAAATGGGAAGCACCCAGCGGCGGCAAGTTCGCCAACATCAACCGCCCGATCGCGGGCCCGACGCACGAAAAGGCGCTTCCTGTCGGCAAGCACCCGCTGCAGCTCTACTCGCTGGCAACGCCGAACGGCGTGAAGGTCACGATCATGTTGGAGGAGCTGCTCGAGCGCGGTATCGCCGGGGCCGAGTACGACGCCCACCTGATCCGCATCACCGAGGGCGAGCAGTTCGGCAGCGGCTTCGTCGCGGTGAATCCCAACTCCAAGATCCCCGCCCTGCTCGACCGCAGCGTCACCCCGCCGATCCGCGTGTTCGAGTCCGGCTCGATCCTGCTTTACCTCGCGGAGAAGTTCGACGCCTTCCTCCCCAAGGGCCTGGCTGCGCGCACCGAGTGCCTGTCGTGGCTGTTCTGGCAGATGGGCAGCGCGCCCCTCCTCGGCGGCGGCTTCGGCCATTTCTATGCCTATGCGCCGGAGAAATACGAGTACCCGATCAACCGCTATGCGATGGAGGCGAAACGCCAGCTCGACGTACTGAACCGCCAGCTGGCCGAGCGGCGCTACATCGCCGGCGACGACTACACCATCGCCGACATCGCGATCTGGCCGTGGTACGGCGGGCTGGTGCTGAATCACGTGTACGAGGCGGCGGAGTTCCTCGACGCAAGCACCTACATGCATGTCCTGCGCTGGGCACAGGAGATTGCCCAACGGCCGGCCGTGCAGCGCGGCCGCAAGGTCAATCGCACCTGGGGCGAGCCGGGCGAGCAGCTGCACGAGCGGCACGACGCGAGCGACTTCGAGTACCGCACGCAGGACAAGCTCGCGACGGGCGAAGACGGCTGAGGGACGGCTCCGTCCGCGCCGCGCCGATCCGGCACATTGCCCGACACCGCCGACCGCCGGCGACGCCCGCTCAGGCCACGGCGTCGGACGTTTCCGAGTTGTTGCGCGTCCTTCGCACCGGCACCGCCTTGGGATCGCAGGTGATCGGACGATAGATCTCGACCCGGTCGCCGTCCTTGAGGGCGGCGTCCAGTTTGACGACACGCGCGTAGACGCCGACCTTCTGCACTGCGAGGTCGATGTGCGGGAAAAGTCCGAGAATGCCCGAACGCTCGATGGCAGCCTTCACGTTGCTGCCTTCGGGCAGTTCGAGCTTCAGCGACACCTGCTGCCCCGGTTCCGAATAAGCCACCACGATCTGCATCGACGACCTCCTTCAGCTTGCCGCCGCGGGCACGGACGCCACTGCGTCCGCACGCCGCCGGCCCTCGAACACGCGCTTCGCAGCGAGGAGCAGCCCGAGCACGGCGAAACCTCCGGGCGGCAGGATCATCAGCAAGGCGCCCTCGTAGGCCGGCACGCGCATTTCGAGGAACGCGAAGCTCGGGCCGAGCAACAGGCTCGCCTGCGCGAACAGCGTCCCCGCACCGAAAACCTCGCGGATCAGCCCGATCACGGTCAGCGCCAGCGTGAAGCCGAGTCCGGTCGCCAAGCCGTCGACGGCGGAGGCCGCGACGCCGTTCTTGCTCGCGAACGCTTCCGCGCGCCCGAGGATCGCGCAATTGACCACGATGAGTGCGATGAAGAGCCCCAGCACCTTGTACAGCTCGTGCGCCCACGCATTCAGCGCGAGATCGACGATCGTCACCAGCGTCGCGATCAGCACGACGAAGACGGGGATGCGGACCTGGGTGCTGACCACGTCGCGGATGAGCGATACGAGCATGTTCGACACGACCAGTACCGCGGTAGTCGCCAGGCCCATCGCGAGCGCGTTGGTGCCGGAGGTCGTCACCGCCATAGTCGGGCACAGCGCGAGCATCTGCGAGAACACGACGTTGTTCCCCCACAGCCCCTCGCGCAGGATGCGTGCGTGGCTCATGAGCGACCTCCCAGGATTTCGGCGCGCTGCGCCGAGAAGAATTCCAGCCCGGAACGGACCGCCTTCACCACCGCACGCGGCGTGATCGTCGCCCCCGCGAAGGCGTCGAACACGCCGCCGTCCTTCTTCACGGCCCATTGCGCAGGCACCGGTTCGGCGAGCGACTTGCCGGCGAAGCCGTCGATCCACGGCGACTTCGCGCGGTCGATCTTGTCGCCCAGCCCGGGTGTCTCTGCGTGTTTCAGCACGCGCACGCCGAGAACGCGGCCGTCCGCATCGACAGCCATCAGCAGCGCCACCTCGCCGGCGTAGCCACGCTCCGCCATACGGAAGACGGCGCCCACGGCAGCGCCCGCGCGACGGGCGACGTGCACCCGCACCGCCCCGCGCGCGCCGTCGACCTCCACCACATCCGCCAACAGGTCGTTGTCGGCGAAACCTTCGGGCATGACCTGCGCGAGGGTGTTACGCAGATCAGTCGCTTCGGCGGCGGCAATGGGCGCCTTCGTCGCACCATGCGCCCACGTCAGCGCAGCGCCGGCCAGCAGGGCCGACACGGCAAGCAGGACGGGCTGGTAGCCGAGCCGCTCGCGGATCGCGGCGATGCCGCCCGGGGTCTCTGGAACACTCATTCGGCACTCCCTTGCGTCGCCCGGATCGGCGCACCGCGCCGCGTCCGCCCCAGGATCCGCGGGCGGCAATAGCGGTCGATGACCGGCGTCAGCGCATTGAACAGCAGCACCGCGAAGGCGATCCCTTCGGGATAGCCGCCCCAGCTGCGGATGATCCAGGTCAACAGGCCGATGCCGATGCCGTAGAGCAGTTGCCCGGACGCCGTGTTCGGCGAGGTGACGTAGTCGGTCGCGATGAAGAACGCGCCCAGCACGACCGCGCCGGAGGCGAGATGCGTCGTCGCGGAAAGGTAGTGGCCGGGATCGATCGCGTGCGCCACCACGGCGGGCAGCGCAACGCCGGCCAATACGCAGACCGGGATGTGCCAGCGGATCACGCCGCGCGCCAGCAGGTAGAGTCCGCCCAGAAGCAGCAGCAACGCACCGGTCTCGCCGAGGCTGCCCGCGCGGACACCATGCCACGCCGCAAGCGCCCCGCCGGCCGCATCGAGCGCCTGCGCGAGGTCGATGCCGCGCGACAGCTCGGTCTTGGCATGGCCGAGGAGCGAGGCCGAGGTCACCGCATCGGGCACCGGCAGCGTCCCCAGCGTGATGTGCAGGCCTTCCATGAAACCAGGCGCACCCGCCGACCCGAGCGGCAGCGGCGCCACCCAATGGGTCATCGCCACCGGGAAGGACACCAGCAGCGCAACGCGCGCCACCATCGCCGGATTGAACAGGTTCTGGCCAAGCCCGCCGTACACCTGCTTGCCGATCGCAATTGCGATGACACCCCCGAGCGCACCGATCCAGCCCGGCGCCCACGGCGGCAGCGAGAGTGCGAGCAGCCAGCCGGTGAGCAGCGCCGAACCGTCCCACAGTCGGCTCTCGCAGCCGCGCAAACGCTGGCAAAACGCTTCCGTGAGCAGGCACGCCCCGACCGTGATCACGAACAGATGTACCGCTGGCCAACCAAAGAGCCAGAAGCCGAACAGGGTCGCCGGCAGCAGCGCCAGTTGCACGCGACGCATCGTGCGCCCGACGTCCGTTCCCGCATGGGCATGGGGAGCCGGCGCCGGCATGAATTGATCGCGACCGCTCATGCGCACACTCCGGATTCCTCGTTCGCGTCCTCGGCAACCTTCTCCGTGACCGGCGCCGACTGCTTGGCAGCCGCTGCGGCTGCCAGGGACGCGGCCGCGCGCCGGGCAAGCGCCTCGGCCTTGTCGCGCTCCTCGCGTTCGAGCCGCTCGGCTTTCGCCCGCGTGAGGGTGCGGATCGTTTCATTGCGCTGCGTGCCGCGTGTCCGCGCAGCGAGTTCGCCCTTCGCATGGTGGAAGTACTGCACCAGCGGGATGCGCGACGGACACACGTAGGCGCAGCATCCGCAGGCGATGCAGTCCGCGAGGCCGAAGCCCGCGGCCTTATCGACCTCGCCGACACGGACCCGTGCGGCGATCTCCAGCGGCAGGAGACCGACCGGGCACGCCCGCATGCAATCACCGCAGCGGATGCACGGACCGCCGTCGCCCTCGCCCACCTCCGCCGCATCGAGCACCAGAATTCCGCCCGTGCCCTTGATCACCGGCACTTCCAGCGTGGGTACCTGCATCCCGGTCATCGGCCCGCCCAGCAGCAGGCGCGCGGGGCCGCCATGATCGACGCGCAGCCCGCCGCAGAACGCGAGCACCTCCCCGGCGAGCGTGCCGATCGGCACTTCGACGTTCCCCGGTTCGCGTACGCAGGCGCCATTTACGGTGACGAGGCGCGACACCAGCGGACGCCCGAACCGGACTGCGTTGCGCACCGCCACCGCGGTACCGACGTTATGCACGACGACGCCGATATCGGACGGACGCCCTTCGGCCGGCACCTCGCGCCCGGTCAGGACCAGGATGAGATGCTTCTCCGAACCCATCGGATAGCGCGTCGGGATCACCTCGACGCGGATGCGCGCGTGCCCGGCAACGGCCGCCCGCATCACCGCGATCGCTTCCGGCTTGTTGTCTTCGATACCGATCCGCGCCTCGCGCGCACCGGTCGCGTGCAGCATGATCGCGATGCCGTCGACGGCCTCCGCCGCGCGGTCGCGCATCAGGCGATCGTCGCAGGAGAGGAAGGGCTCGCACTCGCTCGCGTTGATGATCAGCAGCTCGACGCGCGCGCCGAGTCCGCCCGAGAGCTTCACCGCCGACGGAAACGCAGCGCCGCCGAGTCCGACAACGCCCGCGCGCGCCACGCGCCGGCCGATCTCCGCCGGATCGAGCGCGAACGGATCGTCGCAGGCTTCCAGCTCGCACCATTCGTCGCGCCCGTCGCTCTCGATCGTGATCCCCCGCACCGGCAATCCGGACGGATGCGGCGCGACGATGTCGCCGATCGCGATCACGCGGCCGGAGGTCGGCGCGTGGATCGCCGCGGACACCGCGCCCTGCGGCTCGCCGATGCGCTGGCCCTTCCTGACGTGATCGCCCACCGCGACGACGGCGCGCGCCGGGCTGCCGATGTGCTGCACCAGTGGCACGTAAAGACGGGCCGGCGGCGGCATCACGCGCAAGGGTGCGTCCGCGGCGGGACGCTTGTGGTCGTCGGGATGCACGCCGCCGCTGAAACGCGCCGTGCGCAGGAATCGATCGAGAATACCCATGTCCTGCTCCTCCTCAGCCCCGCAACGCCGGTTTCGGCCAGAACCACTGCTGCAGCGTGACCGGCAGCGGCTGCATCACCATCGCCTCGGTCGGGCATTGATCGATGCATTGCGCGCAGCCGCTGCAGGAATCGCGCATCACGTTGTGGATCTGCTTGGGCCCGCCCAAAATCGCGTCGGTCGGACACGCGCGGATGCAGCGCGTGCAGCCGATGCAGATCGATTCGTCGATCTCGGCGACCAGCGGTCCCGGATCGTCCGCCCCGCCCAGATCGACGCTCACGCCCAGGCGCTGCGCGATGGTCACCGCGAGCGAACGCCCGCCGGGCGGGCAGCATGCCGGCGACGCCTGGCCCGCCGCGATCGCCGCCGCGGCGCCGGCGCAGCCGGGAAAGCCGCACTGGCCGCAGTTCGAGCCGGGCATCAGTGCCTCGATCTCCTCGACGAGCGGATTGCCCTCCACCTGGAAGAAGCGGTTGGCGAATCCGAGTACCGTTCCCAGCACCGCGCCGAGGATCGTGAGACTGAGGATGGCGGCAAGCATGATGTGATCTCCTCAGGCGGGGATGAGACCGGAAAAGCCCATGAAGGCGAGGCTCAATAGACTGATCGTGATGAAGGCCGCGGGGGCCCCGGAGAAGGCGGCCGGCACGCCGGCGAGCGCGAGGCGTTCGCGCAGGCCCGCGAAGATGAGCAGGACGATCGTGAAACCGAGCGCGGAGCCGAAGCCGAACAGCACGCTCTTCACGAAGCCGTAGCCCTGCTGCACGTTCAGCAGCGCCACGCCCAGCACCGCGCAGTTCGTCGTGATCAGCGGCAGGTAGATGCCGAGGCTCTCGTACAGCGCCGGGCTCGTCTTGCGAATCGCCATCTCGGTGAATTGCACCGCGGCGGCGATGACGAGGATGAAGCTCAGGATGCGCAGGAAGCCGAGGTCGAACGGCGCCAGCAGCCAGTGTTCGAGCATCCAGCTCGCCGCAGCGGCAAGCGTGATCACGAAGGTGGTCGCGAGCCCCATCCCCAGCGCGGCATCGACGCTCTTCGACACACCCATCGTCGGACACAGGCCGAGAAACTTCACGAGGACCACGTTGTTGATGAGCGCGGTCGAGAGGAGCAGCAGCAGATATTCGTTCATGCCACGCGCTCCTGGTTGCCGGTACTGCCCGAAAGCGCGCTCGCGTGGCGCAGCACCCGCGGCCCCTCCGCCGCCCGCGCACCGGCCCACCGCGCAAGCGCGAGGCCCGCAGCCAGACCGCCCGCCATCGCCACGGCGGTCATCGACTCACCGGCGCCCGCCATTTCCGCCAGGAGCGCGGCACCGAGCATCACCGCCAGCGGCAGCGCGTACGCCGTCAGCGCTGCCCGCGCCAGCGCGTCGTCGCGCAGACCGACAACGATCCTGTCACCGACGGCAAGGCGGTCGGCCGCGACCGGAACACAGCGCGCCGCGAGGCGCCCCGCCCTGCCGCCCCCCGCCGCGCGCGCGAGCGTCGCAGCCCCGCACAGCGAGGCCGACGCACACGCGCCGCATCCGCTACGGTGCTCGGGCTGAAGCCAGGCGACCTGCCCTTCGATGGCGACCACACGCGCCTCGGCTTCGACAAGTCGAAGTCCCCGGTCGTAGTTTTCCGCAGGAGAGTGATAGCCTTGGCTCATTGGTTGATATCAAACAGTTTCTTTTACAAACGATACAATTTCCTCCGGACCTTCGTCAATACTGTCACACGATAAATTTGCACATCAGGAACGGTTGATCCGCCAAAGTCCGGGCCGGCCGCGCTCATGCGGCCTGCGCTTCCGGCCTCTGTTCCACCGGATCCGGCTTGCACGCGAACCGGCTCGGTCGCGTGGCGCGACCCAGCGCCGTCCTCGCACAGTCCGGCGGACTTATAGGTCAGCGCGTTGCCTGAAATGCGGGATGGAATTGGACGCTGCCGTGAGCGGCAGCAGTGTCAAGCGATAGCGCAAGAAAGAACTCGGGCGGGACGCCCTCCAACACGAGCGCGGGACTGTTCGCAAAGCCGAAACGGGTATAGAACGCCGGATCACCGACGAGCACACAGCCGTTCGCGCCGATCCTGCTGAGCTCGGCAAGCCCTCTTTCCATCAGCGCCCGCCCGATACCACGGCCTTGCCACTCCGGCTCGACCGAAATCGGGCCGAGTCCATACCAGCCGACAGCTCCATCACTGATGCTTACCGGCGAGAGCGCGATGTGCCCCACGACGCGGCCGGCCTCTTCGGCGACGAGCGAGACTGAAAGCGCGTGATCGGCCCGCAGGGCGCGGATGATGAACTGCTCGGTTTGATGGCTGTATGGATGCGAGAGGAAAGCACGTCGAGTGACTTGCTCGATTGCCTCTTCGTCGGAGGGTGCTTCGGGCCGGATGGTTGTAGTCATGGCGTTAAAGATAAGCCCTCATGGCATCCTGAAGGCCATCGAGACGGTTCCCGTGGACGGCCTACGGACGCCGGACATGGTGGCGCCCCGCGACGATGGAGGCAGGAAGGGCCATCGCCGCCGCGTTGCAGGTGCTCTGAGCGGACGGAACCGGCCGGACGTGGGTAAGGTCCGGCCGACCGGGTTCAGTAGCCGTAGTCGGCGACTTGCCCGCCGATGATGCCGCCGACGACGGCCCCCACGGCGGTCGCCGCGACGCGGCCGCTGCCCCGGCCGATCTGGTTGCCGATGAGCCCGCCGGCTACGGCGCCGACGGCCTGACCCACGACGCGATCGCGCCGCTGGTCGTCGTATCGGCGGTACGAATCGGAGCGCTCCTCATAGTAAGGCTCGGGCGGGTAATACTCGGTGCGGCCCCGATACTCGACGCGCTCGCGATAGACGGGCGGAGGATCCCTATAGATCACGCGCGGCTCGCGGTAAACGATCCGCCGCTCACGGTAGACCACTCGCGGCTCGTCGTAGACATCCCGCTCGACGATCCGCTCGACGCGGTGACGTCGGTCGCAGTTTTCGTCGTCGTCCCAGTCGTGACCAGCCAGTGCATTGGTGCTGATCACCGTCGTGGCAATCAGAACCGGGATCCAGTACTTGACCATCGTAACCTCCACATGAAAGCGCTGCCGATGAGTTCATCAACGCGCGCCCTGCGGCGGCAGGTTACTGGCCGTTGTGTGGATTTGTAAGACGCCTGAATGGCGGCTCGCCGACCGGTTTCTGCCGGCGAGCCGTTTCCCGCTCATCACGTGACGATGAAGTCCCCTGCGTCAAGGGTCGGGGCGCCGGTCAGCGTCGCGACCTGAACGGCTGCGCCTGCTCCGTTGCCGTCGGCATCGTAGTACAGGCCGCCCGTGCTCGCGTTGTAAAGCACGTAGTCGTTGGCATCGGCGGCCTCGCCCGCGGCGCTGGCGACGAAGTTCGCAGCCGCAAGGCTGCCGGTCGCAGCAAGCTTCTTGAAGATCAGGTTCTCCAGCTGGATCGCGTCGCTCGTGCCGTCGAAGTCCGTCAGCGTGTCGATGTTGGTCGAGCCCAGGGTGCTTTCGAAGCGGAAGACATCCGCGCCCGCCCCACCTGTCAGCTCGTCGAGCCCAAGGCCACCGACCAGCATGTCATTCCCGGCGCCGCCCTGGAGCACGTCATTTCCGGCAAGCCCTTTCAGGGTGTCCGCACCGTCGCTGCCCGACAGACGGTTCGCCAGCGAGTTGCCCGTTCCGCTCAAGCCGGCCTGTCCCGTCAGCACGAGGTCTTCGACGTTCGTACCCAGGGTGTAGCCGATGCTCGACACCACCGTGTCCGATCCGCCCGAAACGCTGCCCTCGGAAACCGCATCCTTGATTGTGTCCACGATGTAAGTGTCATCGCCGTATCCGCCGGTCAACCTGTCCGCACCGGCGCCCCCGTCGAGCATGTCGTTGTAGGCGGTACCGGTCAGGGTATTGGCGCCCGCATTGCCGACCAGCGTCAGGCCGTTCAGGACTGCCGATGCATCGACATTCAGGGCCGTCGTGCCCGAGGTGTTTGCCGTGGCCTCGCTGCCGGTACCTGCGACGACCTTCTCGATGCCGGTGTCCGACGCATAGAGCTTCAATGTGCTCGCGGAAGCCGACGTGAAGCGGACTTCGTCCGTACCCGTCGTGCCCGTGTCGGAGATTTCCGCTGCGGGATGATCCGACGCGAGGTTGATCACATACAGGTCGGAGCCCTCCCCGCCCAGCAGATTGTCCGTTCCCACTCCGCCATCCAGCATGTCGTTGCCGTCGAGCCCGTACAGCGTGTCGCTCCCGCCAAGACCGGTGAGGCTGTCGTGGCCGCCATCGCCGTAGATCGCGTCGTTGCCGCTGGAACCGGTCAGGGTGAGATTCGGGATGGGCAGCACGGGGGCCGTGGCGAGACTATTGACGCTTTCCGTCGTACCGAAACTATCGACATAGCTGGCCGTGACGGAAATGCTCCTGCCCACGTCACTTGCGGCAAGCGTGTAACTGCTTTCCGTCGCGCCGGCGATTGCGGCACCGTCCACGCTCCACTGGTAGCGAAGCAGTCCGATTCCGTCTTCATCGGCCAAGTTGCTGGTCGCCGTCAGGGTCTGGCCCTGCATGGCGATTCCATCGATCGTGACCTCTCCGGTCGGCAGGTCGTTGATGTTCGCAACCGGAACCGTTGGCGCGCTCGCGATGCTTTCCGCAGCGCCGAAGCCATCCACATAACTCACGGTGACCGCGACGTTCTTGCCCACGTCACCCTGCTTGAGGGTGTAGCTGCTCTCGTTGGCACCTGCAATCGCCGCGCCGTCCACACTCCACTGGTAGCCGAGTGCGCCCAGGCCGTCGGCGTCCGCGAGGTTGTGGAATGCGGTCAGGGTCTGCCCCTGCACCGCCTCGCCCATGACAATAACCTCACCGCTCGGCAAATCGTTGAGGTTCGCGACCGGCGACATCGCGAAGCCGATCACGCTCACCTGCGTTCCGAAACTATCCATGTACGAGGCGGTGACGGTGATGGTCTTGCCCACATCAACCTGCGACAGGGTGTAGGTATTTTCGACCGCACCGTCGATCGCGACACCGTCGGCATGCCACTGGTAGTGGATCTCGCTCATACCGTCCGCATCCGTCAGGGTATTGGATGCAACGAGCGTTTCACCCTGCACCGGCGCACCGCTGATCGTGACCTCTCCGGTGGGCGGATCATTGACGTCCGTCACGGCCATCATCGAGATCATTTGTGCGTTCCACACCGTGCCGTCACCGAACTGGATCTCCTGGATCGTGTCGGGCGCAAAGCGCAGTTCGTCGTTCGTTCCGACAATACGCAGAATATATTGTTCGGACTGCGGGCTGCTGAGGAAGGGGTCGAAGGTACCGGGTCGATACAGCAACGTCACCTGACCCGGGTCGATGGTGGGCGCGGTGATGATGCGGCTCTGTACCGACCAAGTAGCGGGCCCGTCCAGGATGATGTCGGAGCCGCCGCCGGCGGCGAGCACGTAGGTGTCGGCACCGGCGCCGCCGTCGAGGCGGTCATTGCCCGCTCCGCCGTCGAGCACGTCGTTGCCGCCGTTGCCCTGCAGCTGGTCGTCGCCCGCGCCACCCAGCAGCACGTCCTGCCCGTCCGTGCCCCACAGCCAGTCGTTGCCCGAGCTGCCTTGCTGCAGCTGCGTCTGCATCGCCGCCTGGTCGATGGCGAACTGGTCCCACACCGTGCCGTCGCCGAACTGGATCTCCTGGATCGTGCCCGGGTTGAAGCGCAGCTCGTCGTGCGAGCCGAGCAGGCGCAGCACGTACTGCTCGCCCGTCCACTGGCCGTACTGGTCGTAGCCGCCGGGCTCGCGCACGAGCATCACCTGGCCCGGGTCGACGGTCGGGGCGGTGACGATGCGGTTCTGTTCCATCCAGTAGGCGCCACCGTCCATGATGGAGTCGGAGCCGCCGCCGGCGGCGAGCACGTAGGTGTCGGCACCGGCGCCACCGTCGAGGCGGTCATTGCC